>CAWHZA010000058.1:0-384848 GCA_963833665.1 uncultured Alphaproteobacteria bacterium | reverse complement strand
GCTCGCCGGGCTTGATGTCCGCCGGCAGGAACAGGTCGCCCGCGAGCTTGACGCCCTCGCTATAGAAGGTCACGGACTTCGGCATCATTCTCCTGCGGGCGCGCGGGTTTCGTTTGGCTCGCACTCGCCAGAAGCGGAAGGTACCGCGGATGGATGAGGTCAACAACATTGGCAATGAATGATGAAGATGACACTTCGTCGTCATAGCCAATGACGAACTGGGTGGGTAGCGTGCCTTCTGTTCTTGCAGCCTGACCCAGCGTGTATGTAACGATCAGTGCGAGGATGCCTGCCCTCACGGTTGTTGGCTGGCTATTCTGGAGCGTGCCGGGGTACGGTCATAAGGCCCCAGTGAGGGACGCAAGTGAAAGCGCGCTTCGTTGCCGAGATCACTGAGCCGGTGCTCATGACTTTTGTCGAAAGCGGCGATAGCACTTTTATCATAGCCGGACACTTCCCGCGAGGTGGCTTAACCCATTAGGATCATTTCGGTCTGGCTAGCTCGGACCTCAGTGACCCATAGGTGGATTACCGCAGTGCAGCCGATTGCGGAGTGGCTGGTGAAGATTGGCCTGGAGCGACACGCCCCGGCACTCGCGACAACGACATTGACGTCTCCGTGCTGCCTCGCTTGACCGAAGCTGATCTTGAAAAGGTCGGCGTCTCGCTCGGGCATCGTCGAAAGATGTTGGTTGCCATTGCAGAGCTTTCCAATTCCGCCCAAGCACCTCAGCAATCCACGCTGACAAGGTCAAAGCCCGAAGACGCCGCCGAGCGCCGTCATAGCGATGTTCTCTGACCTGCAGGCGGCTAAGCCGTAGAATGAGACGGAGAAAGGTTGGGGAGTAGAGGAATGAGGGACATCGCCGGCAAAACAGCGTTCGTCACGGGTGCCGCCTGCGGCATAGGATTAGGGATTGCCACCGCGCTTTCACAGGCCGGTGTGAAGGTCGTGCTCCGCGACATCGAAGACGCTGCGCTGGTCAAGGCGGTAGCGGACCTGAAACTCACCAACGCTGATGTTGACGGTGTGAGAGCTGACGTCTCGCTGAAAGCCGAGCTTCGGGCCGCGGCCGACGCTACAATCGCCCGCTATGGCCAGGTCCACATACTGGTGAACAATGCGGGGGTTGGCGGCGGCGGATCCTATGGTCGATGGACCGACGCGAGCTGGAATTGGACCCTCGGCGTCAATCTGATGTCAGTGGTCTGGGGTATTGAAATTTTTGGGCCACTTATCGAAGCGCATGGCGAGGGTGGGCAAATTGTTTCCACGGCTTATATCGCTGGGCTGATAGCCGGGGCGGGCCCTGCGTATAATGTAACCAAATATGGCGTTGTGGCCCTCTCGGAGGGGCTGCGCGTGAGGCTGGCGCCCCTCGGATGCCTCGGTACTGTGCCCAGGCTTCATTCGCACGAAAATCATGAGTAGGCGAATTGGTTCGGGAGGGGATTGAGCAGGATTGGCCCTACATCTTCACCGACAATGAGTTCGAGCCATTAATCGACGAACGCTTCGCCGCAATAAAGCAGGGCTTTGACCGCATCCGCGGGAGAGAACCGCGGCATTGAAGTAAATCCGTCCCTGTGGTCGGTACTCCGTCTATCTCAAGTGTGTCTGGGGAGAGGTGCGGGCAACGCGCCGGTCCCGCGCTTCGGTCGCGCATTTAGAGGCATGGACGTCGCGATTAATCACCTGAAGGTTGGGCAATCCCCAAAAATCGAGCAGACGCGGCCAGGACGTGTCTCGGTGTTTGCTCCAGACGCGGAAAAGCGGGACGCAATGGTCAACTTCGGCATTCCGCCACAACCGCCCGCCGCTTTGAGCGCACCTCCGACTTTGGATGCGCCGCAGCAGTTGAATCTGGCTACTCGGCGCATTCCAGAACTGCCAGGCGACAACGCAAGCGCTATGCCAGACCGCGTTCTTGTTGGGGCCGGTGTTCAACGAGCGATCGCCGATTTCTCTCCGCCTTTAGCTCTTGCCAGCCCGACATCGTGCGGCCCCTGCCCGTAGGGGCATTATGCAATCAAGATGTGAATTATTTGTCGCCAGCCCCTCTTCGATGGCCATCGATGGTAAAATTCTCGAATGACAGCTACCTGCTATGCAGTTATGTAACCGGCTCTGGGGTGATAGTCGCTGGATAGAGAGGCACCTGCTGAAAACAGAGGCGTTGCTAAAGAAGAGTTCAGAAGGAGAGTTTTCGTGAAGTTGGACTATGTCAGCATCGAGAAGCGCGATGGCGTCGCCATTGTGTGCTTCGACCGGAAGACAAACTTAAATGCGTTCAATGAGAAGCTCGTCGTGGAGCTGACCCAGGCGGCGCACGGTTTTTTCGATGACCTAGAAACGCACGTGGTGGTCCTCACTGGGGCACGCAATGCGTTTTCCGCTGGCTTTGATTTGAAAGCCGTGGACAGTTGGCCGAGTGAGACCGACGATCTGAAGCGGCGGTACCGAGCCTATGGCGGGGTGCGACTGTGCAGGGCCTGGGAGTCAATGCCGCAGATAACCATTGCAGCCATGGAAAAGCTCGCAGTCGGTGCCGGCGTAGCCATTGCTCTCGCATGCGATTGGCGTGTGTTAGCCCGCGACGCGTATCTGTACATACCCGAGGTCAAGATCGGTCTGAACCTGCAGTGGGGTGCCTTACCACGGCTCATCACCCTGGTCGGTCCAGCCCGCGCCAAGCGCATTACTATCATGTGCGAGAAAATGCCTGCCGCTCAAGCGCTCGATTGGGGGTTGGTCGATGAGTTAGCCGACGATGGCCGGACGGTGGAGAAGGCGCTGGAAATGGCGGAAGTAGTATTGTCGCCAACCGACAGTTCGCATGATCAAGGAAGCGGTGAACGCTACCGCCTACGCACTCCACTCCGCGACCTCCTTTGCTGATGCCGATCAGAGCCAGCTCACTGCAAGCTCTAGGTCGGCCAAAACAGCTCGGGAGACCTTTCGGACGAAGTAGGACCAGTCTTGCGGCTAAAGGCGACAAGACCTCGCGCATTGATTCCTTTTCGCCTGCTTCATCGCCCGCGACGCCAACGGGTAGACGCTCGCCTACGTCTATTGCGAGGGACGATCCGGGACGACGATCAGCAGCAAGCTGCTGAGGCCGGTTTGGGACAGTTGCCTCGCGTGAGCGGATGACTAGGTAGTACTCAGGATCCACTGGTCGATTTTTACTCGGAGTACGGGAGACTAACGATGCCGCACGCCAAGCAACCTTCGATGAAGCCAAGGCGCAGTATCAAAGCCCTACCGACGGTGAAGGCCGCCGGATTGTCGTTGTCGCCGGCACCAGCAATAGACGCGCCAACAACGAACATGCTGACGCCGAAAATCGAACTGGCTCACAAAATCACTCTCTGTGAGGAGGAAATCTCTGACGTCAGCTTGGCGACGTTTTACCTCTTCGACAGTGAAAAGACCCAAACGTTGAAGTTCCGCACACCCGGAGGTGGCTGCGGTTGCGCCCAGGGCTGCGGCGGCTGAACCCTGCGGGTCGCCGCCAACATCGCCAACCGCGATGCCACTTCCCCTAATGGGGGCGCTCCAGCAGATCATCCCTTTGGGGAAAGATGCTTGGCCCAGCCTTTGGCGTCGGGGTCCGCGATCGCAATCGAACCGCCGGGGCCGAATGGTGGCGCATTTCCAGCAGAGGAGAGAGCCATGTTACCTAAATCTGTGATCGCCTGCTTGGCTGCCGCCGCCTGCGTTGCCACAACCGCACTGATGCCTACCGTCGCGTCCGCTGGACGCGGCGGCCCAATGTACGGGACCTGGAATTGGCCGCCCTACGCCGGACCGGCGTGCGGCTATGTGTGGGTAAATTCCTATGCTCATAAGTCGGGTAGCGGGCAATGGGTTTACCAGTGTCACTAAGATGATCTTGCGGTCGGGTCATCGACCGCAAGATTTTTGGGACGGCTATCTGCGATTGGCCTCGCGCTTTTTGGAAGTCCACGAATCCGTGACTCGGCAGGCAATGCGATGGCATCGGTAGCCGATGTCTAGATGCGGTTGAGCCGCAGCTTTGGCCCGCAATCGCGTTTAAAGAGTCGTTGGTGCGTTTTGAGTGGCGCGCAGTCCTTAGGGGGCCTGGACGCCAAGACGAGCCCATGGCCGCGCGGCTGGGTGACGGGTAGGGCATTCAATTTGTGATGTGAAACGCCCGGCCCATCCCGGCCAAGATTGCTGTTTGGCGGTGCTTGGCGGCTAGCTGCTCAGCCACGGAAGCGACTGCTCGCGCATCGGACAAGCACAATCCGGTCAGTTCGCGCGATATGCAGAACAATCCTGCGCCCGGCGGTGGATACAGGTTCACGCACATCAGTTAAACTGGGTTCTTCCGCCAAACCCCGATTTCCGAGGGCGCTCACGCTGCTTGGCCTGTGAATCCTGTCATGCGTGTGTCGTGTCGGTGCGACCATCATTCCCGACCTCACTCTCCGCCCGAAATCTGGCGAGAGGCTTCCTCCTGCCGAGGCTGCCTGCGGCGATTTGGCCTTTTGGCAGTGATCCATCATCTCCGCAAACTGCCGCTTGAAACCATATCGGGGAGTGCTCTGTGGAGGGGGCGCAACATGTCGTCGGCGGAGGAATACCGCGAGTTCGCCGAGGAATGTCTTGGCTGGGCTAGAACCGCCCGATCAGACCGGGAGTGCAGAATCTTCCTGCAGATGGCGGAGGTCTGGCTAGAAGCCGCAGCTCGATCAGAGAAGAACGCAGGTCGCCCTACCGAGTGAGCATGCGGGGTACTGGTTGTCGAGCATGCATACAACTACCTGCGGGGCCGCCGCGCATGGCTCAGACCTTCACCTCATCATCGTCGCGGCTAAAATCGTCATCGCGTAACATGCGCACATTGCACCAAACATTGCGGGGAATGAGACACCCATGTTGTTCTCAGCATAGCCGACATGCGCCAGCGCATTCACGGCGTCCATCGCGAACGCGACCCTGATCCACCGAAAAATATTTTCACCGTGCGCATGACAATTCCCTCGCCGCGCAGCCTTCGACATCATGCGCGGGACAGGGGCAAAAAAGCGACAAACGCCAGAACGCGAGGGGCTGACGGCGGGCGGTGCCGTGCACGGGGACGTACCGCGTGTTGGTCGATGGGCGCGACTGGCACTCGGGGTTCATCTCGCGCGCTGACGTTGCGGACTTTCTTATCAAGCAGGTCAGCGATGAAAGCTCTCGTTCGCAAAACGCCAGTGCTGACAGGCTGACCGCAAGGCCAGGACGCCGATCATCCGACAATCAGTGCGATATGCTACCGCCAATACCAATCGGTTGGCCGCTTCAAGAAGTCTTTCAAGAAGTCGCAATAACAACACTCCGATGCCAGAATTGCGCAACCTTTTATTAAAGTCTTGACGATCGGATGGATGCGCAAGAAGGAGACGTTAAGATGCGTTGGCCTTTCAAAACTACAGTCAAATTCACCACCGATGGTGCCCAGGAGGTACGCTTGGAATACCTCGTCTCGGCGAACAGCAGCATTGCGGCCAAATGCGAACTTGAACGTCGCCTCATCGACCAGGAGGTGTTTGGCTACATAGTAGAAAAGGTCGTGGCGGCAACGAAGCGGGAAGCAGCGATGTTCAAGCTGCCATCCGGCTGTGTTCAGTTATTAGGTTAGTCGCGGTATCCAGAGACGGCGGACGGTTTTGGGTCAATGAGCCTCCGGTCCGGCCTAACTCTGTCGGAATGAGGCGGTGATGAGTGCTGATGATCTTGTTTACGAGTCTGGATTGGCCCGTCCCCGTGCTTCGGACATCGAGACTGCCAGCCTGAATTCCGGAGGTCATGAAACTAAAGCCGATTGTGATTTACGGACACAGTCTGAAATCTACCTTGTCAATATCGAGGCAGTAGCTCAGCTTGCGAGGTTTTATGCCAACGGCACTCCACCCGACGAAGAATTTAGGTTGATCAAAGAATGGATCAACACTCCCTGCAACGTGGATAAACGGAAGGGTGCCCACCTTCCGCCAAAGGAGTGGCGAGCGGCGCAGGAAACTCGGCCACGCGGAGTAACGTACGAGCCGCATACCGCCGACGATGCATTCAACCAGCGGACCGAAATAATTCGGGAAAAGTCAGACTTTTCTGCTGAATTACGGGCAGTGGAATCGGCAATCCGCGTCGTTCCTCGCCCATCGGGTTTCAAGGATCGATTTGTGAGCGCCAGGGCATTGATGCGCGGGCGAATATCACGCGTCGCTTTCTTTTCCTTTGCAGCGGTGATCGGTCTGACATTCTGCTGGCACTCTCACGATGCAAAAGAGATAGTCAGCCGCTGGGCCTTGTCGGTGGACCGGTTGTTATCGGTGTCTACGAGGAAGTCGCCGCCTGCACTCGCCACTTCTTCTGACTTGCTGCGGCGTGGGACAGTACCACCTGAAGTCACCGCCTCGCGACACAACGCAAATCGGTTTGATGCACCGCAAGAACGCATATACGCCGATGGCGCCACGACTCACGGGGTGAAGCAAAACACCAGAACGAAAACGTCATCGCCGCCTCTGCATTCTCAGGTGAAACGCATTCCGGTGCCGGAGACGAGACTGACAACCATTGAGGGATGGATGCTTCGAGAAGTGACTAATGGCACGGCAGTTTTGGAAGGGCCGAATGGTATCTGGACCGCAAAGCGGGGAGACACTGTGCCGGGAGTTGGGCGAGTTGAGTCCATTGTTCTGTGGGGCGAGCGATGGATAGTCGCGACCAGCAGTGGTCTAATTTCGACGCCGTAAGTGGCATTGAGTAAGCCGTCGGTTAGGGGCGGGGATCTGGGTCGTCACTGAGCGAGCGGATGTAATCGGAAGGCGCGAGGATCGGGCGGCGCGCCGCGCAGCTCGGCCACAAGTCGCGCCAGAGTTTTTTTCTGGGGCACGGCAGGGCCAGCCTCAACGCGACAAAGGCCTCCCGGCGAGGCCCGGTGCGCTGGTCGAAGGTTATTTGCCGAGCATTGAAGCTACTGCCAAGACTAAATATGACTTGCCGCTCGACGAAACTTTAACCCCGCTCGGCGAGCTGGGCGGCGACCCTGGGCAGTGACACTGGCCGGCAACCTGGATCGGGGCGGCGCAGCTGCCGCGTCACGGCAATCAACTCCGTCACCACCATGGGACGCCCTAATCGGCATCACCATGGGAGA
The DNA here is from genome assembly GCA_963833665.1 of uncultured Alphaproteobacteria bacterium. Taxonomy (GTDB): domain Bacteria; phylum Pseudomonadota; class Alphaproteobacteria; order Rhizobiales; family Xanthobacteraceae; genus BOG-931. The sequence goes on along the minus strand of CAWHZA010000058.1, from coordinate 377,673 downwards.
ACTATGCGTCATGGACGCGGACTCAACGAGTCAGATGAACGCTGCGGGCGGTGGGGCAGGACCAGTAGGCGAACGGGGACGGGTTGACCGGACCCGCAAATCCCGCCACCTTCATGGTCGGAGGTTTTTGCGGTGCTTAAATCAGAACTCATTGACCGAATATCACTCCAAAACCCGCACCTCTATCGGCAGGATGCTGAGAAGATCGTCAATATTATTTTGGCAGAGATGACCGCTGCAATGGCCCGTGGTGACCGGGTCGAACTGCGGGGATTTGGAAGTTTTTTTGTAAAGCTTCGTGAAGCCCGCACCGGCAGAAATCCTCAAACCGGCGCCCTGGTTTCGGTTGGCGAAAAGGGCCTTCCTTTGTTCAGGACCGGAAAGGAGGTGAAGTCGGCTTAATCCACCAGAGACATGAGCCGCTTTACGGGTTTCGCCCCATGGTGACAGCCGAGCTGGGCCTGGTGGCGTCCAGCCGGCGGACGCGGCGCGGCGGCTGCATCAATTTGTTTCGCTGGCTCGAAGGATCGCCAGCCCCAACCGAAAATCCCAGGATAGGTTGGAGCGCTATAGTGATAACTTTGGGCGTGGTCCCAGTAGTCATACTCCTGATAGAATCCGGGAACGCGCCGAGCGGTGCGAACCTCAACTGATCGGTGCGAAAGGATTTTAGGTTGGGAGCTCTCACTTTGGCTGACGTCGATTCCCCCATCCGCATCAAGCTGGAAATGCTCGACGAAGCCGCCGCGCGTCACCCGCTGGCCCGACGCAAAGTCGATCGGCAGATCGATGAGATGAGCCTGCGCCTCCGGCGAGGGGCCGCTGAGCGGCGCTTTCGGCGCGATGTTCTCCGACCAGACCGCATTGATGATCGGCTGAAAGATCGGAAGCGCCAGCCGCGCTCCGGTCTCGGTCGAACCGAGCGAGCGGCGCTTGCCGTCGCCGTTGTCGTAGCCGACCCACACCGCGATGGTCACGTCATTGGTGAAGCCGATGAACCAGCCGTCGACCGAATCCTCGGTCGTGCCGGTCTTGCCGGCGACATACGGCGAGAGCGCGCCGATCGCCCGCGCGGTGCCGCGGGCGACGACGCCCTGCAGCATGGTCTTGAGCTGATAGAAGGAGGTGTGATCGGCCGCGGCGCCGATCGTCGTCGGCGGCGTATTCGGGTACTGATAGATCGTGCGGCCGCCCACTTCGATCGAGTCGATGGCGTGCGGCTGCGGGCGCGCGCCTTCATTGGCGACGGCGGCGTAAAAGGCGGCGAGATCGATCATGCGCACCGGCTGCGCGCCGAGCACGAACGGATAGTAGCGGACGCAATCGGCGTAGATCTTCGCCGCCACTGCGGTCGCGCAGATGTCGTCGAGGCTCTTTTCCGGGTCGGTTTCGATGCCGCCGTCGAGCAGGTGAGCGGTGACGATGTTGACCGAATTCTCCAGCCCGCGCCGCAACGTGTAGAGGCCGCCCGCGGTGTGGCCGTAGTTGCGCGGCGTCCAATAGTCCTCCTCGCGCGCGTCGACTAGGTCGTGTGGACAAACTTAATCCAGATTCGGATGCAGGCAAGCAGCACGAAGGCGGCGAAGCTCTCGATCAGCTTGTCGTAGCGGGTGGCGACACGGCGTGAGTTCTTCGCACGATTGAAGAAGCGCTCGATGCGATTGCGCAGGGCATAGAGAGCCTTGTCGACGGCATGCTGTATTTTCCGGGTTGCAGTGCTGGGGATTGCGGCTTCACCACCACGTTCCTCAATGTCGTTGCGGACGGCTTCGCTGTCGTAGCCCTTGTCACCGAGCATCTGTTCCGGATCGCAGTCGATCTCCTGCATCAAGGCCGGAAACGCGGTGACATCGTGTGCCTGCCCGGGCGTAATCACAACGCCGATCGGCAGACCCTCGGCACTGGTGCGGGCGTTGATTTTGGTTGAGAAGCCGCCACGCGAGCGACCGAGCGCGTTACGCTCGGCCCCCCTTTTCCACCGGCTGCGCAATGATGCGCACGGATGATGGTCGCATCGATCATCTGCAGCGCGGCGTCCGACACTCCGCTTCCCGCGAGCCCTTCCAGGATCACGTCCCAGACGCCACTGTCGGCCCACCGCCGAAACTGCCTAAAGATCGAATTCCAGTTGCCGAAGCCCTCCGGCAGGTCGCGCCATGGTGCGCCGGTTCGCATCAACCAAAACACCGCGTCGAGCACGCGGCGATGATTGCGTGGCGGCCGGCCGCCGCCGCGATGGATCAGGAACGGTTCGAAGTACGCCCACTCATCGTCGGTCATCAGTCCGCGAATCAAGGCTGCCCTCCGCAAAGAGCAGCCTTGAATCAATTCGCGATTCTTGCGTCAATAGGTTTGTCCACCCGACCTAGTCTGAGCACTCAACGCCCTCCAGCTCACCTGAGCGGAAGGTTTGTTCGCGCAAGACTGGAGGAGTGAGCGGTGAGCCCCCTGTTGATGTCCGTGATTGCGTTTGGATGTGTCCTGGGCGGGACGTTTCTCGGCATATTTCTTCGCAACAGGTTGCCGGAACATCATCTGAGCGCGGCTACTAAGGACGTCGTGCGGCTGGGAACGGGACTGATTGGGACAATCGCCGGTCTTGTGCTCGGATTGTTGATTGCCTCGGCGAATAGCACCTATGAAACTCAGAGCACTCAAGTCCAGCAGTTAACCGCCAACATCGTTCTGCTCGACCGCACCCTGGCGCAGTACGGGCCGGAGACGGATTTGGCCCGCAATCTGCTTCGTCGCGGGGTCGCCTCTATGGCCGATCGGATTTGGCGCGAAAACGGATTCGGACTCTGGGAAGGTGGCGCCGTTCGAAGCGAGTGCCGGAGCCTTATCACTCTACGATGAGATTCTGAAACTGTCACCGCGGAACGAGATGCAGCGCTCTCTCCAAGCCAGGGCGCTAGACACCGTTCAAGAACTTGGAAAAACGCGTTTGCTCCTGTTCGCGGAGGCGGGGATGGCAATTCCCATCCCCTTCCTTGTGGTCCTGATTTCCTGGCTCACGATAATATTCGCGAGCTTCAGCCTCTTCGCCGATAACAACGGAACCACCATTGTCGCCCTCGGCATCTTCGCGGTTTCGGCGTCTGCCGCCATCTTCCTGATCCTGGAGCTAGGTCAGCCATTCACGGGCCTCATGACCATTTCCAGCGAGCCACTACGCAACGCGCTCGCGCCCCTCAGCACTTAACAGGCTTCGCTTCACGTCCCTTGTGGGTCAATCGCGACACAGCGCGGCAAGCTGTTGAGGCCAGCCGTGTCCGCGATGCCCCGTAAGCGATGGTCGGCCCGAAGAAGGCGGCCTGTCGGGCCAGTAGGCGACATCGGCCTTGTCTTCGATCACCTCGTCGGCGGCGACCACAAGTTTGCGGTCGACGGTTCACTGGCCGACCTTAATCATGCTCACTACGGTCGTAATATCTTCAAAGGCTCTACTGTGAGCGTTACCTTTGAGCTTAGTCAAATCAAACGCCTCTACGTTTTCTTGCGCCAGCTCACTTTTGTACGGCTCCTGCGCTGGATCGATCGCACCAATGCGCGCAACGCCTCCCCCAATTGTCTTTGAAAAATTGAGGGCGATATCGTCTTGAGATGCAAACAGAAGAAAGCGCGGCCTAGACTTTCCCATTCCTTGAATTTCCCTGCGAAACATATCAACGCCTACGTCAGGCGCGACTAGCATCACGTTCCTAACTTTTGCTCCAATCTTACCCCTCCGGCTCGCCATCCCGCGCAACGCTTCGAGCGTAACCAAATTGCCCATTGAGTGCGCAACGATGTTGATTTCTTTTACATTCGGATTGGCAGCCAGCATTTCGATAAGTTGTTCGAGCGCGTAGCGGGAAGAGTTCGCGCTCTCGCGATCATATGTGTACGCAGGCAGACTTAATTCCCCGCGCGAAGGCCATGTAAACAGAACGGGAATACCTGGCGCCTTCGCATCGTGAACGACTTGTGCAAACCGGTAAACGGCATCATCAAACCGGTTGTTGAAGCCATGCACGAAGATGAGCGCGTTTCTGCGACCGGCCGGCTTTGCCGCGGCGGACACGGCGGCGGAGAGTTGCTGCTTGTCGAGATAATTCGCCGAATGAGTGACGAAATCGCGATTAGGATCACCAGGAAGGGATGCGGGCCAGTTGATTTCGCCACTCTTTCGGGAGTTGTCAGGCGGAATTGAAACGGTAACAGCAGCATAGGATACGTCCTCCGCGCGCTCCCCATTGAACATCTCGCCCGCATCCGCAGTTGAGCGTTGTCGTGTTGTGGCGACAAGCACATTCACCCGGGATGTGCCTTCAGCAGATTGTGCGACGGGCACCAGCACGCCTTGAGCCGGCCGGCCGGCGCAGGCGCCCAATACGATCGCGAGGCTGATACTGGCCGCCGTAATGAGTTCTCTTTGGAACATTTTTACTCAATACTTTTTTCTACGGCTTACACCTTCAAGGATGCCAAAACGCGCGCGGCCAACTCGAAGGTCCGTCACATTCCGCCGTTGAAGTGAATTTTTTCTTGCGAGTTTCCGAATTTACATCGCCGAGCCACGAAATGCCGTCTCCGAAAGGCAACACCCTGCAACCGAATTGGTGAGCGGGCCTGCCGATGTCCGTTCAGGTCCATTTTCGACCGATCCGGCCGGTCGTGCTTTGCAGTTCATGTCCGCTGCGCTCCAAAAGCGGACTCGAGTGTTCGGCGCGACATGCAAAAGATCATTCAGCGGGCGGCGCGTTCCGGGCCATTTGGTCGATAACGAAGCACGCATGCCTCGACGAGAAAAGACGCTCGGCCGCGAGCTTACGCTGCCAATTCGTTCCTGATACGCAAGACGGTACCGACCCCAGTTTTCAGGTCCCGCGCGATCCGCCGCACCCGTCGTTTGGCCGCCAAAGCCCTTTTGATGGCAGCAACCTTGGCCGCATCGCAATCAAGGCGGAGAAGACCGGGTCAATGAAAGATGCAGTTGAGCGGGCAACACAGTTGCCGCTCCGGGATCGGCTGGAACGCGACTAGCCACCAACCCACGCGGAATTTCCGGATTGCCCCGAAAATCGCTACCATCCGCTTCAAGTTCAAGGTTCATCCGGGGGATCCCGGCGTAGAACTCGCGGGCCGCCAGAATTACATTGTCACCCTAATCGGAACGGTAAAGTGTTCACGATGCTGAACACTGGCACCGAAATACAGAGCTGAGGCGCAGCTCCCCGCTGAGCAGCTCGGGCCCGTCATTCGCGAGCTGCCGATCGCAACCGATGCACCGGCGCGCGCCTCCGCCTTATGTTAGGCGGAGCCCGTCTTACCCGGAATGCCCCAGACGCCTAGGAACGCCGGAAATGGCTACGGTCTTTCATGGCAACTTGGCCGCATACCACGCCGCCGACGACTGTGCTGTACCGCCCTTTTTCTTGATCACCCTCCCATCGGCGACCTGTTTCTTTAGGAGCTCCGCGATTTTCAGGTTATTTTCCTTGTTGTAGGAATCGATGATTCCTAAAATCACTGCCGCCCTGCAGAGCACGTTCCACTGCACGAAGCGGGTATGCCCTTGCCTAGTCTCGTCGCTCCGTTCCTGTCCCATCAATTCACCCTTGCCTGATCATAAAACGTTCATTGTCCACTCCAGTGCGGCTTGCGCGCAAATTGGTGCGTTGGTGCTTGCGCGCTCACCGCACACCACAATACCGTATATCGTTGGGATCGCGGCGTGGTGGAGTTCGAGGAGCTTGAGCCCGGTGGGCCGCCGTCTGCGAGGTGGCCCTGTGTTGCCCTTGCGGCGGCCGCTGGCGCGCATTAGGAGCGGAAGTCGAGGCGATGTCGCAGACCTGCACCTGAGTGGCAGCGCGCGAGCGCTGGCGCGACTGCAAGGTGCGATCGTAGTTGTAGTCTTGCGACGTCAGAAGGGAGCCGGTTCGACAACAACCGGCTGCACGTCGATCTAGGTGCCGTCAGCGGTGAAGACACGGTGCGGCTTGATCCCCTTGACGGGTCGCCGATCAGCCCTTGGTGCCCTTCTCCTTGGCGGCCAGCCTCGCCAGCGCTTCCTTGTTCGCCTCCATCAGCAGGTCAAAAATAAGCGTGCGCTAACGCGCAAGACGTCGACGACCCACCTATTTGTCCGACAGCGGGCGCATGGTGAGGTCGAACAATCAAGGCGGAGGCCGTCCCGTGGGAGGGGTGGCCATGCCCACATTCTGGCCCATTGGTGCGCTTTCAGACCGCTGGGACGCGAAGGGGCCCTGCTGAACGCGGCCCTGTCGCATGGGCGGCCCGAGCGGGGCCGCTGGCACGCTTTGGCGCGGAGGGTTTCCCGACTGAAATGCGGAACCTTGTCATCGAGATCGAGCCGGCAGAACCAGCGATAGGCCAGATGCAATTCGACTTCCTGCGTCAACCTGCGTTCCGACCGTAGGCCAAAGCAGTAGCCGATAATCAGCATTCGGATCATAAGTTCGGGATCAATCGACGGCCGCCCAATCTGGCTGTAATAGGGTTTTAGCTGACCGCGCACGCCGTCCAGTACCGGGCCGACAACCACATTGATGCGCCGCAGCAGGTGATCTTTAGGAATGCGATCGGCCAACCGAAACTCATAAAACAGACCCGCCTGGTCGCCAGTCTGCCGCCCCATCATCGCCGCCTCCAGCGAGGTCATCCTCGCAATCAGCGGAATCAATGTTTGGCGACGTTCTCAAGCCTTTTTCGACCGCATCGGCCAATCGGCGACATCGGCTTAGTTTCATCGATGACCTCGTCGGCAAGCTGTTGGGGCTGCGTTGGCACAAAAAGCTGGCGCAGTAGCTCCAGCTTGGCGACGTCGGCCGCGATCCGCGCGCCTCGCCGCGGGTTCAGCAGCTCGGCTCCGTTCGCCACTTACTCGATCACCTTATCGGCCGTGGCGAGCAGCACGGTTGGTACAGAGACGCCTAACGCTTCGGCAGTCTTGAGGTTGATCACCAGATCGAATTTCTCCGGCCGCTGGATCGGCAGGTCATTCGGCTTGGCTCCATGCAGAATCCGGCCGGCCTAACCCGCGCATCTGCTAAACTCGCTCTCCAGATTCGGTCCATAAGCCATGAGCCCGCCAAATTCGGCAAACTGTGGGAACAAGCAGATCAGGGGGAATCGCTTGACTAACGCCAGCTCGGCGATGTGCTTTCATTTGACCATGCACGAGTGGCGCGTCACTACGGGCTCGCTTCGCCGGATTAGCTAGGCTTTTTGATGTAAATCAAATTGGTTTCAGATTTAGGCGTCTAGTCTAATTTGAGATGTCACGATCGTTGTGACGTACCCACGCATCGGGATATGAGGTAAGTCATGCGCCTCGATGAGTTGCCGAAGAGCGCGCGAATTGAAGATCGACGTGGCAGCCCCGTAGCCCGAGGCGGCATTGGGATCGGTACGATTGTAGTACTCGCAGTGATCGGCTGGGCCTTGGGCATCGATCCTCGCACGCTCATCGGCGGCGCGGAAATGCTTTCAAGGGGTGGCAATCAGCAGCAGCAAGCGGATGCTGGATCCACGACGAGTTCTGGAAACCCATCTGACGCAACGGGCCAGTTCGTGTCGGCCGTCCTCGGCAGCACAGAGACGGTATGGACAGATATTTTTGCGCAAGCCGGAAAAACCTACAAGCCGCCGACGCTGGTCATGTTTTCCGGCGCAACGCGGTCCGGCTGTGGGTCTGCGCAAGCCGCGATGGGGCCGTTCTATTGTCCGATCGATCAAAAGGTCTATCTCGACACAAGTTTCTTTCAAGACCTCGAGCGGCGCTTTCGCGCCTGCGAGGTCGGCAGCAAGACTTGCCAGTTTTCGCAAGCCTATGTGATCGCCCACGAGATTGGCCACCACGTGCAGAACTTGCTGGGTCTGCTACCAAAGGTGCAAGAGGCGAAACGTGCCATGGATAAGGCCGAGGCCAACAGTTTGCAAGTCCGAGTGGAGTTGCAAGCCGATTGTCTTGCCGGCGTGTGGGCCAACCGAGGCCATGCAAAGTGGGAATTCATTGAACCAGGAGATGTGGACTCTGCATTGCAAACGGCATCCGCCATCGGGGATGATCGATTGCAGCGACAAACGCAAGGTTACGTTGTGCCCGATGCATTCACCCACGGCACCTCGGCAGCAACGTTCGCGTTGGTTCATGACCGGCTTGAAGGCTGGCAATGTCGGCAGCTGCGATACCTTTCGCGCTGAGCAGCTCTAGTACAAAGCTCGACGAGATCGCAAGGGACTAAGGAGCGAGTTACGAGTTGTGTTCGGAAACACCATGTCGGCCAGTCTCGGCCATCGGGCGTCAAAAAAAGCGCAGACAACACCGGCGACAAGTAGCACTACCTCGGAAGTCCAAAATCTTCTTTCAACCAGGTCGATGATCAAGATCAAACGGGCCGCCAATTACCGGCACACTGACCGTGCCGGCGGTCGTCCGTGACGCAGCCTGGCATGAGCTTGAAGACAATTCTTGCCGCCAACGGTAGCGACATTATCTGCGTCGAACCGACTGCCGATCTAGCGGCGGCGGCGAAGTCGCTCTCCACGCATCGCATAGGTGTGCTAGTGGTGCTCGACGGCGGTGGGCGCCTCGTCGGCATTCTGTCGGAGCGCGACATCGTGCGCGCGATGGCCGACGGCGGAAGTACCGTCCTGGGGCTGCCGGTCGCGCAGGTGATGACGCGTAACGTCTCCACCTGCGATGTGAACGAGTCGATCGGCAACGTCATGGAACGCATGCTGAAGGGTAAGTTCCGCCATATGCCGGTGCTTGATTCGGACCGCCTCGTCGGCCTGGTATCGATCGGCGACGCGCTAAAGTGGCAGATAGAAACGATACGCGAACATGTGCATCAGCTAGAGGAATCTCTTGTTGAGTTCGAGCTGATGAGACTTTAGGCCGACCCATTTATTTCAGCCAACGGTCGCGCGGTTCAGGTCTGTCGGGCAGATCGATTGCCACGGGCGAATGGCCTGGGATTTCCCTTTCTTTTTTTTGGTCCCCCGAGGGCGCGCCTATTCGCGGGCGTCCGTCATGCGGATCAACCGGGCTCGTAAAGCTGCCCGATTTCATCGACGACGAGACAGCAGTAGCGGTGATCTTAAAAGGCCTCACCGCAAAGTATCTCATTCGCGCCGCCCGTGTTCCCCAACCCCGCAATAATTGTGCGCTTCAAACCACATGTCCCGCCGCTATCGGTAGTGGTGGCCTATACCAGTGGATAAGCGGTGCATATCAAAGCTCAGTAGCGACCCTCAAAGACTTAGGCGGAATATTGATTGAGTGCGCGAGGTCCGTTTCTGTTCATGAGGTTTTTCATGAAAAAGGCGCTGCGCCCGCTGGCACTGAGGCAGTGGACCACGCGGCAGCAAAATGGAAACGACCCAAGCAACAAAACGCCGCCATGCGGCGGTCGCTTCCCAAACAGGAGAGAGACATGGGACTGATCGATATTCTCAATGGCATGCAAAATGGTCCTCGCGGACCAAGCCAATCCAGCGGGAGTGGCAGTGGCAGTGGCAAAGGAGGCGGGATGTCGCCAATTATGATGGCGCTCCTCGGTCTACTCGCGTACAAGGCAGTCAAGAGCAAAGGGAGTGAGACGGCCGCGCCCAGCCCCGTGCCTTCTGGCGGCAGTATGACCGCCGGTCAACAAGGCGGAGAGATCGGCGATATTTTGGGCGGGCTGCTCCGCGGCAAACCCGGTAGCGCGTCGGCGCCCGCCGTCGCCACCAATCCCAATTCCAGTCTGAAAGAGTTGCTTCCGGGCGGATTAGGCGAAATCCTGGGCGGCGCTGCGGCGGGAACCGCGTTAAGCGGCGGTCTTGGCGCTCTCGTCAAGGAACTTCAGCAACGCGGATTGGGTCAGGCGGCGCAATCATGGGTGGGCACCGGCCCCAACCAAAAGATCGCGTCCAATGACTTGGCGCACGCACTCGGAACCGACACAATCGATGCACTAAGCAAGCACACTGGCGTGGGACGTGAGGATTTGCTCTCCGGCCTCAGTCAACATTTGCCCGACTTGGTCGATCAACTCTCGCCGAATGGCCGGCTTCCGACCGAAGAGGAAGCATCGCGAATGGTATGACGTGTCAAAGCAATAACGCGCTGGATTCGCTACTTCGGCTCAAGTCGAGGGGAGCGTCGGTAACCCCCCCACCCCAGACCGGGTCGGTAGAACGAGGTACTTAGATGGGGATCGTCAGCTGGATCATCCTCGGCTTGATCGCCGGGTTCATCGGAAGCAAGATCGTTGATCGACAGGGTCAGGGTTTCTGGCTCGACATCGCCCTTTGAATCGTCGGCGCTCTCGTCGGCGGTTTTCTCTTTGATCTGTTCGGCGCGTCCGGAGTCACAGGCTTGAATATTTACAGCATGATCGTCTCGGTCGTGGGCTCGGTGGTGGTGCTGTTGATCTACAACGCTGTGATGGGTCGCCGTCGAGCATAGGCGGGAAATACGATTGGCTGTGAGCTACGCTGCAGACGAAGCGGGCCGCAAAAGTGTCGACATGGGAGGGACTAATTCATGAGCATATTCGGAAACATCATGTCTGGCATTTTCAGCCATGGCAGCGCCAAAGCGCAGCCACCATCAACTGGAAGCGTCGCTCCCAGCCCGACCAGCCCGACATCGGCAAGTTCAAGTACTGCGGCCGCGACCTCGGCAACCGCGCCACCGTCTCTGGTGGACGTTGAGGCCATTCTGTCCAAGCTTGCGAGCCAGAACAAGGAGAAGCTCGACTGGCGCAAATCGATCGTAGACCTGATGAAGTTACTTAATCTCGATAGCAGCCTGTGGCTCGTAAAGAGCTGGCAAAGGAATTGCACTACACCGGCGATATGGCCAACTCTGCTGACATGAATATTTGGCTGCACAAGCAGGTAATGATCAAGCTCGCGGAGAACGGCGGGAAGGTTCCTGACGCGCTCAAGGCATAACATTTGGCGGCCATTTGTTTGATCCGACCATCCGGCTCGGTGTTTCCTTGCCGAATGACTTTGTGATCGAGCGGCTTGGAACCTCGATCCTTTTAAAAATTCAGAAATTCTTGAATCGATTTGGTTTCAAAGCCGTATAGCGCACGGTGGACACAATTGAGCGGTGCCCGAGATAGGCTTGAATGGCGTGAGTGCCGGGGCCCTCGCTGGCGAGCTTGAACTCGCAGGCGTACCGCGCGGGCCTCGCAGTTCGGGTTGTCGCGCGGAGCCGACAACAAGCGCCTAGGCGATAGGTCCGCCCCGGCTCCTGCGCCATCGCTGCGAATGGCCATGCGACACTCGCGCCCATAAGCGCGATAAACTGGCGCCGCCTCAACGTTTCCCCCGTGCCGACACGTTATATCTTGTAGCCTAGCATCTCGGGCAATACGCGCAGCGCTTTGCTGAATTGCACTTCGTCATAGCGGATGCAACCGTCGGGCAGAACGTGAAACGCGGCGCGGTGGACGGCATGCTGAGCACGAAGACCCGAGGGCCTGCTGCTGGGGTAATTCTTGGACCATCAACAAACTGATAGGGTCCGCGGGATATGCCGCACGATCGTTCGCTCTATACGAACGTACACGGTCATCCCACGTTTGGATTAGAAACAGCCACGATTGTACAGTGGCATTCTGCAGCACCTTCGCCCTACCGTTCGCGCACTAGGCCCGGGTCGGACAGTTGCTCCCCCGCCCGATCCTCAGCCTGACTGAGGCAACACCTTAAGACCTACGGAGGAACAACAATACATCAGGAGTTGAAGGAGTTGATGATGCCAGACTCAACAATATGGCTGCGGAGTATCGCAGCTTTGGCGGGCGCGATCATCGTCGCGATCCCGCTGTCGGCGCAGGCACGATGCGCGAGCGGAATGAGCGAATGCGGGCAGCCTGCCGGCCCCGCCAAGGTGAGTACGGTCTACCGGTACCACACCGTGCAGAAGGTCAGCGATGTAAACCGGTACCGCAACGTCACCCGCACCAGTTACCATGATATAACGAGAACGAAGTATCATGACGTGCATAGGATCAAGTACGCGGACGTAACGCGCACACACTATGTACGGCATATCAATCGCGTCGTGAACATCACACGCGTGCAGCCGGTGATTCGCGTGCATACGGTGACGCTTGTTCGCCATCGCGTCGTCGCGCGCGTGCATACTCAAGTGATCCCCCGCGTCCATGTCGCGGTGATACCACGGGTGCACTACCGGACCGTGGTTCTGCGTCAGCATCAGTATGTGTCCGAAACGAAATTGCTGCCGACCCGTACAGTAATGGCCAGGCAGCCAACCATGGCAGCCGAAACGAGAACGGCTCGGTTCGCGAGCAATAACAGCCACGGCAATCTGAAGCTGATGAACATGGCTAAGCCGCGCAAGCATCCGGCCTTGTGAGTGGCTGCGCGAGGGCACCACATGCCATGAGCGCTCGATCGAGCCGGTCGTTTCGGCGTGCGCTCTTGGCGCTTTGCATTTGCTAGATCATTCTTTTGGCTTCGTATTTCTGGCTGCATCGCTATTTCGTGTTCCTGAAGCTACGTAAGTGAGTCGAGTGATATGCGTGGCACCAAACTAGAATGGGGCTATCTCCCTCAGACTGGGAGTTTTACTAACAAGATCTCTATGGTGCTTATCGCCACCGCAGTAGGAGTGTCGGCTGGCGGCTTAGTGGCCTTGTCATTCGTTGAGCGATTTGTCGACAAAAAGGGGCAAGCCAGCCAAGTAGCATCGACCCCGAGCCTGCGACTCCCCGCCCAGGCGCTGGACAGCGAGTTTGGCAAAGTTGCAGAGGGTAGTGGTCATGCGGAAAACCCATCGAGCAGGGCTTTAGCCGGACAGCGCACGGCAGCCGATTACGGGCCGACCAAGTCGCTGCCTGTTGGTGCCGAAACGGCGGCGCGAGCGGTTACGCTGCTGGAAGCGAGCGCAACCCAACGGCAGCACATCGCGACTAGGTCGGGTGGACAAACCTATTGACGCAGAGAATCGCGAATTAATTCAAGGCTGCTCTTTGCGGAGGGCAGCCTTGATTCGCGGACTGATGACCGACGATGAGTGGGCGTACTTCGAACCGTTCCTGATCCATCGCGGCGGCGGCCGGCCGCCACGCAATCATCGCCGCGTGCTCGACGCGGTGTTTTGGTTGATGCGAACCGGCGCACCATGGCGCGACCTGCCGGAGGGCTTCGGCAACTGGAATTCGATCTTTAGGCAGTTTCGGCGGTGGGCCGACAGTGGCGTCTGGGACGTGATCCTGGAAGGGCTCGCGGGAAGCGGAGTGTCGGACGCCGCGCTGCAGATGATCGATGCGACCATCATCCGTGCGCATCATTGCGCAGCCGGTGGAAAAGGGGGGCCGAGCGTAACGCGCTCGGTCGCTCGCGTGGCGGCTTCTCAACCAAAATCAACGCCCGCACCAATGCCGAGGGTCTGCCGATCGGCGTTGTGATTACGCCCGGGCAGGCACACGATGTCACCGCGTTTCCGGCCTTGATGCAGGAGATCGACTGCGATCCGGAACAGATGCTCGGTGACAAGGGCTACGACAGCGAAGCCGTCCGCAACGACATTGAGGAACGTGGTGGTGAAGCCGCAATCCCCAGCACTGCAACCCGGAAAATACAGCATGCCGTCGACAAGGCTCTCTATGCCCTGCGCAATCGCATCGAGCGCTTCTTCAATCGTGCGAAGAACTCACGCCGTGTCGCCACCCGCTACGACAAGCTGATCGAGAGCTTCGCCGCCTTCGTGCTGCTTGCCTGCATCCGAATCTGGATTAAGTTTGTCCACACGACCTAGCACGACAACCCGTTCAGAAACGGTCTGTTCTGAACTGTTATCGTAAGCGACGGCGCGATTGCGCTGGGCGTGCGCCGCGTCGGCATGTGGCGTGCTTGCAACAGCTCAAAAAATTCGGTCGGAAAGGCGAATCGAGACACAATCGGTGCACGAAATTAGTACAAGGCTGCATCTTCGCTACCTTTACTACGCGAATTTTGGTGTTCGGGCCTCTTGAACTGGAGTGAACATGAACAGACCCCTCTCAGTAATTATCACCTCTATGGCTGCAGCACTCACGACGTGCGGATTTGCTTACGGGGCCGATCTAACCCCTGCACCGGTCTACAGACCCGCGCCAATAATGTCGCCGGTACCCGCTTACAGCTGGACAGGAGTCTACGTTGGCGTGAACGGCGGCGGCGCATGGGGTAGCCAAGACCCCCTCAATCTCATCACCAACCGCTTTGATCATTTGTCTAATAGCATTTCCGGTGGACTGTTCGGTGGAACGATTGGGGCCCAGGTTCAAGTTAGCTACGTCGTGCTGGGCTTGGAGGCGGACCTCGACTGGGCGAACATCAAGGGCTCGTCGAGCGTCATCCCGACAGTCGGGGGGATACCGGTCACTGCATTTCCGATCAACGCGGAGACGAAGATCGATTGGGAAAGCACGGCAAGGCTACGCGCCGGCTTTGCGGCTAATAATATAATGGCCTACATCACTGGGGGCATTGCGGTGCTCGGGGCCAAGACGACCCTCACGACCCCGGTCGGGCCAGTTTGCGGCGGAAATCTTCAGCGGCTGCAGTGGTACCGATCGGCAAATTGGCGCTGCGCTTGGCGCAGGGGTCGAGTATGGATTCACGCCAAATCTGAGTGCAAAACTCGAGTATCTCTACATCACCGCCGCTTCACTGGAAATCTCGCATACCAATGTGATACGAGCGGGTCTGAACTACCGCTTTACCGGATTTTGATGGCTTCCCAAAGGAAATGGGTACGCGGGAAGCTGAGCCGCTGGCGCGAGCAGGTGCTGCTGTGCTTGGCGACCAAGTCCTTGCGGCGTAGTAACTGGCCTGATGCCACTCTGGCGGTAACAAGTTCATTCGCCAGGAAATCGCCAGAGCCGGGGCGGTGATGCAGCCGCCTCACGGCGCTAAATCGCAAACAAATGTGTCGCAGTTTCGTCGAAGCCGGCGGGCTACAGCCGCGCACCCTTCTGAGCGCGAGGGGCGGGACTGCTACTTCGACACGCTCGATCTGAAAGAAGCGAAGGCGTTGCTCGACGAGTGACGGCATGAAAGCGTTAGCATCGCAGCCGATTTCAGAATGGCTCCAAAAGCTCGGCATGGCCGAGTATCACGCGATCGGCAATAGAAATGGGGGATGATTTGAGATAGGCCCCAAGTTCTAAAACGGTGTTAGGTCGTACCCGATCAACGGAGTGCCAGCCCCAACCATTGGTGGCGCCTCTGCGACACTGTGTGGCGCGTAGTTGTACAGACCCTTATAGCGCCCAAAGGCTAAACGGTGTTCGGGCCGGGAATACGTATATGCCGTGAGGGGAACTAGCGGCAATTTGTAGTATGGCAAATCATACTGAAGATATTTTATGGGCGCCGTGGACTGGTCCCAGCCAAGCTGTGCTGCTGCGGGCGCAGAGCCGACCGCCGCGAGTATCGAGGCCGCGGCAAATCCCGTTGCGATGCCAAAACTTGCAAACACACTCGCCATCTTCTGCCTCCCTGAGTTACGACCGCTTGTCAAACCGCTCGCGGTAAATAGGAAAAAGGAACGCATCGCTCCATCCTAGCCCGCTCGGTGCGAACCGTTTAGGCGTTGGGGCCATCGACCCCACGGGGACCGGATGACAAGTAACGGTTTGTTGGCCCGAGGACGACGACAGTTGTGCCGACCTTGACGCGATTGTAGAGGTCGATCACATCCTCGTTGGTCAAGCGGATGCAGCCCGATGATCTGGCTCGGCCGATGTATTCGGGCTGGTTGGTACCATGGATACGGTACTGCGTATCCTTGCCGCCGAGGTATAGATAAAGCCCGCGCGAACCCATCGGATTTTGCGGCCCGCCGGTCACGAACGCCGGCAAAGGACCAAGTCGCGCCTGTTCGCCAGCGGTCGGTCTCCACGGCGGCCATTCTTCCATTCGGCCGACCGTGGCGATGCCGCCCCAGGCTTGCCCTTCTTCGCCGACCGTGACGCCGTAGCGGATCGCCTGGCCCTTAGGCAGGATGAACCAGCCGTAGACGGGAGCCAGCAGATTGCGGGCATCATCCCGCTTGCCGTGATCGCGCCAGAGGCGTGCCATGCTCATCGCCGCGCGCAGTTCCAACGACTTTGCCTGCTGCTTGCGCGCGACCGCGAGCGCACGCTCGAAATACGCTTCCGCTTTCGCGTCCGACCGCGCGGATAGCAGAACGATTTCGCCGGACGTGCGATTGACCTCGGCCTCTTGCCACCTTTCCTTGGTGGCTTCCACCATCGTCATCGCGTCGCCCGCGCAGTGCCAAGCGTCATCGAATTTGCCGAGTTCCGCATAGGCCCTCGCCAGATCAATGAATTGCCCATGAGGCGATGCCCGATCATTAGTGGGACAGTCGCCCTTTGCTTTTCTGCCAGCGCCAGGAACTGCACCGCAAGCTCGCGCAAAGCGTCGCCATCGAACGCCAAAAACTTCGCGGCCCAGGAGCTATACAGGACCGAGAACAACAGCAGCGGGTCTTCGGGCGGCTCTCCAAGCGCCTCAGATTGTTCGATCAGCTGACGCGCCCGCTCCACCGCCGCCTTGGTTTCGGGCGCGGCATACCCTTTGACATGCATGAGTGGGTTTATCATCGCGACCTGAAATCTGATCTGCGCGCGACGCAAGGAGGGACTGGTAGGCAAGGCCGCAATCTGGTCAACGGCACGCGTGAGCTGCTCTGCGGCCTCAACCAGCGCCGACCGCGCGAGCGACCGTTGTCCCGCCTTGCCCCACAGACGAGCAGCCTTCTCGATCAGGCCCGCTTCCGCGCAATGACGAGCCAATAGCTCCGGCTGGCTCTCGGCAATCTCCGCGAATTGCCGCTCCAGAGCTTCGGCAATGCGGGCGTGAAGCGCGCGTCGATGCTCGCGCAACAATGTGCCATAAGCCGCGTCCTGCACCAGCGCGTGCTTGAAGAGATAAGTCGCATGCGGCGGCGTGCCCTGCCGAAACATTAGACCAGCGTCAATAAGTCGATCTAGCGCCGACACCAACTCCGCCTGCGGCTTGCGCACCACCGCAGCCAGCAGGGCATGAGAAAACTCCCTGCCGATTGCCGCCCCGATCTGCGCCACCTCCTTGGCTGGACCCAGGCGGTCGAGCCGCGCCATTAGTGATGCTTGCAGGCTTGCCGGGACAGCCAGTGCGGAGGACGGAACTGCCGCTGCGAGATGCTCAACTGCGCGCTGGCTCTCCGCCTCCAGCACCGCTTTCGTCATTTCCTCGACGAACAGCGGAATGCCGTCAGTACGCTCGATGATGTCTTGGCGGATGTTGGCTGGAAGCACCTTGTTGCCGACGACGCGGTCGATCATCGCGCTGATGTCGCGCTCCCCTAGCCGGTTGATAGTGAGTGCGGTGACGTAAGGCCGTCCGACCCAAGGCGCTTGGAACTCCGACCGGAACGTCACGAGCAGCAGCACGCGAAGGGTCCGAATGCGGTCCACGACGCGGCCAAACAGTTCCAAGGTGGTGGGGTCGGTCCAATGCGCATCTTCAAACATCATGAGCACCGGATTCTGCCAAGTCAGCGCTTCCATCTGCGAAACGAGCGCTGCCAGAGTTCTCTGCCGCCGCTGCTCTGGAGCCAGATCGACTGTGGGATAGCGACCATCGTTCGGCAGCGACAACATCTCGGCAAACAGTGCCGCGTCCTCAGTCGCGGTCGAGGTCTGCGCCAGTATCGCGTCCAGTTTGTCGAGCCTCGTTTGCGCGGTGTCGTCGTGAACGAACCCGGTGGCGCGTTCCATCTGACTGATGACAGGGTAAAGCGCACTGTCGGTGTGCTGCGGCGAGCAGAAATATCGCAGGCGGGTATGCGGTTCGTTAGCGAAATGCTCAAGCAGCGCCGCAGTCAGCCGCGACTTGCCAATTCCTGCCTCCCCGGACAGGAGTACGACTTGGCCTTCGCCAGTCTTCGCCTTCGACGACCGCCGTATCAGCAGTTCCAGTTCTTCTTGGCGGCCTACAAGCTCGGTTAGCCCACTCGCGTGCAGCGCCTCGAAGCGGCTTTCGACCGAAGCGGGTCGCAAGGCAGCCCAAGCTCTCACGGGACCGCCTATGCCTTTGAGGTCTTGTGCGCCGAGGTCTTGAAGATCGAAGAGATAACCGACAAGCTTTCGCGTGCTCTCGGCGATGACAACTGTATTCGGCTCAGCAATCCCTTGTAGACGTGCCGCCAAGTTTGGTGTCTCACCAACAATCCCGCGTTCCTGCGCCTCTCCCGATCCAATCAGATCGCCGACAACGACCAATCCGGTGGCAATGCCCACTCGCGTTTGCAGTGGAGCACTCGCATTCAACCCGCTCACCGCTTGGACCAACTCTAACCCCGCCCGAACTGCTCGCTCAGCGTCGTCCTCGTATGACGATCGCGCGTAGTTCCGCCGGCAGCGGCTCGTAGCGTATATCCTTCGCCAGCACCTCGATGGGCTTCTTGTACATGCCGGCGGCGGCTTCGGCATTGAGAATAGCAAGGTCCAGCATGACGACACTCTTCGCAGCTTCCACTTTGTCGCGGGCAAGCGGCTTGGGGAATGGGCGACACCGACGCCGCTCGCTATCAAGGACGGTTGCTCATCACCCGCCTCGTGCGTCGCCAACTCTCAAGCCCGTCCAGTATATCCCCCGTCGCGTCAACCCAGGAGGCAGTGATGCAGACGAACTTCTCCGCTGAGGAATTCGCCAGGAAGCTGCTCGGTATCTACACCGGCGGCGTCCTCACCAAACTGATCGACATTGGCTGCCAGACGGGCCTCTTCGAAGCCTCGGTCGAGGGGGCGGCGACAAGCGACGAACTCGCCGCGCGGGCGGGGCTCGACGAGCGCTATGTCCGCGAGTGGCTGGGCGCGATGGCGACAAGCGGCATCTTCCTTTACGACGCAGCGAGCGGGCGCTATCGGCTGCCGCAAGAGCATGCGGTATCGCTAACCGGCGCCGCGGCGCGGAACGTCTCGCCGATGAGCGGCATCATCGACCACTTCGGCAAGCACCTGCCCAGGCTGGTGAAATGCTTCCGCGAGGGCGGCGGCATCCCTTATTCCGAATATAGGCCCGACTTCACCTGCCACATGGACGCAACCTGGCGGCGCATCTATGACGAGCAGCTGATCTCGGGATTCCTCGGGCGGATCAGCGGCCTTACCGAGCGGCTCGCCACCGGCATCGGCGTGCTCGATGTCGGCTGCGGCAGCGGTCACGCGGTTAACGTCACGGCGCGGGAATTCCCGCGCTCGCATTTCGTGGGGTACGATCTCGCCGAGGACGCAATCGCCGACGGCCGGACGGAAGCGAGCCGGATGGGCCTCGCGAACGTACGTTTCGACGTGCTCGACGTGGCGAAGCTGCCGAGCTCGCCGCGCTTTGCCCTCATCACCGCCTTCGACGCCATCCACGACCAGCTCGACCCAGCGACCGTGCTCGCGCGCATCAATGCAGCGCTGGAGGATGATGGTATCTTCCTGATGATCGACTTCAAATTCGCCAGCGACGTCGCCGGCAATATCGGCAATCCCTTCGCGCCGCTCTACTACGGCATCAGCCTAATGCACTGCATGACCGTGTCGCTCGCCTATGGCGGCGCCGGGCTTGGTGCGGTGTGGGGGATTGAGAAGGCCAAGGCGATGCTCGCCGACGCCGGCTTCGGCCGCGTTGAGGTGCTCGAACTCGCCGCGGCCGCAGAACTGCATCTACGTATGCCGGAAGTAGACCGTTGGGTTGCCATTGGTCGAGTGGGAGCATGAGATTCTCGCGGAAATTCGTCACCACCTCGGAATGCGCGACCAGTAGTAGCCTGCCGGGGACGGTCGCTCTTTTGGTCCACCCGAGATATATGGGCTAAGGCCGGCCCGGTGAGCTAGTTCCTGCCTGAGCCACGTAGACCCGACAAGCTCGCTTGATATGAAGGGAAAAAGCTCCCCGCGGCTCGGGCAGCCCCTGTCTAGGCTGACCCTCAATCGTGATAATCTGGAGTGTGGTGAAGGAACGCCATGGCGGAGACCCGGAAACTCGCGGCAATCCTCCCGGCGGACGTAGCCGGATACAGCAAGCTCGCCGGTGCCGACGAGGAGCGGACGCTTCTGGGCTTGCGGGCGCTCCTCGGGACTTCGAACTTGTCAACGCGCTCGGCTTGTAATACGCGAAGTGCGATTGCGTTCTTCGGTTGGGGGCGCGCCTGGCGACCAACAGAAGGCGGCTACTAGTGCCCAGCGTCATGGGCGCGGGCGGCAGATGGCTGCTTGAGGCGCGCGACGGCGTCGAGGTTGTAGCTTTTCCCGCCACCCTTTCGGCTGCCGAATTTCACACACTGCTGCGATCGGGCGGCGAGGTACATGGCGCGATCCTTGGGCTGACGCGCTTTGGCGAGACAGAGTGCGCGCTCGCGCGCGGATTAGAGGTCGTGGCGCGCATAGGGGTTGGGTATGACGCAATCGACGTGCCCGCGCTCACCCGCCGCCGAGTTCCTTTGATGCTGGCGGGGACTGCGAACTCCTCCTCGGTCGCCGAGCACGCGCTCTTCCTCATGCTCACGCTCGCAAAACGAGGAGGCGAGCTTGACGTGCTTGTGCGCGCCGGCCGCTGGGCCGAACGCATGACCGCGGTGCCGGTCGACCTCCTCGGCAAAACCGTGCTCGTCGTCGGCTTTGGCCGCACCGGCACGCGCGTCGCCAAGCGATGCCTTGGGATGGAGATGACGGTTATCGTTTACGACCCCTATCTACCGGCTGAAAACATTCGGGCGGCCGGATGCGAGCCGGTCTCCGATCTCGATGCCGCGCTCCCGCGGGCGGATTTCGTGACCATTCACTGCCCACGCTCCGCGGAAACGATCGGAATGTTCGGCGCGGCGCGGTTGCAGCGCATGAAAAAGACCGCCTTTCTCGTCAACACCGCGCGCGGCGGAATTGTCGATGAAGGGGCGCTGCATACGGCGCTGACTGCAGGCACCTTCGCAGGCGCGGGCATCGATGTGTTCGATCCCGAGCCGCCACCACCGGATCATCCACTCTTGCAGCTCACAAATCTTGTGACTTCGCCACACATCGCGGGCGTGACGCGTGAATCGATCGATCGCATGGCGGTGCAAACCGCCTACAACGTGCTCAGCGTATTCGACGGCAAGCCGATCCGGGAGAATGCGGTCAATCCGGAAGTGTTTGATTAGGGGGAAAGGAGCGTTCCCGCGCGATGTCGGAGATCTGATCCGCTTCCAGGCCAAGGTCATTGCGATCCACCAAACCGATCGCGGCGTGACGGTGCATGGTACCAACGATGGCAATCGCCTCGAGGCGCGTGCCGATTGGTGCGTGCGGCTGCATCGCCGTGTGCTGGCGGGTTGACCAATCAGGCAAAAAGGCTTTCCGAGCGCATCAACGTTGCGCAGCAGTCTTTCGCCATTTCGCGCTATCGTTTCCAAGCCACTATCTCGGTGTGGCTGAAGCACCACAATGCGTCTGGATCCTGACCCCAAGCATGCCAGGACGCAGCAATAGCCTCCAGCTCGGAACGGGTGGCAAGGCCGTATTCTAGAGCTTTCTCTGCAATGTTCGAGTGCAAAGTGCGGTCAGCGTAGGTATTCGCCCATTCGCGCGTTGCGGCCGGGTCGGTGTAGGACACGGTCGATGTCGTCACACGAGTTTCGAAAAATCCCGCCTCGCGGAACCAATGTCGAAGATAACGCCCAGCATTCGGCTGCCCGCCGTTACGTCGCGCGAGTTCATAATAAACAGTCAGGAAGCGGCGAAGTCCTTTGTTCTCCGGATAAAACGTTGTGCTTCCCCAATCAACGTCACGAACGCCAACGACCCCGCCAGACGTCAGAAGCGCCCGAAGTCGCCGCAGCGCATCGACCGGTCGACGCAAATGTTGCAGGACTTGATGAGCAAAAATCGCGTCGAAGCTCTCAGCGGGGAAGTGTGGCTCATAAATATTGCCCACGTCGAAGGTCAGGTACCTTGCCGGTTTCGCTTTTGCGAGTGAACGTGCTGTCTCGATGACGCTTTCCGACGCGTCCATACCAATCGTGGGGGCTGGCTCTACCCGCAACGCCAAGCCGACGGTAATCGATCCGGGCCCGCAGCCTACATCAAGCAAGCGCATCCCAGGTTTGAGATAGGGGAGAAAAAACGCTGCCTCCGTTTCGGCTGTCCGCTTAGCATGGCTGCTCACCACCGAGGTGTGATGGCCATGCTGATATATCTCGTTAACGGATGACATCACGTGATCCAAACCATGATCGGCTATCGCATGACAACGAGAAATTCCAACGTATCGCTTTTGAGCGTCTGCTCGATATCCCAATCAGGGCGTGTCTGCCGCCAATTTGGACGACTGCTTTTCAACCGTTTCAGCCAATGTACTGCTATAAAGCGCGCATCCGCGTAGACCGGGCCCAGATCAATATCAAGTCTATCAAACGCGATATTCTTGTCGAACTGTGAAAACGCAACAATCCTGCGCCGTTCGCGTTTCGCGCGTGCCAGTAAGTTAGCGACTGTTGCCCGACCTTCCTGTGTCGAAAGCGGCGGTCGGCAATAGTTAGCTTGGTCAGCCCGGTTGGCTGGGGATCTGGTCGATTAGTTTCGGTACCACCCCCCAGGGGGCTTTATGGGCAAGCGCGAACCGCAGACTTGAGCAGGGACATTTTCGCTCCACCGAGTTCGGAAAGGGTAGCTTTGTTATCTCAGGTTTTCTCGTCGGCGGCTCCGCGACGGTGGGGCGGGGATGCACACCGCGCTCGCGAGGGCACCAAGTTACCGCACTGCTTTCGCGCGCTGTGCTACGAGGCCAACGCAACATTGACCCAAGGCCGCCGTTGACGTGAGAGCACTTTTCATGGGCCGCCTCCGGCAGCAACCTTTCCACGGCAATGTCGTCATTACTGGTGCATCGGCGGGCATCGGCCGTGCGGTCGCGTTCGCGCCATCCTCTACATGGAGCGCAATCCCAAGCACCTCTTTCCCATATATCGTCAACTCACTCTGATGCGGAATTGGTATTAGGCGAGTTCGGTTCATATAGCTCCTTTGGCGAAAATCCCCAAATCATGCGACTTCGTTTCGACGCGGCATGGCGGCCCTAAGCGTTCAACAATTGCCGCTGCCATAGTTGGCAATGTATTGCTCGGCATCTTCCCGCGTACTGAAGCCCTCAGCGAACAAGCCGTAGTTGGTTTCTGGCTTTTTGTAGAGATCACAGAATACAGCAAAGCGGCTACTCACTTCGCCATGCTCATCTCTTATCTTGTAATGCTCAATCCGCAAGAGGGGGCGCTCGCGTTGTAGCCGCTCCGTCTCTATTTTTCCCCACGGTGGCGAGCCAAATACACCCAAATCGGCCAGCTGCAGCGCTTGTGCCGAGCACTTCCCACGGCGCGGCTCGGATCATGATCGAACTTCGTAATAAGGACACGTTGACCGGCAAGCTATGCTGCTTTCAGATCGTACTTTGCGCGCAGCTCGGCGGCGATTTCCTTAGCCAAAGCTTGACATCTAAAGGCCTCTGCCGGCGCATTCATTTCCGTCGGATGCCATCTGTAAACGACGGCCCGTCGGATATGCCGGACTCTGGTTTCGCGGCAACTTCGCTTTTGGCTGGTTCACCGACCTCCCGGATTACCTGTTTGGCGGCCTCGCGTTCTGCTCGTTCAGCCGCCTCGCGCTCGGCCTCGACCTTCTCCGCAGCTTCGCGTTTTGGCTTTGCGGAAGCCTCCATCTTCGCGACCCTGGCAGCTTCTCGCTTTGCCTCCTTGGCCGCTTCGCGCTCGACCTTGCGGGCGGCTTCACGCTCCGCCTTCTCCGCCGCCTCGCGTTGCGCGCGTTCGGCAGCCTCGATCTTCGCTTTCTCAGCGGCTTCGCGCTTTGCCTGCCTCGCCGCCTCGCGCTCGGCTTTTCGCGCAGCGTCGCGCTCCGCCTTCTCGGCAGCTTTACGCTTCGCTCGCTCGATGGTTTCGAGCCTCGCCTTCTCTGCTGCCTCGCGCTTCGCCTGCTGCGCAGCTTCGCGCCGGGCTTTCTCCGCGGCGGCAAGCCTTGCTCGCTCGGCTGCGGCTTCGCGACCCGTGGCCTCTCGCCTAGCCTTTTTAGCCAGCGCGTCGAGCTTTGCGGCCCTGTTGTTTGCCTCCTTGACCGCAGCCGCACTGTTGGCGACATCGAGCTTTGCCTTCTTTGCAGCGGTCTCGAGCTTCGTCACCTCCTGCCTTGCCGCATCTGCGTCAGAACGACGTTGCTCCGCGGCGCCTTGTGACTCCGCTGCGGCGGCTTCGTGCTTGGCGGCGAAGTCGGCTGCTTTCGTTGCAGCAGCCTCCAGCGCCGCGGCGGCAAGCCTTGCTCGCTCGGCTGCGGCTTCGCGACCCGTGGCCTCTCGCCTAGCCTTTCTAGCAAGCGCGTCGAGCTTTGCGGCCCTGTTGTTTGCCTCCTTGACCGCAGCCGCACTCTTGGCGGCATCGCGCTTTGCCTTCTTTGCAGCGGCCTCGAGCTTCGTCACCTCCTGCCTTGCCGCATCTGCGTCAGAACGACGTTGCTCCGCGGCGCCTTGTGACTCCGCTGCGGCGGCTTCGTGCTTGGCGGCGAAGTCGGCTGCTTTCGTTGCAGCAGCCTCCAGCGCCGGAATGCTGACAGCAACCTTCTGCCGCTTGGGCGGCGCTGCTCGCCTGCCCTTCTTGAACTTCTTGATATTCAATTTGGCTTTCGATTTCCCCTTCGACTTCGCTTTTTTTGGCATGGCGGGCCACGTTCAAAGTGGATTGAGTATATCTGTCCAAAGACATGCATGGCCAGGACGGGCCCGGCCATGACGCGTCGCAAGGATAGGTATCAGCCGCGTGCCGCTTCGGCAAGCCAGCCGAAGATGTTGAAGACGTACGCTTGCGCTAGAGATTGTACTCCGCGACGTCGCGCCCGGCGCTGTTGACCTGTCCCAGGCCTCCGCGACGCGCGCCATGCGGCCGTCATCGGCACCTTGTCCGAGGCGCCAGTGCAATTGGACGCGACAGGTTGACGACCGAGGAGCGATTATCAGACATTGTCGGAAATCTTGGCGCACGGTCTGCTTTGGCTTGATGTCCTGAGGGACTATCATGGCTCCATTCGATCCCACAACTTCCGCCGTTTCGTCACCGAAGGCGGATTGATCTCCCTCGGGATTTGATCAGGCCGCGTTGTATCGGCTTGCCGCCTCCTACGTCGACCGCATCCTGAAAGGCGAGAAACCAGCCGACCTCCCGGTGCAGGCTCCGACGAAATACGAAACCGTGCTCAACATCAAGACTGCCAAAGCACTCGGCTTGGAAGCACCGCCGAGTGTGTTTGCCCGTGCCGACGAGGTGAACGCCGGGTCGTCGGTTGCTAGCGTACGGCCGCTTAAATCAGACTACGCTATCGCCTCGGCGCAACGGCAATTCAAAATGAAAAATAGAGCCTCTGGGAACACCAGCCGACACCCAGATCCCACCATTGTGGCTGTCGATGATCGATTTACAGATCGATAGACCCATTCCCATGCCGCGTGTTTTGGTGGTGAACATTGGGGCAAAAATGCGATTGAGGTTGGCTACATCAATTCCGCTCCCGGTATCCGCGATCGAGACAAGGACGCTGTTGTGTTCGGTAGATTCGGATTTAATGGAGAGCACGCGAGGTTCTGCTACTGAAGCCATCGACTCAATGGCATTCATCACCAGATTCAAAACCACCTGCCGCAACTGGACCTCATTTCCAATAAGCGGGGGAAGTTGTTCGCTGAGGTTCAGTTGAGTTTCAATGCTGTGTTTGCGTAGGTCTATATAGACCAATGCCAAAACTTTCCTGATCAGTTTGTTCACATCGGTCGGAGTTTTTTCCTGCGTATCCTTCCCGAATAGCTCGCGCACATTTGTGATGACGTCACTTGCGTGATGACCGGTCGCCACAACATTGTTCATTGCGTCCCGTGCCTCACCAATATCGGGGATCTCTCTTGAAAGCCAACGTACGGCGGCATTGGCCATTGCTACCATACCCGCGATAGGTTGCCTGATTTCATGGGCAATGGCGGCCGACAGCTCCCCCGCTGTCGCCAAGCGATTAAGCTGGGTCAGTTCTGCCATCGAATTACGCGCCTGGACCTCGGCAAGATGGCGACGCCGATGTTCATAAAGCAGCCAAAAGATCAGCGCGGCCTGTATCAGAATTGCGGCGGCGGCTGCCAAGATGTAAGCACGATATTGCCCCCATACCGTCGGATCACGAAAAAGGATTTCGCCTCCCGGCGGAAGGTTTTTTTCGCTAATTCCCCAGCGCTGCATTTGCCCCCAGTCGAACCTCGGCGCTGAAAATTCGACGGGTGATACCTTGATGTCGCCCGCCTTCTCACCGTTCAGGATGCGAACGGCGACGGTGGCCGTCAGTCGGCTAGTATCGGCCACTATGAGAAGCGGGCCACCTACGATCGCGCTACCGAAGAAGGATTCGTCATAGGAAAAAATCGGGGCGTTAGCAACGGCATGAAGTCGTTCCAATGAGAGGTCGCCTTCGTGTACGACGCCTGCCGCATCGACAATCATCAACTCCCAGAAAATAGCAGTATGCGGCGGGAGCGCGGAGGCTTGTTTTAACAGCTCTTCAAATGGCAATTCATCTGTCCATGAAAGCTTAATTCGGTTTGTAAGAGGCTCCGCCTGCTTGCCTATCGCGTCCTTCCAAAATTTCTCAATTGGAGAAGTCCCCACAACCACAATCACTTCTTTGGTGTCCGGCAGTACTTGCAGGATGTTCTCGAAGGCTGACAAATAGTTGATGTTCACCGCGACGGCGACATCGTCTCCAGTGAGATTAGAATACTGCACTCGACGTTGATCTACCGCCGTCAACACCATTGGGGTGGAGGGAAAAAGTCGCCGCCGGTGTCGCTGCACAAAGTCTGCCGCTGGAGCGCCGATGCTCACGATCAGGTCAAGAGGGCGTTTGGCAAACAAGGCACTGAGATACTCCACAAACGGAGCGTCCGGGTTCTCATCGCTGAAACGGGCCGTGACCAGGGAGTTCTCAATGATGTCCAGCGGCCACGGGGATTGCCGTTTCAATTCCGCGTGGATGTCTTTGGCATATTCGCTCCAGGGCTTGAAATCCTGCCCAAAAGAATGAAGCAACATTACGCGCTTGTTCTCGGCAGCTAGGGCGACTTGGCACGCAAACAACGCCATCAAGAAAAAGATAACTCCTGCCTTTGGGCCCGAACCAGCTATTGCCCTAGTGAAGACGCGCCGTCGCATTGCCTACCCCTGCCCGAGGTGACTACGCCGAGCTGGTTAGGGTATTGCATCACAACACGACGGGCAAACGAACAGGGTGAAGCGACGCACAAAGGCATAGTCAGACCCGAGCGGCTGTTACCCTCGGCGACGTCTCCACGCTGCAGACGGAATTTTACTTCCGAGAATAGTCATTATCGGAAGCAATCCGCCTTACCAGCGCGACGCGCCGATGGCCCTGGTGTCGCTCATGATTCGATGGGGTGCCGATACGTCGAGTGATCGACTGCGGCAGTGCGCCCGCTGCACTAAGTGCGGCCATAAAAGAGCGACCTTGCGACATAGGGGACGGGCGGGCACGCATATAGGTTTTGAGCCATTCCCGGTGCCGGTCGACCCTCGTCGCAGCCCTGAAGTGTTGGCCCACGACATTCGGTCTGCTATTTCACCTCGACCCGTTCGACGAGGGGTCGGATCATCGGCGGGCGCTCGCGAACTGTTGACGCGCCTCGACACCGGCCAGCGTTGCAGCACGTCGTTCGCTGCGGGTTTGAGCAACGCAGGTCCGCCATCGTTGAGCCAGGATGCGAAATCCTTGGATTCAAGGACAACCGGCATGCGGTCATGCACTTCGGCAACGAAATCGTTCGGCTCGGTGATCAGCATCGTGCAAGACTTCAGCACCTCGCCCGTTGCCTTGTCCTTCCATTCGTCCCATAGTCCGGCAAAGGTCATCGGCTCGCCATCGGCGCGGGTGAAGTACCAGGCTGTTTGCCGGTCGCGGTATTCTGCCACTCGAAGTATCCCGATGCAGGGATAAGGCAGCGGGTTCGTCGGAAGGCATCCCGAAAGAAGGGCTTTTCCGCAACCGTCTCAGCACGCGCGTTGAAAGTGGCCGCCTTCAATTCCTTGAGGGGCTTCGGCCACCACGACGGCACGAGGCCCCACCGCATGCGGACGAAGTCGCGATTGCCGTCGCGTTCGGTCACCACATCCACCGGATCGGTAGGAGCAGATATTGTACCGAGGCGGCAGATTGTGCGGCGGCGCTTGGATTGTCAGCCGATAGAGCCGCACAAGCTCTTCCCACGTCAGCCTATTGGTGAACCGCCCGCACATTGCCAAGCCCTGTTGCCGTCCATGCAGGAACACGAACGATAGAGAACGTAGATCGTGTCTTGAACCCTTACTGTCTGTTGGTTTGGCGCGGCACTCCGCATGCCCATGCTAACGAGCAGAATCCCTCTATGAACTGGCTAAGTCGCTCGATGTTTGCGTATGATGCGGACACAGTTGGCGGCTCAAAATCGTTCACGAAAAGGAAGCGCGATGCCCCTCTATGAATTGAGAACCTATACGCTCCGGGTCGGCACAATGGCCGAAGCGGTGAAGCTCTATCAGGAGATTGGCTTTCCGGCGCTCCAGAAGGGCAGTCATGACAAGAAGCTGATCGGATACTTCCAGGCCGATACCGGAACGATCAACCAGATTGTGCATCTGTGGAAGTTCGACGATGATGCTGATCGTCGGGCGCATTGGGCCGCTGTATATGCGAACAAGGACTTCGTTGAGGGCTTCGCGTCAAAGTTCCGCCCGCTGCTCATAACCCAGGAAGTAAAACTGCTCCAGGCTGCCCCATGGGGGCCGCATCCCTAGTTGCCCGAGCGCGCGGCACCATCTGATCTAATTCAAGCTCCAGGCTCGTCGAGCAGGGCCTTCGCCTCCTTTAGGTCGCGTGTGTCGAACCCTTCGGTGAACCAGCCGTAGACCGGAGCGAGAAGCTCGCGAGCCTCCTCCCGCTTGCCCTGATCGCGCCAGAGCCGCGCCATGCTCATTGCTGCGCGCAACTCATAAAGCTTTGAACCTCGCTTTTGGGCTTCGGCGAGTGCCAGATGATAGTTGTGTTCCGCCGCTACTGCGTCACCAGCACGATTTAGCAATTCGCCGCGTACGCGATGCAAGTCGGGTTCGACGAACCGCTCTTCCGTCGATTCGATTGTTTGTGCTGCATTATCAAGACAAGTAAAGGCATCTTCCGGTTGGCCGAGCTTAGCGTATGCATCGGCCTGCACCACAAATATCCATGGTGTGCAACAGACTGCCCCGATTGCTTGGAACATCGATAAGGATTGAGCCATGGCATCCAGTCCCTCTCGGGGCTGTCCAAGTGCGGTCAGTGCAAATCCACGATGGAAATGCCCAAAAGACAACAAGTAAAAGAAATCGTGCTCTATCGAAAGGGTGATCAACTCGTCGGCGTATTGCTTTTCATCTGAAGATATGGCGCGGGTAACTGGCGGCCTCCTCAACAAGCAAATCGCTGCCGAACTCGGAGTGAGCGAGGTTACCGTAAAGGTCCATCGTGGCAACGTAATGCAGAAAATGGGAGCTAAATCTCTCGCCGACCTGGTGAGGATGGCGGATACGTTGGCAATCCGGCGCACAAAGTAATGCTACCTATACTTTGGTGTAGTTTAGATCCAATCGAAGGCCAACGTCACCGTTTCGACACGTTTCTGTTTAAAACGCTGTATGTTTAAGTTTTCTGTTTAAGACGCTATATCTTTGTTAGAATTCACCCACGCGGAAAGCTGAGTGGGCGATGCCTGTGATCGCAATTGTCGATGACAACGATCCGTTTCGCCACGCGACGGCGAGCTTCATTCGATCTCTTGGGTATGCGGTGCTCCAATTTGCATCCGCTGAAGCGTTCTTGAAATCGAACCGGTTGGATGACACCGATTGCCTGATTAGCGACGTGCAGATGCCGGGTATGAATGGGATAGAGTTGCAGGGCAAACTGATTGGCCAAGGTCATCACTTCCCGATCATTTTCGTTACCGCTTTTCCGGAAATGAAAGCACGGGCGCAGGCGCTTGCGTCCGGCGCGATCGGCTTTCTTGCCAAACCGTTTAGCGACGAGATACTGATTTCATGTTTGAATAAGGCACTCGGTGCAAGCAGCATTTAGCATCCTCCGGATGTGACCGGATCGGGCCACATTCACTCACAGTATTTCCCCAGCCCGCCCTGTTGGAGCCTTTGAACCGCTCCTATCTCAGCCATTTGGAAAGCGGCCGCCGCAACCCCACACTTGCTACGCTCGAACGCTTGGCGAAAATTCTTACGTAGCTCGGCTGGTGCCGGGGATAAGCACTGGCCTCAAGCTGCATCCCTGCGCGCGGTCGACGATGGCATCCGCATGGTTGCGCAGAAAGGTTCGCCAGCTTTGCGACGGCGGCCGCGGATCCTGGCGAGTAGTTCAACGGACAACGCTCCGAGCTTGCGGTAAAAGACGCCCACCCAGGCGGCACTTGTCGTAGCAGATCTGATACGGTTGACTGAATGGCAAGTAGCTGTTGCAGCATCAAGAGATCGGAACCATCCGCCTGGCGGCCGTCGAAAGCGGTATTTGCGCGTGCACTCCTGCTGCCCGCGAAAGTTAAGGCAATCTCGCTCATTGGACTCGGGCCTAAAGTGACAAAGGCGTTTAATCGCGCTCTTAAGGATCTCGCCCTTTAAAAGCGCCAAATTTAGGGTGAGGGCGCGGATGGAGCGGCGTAGACGCCTTTGGGTGGCGCCGGCGCGCGCACTGTTCTGACTCAGCCGCGTCCACCACGCGAGTTGGTCGATCAGCTTCACAGTCTTACCGATCCGGAAGAGGTTGTTCGCCGCTCGCAACTCTGCGAGATTGATTTCCTGCCGCTGGGCTTAGTTTCTGGCGCGTCATCGGATGGTGTTAGCTGCGAACCTACCGCGCACCCAGTGTGCCAGGAGCTTGACAAATGCAACCAAGGATCGAAACGTGCCAATAGTCGCTCCTCGCCGAGCATCCACTCGGACGGCAATTGCCATCGGCGCTGTTATTTTAAGCGCTGGCGGCGCAGCGGCGACAGATTGCGAAGGGTTGGTCGGCAAGAATTTCGGGGGTGCTTCGATAACCGCCGCGAAGAGCGTCGCTCCACCTTTCAACGTTGCGGGAAAAGATCCTCCGATGCCGGTGTCGGTGAACAAACCATTTTGTCGCGTAGAAGGCGTGCTCAGGCCGTCCGCCGACTCGGACATCAAATTCGAGGTATGGCTCCCTCCGGAAAGCGCCTGGAACGGGAAATACCAGGGCATCGGGAATGGCGGCTTCGCAGGCTCCTTGATTTACCGTTCGATGGATCGGTCGCTTGAAGCTGGCTATGCGGTTTCGGGGACGGACACCGGCCATTCCGGCGGGCCTCTGGATTCCGCCTGGGCGTTTGGTCACCCTGAAAAGGTCGTCGATTTCGGCTGGCGAGCGATCCACGAGACTTCCGCTGTCTCAAAGACGATCATCGAAGCCTATTATGGCAAGCCTCCCGTCCACGCCTACTTCAGCGGCTGCTCAAATGGAGGCCGTGAGGCGCTCATGGAAGCTCAGCGCTTCCCTAGGGATTACGATGGCATAGTTGCCGGCGCCCCAGCGAACTTCTGGACAAAGCTGCTGACCAACGCTGTCTGGACCGAACAGGCCCTTAACCAACCAAACGGTTGGCTTTCGCCCGAAAAGTTGTTGATCGTGACCAAAGCCGTGCTCGCCACCTGCCATGGCGAGGGAGGCTATCTCGACAATCCAGTCCAGTGCCATTTTGATCCTTCGAGTCTTGTCTGCAAGGCCGGCGAATCTCACGAGTGTCTTTCCGAGTCCGAAGTTGTCACTCTTCGGAAGGTCTATTCAGGCGCTGAGGATGCCGATGGAAAGTCAATTTTCCCGGGGTATCCGCCGGGGAGCGAGTCCGGCCCGGGGACTTGGGTTCGATGGATTAGCGGCACTGATCCGATGCGGACCGCGGCAACGCTTCTGAACGGGTTTGGAATAGGCTATTTCGCAAACATGGTCTTCGAAAAAACAGACTGGCGCATCGAGGGCCAGAACATCAACGATGCGCTTGGCGCGGCGGACAAGGCGACAGCCCAAGCACTCGACGCAGCGGACCCTGACCTTACCGCCTTCAACGCCGCCGGCGGCAAGCTGATCCAGTATCACGGGTGGAACGACGCGGCCATTCCGGCGCAAAGCTCGATCAACTACTATCAGTCGGTCACGTCCAAGATGGGCCAACCCGACAGCGTCCGCTCGTTCTACCGACTGTTTATGGCACCCGGGATGGATCATTGTGGCGGAGGCGTTGGCCCAAATGCGGTCGGCGGCGTTTTCGGCCTGCCCTCGCCCAGCCTTGACCCCGCTCATGATATTGTCGCGGCTCTCGCGCAGTGGGTCGAAGACGGTGTACCGCCGGATCAGATTATCGCGACGCGGTATAGCGATAACGACCCAATCAAGGGAATCGAGGCGCAGCGGCCATGGTGCGCCTACCCGCTGACCGCTCGGTACTCGGGTCAGGGTGACCGCCGAGCAGCCACTAGTTTTGTTTGCGTGCGGCCGCCTCAGTAGCTCAACCAAACACGAACTTCACTGGTTGTCTGCCTTCCTTTTTGGCACTGCCTTTCACGCGAGTGGGCGTCGAAACCGAGGCGGCGCCAAGAAACACGACAGGCAAAAGAGCGAATAAGCGAAGCATCAAAACAGAGACCGTTTTATCTAAATGTTGCCCTTGCCGATCACAGTTTCCTTTAGGAGACAACTCTCGTCCTAGCTAGATGTTTTTGAGAAATGTCACGATCTCCGTCAGCACCGGCCTTTGGCCATGGTCCTCGAGGTGAAGAAGATGTCCCACGCCATTGATTAAGGTACATTTCACATTGCTGCAATTCTGTTGAAGCCAGGCCATTTCGTCATCTGCCATTACCGCGCCAAGGTTCGTCTCGCCTCGCAGGAACAGCACAGGGCACCGGATATTCGCGAAGATATGTTCGTAGTTATAACCTTCGGCGAAACCGTTGAAGTCGTGAAGCAGCACATCGAAAAATGTGGGGTCGAGATGCCAAAGACATCCAGCAAAGAACATGATCCATGCGCTGGTCACCCCATGGTAGTCCTTGTAGGTATCTGCAAGCAGTAGGGTAAGTTCCTGCTCCGACTGTGCAGAGTTTTTCAGGTTTAGCCAAACCTTGAACATGTCGCGACTTGATTCGACGATTCTCTTATAGTTGCCCACAGTGAGAGGTGCATCCTCTATGATTAGACCTTTGATTTTCTCTGGATGTAGCGCTGCTATCATCAATGCGACGATGCCGCCAAGAGAATGTCCCACGATGACAGCCGGGGCGCCCAATCTTCTTACGAACTCCGCATTGTCCTCCGCAAAGTCCTGAAGACGGTACTTATCGGGCGCCCATCCGGATCGGCCGTTTCCCCTCAGGTCGACGGCATAAACGTGCCATCGTTGGCCTAGGGTGGGAATAAGCGATAAGTATTCTTGCCAGCGCCAAGCTCCGCCATGCAACATGACCAAGGGTGCTGCAGAGGAAGGACCGGAGTCGAGGTAATTAAGATTCACCTCGCCAGCGGCAAACGTCTTTTCTTGCAACATGATATCAGCTCCTTCGCGCATGGAGGCAAGTTAGTCGCTAATTGTCGTTTCAACACCAAAAGCAGGGGCGCTCTGGCTCGGCCTGGAGGCGCAGCGCCAGGAGTGCGCGACCGGCTGGACCGGCGGGCATAGCAGCTGCTGAGCGAGTTCACCCACGTCGAGAGCGGCCGGCGCAAGGCGCGGCCGGAGGCGCAAGGCGCTCGCCGTCTGCAAGAAGCAGAAGCCGAAGCTCGTTGCCGTCCCGCTCGAGCGGCTGTCGCGCAAGCCCGGTTTTCTGCTCACCCTGCTCGACAGCGAGGTCGAGGTTGTGTTCGGTGACATGCCGCAGATCCCCGGCGCAATGGGGAAGTTCGTGGTTGGCGTCATGGCACAGGTCGCCGACCTTAGGGCAGGGTTTATCTGTGAGCGCGCGAGGACGGACTAGCGCGGAAGCCGGTGCAGACCAACACGCCGGTGCTCAGT
The DNA here is from genome assembly GCA_963833665.1 of uncultured Alphaproteobacteria bacterium. Lineage (GTDB taxonomy): Bacteria > Pseudomonadota > Alphaproteobacteria > Rhizobiales > Xanthobacteraceae > BOG-931. The sequence goes on along the minus strand of CAWHZA010000058.1, from coordinate 343,488 downwards.
AACGGCTGGGAATGGGGTGGCCCGCGCTCACGCCCTCGGTAGCACCCTTGGGTCTGGACTGCGCCTTCGGGATTTTCGGCAGGTCTATGCTGATGTTCTTGTACGGGATGCTGTCCAGTAGATGGCGAATTAAATTTAGGCGGGCGCGACGTTTGTCGTCGGCCGGAACGATGTACCAGGGCGTATCGGGGGTGTGGGTGGCGGCAATCATGCGCTGATAGGCTGCCGTATAGTCCCACCAGCGTCGCACTGATTCGGTATCCATCGGGCTCAGCTTCCAGTGCTTGACCGGGTCATTGATCCTAGCTTCAAATCGGCGCCGCTGTTCCTCCTGACTGACATCAAGGAAGTACTTGCGCAGGATGATACCATTTTTGATGGCTACCTCCCGCTCGACCGCAGGGACTAGGGCTAGGAAGCGCTCATAGTCCTCATCGCTACAGAAGCCCATGACCCGCTCGACCCCGGCGCGATTGTACCACGAACGATCGAACAAAATGATTTCACCGGCCGCCGGGAAATGCGCGATGTACCGCTGGATGTAGACTTGGGTCTTTTCTCGATCCGAGGGGGCCGGCAAGGCAACGTGCCGGTAAACGCGTGGGCTGGTGCGGGCGGTAATGCGACTGATCACGCCGCCTTTGCCAGCTGTGTCGCGGCCCTCAAAGACCACGATGACACGGGCATGGTTGGCCTGTACCCATGTCTGCAGGCGGACGAGCTCCACTTGGAGCTTCGCCAGTTCCTTCTCAAACTCCTTGCGCTTCATTTTGCCAGAGGCGGCTTTCGCATTAGCTGCCTCATGCTTCTTGTGCTTATCTTTCACCATTCAGCTCTCCCTGGGCAGGGTCTCCTAACGGGCAAATGATGCGGCAAGCTGTCAATGGCGGTAGCGCAAAGCGCGTCACCTCTCCGGAAGAATGGCGCCTATTAGCCGCTTCGCCCGGCTAGTACTCCGCTTGGACGGCTCGGATCAGCTTCTCGGCGATCGCCGCGGCCGCGATCTTTCTGAGCACCGAAGCCAGGCTCTCATCAGTCTCGACGAGTTTCTTCAGGTCACCAATCCGCCAACGAATGACGCGAGCTCGCTCCGTGACCGCCACATCAAAGAGCTCGGGCGATCGGCCCAACACGGTAGCCAAGCCCGCGAGATCTCCGGGGCGGGCATGACCTAACACTTGGCCGTGCCTGCTCGCCTCCAACTCGCCGCGGACCACCGCCTCGAGCGTATCCGACGGATTGCCGGTCGAATGGAGCACGTACCCGCGGTCCAGGTCCTTCCACTCACCGATCGCTAGAAGACGCTTGAATTGCTGGGGCGACAGCGCACTAAACGTCTTGTCGTACAGAAGCTGCTCGTCGCCCGTGAACGCGACGGGCCGACGCTCCTTGACGATGCCCCAGGCGCGCACGGCGTGGATACTGATGAATACGCAGCTCCACATCGTCGGCGTCCACAGCGGCTCTGCTCGCAACAGGTAGTACGGGATGACCACGAGCGAACCCACCATGACGAGCAATCTTAGCCACAGGATGTCCTTCACCCAGTAAGCCCCGAGGAAGATCAAGTTCGCCAGGTTGTCGAGAGCGTTTAGAGACATGGATCACCGTCGCCGAGTTTAGGAGTTAATTCTAATCACTGCTGGCGAAGCCGCAAAATGTGCAGGCCGCTGGAAATTCAATAGCTGAGCATCAGCCCTGGTGACACGTTCGAAGCCGCTGAACTGGTCGCAGGCAGATGAGGTTGCATTTACCTTGTCGTAATGAGAGCGAGGAAGGTTGTCAGCTGACGCTAGTTTGCGAGCAGGCTTGCCTTAAGCTCCGGCAGCACAGAGCGTCGGTAGAAGTCGATAGCTTTTTCCTGGTCTTGCTGAGCCGGGTGAATATTGATGATCGTTGCACCACTCTCAAAAAGCCTTTGAACAGCCTCGATATGAACCTTTGGGTCGGTGCCCACCGACCAGCCGGCGAGAACAGCATCATTTGAATGTCCCCTATCCGCTCGCTGCTGGATCTCTTTAGGATCTCGAATGGAATAAGCTTCAGGTAAGAAACGCCACAACGCTGCTGCAGTCGCGGCTTTCTGCATGTCGCCGACAACCACGAAGTGCTCGATCATGATCGGCGTCTGAGCGGCGTTTTTCCCGGCATCTTTAACGCCGGCTTCCCATTCCGACTTGTACTCCTTCCAGGTCTGCGGATCCGTGATCAGTCCGTCTCCTATTTTCCCGGCGAGGCGCATGGACTTCTTACCGTTGGCTGCCGTCAGCAATGGTATCTGCTGCGTCGGCGGATCGTAGAGCCTGCCCTTGACGGTGTAGTGCTTGCTCCGATGATCGACCTCTCTTCCGGTCCAAAGAGAGCGGATGATTTCGATCGCCTCTTCAAGCCGCTCCCAACGTTCGGCCCAGCCAGGCCATTGGCCGGTTGCCGCCTGCTCATTGTGCGCTTCGCCTGAGCCTACGCCTAGAAAGATGCGACCGGGATATAGCAACGCCAGGCTGGCGAAGGCTTCGGCGACAATAGCCGGCCGATACCGCAGGATTGGACACGTTACGGCGGTGCCCATCCACGTCCGTTGGGTCCGCGCGCCAAGTGCGCCCAATGTTACCCATGCAGCGCCCGAATGCCCCTCGTTCGCTTGCCAGGGCTGGAAGTGATCGCTCGTCGCAACGAGGTCGAAGCCGGCGCGCGCTGCCGCTTCACCGATCGCCACGACCTCGGGCACGGGAAATTGTTCATGCGCGACCATATACCCAAGGATACGCCGACCATGCAGACCCGTCGCGCCGCGCGCGTCCATTACCGATGCTCCAACGGCACGGCCAGGGGACTCAAGGACGGATTTCCACGCCATCATTCAACATAGAGAGCTTCTACAGAATTCACCTTTGATACAGATCAAGGCAGCTCCAAAGATTTCAGCAGTATCACCCTCGTCGATGCCAATGGCGCACCTCGATTGAACGCACTTCCGTCGGGTGATCACTGCTGCCGGGGGAGGAAATGTCATCGAATGGTATGACTTTTACATCTTCGGGAGTTTGGCCGCTGAGGTTGCGATTGCCGTCCCCTTATCAGTTTTTATGTTTTCGCTGAAACCTGGCTCGAATACCACGAGTGCAGGCGGGGCTTGGCCATAGAAGTTGGAGGTTTTTGGATACGGCGGTCACCACGCCAACCCGTCCAGGACCAGGCTAGGATCTTCACTGCGCGCCCGTCCAGTGGCCGCAGACGAATTGTCATCATCTTGTTGCTTCAGCGTAGCGGAAACAGTCGCAGTAGTTTCGTCGGTAACGTCGCGCCAACCAATTACCCCAGCCGTTGAGCGTATTCGGGTTCGAATGGCATTATGATCGTTACCGGAAATCGCCAGCACCTGATCGGGACCAATGACCTCCACCACCTGAAATACGTGATGATCCTTTACACCGATGGCTCCGGGACGAGGACCGGGCAGCGGACGGCCAATATTCAGCCAGTTTCGAGCGACGTTGTATTCTGGGCCGAAGTGGCCACCCAGATGTTGCCGCATCCACCAGCCACACCACTCCGCCGGTCGGTCTCCTGATCCCGTCGTTGTCGCTACTGTCCCTTCACCTTCCGGTTTCGGTCCTCGGCAGGATATCCCCCAACTAGCCCAGGCATTCCTTGGATAACTAAGGCCGTCAGGAACATACATTCGGTGGCCATGGACGTAGCATTCGGAACCGGAATGCTGATTGGATGGATGTGCGTCCGCTACGTTCCCCATGACGAGGGTGACGGCACACAAGAGCTGGGCAGTTCGTGTGTAGTTTGCCAACAACTGGCACTTCAACAGCCGTAGCGGCTTCGCTGCTCCCATGTTGATTACTTCCATCTTGCGCCCCTTTACTGGGTTTCCCCAACGTCCAGATACATTATCACTTTTCCGTACGGATTTATAATGCCCCAGTCTCATCCGACTACGAATATCGGGTCATGCCGCATGGATGTTCGCACGCCAGCGTCCCGTAACCACGCCTCGGGCGCGTGTGTTTGACGACCGTCAGCGCCTGTCGAACTCCGATATCGCGCCCGGAGAAGAAGGTATATTGGGGATAAAGGCCACGAAGTGAGACCCTCCTTGATGCGGAAGGCGGCTATCGACTGTAGCCTTTTGTCTTGATGCACTGGATTTCATCCGGTCTTGGCGGGGCCGAGTTCAGCACGATTGGAGGCGCCTCACCCTATGCATGAGCGTGCGAGCACTGCTTTTAAAGCGTCACAAACGACGCAGCAGTACCCTGATCGTTTATTTACAAGGGATAGGACGAATGAGAGAGCAGAGACTACAACGGCATGCCGGTAACGATGCCACGGTTACATCCGGTCTTACGGGGACGCCATTGGTTGTTGCGAACAAAAGGCGCGCCCCGATCGCCGTTCTGTCGCCTACCAAGCGAACCGCAGTGATCGAGTGTTTCAACAACAACGGTCTTCATAAACGAAGGGCTATTGGTGGGGAACGCCAGAAGGTAAGCACATTTCAGGTGTCACTGTTGCGGACCTCACACGCGACGGGATATTCTCTGTAGCCATAAATCTCCGACATGGTTCGGCACGATTGACCGAACGTGGCGAATGGTATGCACGGGCGCTCATCGAAGCCGAAAATAAAGATGGGGTTGAGAATAGTCGCCGCGTTCGGTGTGATTAGCTTCAGAGAGGCGGGGCGGGTTGGCTCTTTGCCAGCTAGGTAGCACGCAACTTTCGGGTGACTGGGCCAGGTAAACGCGACGGCAGACGCACATCAAGCTGGACCACGGAGATCCCAACCGCTGACGCCATGTTCACTGAGGGTGCTGTTACTCATGCGTATCTCCACGAGCCTTCCGGACGACACATGGCGCGAGGTCGCCGACGCTGCCCGCGCATTTGAGGACCTGGGATTCGATGAAGCTGCCGCCCATGAGGTCCGACACGATTCATTTGCGACTTTAGTGCCGGCGACCCTATCGACGCACAAAGTCGGACTAACAACGACTGTGGCTATTGCTTTTCCGCGCAGTCCATGATCGTGGCAATCCTCGCTCAGGACTTAAACGTAAACTCCAACGGAAGATTTGTGCTCGGCCTTGGCAGTCAAGTTAAGCAACACAATGAGCGGCGTTTCAGCACCCCCTGGACTCCGCCGGCGCCGCGAATGGGGGAGTATGTCCAGGCATTGCGCGCGATCTGGCGTTGTTGGGAAAACGCTGCCCCGCTCAATTTCAAGGGCGAACACTACAACTTCACGCTAATGACTCCGGCATTCTCACCGCCGCCGACTGGTCTACCGATGGTGCCGATCACAATCGCGGCAGTCGGTCCGGCCATGCTGCGATTGGCAGGTCGCCATTGCGATGGTGTCCGCCTTCACGCGTTCTGCACGCGCGCCTACGCTGAACAAGTTGTTATGCCAGAGATCGAGAAAGGCCTTTCCCAATCTGGGCGTAAGCGCGAGAACTTCGAGGTAGCAGGCGGCGGTTTCATCGTCACCGGACCGGATGAGGCAGCTCTGGCGAAGGGCCGTGAGCGGGTTCGGCGCGACATCGGTTTCTACGGCTCGACTCCCGCTTATCGGCCAGTCTTGGAACTGCATGGGCTCGGCGACCTCGCGAAGAGGCTCAATAACCTGGTCCGCAACGGCGACTGGGAGAAGCTCGCCGCCCAAATACCCGATGACGTGCTCGATCTGTTTGCTGCTGTGGGCACGTTCGATGAGTTACCAAAGAAGGTAGCGGCACGCTTCGGCGGTATTTCTGACGCGATTAACGTAGGGTTCTCACTGCAATCAAATGCTTCAGCAGTAGGTGCGCTCGTTGCGAAGCTCCGAGCCATTCCCAGTCGCTTTACAGCTTTTTCAGACAATTGGGCAATTGCTCCAACGTGAGCCAGTGGCTTTCCCTTCTCGACAACGTAGGCAATAAGAAGTCTGGACGTGGTATCGCCGGACTTGCCCCCGCATGCGGCGTTTCCTGCGGTATTTGGACGCCTTCGCCAGGCTTAATTGTCCGGGCTGGTTGACCTTGTATGGGAAGTTCGAAGCCGCCTTCCAAAACGTAGGCAGATTCGATCCCAGGATGAGTAGGCCGCCCGATTGTCACGCCGGCGCGAAAGATATTGTCGCAAGATGGAAGGTCCAGCCACAGGTTACGTGACGGTATTAGTGGAAGCGACGACGAGGCTTTTCGGGTTTTGCGGCCTGCGCGATCTGCGGATCCCTTGGCATCCCAGCATCGTCGCTCCCGAACATATGAACTTCGATACACCCACCGCGCTTCAACGATGAAAATCGGCTCCCATCGGGTCTGCATGCGTAGGGGTTTATCGACTGGAACATTGGTTATATTGGAGTGGAAGTTGGCGTGAAGGCATGGAGTTCAAATATGGCAACGATCACTTGTGTTCCGGATGGAAAAGTTATCCACGTCGAACCGAGTGAAACCATCCTTGAGGCAGATCTAAGGGCGGCTGTTCCCCACGCGCACGCCTGCGGCGGCCGGGCGAAATGCACCACCTGCCGGATCGTCATTCTCCAGGGACTGGAAAACTGCCCGCCGCGCAACGAGTTAGAGCAGGCGGTCGCGTCGCGATTGGGCTTCACGTCGGAGGTTCGGCTTGCTTGCCAAACCAAACCGCAGGGCGATGTGACGTTCCGCCGGCTCGTGCTGGATGAGACTGACCGCGAAGTCGCAAGTCAGCTGTTGAAGAAGTGCATAGGGCCCGTCGGCGAAAGCAAGCGAATCGCCGTACTGTTCTCGGACATCCGCGGCTTCACCACTCTGGCACAGACGCTTTCACCATATGACGTGATGTCGGCACTCAACCGCCATTTCCACGAACTAGGTGAGATCATCGAGAGCAACGGCGGGTACATCGACAACTTCATCGGTGACGCGCTGATGGCCCTATTCGGAGTGGATGGTGACAAACATGCACCATTTAGAAGCGTTAAGGCCGCGGTAGAGATGCTGCAAGCCAATGACCGAATGGGGCCGTACATGGAGGCTACCTATGGACACCCATTCCCGATTGGTATCGGGTTGCATTACGGCGAAGCGGTGATCGGCACGCTCGGCTCCGCCAGCAAAGAGAGACTGACGGCGATTGGGGATACGGTCAACGTGGCGAGCCGCATCGAGGCCGCGAATAAAGAGGCGGGAACCCGTCTGTTGATCTCAAGCGAACTCTATGAGCTTGTTAAGGATGACGTCATCATGGAGGACTTCATTCGGGTAAAGTTGCGCGGCACCCAGGAGCGCGTGAGCCTCTTTGAGATCTCCACCATCCAACCAGCGGCGCTGGAACGCGACCGTGCGCTGAGGAGCACCGACCCCTCGAAGCAGCGTTATGCAGGCAAGGTCTGGACCGCGGTGCTGAATGATGAGGACCTGCTGGTTGACGGGCGTAAACTGGTAGAGATGGAGACTTTTGACTTGCTGGTAGTGCGCAGTGGCGAACACGTCTTTGCCTTCAACAACGCTTGTCCGCATTTGCATTTTCCCCTGCGGAATTCGGACGTCACGGATGAGGGTGTTCTGGTATGCAGATGGCACCAAAGCTGCTTTGATTTGTTCACTGGCGATATCAAGGCGTGGTGCCCGGGGTTAGACATTGACGGCACTACCAAAGACGAACGGCTCAAGCCTCTCGGAAATCTCAGCAAAAATCAAACACCGCTCAGCGTTTTCCCAACTCGGGTGGACGATGGGAAGATCTGGGTGGCGCTGGAGTAGACCATAAGCTGTCGCGGAAAGAGCAGATTAGGCCGAAACGCCGCGTGAGGCGAGCCCAACGATTTCAAACCGGTCGCCAAAGCCCATCTCCACGAGCTTCTTGAGATTGTAGGAGACGTTGGAGCCGAGGCAGCGTCGAGAAGCTGTAGGCTGACCTCCTTTAGACCTAGTTGTCGGTACTCTAGGGGAGGAAGGCTCACATGCGATACAAGCCCAAAAGCAGCGCCGCTCTCAACATAGCTTTGGGTGGCTTGCCTGCCCAAATGCGGGTGGAAGTAGACCCAGGGATCGGCGTGTGGGCAACGAGCGTCGGTGAACTTCGCAACGTGATGGCGTGGTCCGAAAATCTGGCGATAACAACGCCGCGGGACCATAGTTGCTACAGCTTCGTGAGGGTGAGGAAACCAAACGTCGCGACGCGCACTGCGCCTAAATCGCAGAACGCAGATTTACTACACTCGCCGACTTGAGATTGTGCGGCGACCTACCTGCTCGCTCCACCAGTCGGCTGATCAACGGTCAAGGCACGCGTCTCACTTCACGACGACGGAGAACTGCAGATGGACGAACAGCTCAAGGCGCGTTTTGAGCAGGTTCTGCAACATTATGCCGATGTCATCAGGGATCGTGACGATACGCTGCTACGGGACAAGAAGGCCCGAGAGCAGTTTGAAGCATCCTTCCGCGCTGCCGTTGATAACGGCGGATTAGACAACACATGCAATTTAACCCTTACCACGCCAACCCGTCCAGGACGTTAGCCGCGGACGGATTGTCGATTGCCCCTTCATCTTGTGGCTTCAGCGCCGCGGAATCAGTCGCAGCAGTTTCGTCGGTAACGTCACGCCAACCAATTACCCCAGCCGTTGAGCGTGTTCGGGTTCGAACGGCATTGTGATCGTTACCGGAAATCGCCAGCACCTGATCCGGACCAATGACCTCCACCACCTGGAATACGTGATGCTCCTTTACACCGAGTGCTCCGGGACGAGGGCCGGGAAGCGGACGGCCAACATTTAACCAGTTGCGAGCGACGTTGTATTCAGGGCCGAAGTGACCACCCAGATGTTGCCGCATCCACCAGCCACACCACTCTGCCGGTCGGTCTCCTGACCCCGCCGCTGTCGCTTCTGTCCCTTCAATTCCTTCCGGTTTCGGTCCTCGGCAGGATATCCCCTAACTAGCCCAAGCATTCCGAGGATAATTAAGGCCGTCAGGAACATACATCCGGTGGCCATGGAGGTAGCATTCGGAACCGGAATGCTGATTGGATGGATGCGCGTCCGCTACGTTCCCCATGACGAGGGTGACGGCACCGGTAGCGAGAATGTGCATGACGATATTCAACGTTCGTATTCCCTTTTGACCCTCGTAACTCTGAGCACTAAGCAGGATAGATCGCTGACGGAATTAGATTGCCGCAATGGCCACACCACATTTTATTGCGTATCTCCTGTTGCAGCAATCATCCTAAGCTGCCCTGAGCAAGGCCTTGCGGCCTCAATCGTTACCACCCCCCCGGGGGGCATCCCGACCGAGCCGCCAACGCGAAAGCCCGGTTTGCGGATGGCAGAGCCATTATTCCGAGCTCGCGAGGCGCGAGGATTTCACCGCTAACTCAAGGAGTTGGTTAGACCACGCGGTCAGCCTCGATCTCGAGGGACGCGAAATCGGGGTGCCTCATCATCGCTGGCGCCGCGTCAAGCCACCGAAGCCTCTGGAAACGGAAAGGTGCCTTTGACCGGTCACCACGGTGACAACGTAACCTGTCAGGAGGTCCTATGGTAGCGTCGTCACGTGACACCGTCACGCGAAGTGACGCCGTCACCTGTTACGCCGCAACAGGAGTTCATGCGGGCGGCGATGCAGGAGATAGCGAACTGGCTCGCAATAAGTCCAATCAGTGTCCGGAGCGGAAAATTGGCCTGATAGCCGGTGGGGAAGACACCGCCGGCGTAGAACGCAGCGACGATGACGATGATCCAGACGATGCTTGTCGTCAGCCAAATTTTGAACGCTTTGCGACCGATGCCCACGGTATGCCCGCCTGCCACTCTGACGCCACTGCAGCTCGCCCGAAAGAAAATCAGCCGACTAGGCTGTCAATTCCGCGATATTGGTCGGCAAGTGTTGCGCGTCCGCTAATGGGATGGTCCGGCCGTGCTCGTGCCCTGCCAGCGATCGAAGCTGGCAAGGGGCGCCAAAGCACGAAATCTTCCGTTGGAGTTCACGTTTAAGTCCTGAGCGAGGATTGCCACGATCATGGGACTACGCGGAAAAGCAATCGCAACAGAGGTTGTTAGTCTGATCTTGTGCGTCGATAGGACCGCCGGCACTAAAGTCACAAATGAATCGTGTCGGACCTCATTGGCGGCCGCTTCGTCAAATCCCAGTTCCTCAAACGCGCGGGCAGCGTCGGCGACCTCGCGCCATTTGCCGTCTGGAAGGCTAGTCGAGATGCGCATGAGTACCAACAGCTCCAGTGAACATCGCATCAGCGGTTTGGGTTTCCATACACTAGCTTGATGCGCTCTTGCGGTTTGCCGCACCGGTGGCCCTGGGGGCGGCGCGCGCCGGTCTATGGCCACCGGCATCGACGGGGGACTGCCGCGGTGACGAGAGCCGACGGTCACACCTCCCCGCTCATCACGTAGCAAAGGACCGGTCTGGGGTCACTTCGTAAGCCAAATATCGAAGAAGTTCCAAGAAAGATGATGGCGTGGCCAGTTGGGTTACCGTCTTTTTTAGTGATTTTGTTTGGTGGAACGATATATTTGCTACCTATATCCTCGTGCATTCGCTTCAATGGTCCGTCATCCCGATCATCGGTAATGGTAGCGATGATCTCCCCGTTGGGACCTACGCGTATCTGATCGGCCCAGTAGGCGTCTGCTTCGCCGCAACAGGAAACGGGTGGTATTGTGTCCGGCTGCATGAGCCCGCGGAACCATTGTGATAACCGGGGATCGTTACTCTTCCATTGCCCGAGGTCTCGAGCGTCAGAATCAGCTAGGCAACCACCGACAAATATTACGATAAAGCAAAGCTTTGGCGAGAGTCTCCAGCCACCAACCAAATTTCTCCAGTTCATTTTCAGCATCCGGCGCCAGCCGATCGGCCGCCGCGCACATCACGACGACACATCTGCCCCACCTCCATCGGTCCGGATGCGCCCCAAAGGGGAAACTTAGGGGGTATCTGGGAGCGCTGTCTAGCCCTCAAACTGATAGTCGGCTTACAGCGTTCGCTGCAAATGGGCGCAATCCTTTAAGAGCAAGTAGAGTGCCTGTGAATGACCGTCTCTGGAATGTCCGTCTTCATGGTCACGGCCTCCCCTTGCGGCCGCCCCCGCCCCGCTGTCCCGCCGAACACTAACGCAGACACAACCCTCTCTGTTCGAGGGAACCAAGATGGGCCACCCCTCAACAGGGGCCCGCGTGACGAGGTTGCAGCGCGCCGGTGTGCTTGTCTGGGCGCGGCGGAGGGAAGCAAGGCCGTGGCCGAGACACGGAAACTCGCAGCCATCCTTGCGGCGGTTGGATTCAGCAAGCTTGCCGGGTCCGACGAGGAGCGGACACTTGCCTGTTTACGGGGCTCTTCGGAGCGATCTGATCGATCCACCATCGCCGTCAACGAAAGTCGATCTGTCGAGGCGTGAGCATGACAGTAAGCCGGTTTGTACTCGTCGACTTCAGGTACACGAGTGACCCGCTGGGGCACATCCGTCTTTATGAGGCGGGCAACATTTACGATATGCCTCCAGCGCTGGCCCATGCTGCTGCGAAGCGCGACCTTGTTGCGGCACAGCCCCCCGTTGATTGGGAGCCCCCGAGCATCCTGAGACCGCCGGAGGTGCTGACTGAAGCGGAACTAGCCGCAGCAGAAGCTGAGCTGAAGGCTCTGCAACGACATGCATTTGAGGTAGTCGATCCAGAGAGCCGGTAGTCCGTTGCCACGCACGCGCAAGCGCCGGTGGCGCAAGACCGCGGCAAGCGAGCACCCTGCCTCGTACCGAACGCTGCGCGCTACACGCACAGCCCCGCACCCGGATTGGCAGTGCCCGGTCAGCCGATCAACAGGGCCACAGCGACGTGGACGGCTAGGAACAGACCAAGGGCCGTAAGGACCAGAAGCTTGTTCATGGCCGTACTCCCTCTTTTCCAGCGACCCACCCCGCAACGATTTTGCAGTGCTCAATGTCACCAAAGTCACAGGATCGTCGATTGCAGCAACGGTTCGAAATGCTCCAAATCGTGATGGTCGTCACGAATGGCCGTTGCCGGGTCGGGCAAAATCACGTGCGAGTAAGAGACACGCTCATGAAAAAGATAGACGGCGCTACAATCTGCCGACCTATCGCTTAACGTTGCGCTAACCAATTCGGCCATAGCTTCACCAGGATCGGAGAGTGGCAATGGCAAAATCGGCAAAATCAACCGTCAAGCCGTTTCTGGTGCTGATCGCTGCCTCTGCTCTGACGTGGGCGGCGTTCATGGCAATCCACGGCCTGTCATAAATACTGCCGTTATTGTTATGGCCGACGATGTACGGTGGGGATCGTTACTAGCGCAGCGGTCAAGCGGCCATAGGGCAGGTTTGCGTGTCGCCTCCACACTCTGACTTCGGCAGCGTCGGCAGCGCAATCGCTTGACGAATGCGGCAATGGTGGTGCTCGGAGCCATCGCCAGGCGCGACAGCGTCTCAGCTTTCAGTACGCCGACGTGGCCGCACCTCAGGCATTGAACCCCACGCGGCGAAGAAGGGAACTTGGCATGCGCGTGTTGCTGATCGAAGACGATAGCGCCACCGCGCAATCGATCGAGTTGATGCTCAAATCGGAGGGCTTTAACGTCTACACCACCGATCTCGGCGAGGAAGGGATCGATCTCGGCAAGGTCTACGACTACGACATCATCCTCCTCGATCTCAACCTTCCGGACATGTCCGGCTTCGAGGTGCTGCGTAGCTTGCGCGTTTCCAAGGTGAAGACGTCGATCCTCATCCTGTCTGGCCTTCCCCACATCGAGGACAAGGTCAGGGGGCTCGGCTTCGGCGCCGACGACTACATGACCAAGCCGTTCCACAGGAACGAACTGGTCGCGCGCATCCACGCCATCGTGCGGCGCTCCAAGGGCCATGCCCAATCCGGCATCCAGACCGGCGATCTCGTCGTCAGCCTCGACACCAAGACGGTCGAGGTCAACGGAGCGCGGGTGCATCTGACCCGCAAGGAATATCAGTTGCTGGAGCTACTCTCGCTGCGCAAGGGCACGACGCTGACCAAGGAGATGTTCCTCAATCATCTCTATGGCGGCATGGACGAGCCGGAACTCAAGATCATCGACGTCTTCATCTGCAAGCTGCGCAAGAAGCTCGCCAACGCGTCGAACGGCAAGAACTACATCGAAACCGTCTGGAGCCGCGGCTACGTGTTACGCGAGCCGGTTGAGACCCAGGAAAAAATCCCGGCGTGAACGGCAGGCGCTCCGTTCAACAGGAGGGCGGCGTTACAGCGAAAATCCCCAGTATGGTTTCAAAACCTTCCCACACTGGTATCTGCGCCAGCGCTTCCTAACGGTAACCTCGACAAACAATGCGCTAATCAACAAACAATATGTTATGCGTCTTCTAGTCCGCGGACGGTGCTCATACATCTTTGAAACGATAGCCAATGCCGTAAAGCGTCTCGACCATATCGAACTCGACGTCGTTTGCCCTGAACTTTATGCGCAGCCGCTTGATGTGGCTGTCGATGGTCCGATCGTCCACATACTCCTCATCGTCATAAGCTGCATCCATCAAGGCGTTACGGCTTTTTACCACCCCCGGCCGGCTCGCCAGCGCCTGCCGGATGAGAAATTCAGTGACGGTGAGCGTCACCGGCTCGTTTTTCCAGGTGCAGGAATGCCGCTCCGGGTCCATGCGCAGTTGGCCGCGTTCCAGAACGTTGCTGTTGGCTTCCTTCGCTGGGGCGCCGTCCTTGGGCGTGGCCCGGCGCAGCAAAACCTTGATGCGTTCGACCAGAAGCCGATGCGAGAATGGTTTACGGATGAAGTCATCGGCCCCCATTTTCAGGCCGAACAATTCATCGATCTCCTCCTCCTTCGAGGTAAGAAAGATCACCGGTAGGTCCGACTTCTGCCGCAGCCGGCGCAATGTCTCCATACCGTCCATGCGCGGCATCTTGATATCGAGGACGGCAAGATCAGGCCACTTAGTCCGAAACCCGTCGAGCGCGGAAACCCCGTCGGTGTAGGTGTTGATCCGGAAACCCTTGGCTTCGAGCGCGATGGATACTGAAGTCAGGATATTGCGGTCATCGTCAACGAGAGCGATTGTTGGCATGGCGGTTAACACGAGTTGGCCGCAGCAACACACGCCCGGCCCCAAGCCATTTCAATCCCCACGTACCGGCGGAAGTGTGACGATAAAACGCTGGATTTAGGGGCGAAGGTCCGCCCCGCTTCTAAATTGACATTGAGGAGTAGCCCGAATTCTCGATAGGGTGCAGGTCAGGCGATTGATTTGACCAACGGCAACGATCCTCTACTCGGATAGCGCGGCAGGCCGGTTGCCCGCAGTTCACCCGCCGCAATGGTTTCCATGGTCGTGAGCTGCGCGGTAAAGAAATCATTAACCAAACTGGAAATACCATTCGGTCCGGAATTCAGAGGTCGAATGAGCGCTCCAACATCCGCGCCAGTCGCTGATGATAAGTCGCTGCCCGCGCAGTCGGCGGTGGACGAGCTGCCAGTTCAGATCGAGGACGATGCTGAACGGACCAAGTCTTCACTGGCGCGGTTGACATCACATTCGATCGATAGACTTGCACGGCTAATGTCCGAAATCCAGGAGATGCGAGAATTCCTTATATCCGAAGGCGAACGCGTGCAGCGTGAAGTTGCCAATTACGCGCAACTGAATCAAAACGTGGCATTGGCCGCAACCAAGATCAAAGCCGAGACATTTGGCACGTGGAAAAGCACAGCAATCGCTGGCGAGGCACATTCTGGCGCGAAACAGCTTTCCAACGGGCGCGAGAGGCTCAAACGATGGCCTGCTCAATAGGAGGGCATTGTTCGCTTAGCGCGCCAGCAAGCCACCTGGAAGAAGCTCGGCGGCTGAGTTGCTAGGGCCGCCGATTATTTTGTGGATTTCAGGCCAGACCCGGCATTACAGTGATTTTATGACTGACGAGGTCAATCGGACGTGCCCACATTGCGGGGGCAAGAACACCAGTTACTTTATCGGTGTAGAGGAGACGGTGTGGTTTACGACCAAATACGAGACCGTGGACGGTTTCGGTCTTTTTGCTTGCAGCGACATTAACCGGCATAAGTGCCCCAACTTGCAGAGACCGGAGCTCGCTATCGCGATGCGCGACAATAACACGGACGGTGACGCCTGACTCCGTAGGACGACACCCCCGCACCGCCGCGGGTGCGGGCTGCCGCCGATTACGGGGGGCGGACGGGCGCCGCGCATGCTTTAATTGGCTATGCCTGAGCGCCACTTTCCGGAGCCCTGGTCCGTCGAGGAACTGGACACCTGTTTTGTGGTGAAAGATTTGAACGGGCAGGCCCTTGCCTACATGTATTTCGAAAAGGAGCAGCGTCACCGACATCGCCGCAGTGAGCTGCTTACGCGCGACGCAGCGTATCGCGGCCATTTTTGCCAAGCTGCCGCAGTTGCTACAGCGGTCCTGACTTGACGCCGATGCGGGGCATCCAGCGGCGGGTCGCAGACCGCGCGGGGAGTGCCTCAGCGCCGCTTCCCGCCGCCCTGGTCCGTCGAGGAGACGGGACGCCTACGGTCAGGCGCTCGATTACGTCTATTTCGACGGCGGGCGACGGCCTGGTCGGCATGTTCTTGCCAATTTGGCTGGGCGGTCGCTTTAACGCTTCGTCAACCATACCGATGCATGTTGCCGGCCCATGGGTCATCGTTGAAACCCCCACCCGACACCACCCCAGACGACGCGGGCGACCCATCCCGCGTCGTCTTTTGCATGGATGGTCCGAGCGAGTAAGGATTCGTCAACGGTTGCGGGCGCACATTTGCGCTGGCTCGGGTCGCTCGCCAGGGGCGACCCCCAAAATGCAACATCGACAGCACGCGATGGACTCGACGCGGGTTTTACGGAAACCCGCGTTTTTTTGTGCGGCAATGTCGATTTCGAGGAGGACCCGGGCTCGCGCCGGGGGCAGGCTGCTCACCCGCGACGAAGCCCGGCGGATCGCCGCCAACATCACCACGCTGACGGAGTTGTTGGGGCAAGCTTCATCCGCCAATGATAATGGCTCCGACAGGTGCAGCACCGGCGCCCAGCCCATCGGAAGCACCGAAGGCACGTAGCTACTCGCCGCCAGCCGGACCGTTCTTGTCTTTCGGGATGATCCCCGCCCGAGCGCCGCTTCCCGCCGAGCGACGTAGGCCGCGTCAAGCACCCATTTGCTGCACCCCTGCCAAATATCGGCGGCAGGCTTGCGTCCCTGGATCGGCCTGTATGATCGTACCTTGATAGCGATTTGCCTGTCGTAAAAAATAGCTTGTCCTCAGTCTCGCGTGCCGCATTGGGGCACTAGCCTGCTGGTGACGAGCGAGTTACGGCGTCGAAATTAACCCTTTGCTTGTCGCGACTATCCAGCGCTTGCCCCAAAGAACAATAGACTCCACTCGCCCTACTCCCGGCACCGTGTCTCCGCGCCTAACCGTCCAGGTACCATTTGGCCCCTCCAAAACCGCAGTGCCATCAGTAACTTCGCGAAGCATCCAGCCCTCAATGGTTGTCGGTCTCGTCTCCGGCACAGGAGTGCGTTTCGCCCGAACGTGATGAGGCGGCGATGACGCTTTCGATCTGATGTTCGGCGCCGCTGCAATATTGGGGCTCGTCTGTTCTTGCTTGGCAGGGGGCTGCTCTGCGCTGTGATGTGCGGTGGCAGCATCAGGTGCGGCGGTTTGAGGCCGTTGCGCTATTTCAGAAGATGTGGTTGCCACTGCGGGCGCGGGTGGCGATTTCGTCGAGAATGATGAAATCCAGCCTATCGACGAGGTCCAACGCTTGACCATTTCCCCCGCTTCGTCACCGTGGGAGTGCCAGGCAAACATGGCTCCGACGCCGACCAAGGCCGTAATGGAAAAAAGTCGAATGGTGCGGGATATTCGCCCGAGCATCGAGGACGGGTGAGGAAACAGGCGGATTGACGACTCCATTGCCTTCAACCCGGCAGAAAAGTCAGACTTGTCCCTGGCCATTTCGATCTGCTGGAAGAATGCATCGTGTCCGGTGTTAGGATCGCGCGGTAATTCGCTTGACGCAGCTTTCTCGGCTGTTTGCCACTCGCTTTCATCGGCTACCTCGTTGCCAGCAACACCGACCCGCTCCTTGATCACTTTAAAATCTTGGTCAGACGGCGTACCGGTGGCGCAAAGCTTCGCAAGTTGCGCCACCTTCTCTATGTTCACCGAGCCTACGTCAGGCTCGGTGCGTGCATCACCGGAATTGGTCATTTCGCCTTCCGCGTCATGACCTGCGGTCCTGGTGACATCCTCGATCTCCGAAGCGCCGCCAGGGGCCAATCCAGTCTTGTTGTCGGCACTCATCGCTGCCTCGTTCCGCGATTGCAATTGCAGCCGCGATGTCGATGTCTCGGAGCAATGCTTGGAAAGCCCCAATGCCCATCCACTTAAGACCGTCAACTGTCTCTTTGATCAAAAAATGGCACGTTGATGGTGAGAACGCGCAATCATCGCGGCTTCCAACCGGCGCGTTGGGGAAGTCAACTCCTTTGTGGATCGTTTGTGCGTTGGGGCAAGAGAGCTGCGATGTCGGCGAGGCGGCGGCATGCACGGACAGATTGCCGGACGAACGCCTCCCGACCGAGATACGGGCGACCGCGAGCGCCTTCTGCTACCACCAGGGGGCGATCTTCGGCGGCTTCGTGCCGCTGATATGCCGACGGTCATTGGCACGTGGATCGGCTGCGTCGCCTGGGCCGCGGCGACATTTTACGGGCCCGAGACCAAAGACAAGGTTCTGGTGCCCGATCTGGTCGGCGCCTGAAACCGGACGGGCTCGGCCAGTCGGAGGCGGGGAGCGACGCAATGCAAGAGCAGCCTAGCTAGACTGCTATGGTGCCGCCATCCGCCGAGTTACCGCACACGATGATGGACGTAGCGATGATGACGCTGCCAGTATCCGTCATGATTCGGCGTGATGACCTGCGCAAAAAGTTTCCGCGCCCTCCCGCCCTCGACCGTGATCGGCAAAGTGCCGACCTCGGCACAGGGCGCGTAAGTGCTCCCTCGCGACGGACACATTAGGGCGGTAGCCAACGCATCAACATTGGCTTGCGCAGTGCCAGGCGCGCCAGCATTGGCTTCCTGCGTCTCGCGATGACGGGGCAGAAAAAGATTCAGCGCGCCCCCGAATTCGACCGGAAGTGGCAAACTGCCGGTGTCGCGACAGGGGGCGTAAATGTTCGATTTCGGGCACATCAGTACAGTACCCGACACATCGACATCGTTTTCCGATATGGGAAAAACAGTCTGCGCGTGCCCCGACACTGCCCACATGGCGACAAGTGCTGTGAGAAGGAGCGCAATACATTTCATACGAGTGGAAATGCGCTCACGGATAAATGGGTTCCAGCGGTTTGCATCAAATACTGGGCAAGGCGCTCGGGCTCAGGCACTCGCACCGAAATTACTACGCCAGTATCCCTCATCCTCTACCTAAGACACGTTGGAGAATTGCTCCTTTCCGCCTGAACCGTGAATGATACGAACAAATAGTCTGTGCTATACAAAGGCGTAATTGTCTCTGCACGGGCGTGCGCTGTTGAGTAGTGGAGTTTAGGCGGACCGGGCGGCTCCCCCATCCCCTCACACCCCCGCTGCTCGGCCCAAAGCCTAAATTGGCGGACCTCCGGACCCCAAGCGGTTTCCCCGCTTGGGGTTCTTTGTGCGGGGCTCACTCGATGACGAGGCGCGCCGGATCGCCGCCAACATCGCCAAGCTGCGGAAGCTATTGAGAAAGTGACGCTCAGCTAAAGCTGACTAACAGATTGGCAATTGACCGATGAAGGACGGGCTGCGCTGCTTGCCACAATGACGCGGGCTTGATCGGCTGTTTTGTCATCGAAAGAATTCTGTTAACCCGCGCCGGGCTTCAATGAGCCCGCCGGGGTGATGGGTGCTCCGGCTACGCGCAGGGGACCCCGGCATGCCCCTCTCCAGCCAAGCTGCCGGGGTCTCTTCCCTTATTTCGGGGCGCAGCCGCTTGCGCTTAGTGTGCGATGACTGACGATCTCAATCGGACGTGCCCACACTGCGGCGGCAAGAACACTAGCTACTTCATTGGTATTGAGGGGACCGTGTGGTTTACGACCAAGTACGAGATCGCGGACGGATGCGGTCTTTTTGCTTGCAGCAACATCAACCGGCATAAGTGTCCCAACCTGCAAAAAGCGGAGCCAGCCATCGTGCTGCGCGACAATGACACGGGCAGTGACGCCCTCACCCAGTAAGTCTCACCGGCAATTCATTTGCAGAGTGTGCCACAAGCCGTAAGGCACGCACGGCGCGCGACTGGTAGCCATAACGAGCGCGAGCAAACCTAGCATCGCAATCACCGCAAGCCAGCGAGCGATCAGGACGCGCATCACCCCATACATGGCAAGACCCCCCGAGCCTCGCCGCCCCCCAGCGGACGAATGGTTCAATTCCGTCCATCTTTGGAGGCGAAATAGGGACGGGAATGAGGAGAGTACCGGCGGAATTTGTGACGAGGTCCGGCGGCGCATAGCCGCCAACATCGCCAAGCCGCCCTGCATCCCGTAAAAACTTGAAACCTTGTTGCCTACGCGGAGCATTTCGCTGCGTGCCCGTCGTGCGGGGGGACAAAGACCCAGCAAGCCCGCAGTCGCCACCTGCATTCCACAATAGAAAGCCCCAAGCGTGGGGGGACACGCTTGGGGCAGGGTCACCACAGGCAAACGGGGGGACGGGGGGTGCCTGTCGTTATTAACCATGCCGTTGATCCGCGATTCCGACTGTGATGGCGAGCACAATTTCCCGCTTTTGCGAATTTTACGTTAGAGAAAGTGCTCCGCCCGGTTGCATGTGGGTCATACCAAACGATTACGTGCAACGGCGGGCGGTGTCGCGGCGCGGGGAGCGTCTGCTGTCCAACGGGGATTTATCCGCGCACGAGCCGGACCAGACCGTGGACCATCGATGCGCGGTCACCCTGGACCGCTGGACAGGGCGGCAGGGGTGTCGGGGGGGCCACCCTGCCAAGCCTAGGCGAGTTAAAAGTATGACTGTTGCTCCTCGGACACCAGTTAAAAACCTCATGAACGCGGCGATCTGAAGCCGACGCGGCATATTTGCAACGGTCAAAGGAATTCGACCGAACGATCCTTACGACGGCTTCACCAGCAATGCGATTCGCGACTAAGATTTGAGCGTCCCGTTTTTGGGGTTCAGGGGTGAACGGGGGACGGGACGACTTTCTGACCAGCACGTCTCTGGAGAGGCCGCCGATGCGCGGCCTCTTTTTTTGTCCTGAGCGGCTGTGGGACGCGGTACGCGGATTCGCGTCCTTGAAACTACTTGCGCTCGGCCGAAAGCCTGCCACGAAGCGGACCTACCAACAACACGCGCCCTTCCGCACGGAAGGCTTTATCCAACTGAGACGTTCGTGGCCTGCCGTCCGACAAGCCGCTAACGACCGTCCTCCAGATTGTGAGAGATCACCAGCTTTGCTTCGCCCGGCGCGTGCGTCGCCCCAACGCTGTATCGCGTTGATCCATTTTCGGATCAGGCTGAGGGTCAGGAACACTGACCATAAGACCATGGTTGAGAAGATCATGAATGACGGGAGCGCGATCGGAGGCCCACCTCGCCCGCGCGGCCCGCGCGCCGATCGAAGCTAAGCTGGCGACAAATGACGAAGCTCGATAGTGTCGGCGCGGCGATGGTGAACGGCAGGGGACCGGGGTGGCTTAAAGCTGAAAGCCGAAATAGTGCCGAAATGGGGCCACAGGCTGAGTGCTGCTTGACGCCGGCGATCGACGTAGTTGTCCGGAGCGTCGGCAAACCGGCCTGCTTGACGCCGGCGATCGCCCGCGCGCCGATCGAAGCTAAGCTGGCGACAAATGACGAAGCTCGATAGTGTTGGCGCGGCGATGGTGAACGGCAGGGGACCGGGGTGGCTTAAAGCTGAAAGCCGAAATAGTGCCGAAATGGGGCCACAGGCTGAGTGCTGCTTGACGCCGGCGATCGACGTAGTTGTCCGGAGCGTCGGCAAACCGGCCGAGCGGCGAAGCCTGCTGCGACGGGCCAGCAGGGCCGGCCTGCCCTGACCCGCCGCGTCTTACTCCCCCCAGGTTGGGCTGGAAGCGCTGGGGCCCTAAACCAACTTGCGCGTGATGGAGTTCGACCGCTGCACGGCCGCTTAGGAGCTAGCGCCGGGTGGGCTGCCATCCGCGGGGTGGCCCTGTGTAGCCCTTGCGGCGGCCGCTGGCGCGCATTCGGAGCGGAGGCCCTTCTCCAGCGCTGCGCCGCTGGCTCTGCATGGCTGGCCGCGCGCCGGTCGGCTGGCAGAGGTCAGCCAAACTCTTCAAAGGTACCTCGCAGTCCGGCAAAGCGCGGTACCTGCGTGCGGGCTGCTCGCCTACAGCCTTGCGGGTTTCTCGGATAAACTCCAAGCGGGCGGATGAAGGTCGAACGTAGGGGCGCTGCCGCGATGGAGCAGGTCGCTGACTGGCTGGAGAAGCTCGGCCTGACCAGATCATCGATCGCACGGACGGTGTGCCGCTGTTTATCGAGGAGTTGACCAAGAACGTTCTGGAGAGCGGGATTGTTACGGATGCGGGCGACAGCTACGCGGCAGCAGGGCCCGTAACGCCACTCGCCATCCCCACCTCACTGCACGCCTCGCTCCTGGCGCGGCTCGACCGGTTAACGCCAACGCGAGAGATCGCGCAGATGGGCGCGGCGCTCGGTCGCTCGTTCTCACACGAACTGATCAGCGCCATCGCGCACATGCCGCAACCGCAGCTCGATGCTGGTTTGGCGCAGCTAGTGGATGCCGCGATCGCCCGCGCGCCGATCGAAGCTAAGCTGGCGACAAATGACGAAGCTCGATAGTGTTGGCGCGGCGATGGTGAACGGCAGGGGACCGGGGTGGCTTAAAGCTGAAAGCCGAAATAGTGCCGAAATGGGGCCACAGGCTGAGTGCTGCTTGACGCCGGCGATCGACGTAGTTGTCCGGAGCGTCGGCAAACCGGCCGAGCGGCGAAGCCTGCTGCGACGGGCCAGCAGGGCCGGCCTGCCCTGACCCGCCGCGTCTTACTCCCCCCAGGTTGGGCTGGAAGCGCTGGGGCCCTAAACCAACTTGCGCGTGATTGGTCGTTGTGCGCGTTCGGGCAGGTAAAGGATGGCCTTGCCTTGCTCACGAAGGGTCTCTCGGTGATCCGCGCCACGGGAACGGTCCTGAGCGTGCCGTTTTTGCTCAGCCTGCTTGCCGACGCCCACATGAGGCTGGGCCTACCCATGGAAGGCTTGAGTTGCGTGGCCGAGGCTGCGCAGCTCATTGAAGTGACCGGCGAGCGGCGTGAGGAAGCCCATCTGCATCGCCTTCGGGGCGATTTGCTGGACGCCACCGGCGATCATATGGGGGGCGAACAGAGCTACGAGCGGGCCCTCGCAATTTCTAGACGGCAGGGCGCAAAGGTGTTCGAGCTACGCGCCGCCACCAGCCTCGCGCGGCTCTGGCGCGACCAGGGCAAACGGAACGAGGCTCGCGAGCTTCTCGCCCCAGTCTACGGCTGGTTTACCGAGGGCTTCGACACGCGCGATCTGACGGAGGCGAAGGCGCTGCTCCAAGAGTTGTCGCCGTGAGCGCAAGTTCACCCACTATTCCGCGCAGCTGGACGACCGTCCCCGTCGAAAACTGTTCTCGTGTGGATCAACTCAGTTGATGACATACACCGCCTTGCGATGCACTTGGCTATCCCCTTGGGCGACATCTTCGCCGCGCGGCTACTCAGTCATGAATCGACCCGAAGCGACGTGCTCGAAGAATTCATGTGGACTAGCTCGTGCCACTTCAAGAGGCCGCGATGGGGCACAGTTCGCGCTGACAATGTGGAGTCAAATGCGGTAAAGGCGCTAACGATAAGCGGCGGGTTTGGTCGCAAGCAGCGAAAGCGTTAGCGGCCCCACACCACGTGAAATCCAGGGAGAGATCCAATGATATCATCTCAGCGCTTAAGTATGAATTGGCGCACGCTGCTCGCGAGCACTGCCGCCGCAATGCTTTTCGCCCCGGCGATCGCGCGCGCCCAGGGCGGTGCACTGAAAGTCGGTGTCTTGTTGCCGCGCTCGGGCTTGCAGGCCGTTATCGGACGTGACTGCCAGCGCGGCGTCGAGCTTGCCCCTCCCATCCTCAAGGACCTCGGCCTTCCTGATCTCGCGATCATGAACGCCGACACCGAGTCCAACGTCGACACCGCCCGCGCGCGTGCCGAGAAACTAATTAGCGAAGGTGCGCAGCTCCTGATCGGCGCTTTCGACTCCGGGGCCACGACCGCGATTGCTCAGGTCGCCGAACAGAAGGGCATCCCGCTGGTCATCAATATCGCCGCCTCGCCTGCGATCACCGAGCAGGGCTACAGGTTCGTGTTCAGGAATTTCCCCACCGCGCCGATGCTCCTCAATGATGCCTTCATCAACCAGAAGGAGGTTTTCGCCGTTGCCGGCGTGGCGCCGAAGACAGTCGCCCTCTTGCATGTGAACGACACGTTCGGGTCGGCCATGGTGAAGGGCATTGGCTCGATTATGCCCAAATACGATATGCCGTACACGATCATCGAATTGATCGGCTACGATCCAGCGGCACGCGACCTATCGGTTGAACTTGCCAAGGCCAAAGCCTCCGGCGCCGAAGCGCTGATGGTGATGAGTCGCGCCAACGATGCGATTCTGCTTACTCGTGAAATGATCAAACAGCGCTGGAGTCCGATGGCAATTTTGAGCATGGGACCGGGCTGGAACGAGAACGACTATTTCAAAACGTTGGGTAAGCTAGCGGATGGACCGATGAGCTTCATCCCATGGTACGACCCTACCAAGAGGTTAGCCAAGCGCTTGATCGGTGCGCTGGCCCTGTCGTACCCGGGCATCAACATGGACGAAAAGCACTTCTATACGTTCGAGGCTCTCCTTATCGCCGCCGATGCATTCAAGCGTGCCGGCGGTGCCGATCCAAAGGCGCTCGGCGATGCAGTTCGAACGACCAACATTACCGACAACATCAGTATGGGACCCGGTATCCAGTTCAACGAAAAAGGGCAGAACGACAAGCTCAAGAGCGGGGCCATCCAAAATCGCGCTGGCAAGTTCGCTATCATTGGGCCCCAGGCGCAATCAGATGCAAAGCCCGAGCTGCCGATGACACCCTATGATAAGCGCGCGTGAGGCTTTGTAATCTCTCGATCATGCAGTCTAAGCAGAGGAAATTCTTGCAACTCAGCGCCTCAATGAGCATGGCGCGACTTTGGCGCGATCACGGCAAGCGAGATGAGGCTCGAGAGCTACTCGCTCCAGTCTACGGCTGGTTTACCGAAGGGTTTGATACGCGCGATCTGAAAGACGCCAAGGCGTTGCTGGATGAGCTTGCTGCTTGACGGCGCTCATTCTTCCGGGAGCCCGGCCTTGCGCATCGCCTCCACCAAACGATAGCCTTCGGTCCGGACCACTGCATCTTCGGAGCGCACCGCCTTGCGGTACCTGCGAATTGTAAAAGTCCGACAGAGAGCCAATCCGGCTGCAACAGCGGCCCGTGCTTGATCCGACCGGCCAAGCTGCGGCAAGGCAGCACCGAGGTGGAAATGTGCCCAGTAGCTCCTCGGCCGCTCATTAAGAAACACCAATTTCTTAATCAATCGAAGAATCCCCGTTCCGCTAGTGCGTTACGTCTTTGCCGTTCGCTGCATTAATTTTTACCAAGCCGAGCTTGCTATACTGCGCCTTGCGCGAAGCCGGGCACGGGCGGGCGCTCGCCTTTGAGCGCGGCGAGCGCCAGCGCGACCTCGAGGCCACCTTAGCGAGCCTCAAAACCTTGATAAACCCTTCTAGTCCTTGACCTAAGCCTAGCCGTGCTGAGGGAACCTCTGGAGGCCTTAGGCTTCCCTAACGGATCCCACTGCACGAGGTTCACTTCAGTACGAGAAGTCGACCCGCCGGGCTTACCGATGCATTTTGGCCGGGCTTCAGTTTCATCTATCACGCCGCAATTTTCACACTCGTCAACGGCGGTGTGGCTCGAAACGCAATCGCGGCACGATTCCAGGCGTTGATCGCAACCACCGCCGCGGTGAGATCCACGAGTTCCTTTTCCGAAAAATGTCGGTGGGCCTCGTCGTAGATCTCATCTGGCACGTGATGGTCGCTAATCTTGGTCACCGCTTCCGTCCAAGCGAGGGCGGCGCGCTCTCGTGCGCTGTAAATTGGCGCCTCACGCCAAGCGTTGAGTAGATGCATCCACTCGTCGTTTTCGCCATGCTTGCGCGCATCATTGGTATGCATGACGATGCAGTAGGCACAGCCATTGATCTGCGAGGCACGGATTTTGACGAGATCGAGCAGCTTTCGTTCCAAGCCGCTAGCATCGACATAATTCTGCAAGCCCGCCATCGCCTTGTATAGGCCGGGGCTCACTTTCGTTATATCTAGTCTCGGTTGCGTGGACTTGTCTGGCATGTTGTCCTCCTGTCCACCCGCGCGCTGTGAATATGGCGTCGGGACATCGATGCTTGCCAGAGCAGGCGCGACATCAGGTCGCGAAAAACTGCAGCGCTCGCGGTCTTGTTCCGCGAGGAAATCGCTCCGAGGATGATTGTATTGGTGGCGCTTAAGTCCCGGACGCTCGCCTGATGACCGAAGTCCTTACGTCGGCAACGTGGTGCGTCGCACAGAGCGGAGTCTGGATGGCGCAATGTGCCCTGCTGTGAGCGAACGGCTGATGCGGCTGTCCCCCCGATAGAAGGATGAAACGGGGTCGTGAGTCGGCGGCAAGCATCCGGAAGTGGAGGACAGCCATGGAGTACTATGCCGGACTCGCGGGGATGGCGTTTGACGAGGCCTTCGAGGCGGAAGCAATCCGAGGAACCGGTTCCGCTCCGCGATGTGGAACCTTACGCGGCGAGACGGTCGTGGTTTCCACTGAATTAGGCACGGTCGGCCAGCTCGTTGGGCAAATCGCCAAACTGGCAGGCTGTCGTGCGGTGGCCATTGCCGGAGGCGAAGACAAGCTTCAGCGGTGTCGGGAGATCGGGTTCGATGCGGGAATAAATTACAAGAAAGCGTATGACCTTACCGCGGCCGTGAAGGAAGCGTGCCCCCAAAGGGGTCGATGTCTTCTTCGACAACACGGGGGGCCCTATCCACGACGCGGTAATGAGAAACCTCAGCATTGGAGCGCGAGTAGTAATATGTGGTCGTATTGCTCTTGCCGCTCAGTTCGGCAAGCCCGACATTGGCGAGCGGTTCATGGGCCAGCTCATCGTGTCACGCGCCAGTGTCCACGGATTTCTGGTGCTTGACTGGTGGCACAGACGAGATGAGGCGCTCAGACGCCTTGCCGAATGGCAACTTGCGGGAAGAATTCGTTTCAAAGAGGATGTACTTGAGGGGATCGGACGCATGCCGGAAGCGTTTCTGCGGCTGTTGCACGGCAAGAACTTCGGCAAGCAGATCGTAAGGATCAGCTGAACCTGTACAACCTAGCTCAAGATCGGCGTCTGTTGCTGCGCGCGAATAGCTGAGTTGGAGCGAAACGACGAGGACGCCCACGCCCACTTTGGCCTCCGGGGCCTGTTACCGGCAACATTTGCTAAACCATCGACAAACTTCACAAATTCTTTGCCTTCCTTCTTCGCATTCGTTTCAGGCCTATGGCTCAAAACCGATGCGGGGCCACGTGATGGGGAAAACAAAAAGTGGTGAGGCGTCAAACGGAGTAACCTACCCTGATGTGGCCCTTACTCCGTGGTCAAGGTAACTGCAGGATTAAAAATTTCGTTGCCCGCTCAGGTCAAGCAAAGTCGTCCTGATTAAAGCGCGTTAAAGGACAAACCCGCCGCCCATCGGAAAAGCGGCGTAATTACAAGCATCCCCCGAAGGGGAGCGACAAAAGCAGGGATGAGGTGTCGTGTTTACAGCGTTTGATCGCGTTTGGCCGCTGGTCGGTCTAGCCCTCGCGTTGGCAACCATCGTCTGCTGGATGACTCTGTCTCGGCCACTTGGCAATCAAATTGCTCTGATCGCATCATTCTCGCATTCTCAGGCATTTCGCGGGTGCGCAGCAAATCGCATCAGCTCCATCCCTATAACCACGAAACGATACGGCCTTGAAACCGGGAAAAGTCAAAATGGCGAGGCGTCAAGCAGGAACATACTTGGGCAAGGTGTTACGTTGGCTTCAGCGATATTGGATCGACTAGACACCCCATGCATAGGCTTTCGCGTATAAGTGGAAGCCGAAACTGAATTAAAGGTCCTTTACTCTTCCGGCTCGCCCAAAAGCTCCGGCAGCCTGGCAAAAATAGCGGCTATCCGCTGCGCCTCGTCGCGCGTGAGCAGCTTCGCGCCGAAACCGGCGACGAGGCTCCTTCTCGAAATACATGTAGGCAAGGGCCTGCCCGTTGGCGTCCTTCACCACAAAGCAGCTATCCAGTTCCCCGACTGACCAGGGCGGCGGGAAGTTGCGCTCAGGCATGGCCTATTAAAGCACGCGCGGCACCCGTCTGCCCCCCGTTATCGACGGCAGGCCGCACCACCGGCGGCGGCCCGGGGAGTCGTCCTACGGAGTCAGGGCGTCACCGCCCGTGTCATTGTCGCGCGTCGGCGGCCCATCGGGTACACTGCAGCGGAAATCGCGAAAAGGCCAGGCGAGATGGCCGGGCGGATCGCAAGTATCTCTAGGATATGACCGGCGCGCTGTGCGGGCCCGGGGCGGCGTGCCGGTCGAACACTCTCGGGCAAGGAGGCGTTCATGTCGGCTACGATCATCAATCTTATCATTCAGCTTATTGCTGGTGCAGTCGGCGGCAATGCAGCGGGCGCAGCATCGAAGGACATTAGTTTGGGCACGCTTGGCAACACGATTGCTGGCGCAGTCGGAGGTGTCGGTGGTGGTCAACTCCTTAGTGCGCTCATTCCCATGATGGCCGGGGCGGGCAACAATGTCGACATCGGTGCTCTCGCCAGCCAGGCGGTCGGAGGTGGCGTTGCCGGTGCGATAGTCGCTGGCGTCGTCGGCTTGATTAAAAACAAGATGGCGTCTTAGCGCACTTAAACTTTGTCCCGGTGCCTCCGCCTCGACGACCTGAAGCACGACGGCTCAGGGATTCGATGCGGCGGCGGCCAAGCGATAGAGTACGAGCAAGTGGAGACAGCGGTTGAGCATATGATTGGATTTTCTGTGGCTTTGACCGGCATCATCGTGCTGTTGGCGATGATGGGACTGGAAGTGCGCAAAATTGATCGCCAGCTCGCGGAAATCGAGCGGCTTCTTTCCGTTGACGATGAGACGGCCAACGGCTGAACGCGACGATGCTCTGCGGCGAAACTGGCTTCCTCAAAACAATCGATGTAGCGAATACCGCCTCCGATTTTTCTGTTTCCGATTCCGGCGTTTCAGATTTTTCTGGCTCCGGCGGTGGTGTTTCGGCTGATTCTGCTTCGGATACGCCGGGAGGGCGTCGCGAGTGCCGCCGCAGGCCTCTTGCGGAAGCCACCGGCGTAAGCCATATCGTTACAGACCAGTGTAACGATATGGGGTGTCGGATGGGCCGTCCGCCAATTGGCAAGATTGCGATGACTTCGGCTGAGCGCGTGCGGCGTCACCGCCTCAAGCATTGCCCGGAGCCTGTAACAAAACCTGTAACGAAACGTGGCACGGTTGATGTCGAGGCGCTTGTAGCCCGCATCCGCGAGCTTGAGGGTGAACTTGCCCGTGAACGCAAGCGGCGCGCAGCCGCCGAGGCTGTTGCTAACGCCCCCGGCACCGCAGCCGAGGTCGCCGTGCTGAGACAAGAGCTGGCGGCCAATGCGCGCATCAGCGAGCTTGAGGCGAAGCTTGCGCGCCGCGCCTGGGAGGACTGGCGAGCGGGGACAGCAGCGAAGAAGGGCGAAAGAGCGGCGGCGATGGCGGCGAGGGCCGCCGCTGGTCCGGCCCAAGAAGGGGGAGGGATCGCTTGCGACGCAAGGGACGCCGAATTGGCGGCCGCCATAAGAGCAGCCAAGCAGCAACGAGAGGCGAGAGCCCACGCCATACGGCTGAAACGAATGAGCCGATGAGGCCCCAATCTGTCCGGCTCCAGCCGCCCGTGGCAGGATCGGTCACGAGGCCAGATAACGCGCCTCGGTTCGCAGCCACTCGCCGATGGGCGCGCTTGTATTGGCGAGGGATTGGCGGCGGTGAAAACCACTAAGGAGAGATGTGCTACGAAGCGGAGACTCAATCGGGTCGCTGGCGAAATCGCGCTGAAGTCGCCAGAGCAGATGCCACGAAAGCGGAAGAGATCATTTCGAGCGTGCACTCGCCGTCGCCCGTCAGCAGCAAGCAAAATCCTGGGAACTGCGCGCCGCAATGAGCATGGCGCGGCTGTGGCGCGATCAGGGCAAGCGGGAGGAGGCTCGCGAGCTTCTCGCTCCGGTCTACGGCTGGTTCACCGAGGGCTTCGACACGCGCGATCTGAAGGACGCGAAGGCGTTGCTTGATGAGTTGTCGCAATGACAATTCCGGCTCTAGCGATCTATCCAAAGGAGGAACTGAGATGATCTGTCGCATCGGCGTCGTTGTTCTGACAACCTTCCTTCTCTTGGTACCAGTTGCAGCAAATGCCCAATCCACCGGTATCATCGTCGAGAAGAAAACCTTCGAAATGCCGATCTACACTACGGTGGCGGGGGAGACGATCAAATCGGTGAAGATCGGCTGGGAAGCTGCGGGGACGCTCAATGCCGATAGATCGAACGCAATACTCATTACCCACTACTTCTCCGGCACCAGCCATGCTTTCGGCAAGTACGCGACCTCCGATAAGGCTGCCGGTTACTGGGATGCGATCATTGGCCCTGGCAAACCGATTGATACCAACAAGTACTATGTACTTTCGTCCGATACGCTGGTGAACCTCAATGCCAAAATGCCCAATGTGGTGACCACCGGACCCGCGAGCATGAATCCGGACACCGGCAAACCTTACGGCATGAGTTTTCCGGTGGTCAGCATCAAGGACTTTGTCAGGGTGCAGAAGGCGTTAATCGATAGCCTCGGCATCAAGAAGCTCAAAGCCGTAATGGGTGCTTCTATGGGCGGGCTCCAGGCGTACGAATGGGCGCAAAGCTATCCGGATACCGTAGAGCGTATCATACCGGTGATTGCCTGTGCGAGCGCCGAGCCCTTTCTCATCGCTTGGCTAGACACGTGGGCGCAGCCGATCCGGCTCGACCCCAAGTGGAACAATGGCGACTATTACGACAAGGAGCCGCCAACTGAGGGCCTCAAGGCAGCGCTCAAGATTGTTACGCTACAAGCCAACAGCTGGGAGTGGGCGCGTAAGGCGTTCGGAACCGCACCGGCAGAGGACGGCAAGGATCCAGCCAAAGCATTCTCGAACCAATTCAAGATCGAAAGCTTCCTCGATCAAGCGGCGACTGCACGCGCTGGCGTCTCTGATGCCAATCACTTTCTCTACCTCTGCAAAGCCAAAGTAGCGTCGGTCGACCCCACGAAGATCAAGGTACCGACACTCGTGCTTTATGCGCCCAATGATCTCATCTTCTACGAGCCAATCGTTGAGGACACGATTCAAAAGATCGCAGGCGCCGGGACATCGGTCGAAAGCGGGACGTTGCCAGGACCGAACGGCCATCTCAATGGGATTGCGCAGATCGCGCTGGGAGCGGACAAGATCAGCGCATTCCTCGCCAAATAACCCAAATGGCGGGCCGCGATGAGCAGGGTGTGGCACTGGCGCGTTGAGGGAAAGCGCAATGAAGCTCGCGAGCCTCTCGCTCGGGTCTGTGCCTGGTTCAACGAGGGCTTTGACACGCTCGATCTGCAGGAGACCAAGGCTTTGCTTGACGCGCTCGCATAGTAGCGCTGAGTTGGCAGCTTTCCGACAAGGCACACATGTGAGAGATACCGCGGTGTCTGCGGATTGACGGACGGGCAGCTCTCGCCATAAATGAGGGCCGCAACCGCTACTCCATTTTGAAGGATGGTAGAGGCGCGATGGATGCGACCGCAATGCTGCGAGAATTCTGTGATGCTGTCGAGCGGCAGGACGGCGGACGCTTCGCCAACTTGTTTTGCGATGACGGGGTTTATCACGACGTGTTTTACGGTGAGTTTGTCGGGCAGGCAAAAATCGCCGAGATGATAAATGATTGGTTCTTTAAATCCGCTACGGATTTGCGTTGGGATATACACGATCCGGTCTGCGACGGAAAAATTCTTTATGCTCGCTACGTCTTCAGCTACAGGTCGCTGCTGCCGGAAGCGGGCGGCAGGCGTGCGATGTTTGAGGGGGTTGCGATTATGCGCCTACGCGAAGGTCGCATCGCCGATTATCGCGAGGTCGCCAATACTGGCCCCGGCTTCGTCGATATGAATTTCGCCCCCGAGCGCATCGTGAAAATCTTGCGCCGCCAAGGAGATGCGCTCAAGGCCCGCCCTGAGCTCGCCCGGCATCTGGCCTAAAACCGTATCCAGCTCAAGTTGAACCGCTTTGTCTCTTTAGGGTGGGCGAAACCGCGAGGCGCTCGCCGTACTTTTGGAGTTCGGGGCTGCCAACGACTTTCTTGAAGGCGCCGGTTCGCGTGGGTGTCGCCCAGACCAAAGCTAAGCATTTGCTAAATCTTTAACTATATTCTGCGGGTCCGTTTTCTGTAGGAGTATCGAAATGGCCCCGCGCGCGAACTGGAAGGGCTACCTTCGCCTGTCCCTCGTCTCCTGTCCGATTGCACTCTATCCGGCCTCGTCGCTCAGCGAAAAAGTCAGCTTCAATCGGCTCAATCGAAAGACCGGCAACCGATTGAAGCAGCAGAATGTGGATTCCGAAACGGGCGAGGTGGTTCCGAGGGAGGACACAGCGCGCGGCTATGAAGTAGCCAAAGGCCAGTACCTCATTGTTGAGGACGAAGAACTTGACGCCGTTCAGATCGAAAGCACTCGCACCATCGACATTGATCAGTTTGTGCCCAGAACCGAGATCGATGAGCGCTACATTGACTCACCCTATTACATCGCCCCCGATGGCCAGGTTGGGCAGGATGCGTTCGCGGTGATCCGCGACACTATCGGCAAATTGAACATGGTCGCACTGGGACGGGTGGTGCTGACGCGCAGGGAGCACGTCATCGCCTTGGAGCCGAAGGGACGAGGTCTGTTGGGACTGACTTTGCGGTACCCCTATGAGGTTCGAGATGAAGCCTCGTACTTCGAGGACATCCCGGATCTAAAGCTGCCCAAGGAGATGCTCGACCTTGCAACTCATATCGTTAACACCAAGTCCGGTCATTTCGATCCGTCTCAATTCCAGGACCGATACGAAAACGCGCTCGTTGACCTGCTTAAGAAGAAAGAGGCTGGCGAAAAGATCGAGCCCGCGCGGGAGGCTGCGGCTCCCCGTGTGGTCAATCTGATGGACGCGCTTCGAGCCAGCGTCGATGCGGAGAAGAAGAAAGCGCCAGCCCCCAGCACAGAGGCTCGGCGGCCTGCTAAAAAGAAGGCCAGCCAAAAGTGAGTCGCCCGTTACCCAGGATAGCTAAGCGCAAAATGGCTGTTGAATTGAACAGCTCAGCGATTAAGGGCTCGGTCGCGTTCACCGGCCGCCTCGCCTGCATGACCCGAGCTGAGGCTTTTGAGGTGGTGCGCCAGCACGGCGGAGTGCCGAGCCAAGCCGTTACCAAGCGAACAAGCTTGCTCATCGTCGGTGAACTTGGCTGGCCTTTGCTGGACGATGGCCGACCCTCTAACAAGCTCACTCGCGCTACCACCTACGGCATTCCAGTGGTAAGCGAGCGTCGGTTTCTCGAGTGGATTGGAAAAGCTGTTCCGGACGAGCTGCAAAAGACTTATTCGGGTGATCAACTTGCGGCCCTAAGCAAGCTGTCCAGCGAGACGATACAAGAACTCGTTCAATTCGGACTACTGGATGAGCGAGGTGGTAATTTCGGGTTTCGTGACCTGGCCAGCGCACGGCAGATTGCGAAGCTGCTCACGGACGGGGTTCGATTGTCGGAAATCGTTCGTGGCGTGAGCGCAATCAGAAGATGGCTACCGGAGGTCGGCCTGTCCAATATGCGGCTCCGCCCCGGGCCGGGCAATACAATCGAGGTCGAGCAACCGGGCGGACGCACTGACAAGCACGGCCAGTTTCTCTTTGCGGTCGATGGGTCAGAGCACAGTCCTGATGATCTATTCGCCCGAGCACGGTCTGCTGAGCAGGGCGGAGACATCGTCGAAGCCGAACGGGTCTACCGCCTTCTGATTAAGATCGACCCAGCGGACGCATCGGCGCCGTTCAATCTCGGCAATATGCTCCGGGCTCACGCTCGCAATGTGGAAGCGGAAGCCGCATTCAGGGGCGCCACGCGAATAGATCCGACATTCGCTGAGGCGTGGTACAATCTTGGCGACTTGTTGGACGACCAGGGTCGAACCGATGCGGCCATCGAATGCCTGCGCAAGGCGGTTCAGGCGGCCCCTAACTACGCGAATGCAATGTTCAACCTTGCGCTATTGCTACAACGGAAAACCCAATATCCAGAGGCTGCCGATTACTGGCGTCGTTATCTGGCCAGCGACAGTCATTCCGATTGGGGGACGCGAGCCCGCCGGTCATTGAAATTCTGTGAGATGCAAAGCCATTTGAGCGCTTCTGCGTGACGTATTCTCGACCGATGCTCTCGTGGGCAGAGTCTTCGTGGTTGCCCTTACAGCAGGCAAGACTTAACGAATCTCGGTTGGCTTGTACAAGTTATTCAGACGCTTCGCTCGCACAGGGGTTGGCCGCGGAGCCTGGGCTTTGACAACACAAAACCGCCATTCGCGCCGTGAAATCATCGAGAGGTCCTGCCGAATCTGGCTGCGAAGCGCTGGAAGGATCCACGCTTGGCTGATGCCATCTGGGATGGTGCGGACTTACGCGAAGCCGAAGGCCGCGCTTGAAATCATGGGCAACAAGGCTTTGCGAGGGAGGAAACATGGCCCAGCCCATCCAGATCATCTTGATGAGGCGGCTCGCCGAATACCTTAGTTCCCCTGTTTTTGGTTGGCCCTTCCGGCAACTGCCAACCATAGATAGGCATTTGTGTCCCGAGGAGAAGATCGAGAGCCTCTTTGAAGTGCGCCTTGGTTTCTTCTGGTGTGGCGACATAATCGTACGCCTAGACGCGGGACAAACTTGTCTGTAAGAGAACGGCCAACGAGCGCAAGCGTTTCTCTATCCCCGTTGCCAAATACTACCACAAAATCCCCGTTCCCAAAGACTACCACAAACGCTTTAAGGCGCTCTCGTATACTGAGCGTAGACGTCGTTCTTTTACTGGGCTGTTCTGATACCAGGCAAACGCCAAATAGAGATCAGCAGATGCGACATGATCGTATGCCAATGGGACGTTGGCCTGGCGCTCGAATGGATCAAGCGCAGTTCTCGGTCGCGATGGAGCCGTCGACATCGCGGCAGCGGCGGTTGGCGCTAGGCGTCCTCGCGGTCTTACTCGTGGCGGCCGGAGTCGTGGCTCCATTTTCAGGTAGACCACTGGCACAGTTGGACGCCTTTGCTCCAACCACAGGGTCTATAATTTTCATAAACGACCTCGTCACGTCCGTTTTCTTATTCTCTTTAGTTTCGATTAGACACTCGCTTGCAGTTTTGGCGCTCGCGAGTGGCTATCTTTTTTCGGCGTTTATGGCCGTTTTACATTCGCTCACGTTTCCGGGGGCATTTGCACCAACTGACTTTGGGGCCAATCCTCAGAGCGAGGCTTGGCTTTATGCCTTTTGGCATATTGGCTTTCCACTTGCTCTCTTCGCCTATGCCTGGCTGAAGAACGTTGACCGTCCCAAGGGCGTGCCCCGAATCTCAAGCCGAGCTGCAATCGGATGGACCGTCGCGCTCACGTTTGCTCTGGTTTTCGCGCTTTGTTCTAGCACTGCTGCAGAAATCCTACCAGCGCTCCTAATTGCTAATCAAATAACTCCACTAGCGAAGTACCTTCTTGTTTTGATACTTGCCATAACCTTGCTTGCGCTTGGATCGTTGTGGTATCGGGGCCGTACGGTGCTAGATCAATGGCTCGTGATAACGGCTTGTGCGCAGCTAACAGAATTGGTGCTGATTGTCTTACTCCCTAGCGACATCCACTTCAGTCTTGGTTTTTATGCGGGGCGCGCGTGTTCCGTCTTCACATCGACTGTGGTGCTCGTAATGTTGCTTACGGAGACGACAAGATTGTACGGGCGCCTCGTGACCTCAAATCTGGCGTTGCACCGTGAGCGGAATAATAAGCTGATGAATTTGGAGGCGATGGCAGCTTCGATTTCACATGAGGTGAAACAGCCCCTCGCAGCCATCGCGACAGACGGATATGCGGCAAAGCGATTTCTTCGACATGCGCCGCCTAATCTTGAAGAGGTATTGTCGGCTCTGGACAGGATGGTTGTTGCCAGTCATCGCGCTGCCGAGGTATTCGACAATCTCCGTGCCCTGTTCGGGAGCGTCCATCCGCCAGGGGCGCCGGTCGATGTGAACGAGATAGTTCTTAGCGCACTAAGCGATCTGCGCGGAGAGTTAGTTGGTCATGGCGTGACGGCTCGCACCGCGCTCGCGGCCGAGCTACCACGTATCATGGGCCATAGAGGCCAATTGCAGGAAGTTATACTTAACTTAGCCCGAAACGGGATCGAAGCAATGGCGGCTATGAAGGGCGGAGATCGGGTGCTGCAAATAAAAACTGAGCATAACGGCGGCGACGCAATAACCGTAGCGGTAGAAGACACTGGGCCGGGAATTGAAGCGAAAAAGTTGGAGAGCATATTCGATGCATTCTTTACGACCAGGCCACAGGGAATGGGATTAGGACTGGCAATTTGCCGAATGATTATTGACCGTCACGGCGGTCAACTTAATGCGTCATCGGATGGCAAACGAGGGGCGCTGTTTCAATTTGTCTTACCAATCCAATCGACTGCACACTCCTCCGCAGGAGCTCCGTAGACATTTTGTGGCGAGCAGCCGACAGAGACTAAGAAATCGTAGAATGGGCGAGTCCCGTCGCCAATAGTATGGCCCGGCCGTGCTCCTGCCCTCAAACCGGTTGAATCAATCGGGCGTCCACACACGATTGACGTTTTAGGTCCGAACGAAATCGTCTGATCAAAGCCGACACTGCAGCGTGCAGAGAGGTGCTCAGCGTTTGTCAAGCACGGCCCGACCTGCCCGATGCTCACGCGCAACGAGGCGGCAAAGATCGCGGGCTTGACGGATAATGGCCGACAAGGAGTGCGTCAACCGATTCAGGGCGTCGCGGAGGACCGTGGAAGCAGCGATGGCGGCCTCGCCGAACCCCGCTTTGCAAATTTATAAAAAGTCGAATCGACACCGCTCGTTTCGTTGGGTGGGGACTCATTGCGTGCACGCATGTGCGAGGGTGCGGCACAATTGGCCCTCCTGGCACATAAACGGGCGGCCACTAGCGTCCGTACCGCAGGCGCATGTGTTAGTTACCTGCTGCCCTTCGGCGCACATCGGGATCGCATTCTTCTGCGGGATCGCATTCTTCTGCACATGCTTCGTCACCGTCGCTTTGTGCCTGTGCACGTGCTTCGCCTTGGCTTGGTGCACATGCCTCGTCCCTCTTGCCCCGGCAACTCCAACGGACATGGCAATTGCGAGCACCGCCACAACGAAGGTCTTCAGCATCGCTTCTGCGTCCCTGTCGGGTGCCTTCTGGTCAGACTGCGCGTTGCGTCCGTATAAGTGAAGGCGATAAAATCGATCCAGCGGGCTGGGGCGATAAGGAGTACGCCACGATGTGCGACTACAGCCTTCACCACGTCAACTCACGCCCTGCGAAGATCGGCGACAGACTTACTACCCGCAACTTTGGTTTGGGCACGCGGGGGTTTGCTGCCTCCGACGAGAAGTACCTAGTGTCTGCCTTCTGCCCGGGACGGAGTTGTCCTTTGCAGACGAGGTTAGGCGAGAAAGCTCCTTGTCCCCGTGGAGTGAGACCATCAAATACAAAACTGCGATCTTCCGGCAAGTGAACAAACACAATCCGAGAACCCATCATGATGCGCTGGAATTTCCAGATGGCGAGACCGTGCTGCTGACGTTGCTAAAACCAGACCAGCAGGCCACGGTGCTTCAGCTTCCGGCATCCACTAGCGGTAGTAATGGCGCGCAACGGGCGGAGGAGCCCGCGATGGCCCGCTAAGCTCTGACGCCACCGCTGACGAGAGTTGAGCCAACCCAGGGGCTTTGGCGGCTTTCGGGGCTCTGTTTGCCTCGATTAGCAGCGGATGGCCTCGGGGTGACTCACAAATGGCTCAAGGTGAGTCCGGGGACGTGGCCGCCAGGGGGATGGTAGCAGGCGGGCAAATGACTCACCAGCGGGCTCCGCACGGCGATTACCACTCGGTGCGGCGTGGTTTGACTCAGTTCGCTTCCCGCTGAGGTTTCGGGTTCTCCGAGGCGACACACGTTCTCCTAAGCGGTATCGTACGCCCCCACAGGTCCCTCTGAGGAGGCATCGAGGAAGTACGGGGAAGTCATTGTGGACGGCGCGAGAGGCGCCCATGGCTGGAAAGGTGGTACAAGAGTGTATGCTTGGATCGTGTTGCGCTCTCCAGGTAGTGCTAGGACGCTGTCATGGACCTCGGCGGCTGGCTGCGAAGCCTCGATCTCGAAGAGTATGAGGCCGCATTCCACAAGAACCATATCGACGAAGTGGTCTTACCGAACCTAACTGCGGAGGACCTGAGGGACCTCGGCGTCGGATCGATTGGGCACCGTCGTAAGCTGCTCGACGCCATCGCGCTGCTACGCGGTGATGCGGAAGCGAAAGCACCGCCGCCTAAAACTCCTTCGGTCCCTAAGTCCTCTCAAGACACCGCCGAGCGCCGTCAGGTGACGGTGATGTTCTGTGATCTCGTCGGATCGACCGCTCTTTCGGGCCGTATGGACCCTGAGGACCTGCGCGAGGTCATTTCCGCCTATCAGAAGTCTGCCACCAGAACTGTGGAGCGCTTCGGCGGGTTCGTGGCGAAGTACATGGGTGGGGTGATCCCAGCTTTTGCTGTAGCGGAGGAA
This sequence comes from uncultured Alphaproteobacteria bacterium, assembly GCA_963833665.1. Taxonomy (GTDB): domain Bacteria; phylum Pseudomonadota; class Alphaproteobacteria; order Rhizobiales; family Xanthobacteraceae; genus BOG-931. The sequence goes on along the minus strand of CAWHZA010000058.1, from coordinate 305,348 downwards.
GCTTACTGTACCCCACGAGGGGTCGCAAAGTCGCCAAGGGCCGTTCGGCCACAGTAGGATGTGTTGTCATCTCACGTGGTCGACCTTGGTTTCTCCATCTGCCACGTGAGATGCGCTTTCGCGGTCGGCCACTCGCTGGCAATAATACTGTAGACGCAGGTGTCGCGAAGCGTTCCGTTGCTTGCTATTTGATGGCTGCGTAGTACCCCGTCCAGTTTTGCGCCCAGTCTCTCAATTCCGCGACGGCTTTGATCGTTGAAATAATGCGTTCGAAACTCGACCGCGATGCAGTGCAGCGCGTCAAAGGCATGACCGAGAAGTAGAAGCTTGCACTCCGTATTGACCTGGGACCGCTGGACACTCTTCCGGTACCAAGTACCGCCGATCTCAACTCGGCGGTGGTCCGGCTCAATGTTCAAATAATTCGTCATCCCTATCGCCTTGCCTGTTGCATTATCCAGAACAGCAAAAGGAAGGCAGGTGCCGTTTGCTTGCGCGGCAAGCCGCTGGTCGATGAAACTAGCTAATGTGTCGGGCGCGGGAATGGAGGTGTACCAAAGCTTCCACAGCTCACCGTCGCGTAACGCTTCGACGAGATCATTCGCGTGGCCATGAGTGAGTGGAGTGAGACTAGCTCGTGAGCCTCGAAGCTGAAGAGGTTCTAGCCATGCCATCGGAGTTCTTTCGAGTCGCGTTAGAATGCTGGGGGACGTGACGACCCTACCACAGGGCAGGTCGCGACGGTCAGACTTGCCACTCACGCCGCCGATAGCTCGATCGGTTCGACGATCGATGGATCATCGTTCTCTGGCTTGTTGACGCGCATGGAGATCGGCCACATCCGCATCGGCTGCGCCGCGAACGGTCTCATCAGGTCACCAGGATCGGGCTCTTCGCTTAGCCACCGGGTGTAGTCGGTGGGCGCGAGGATCAGCGGCATGCGGTCGTGAATCTCGGCCACCAGCTCGTTGGCGTCGGTCGTGATGATCGCGAAGGTGCGAACTCACTCGCCTGATGTAGGGTCCCTCCAGTTCTCCCAAAGCCCGCCGATGCCGAATGGGCCGCCGTTCTTCATGGCGATGGCATGGGGCTGTTTGGCCTTCTGGCCTTTGATCGCCTTCCATTCGAAGAAGCCGTCCACCGGCAGGATGCACCGCCGCTTGCGATAAGCCTCCCGAAACGAAGGGAGTGTCCTGACGGTCTCGCATTTGGCGTTAATCGGCTTGCGGTCACCCTTCGGGTCCTCGCACCAATACGGGATGAGGCCCCAGCGCAGCGGATCGAGTGATAGTTCGCCGGTCTTGTGATTGCGCCGGATCACCAGCAGGTCCTGGCTCGGCGCGCCATTCCAGCGCCGCGGGTAGTTGTGGACGCGGCTGTCGCGGACGTTCCTCAGCCTCGGGGCACGCCCACTTGCAAGGATTACCCGTTTGGGGGCGCGGCGGCGAGAACGTTGTGGGCTGTCACGGGTTTGAGGCGTGTCGAGCCCTGTGTTCACGCGCAATCACCCGCCCGGCACCAGCCGGAACGGGGAACGCGGGGGACGATCTTCCCTGTGCACCCGAACGAGCTGGGGAAGCAAATCCCTCTGATCTGGCCGAGGGCACCATCGTGGGGAAGGAACTGATCGCTGGCGTTGTATGGGCGCGACTGATCCGCGCAACGCACCGAGCCGGGTGTTGTCCGCGTCATGTCGGCTTTGCACCCGTAGCGACCAAATCGCGGACACTACACCAAGTCAGTGATGTGCCAGGAACGGAAGGCGCGGACCCTATGCCGCCAACTCCTTGAGGTTGGCTCCTGGATGACTCAAAAATGGCTGTTGGTGCGGCGAAGCCGACGACGCTTGAGGGACGCAAGCACCAGGTCTGAAACGAAGAGAACTCAAACGGGAGCTTGACGCTTGCGATCAATACGCCAAGCCCTCAAATCCGCGGCGCCGCAGCGGTGCGGCTGCATGAGGTACCGGCGCATCGACACCTGGCCGACATGATTGTGCGCTCGCCGCTTGCAATACGGACTTCATTACAAGAGCCTGGAGCTGCGGCGACTTGTCGATTGTAAAATGATCGATGCCGGGTTCGCCGCTGACATTGACATTCGTGAGTTCGCCATGAAAGCCGGTGCCGCTGTGCATATAGGCGAAAGTGCGCTGCGTTATGTTGAGAACGCACGCGACGTTCTTCGGTGCTGCGAAAGAGTTCGGTGCCATCGAATGGAACGACAAGCGCAACCAGTATTCCTACCCGGTCCAAGGATTGCGCCATAATCATTACTGCATCGGCGCCGAGCGAATGCCCAATGAGGATAATCGGTCCGCGGTCGCCCGCACTATAGCGCGCGGCAATTTCGCTTACGACTGCGTCCGCTTCGGCGTGATTGTGAACGCTCGCTTCGATGCCATGCCGGGCGATCAGCACCGCCAACTGATCCATGCCGAGCGAAAAAACGTTCATCAAGCCACGCATCAAGTAAGCATGGGGGAGGCTCGCCGTCTTGTGAGCATCCTTCGCCGCAGCCCTCGGCGCGGCGGTGGCAGCGCCGGCAATGCTGACGACGGCATTGGGACCACTCAGAATGAGGCAACTTAATAGCGCAATTGCAAAGACCATCTGGAGAGTGCGTGGAAGTCTATGGCTGCTGGTGGAGTGACATGCGAGATACGCGGGCATATCCGACTCTCCTTCGTATAGCTCCGTGTGTGTGCCGTGAAGCACATTCGATGCAGCGGTCTGATGCTCCCGCGCCTCGCGTAACTCCTCCCTTAGCTGGACGACCTCCCTTGCGTTGGAGCGCCGCTTCATTGTTACCCCCCCCGCCAGAACAGCCTGCCAGAGTAGCACAACGGCACCGATCGGGAGACAGCTCGAAGGCGGCGGATTTTCTCGAGATGGGTCAATCACGTCGTCCGCAGCATGTCCGGCGCACGTCCGCTACTCCCTCAATAGCGACCGAATCGTCAACATCCGGGATTTGCAGCGATGGGCCATGAGCTGCCGTGAGCAGGTGCAGCAAATGGCACGCTAATTACACCCGTTTCAATCTGCGGTTCGACATTCTAACCAACGACAAGTTCGAAGCAGCGCGTACCGGCAACTGGTTCCTCGAAACCAACTTGGTGATCGCCCGCCTGTGTCTCATGCCTGATCCGTCGCGGACTTACACCTTGGCGGCGTTCTGTGCAGCCTCGAATACATCGCGTGCGGACGTCGTACCCGCTACGTGCTCCGTACCCTCGACTCCGAGGTCCATCCAGCCCGCATTCACGGCCTCAAACATTTCTTCGGCAGGTCCGGTGTGGCCCTTCGGGATGCCGAATTGCTCGAACGCTTCCGCCCACCCTGCACGCGGGACTGCAAAGGCTTTCACGTCGAGATTCAGGACTTCACCCAATTGCTTCGCGACTTCATCCGCGGTGACCATCGAACCAAGCTCGACGACGCGCTGCCCTGACCACGCTGGCCCGGTCAAAAGGGTTGCGACCTCCGCGCCGATGTCGTTCGTCGCGACCATGGTCGATTTCCGGTTTGTCGGATTGTAGTAGACCGGTAGCGTTCCGCCCTTGGCGACCTGCAAGCCGTAGAGGAAGTTTTCGAAGAATCCACCTGCGCGCACAAATGCGATTGGCGGTATCAGGTCGCGAAAACCTTGCTCCAGAAGCGACAAGGCCGTGATCATCCCAAGCCCGCTGGTCCTGTTCGCGCCCATCGACGAAAGCGCTACCACCCGCGGCGGCGCTGCCTTGGTGAGCGCCTCGACATAGTTCGCAATCACGCCTTTGGCTTCTTTGTAATCGGGCGAGGGGGCCCAGACAGCCGGCAACATGACAAACGCGCCTTCGACGCCTTTGAGCGCCCGCTCGATGGCCGCCGTATCATTCCAATCGCCGTCAACCAGTTCCACGCCCTGATTCGCCCAGCTTGACGCCTTCTCGCGATTGCGGACTAGCGCGCGTACTTCCTTGCCGTGCGCCAACAGATGTTCTGCCGTTGCGCCGCCCACTTTTCCCGTGATTCCCATTACTAAAAACATGCGTTTTCTCCTGATCTTGAGGGACAGAGGACTGCCCCTGTTGGTTCAACGGATGAGCGGCAAAATGGCCCGGATACGGGGATCGCGCGCGTAGAGGCCGCCCCATGTCATCGCGCCCAGAAGGAGGGAAATGATTTCCGGCGGCGATCCCAACTCACCAATGCGGACATGGGCGCAGATGGCGCCTCCCAAAAAGCCCGTCACTAGGATCGCGCCGAGGACGGCCGTGGCCGGGATGGCATAAAGGATGGCGCAGGCGAGTATGATCGGACCCACGACACGGGTCAGGTCCATCGCGAAGCCGGTTTCTTGCAACATGCTCGCGATCTGTGCCGGCGCGAAAAGCTGAATAGTGCCGTCTGCCATCAGAGCGATAACGACAAACGCGCTCATTATCCGGCCGGCCCACAGGGCGCGATGCAGGGTCATAGTTTCAGGCACCTGATGCAGGTTCATAGTTTCGGACACTTGTCATTCTCCGATGAGGAGCAGCGCATCGTCATGTTTCGAACGGACATGAATGAAATGAATATCCAGCCCATCGATCTCAGTGATGAACTGCGGGAGCGCATTCAGTTTCGCCTGATCTTGCGCCAGTCGTAGTCCGTTGCCCAATAGCGCGCGAGGGCCTGAGTTGTCGCGAGCTACACCCCTTGCGACGCATCCGCGATGTCGCGTTTATGCGTCTGCGCAATTCGGTAAGTTCCGATTCCGGAACTTTCACATGAAACTCACGGATTGCGTCACTTGCGGTCGCTGCGTGCGCTTGAACGCCTCCGCGATGACAGCGCTGCAACAAACTTGGCGGAGCTTCGTTCCATCTCTTATCGCCGATCAGCAATAACGTGACGTTTTACCGCACACCAAATGGGCATCTAGGCGCAGAAAGATGCCGGATTTGCTTTTGCGCGTGGAGGTATTTCGCTCAGACCCGCTTGGGTGCGGTGCGGGTGGATGATTGGAAGTACACCTTCATCTCTCAGCCGACCGGCTGGTTTGGTACGGTGGACCGTCCCAACATCCCCACCATCACGAATCTGCGCCAGGACCCCTACGAGCGGATGAATTGGTCGTCCAATGGCACGGCGAACGGCTCGGTCGCGTATTGGGACTCTTTCAAGCACGAAATGTGGCGCTTGCAGGTTGCGTCGCAGGTCATTGCCCAGAATATCCCGAGCTTTGTGGAGTATCCGCCCATGCAAGCGGGCGCGGGCTTCAGCACCGGCGATCTAAAGGAAAAGGTTGAAGCGCTCATCGCGGCGTCCCATGCCCATGGCGAGTAGGCGGTAGACACGAGCCGATGCCCCGTCTGTAACCTCTCAAGATGTTTGTCCAAGCAAGGAGGCCGCTATCAGTTGGCGGCCTCTTTATTTTTTGGAGGCCGAAGGCGCGAGGTCGGCTCATGGCCCACCGCGTCAGATATTCGGTGCAAGCGAATGTCAGCTTTCAGGTGAACTGCGGAAGTCGCTGGCGCGTGCTCGAAAGGTCGAAGATGACCCAGGCCGTGTGAAAACTCTACGCGGTATAACCGCACCCGGAATTTTGAGGCTTGTGGTCACGCTCAGAGCAAAAAAATGCAAAAATTCCTCCTCCGCTTAGCGCTACAACCAAATTAGATTTCGTTTTCACACGGCCTGGACCCGAACCGGACCTCGTTAGAATTGGCATCGTGAGCGAGGCTTTGTACAGGGTCCCGCCCGGAGCCCTTCCTTTGTCCTTGCTATGACCGGGTGGTGCCGCATCCGCGTCACGGATCAACTGAAGCAAGATAGGCTACAATCGCCAGCATGTCGTCTTGGTCGAGATTGCTCACCACCTGCGCCATCAGCGGGCTCCACTCGCCGGTCCGGTGGCCATGCCCAAAGTCATACAGCTGGCGAAACATGTAGCTCGGCGAGCGGCCGGCAATGCTCGGCAAAGGCCCGAGCCCCTTGAGGTCAGGCCCGTGGCACGGGGCGCATGCGACCGTCTTTCCCGGCCCACCTTTCGTCACCAGCGCCTCGCCTTTCGCCAAGCTGCCGACCGGCACATAGGCGGTGAAAGTCGACCGCGGATCGCGGCTTTCGAATTGCTCCAGATTGTCGGGAATTTCGACGATGCGCTCCCCGAGCGGCTCGCGTTCGCTGCCCTCCGCCGCCGCCCAGAGGAACGCCGCTATGTACGTTTTCGGCGCAGTGTCGCTTTCAACCACCTTGATGCGCTTGCGCGGTCGCAGCGCGGAGAAATAGGCCGCAGCCGCTTCCACCTCGGCATCGGTGATCGGCTTGGAAAGAGCGATCATCAGGCTCGGCGGCACGCGGCCAGGCACGGCGGTGCTCCGCGCGCCGCTCTTATAATCAGCCATCTGCCGGATGATGTAGTTTTTCGGAAGGCCCGCGAGGTCGGCGTTCTCCGGGCCTCCGGGCCCATCCGCGCGATGACAAAACCCGCAGGCGAACACGTCGGGCTTGCGACCATTGGCTACGATATCCGGCAATGGCGCATGGTCGCCCGAGTGCCAGATCGGCGCGATGAATTGGGTGCGGAGCTGGGTCCAGGTGTAACCGGCCGTGCTGTTTGGCACGCGCACAAGATTGCCATCGTCGACTGGCGGCTTGTAGTTGGGATTGTCCTCGATATATGCCCACCGCGGCGGCGTGTCAGCGGCCGTGGCGGTGGTGGTCAGCGTGGCACACACCATGACCGATGCAAGCAGAGCTTCAGCTATTTTCATCCTTGCCCTCACGGGTTGATCCCTTGTGATTCTAGAGCGGTATTCAGCCGCGGAAACGCACTCTTGGCGTGAGATGATGGCACTGCAAAAAAAGAGCGACAGTCAGAAAGCCTGCCGACAGCACGCGCGCGGCCCGTAAACATAGGGGTTTCGGCATGTCCCCGTGGGCAGCTCAAGATGAGGTTACTTCAATCACGCGGTAAGGCGGAAGGGGGATGACCGCTTGTGGCCCTGAACGTCCGTTCGCGGCAACGCAGCGATACTTTGGTGTTGGGTGTAAACCGGAAGTGGCCAGGCTCACGCTCGAAACATCGAAGATGGCCCAAAACGGACCGGCAAAACATCAACAACCATTTAAAAACGTTCGGTGTTCATCAGTTCCCTACGGTTGTCGCACTGGTCCGATCTGCGGCACGCGCACCGGCTTGGCCATGCCGTAGAAAACTACAACGCCTTGGCCGCCGCAGCGCGTAGACAGCGCCTCGGGAGGCTTGCCGTAGCAAGTGTCTACGTCCTGCCAGTTGTTCGTCACCCAGACGTCGCCCGCAGGATCGATGTTGATATCGACCTGCATCTGTAGGCCGCCACCAACGTACCCGCCGGGCGGTGAAATCTGGTCGCCAGTCTTGAAGCCGGGTGGGCAGTTCTCGGTGCGAGCGCCGCATAGCTGCACAATTGGGCTGCTAGGCATGGCGAAGTTGGAAATCCAGACGTTGTCGTTGCCATCAACTGCCACCGCCCACGGCCCGGGAAGGCCGCCGCCCTTGAACGGAGAGCCCGGAAATGGGGTGCCGTCCGGTTTCAGTAGCGTGATGCTGCCGGAGCCCCCTTGTTGTTCAGACATCGTCTTCGTTAGGAAGTCGGCAGCCGAAGTCGCACCATCGAGTTTCAGGCGTACCGCCATATCGACCAGATGGGCCATGCCCAGCAGTCCGGTGCCGAACCGGTTAGTGACCCAGACGTTACCTTGGCTGTCGATGTTAAGACCGCTGTTGTTGATCCCGGTCTTGAATGTCTCGACCTTGCTCGGATCGGCAGCTAGAAAGCGAGTGACTTTGTCGTTGCCGTTGGACACCCAGATGCGGTCCTGCTTGTCGATGGCGAGGTGAAATGGCGCTAGAAACGACTTGCATGGCTCCGCATTGTCGCCCTCGCAAACAATCCGGCCCTTGGTCAGATCGCCCTTTGGGAAGTGGACCAGTTGCCTCTTTTCGACGCCGAGGACCCAGACATCGCCGCTCGGCGTGACGATAATTCCCTGCATCAGCCCGAGCTTGCCATCGAAGGTGATCCCCTCTGGGGGCGTCAGCGGCTTGCCGTTCTTGTCGAACACGGCAATTGCCTTGCTGCCATAAGTGGTGAACCAAGCGTCATCCTTGGCATCGACAGCCGCGCAAAAGGTGCCGCCTTCCATCCCGCCGCCAGTGAAGCCGGTAATATTCGGTGAGATAGGGCGGCCGTTCGGCGCGAACTTGGTCGCGTGACCCTCCCATAGGCTATCCTGTCCCTGCCAACCGACCGTGAAATTGTCGCCAACCCAGAGGTTGCCCTCGCTATCGAACATGGCCTTGCCGCCCGCACGATAGCCGCCGCCGTCGAACTTAAGTGGCAGCACCCAAGCACTGGGCGCCCAGTTCAGGTACGGCATGTACGGAACAGATCGCAGGTTCTTGCCATTCGGGACCGGATAGAATTGGTCTAGAAGAGCGAAGAGCTTTTCTGGCTGGTACCAAGAATTGCGGGCGATGGACTGAGCCGCCGCCAGCGTGTCAGTGGCCACTTTGCCGTTTGGAGCCGTGGCCGCCGTAAAGAGATTGTTGCAAGCATCGGCATTAATCCGCGTGGTACAACCCGCGAGTAGGTCGGCCAGCGTCGCAAAATTGGCCATTGTCGGCGTCTGGCCGCTGTTGAGGGGGTCTTGAATAGCGACCCCCCAGCCGCCCGTTGGAAGATCAACGAAGTTCCGCACATTGCCAGCGGCGATGCGCAGGCTGAGCGCGTGACCCTTGATCGCGGTGCCGTCAAGAAACTGATTGTTCGTCCACACCGACGCCACGGTGGTCATCTCGTTGATAACGACCTTGTCCGGAGGCGTATTGCCCAACACCGTCAGCAGGGCGATGGCCGGATTGTCGCTGCTGCCCTTGTTGACCGTGGCCACGCCACCTTTGGCAACCAAATATAGACTGACATCCGCGCTAGGCGTTTCATCAGTGCCAAGTTCAAAACGTCCATCACTATCGGTTTGTGTTTGAGCCAGTTGTTTGGGCTCGCCTGCATTTGCTTCCAATAAGGTGACGGTGGAATTTGCTAGTGGACCGCCGCCCGCTTGGACCTGGCCTTCGATGTGAACGGCGGCCGCTGCCGGGTTACATGCCCAGCCGAGCAGTCCGCACGTTGCCAGAACTACGGCTATGCTGGCTTTACCGGTTTCAATCATGGGCAACTCTCCGCAATGAGAATGTCCCCCCGCGCATTGGGCAGCATCGAAGCGAATTAAGGCACGCACGTTCTCTCCAGTGGCGCGGCGGCACAGTGGGCGGAACGCGCGCAGATGATCGCATATCCGTCCGCGACGCGCTGCGGGGAAACCGATCACCCAGCCGCGGCAGTTGCGCGCGAACCCGTGTTTCCGCCGTGAAAGGGTTGCACGGAGTCGCTCTCCGGATGTGCAGCAGTCCGACCCAGCGGTCGGCGCAACTGCCGGGGGTCGCTCTTGAGCGACTGTTCCGAAAACCCTCCGAAATTCCGCCGATGCAAGAGCCGGATTTTCGCGGTTTTCCGCGACGTCGCTTGTGTGTTCTTAAAATACTGGGTTTCAGAACGGGCGGCCACCTTCCGCTAGCTAAAGGAGTTGCCCCTGCTTCCCTGCCCTCTTTCGGCGCTTGCTTGTATCCGCCGCCGACTTCTTGAGGGGGTAGCTTGGCCAACCGGCTCTACACAGGCTGGTTCGATGGAATGGCAAGCTTATGGTCGGCGCATCCCGGTGATCGTGAGCGTCAGATGGGCCGAACGAAGAGGAAAAAATCTATCGCGAGGATTACGCCGGCCACAAAGAACGGTAGGAGCATTGCCCGGCCTAGCGCGAGATTGCCTGCGACTTCTCTATTACCGAGGCCGAATAGGGCCAGAATGAACTGCCAGAACGAAACGTTAGCCGTGCGCCACGCTCGATACAGGAAGAAAAGACCAAGTCCAACAAGTAGGAAAACCAAGAGGCGGAGCCCTGAGTTCGGGGCGTCGACGCGGAGTATCAGGAAGGTAACGCCAGCAATGAGGATTCCGAACGCTATAGACAGCAGTCCACCGGCGCGCACGGCTAAAGAAAAAATTGAAAGCGCCCTGATCTGCTGCTTGGAGATAGCCGGATATTGCTGAGCGGTGGAAGAACGTGTCCGTCGCATGCGCGAACAAGTAGTAGAGGTAGAGGACCGAAATTGGTAAGGCAGTGATCAGGAACTGGATAATGACCGTTTGAGGAGGAGAGATGAGCGCGGAACCCATAGCTACTAAAGCGAGAACAGCGGCAACGTAGAGGAGCCAACGCTTTTGACTGAGGTCCGCATTGGATTCGTTTCTTGTGCTGGCGATCCCAGTGACGAAATCTGCAAGGATGAAGAAGCAGATCAAAAAGAGGGTTATTCCAAGAAACGCGGAGTACGGCAAGTCGAGGTTCGACAGGATTCCGACCACGAGTGATGCCGCGAGAGCGAATAGGAACCCACCTACTATCCGGCTAGGTCGGGTGGACAAACCTATTGACGCAAGAATCGCGAATTGATTCAAGGCTGCTCTTTGCGGAGGGCAGCCTTGATTCGCGGACTGATGACCGACGATGAGTGGGCGTACTTCGAACCGTTCCTGATCCATCGCGGCGGCGGCCGGCCGCCACGCAATCATCGCCGCGTGCTCGACGCGGTGTTTTGGTTGATGCGAACCGGCGCACCATGGCGCGACCTGCCGGAGGGCTTCGGCAACTGGAATTCGATCTTTAGGCAGTTTCGGCGGTGGGCCGACAGTGGCGTCTGGGACGTGATCCTGGAAGGGCTCGCGGGAAGCGGAGTGTCGGACGCCGCGCTGCAGATGATCGATGCGACCATCATCCGTGCGCATCATTGCGCAGCCGGTGGAAAAGGGGGGCCGAGCGTAACGCGCTCGGTCGCTCGCGTGGCGGCTTCTCAACCAAAATCAACGCCCGCACCAATGCCGAGGGTCTGCCGATCGGCGTTGTGATTACGCCCGGGCAGGCACACGATGTCACCGCGTTTCCGGCCTTGATGCAGGAGATCGACTGCGATCCGGAACAGATGCTCGGTGACAAGGGCTACGACAGCGAAGCCGTCCGCAACGACATTGAGGAACGTGGTGGTGAAGCCGCAATCCCCAGCACTGCAACCCGGAAAATACAGCATGCCGTCGACAAGGCTCTCTATGCCCTGCGCAATCGCATCGAGCGCTTCTTCAATCGTGCGAAGAACTCACGCCGTGTCGCCACCCGCTACGACAAGCTGATCGAGAGCTTCGCCGCCTTCGTGCTGCTTGCCTGCATCCAAATCTGGATTAAGTTTGTCCACACGACCTAATCGCGCCTGCTTTGTAGTTTAGTTTCCAGTAGTTGCGGGCATCTCGAAAAATGTAGCAGGCAAACATAATGACGAACACGTGCCTCCACACTGGGTGGAACGTGATGTGCAGTTGCAGCCAGCGATCAACGAACTCTTTAATCCGTGGCTCGACATATTGAGCTGCTAAAGTGAGCACGACCTCATATTTTTGGATGAGCGTGTCGAGAAGTTTCATGTACTCGAATTTGATGCCGAATGTGAATTTGAACAGTTGCGCCACGCTGAATGTACTCACGACAATGATAACGATTGCTATGAGCGCGCGGGGCACTGTTGCTATGCGTGAGCCCGGATCAGTCGGAACCGTTGTTGCGGTTGTCATAGGAGCCTCGTCAAGAAGGTATCTCGGTCACTGAGCGTCTTGACCCGGTGTGAAGTTTTGCAGTGTTTCGCCATTACGCTGTGGTGTCGTGGAGCAATGGAATGCTCTCGATAAATCAGCATCGAGGGGGCTGCCGCGATGCTGGCCGAATTCAGCGCAGGGAACTTCGCTGCCGCCTCCTGCCGTCGTATATTGGCGACCCAGTCCCCATGACCGAAGCGTAGCGACACGCAGCCGCAAGTAATGGGCGGCTTCGGCAAGAGTACAAGAAGCGCGTTCGTTTAAGGCAGTGACCTTACTGTGGCTTGGCGGGTCCATCGTGCGAACACACTCTTGGCCACAATATGCCACAATGACGTACGTTGTGCAACCATACCGCGCCAATTGCGCCTCTTGCGCCTCAGAGGCGTCCCCCCGCGTGCGCTCGCATTCCCGGTGGAGCCTCGCCTCGATGTCGCTGTAGGCGCAAAAGCTCCCGCCTCCGCTAATGAAATTCCTCTTGCCAACCTCGGTTCGCCGACAATGAGCAGCAGTTGCCCGTCAACTTGCCGCACGCGCTCCCAGCGCCGTAGCAACATTGCGATTTCTTCGTCGCGACCGACGAGCGGGGTAGAGGGCGTTGTCCGGCACGGCGTCCACCGCCGACTGGATACAGCGCTTCCAGTCCGCCTGTACTCCGATGCTTTGCTCGATCATGGCCCGCAGGTAAAAGTGACGCATCACCCGCTCCATGATGTCGACGCTGTCCATCGGTATGGAGTAGTCGATCGGCGGTGCCTTCGCGGCCAATTCGGCGCGAGCAATGGCCGCCGCACAACGGGTGACATTGATGTGCGGCGTCATGGTGATGGGAGTTGAAAATTCGGCCGCCGTCGCTGGCGGCCATTCAAGGTCCCAAAGCAGTTCTTCACAGATGATGACCTCGGCTGACGGCCTCCCAAGCGCGACGCGGAGCCAGAGCCGAATTTTGGACTGGGTGGATGGCCTGGAGACAGGAGACCACCTGAGCGACGAGAAAGTCCCCTCAGATGGAAGCACCCCTAGACGATCGATTCCATGAAAGTTGTCAGTTGTCATTGGGGGGATTTATCTTGGTTTTCGGATTCCCACATATGTCGCGCGTGCCCACAAGAGAACGGGATGAGAAGTCATGGCAGCGTGGCGGCGGGCGATTGAGTTGTCGCTTGGAGAAGCTGATACGGCGAAGTTGAGATCGATAGCGCAGTCGCGCACTGAACCGGCGAGCCGGGTGGAGCGGGCGCGGATATTGCTGGCCTATCGAGAAGACCCCTCGTTTTTTGCGGTCGGCCGGGCACTCGGGCTGCATCATCAAACGGTCCAGCGCTGCGTCGAGCGCGCCGTGGCCGAAGGCCCGCTGGCTGCGCTGGATGATCGCCCTCGCCCCGGTAGAGAGCCGACGATCACTCCCGAGGCCAAGGCATGGCTGGTGTCGTTGGCGTGCCGGAAGGCGAAGGAACTTGGCTATCCCCACGAACTGTGGACAACGCGGCTTCTGGCCCGCCACGCTCGCGAGCATGGACCCGCGGAGGGACATGCGTGCCTCGCCAACCTCGCCCAGGGCACAGTGTGCAAGATCCTCGACCAGGAAGAGGTGAAACCGCACAAAGTGCGATACTACCTGGAACAGCGCGATCCCGACTTTGCTGAGAAGATGGCCGAAGTGCTGTGCGTTTATCGCCAAGTGAGAAATCTTGAAGCAGGCCGCAGCCGTCTCGAAGAAGAAGCCGAGCGACGCGATGGCGATCATTTCCTACGACGAGAAGCCCGGCATACAGGCCATCGCAACGACCGCCCCCGACTTGCCGCCCGAGCCCGGCGTGCTTACTTCTAATGAGCTTTTGCCGGTGAATGAAATCACTATCTTCGGACGAATTTAAAGAAGGGCAATGGCATGAGTGACCGGCACGTGTGGGCGTTGCCCGGTTTGCAACGGCGATACTCTCAGCGTAACTGATGAGAAGGTGCCACTATAAAATTGCGAATGAGGTCGGACTGGCTAAGATCTACACCTGTCGAATTTAAGCTCTCAAAAAATCAGTTGTGGGTCGTCGTCTTCCGAAATGACTACATGGCAGCGAAGTGATACAGGGGCGGCACAGGTGCTGCGACGGTGGCCATTCAATTTCCCTAAAGCCGATTAGTTAGTCGGGCGGCGCGCGGCCGACCGCTCGGCTTCAGAAGGAGTCGAACTCGAACCGCGTCTTCGATGCCATCATGAAAGGTCAGACTAATATCGGCATCGCGAGCCTGAGCGACACGTTCGCGAATGACCTCATGTGGATAATGTGCTCGATCGAATAGCTGGATGTATCGGTAGGCTCCTTCGTGTCATAGTTTTCCAGGCCCTCTAGGAGGTGCCGGCAGATGCGCAGACCGAACAAATCGGCCTCTTTCAACTGACGTCCAAATTCTTCGTTGGAAGGAAAGCGGTAATTCTCATGCTGGCGCACCAACGCGACTTTCAAATCTTGGAGAGGGTGCTTGTCGCCAATGCCACACGCGAGATTAGCGAATATCGCCCAATAACTACGCGTCTGGTAGCCGCAGATTGCGCGGCGGACCGTATAGCTCTCGATTAGGTCGTGTGGACAAACTTAATCCAGATTCGGATGCAGGCAAGCAGCACGAAGGCGGCGAAGCTCTCGATCAGCTTGTCGTAGCGGGTGGCGACACGGCGTGAGTTCTTCGCACGATTGAAGAAGCGCTCGATGCGATTGCGCAGGGCATAGAGAGCCTTGTCGACGGCATGCTGTATTTTCCGGGTTGCAGTGCTGGGGATTGCGGCTTCACCACCACGTTCCTCAATGTCGTTGCGGACGGCTTCGCTGTCGTAGCCCTTGTCACCGAGCATCTGTTCCGGATCGCAGTCGATCTCCTGCATCAAGGCCGGAAACGCGGTGACATCGTGTGCCTGCCCGGGCGTAATCACAACGCCGATCGGCAGACCCTCGGCATTGGTGCGGGCGTTGATTTTGGTTGAGAAGCCGCCACGCGAGCGACCGAGCGCGTTACGCTCGGCCCCCCTTTTCCACCGGCTGCGCAATGATGCGCACGGATGATGGTCGCATCGATCATCTGCAGCGCGGCGTCCGACACTCCGCTTCCCGCGAGCCCTTCCAGGATCACGTCCCAGACGCCACTGTCGGCCCACCGCCGAAACTGCCTAAAGATCGAATTCCAGTTGCCGAAGCCCTCCGGCAGGTCGCGCCATGGTGCGCCGGTTCGCATCAACCAAAACACCGCGTCGAGCACGCGGCGATGATTGCGTGGCGGCCGGCCGCCGCCGCGATGGATCAGGAACGGTTCGAAGTACGCCCACTCATCGTCGGTCATCAGTCCGCGAATCAAGGCTGCCCTCCGCAAAGAGCAGCCTTGAATCAATTCGCAATTCTTGCGTCAATAGGTTTGTCCACCCGACCTAGACCCAGCGTCATCGCCTGGCTCAAGAGCAACGGTTATCAGATTGATGATGCTGCGACTCGGCACTTCATCCATTTGCCGGATTTAATCACCAGGTATGTCCGCGAGCGCGGCCGACGGCGCTTAGAAACAATCACCTGAAGGTGCTGTCTGAGGCTCAGCTGCTGGAGGTGCGGACAACTGATTGCCGATCCCCGGCTAATGTTATCCCAGGCGAGACATGCTACGCTCTGGCGCAGATAAGAGAACAGGGCCTTCTTCCTCTCTTCGCCGTCGTCAGACCACCCAGCGGCGGCAGCCCGGCGGCCTAGCGCGGCGAGCGTGAGCATGTTGACCAGCGTCGTCTTGCCGCCCCCGCGCTGCCCTGTCGTTACGAAAAATGCGGGGCGCTCCGGGAGCAACGCCCGCTCAATCAAAGTCATCGCCAGCATGATCGCCATACTCTTGCCAACGCGATCGAGCGCCACGTCGACCAGCCACTCATCGAAGAGGTAAGTTACAGCCGCTCGGACATCCTGTTCTGCGGGAGGATTGGGCGGCAAGCATGCGCGAAGCAGCGGATCGATCCGATGAATCAGTCCCGTCTCGCGATCGAACCCCACGCCATCAATGAGTTGACCCGACGCTGTGACCAGCGGCGCCGTATTGATTGCCCTCGCAATCGGAATGGTGCTGGGGGAAAACTCCATCAAGGCAACGACAAACGGTCCAGGTAATGCGCCAAAGTAGGTTGTATTTTTCTTCTCGACGCGAAAACGCACATACCTCTCGATGAGCATTTTGACACCAGTCGGTGTGAGCCGAATAAGTCCCGGCTCAGCGGGTGCCTTCATCGTCTCGGCGTCTTCGGCCGCAGCGTTGGTGCCGTCCGCTGTCAATAAATGGAGTGCCCACGGCTCCCGCACTTGCACCTCGATCAGGTTACCCGATGCATCGCGCATTGGGGGTTCCTCTCGCTGGTCGGACGCGAGAACCTGATCGAGAAAGGTCGTGGTTGGCAGCAACTCTCCATCGGGTGCCGGGCGAGGTCGAATCAATCGTCCGTCTCCCCCCGTAGCGAAGGCCGCCTTGCGCTCGGCCTCTTCCCGTTTCCGACGCTCCTTCGCTATCCGCGCCTTCACCGCCTGCACACCAATGCCTGAAGCTTTGGCTACGGTCGTAACGAAGTCAGCGAGTTCGTCGGCCTCCATTTCGGTCGTGGCTAAGATCGCCATCGCGTGGTCTATCAGGCCATCGACTGGCGCTTGAGCAATCGCGGCTTTAGCTGACCGCGCATCGTGCCGGAGCAGATAAAGAGCCCCCCATGGGCAAAGCTGTGAATAAACAGTCCGTCGTCGCCGCGCATTACCTTAGCTTTGCAACGCCCGTAATCAGCCCCTTCCATTGGATCGGCCAAAGTGTCGCCTACGAATTGCTCTGGATCAGCAAGCACCGCGGCAACCGACACGATCCCTAGATGGTCGAAATCAAGGTCCAAAAATGGCAGCAGCACGCCTCGATGTCGCGCCGCGATCAACCGTCGTGCTGAGACGATCGGCATACCTGTCTTCGCGGATATCTGCTCGGCTAGCGTTCGATCGTGTTGCGCTCGGATTTCAGCGGCGGCTTTTCCAAGCCCTTCGGCGCTCAGCGCCTTGGCTTCATCGACGCGCTCCCGCTCATATTCGCTCAGCCTGGGTACGACAATGTCGGTATCTATTTCCTCTCCCTCGAAAACATCCGGAGTACGCTTCGTGATGTCTTGAGCCGGGGCGGCGTGACGATTGGCGTTCCTTCGAAGCAAAGACGCTCGCCGTAGCCGACCATGCGATCCACTAGCGAACGTTCGAGCAGTTGCCCCGCGCGGCCAACTAGGTGCCACCCGAACCCATGCTGCCAACAACGGTCGTGTAGATCGCGCAGGAAGCGTTCGATATCGCTCGCGTCTTTCACCAAAATGTAGTGGTGAACACCCCCGCTGCCCTCGAACTGCGTTCCGGTGTCCGAACGATATAAGCCGGAACTGGTGCTGCCACGCGATACGCGCGTCGCCCGTACTAGACCAGGTGCAACGGTCAGAAGTGCGTGCCACATCCCTCCGGCCGCTTCGATGCTCGCGGCGACATTGGGCGGCATATCCTTGGTGTCGAAGTCAATCAGCGCCCACGCTGGGGCTCCCGGGCGATAGTCGATGAAGTCCCGCGAACGCGTTATAGCGCCGGGGTGGTCCTTCAACTTCGCACTGGTGGTTACCTGGGCCTGATTGGGGACGTCGGCCCTCAAAGCGCCAAGCGCGATCGCTTGGTCAGTACCGCAGGTGATGATGTGCTGGGCAAGTTCCGCAGCCGTTTCAGCCGCAGCGCGTGTTGCGGTTCCCTGCGCCATTAAACATTGGGAGCCGTCGCTGCAACCTTTCCTTGCTCATCGAGGAAGATGCGCTTCGACATGACCGGATTAGGGCCGTTCTTCTTTATCAGCGTAATTTCCGGCTTCATGGCTAGAGCCGCTATTTCGCAGAGACATTGGCGTTGGATATTTCATTTTCTGACACGAGCGTGCCGCCCGCCACCAACAGGCGTCCTCGTTTGCCGTCTCCGATCACCAAAGAACGGCCTCCGTGCAAGGGGCAGCGGCAGCGCCAGCCGCGCCCCTCGCGCTGAGCGTCACCAAGCGCTGATGCAATTTTTTGGGCGGCGCTCATGGCGTCACCCGGTCGGTGCTGCTTTTGCGCGGCCGGCCGCGTCGGCGCGGTGTCGGTGTGGTGCTACTACTGTTTCTGCCAGCCAGACGAGACACGCGTGCCCGAATGCTCTCCATGGTGATGCGGCGCGCCCGCCCCTCGTGGTACGTCGACAGCTCGCCGTCCCGGATGAGCTGATACAAACGGGTATTACCGACACCGAGCAACAAACACGCCTGCCGCGGCGATACGGAGAGAGGTTCAAGATCGCTGCCGCCTTTGCGGCCGGTGATTCCTGGATGGATGGTTGGCATGCGTTTACCCTTATTTCCGTCCGCGCGCGGTCGCCTGCGCCCGCAGAGAAATGAGGTGATACGCTGCCCGCCGGCAAGAGCGGACGCCCAATTAGCTGGACCGTCCTGCGTCCGTCCGTTTTTTGTTGGACGCTCGTACGTTCGTCCGATGCTTTTGCACCCGCTTGCGGATGGCGTCAGGACCGAGAGACGGAAGCCCCACAGCGTCAAGCTGCTTGTTCAATGCGTCTGCTATTTCGTTTGCGACGCGATTTGCACTCCACGTCGGGTGCTTCGTTTCAAGCGGTCCGGCGAGGGCCGCAACTACATGGTCTATATTCTGTGAGGTGCTGATCTTCGCGGTGGTCGCTGCTAAAAGTGCACCAATGTTCTTCTTTTTCGCTGCGGTATTGCTCAGTCCCATTCCGATTTGTAGCGAAGCCATAGCAATCCGAAGCAGGCCATAGAACGCACCCTCTCTTTCAATCGGATCGCCGATAGAATCGATGGCCTTCAGCACCCTGTCCACATGCTGTCGGAAAAGCTCGCCGTCGAGTAAATCTTTGACGTCAAGTACGCCGTCCGGCTGGAAAAAGCTTTTGTCGATACCTTCCACAAGCCCGCACATAGTGTCGTTTAGAAAGCTCAGAAGGGTTTCCCGTAAGTCACCCGGAAACGAATGCTCTGTCACCACGACCACCGGCCCCACCGCCGCAGTGCGCAAGCGCGCGGGGCAAGCCGGACGGCGGTGGTGAAGTGTCCGGCGACGGTTGGCCGACCGGCCCCGCGCTAGGGGAATGCTACGCGGGCGCGATCAGTACCGCTAGGCTATTGTCCGCAGTGGCGTGACGTTGCTTGTCCGCTTTTGCACCGGCGCGGTCGTGCAGAAGATCGCCCATTGCTGCATGAGCCGGCGCCGCTTCTCGAACATGTCGCCGCGCCGATAGGCTTGCTCGACCTTGCCGCCGATGACGTGGGCGAGTGCTGCCTCGACAATTTCGTTTTGAAATGACGTGCGCTCGCTGGCCCAGGTCTTGAACGTGGCGCGGAAGCCATGCGCCGTCAGATCATCCGCGCCCCATCCGCCGCAACAACATCAAAAACGCCATGTTGGAAAGCGGCTTGCCGGCCTTGGCGCCGGGGAACACAAAGCGCGTCGTCCGCATCATTGCGCCGAGCCGGCCGCATTTCATTGAGAATGGCAAGCGCCCGCGGAGAGAGCGGGACGCGGTGTTCGCGGTGCGCCTTCATCCGCACGGCCGGCAGCGTCCAGGTCTTGTCGAGCAGGTCGATTTCGTTCCACTCCGCGCCAATCACCTCGCCGGTGCGCGCGGCAGTCAGGATCAGGAACTCCAGGGCGCGGGCTGCGATGCCCTCTTGCTCGCGCAGGCTTGCCAGGAAGGTCGGCAACTCGGCATAGGGCAGGGCGGCGTGATGTTCGACTTGGCGCACCTTCGAGTGCGCCGGCAACAGCTTGTCGAAGTGGCCGCGCCAACGCGCCGGGTTCTCGCCGTCACGATAGCCTCGCACCTTGGCGAAGTCCAAAATGCTCTCGAGGCGCCCGCGGACGCGGCCTGCCGTTTCGGGCTTCGCCGTCCAGATCGGTTCCAGCACCTTGAGCACAAGGCCGGTGTCCACCGCCTGCACGGGCAGCGCGCCAATGATGGGGTAGGCGTAGGTGGAGAGCGTCGCGCCCCACTGTCCCGCGTGCTTGCCGTTGCGCCACCCGGCGCGGTGCGCGCTTATGTAGGCTTCGGCGCATTGCTTGAACGTGACCGCCTTCGCCGCGTCGAGCCGTTGCCGCGCCCGCTCAGCGCGCCGCGCCTCGATCGGGTCTATTCCCTCATGGCGCTTGCGGCGCGCGTCCAGTGCCTTCGCGCGGGCTTCCTGAAGGCCATACAGCGCGAGCGGACCGAGCCCCATCCATCGCGGCCGGCGATCGAGCATGTACCGCAGCACCCAATTTCGCGCGCCTTCAGGCGTGACGCGCAAGTAGAGCCCACCACCATCCGCATACATGCCGGGTTCTTTCGCCTTCTCGACCTTCAGCGCCGTGAGCCGCCCGATTGCCCGCGTCATTGCACCCTTCCAATTACGGATCGAACCACGGTCAGCAATCCTGTCCACAGTTATCGGCCGAATTATGGCGAAGGACAGCGACCGACCAAGAACGCGGTGTGTGCTAGATATGCCGATGTATCAGCGCGTTTTGTGGCTTGTGGCGAATGAGAGTGAAGGAGGGCGAATGAGGGTTCTGGCGGAGAGGGAGGGATTCGAACCCCCGATACGGTTGCCCGTACGCCGCATTTCGAGTGCGGTGCTTTCAACCACTCAGCCACCTCTCCGCAGGCTGACAAGTCGACAAGGTGATGGTTGAGCGTCGCCGTATTTAGCGGCCGTCAACGGTCGAAACAAGGCCGCAAGGCGAAAGATCACCCGCGGTCCGGGACGCCGCCGTGTTCGCGTCCGCGTCAGCGCGGCCCTCGGGTAGCGGCGAGAGCGCGGTCCTCGGCCGCCGGCAAAAGCGTGCCCCGGGCGTTGGTAAACGCCGCCTTGCACGCTGCAACGAGCCCATTGCCGACACACCTTCGGCCTGGAGCCGAGGGTCGCGCCTATGTACAGTTGCCGCGCGAACAGAGCGGGGGACGCGGCAAGCGCAATCGGAGGGCGCAGCCGGCCCCACGAATGCGGCTGCATGTTTTTTGGGACGGCGATCGTCCACTTCAATCCTGACAGCGGAGGAAACAGGCATGTTCCAGACCGAATGGCCAGTGCTTGCTGGTCGATGACGACCCTGACGTGCTCGCGGTCTCGAAACTGGCGATGAAGAGCTTCGAGATCGACGGTGTTCCGATCAAATTGTTCACTGCCACCAGCAAGGACGAGGCGGTGAAATTGCTCAGCGGCCCGCTCGGCAGCACGGCGCTCCCCTATGTCAGCGTCGCCTTCATCGACGTGGTGATGGAAACCGACCACGCCGGGCTCGAGCTTTGCCGGTACATCCGCGAAACGCAGATGAACAGGATGACGACGATCTACGTGCGCACCGGCCAGCCCGGCCTGGCGCCGGAGCGCGACGTCATCGACCGCTACGACATCAACGGCTACTTCTCCAAGGCGGAGACGACCGAGGACAAGCTCTACTCCCTGGTCAAGGCGGGCATCCGGCAGTTCGATTTTGCCAGCATGACGGTGCTCGAGTTCCAGGTGATCGGCAGCGCCATGGCTGCCGGCGGCTCGGTCGAAGGCCTGCAGCGCGCCATCGGCGAGGTGCTCGGTCAGATCCCCATGGATCCGACCGGCGCCCCGACCCGACTCGGCGGCTACGACATTCGCGTCGGGCTGTTCGAAGGGGACCGCTTGCTGGGCGGCAACTACAACCCCGCGGAAGCTGTGGCGGAACGAGATCGTCTCATCCGGCTCGGGCTCAAGCCGCTGAACAAGTCGGGGGACGGCTACGTCCAGGACGGGCACCATCATCTCGTCAAGGCGGCGGCGACCGACACGCACGGAGACGTCTGGCATCTCGGCCGCTTCCCGGGTGTGCCCAGCCCGGGCGACACCTTGATCCTGCTGAACTTCACCAAGGCGCTGGCGTCAATCTTCCACAACGCCGCCGCTGCAACGCGTCACTGAAGGAGTGCCGATCGGCTTGATCGGGTTTTGGCCGGCTTGGGGCGGCAGCGCCTGTCTGGAAGGATGGGACGCTCGCCGCTCCTCGCCGTGCCTGATGGGTCATCGGCTGCGCCGCCTATCCGGGGAGTGAGCCGTGCCCATGACCGCGGAAACCTTCCTGGCGTCGGTCCCCTTGTTCGCCGCGCTCGCGGCGGATCACCTACGGTCGATTGCCGCCGCCGGCCGCACCAAGACGGTGGCGACGGGTGCGACCGTCTTCCGCGAGGGAGACGCTTCCGATGGCCTCTATATCGTCCTTTCCGGGAAAGTCCGGATCTACAAGCAGAGCGATGACGGCAACGAGGTCGATCTTCACACCGGCGCGGCGGGCGAGTATTTCGGCGAACTCGCGCTGATCGACGGCGGGCCGCGTTCGGCGAGCGTTGCGAGCCTCGCGCCATGCGAGTTCTTCGTTCTCGAGCGGGAAACCTTCCTGTCGCTCTTGACCCAATCGCCGCAGCTTCTGGCCACGACGCTCGCGAATCTGAGCCAGGCGGTGCGCGCGACCAGTGAACGCGTGTTCCGCGAAGCCCTGCAGCAGCAGGCGATCCGCAGCGAGATGGAATTGGCGCGATACCGGTCGCTCGCGCAGATGGTCGCCGGGGTGGCGCACGAGATCAACACGCCGCTCGGCACCGTCAACACGGCGACCAGCGTGGTCAAGGGGCGTCTCAATGCGCCGGTGTTCGCGCCGCTCGCGGGCGACCCGAAGGCGCGCGCCGCCATCGAGGACGTGCGCGAGGCCATCGACCTGATCGAGGGCAACATCCGGCGCGCCCACAAGCTGGTCCAGGACTTCAAGCAGTTGTCCGTCGGCCAGATCCGCGACACCAAGGAGATGCTCGATCTGGTCGCGGTGGTCGAGGAGGTCGTCGGCCTGTTCAAGATCAACGCCCGGCAAGCGAAGCTGACCATCGAGCTCCGCAACGACCTGCCCGACGCGGCGGCGCGGGCCTGGTTTGGCTATCGCGGCTATCTCAGCCAGGTCCTGCTCAATCTGTTGAGCAATATCGAGCGCTACGCCTATCCGGACGGTCAGGGCGGCAGAGTGGAGATCGCCGTTGCTGCAGACAGCAGGCGGACCGACGAATGGTTCGTCGTCACGGTCAGCGATTTTGGGCGCGGCATCGCCGCCGATGACCTGCCGCGGATTTTCGAACCCTTCTTCACGACGGGGCGCAGCAAGGGCGGCACCGGCCTGGGGATGGCGATCGTTCAGAACATCGTCACCACCGCCTTGAAGGGGCAGATCGAGCTTGCGTCCGCGCCCGGCTCAGGCACGAAGGTGACGCTGCGCTTCCCGCGGACGATTGCCGATTGATGCCGGCTTCGCAACGTGGAGGCGGCCGACGTCGCTAAGTCTTGCACGGCCAGGCCTTGGCCATGGCTTCATTGGCCAAAAGGCGGAAATCCTCGGCCCCCCGATCCGGATGGGTCTCGATGTAAGCGACAATGGCCCGCACCCGCTGCAGGTTGTTGGTCTCGGGCGGAGCACAAAACGTCTTGCTGTCGGCGTTCGCCGCATCAAGAACCTCGACTACGCCCACGCAACGGCCGCTGAAGAAATTGGACCTGCCCGCTACAAAATCCTTGCAGCCGCGCAAATAGGTGGTCGCGCTCAAGGCGCGCGGATTGGCCGGCGGGTCTGCCTGCGCAGCCGTGGCGAATATTGCAAACAGGACGGCGGCGGAAAGTCTGAAGCTGGTCATCTGTTCACGCTCGCGGTTCGTTGCGGTTGGCACCTCAGGTGCCGGTAAATGCCGGCTTGCGCTTCTCCATGAAAGCGGTGCGGCCTTCGGTGTAGTCGCGGCTGGCGAAGCACTGCTCGACCATTTCGTTCACGCGGGCGACGTTGCGCTTCGTTTCATCCTTGAGGATTTCGCCGGCCGTGAACTTGACCGCCTCGATGGTGAGCGGCGCGTTGGCGCAGATCATGTCGGTGATGTTCTTCACCGCGCCTTCGAGCTCGGCCGCAGGCACGACGCGGTTGACCAGGCCCATGTCATAGGCTTCCTGCGCGTTGAACTGGCGCGCAGTATAGAAGATTTCCTTGGCAGACGAATGACCGACGACGTCGATGAGGCGCTTGAGCCCGCCGTAGCCGTAGCCCAGCCCGAGCTTCGCCGCCGGCACCGCGAAGCGCGAATTGTCGGAGCAGATGCGCAGGTCGCAGCAGGTGGCGAGGCCGAGGCCGCCGCCGATGCAATAGCCGCGGATCATCGCGATCGTCGGCTTGGGGAATTCGTAGATGCCGACGAACGCCGCCTCGGTCTTGATGTTGTAGGTGCGGGTGTCCTCGAGCGAGGCGCGTTCGCTGGCGAATTTGGAGATGTCGGCGCCGGAAACGAAGGCCTTGCCGCCGGCGCCGGTGAGCACCACGACGCGCACCTCCTCGTCGGCGGCGAAATCGTCGAGGATGCGTTTCGTCGCCTCCCACATGTCGAGCGACACCGCATTGTGCCGCTCGGGATTGTTGAAGGTCACGATGCCGACGCCGCCTTCCTTGCGCGAGAGCATCTTGTCGGTCTGCGTCATCCGGTACTCCTGCTTCCTTACACCGCGCCGGCCTTGTGCAGCGCGGCTATTTCGCGCGCGGAGAAGCCGAATTCCTTGAGCACGGCATCGGTGTGCTCGCCGGCCTCCGGCGGCCGCACGGCAAGGCGCGAAGGCGTCCGCGACAGCGAGACCGGCTGGCCGACGAGGCGCAGCTTGCCTTTGCCTTTGCCTTTGCCGTTCCCGCTCACGCTCTGCGCCATGCCGAGGTGCCGCACCTGCGGATCAGCAAAAACTTCGGCAATCGAGTAGATCGGGCCGCACGGCACGCCGGCGTGGTTGAGGCGATCGACCCATTCGGCGCTGCTGCGGTTCTTGAGATGGCTTTCCATGTCGGCGGTGAGCGCGTCGCGGTTGTCGGAGCGGGCTGCGGCGGTCCGGTATTCGGGCTTGTGCAGCAGCGGCTCGGCGTCGAGCGCGCGGCAGAGCCGCTCCCACATTCGCTGGCCGCTCGCGGCGATGTTGATGTAGCCGTCGCGGGTCTTGAACACGCCGGTCGGGATGTTGGTCGGATGATTGTTGCCGGCCTGCTGCGCCACTTCGCTTTCCACGAGGAAGCGCGCGGCCTGGAAATCGAGCATGAAGATTTGCGCCTGCAGGAGCGAGGTCGCGATCTGCTGGCCCTTGCCGGACTTTTCCCGCTCGAGGAGGGCGACGAGGATGCCGAGCGCTGCGAACAGTCCGGCGCTCAAGTCGGCCACCGGAATGCCGACGCGCACCGGCCCGTTTCCCGGCAGGCCGGTGATCGACATCAGCCCGCCCATGCCCTGCGCGATCTGGTCGAAGCCGGGCCGGTCAGCGTAAGGCCCATCCTGGCCGAAGCCGGAGATGCTGGCGTAGACGAGGCGCGGATTGATGCGCGCCAGCGCCTTGTAGTCGATGCCCAGGCGCTTCTTCACGCCGGGCCGGAAATTCTCCACGACCACGTCCGCCTTCCTCACCATGCGCTTGAACGCGGCGAGGCCTTCCGGCGCCTTGAGATTCAGCGTCACGCTGCGCTTGTTGCGGTGCAGGTTCTGGAAGTCGGAGCCCTCGCGCGGGCCGCCCATCGGCTCTTCCGGCCCAGGCGGTGCTTCGATCTTGATGACGTTGGCGCCCCAGTCGGCGAGCTGGCGCGCGCAAGTCGGCCCGGCCCGCACGCGGGTGAGGTCGAGGACGGTGAAACGGGTCAGGGCTTTCGACGCCCGCGGGAACGGCATTCGGCGACTCCAGCGCCCCGCGTCCGGTCGAAGGGCGACGGCCTCAGGGCTGCGGCGATCGATCCTTCGCGGCCGCGCGGCGCGCGGGCGCTCCGATCACGGGCGCACGGCCATTGGGGCCGAGAACTTCCCCGATCCTGTCGCGGTTGTCTACCGGCACGCGAGGCGTGCCGGCCGGCGCTCCATCTTGCGGAGCGGGGCGGCCGACAGCCATCTTTCCGGCACTATCGCCGGACGATGTGGATGCACTCAGGTTCATAAGGAACAAAACAGATGGTCGATTTTCGCCGGACCGTCCTCGCGCTGCTGACCGCGGTCGCGGCGACGGCGGCATTCGCGCAGGAGCAACCCGGACGCCCGGCCGGCGAGCGCGGTCATGCGGAGCCGGGGCGGCAGGAGCAGAACGGGCCGGGCGTGCTCTCGCTGTTGCCCGGGGACGCGGTCACCGAGCACAGCATCGACACGGCGCGCGGGAAGCTGACGTATACCGCGACCGCGGGCACGTTTTCGCTGTTCGATCAATCGGGCGAGCGTTCGGCTGCGATCTTCTACACCGCCTATGTTGCCAAGACGAACGCCGAGCGGCGGCCGCTGACCTTCGTGTTCAACGGCGGGCCGGGCGCCGCTTCGGCCTTCCTTCATCTCGGCCTCGTCGGTCCGCGCGTCGCCGAGTTCGGCATGGCCGGGCACGACGGCGCCAATGTCCGCCTCGTGGACAACCCGGACACCTGGCTCGCCTTCACCGATCTCGTCCTCATCGATCCGGTCGGCACCGGCTGGAGCCGGGCGGCGAGGCCGGACGGCGCCGGCGCCTTCTGGGGCGTCCACCGCGATGCCGAATCGATGGCCAAGGTGATCGCGCTCTACGTCGGCAAGAACGGCCGCGGCAGCTCGCCGAAGTACATCCTCGGCGAAAGCTACGGCGGCTTTCGCGCCGCCAAGGTCGCCGGCGATCTGCAGAGCGACCAGGGCATAGCGGTGACCGGCATCCTCATGGTGTCGCCGATGCTCGAAGGCGCGTTCCAGTTCGGCGGCGACCGGTTCGCCCTCGGCGCCGCCCTGCAATTGCCGTCGCTCATCGCCACCGAGCTCGAGCGCTCGGGCACCTTCAGCAAGGAGGCGCTGGCGCAGGCCGAGCATTTCGCGCTGACCGAGTATCTGACCACGCTCGCCGGGCCGCCGCCGAGCGGCGACGCCGCGAAAGCGTTTTACGCGCGGGTCGCGCAGATGACCGGATTGCCGGAAGAGGTCGTCGCCCGGTCGCGCGGCTTTATCCGCGACGCCTACGTCAAGAACCTGCGGGCGGGCGAGCACAAGATCGTCAGCCACTACGATGCGACGTTCGCGGCCGACGATCCTCATCCCGAGACGGCCAGTCCGCGCGGGCCCGACCCGCTGCTCGACGGCGTGGTGCGCGCTTATGGCGGCGCCTTTGTCGGCTACGCGCGCGACGAACTCGGCTTCAAGACCGAGATGACCTACCACCTGCTTGCCTCGGAAATCTCCGGCAAATGGGACTGGCACGACGGCTCCGGGCGCGCGCCGCCGAGCGCCGCCGAAGATCTGCGCGAGCTGCTCGCGCTCACCCCGTCGTTCCGGCTGATGATCGCGCACGGCTACAGCGACCTGGCGACGCCCTACGCCGTCTCGCGCTACGTGCTCGACCATCTGCCGCCGTCGGTCGAGGAGGAACGCGCCGAGCTCAAGCTCTATCGCGGCGGCCACATGTTCTACATCGATCCGCAGTCGCGCAAGGCTTTCACCGCCGACGCCCGCACGATGTACCCGCCGCCATGAGCGACGTTGCGCGGCAGGCCGGGGGCGACGCCGCCGACAACCGGTTCGTTCCGGTGCGCAAGAGCGACATTCTTGAAGCGCTGATCGCGCACGGCGGATTTGCCGACGACGCCGAGCGGGAAAAATTCCGACGGCTGTGCGCGATGATCGCCTCGATCTATCACTACGAGTATTTCGCGGCGCTCGAGCGCCTGCGCAGCGACTATTACTATTTCAACCCCGAGATCGCGCCGCATGCGGCGCTGGACCACGCGTCGCTCGAACGCGCCTACGCCGATCTCGTGGCCACGCTCGACACGGTGCTCAAGGACGCGAACTTCGTGGAGCTGCCGCATGCGGAGATCGGTGCGGCGCACAGCGGGCGCACCGTGCTGCGCGTCGAGGTCAAGGCGCCGCTCGACGATTTCCGCGAGGTACGTTTCTACCGGCGCGGCCGGCACGTCGAGCCTTTCGAGGTCGCCGAATGGTTCGGGCTGCGCCGGCGCAAGATCGAGGCCGAGGTCTACGACGACGTCGTCATGATCGCGGCAATGAAGCCGCAAGCCGAGATCGGCTCACGGCGCGAGCTGAAGGCACTCGAACGGCGAAAGATGCGGCCGGGCTCGGTGCTGCTCAAATGCTTCCGCAACGTCGCCAGCGGCGATCTCAATGCGCTGTTTCCCAATGTGCGCGTGGTGATGAGCAGCGTCGACAAGGTGTTCCTCGGTCTTCCGGCGATCGCCGGCGGCATTCCGATCCTGATCAACATCTACACCACCATCACCGTGCTGTTCCTCGTGCTCGGCTTCTACCTGGGCGTCAGCGCCACCGTCGAAGACAAGGACATGAAGGCGGCGCTCGCCGCGCTGAGCGGGCTCGTTGCGCTCGGCGGCTTCGTGCTGCGGCAATGGGTGAAATACCAGCGCCAGTCGCTCAGATATCAGATCGAGCTCACCGACAACATCTACTACCGCAACGTCAACAACAACGCCGGCGTCTTCGACTACCTGATCGGAGCGGCCGAGGAGCAGGAATGCAAGGAGGCGTTTCTCGCCTACCATTTCCTGCGCACCGCATCGGCGCCGCCGACGGCTGACGAACTTGCCGGCTGCGTCGGCGAATGGCTGCGTGCGACCTTCGGCGTTGACGTTGCCTTCAACGTCGGCGAGGCCGCGGCGCGGCTTGAAGAACTGGGCCTGCTCACGCGCCACGGCGGGCGGCTCTCGGTCTTGCCGCTCGATGCCGCCCTCGCCGGGCTTCACCGCGCCTGGGACGATTTCTTTCCGCGCGCGCCGCAGCTCGCGGCGCAATGATCGGACGATGGAACTGCCGGCCGCTCGCGACACGCGCCGCTCGCGACACGGCCCATGCCGGCCCAATCTCACCCCCGGGGTCGACGCCCGCCCTCTTGACGACCGGCGGTCGCGCTGGGCTTGGCCGCTGCCGCTCACGGCCACGAACGGCGCGCGTGCGTCCGCCGGTCGCGCGCCGGCGCGGGCTCTTGCCGGCGCTGGACAGCCAAGCCAAAATCGCGCACAGAAAACGTCCCCGTCCGGGAGGAATGAATGATCAGACCTATCGCTGCCCTTGATCGTCGTACCGTGGTCAAGGCCGGCGCCGCGCTCGGCCTCGCGCAAATCGCCGCTCCCTTCGTCATCTCGGCGCGCGGCGAGACGCCGATCAGGATCGGCGTCGACAATCCGCTGACCGGCACGTATGCGGCGCCGGGCAAGAACGAAAATACCGGCATGCTGCTCGCCGTCGATCAGCTCAACGCCAAGAACGGCATTCTCGGCCGCAAGATCGAGTTGCAGATCGAGGACTCGACCAGCGGCGACGCCGGCGCGGCGGTGCAGAAGGCGCGCAAATTGATCGAGCGCGACAATGTCGACTTCCTGGTCGGCAACGTGAATTCGGCACTGGCCCAGGCGATGGCCCAGGTGTCGAACGAAAAGGGCGTCCTGCACATCGTGCCCGGCGGCCACACCGACGGCATCACCGGGGTCAACTGCAAGTGGAACGTGTTCCGCGTCTGCAACACGACGCGCATGGAAGCGAACTCGATCTGCCCCCTGCTGTTCAGCACCTACGGGAAAAAATGGCACTTCATCACGCCGGATTATGCGTTCGGCCACACCCTCTATGAGGGCTGCGAAGCGAACCTGAAGAAGCTCGGCGGCACGGTGACCGGCAACGAGCTTACCCCGCTCGGCATCACCGACTTCTCCGCCTACCTGATCAAGGCGCGGGCGGCGAACCCGGACGTGCTGCTCGTGCTGGTGCAGGGCAACGACATGGTGAACTGCCTCAAGCAGATCTCCCAGTTCGGTATCGACAAGCAGATCCATGTGGCCGGCACCCAGCAGGAGCTGGAACCGGTCGAGGCGATGCCGCCCGAGGCGCGGGTCGGCATCTGGATGTTCGAGTGGTACTGGAAGCAGCCGGGAAATACGCCGGGCCTCGACCAGTTCATCGCCGACGTGCGCAAGCGCAGCGACGGCAAGGTGCCGACCGCGCGCACCTGGTTCGGCTACGTCACCATCCACGCCTACGCGCTCGCCTGCGAGAAGGCGAAGACGATCGAAGCCAAGGCGGTGGCCAAGGCGCTCGCCGACCTGGAAATGCCGCCGGAGATCAAGATGCAGCCGAACAAGGTGTATTTCCGCGGCGGCGATCATCAGCTCATGCTGTCGGCCTTTATCGGCGAACTGATGCACAAGGGCGACGGCGATCCGGAGAACCTGTTCAAGGTCAACCACATTGTCGCCGGCGACAGCGTCGCCCCACCCGTATCGGAGACCGGCTGCACCATGCAGATGCCGGCCTGATCCCGTCCCCTCGCGCCCCTCACTTCGCTCGCCGTCGCGGTCGCAAGTGCGGGGCTTTCTCATGACCGCTCGGCGATGCTCCAGCTCACCTTCTTCAACGTCACCAACGGCCTGATCATCGGCGCGTTCTATGCGCTCATGGCGATCGGCCTGTCGCTCATCCTCAACCTGTCGGGCGTCATCAACTTCGCGCACGGCGGGTTCCTGGTCATCGGCGGCTATCTCGCCTACACGCTGCGGCCCTATATCGGCTTCTGGGGCGCGCTGCTCGTTGCGCCGTTCCTTACGGCGCTCATCGGACTTGCCGTCGAGCGCCTGCTGATCCGCCGCATGTACGGGCGCGATCCGCTCTACAGCCTGCTGCTCACCTTCGGCCTCGCCTTCATCATCGAGGACGCGACGCGCCAGATCTGGGGCGCCAACGGGCTGCCGTTCTCGGTCCCCGAGGCGCTGACCTCGCCGCTGAGCTCCGAGTTCTTCTTCATCACCGGCTATCGCATGTTCATGGTGGCGATGGTCGCGATCGTGGTCGCCATCCTGTTCGTGCTGCTGCGCTATACCCGGATCGGCGTGCGCATCCGCGCCGGCACGCTCGACCTCGAGACCGTCTCGGCGCTCGGCGTCAATGTGCGGGCGCTGCGCTCGCTCAATTTCGCCGTCGGCATCTTTCTCGCCGGGCTGGCCGGGGTGCTCGCTGCCGGCCAGATCGGGCTTGAACCGACCATGGGCGACGGCCTGCTGATGCCGAGCTTCATCGCCATCATCGTCGGCGGTGTCGGTTCGCTCACCGGCACGCTGCTCGGCGGATTGCTGATCGGCGTCGCTTCCGGCCTCACCGCGGTGGTTTTTCCCTCGGCGAGCGAGGCGGTCATCTTCGTGATGATGGCGCTCGTGCTTTTGGTGCGCCCGCGCGGCCTGCTCGGCGAAGAAGGCATGATGACGTGACGCCGGATCTACAGAAACGGGCGGCGCCCTGGTTGCACGTCGCCGCGCTCGCGGCCATCTGGGCGGCGCTCATCGCGGCGCCGTTCTGGATGCCGCTGTTCGGCGGCTACACCGCGCTCGGCAGCCGCGTGCTGGTGCTCGGCCTCGCCGCGATGTCGCTCAATTTCCTGCTCGGCTTCACCGGCGTGCTGTCGTTCGGTCACGCCGCCTGGTTCGGGCTCGGCGCCTACGGCGCCGGCTTCGTCCTCAAATGGGCGGTGCTGAGCTCGCCGGTTGCGGTCATCGCCGGCACGCTCTTCGGCGGCATCGTCGGCGCGCTGCTTGGCATGCTGCTGGTGCGCCGCCGCGGCGTCTATTTCGCCATGGTGACGATCGCCTTCGGCCAGGTGTTTTATTACATCGCGTTCCAGTGGAGCTCGGTGACCGGCGGCGACGACGGCTTGCGCGGCTTCGAGCGCCAGCCGCTGGATTTCGGCGCGTTCCGCGTCGACCTGCTGCACGACGACCGCGCTTTCTACTACTTCGCGCTCGTCTGTTTCGCGATCGCCGTCACGCTGATGGCATTCATCCTGCGCTCGCCGTTCGGCCGCACCATGATCGCCATTCGCGAGAACGAGCGCCGCGCCCGCTTTCTCGGCATTCCGATCGAGTTTCACATCTGGGCCGCCTTCTCGCTGTCGTGCTTCTTCATGGCCTTTGCCGGCGCGCTCTACGCGCTGCTCAACAATTTCGCCGATCCGCGCGTGTTCCACTACAGCCTGTCGGGTGATTTCGTCATCATGGCGGTGATGGGCGGCATGCGGACGTTCTGGGGGCCGCTGCTCGGCGCCATCGTGTTCGTCGTTCTCCAGGATTACATTTCGAGCGTCACCGTCAACTGGATGTCGTTCATCGGCATGCTGATCGTGTTGATCGTGTTGTTCTTCCCGCGCGGCATTCTCGGGCTGGTGGAGCGGCGGACGGCATGAGCACGCTCGAGGTCAAGAGCTTGACCAAGCGCTTCGGCAGCCTCGTCGCCGTGCGCGACGTATCGATGACCGTTGCCAAGGGCGAGTTGCGCGCGGTGATCGGACCGAACGGCGCCGGCAAGACCACCTTCTTCAACCTGGTCAGCGGCTTTTTCGCGCCGACGTCGGGCTCGATCCTGTTCGAGGGCCGCGACGTGGCCGGCTTTTCCGCCCACGAGCGGGTCGGAATGGGCATGGCGCGCACCTTCCAGATCACGGAGATCTTTCCCGAGCTCACCGTGTTCGAGAACGTCCGCATCGCCGCCGAGGTCGCTGCCGGCTACCGTCTGCGCCCGTGGCTCAGCCGCGCCGACACGGCGGAACTGCGCCGGCGCGTCGAGGAGACGCTGGCGCTGGCCGGGCTTACCGGCAAAGCCAACAGGCTTGTCGGCGAATTGGCGCACGGTGACCAGCGCGCCGCCGAGATCGCGATGGCGCTCGCGCTCAAGCCGCGCCTCCTTCTGCTCGATGAGCCGACCGCCGGCATGGGCGACCAGGAGACCTACGAGATCACCCAGCTCGTCCGCCGGCTGCACAAGGACGGCAACCTGACCATCGTGCTGATCGAGCACGACATGCGCGTCGTCTTCCATCTCGCCGACCGCATCACGGTGCTCGATCAAGGGACCTTCCTTGCCGAGGGTACGCCGCAGGAGATCGCCACCAACGATGCGGTGCAGACCGCCTATCTGGGCAAGGCCGCATGAGCGCAGCACTCAAGGTGGAAGGGCTCAACACTTACTACGGCAAGAGCCACATCCTGCACGGCGTCAGCCTCGAAGCCGCCGAAGGCAAGGTCACGGCGCTGCTCGGCCGCAACGGCGCCGGCAAGACCACGACGCTGCGCAGCCTGATGGGGCTCACCCCGCCGCGCGAGGGCCGCGTCTCGGTGTTCGGCCGCGAGACCACGCGCTGGCCGCCGTTTCGCATCGCCGCGCTCGGCGTCGGCTATGTCCCCGAAGGCCGCAAGATCTTTCCCAACCTCACCGTCAACGAAAATCTCATGGTGCCGCTGGAGCGTCCCGGTCCGTGGACGCCGGAGAGCATCTACCGGCTGTTTCCGCGGCTTGCCGAGCGCCGCTCCAGCCGCGGCCGGCAACTGTCCGGCGGCGAGCAGGAGATGCTGTCGATCGCCCGCGCGCTGCTGATCAATCCGAAGCTCCTGATTCTCGACGAGCCATCGCAGGGGCTGGCGCCGCTCATCACGCGCGAAGTCTTCCGCATCGTGGCGCAGATGCGCACCGAGGGAATCTCGGTGCTGCTGGTCGAGCAGAACGTGCGCATGAGCCTCGAAATCTCAGACCACGCCTACGTGCTCGACGAC
Source organism: uncultured Alphaproteobacteria bacterium (assembly GCA_963833665.1). Classification (GTDB taxonomy): domain Bacteria; phylum Pseudomonadota; class Alphaproteobacteria; order Rhizobiales; family Xanthobacteraceae; genus BOG-931. The sequence goes on along the minus strand of CAWHZA010000058.1, from coordinate 271,956 downwards.
GGTCATGTCGTCTATTCCGGCCCGGCGCGCGAGCTTGCCGCCGATCAGGCCCGCGTCGAATCGCTCGCCGGCGCCAGCGCCGAGGAATGGACGCCGCACTAGCGTGGGATTGCGACGGCCCCTGCACGTTCTTGTGCGACGCAGAATCCAAGACCGTGGATGCCCGCGACAAGCGCGACAAGGCGGGCATGACGGCTTCAATCAAACACTTTGGGCGTTTTGCCGGCGATTGGGCCGCCGCATTGCCCCGGCCGCTCGATGCCGCGTGATGGTCGCCGCTGTCAGGTCGCGTCGTTGGGGTTGAGGCCGTACTTCGCGCACATCTTGCTGACGAGGGCGGCATCCTTGCCACCGGCGATGAGGCCGACCACCGCCGAGGAAACCCTGCCGCCGACGACTCTCGCTTCCACGATGTAGGCTTGGTGGCCGCTGTAGGCGGGGAAGGGGCTCTTGGCGTCCACAGTGCCGCAATAGTTGACCTTGTCGGCGGCGGCCACCGGAAACTTGGCCCACCGATACTTGGCGCTCCCCGCGTCCCTGATCGAAAGCGCGATGGCGTCGACGATCACGCGTTTTTCCTGCGGCGTGAGATCGCGCTGCGGGCCGCCGGCGACTGCCGGAGGCGCATTCTCGGCGGCGGCCGCCACTTCCGGCGACGGCGGTGAACTCGTGCATCCCGCAACCGCGACGCACGCTGCCAATACGGCAACCACACAGCGTTCCATTACTGCCAAGCTGCGCCCGTCATTGCGCTGAGGGTACGGCGGCCGCGACCGAGTCCGCCGAACTGTTGGTGACGTGAACACGACCGATGGTCACCGTCGGTCCGCCGCTCGGCGGCGGCGGCGGCGCCGTGCTGCGATCCGCATGAACGGTGCGGATGCCGGTGGTGATCATCGAACGGCCGTCGCGCGTCGCGCTGCCCATCTCCTTGACATTGTCTTCGATGAGGTTGTCGGCCATTCCCGGGTGCGTGTTGATCTGGCGCATATTGTTGATGAACACCCGCGGGTAGATGAGCGACGATTTCGGTACCCGCAAACCCATGAACTGCGCGATGTCGCCAACGAAGGCGTTGCAATTGTAGAGCTCCGCACTCCACACTTTCTTGCTGGCCTGGAGCTGCCGGACAAAGACCATGACGCGATCGTATTGCGCCTTGCTCATGTACACGCGATAGCGGGCGGAGATGTATTTGTCCTCGAGATCGCCATCGGTCCAGCCGGTCTCGGCGGGCACCGGCACGTAGTGGCCAATCACCCAGGCGGTCGAGTCGTCGCCGACCGGCGAAAGACCGGCGACACTGGCTTTGGTGAGCGGCTCGCCGACACGGCCGTGGACAATGAAGGTGTGGCCATAGTCCCAGGCGTAGCGCGCGCGAAACTCGACGAAGTACTGGCCGCCGCCGCTGGCCGCGGCGGCAGGTTTTGCACCGGCGGCGTCGGCATCCTGCGCTAGTGCTGGGAAGATTCCGGCCCCGGCCAAAATAGCGAGCGAAATCAGGCCCGTGAGCCAGGCGGGACTGCGCCCAAACCTCAGCTTTTCTTGCATCGTGCCCTCCGCATCCCCGGCGAAAGCCCGCTAGGCGACGATTCGCGCGTCTTCCGCCTCGTTTCAACGTCCCGGATCGTACCAAACTATTCAGTCTTGCTCGGTGGCAATTGTTCGGCAGACCATGTGGATTTCCGGCAATGCGGCATATTTGCAACGGTTGCCGTGTTCTGAACGGTGAAAGCATACCCTATCATGCTGCAGATATTGAGTTTTTCACTCGGCCGTGAAGCCGGAAAAGGTTCGTTTCCACCGCCGTGGGGTACCGCTCTCGCCGAACGCGGCCGGCAATTGCGGTCAATCGTCGGCGAAACGGTGCAAACAAACGGCGGGTGTGTCTTTTCAGCACTAGAGGGTCGGTCCGGCCGCATGTATGGTTAAGCGGTCATGACAAAGGGGGAGTTTCTTTCATGAAAAAGCTCGCTCTAGCAACGGCCGCGGTGCTTGCTCTCCTGAGCATCGCTGGCTGCGCTAATGTAGGCAAAGGCAAGGCCCCGCCGCCCGTAGTGACGAAGGGGTAAAGCCGTACAACTCGATGTATGGGGGAAGGGCCGGCCTCGTGCCGGCCCCTTTCTTTTTGGGTTCCCCTGCTCGCTCGAATGTAGCGCCATCGGGTCCCGGCCCAAAGAGTTAATTTTTCGCTAGCGCCGCCTTTTACCTCGGGCGGCGTGCGGCTGTGATCGCCGCGAACGAACGTCCGAATTCCGGATTGATCTATCAAGCTTGCGGCACGCCAATACGGGACTACCTGACGTAACGGAGGTCCCATGCCTCGCGTGGTCGGCATCGACCATCTCGTGCTCACCGTCGGCGACTTTGCCCGGTCGAAGGCGTTCTACGACAAGCTCATGGGCTTTCTCGGCTTCAAGCTCAAACACGAATACGCGGACATGGCGGGCTGGAGCAACGGCAAGACGCTGTTGTGGATAGCGGCCGCCGACGCGCAGGGCAGAAAGCAGAAATACCGCAAGGGCGACATCGGCTTTCATCACTACGCGTTCGAGCTCGCCAGCCGCGGCGACGTCGACAAGCTCGGTGCATTCCTTGAAGAGAACGGGATGACGGTGCTTGATCCGCCGGGCGAGTATTACGGCCGCAACTACTACGCCGTCTACTTTGGCGATCCGGACGGCATGAAGCTCGAAGGCATGATCTGGGCGCCGCCCGCGGCGAAGCGCAAGCCGGCGGCGAGGGGGAAAAAGAAGTCGGGGAAATCCTGATAGCGCGGCCCCGGATGAGCCGGGCGCGACGCTTCTCGCCTGGGCTGCGCTCAACGCAGCCGCGGCGTCGGGTGCGTCGGCGCCTTCATCATCATGCCGCGCTCATCACCATCGGAACGTGCGCGATCACCGTGTTGCGGCCGCGCCGCTTCGCCGCGTAGAGCGCGCGATCCGCCGCCTCGACCAGATCGGCGGCCGCTTGGCCGGGCGCCGGCACGATCGATTCGACGCCGACGCTGACGGTGACGTGCCCGCATGGCGAATTGGCATGGGTGATGAGCAGGTCCTCGATGGCGCCGCGCGCCTCGTCGGCGAGTTCGGTTGCCCGGCTGATATCGAGGCCTGGCAGCAGCAGCGCGAACTCCTCGCCGCCATAGCGCGCGACCAGCAGGGCTTCGTCGAGGAGCACCAGCGACAGGGTCTCGCCGACCGCGCGCAGGCAGGTGTCGCCACTGACATGGCCGTAGCGGTCGTTGAACAGCTTGAAATGATCGATATCGATCATCATCAGCGCCAGCGGTTCGCGGCGCTCGTCGGCGTGTTGCCACGCGCGCTCGAGCGCGCGGTCGAAGCCGCGCCGGTTGGCGAGGCCGGTGAGGCCGTCGAGGCTCGCCAGCGCTTCGAGGTGTTGATTGGCGACGCGCAATTCCTCCTCGCGTCCGGCGAGCTTGTGCGCCATGTCGTCGAGGGCGGCGGCGAGTGGCTGGAATTCGGCAAGCCAGGGTTCGTCGCCGGCGCGTACGTGAAGGTCGCCCCGGCCGAAGCGCGCCGCCGTAAGTACCAGCGCGCGGATCGGGCGCACGATGAGCCGCTCGCCGCCGAACCAGGCGATGAGCAGAACAAGCATCCCGAACAGGGCAAGCTGCACGTAGGCGATGCTGATCTCGCGGTCGATGCCGCTGTGCACGACGCTTTCGTCGAGGCCCACCGCCAGCCGAGCACGCGTCCCGGGGACGCGGACGTGGCCGAAGATGCGCCGCACGCCGTCGAAGCCGGCAACGGTGGTCGCGCCCTCGTCATTCCTCAGCGTCTCCCGCGTCAAAGCGTGGTTGGCGAAGTTCTTGCCGACGAACTCTCCCGCGTCCGGGGAGCCGCCGATGAGCGTGCCGCTCCCGTCGATCACGAGTACCGAAGTGCCCGGGCGGCGCGCCACGGTCCGCGCGAACTCGGCGATCCATTCCACCCTGATCGACGCCAGGACGACGCCGCGGAGCGAGCCGTCCTCATGGGTGATGGGGAACGCGGCCATGAGTCCGGGCGCGTGCTGCACGCGGTTGATCAGGTAGTCGCTGAGCACGAACTCGTGCGACCGAAGGGCCTCCTGAAAATAGGGCCGGTCGGATATGTTGAGCCCGATCGCGCGCGGATCGGTCGCGCAGGTGAGGCGGCCGTCGGTTCCGGCAACGCCAAGCCCGCCAATCCAGGGAACGTTTGCAGTCAACTCGGCGAGCGAACGGTTGCAGTCCGGCGCATCGAGCGGCATCCTCTCATGAGTACGAGCGAAGACGCGGAGGAGGGTGCGCGCGGAATCGATGATCTCGCGCTGCGCCGCTTCGCCGCTGCGCGCCAGATCGACTAACTGCGAGCGCACCAGTTCGGCCCGCTCGGCGCGGGCGCGCTCGAGGCTGTGCACACGTTCGAGCATGAGCGGAACGATGGCGAGGAGGGCGAGGACGATCAATCGGGCGCGGATGCTGAGGATCGGCTGATGACGCCGCGACCTTTGCGCCGATGCGTCGCCCGGCGTTGTTTGGACGTTCCGCATTAGACCCCCCGGTCTTTGCTCGCAAGGTAGCGTGGGACGCGTAAAGGGGGTGTTCGCGCCACCGGTAAAGTTTGAGGCGTCGCGACGCGCGTAACGAGATGGAAACCATGATGCGACCGGCCGGGATCGAGGCGGTGCGTGCAGAAATCGCCCGCGCCTGCCGTGATGCCGGGCGCGAAGCGGACAGCGTGACCTTGGTCGCGGTCGCCAAAACATACGGGCCTGATGCGGTCGAGCCGGTCATCGGCGCCGGGCAACGGATCTTCGGCGAGAACCGGGTGCAGGAGGCGAAGGAGAAATGGCCGCCGCTCCGGGCGCGCCACGGTGGCCTCGAACTGCATCTCGTCGGCCCGTTGCAGTCCAACAAGGCGAGGGATGCGGTCGCCCTGTTCGACGCCATCCACTCGGTCGACCGCGACAGCCTCGCGGCGGCGCTTGCCAAGGAGATCGCGCGCCAGGGGCGCCGTCCTCTTCTCTTCGCCGAGGTCAATATCGGCGCCGAGCCGCAGAAGGCGGGCGTCGCGCCGCAGGAGATGGACGCCTTCCTCGCCGCCTGCCGCGACCGGCACGGCCTGGCGATTTCCGGCCTGATGTGCATCCCGCCCGAGGGCGAGGCGCCGGCCCCCTATTTCGCGCTGACCGCCAAGATCGCTCGGCGCAATGGGCTGAAGCTGCTCTCGATGGGGATGAGCGCGGACTTCCCGACGGCGATCGCCTTCGGTGCAACCCATATCCGCGTCGGCACGGCGATTTTCGGCGCGCGGAAGTGATCGGGCTATCGGTGAATCACAATTCTCGTTTTTGTGGTGATCCGGCTCAGCAATAGGGTGAGGTCTTGTCGCCTCAGCGCAATGCAGCCTGCGGTCGGCGCGAAGCCCGCCCGCGCGACGTGGATGAACACGGCACTGCCCCGCCGCGCGGCGCGGGGCCGGACATTGTGATCGATCTCGATGACGAGGTCGTAGAGGCCGTCCTGGCGCCAGAGGCGGTCGCCTGGTTCATTGGCCGAGCGCGCGAACGGCCGGTTGTAACGCCGGTCGGCCGGGTCTTCGCACCAGGCCTGGTCGCGGCCGATGCGGCGGACGGGCAGAAGCGTTCGCGGCCGGGCGAGGCGGTCGGCCCGCCACCATAGCCGCACAGGGTGAAATCGGCCGCGGGGGGTGCCACCATCGCCTTCGCGCTTGTCGCCCTTGATGCCGCCGTGGCCGAGCGCCACCGGCATCCGCAATGCGCCGGCCCGCAGCACGCCCTGCGAACGCCGCCCCGGCCGAGCGCCGACGTGAATGGCGCCGAGAGAAATCCGCCTCATTGCCGTAGACCGCCGCGCCCGGCGGCGAATTCCCAACTCGCGCTTGCTCCTGTATCCTTGAATGTTCTACTTCGCGCCGGGCAGCCCCGCAAATCAGCGTTAACGATTCGGTGCTGGGCTGTCGACCGGCGTGCAGAGGGCCGTTGGGGTCCGGATCAATGCCGAACACGCGTAAGATTCTCATCGTCGATGACGATCCCGGACTGCGCGATGCGCTGACCGAGCAATTGTCGCTGCATGAGGAGTTCGAGGCCCTCGCTGTGGAGAACGGCAGCAAGGGTGTGCAGGCGGCCAAGGCCGGCCAGATCGATCTGGTGATCATGGACGTCGGCCTTCCCGACATCGACGGCCGCGAGGCGGTGCGCATCCTGCGCAAGAACGGTTTCAAGGCTCCGATCATCATGCTGACCGGGCACGACACCGATTCCGATACCATTCTCGGCCTCGAATCGGGTGCCAACGATTACATCACCAAGCCGTTCCGCTTTGCCGTGCTGCTGGCGCGCATCCGCGCCCAGCTCCGCCAGCACGAAGCCAGCGAGGACGCGATCTTCACCATCGGGCCCTATACGTTCCGGCCAAGCTCGAAGCTCCTCCTCAACCCAAAGGGCAACAAGGTCCGCCTCACCGAGAAGGAGACGTCGATCCTGCGTTATCTCTACCGCGCCGGCCAACGGCCGGTATCGCGGGAGACGCTGCTGCAGGAGGTCTGGGGCTACAATTCGGGAGTGACGACGCACACGCTGGAGACCCACATCTACCGGCTACGGCAGAAGATCGAAAAAGACGCCGCCGCCCCCGCGATCCTGGTTACCGAGGCGGGCGGCTACAAGCTGGTGCCGTGATCGCGACGCCATGAGCATCGAGGAAGACATCGCCTTGCTCGAGCGGGTGCCGATGCTGCGCCGCCTTGGCGGCCCGGCGTTGCGCATGCTGGCGATCGGCGGCGAAAGCCTGAGAGTCGGCGCCGGCGAACAGTTGTTCCGGGCGGGCGATAGCGCCGACGGCGCCTACATCGTGCAGCAGGGTTCGTTCCGGCTGCGGCCGGAGCGGGCCGGCCAAAACGAGGTCATCGCCGGGCCGGGGACCCTGATCGGCGAAGCGGCCCTCCTCTCCGAGACGCAGCGGCCGGCCACCGCCACCGCGCGCGAGGATTCGACCGTCATGCGTCTGCCGCGCGCGATGTTCCTGAAAATGCTCGAAGGCTATCCGGACGCGGCGCGGCGCCTGCGCGAAATCATCCTGTCGCGCAACGACCAGTGGACGCGCGAAGTGGAAAACGTGCGCGACGCGCTCGCGCGCGGCACCAAGCCGCTACCCCGGTCGTAGCCTGCGCGCCCCAGCTAAACCTCGAGCGTCGCCGTCACCGGCACATGGTCGGAGGGGCGCGACCAGCCGCGCGAATCCTTTGACACCGTGACCGCCGACAAGCGGTCGGCGAGCGCCGGCGCGACCCAGATGTGATCGAGCCGGCGGCCGCGATCGGAACGGGTCCAGTCCGGCGAGCGGTAGCTCCACCAGGTGAAAATCTTCATCGGCTCCGGCACGAAGCTGCGCACGGCATCGATCCAGTTCCCCGCCTTCTGCAGGCCGAGAAGCTTCTCGCATTCGAGCGGCGTGTGCGAGACGACCTTGAGCAATTGCTTGTGGCTCCAGACATCGCATTCGAGCGGCGCCACATTGAGGTCGCCGACGATGATCGCGCGCTCCGACGGCGCCGGGCGCAAGGTAGGGCAGGCGTGCATCTCGTCGAGGAAAGCGAGCTTGTGGGCAAATTTTTCGTTGACCGCGGGATCGGGAATGTCGCCGCCCGCGGGCACGTAGAAGTTATGCAGCGTGATCGGATCCTTGAGCCCCGCGCGCTCGCCGAGCACGATCGAGATGTGGCGGCAGTCGCTCTTGCCGCAATACGCCTGTACCGCGCTCGATTCGAACGGCAGCCGCGAGAGCACGACGACGCCGTGATAGCCCTTCTGACCGTTGAGCGCCACGTTCTCGTAGCCCAGCCGCCTGAAACGCTTGCGCGGGAATCTGTCGTCCGGGCACTTGGTCTCCTGCAGGCAGAGGATGTCGGGGCGGACGGCCTTGATGAACCTGGCGACGAGATTGATGCGCAGGCGCACCGAATTGATGTTCCAGGTGGTGACGGTGATCGGCATGCGGTCGCGCGGGTAACCGAAGTCATATGCGGCGCCGCGACCGCGGACACAAGCCTGAACCCGCGCCCAGAGGTGCGGCGGAACTCCCCACTTGTCTCGCGCTACCCTATATCGAAGGCGGAGGCCGGCATGCCGAACAGACCGCAGCGGCCGCAGGTGCTGATTGTAGGCGCAGGTTTTGGCGGGCTCGAAGCGACCAAGGCGCTTGCCAGGGCCGACGTCGACGTGACGCTCGTCGACGCCTACAACCACCACTGTTTTCAGCCGCTGCTCTATCAGGTCGCAACCGCGGCGCTGTCGCCCGCCGACGTCGCCTGGCCGATCCGCGCCATCATGCGCAAGCAGAAGAACGTCCGCGTGATCATGGCGCGGGTCACCGGGATCGATGTGGCGGCACGGCGTGTGCACACGAGCGAGCTTGATCTTTCCTATGACTATCTCGTGCTCGCCACGGGATCGACCCATTCCTACTTCGGCCGTGACGATTGGGAACCGTTCGCGCCAGGCCTCAAGCACATCGCGGACGCGACCGAGATCAGGCGGCGGTTCCTGCTCGCCTTCGAACGCGCGGAGGTGGTCGAAGATGCGGCCGAGCGGGCGCGCCTTCTCACCTTCGTGATTGTCGGCGGCGGCGCCACCGGCGTGGAGATGGCCGGCGCGATCGCCGAAGTGGCGCGCCGCACCTTGCAGCACGACTTCCGCCGCATCGATCCGCGCAGTTCGCGCATCGTGCTCATCGAAGCGGGGCCACGCCTGCTGCCGGCGTTTTCCACAGCCCTGTCGGACTATGCCGCCCGTTCGCTTCGGCCACATGGGCGTCGAGGTCGAGCTCGGCCGCAAGGTGATCGGCTGCGATGCCCGCGGAGTTTCGCTGGACGGCGGCCGCATCGAGGCGGCGACAGTGATCTGGGCCGCGGGCGTGATCGCCTCGCCCGCGGCAACGTGGATCGGCGCCGAGCACGATCGCGCCGGGCGCATCAAGGTGAACGCCGATCTCGGCGTTCCCGGCCGGCCGGAGATCTTCGCCGTCGGCGATACGGCGGCCGCCTTCGACCGCGAAGGCCGCCCGGTTCCCGGCATCGCGCCGGCGGCCAAGCAGATGGGCCGCTACGTCGGCGAGAGTTATCGCGGCGCGGGTGCAGGGCCGGCCGCCGCCGCCGCCGTTCGCCTACCGGCATCTCGGCGACCTCGCCACCATCGGCCGCAAGTCCGCCGTGGTGAAGCTCGGCCCCGTTCAGCTCACCGGCTTCATCGGCTGGCTGTTCTGGAGCGCCGTCCACATCTATTTTTTGATCGGGCTGCGCAACCGCTTCGTGGTCGCGCTCAACTGGCTATGGAGCTACGTCACCTTCCAGCGCGGCGCCCGGCTGATCGGCGCCGCGTTGCGCTGAACTTCAGCGATGCGGCATCTGCGACCGTGGATCCGGCTGGTAATTGATGACGAACAAATCGGGATCGGGCTTCCGGCCGGAGTTGACATTGTAGACGGCGACGGTCGTGTCGAGCCCCTGCGGATCGGTGACGGTCCATTGCTTGAGCTGCAGGTTCTTGGCGTCGAACATGATCATCAGCCGGTTGGTGCCAACCACCAGCTTGGTCTCCTCGATGACCACGGTGATGAAGGTATCGTCGGCCGATACGCTGACGACGTCGGTGTCGCGCAGAAGATCGATATGGTCGGCGAGCAGGTAGCGCAGCGGCGTCTGCGACAGCGGATAGAAATCCTGCGTGTCGAGCGAACGGTCGCGCACCACGACCGCCGAACCGTCGGCAATGATCTCGATCGGGCTCGGCGGATTGTAGGCGAAACGCACCTTGCCCGGTTTCTGAATGTAGAACGACCCCTCGACGCGCCGGCCGTCCGGGCCGACCTGCACGAAACTCCCGACCAGCGTCTGCACCCCGGAGAGATAGCCGCTGATCTTTTCGAGAAGCGCGCGCTGTTTGGCATCGAAAGCGGTCGCCTTTGCCGACGCACCCTTGTCGAGCGAGAACGAGAAGGGGAAAAATCCTCTGGGCGCCGCCGCGGGTGCGGCAGCCGCGGTCGCGGCACTGGGCGCCGGCGCGTGCACGATCGCCGGCGGCGCCGATGTGGCGCCCGTCTTGGCGCGGGGATCGGGGGTCGGCAGCGGTACGCTCTGCGCGAGGACGGAAGCGGCGGTAAGCACGCCGCAAGCCATCGTCACGACAATGATGCTGGCGCCTCGCCCCAACCGTGCCGCCATGTCCCTCTCCCCGTACGCCGTCGCGCACGCCCCTGGCCAAGCCAGACCGCTAACCGCGGGATATGGCGGATTCGCGGCTGACCGATCCGGCTTAAAGGCCAAACGGCCGATTCTCAATAGCGATCCTGCTCGTCGGCTTCGACGAGGATTTCCCGCTTGCCGGCGTGGTTGGGCTGCCCGACGATGCCCTCTTTCTCCATGCGCTCCATGAGCGAGGCGGCGCGATTGTATCCGATCTGCAGCCGGCGCTGGATATAGCTCGTCGAGGCCTTGCGGTCGCGGGTGACGACCTGCACCGCCTGCTGATAGAGGTCGGTTCCCTCTTCAGCGCCCATCGCGGTCGCGTCGAAGACCGCCTGGTCGCCGTCCTCATCCGGGGCCTCGGCGGTGACCGCTTCGAGGTATTGCGGCACGCCTTGCGACTTGAGATGGCGCACCACCTTCTCCACCTCCTCGTCGGAGACGAACGGCCCGTGCACGCGGCTGATGCGGCCGCCGCCGGCCATGTAGAGCATGTCGCCCTGGCCGAGCAGCTGCTCGGCGCCCTGCTCGCCGAGAATGGTGCGGCTGTCGATCTTCGAGGTCACCTGGAAGGAGATGCGGGTCGGGAAGTTGGCCTTGATCGTGCCGGTGATCACGTCGACCGAGGGCCGCTGCGTCGCCAGGATCACATGCAGGCCGGCGGCACGCGCCATCTGCGCCAGCCGCTGCACCGCGCCCTCGATGTCCTTGCCGGCGACCATCATCAGGTCGGCCATCTCGTCGACGATGACCACGATGTAGGGAAGCGGCTCGAGCTCGAGCTCCTCCTTCTCATAGATCGCTTCGCCGGTCTCGCGATCGTAGCCGGTCTGCACCGTGCGGGAAAGCTTCTCGCCCTTGGCGCGCGCCTCGACGACGCGCGCATTGTAGCCGTCGATGTTGCGCACGCCGAGCTTCGACATCTTCTTGTAGCGTTCCTCCATTTCGCGCACCGCCCATTTGAGCGCGACCACCGCCTTCTTCGGATCGGTGACTACCGGCGCGAGCAGATGCGGGATGCCGTCGTAGACCGAGAGCTCCAACATCTTCGGATCGACCATGATGAGCCGGCACTGATCGGGGTGCAGCCGATAGACCAGGCTGAGAATCATGGTGTTGATGGCGACCGACTTGCCGGAGCCGGTAGTGCCGGCGATGAGCAGATGCGGCATGCGCGCAAGGTCGACGAGGACGGCTTCGCCGCCGATCGCCTTGCCGAGGCAGAGCGGCAGCCGCGCTGCGCTTTCGGCATAGTCGCGCGAGGCGAGGAGCTCGCGCAGATAGACCTTCTCGCGGGTCGGGTTCGGCAATTCGATGCCGATGACGTTGCGGCCGGAAACGACGGCGACGCGCGCGGAGAGCGCGCTCATCGAGCGGGCGATGTCGTCGGCGAGACTGATGACGCGCGAGGATTTGATGCCGGGCGCGGGCTCAAGCTCGTAGAGCGTGACCACCGGCCCCGGCCGCGCATCGATGATCTCCCCGCGCACGCCGAAGTCGGAGAGCACGCCTTCGAGCGCCGCCCCGTTCTCGCGGATGAGGTCGGCGCTGAGCGTGGTGCGCTCGCTGGCGCGCGGTGCCGCCAGAAGGCCGAGCGAAGGGTGCTCATAGCCGCCCCACGAACGGCGCGCCGGCTTTGCCGCCGCGCGCGGTTTGCGCGGGGTCCGCGGGGCGGGGGCGATCGATTCATCCTCGTCGGACTCCCCGTCCTCGTCCTCGGCGTCGTGCTCCAGGTCATCGCGCATGCGCGGCTCGAGGCGGCGGCGCGGCGTTTCCGCATCGCTCACGGGGAATCGCGGCGGCGCGCTGCGGCGGAACATCCGCGCCAGGCGCGCCTGGAAGCTGAGCAGGTAATGCGCCAGCAGGCCGAGCGAGACCCATGCGCTCTCGTCCTCGTCCTCGGCGGGCTCGTCCTCGTCTTCGTCCGCCGAGTTGCGCCAGATGATGCCGGCGGCGGCGGCGAAAGCCATGAGGGCTGCTACGCCGAGCACGATCGCCGCGCCCAATTGCCGGGTTCCGGTCAGCGGCACGCCGAAAAAGGCGGGCGGCACGCGCAGCACGGCGTCGCCGACCACGCCGCCGAGCCCGGAGGGCAGCGGCCAATGCGTGCTGCGCGGCAAGCACGAGGCGAACGCCGCGGCCAGCACTGCGCCCAGGAGCCAGAACAGGACGCGCAACCGCTCGCGGCTCAGCGGCCGATGCCCGAGCAGCCGATAGCCCCACACTCCGATCGGCAGCAGGAGGCCGACCGCGCCCAGCCCCAGAAGCTGCATCATGAGGTCGGCGGCGACCGCGCCCGGGCGGCCGAGGAGATTGTGCACCCGCGCGTCGGTCGCGTGGCTGAGCGAAGGATCGTGGACGGACCAGGTGGCGAGCGCGAGCGCCGCCATCATGGCGAGACTGATCAGCGCGATGCCCCCCGCCTCGCGCAGCCGCCGCTTGAGAACCGCGCCGAGCTGGCCGGTGAGGAAGACCATTCCATCGAGGCTGCGGTCGATCATCGACATCGGGCGTGCCTCTATCTCGTCGTTGCGAGGAGCGTCAGCGACGAAGCAGCCCAGAGTTGGTGCCAACGGCCCCTGGATTGCTTCGCCGTCGGCTCGCAATCACGACCACTTCGTGTGCGCGACATCGTCATCTTGCTCACCCGAGCACCGCGACGAGGCGGTGCAGCGCCTCGGCCGTGATGTCCTCCTTCTGCACCATGGCGACGCGGACGTAGTCGGCGCCGGGATTGCTGCCGTCGGCCTGCTCGCGCGCGAGGTAGCGGCCCGGCACGACGCGCACGCCGCCCTCGCGCCACAGCGCGAGCGTCGCCGCTTCGCTGCCGCCCTGCGCCGACACGTCGAGCCAGAGGAAGAAGCCGCCGGCGGGACGGACGTAGCGGTAGCGGTCGCCGACGATCTGATCGGCGAGGTCGAATTTTTGCCGGTAGAGGCGGCGGTTCTCGTTGACGTGGGTTTCGTCGCGGTAGGCGGCGATGGCGACGTGCTGCGCGGGCAGCGGTACTTGCGGCGCGGCGACGTTGCGCAGTTCGAGATAGGCGGCGAGGAAGCGGCGGTCGCCGGCGGCGAAGCCCACGCGCAGACCGGGCAGGCTCGAGCGCTTCGACAGCGAGTGGAAGACGACGACATTGGCGAAATCCGGCGTCGCCGCTTCGAGCATGCCCGGCGGCGGCCGGTCGCTGTAGATCTCGCAGTAGCATTCATCGGCGAAAATGAGGAAACCGAAGCGCCGCGCCAGCACGACCAATCTGGCGAGGTAGGCGCGATCGGCTACCGCGCCCTGCGGATTGGCGGGCGAGGCAAGGTAGACGGCGACCGTGCGCGCGAGCAGATCCTCGCCCAGTGCGTCGAGGTCGGGCAGGAAGCCGGTCGCCGCTGTCGCCGGCAGATAGACCGGCTCGCAACCGGCGGCGACCGCGCCGGCCGCATAGGCGGCATAGAACGGATTGGGAATGAGCACGGCCGGCGTGCCGGTGCGCGGCGCCACCCAGCTCCTGGCGGCGAGCGCGGCAAGGAACAGGCCCTCGCGGGTGCCGTTGAGCACCAGCACTTCGGTCGCCGGATCGACCGGGCGCGCGAGCGCATAGCGCCGATCGAGCCATTTCGCGACCGCCTCGGCGAACGCGTCGAGCCCCTTGTTCATCGGATAGCGGCCGAACCCGTCGAGATGCGCGGCGATCACCGGGCCGACGAAGGCGGGCATCGGGTGCTGCGGCTCGCCGACCGCCATGCTGATCGCGGGCTTTCCCGCCGGCGCGTCGCCGATCAGTTCGCGCAGTCGCACGAACGGCGAGCGCGCGTCGGGCGCGCGCGCAGGCGAGCGGGAAAACTGTCCGGTCATCCTCAACATCTTGAACAGCGGGGCCCCCGCCATCACCGTCTCTGCATAGCATAGGAGCGGCGAGGTTAAGACCCGATTAACCATCGGGCCGTCGGCAGCGTGGTTGCGCTTCATCTCTGCCTGGAGTTCGAGAGCGCGGAGCAAGCGTCGCGACAGCGAGAGTGCCGCGAGCGGCTGACGTCGCTGGCTACCGCTTCCCTCGCGGCGCGACTACTCGCCAGCCGCGGCTTTCAGGAAGGCCCAATGCCTGCAACGGCGTTCGTCAAAGAACTCATCGAGCCATGCGACTTGATCAGCGCCCAGTGCGCGCCGGTAGCGGTCATCAACCTTCGGCTTGGGGAATTCCCGCTCAATGGCCCGCTGGACCTCCTCGTGATCAAGATCGCATCGACGGAGCAATGGCGCGATCGTGTCAGCCGGCGCAAGGCAAAGCTTGCTGTATGAAACGACCTTCAGGCGATTTTCCGGAATTGTCCGAGTCTGCGCGGCGAGCAGGGTCAGTTGCTCGCTGCACAATACCGCGAGCCCGCGCAGGTCCTTGTCAAATCCGCGCCGCAGCGTCGAGTAGGACGACGCGCGCGGGTCTCGGTACATCACCACGAACTGAACGTTCCCGACCATCTCGTCGACATCCTGGAGATAAGGGACGTAGCGCTCGCGGGGAATGCCGAAAGGAAACGAGCGCTTGAACACGAAATGCGTGGTCCCCGCGAAGGCCGCACAGCCGAGAATGTGCTCCCAGACTGCTCGCCACTTTCGGCGCGCTTCCCGGTTCTCGGCAAACGAAGCCTTGCGATCCCAAACGAGGTAATTGACTGACTGGAATTCCTCGGTCAGTCGCGCGGCCTCCTCGGATTGCGGCGTCTTGACATAGAGCCCGCCGAGACTGGCGGCGGTCTTTGGTGCCGCCAGAAGCCGAGACATCAGTGTGGTGCCGGAGCCTTCGGCGCCGGCAATGAAGATGAAGTGGACGCTCTTTTTCGTCTCCACTTGTCTCGGTCCGGCCAACCTACGTGCGCGCAGGCGCGGCGACCAAGTATTCCCCTTTTTTCGATGCGCGGCTACGCAGATGGGGCGAGGCTTCGCGCCGCTCGCCACTTTGCGCGGGCTCTAAGCAGGCAGGTGGGGAGGTGGTGAGGTTCCCTTCTAGCGGCTAAGTCGTCGTGATCTCAGTGGGAGCCCCTTCTTGCATGTCTCTAACAAAGATGCCGCCCAGGCTGGCGCGCTCAGATGTAGGAGAAAGCTGCAAGTGCATCACGAACGCTCGGATGGATCTCCGCAGCCTGCATCGCAACGCGAAGCGACGGCTCCTCTTCGCGCAGCCGTTCCATGGTCTGGTAGTGGAAAAGAATCGGCACTCCCTCTTGGGCAATCCGCCATGACCAGGCGGGGAAATTCCATCGTGGATCAAGCACCTCAATTCCGAGGCCCACGCGAGCTGCCGCAACAGGGAGGGCGAGTTGGGAGAGATTCGGACGCTTGCTCCGATCTGGCACCTGCGGATCACCATCGATCTGCATTGCCGTATCAATCCAACTCGCGGCGAGCCTTTTAGCAACGGGTCCGGGTACGACTATGACGCCCGAGTTAAAATAAGGCGCCGTCCGGTCCCGCGATACGAGAGTTGGCGGTGAAGCCAATGGAAGGGTCAACCCAAAGCGATTGTAGACATGCTCCCATACCGGCTTGGCGTGGTGATTGAAACTTGCGGGTACGGCGGCGAGTGAGTCCGGCAATGATTGGGGAGTGGTCATCACCAGCACATCGGTGTCAATAAAAATCCCGCAATCAGGCCCGTCGAGCAGCATCAGGGCTGCAAATTTATGACCAATTGGATAGTCGGGCCGTAGCGGATTCCGCACCGGAATTTTTCCGACATCGAGTGCGGCCAACGCTTTCAGGGTCTCTGTCTGCAACGGGCCCGTCATAGCGGGATGGGCGGCAATCAACTCGACGTTTTCTGGAAAATACAGCCGCAGAGACGCTGCCAGGAGAATCGCCTTTGGTTCCAGAACCCCAGATTGGCACACAAAACAAATACGCATCAAAAAATGACCACGGGGATTTGGAAAATCGTTGCCACTGCGTCGGTCGGCTGGCGTGACCCACGTTAACCGATCGCGCGCCGTTTAGAATAGCTTTGTCCCATGGTTGCATTCACGCACGATGATGAAGTGTGGTAAATCGCTCTGGGCGAGGCGCCCGACGGTTGCGTTATCACTTCTCCTTTTTGATCTGCGGCTACGAAGATCGGCGAAGCTTGGCGCCCATCGCCATTTTGCGCGCCGCCCGGAAGTCAGTGCGGTGGGAGGGCACCGGAGCGAGCGCAAAAAAAGGACGAGCGGCGGCTTCGCGCGCCGCCTTGTCGGCCGAGCCGATTTGGAGGAAACTTGCCGCAAAACACCCCGAGCGAGGGAGGCTCGCCGATGGACATTGTCCCCCTGGGTCCCGGTTTTGGCGCCGAATTGCGCGGCGTGACGCTCGCCGACGTCGCGGCCGACGATGCCGCCTACGCGGCGGTGCGCGCGGCCTTCGAGGAACACTCGGTCCTGGTGTTCCGCGGCCAGGACGTGAGCGACGACGTGCAGATCGCGTTCTCGCGCCGCTTCGGGCCGCTGGAAATCACCAAGGTCGGCTCGCGCGGCGCCGGCACCAACCTCGTGATCCTCACGACGATGGACGAGAACGGCAAGGTGGTGCCGCCTGACCACCGCTTCGCGTTGCGCAACAAGGCCAACCAGCTCTGGCACACCGACAGCACGTTCAAGGAGGTGCCGGCGCTCGCCTCGGTGCTGTCGGCGCGGATCATCCCGGCCGAGGGCGGGGAGACCGAATACGTCTCGACCCGTCTCGCCTTTGCGCGGCTCGAGGCGGCACTGCGCCAGCGGCTCGAAAATTCCTTCGCCTGGCACGACTACGCCCATTCGCGCAGCAAGATCGCGCCCGGCCTCGCCACCCCGGTCGAGCGCGCGGCGCTGCCGCCGCAATGCTGGCGGCTGGTGTGGAAGAATCCGGCGAACGGCCGCAGCGCGCTCTACATCGCCTCGCACGCCTACGGCATCGAGGGAATGGACGAGGCCGCCGCGCAAAAACTCCTCGACGAACTGACCGACGCGGCGACCGCGCCGGGCCAGAGCTACGTCCACACCTGGCGCAACGGCGACGTCGTCATGTGGGACAACCGCGCCACGATGCATCGCGGCCGGCCGTGGCCGGCGCATGAGGCGCGGTTCATGGTGCGCACGACGATCTCGGCGGCCGACGTGGACGGACTGCAGAGTGTGCAGCCGCCGTCGCGCCAGGCGGCGGAGTAGCGCGGCAGCTGCACTTTCCGCTCATTCCCGCGCATGCGGGAATCCATGCTGGACGCGCCTGCGTAGCGATAAATGCGCTGGGTCGCCGCTTTCGCGGGGACGAGCGGGTGAGATCAGCCGTCGATCTTGGTGAAATTTGCTTCGGCGGCGGCTGAGCAACGTCAGCGGTTGAGGAATCTCAGCATCAGGTCGGCGATGCGGCCGAACGGCGGATGCAGGAAGCGTGAAGCGTTGAGGCGGCTCTGCAGCAGAACGCCCTTGCGGTGCGAGAAGGTCTGAAACCCGAACTCGCCGTGATAGGCGCCGATGCCCGAGGCGCCGATGCCGCCGAACGGCAGGCCTTCCGCCGCGATGTGAAACAGTGTCGTATTGACTGCGGCGCCCCCGGAGATGGTCTTGCGCAAGACCTCGTCGCGCTTGGTCGCGTCGGTGCCGAAATAGTAGAGCGCGAGCGGCCGCGGGCGCCGGTTGACGTAGTCGATCGCCTCGTCGAGCCAGCTGTAGGTCTTGATCGGCAACACCGGGCCGAAGATTTCCTCGCGCATGACGGCGAGCTCTTCGCCCGGATCGATCACCAGCGTCGGCGGCAGCTTGCGCGCGTCCGGAGCCAGCGTCTCGCCCGCGGGATTGATCTCAGTGACGCGCGCCCCGCTCGCCCTGGCTTCGGCCACATACTGCGCCACCCGCGCGTAGTGGCGTTCGTTGATGATCGAGGTGTAGTCGGCGTTGTCCTTGAGCGTCGGATAGAATTTTTGCACCGCCTGCACAGCCAGTTCGACGAACGCGTCGAGCTGGCGGGACGGCAGCAGCACGTAGTCGGGCGCGATGCAGGTCTGCCCGGCATTGAGCAGCTTGCCGTAGACGATGCTCTCGACCGCCGCCGGCAGGTGCGCATCCTCGCCGAGGATGCACGGCGATTTGCCGCCGAGTTCGAGCGTCACCGGGGTGAGATTTTCCGCCGCCGCCTGCATCACGAGCCGGCCCACGGCGGTCGAGCCGGTGTAGAACAGATGGTCGAACGGCAGCCGCGAGAACGCCGCGCCGGCGTCGGCGCCGCCGACGATGGTCGCCACCTTCTCGAACGGAAACAGGCCGGCCAGGAACTCGGCGAGGAACTCGGCGGTGCGCGGCGCGAGCTCCGAGGGCTTCACCATCACGCGGTTGCCGGCGGCGAGCGCCGCGATCAGCGGCATGATCGCGAGGTGGAACGGATAGTTCCACGGGCCGATAATGCCGACGACGCCGACCGGCTGGTGCAGGATGGCGGCGCGAGCCGGCCTGAGCTCGAGGCCGACCGGCACCCGCTTCGGCCGCATCCAGCGCCGCAGATGGCTGCGCGCGTGGCGGACCGCCGACAGCACGGGAAAGATTTCGGCAAGTTCCGTCTCGTGGCGCGAGCGATGGCCGAAATCCGCCGAGATCACGTCGGCGATGCGCCCGCTCTCGTGCCGGATCGCGCCGCCAAGCCTTGCCAGGTCGGCGCGGCGTTCCTCGAGCGAGGGCGCGCCGGCGCGCAGGAACGCCGCGCGCTGCGTTTCCAGGATCACGCGCAGCTTAGCGTGAGGCTCCGCAGGCGCGGCCCTCTCGACAAACTGCTGTTGCAACGCCTCCTGCATCGGGCCTCTTTATATCTGATCTACTACTACGAAAAATGACAGTGCGGCGCAATCAGTGCCCCTTAGATGAGCAGCCGTCGCCTTATTTTCTGGAACGATTCAACTTTGCTTGTGTGCGCCGGTGTAACGCAGCCTGGCCGAGAATTGTCGATGCCGCGGCGGCGGCATCGAGTGGCGACGCCAATGCCGATGGGATAGCATCGCCGAAACCATGCCGCCGGAACTTGGGAGGAAATCATGAGCGCACTGCGCCTGCTGGCCGCGGCCGCAATGTTCTTTGCCGCGCCCGCCTTCGCCGAGGAAGACACGCTGACGATCGGCATGACGTTGTCGCAGACCGGGCCGCTCAACGTCGATTCGGTCGCCCAGCAGCGCGGCGCCGAGCTGTGGCGCGACCAGGTCAACGAGGCCGGCGGATTGAAGGTCGGCGACAAGCGCTACAAGCTCCGCTACGTCACCTATGACGACCAGTCGCAGGGCGGCCGCGTGCAGCAGCTCTACACGCGCCTGATCGTCCAGGACAAGGCGCAGTTCCTGTTCAGCCCCTATTCGTCGGGGCTGTGCGCGACGGCGGCGGTGATCACCGAGCAGTACGGCCGGCTGATGCTGATCACCGGCGGGGCGGAGCCGAAGACCTATACGCTCGGCAACAAATATCTGGTCCAGGTGATCACCTCGGCCGACCACTACCTCAGCGGCGCCATCGGCGCGCTCCAATCGAAGAGCGCGCATGCCAAGGTGGCGTTCGTCTACTCCGACGATCCGTTCTCCAAGGCGGTGACGGTCGCGGCCCGCGAGCAGGCCAAGGAGAGCGGATTTTCGATCGTGCTCGATGAATCCTACGCGCCGGCGACGACCGACTTCAGCCCGATCATCAACAAGATCGTTACCGCGTCGGCCGACGCGTTGCTCGGCGGCGGACACTACACCGACGGCGCCACGCTGGCGCGGCAGATCTACGACCAGAAGGCCAACCTCAAATACGTCGCGCTGCTGGTCGCGCCCGACAGCCCGGAATTTGCCAGCCTCGGGGAGGCGGCGTTCGGCATCGCCGTGCCCTCGCAGTGGGAGATCCAGGCCACCTACAAGCCGGAGTTCGGACCGACCGGCGCCGAATTCGTCAAGGCGTTCCAGGACAAGTTCAAGATCGCCCCGGACTATCACGCCGCCTCCGGCT
The DNA here is from genome assembly GCA_963833665.1 of uncultured Alphaproteobacteria bacterium. Classification (GTDB taxonomy): domain Bacteria; phylum Pseudomonadota; class Alphaproteobacteria; order Rhizobiales; family Xanthobacteraceae; genus BOG-931. The sequence continues at coordinate 251,753 of CAWHZA010000058.1, read as the reverse complement.
ATCAGGGCGGCATCATTCTGCAGCACGCCATCGAGCAGGCCGGCTCGATCGACGCCGACAAGGTTGTGGCGGCGCTCAATGCCATGGACGTCACCACCTTCTTCGGCCACTACAAGATAGCGACCGATGCCGGACACCACGGGCTGCAGACCGCCCACGAGATGGTGCTGGCGCAGTGGCAGAAGAAAAACGGCCAGCTCGAGCGGGAGGTGGTGTGGCCGAAGTCGGCGCAGACCGCCGATATCCTGTATCCGCTGCATTGAGCCTCCGCTACACTGAGCGCGAGCGGCGCTAGGGGACGGGCGGCGGCGACGCTCCCGCGCGCCCGTCCTTTCGCCGCGGGCCGGTCAAGTCCTCCGCATGCTGGGTATCATCGCTTCAATCGTCGACGGCGTGCTGATCGGCTCGGTCTACGGGCTGGCGGCCATGGGGCTGACGCTGATCTGGGGCGTCATGAACGTCGTCAACCTGACCCATGGCGCCGCCATCGTCGCCGGCATGTTCGCGCTGTACCTCTTGACCAGCGCGCTCGATCTGCCGCCCTACGCGGTCTTGCCGTTGATCCTCCTCGGCGGCTTCCTGGTCGGCGTCGGGCTGTACTGGATCGCGGTGCACCGCATGATCGGGCAGCCGCCGCTGATGTTCCTGCTCTCCACGTTTTCGGTGAACCTCGTGGTGATCGGGCTCGCGACCGCGGTCTGGGGCACCGGTCTGTTCAACGTGCCGGTGTCGCTTCCCGGCGTGACCTGGCAGCGCTACACCTTCCCTGGCACGCACCTTCTCGCCGCGGCGCTGACCGCGGTCATCGCCGGCCTGCTGTATTTGTTCCTCTACCACACGCGGCTCGGCAAGGCGGTGCGTGCGGTTGCCGACAACCGCGAGGCCGCCGAACTGTCGGGCATTCCCACGACCCGGGTGCTGTCGCTCGCCTTCGGTCTCGGCGTCGCGCTCGCCGCCGCCGCCGGCATGCTGATCGCGACCATGTTCCCGTTCACCGTGCTTGCCGGCGACGCCTATCAGCTCAAGAGCTTCGTCGTCACCGCGCTCGGCGGGCTTGGCAATCCGGCGGGCGCGCTCGTCGGCGGGGTGGCCCTCGGCCTGGTCGAGGGCTTCGCCGCGCAGTTCATGCCGGTGAGCTGGACGCTGGTCATCGAGTTCGTTCTTTTCGTCCTGGTGCTGATCATTTTCCCCCGCGGCGTTTTCGCCTTCACGCGCTCATGAAAAGCGAGAAGACCGGCGCGATCGACCGCGATCGGGCGAGCCCGATGCTCTATCGCCCCTTTTTCTGGATCATCGCGCTCGCCGTCGCCGCCTTTGCCGTCGTGCCGCTCATCGGCGACAACGTGCAGCTGCGCGAGAGCCTGCTGCTCGCCGCCGTCTACATCACGCTCGCCAGCAATCTCAACATCATGCTCGGCTATGCCGGCTACATCAATTTCGGCAGCATCGTCTTCTTCGGCCTCGGCGGCTATATCAGCGTGTATCTGGTCAGCGCGCACGCCTGGCCGCTGGCGGCGGCGGAGCTTGCCGCCGGCGTTGCCGTGAGTCTTCTGGCGCTCGTCTTCGGCCTCGGCATCCTGCGCCTGCGCGGTGCCTTTTTTGCCCTCGCGACCATCGGCATCAACCAGGGCGTCCAGGCCTTCGTCTCCAACTTCGAGCCGTGGGGCGGTTCCGCCGGCCTTTATCTCTCGACGCAGATATTCGAGCCGCTTGGCGGGGCGATGCGGGCGCTGTGGGTGATCTACTTCCTGCTGGTCGCGGTGATGGGGCTCTCGCTCTATCTGAGCTATGCGATCAAAACGTCGAAGTTCGGGCTCGGCCTGATCGCGATCGGCCAGAACGAAGATGCCGCCGTGGTGCTCGGTGTGCCGGCGCCGCTGTACAAGGCGCTCGCCTACAGCCTCTCCGCGTTCCTGCCCGCGCTCGCCGGCGGTCTTTATTTCTTCAAGAGCGCGTTCATCCAGCCGTCGGACGCGTTCGATCTGAGCCTGTCGACCGAAGCGATGGTGATCGTCATGCTCGGCGGCCGCGGCACCGTCACCGGCGCGGCGGTCGGCGCCTATCTCTACGAGGAGCTGCGCGGCTGGCTGCTCACCTCGGAGACTTTTTCGAATTTTCAATTGGTCGTCTCCGGCGTGCTCCTGCTCATCATCGTTCTGTTCGTGCCGGGCGGGCTCATGGGCTGGATCTACGGCCGCTGGCCGCGCATGAAGCAGGTGCTCGAATGACGGCCCTCCTCGAGATCGACGGCCTGAGCAAAAGCTTCGGCGGGCTGCGGGCGGTCAATCAGCTGAGCTTCACCGTCCGCGAGCGGGAAATCCTCGGCCTGATCGGGCCGAACGGCGCCGGAAAGTCGACCGTGTTCAACCTGATCAACGGCGTGTTTGCACCCGACCAGGGGTGGGTGAAATTCGCCGGCGCCGATCTCACCGGGAAGCCGCCTTATCGCGTCGCCCGGCATGGTCTGGCACGCACGCACCAGATCGTGCAGCCGCTCACCGACCTCACCGTACTGGAGAACTGCACGGTCGGCGCCTGCTTCGGGCGCGAGAATCTGCCGCTTGCGCGCGCCCGCGCGGTGGCGCGCGAGGTCGCGGTGTTCGTCGGCCTCGAAGACCGGCTGGCGACGCCGGCAGCGCAGCTCACCATCGCCGGGAAGAAGCGCCTCGAGTTGGCCCGGGCGCTCGCGGCGCAGCCGCTGCTCCTGCTGCTCGACGAGGTGCTCGCCGGCCTCAACCCGACCGAAATCGAGCGCATGCTGACGGTCATCCGCAGCATCCGCCAGCGCGGCGTCGCCATCCTGATCATCGAGCACCTCATGCAGGCGATCATGGGCCTTTCCGATCGCATCGTCGTTTTGAACTCGGGGCAGAAGCTCGCCGAGGGCACGCCCGCCGAGATCGCCAACAATGCCGCCGTGATCGAAGCCTATCTCGGCGATCCGGCGCTTGCCGAAAAGCTGCACGGAGGCGCGGCGGCATGAGCGATGCGCTCCTCGAGGTCGAGGCGCTCGCCACCGGCTACGGCGAGGTGCAGGTGCTGTGGGGCCTCTCGCTCGCCGCCGCGCGCGGCCGCCTCACCACGCTCGTCGGCGCCAACGGCGCCGGCAAGACCACGATGCTGCGCGCCGTCGTCGGCACGCTCACGCCATGGAGCGGGCGCGTGCTGTTCAAGGGCGAGGACGTGACCCGGCTGCCCGCCCATGCCAAGGCGGCGCGCGGTCTCGTCCTCGTGCCCGAAGGCCGCCAGCTGTTCAGCACCATGACGGTCGACGAGAATCTGGAAATGGGCGCGTTCACGCGCCGCGGCGCCGACAGCTATGCCGACCGCCTGGAGCGGGTGTTCACTTTGTTCCCACGCCTCAAGGAGCGGCGCAGGCAGAAGGCCGGCACGTTCTCCGGCGGCGAGCAGCAGATGCTCGCGATCGCCCGCGGCCTGATGACCGATCCGGAGATCCTGATCATCGACGAGCTGTCGCTGGGGCTGGCGCCGCTCTTCGTCTATCAGCTGTTCGCGGCGCTCAAGGCGCTCAAGGATACCGGGCTGACCGTGCTTCTGGTCGAGCAGAACGTCCATCTGGCGTTTGCGGTGAGCGACTACGCCTACGTGATCGCCGAGGGCCGCCTGTTCAGCGAAGGACTGCCGGCGACACTTGCGGCCATGCCGGAGATCCGGCGGGCCTATCTCGGCCTATAGGCGCGCCATGAACGAAGCGGTCACGGCAACGCAGGACTTGAACGCTGATCCGCAGACCTGCGCCGCGTGGGTGGCGCGCTTCCTCAAGACGCGCGGCATCGACCGCGTCTTCGGCCTGCAGGGCGGGCATATCCAGCCGCTCTGGGACCACGTCGCCCAGCAGGGCATCCGCATCATTGATGTGCGCGACGAGGGCGCGGCCGTGCACATGGCGCACGCGCACGCCGAGCTTGCCGGCGGGTTCGGCGTCGCCCTGGTCACTGCCGGGCCGGGGGTCACCAACACGGTCACGGCGGTGGCCAATGCCTTTCTGGCGCGCGCTCCGGTCCTGCTGATCGGCGGCTGCCCGCCGCGTCCGCAGGCAAACATGGGACCGCTGCAGGGCATCCCGCATGTCGACATTCTAAGGCCGGTCACGCGCACGGCGCGGACGCTCAACCTCGCCGAGCAGGTCGTCCGCGAGCTCGACGAGGCGGTGGCGCGCGCGACCGGCGATGCCGGCGAGCCCGGCCCGGTCTACGCCGAAATCCCGATCGACGTGCTGCGTGCCCGCGTGCCGCCGCAGCTCGTGCTCGACGAATGGATGCAAGCCAAGCCGCCGCGCCGGCTGCCGCCGGAGGCGGCGGCGATTGCCACGGCGGTCGAGGTGTTCTGGGCGGCGAAGCGCCCGCTCGTCGTCACCGGGCGCGGGGCGCGCGGCGCCGCTTCGCCGCTGCTGCGCCTCCTCGAGGCCACCGGCGCCCTCTACCTCGACACGCAGGAAAGCCGCGGCCTGGTGCCCGCCGATCATCCCTCGGTCGCTGCCGCGGTGCGCGGCGCCGCCATGAGCGAGGCTGACGTCGTGCTGCTCATCGGGCGCCGGCTCGATTATCAGCTCGGCTACGGATCGCCGGCGGTGTTCCCGCAGGCGCGCTTCATCCGCCTTGCCGACAATGCCGGCGAGCTGATCGACAACCGCCGCGGCCAGGTGGAATTGCTCGCGTCGCCCGATCTCGCGCTCGCCGCCATGGTCGAGATCGCGGGCAACCGCGCGCCCGCCGCCGACGCGGCCTGGCTCGAGCGCATGCGCCGCCGCCACCGCGAGCGCGTCGCCGCCGCGGCCGCCGCTGGCGGCCGCCCGGCAACCGGCGCCGACGCCAAGATCCATCCGCGCGCGATCTTCGACGCCATCGCCGACCTAGCCGCTCCGGATTATGTGGCGGTCGCCGACGGCGGCGATCTATTGAGCTTTGCGCGCACCGGCCTTAGCGCGTCGACCTACATGGACGCCGGCGCCTTCGGCTGCCTCGGTGTCGGCGTGCCGTTCGCCATTGCCGCGGCGCTCGCCATGCCGGACCGCCAGGTCATCTCGGTCAACGGCGACGGCGCCTTCGGGATCAACGCCATGGAAATCGACACCGCCGTCCGGCACGGGGCGAAGTGCGTGTTCATCGTTTCCAATAACGCCGCCTGGAACATCGAGCGCATCGATCAGGAACAGAACTACGGCGGACGCGTCGTCGGCACGACGCTGCGCCATTCCGACTATGCGGCGATGGCGCGGGCGCTTGGCCTTTACGGCGAACGCGTCGAGGCGCCGGACGGGCTGCGCCCCGCCTTGCAGAGGGCCTTGCGCAACGCGCCGGCGCTGGTCGATGTTGTGACCTCGCAATCGGCGATGTCGTCGGACGCGCAGAAGGGTCTGAGCTTCGTCCCCGACTTTCAGGCACTGACCGCCTGGGACGAGGCGGAGCGCAAGCGGCGGCAGAGCTAGTGGCACACGTCGCTCATCTGCGGTATTGGCGGGGGTGCCGCCGCGGCGCCGCGCGCCTTGAATTTGTTGATTCGCCGCACGGCCGCTCCGGAACAAGTCCTGGTGAGAGCCCATGATCAAGAAGTTTCACGTCCTCTACGTCGGTCAGATCGAGCTCGACAATGTCGGGATCAACGGCACGCCCGCCAATGAGCGGCGCTATTCCGACCGGCAGCTGCACGAGGCGTTCTTCACCGCGCGCGACGTCGCTCAGCTCATGGACGAAATCGGCTTCGACGTGCTGTGGACGGCCGAGCATCATTTCCAACGCGAGGGATACGAGGTCTTTCCCAACCTGATCCAGCTCGGACTGTGGCTCGCCACCCAGACCAAGCGCCTCAAGTTCGGCTGCGCCTTCAACATACTGCCGATGTGGCACCCGCTGCGGATGGCCGAGGATTACGCGATGGCTGACGTGGTCACCGACGGCCGCGTCATCCTCGGTGTCGGCCGCGGCTATCACACGCGCGAGGTCGAGACCTTCGGCGCGCCGCTCCTCGACGCGGAGAAGAACCGCGAGCTGTTCGAGGAGCAGTTGCGCCTGCTGCTGACCTGCTTCAACGAGCAGTCGTTCCATTTCAAGGGCAAGTACTACGAGTGTCCGCCGCCGGTGGACTATCGCGGGTATCCGCTCAAGGACGTCACTCTGGTGCCGCGGCCCAAGCACCTGCCGGTGGAAATCTGGATGCCGATCGCCAGCGGCAAGACCATCGAGCTGATGGCGCAATACGGCCTCAAGGCGATGGTGACGCTCAACGGCGAGAAGATCCTCGATGACGTGGTGCGCGCCTATCATGCCGCCTGCCTCAAGCACGGCCGCAACAAGCAACTCGGCGAGGACGTCATCTGGGGCGCCGGCGTCTATCTCGCCGACAGCCACGACGAAGCGGTGCGCCGCATCGAGCCGGCGCACGACGAACGTTACAAGTGGTTCGCGCCGTTCGGCTTCGTGCGCTATGCCGACGAGCAGGGCCGCACCTGGGGCTCGCCGGGTGCGCCCGCGCGCACGCCCCATCTGAAGGACGGCGTGGCGCAGAAGGCCTGGTTCTGTGGCCCGCCGGCAGAGGTGATCGACGGCATCAAATCGATCGAGGCGAAGTATCCGGGCCTCGAGAACTTCATGATCCATTGGGCCGAGGGGCTTTCCCCCAAGGAATTCAAGGAACAGTTGCGCTGGTTCGCCAAGGACGTCATGCCGGCGTTCAAGAAAACCTAGAGCATGATCCGGAAAAGTGGACACCGGTTTTCGACAAGATCATGCTCCACTCGAGTGCCGCGTACGGGAGGAAGGCATGTCCATTCAGGCATTGCGCCAGGGCGCCAGTCGCAACCCGCGCACGGTCGAAGAGGCGCGGGCATTCGTGCAGTACGTCGAGTCGCTGTTCATGCCGTGGAACATCGATGCGCTGGTCGACGGCTTCACTGAAGACTGCGTGGTGCGCTTCGGCACGGTGCCGGAGTTTCGAGGGTGTGACGCGCTGCATGCGTTCTTCGCGGCGCGCAGCGCCAAGCAGAAAGGCTACCGGCTGAAGAAGCAGTTCCGGACGCTGGTGAACGATACGCTGACCAATGTATGGGCCGGGGAATGGGAGGACGCCGACAGCGGGGTGCGAATGCGCGGCTTCGGTGTCGAGGTCTGGGTCATGCGCGGGGGCAGGATCGCGCTCTGGGAAGCGGCGTTCAACACCGGGCGTGCCGACGAGGTGAGCAGCGTCGCCGACGTTCTGCGCTGAATTAGTGCCGGGAAACAGCGAAGCTTGATACCGGCCGCGGCGGCACAGGGTGCGTGAGGCATCCGCATGAAACACGCGTCTGCCTTGCAGGCGATCCTCGCGAGCGATCCGGCAAGGTGCGGCGTCCTCGCCATGGTCCGCTCGCTCGGGCTGCCGGATTGCTGGGTCGGCGCGGGCTTCATCAGGAATGCGGTGTGGGACTACCTGCATGACCGCCCGCCGTCCCGCCACACCGGGGACGTCGACGTCGTCTGGTTCTGCCGCGAACGCGCCCGGCCGGCGGAAGACAAGGAGGTGGAGGCCGCGCTGCGAGCCCTGGATCCGTCGGTCGACTGGTCGGTGAAAAACCAGGCGTGGATGCATTTGCGCAACGGCGACGCGCCCTACGCGGCGGCCGTTGATGCGATAGGCCATTGGCCGGAAACCGCGACTGCCGTCGCGGCAAGGCAGACGCCTGCAGGTTCCTGCGAAATCGCGGCGCCGTTTGGCCTCGGCGATCTGTTCGATCTGGTCCTGCGGCCGACCCCGCGCTTTGCGGGCGAGAAGCGCGCGGTGTACCTCGATCGCGTACAGTCCAAAGGGTGGCTGGCGATCTGGCCGCGGCTGCGGGTCGCGCCGTGATGTTCAGGCCCTGCAACGTTCGGCATCGGGCCTCTCAGACCTCAACGTTGCGGCCCGGTTGGACAAGATTGACCCTGTTCCGCGCTCGCGTTTGGAACTAAGCTGCGAATCACTTAGCGCAAGCGGATGTCGCCCGATTGCAACAGTCGCCAAAATTCACTGTGGCATCACATCGCCCGCCAAAATAACCACAATAGCATTGCACGGAAGCATTGCACGGACGCAAACGGCTAAACCTTCGCTCCCGCATGGAGGCACTGCCGCGAGGCGGAGTCGGCGAAGGCAGGTGAGGTGAAACGGGGTACGTTGGCCGATGATCCGACGCTTACACGTGCTCCCGCTGCTGCTCGCCTCTGCGGCGATCGCCCTCAACTCGGCGGGCGCGCTCGCCAAGGTGCACAAGCACGGTTCGGCTGATGCCGACGGCAAGCGCTCAACCCACAGTTCGGCGGGCACGAAGGCCAAGCCATCGGCCGGCGCCCACGCCAAACATCTAAAACACGGCGGTACCGAGAAGAAAAAGTCGGCGGAAACGGACGGGAAGCATTCCAAGCACGACCACGCTTCGCGGTCGAAGTCGGACGATCATTGCAAGGCCGTCGTGCCGATCAGCGACGCCGCCGCCTCGCCCGTTATCGAAGCGCTGGAGCTGATACCGCCGGACGAGATCGAGACGGTCAAGCAGGCGCTCGATCTCGTGCGCAAGCACAAGCCGACCGAGGCCACCGAGGTGGAAAAAACGATCCACGACCCGGTGGCAAAGAAGCTTGTCGAATGGGTGATCCTGCGCTCCGACGACATGGGTTCGGAATTCGGCCGCTATGCGGCCTTCATTCGCGACAATCCGGGCTGGCCGGGCATCACCTTCTTCCGCCGCCGCGCGGAAGTTGCGCTATGGCCCGACCGGCGCGACGCTGCCACCGTGCGCCGGTTTCTGGCCGGGAATCCGGCGAGCGCCAGGGGGCGCTTGGCGCTCGCCCGCGTGCTCATTGCCGACGGCGACCGCGAGGGCGCCGAACGCCTGATCCGCGAAACGTGGTGGAGCGACGAGCTGTCGGAGCGAGTCGAGTCCGAGGTTCTCGAGGCTTTCCGCGATTTTCTGACTGCGAGCGATCACCGCCGGCGGATGGATCGGCGCATCGCCGCCAAGGATTTCAGCGGCGCGATGCGTGCCGCCCATCGGCTGGGCGGCGGCGAGACCGCGGTCGTCAAGGCCTGCACCGCCGTGGCCGAGAAATCCAGCAAAGCCCGCAAGCTGCTCGACGCCGTCGACGGCGAGGCGCGCAGCGACCTCGGGTACACGCTCTGCCGCATTCACTGGCTTCTGGGCAACAAGAGCGTCGCCGAAGCGGCCCACGTGGTGCTCGCCAGCCCGCGCGAGGGCATGGAATTCCAGGACACCGACGAATGGTGGCGCGAGCGCCGGATCCTCGCGCGCAAGCTCCTCGATCAAGGCGACGCCAAGACGGCCTATGAAGTGGTGCGCGACGGCGCGCTGCCGGCGAACATCAACTATCGCGCCGAATTCTACTTCATGGCGGGCTGGATCGCGCTGCGCTTTCTTGGCGATCCGGCGGCGGCGATCGAGCATTTCGCCCACGTCGGCGATGACTCCACCAATCCGATCGTGAAGGCGCGCGCGGACTACTGGCGCGGCCGTGCCGCCGAGGCGGCCGGTCAAATGCAGAACGCGCGGGCCTATTACGAGGCCGCTTCTCGTCATTCGACCGCCTATTACGGTCAGCTGGCGCGCGCCAGGCTCGGGCTCGGCGAGATCGCGTTGCGCGCCCCGCCGGAGCTCGATGCCGCGGTCTGGGCGTCCGAGGTGGTACGCGCCGCGGCCATCCTCTACGCCGCCGGCGAACGTGAACTCGTGATCTCGTTTGCCACGGATCTTGCCGAACGAAGCAGCGATGTTCGCGCCTTGATGGGGCTCGCCGAGCTCGCCGCGCGCCACGAAGACGCCCGTACCACCTTGAGTATCGGCAGGACGGCGCTCGCCCGCGGATTTGCCTTGGACCTCTACGCCTTCCCCAATTTCGGCGTCCCGCGCTACAGCCCGATCGGTCCCGCAGTCGATGCGAGCATCACCTATTCGGTCGTGCGCACCGAGAGCTCCTTCGATCCGCAGGACAAGTCGCCGGCGAACGCCGTCGGCCTGATGCAGGTCACCCCGGAGAGCGCCCGCGATACCGCGGGCAGGTTCCACGCGACCTACGATTGGAAGCGCATGGTGTGCGATCCGATCTACAATGTGCAAATGGGAGCCGGCGAACTCGCCGGGTTGCTGCGCGATTACCGCGGCTCCTACATGATGACCTTTGCCGGCTACAACGCGGGGCGCGGCCGCGTCGCCGAATGGGTGAAGGCGCACGGCGACCCGCGCGATCCCAAGGTCGACCCCGTGGATTGGGTCGAACGCATTCCGATCGCGGAAACGCGCAACTACGTGCAGCGGGTGATGGAAAACCTTCAGGTCTATCGCGTGCGCTTCCGCACCGGACAGCCGGCCGCAGCAGAGTCGGACGTCAGCCACGCCGCCGCTGCCGGCGAAATGGGCGGCCCGCCGCCCTGACCGGCCAGGGACGGGCGCCGCCCGCTGCATGATTTTGCTCGGATTCGCGGTGGCGCGACGAAGGCGCGCAGTGCCGCGCGGCTGCCTTTTGCTTGCCATTTCCGCCCTTCCCCCTAGTATCGGCGTCCAACAAGTCCAGCATTGAAATCAACGGAATCAAAGAAACCGGGAGGGTTGCTCATGCCCAAGCGAATGATTGCGGCCATCGCCGCACTTGCCTTTTCGGCCGGCGCGGCTCTGGCGCAGGAGATAAAGGTGGGCGTCGTCCTGCCCTTTACCGGCATCGGCGCCGAATTTGCGCAGCAGATGGATCGCGGCATGGAGCTTTATCTGAAAGCCAATGCCGATCAGGTGAAGCCCTACACCATCAAGCTCATCAAGCGCGATTCGAAGGCTCCGAACGGCGCGGAAGCCAAGGTCGCGGTCCAGGAATTGCTCACCCAGGACAAGGTCGATGCCCTTGCCGGCTGGGTCTATTCGCCCGATGCGATCGCGTCGGCGCCGGTCGTTGCCGCCGGCAAGAAGCTCGCGGTGATCATGAACGCCGGCACCGCCTTCATCACCAATCTGGCGCCGGAATACGTGCGCACCTCGTTCACCATGTGGCATTCCGGCTATGCGATGGGCGTGGCGACCGCCAAGACGCTGCATGCGAAAACGGCGGTCGTCGCCTACACCGACTTCCCGCCCGGCAAGGACAGCTTGGAGGCGTTCAAACAGGGCTTCGAGGCCAATGGCGGCAAGGTGATCGACGCCATTCCGGCCGGAGGACCCGGCACCGTTCCCGACTTCACGCCGTTCTTCCAGCGCGCCAAGGACGAGAAGCCGGATGTGCTGTACGTGTTCGTGCCGGCCGGCGATCATGCCAGCGCCGCGGCCAAGACCTACGGCGCGCTCGGCATGCGCGAGGCGGGCATCAAGCTGATCGGACCCGGCGACATCACCCAGGACATCAAGCTGCAGGGCATGGGTGACACCGCGGTCGGCCTCGTCACCATGCACCACTACAACGCCGATCTCGACAATCCGGAGAACAAGCGCTTCGTCGCCGCCTGGAAGAAGGAATACGGCGCCGATTCGACGCCGGATTTCATGGCGGTCGGCGCCTACGACGGCATGGCCGCTATCGTCCAAGCCGTGCAGGCCACCAAGGGCAAGATGGACGGCGAAGAGGCGGTGAAGTCGCTGCTCGGCTGGAAGTTCAACAGCCCGCAAGGTCCGATCATGATCGATCCGGCGACCCGCGACATCGTCATGAACGAATATCTGGACGAGGTCGTGAAGGGCTCCGACGGCAAGCTCCACCAGAAGGTGATCGGACAGATTGATCAGGTGAAGGACCAGTGCAAGGAGCTTGCGTTCGGCCCGTGCGCGCCGAAGAAGTGATCGGCGCGCATTCGCAGTCAGTTGCCGTGTCGGGCCTCGCCTCCTACTGCCATGGCGGCGAATGGCGAAACCGCGACTAGCGAATAGAATGTTGCCGGTATTCGCTGTTCGCCGTCCGCCGTTCGCCCCGCCCGGTGGTGAGGGGATTGCCCGTGGATTTTGCCGGTAATTTCATCAGCATCCTGTTGGGCGGCCTGTCCGCCGGCACGGTGCTGTTCATCGTCTCCGTCGGGCTTTCGGTGACGATGGGGCTGATGGGGTTCGTCAACCTCGCCCACGGCGCTTTCGCCATGTTCGGCGGCTACGTCATCGTGCTGGCGATGAACCGCGCGCATATCGGCTTCGGCCCGGCTCTGGCGTTGGGTTTCTTCGCCACCGCCGCGCTCAGCGCTGTGCTCGAGCGGTTGTTCTATCGCCGGCTTTACCGCGCCGGCGAGCTTGACCAGGTGCTTTTCACCATCGGCCTCATTTTCATTTTCATCGCCGGGATCACGATAACGGTCGGGCCGGAAAGCCAGCCGTTCGAACTACCGCCGGCGCTCGGCGGCCAGTTAAACCTCGGCTTCCTGCGCTATCGCACCTACAGCATCTTTTTGATCGGGGTCGGCCTCCTGATCGTGCTCGGGATCTGGCTCGCCTTCGAGCGCACGCGGATCGGCGCCCAGATTCGCGCCACCGTCGACAACCGCCGCATGGCGGAATCGCTTGGCATCAACGTCGACCGGCTGTTCACCATCACCTTCGCGTTCGGCAGCGGCATGGCGGCGCTCGGCGGCGGGCTCGGCGCGGAATTTCTCGGCCTCGATCCGCAATACGCGCTCAAATATCTGGTGTATTTTCTGATCGTGGTGTCGGTCGGCGGCCTCGGCAGCGTGGTCGGCGTCTATTACGCCTCGCTGCTGCTCGGCGTACTCGATTTCGTGCTCAAGCTTTACCTGCCCAAGGGGGGCACCATCTTCATCTACGCGCTCACCATTCTTCTCCTGCTGTGGCGTCCGCGCGGATTGTTCGGAAGGAAAGAGACGTGAGCGTCGCGGCCGCTCCGGCCGGGCCGGCCGCCGGCGCCGGGCCGCTCGACCATCCGGCGGCGCGCGTCCTCATCCGGCGGCATCGCCTGCGCTGGTGGGAGGCGCTGCCCTGGATCGTCGCGCTCGGCGTCTATTTCATCTTTCCCGACTATCTGAGCTTCGGCGCCGAGCTTCTGATCGCGATCCCGTTCGCGCTCTCGCTCGACCTCGCGCTTGGCTATGCCGGCATCATCACGCTCGGCCATGCGGCGTTCTTCGGCACCGGCGCCTATACGGTCGGACTGCTGGCGTTTCACGGCCTGTGGAGCGAGCCGATCACGAGCCTCATGCTCGCCGGCCTGGCGGCAGCCGTGATCGGCCTCGCCTCGGGCCTCGTCCTGCTGCGCACCACCGGCCTCACCCTGCTCATGCTCACGATCTGCACCATGGCGCTGCTCGGCGAGGCCGCCAACATGGCGCACGATTATACCGGCGGCTTCGACGGGTTGCCGAGCCTTCCGATTGCCCCGGTATTCGGCGTCTTCGAGTTCAATCCGCTCTACGCCAACACGCAATATCTCTACGCGCTGGCCGTGCTCTTCGTCTGCTTCGCGTTCGTGCGCACCTTGGTCTATTCGCCGTTCGGCCAGAGCCTCACCGGCATCCGCGAAAATGCGCTGCGCATGCATGCGGTCGGCACGCCGGTGCGGCGCCGGCTCGTGATCTGCTACACCATCTCGGCGGCGATCGCGGGCATCGCCGGCGCCCTCTGGGCGCAGACCAACGCCTACGTCAACCTGAGCGCGCTCGATCTCGATCGCGCCGCGACCGTGCTCATCGTCCTCATCCTCGGCGGCTATGGGCGGCTCTACGGCGCGTTCATCGGCGCCGTTGTCTACCTGGCGCTGGAGCATTTTCTGGCGCAGATCTATCCGAGCGCATGGCAGCTCGGCCTCGGGCTGCTGCTGGTTGCGATCGCGTTGTTCGCGCGCAACGGCATCCTCGGCCTCGGCGCGACGCTCACGCAGCGCTACGCCGTCTGGCGCGCCGCGTCATGAGCGCGATACGGCTCGAGACGCAGGCGCTGAGCCGCCATTTCGGCGCGCTCACCGCCGTGAGCGACATCGACTTCAGGCTCGATGCCGGCGCGCGCCATGCGCTGATCGGCCCCAACGGCGCCGGCAAGACCACGTTCGTCAACCTGCTGACCGGCGTGTTGCCGCCGACGCGCGGGCGCGTGCTTCTCGCCGGCCGCGACATCACCGGCCGAACGCAAGCCGAGCGGGTCAAGCTCGGCATCGCGCGCACGTTCCAGATCAACCGGCTGTTCCGCGGCCTCTCGGTGCTGGAGAATGTCTGCATCTCCGTTGCCGAGCGCATCGGCGCCGCCTCGTCGATGTTCTATCCCGCCGGCCGCCGGACCGACGTGATCGAGGAGGCGATGCATCTCCTGGAGACGTTGAAGCTTGCCGACCATGCGCGCCGCCGCGTCTCCGAGCTGCCCTACGGCCGCCAGCGGCTGATCGAGCTTGCGATAGCGATCGGGCTTAGGCCGCAGGTGCTGTTGCTCGATGAGCCAGCCGCCGGGGTGCCGAGCGCCGAAAGCCACATCATCCTCGACGCCATCGAACGGCTCCCTGAGGACATCGCCGTGCTCATCATCGAGCACGACATGGACGTGGTGTTCCGCTTCGCCAGGCGCGTCACCGTGATGGTGAGCGGGGCGGTGTTCGCCGAGGGAACGCCGAAAGAGATCGAGGCCAACCGCGAGGTGCGCGAGGTCTATCTCGGGCAGGCCGTCAATGGCTAGCGCGCTCGAATTGCGCCGCATCTCGGCCGGCTACGGCCAGACGGTGGTGCTGGAAGACATCGATCTGAAACTCGTCCCCGGCGAGTGCATCAGCGTGATCGGCCGCAACGGCGTGGGGAAAACGACCCTGCTGGCGACCGTCATGGGCCACACCACCTTGCATGCCGGCGAGGTCGTGCTCGACGGCCGCCGCCTCAACGGCATGCCGTGCTTTCGCCGCGCGCTGACCGGCATCGGCTTCGTCCCGCAGGAGCGCGAGATCTTTCCCTCGCTGTCGGTACGGGAGAATCTCGACGTCGCCGCGCGGCCGGGCCATTGGACGCGCGAGCGCGTCTTCGCGCTGTTCCCGCGGCTCAAGGAACGGCTCGACAACATGGGCAACCAGCTCTCGGGCGGCGAGCAGCAGATGCTGTCGATCGCGCGCGCGCTGCTGACCAATCCCACGGTGCTGCTGATGGACGAGCCGACCGAAGGGCTTGCGCCGGTTCTGGTCGAGACGCTGACCGCGGTGCTGGCCGAGTTGCGCGTCGACAATGCGCTGTCGATCATCCTGGTCGAACAGAACAGCCGCGTGGCGCTGACGTTCTCGGCGCGCACGGTGATCCTCGACAAGGGCCGCATCGTCTACGACGGCGCATCGGAGCCGCTGCGCGCCGATCCCGACCGGCTGGCGAAGCTCATCGGGATTGTGGAGTGAGTGTTGTCGCTACCCCGCGAAGGGGACCGCCCTTCTACAGTCACGATTGACAACGAAGTAGCTTCTGGAAGCTACCTCACCTGCATGCGTTCGGTCGGCCTGAAAATCCTCAAGAACAAGCTTAGCGAATACATTCGCATGGCTTCTGCCGGCGAAACGGTCCTGGTCACCGACCGCGATCGGGTGGTGGCTGAGATCGTGCCGCCGCAGCCTGGGCATCAAGCGGCTAAGCGACGATGAACTGATAGCGCGCGGTGTGCGCGAGGGCTGGCTGACGCCGGCGACGATCGCCGCCGGACGCGCCCCGCCCCCGCGCAACCCGTGATGTCGTTCGAGGAGTTGATGGCGGACCTGCAGCGAGACCGAGAGGACCGTTGATCTATCTCGATAGCTCCGTGGCGCTTGCTTACCTATTCGTCGAGGGTCAACTGCCGCCGGAAGCCGATTTGGCGCGAACCGCTGATTTCGAGCAGGCTTCTGCAGTACGAGCTCTGGAATCGAATTCACGCACGCCGTCTCACGACGTCGCACACTGACCAGGCCAAGGCTCTTGTTTCCCGCGTGACGCTGATTGATCTGCTTCCGCGGGTCCTCGCCCGCGCCCTCGAACCATTTCCACACCGGTAGCAACGCTGGACGGGCTTCACATGGCGACGATCGAATTCCTGCGCGCAGGCGGACACTCCATCGAATTGGCAAGCTACGACCGACGGCTCGTCGACTGCGCACGAGCGCTTGGAATTGCGATTTGTGCGCTGTGATTGCCCGCCGCGCCGCTCGAGCGCGCCCCAGGCAAAGCCTACGCGTGCGCCTTGCGCTGCGGGTCGACGATCTTTTCCAGCCGGCCGAGCACGCGCATGCACGGCAGCACCTGGGCGAGGCTCGCATTCGGCTCGCGCTTCTCCTTGATCGCGGCGATGAACTCGCGGTCCTCGAGCTCGATGCCGTCCATGGAGACGTCGACCTTCGACAGGTCGATCTTCTGGTCCTTGCCGTCGACGAGATCGTCGTAATAGGCCTTGTAGGTGCCGTTGTCGCAGATGTAGCGGAAGAACGAGCCGATCGGCCCGTCATTGTTGAACGACAGCGACAGCGTGAGCACGGCGCCGGACGGCGTTTTCGCCACGATCCCCATATCCATGGCGATGTTGAGCTGCGGGTGGATCGGCCCCTGCACCGCGTAGCAATCGGAGATCGTCTCGCCGGCCTGGTACTGGAAGAGGTCGATGGTGTGGGCGGCGTGGTGCCAGAGCAGATGATCGGTCCAGCTCCGCGGCTGGCCGGCGGCGTTCATGTTCTTGCGGCGGAAGAAGTAGGTCTGCACGTCCATCTGCTGGATCTTGAGTTCGCCGGCGGCGATGCGCTTGTGCACCCATTGATGGCTGGGATTGAAACGGCGCACGTGCCCGCCCATGGCGACGACGCCGGTCTCCTTGGCGATGCGCACCAGCGCCTCGGCGTCCTCGACGCTGTCGGTGATCGGGATTTCCACCAGCACGTGCTTGCCGGCACGCATCACCTGCTCGCCCTGGCGGAAATGCATCTTGGTCGGGGTGGTGAGGATGACCGCGTCGGCGCGCTTGATGCCTTCGGAGAGGTCGCCGGTATGGTGCGGGATGCCGTATTTATTTGCGACCTGCGCGGTCGCGTCCTGATTGCCGCCGACCAGCGAGGTGACCTCGGCATCGGGAATGCGCTTGATCGCGTCGAGGTGTTTTTGGCCGAAGGCGCCCTGACCGGCAACGCAGATCTTCATTGTTGGCCTCTCAGCTTCTCAGTTACGTCATGCGCGGCCTTGTGCCGGGCATCCACGTCTAACAAGTCGGAGCCAAAGACGTGGATGGCCGGGACAAGCCCGGCCATGACGATGTCGTGCTAGCTCCGCACCTGCATCCGCTTCACCCGCGCGGCGGCGCGCTTGTGTTTGCCGGCTGTGGCTTTGTGGCGGCCGGCCGCGGGTTTGTGCCGCGCCGCCTCCTTCCCCGCGCGCGGGCGGTTGGCGAGGATGATGTGCCCGACGGCGGTGTTCGAGGCCGGCACGGTGTAGAAGCGGTAGACCTCGTCGACCTTGTCGTCGAGGGCGCCGCGCATGACCAGCCACATGACCATCTCGATGCCTTCGGCGCCGGCCTCGCGCATGTAGTCGATATGCGGAATCTGCGCGAGCTTCTTCGGGTCCTTCGACAGATTGTCGAGGAAGCTCTTGTCCCATTTGCTGTTGATCAGCCCGGCGCGCGGGCCGCTGATCTGATGCGACAGGCCGCCGGTGCCGAAGATCACCACCCTGAGATCCTCGGGATAGGACTGGACCGCCTTGCGGATCGCCTTGCCCAGCATGTAGCAGCGATGGCCGGTCGGCGGCGGATACATCACCACGTTGACCGCGAGCGGAATGACCGGGCAGGGCCATTGCGAATCCTTGTCGACCTTGCCGAACAGCAGGTTCATCGGCACGGTCATGCCGTGATCGACTTCCATCTTGTTGCAGATGGTGAGATCGAACTCGTCGAGGATCACCGACTGCGCGATGTGCGAGGCGAGCGCCGGATGGCCCTCGACCACCGGCACCGGGCGCGGGCCCCAGCCTTCGTCGGCGGGCGGGAATTCCGCGGCACAGCCGAGCGCGAAGGTCGGGATCATTTCCACCGAGAACGCCGAGGCGTGGTCGTTGTAGACGATGATGGCGACGTCGGGCTTGGCCTCGCGCATCCACGCCTGCGATTTCTCGAACCCCGAGAACACCCGCTTCCAATACGGCTCCTCGGTCCTGCCGTTGTCGAGCGCCGCGCCGATGGCGGGCACGTGCGATGAACCTATACCGGCGATGATCCTGGCCACGGCTTCACTTCCGCTTTGCTGATCTGGGTTTGGTCTTGGCTTTCGCCTTCGCGCCGGCGGGCTTCCGCGCCGCCGCCGCCTTGGCGATGAATTTTGACGGCGCGTTCTTTCCCGACCGCGAGCGGTTGCCATCGACCGAGCGGCCGCCGCCGAGCATCATCTCGGCGTAATCGTCCTGCGTGTTGCCGGTCATGACCGCGGCGAGGTGCTGGAACGAATGCCCGTCGGTCGCGCCGAGCTTGGCGGTGAAATAGATGTTGCCGCCAAGCTCGAGCATGCGGTTGTAGTCGCGCTTGAGGATCGCCTCTATCTGCGCCGGCGTGAGCTTGAACTTCTTGAGGTACCCCGCCTCGTCGGCTTTGAAGGCCCTGCGGTTCTCTTCCTTCATCAACGACATGCAGAACATGTTGATGCCGAAGCCCTCGCGCGAGCGCTCGGCATCGAACACGAACGTTCCGGGTATGTCGTCGTAAGGCTGCTGTTTGCGCGCCATCGGCGGGCTCCGGGTTGGCCTCACATATATAAGGCCGCAAGGGTTGGCAACGTAAGCGTTTCGCGCGTTTTCCCTCCCCTGACGTGCGCGCCAAAGGCGCGCAGCCCAGAGTGCCGTCGCCGGTGTCCTTCGAGGCCCCCCGATCAAGTCGGGGCTCGCCGCTCAGGGTGACAAGTCGCGCCCTTTGGTCTTGGTCTAACTCCAGTAAAGCCGCATCGGGTTGTCGACCAGAAGCGCCTGCTGTACGGCGGGCGTGGGCGCGATGCGCGGGATGTAGTCGACAAGCAGGCCGTCGTCGGGCGCCTCCTTCTTCATGTTGGGATGCGGCCAATCGGTCCCCCAGAGCACGCGATCGGGAAAGCGTTCGACCAGAGCGCGGGCGAACGGCACCACGTCATCGTAGGGCGGTCCGGCGACGCTCAGGCGTTCCGGGCAGCTCACCTTCACCCAGAAGTTCTTGTGCCGCTCCATTAAGGCGTGGAAGCGCCGGTTCTCCGGGTGATCGACGCCTTTCCACACGTCGGGCGCGCCCATGTGATCGACCACGACCGTCGTCGGCAGCGCGGTGAAGAAGCTTTCCAGCTCCGCGAGGTCCGGCATCTCGAAATAGACGACGATGTGCCAGCCCAGCTTCTCCACCCGCGCGGCGATGCGCGCCAGCACGTCGCGCGGCGTGAAGTCCACGAGCCGCTTGAGGAAATTGAAACGCACCCCGCGCACGCCGGCCTTGTCCATCCACGCGAGCTTGCTATCGCTCACCTCCTCGCCGACAAAGGCGACGCCGCGGGCCCGGCCGTTCGCCGCTTCGAGCGCATCGACCGTCGCGCGGTTGTCCTTGGCGTGGCAGGAGGCCTGCACGATGACGTTCTTGTCGAAGCCGAGAAAGTCACGCAGCGCGAACAGCTTTTCCTTCGGCGCATCGCAAGGGGTGTATTTGCGCTCCGGCGCGAAGGGGAATTTGCTCTCCGGCCCGAACACGTGGCAATGCGCATCGACGGCGCCTGGCGGTGGCTTGAATTTCGGTTTTGACGGGTTGGGATGAAAGGGAATGTAGCCGGGGGACATCGGCACGCGGAAATCTCCATGCTCGTCATTCCGGGGCGCGCTGGAGGCGCGAACCCGGAATCCATAAATGCAGTCGTTTCAGGATTGATCTTCGCCAGAGAATTTCTCTGAAAATCGTGATGATGAATTACAGGCTCGGCGCCGGCGCCGCCCCGGAATGATGGCGCGCTAAATCCGCTCCAGCGCCAGTGACACGCCTTGCCCGACGCCGACGCACATCGTGGCGAGCGCGCGCTTGCCGCCGCGCTGTTCCAGGCCGTGCACGGCGGTTATGGCGAGCCGCGCGCCCGACATGCCGAGCGGATGGCCGAGTGCGATCGCCCCGCCGTGCGGATTGACGTGCTCGGCATCGTCGGCGACGCCGAGCTGGCGCAGGCAGGCGAGGCCCTGCGAGGCAAACGCCTCGTTGATCTCGATCAGGTCGAAGTCGCCGATCTTGAGCCCCAGCCGTTCCATCAGCTTGCGCGTCGACGGCACCGGCCCGATGCCCATGATGCGCGGCGGCACGGCGGCGGACGCCATGCTGACGACCCGGGCGCGGGGCGTGAGCCCGTGCTCGCGTGCCGCTTCCTCGGACGCGAGGATCATCGCCGCGGCGCCGTCGTTGATGCCGGAGGCGTTGCCGGCGGTGATGGTGCCGGGGTTGCGGACGATCGGCTTGAGTTTGGCGAGATTGTCCAGCGTCGTATCGGGCCGCGGATGCTCGTCCTTATCGACCACGATCGGGCCGGCCTTGCCGCCCGGCGCTTCGACTGCGACGATCTCCTCGGCGAAATAGCCGGCGGCGGCGGCGCGCGCGGCGCGCTGCTGCGAGCGCAGCGCGAACGCATCCTGGTCCTTGCGCGCCACCTGATATTCCTCGGCGACGTTCTCGCCGGTCTCGGCCATCGAATCGATGCCGTAGCGCGCCTTCATCGCCGGATTGACGAAGCGCCAGCCGAGCGTGGTGTCGTAGGTCTCGACCGTGCGCGCAAACGGCTCGCTCGCCTTGCCGGTGACGAACGGCGCCCGCGTCATCGACTCGACCCCGCCGGCGATGGCGAAATCCATCTCGCCGGTGCGGATGGCGCGCGCCGCATCGCCAACGGCGTTGAGGCCCGAGGCGCACAGCCGGTTGACGGTGAGGCCGGGGACCGTCTCCGGCAGCCCGGCGAGCAGGAGTGCCATGCGCGCGACGTTGCGGTTGTCCTCGCCGGCCTGATTGGCGCAGCCGAAGAACACTTCGTCGAGCCGCGACCAGTCGGCCTTGGCGTTGCGGGCGATGAGCGCCTTGATCGGCGCGGCCGCGAGGTCGTCGGTGCGCACCTTGGCGAGCGCGCCGCCGTAGCGGCCGATCGGGGTGCGTACGGCATCGCAGATGAAGACGTCGCGCATCGCTCTCTCCCTTGCGGCCGCCGGCTTTTGCTCGAATACGCACGCCAGTGCCGGCTGCGCGCTATTTAGGAGCCATGGCCGACAGGGTCAAATCGCGGCGCCGCGGGGGCCGCCCGGCCGGTCCGATCGCGCGTCTTGACGCGGTTCCGCGGAAATGTCACGCGAACCAAGCACCGGTTCTGATCTGATACGATGTCGCTCGCCTCCGCCAGGAAACACGCCGGGGAAAACCGGCCGCCGCTGCGGCCGGTCCGGCTCGGCCCGGCCAGCGTGACAGTCGAGCGCCGCGGTGATGGCGCTATCCTGATGCGCTCGCCAGAGCCGCTGCCGCCTTACCCGGAAACGCTTACGGAGCGTCTCGCCCAATGGGCGAAGACTGCGCCTGAGCGGATCTTCCTGGCGCAGCGTGACCCCGCCGGCGGCTGGCGGACCTTGAGCTATGCGGCGACATTCGCCGCAGTGCGCGCGATCGCGGCGGCGCTGCTTGAGCGCGATTTGTCGCCCGAGCGGGCGGTCGCGATCCTGTCCGGCAACGACATCGAGCACGCGCTGCTCGGCCTTGCCGCCATGCATGTCGGCATTCCCTATGCGCCGATCTCCGTTCCCTATTCGCTGATGTCGCAGGACTTCAAGAAGCTCACCGCGATCATCGATATTCTGACGCCGGGCCTCGTCTTTGCCACGAACGGAGTGGCATTCGCCCGCGCCATCGCCGCCGCAGTGCCGGCCTCCGTGGAAGTCGTGGTCACGACAAATCCGCCGCCCGGACCTCGGGCGACGCATTTTGCCGAATTACTGGAGGCGCGGCCGACCGCCGCCGTCGATGCGGCGCACGCCGCGGTCCGGGCCGATACGGTCGCAAAAATCCTGTTCACCTCCGGCTCGACCGGGCAGCCGAAAGGCGTGATCAACACCCAGCGCATGCTGTGCTCGAACCAGGCGATGGTGGGCGCGGCGCTGGTGTTCGTCGGCGAGGAGCCGCCGGTGATCGTCGACTGGCTGCCCTGGAATCACACCTTCGGCAGCAACCACAACTTCAATCTGGTGCTGCACAACGGCGGCTCGCTTTACATCGACGAGGGCAAGCCGATGCCCGGCGCGATCGAGGCGACCGTGCGCAACCTGCGCGACGTCGCGCCGACGGTCTATTTCAACGTGCCCAAGGGCTACGAGATGCTGCTGCCGCATCTTGCCGCCGACCGGCCGCTGCGCGAAAAATTCTTCAGCCGGCTCAAGGTGCTCTTCTACGCCGGCGCGAGCCTCTCCCAGCATGTCCTCGACGCGCTGCAGGCGCTCGCGATCGAGACCACGGGCGAGCGCATCATCTTCCTGTCGAGCCTCGGCTCGACCGAAACGGCGCCGCTGGCGATCGCCTGCAGCTGGGACACCGAGCGCGTCGGCAATATCGGTTTGCCGGCGCCCGGGGTCGAGCTCAAGCTCGTCCCGAGGGAAGGCAAGCTCGAAGCAAGGCTCAAGGGTCCGAATATCACCCCCGGCTATTGGCGCGCGCTGGCGCTCACCGCCGACGCCTTCGACGAGGAGGGCTTTTACAAGATCGGCGACGCGTTCAAGTTCGCCGATCCGGCGGAGCCGGCAAAGGGCCTGTTGTTCGACGGACGCCTGGCCGAGGACTTCAAGCTCGCGACCGGCACCTGGGTCAGCGTCGGGCCGTTGCGCGCGGCGTTCATCGCCCATTGCGCGCCGCTCGCGCGCGACGTGGTGTTCGCCGGTGCCGATCGCGACGAAATCGCCGCCCTGGTCTTTCCCGATCTCGATGCCTGCCGCAAGCTCGTTCCCGATCTCCCTGCCGATGCTGCCGCCGCAACCGTGCTCGCCGACGCGCGTATCGTTGCCGCGTTCGCGCGGCTCCTCGAGGCGCTGGCGGAGCCCCGCCGTGGCACGTCCGCGCGCGTCTGCCGCGTCATTCTGCTCGCCGAACCGCCCTCGCTCGACATCGGCGAGACCACCGACAAAGGATCGATCAACCAGCGCGCGGTGCTCGCCCGCCGCGCCGCCTTGGTCGAACAGCTTTACGCCGACCCGCCGCCGGCAAGCGTCATCGTCGCGGGTCGCTCGGGCATGGCCGCAGCGCAAGGGAGTTGATCATGGATATTCGCGGACACGCAGCACTCGTTACCGGCGGAGGCTCCGGCCTCGGCGCCGCCACCGCGCGCATGCTGGCTCAGGCCGGCGCCAAGGTGGCTCTCCTCGACGTCAACCAGAAGATCGCCGCCGAGACCGCGATCGACATCAACGGCATTGCCATTCACTGCGACGTCGCCGACAGCGCCAGCACCGAGGCGGCGATCGCCAAGGCCGCCGCCGACCACGGCCCGGCGCGCATCCTCATCAACTGCGCCGGCATCGGCACGGCGAAGCGCATCGTCGGCCGCGAGGGGCCGATGGCGCTTGCCGATTTCGACCGTGTGGTGCGCGTCAACCTGATCGGCACGTTCAACGCGATGCGGCTCGCTGCGGCGGCGATGGCCAAGCTCGATCCGCTCACTGACGACGAGCGCGGCATCATCGTCTGCACCGCCTCGGTCGCGGCCTACGACGGCCAGATCGGTCAGGCCGCCTACGCCTCGTCGAAGGGCGGCGTCGTCGCGCTCGTGCTGCCCGCGGCGCGCGAATTCGCCCAGTTCGGCATCCGCGTCAACGCTATCGCGCCCGGCATCTTCGACACGCCGATGCTGCAGGGCCTCTCCGAGCCGGCGCGGGAAAGCCTTGCGGCTTCGCTGCCGTTCCCGAAAAAGCTCGGCGACCCGGCGCAGTTCGCCGCCCTGGCGCGCCATATGATCGAGAACCGCTACCTCAACGGCGAGGTCGTCCGCCTCGACGCCTCACTGCGCATGGCGCCGAAATAAACTTGACCCTACCCCTTGCAGTAGGGGGTCCCGGGGTCTTGCGCTCGCATCGGCGCTCTCGCGCCTCCTCCCGACCCCCCTCCCTACCCTCCCCCACAAGGGGGGAGGGAACAGGTCGCGGCATGTTGACCAGCACCCGAAGCACGCGCATCGAATGGTGCCACTGCGATCCCCTCGGGATCATCTTCTATCCGCGTTACTATGAAATGTTCGACATCTCGACGACGGTTCTGATCGAGCATGCGCTCGGGCTGAGCAAGGCCGAATACCTCAAAGCCTACGATTTCGCCGGGCATCCTCTGGTCGAGACGCGGGCGCGTTTCCGCACGCCGACGCGGTTCGGGGACAAGATCGAGATCGCCACCGCGCTGGTCGACTGCGGGCGCTCGAGTTTCAAGATCGAGCACCGCATAACCAAGGCCGGAGCGCTCGCGGTCGAAGGTTTCGAGACGCGCGTGTGGGTGGTGCGCGATCCGCACGATCCGGCGCGCATGAAGTCGCAGCCGATACCGCCGGCGGTGCTCGCGCGTTTCAAGATGTGACAGGACTCGCCGGTCCGACAGCGCGCCTGTCGCACCGACGGCAGGCCGGCGCCAACAAGTTCCGCCGTTGCGGCGCCGAGTTGAGAGGAAAGACGTAGTCCGGGGAGCAACGTCCATGCGTATCGATGCGTACACGCACTTTTTCCCGAAGAAATTCTTCGACATGCTCGGCGAAGTGGCCGCCGACTACCCGGATATGGGCAAGCGCGTGCGTTCGCTTCCGGCGCTCTACGACCTCGACGTGCGCAAGAAGATCGTCGACGGCCATAAGGACTACCAGCAGATCCTCGCCTACCCGCAGCCGCCGATCGAGAAATTTGCCAAGACCGGCGCGGATATCGACGCGTTCTGCCGCGTCATCAACGACGGCTTCGCCGAGCTTGTCGCCAAGGAGAAGGATCACTTCCCCGGCTGGGTGGCGCACGTTTCGCTTGCGGCGCCCGATGCCGGCGTCGCCGAGGCGGAGCGCGCGATCAAAGAGCTTGGCGCGCTCGGCGTGCAGATCTACACCAACGTCGCCGGCAAGCCGCTCGATCGCCCGGAATATCTGCCGTTCTGGAACAAGATGAACGAGATCGGCGCGCCGGTCTGGCTGCATCCGGCACGCGGCGCCGAAATGCCGGACTACATCGACGAGGACAGATCGCTCTACGAAATGTGGTGGACCTTCGGCTGGTCCTACGAGACCGCCTGCGCCATGGCGCGCCTCGTGTTCGCGAAGATCATCGACACCCATCCGAACCTGAAGATCATCACCCACCATTTCGGCGGCATCGTGCCGATGCTCGAAGGCCGGCTCGGGCCGGGCAATGACGTGCTCGGTTCACGCACCACGGAGGCCGACTACGTGTCGCTGCGCAAGAGCCTGAAAAAACGCGTGCTCGACTATTTCAAGCAGGATTTCTGGGCCGATACCGCCGTGTTCACCGCCGAGCCGGCGACCAGGGCCGGCATGGACTTCTTCCCGCGCGCCAAGATCGTGTTCGCCTCCGATTGCCCGTTCGATCCCGAGGGCGGGACGATGTATCCGCGCGAGACGCTGCGCATTCTCGAATTGCTTGACCTGTCGAAAGCGGATCGCGACAAGATTTTCTTCAGGAACCTCGAAGCCGTCACCGGCCGTCGCCTGGTCAAGTCGTGACGCCCTTGGCATGGTGAATTGGCGAATGGCGGTGAGCGAATGGGGGGTGGTCTTTCCAATCGCTATTCGCTATTTCGCGTGGCAGACCAATGAATGAGCACGATGGGCTACAGGAGATGACCGGCTCGGCGCCTACTTCCAGCGTGGACGATCCGCAGGGCGATGCGGTGACTGATGAACGTTTTCGCCGCGTCATGGCCTCGTTCGCCACCGGCGTCACCGTCATCACCACGCAGCTGCGCGGCGAGCTGCGCGGCATGACCGCGAATGCCTTTATGTCGGGATCGCTCGAGCCGCCGCTGTGCGTGGTCTCGGTCGGTCTGAAGGCGCGCATGCACGCCTTCCTGCTGGAGGCCGGCCATTTCGGCGTCAACATTCTTGCCCGCGGCCAGGAGTTCCTGATTGGGCACTTTTCCGGCCGGCCGGTCGATGGCATGAACCTGAAATACGAATACATCGACGGCACGCCGCTGTTGGTCGATGCGCACGCGACGATCGCCGCCAAGGTGGTCGCGCGCCACTCTTGCGGCGACCATTCGCTGTTCGTCGGCCACATCTTCGCGTTGCGGCAGCCCGATAGCGCCACTCCGATCGTGCTGCATGTCGGCCGATTGGCCTTGCTCAAGCATCTGCACGAGCAAACACCGGCCCCGATCCTGGATTTCTGGTGAGGGAAGCGATTTCTGTTGATTGAAAGCGCGATCCGCCCAATCGGCATGGCCGCGACCGCCGCGGCCGTGCCGACGCGGAAATCAGCCGACGATAATCGGTGCGTTCGGCCTCGGCCTACCGTCCGGCGCCGCGCATGACATGATAGCTGAGTTCGCCGGGATCGGTGAGGTCCGGGACCTTCCAGCCGTCGAGATCATATTCCGCCATGCAGTCCTCGGCGAAGCCCTTGAAGCGGTCGGCGTTGCCGGACGCCTGCGCGCCGAACAGGCAGTAGCGGCGGATTTCCTCGGTCGAGCCGCCATAATTGATCTCGTAGAGCTCGTGGCGGCCGCCGAATTCGGTCGCCAGGCAGTCCCACAAAAGCTTCATCAGCTTGACGCGCTCCTCGGCCTTGTAGCCGTTGGAGCCGCGCATGTAGCGGTCGAGATAGGGACGGATCTCGGCGTTCTTGAAGTCGCGGGCATGGGAATTGAGGTAGATGAGTCCCGAGGCGACGGTCTGCTCGATGATGTATTTGACCTTGGTGTAGGCCATGGTGGCGATGATCTGATAGGCGTTGCCGGGGTCCATGTTCGGCAGCACGTAGTCGCCGATCCAGGGTTTTGGATCGCGCACCATCGCGTCGGACAGCGCCCAGAACAGGTTGCGCCAGGCGATGACCTCGCCGACGTTGGCCTGCACGCCGCGGTAATCCTTGGTGCCCGAGGCCTCGACCGCCTTGAGCAGCAGGCCGGCGATGAAGTCGAGCTTGACCGCAAGCCGCGTGCAGCCGTGGACAACGAAGCGCGGCAGGAAGCCGGTGCGCGGGAAGAAGTTGTTGGCCTTTTCCAGGTCCCCGTAGACGAAGACGTTCTCCCAGGGGACGAGCACCTTGTCGAGAATGAAGACCGCGTCGTTCTCGTCGATCCGGCTCGACAGCGGATAGTCGAACGGGCTGCCCATCACCGTCGAGGTCATCTCGTAGGAGGTGCGGCAGACGAATTTCACCCCGGGATGGTTGGTCGGCACCATGAACACCACGGCGAATTTCTTGTCCTGCACCGGGATGAGGCCGTGATGGGCGACGAAGGTGTAGTTGGTCAGCACCGATCCGGTGGCCACCACCTTGGCGCCGGAGACGATGATGCCGGCGTCGGTCTCCTTCTCGACGTGACAGCAGACGTCGCCGACCTCGTTCGGCGGGCGGTCGCGGTCGACTGGCGGATGGATGATGGCGTGGTTGACGAACGGCACGCGCTCCTGGCTCAATTTGTACCAGCGTCTCGCGTTCTCCTGATAAGGATCGTAGAACTCGGCGTTGGCTCCGAGCGTTGCCAGGAACGACGCCTTGTAGTCGGGTGAGCGGCCGAGCCAGCCGTAGGTGATCTTCGCCCATTCGGCGATGGCGCTGCGCCCGGCCAGGAGATCGGCGAGCGACTTCGGCGCCTTGAAGAAGGCATGCGTCTTGCCGCCGTTGCCGGTGTCGGTCGGCACCATGATCTTGTCGGCATGCTTGGGGTCGTGCAGCGCATCGTACAGGCGCGCCACCATGCGGGCGGTGTTGCGGAAGGCGGGATGCGTGGTCACGTCCTTCACGCGCTCGCCGTAGATGAAGATGGTGCGGTCGTCGCGCAGCGAGTTGAGATATTCGCTGCCGTTCTGCGGCCTGGTGATGCGGGTCTCGGCGCCCGGTTTTGCTCCCGACTTGCCAACCGCTTCCTTGTCGCCCTTCACGGTTGTGCTCATGACGCGTGTCCCTCTCCAGCTATATTTGTTCGGCTATCGAACTGCCGTCCGGTATTCGACCGTTGGCGCAAACGATACCCGGCGGATGTGCTGCAAGCAAGGCGCGGATTTCCAGTCGGCCGCAGTCGCTCACGGCAGCGCTCACACCACCGAAGCGGAAATCTGCTCGGCTACGGCGCGCAGGCTGGGCAGGAAGCGGTCGCGCATCTCGTTGCGCGTGGTTCGCGTCGAATGGGTGCTGAGATTGAGCGCGGCGACCGTCTGGCCGTCACGGTCGACGATCGGCACCGCAATCGCGCGCAGCCCGCGTTCAAGCTCCTCGTCGACGATGGAGAACCCCTGGGCGTGATCCTCGCGCACGCGGTCGAACAGCGCCTGGATGTCGGTGATCGTCGACGGCGTGTAGGCCTCGACGCGCAGCGATTTCAGCCGGCACCAGACTTCCGCTTCGTCGAGAAAGCCAAGCTGTATCCGTCCCAGCGCGGTGTGAAACGCCGGCAGCCGTGTTCCGACCGCCAGCGTCACCGACATGATGCGGCCCGCGGGAAAGCGCGCGACGTAGACGATCTCGCTGCCCTGAAGAATTGCCGCAGAGCACGATTCATGGAATTGCTCGCCGAGCTGCCGCATCAGCGGCGAAGCCTGCTCGATCCAGTTCTGCGTTGCGAGATAGGCAAAGCCCAGCTTGAGAATGCCGGACGAAAGCGAGAACTGCCGCCCGTTCTGCAGCACGTAGCCGAGCTCGGTGAGCGTGCGCAGGATCCGCCTTGCGGTCGCGCGCGACAGGCCGGTCGCCTGCGCCGCCTGCGAGAGCGTCATTGCCGGCCGCGCCTTGTCGAACGTGCCGAGGACGGCGAGGCCCTTGGCGAGCGTCGCCATGAACTCCTTGTCGTCCCTGCCGCCGTCGCGTGCGCGCATCATGGCTCGCGCCGCCGTCGCGCCGGCAATTGACAGAAACTCGGCTGTCGGCAACACTGTCTCACAGTGCGAACCTTCGTTCGATAATCGAACTTAACCGGCATCCTTGAATGGTGCAAGACGGAGATTCGCTTCCAGGGTGAAACGTCAACCGGCACGGCCCGACGCGGGCGCAGTGCGATCGGACAGGGAGGACGGCATGGTGAAGACGAGAGACATCGTGCGCGTGAACCGGCGCGCCTTCATGAAGGCGTCGGCCGCGACGGGTGCAGCGCTCGCCGCAGGTTCGGTGTTCGCTCCCGCCGTGCACGCCGCGAAAAGCATCAAGATCGGCTATGTGAGTCCGCAGACCGGGCCGCTTGCCGCCTTCGCCGAAGCGGACAATTTCGTCATCTCGAATTTTCTCGAGGCGGTGAAAGCCGGCGTCAAGGTCGGCAGCGCGACCTATCCGGTCGAAGTCGCGGTGAAGGACAGCCAGTCGAATCCCAACCGCGCCGCCGAGGTGGCGAAGGAGTTGATCGTCGGCAACAAGATCGACCTGATGCTCGTCGCCTCGACGCCGGAGACGACCAATCCGGTGGCGACGCAATGCGAGATCGAGGAAGTGCCCTGCGTCTCCAGCGTCGCGCCGTGGCAGCCTTACTTCATCGGCCGGCAGGGAAATCCGGGCGATCCGAAGTCCTGGAAGCCGTTCAACTACACCTATCACTTCTTCTGGGGGCTCGAGGACGTGATCGCCGTCTTCACCAACATGTGGGGGCAGCTCAAGACCGACAAATCCGTCGGCGGCCTGTTCCCCAATGACGGCGACGGCAACGCCTGGGGCGACAAGACGGTCGGCTTCCCGCCGGTGCTCGACAAGCTCGGCTACAAGCTCACCGATCCCGGCCGCTATCAGAACCTCACCGACGACTTCAGCGCGCAGATCAACGCGTTCAAGAAGGCGAACTGCGACATCATCACCGGCGTGGTGCTGCCGCCCGACTTCACCACTTTCTGGAATCAGGCGCAGCAGCAAGGGCTCAAGCCGAAGGCGGCCTCGATCGGCAAGGCCATTCTGTTCCCGGTGGCGGTCGAAGCGCTCAAAGGCAACGGCAACAATCTTTCCTCCGAGGTCTGGTGGTCGCCCAATCATCCGTTCAAGTCGTCACTGACCGGCATGTCGGCAAAGGCGCTCGCCGACGCCTATCAGAACGCCTCGGGCAAGCAGTGGACGCAGCCGATCGGCTTCATCCACGCGCTGTTCGAGGTCGCCGTCGACGTGATGAAGCGCTCGCCCGACGTCGGCGACAACAAGGCGATCGTCAAGGCGATTGCCGCGACCAATCTCAACACGGTCGTCGGCAACATCGAGTGGGCGAACCAGAAACTGCCGCCGTTCGCGCAGAAGAATATCGCGAAGACGCCGCTCGTCGGCGGCCAGTGGCGGCTGCGCGCCGGCGGCAACAAGTACGATATCGTCATCACCGACAACAAGACCGCGCCGGAAATCCCGGTCGGCGGCCATATGGAGCCGATCGCCTGAGGCAGGTCCGCCTCAATTTACGCGTGGCCGACGTCCGGCCCGGGTGAGCTGGAATTTCCGCCGCCCTTTCCCGCGCAAGCGGGAATCCAAGGGCTGGCGCTACCGTGCGGAAACTGGCGGGTCGGCGTCTGCGCGCGGAAGAGTCTCTGGAGCGCAATCGCTTCAAGCCGAAATGATTGCGCTCTGGCTTTCTCTGGTGGAGCGTGATGTCTTCGGAAAACCGGCTTTGATTTTTCCGAACCGTGCTCTGACGGCGGGCTGGGCGGCGTGATCCTGAGGCTCGACAATCTGACCCGATCGTTCGGCTCGCTGAAGGCTGTCGACGGCGTCAGCCTGGACGTCGCACCGGGCGAGGCGCTGGGCATCATCGGACCGAACGGCGCCGGCAAATCGACGTTGTTCAACCTGATCACCGGGCTCATCCGGCCAGACGGCGGTGCCGTCTGGTTCGACGGCCGCGACATCACGCAGGCGCCGCCGCGCGCGCGCTGCATCGCCGGCATCGGCCGCTCGTTCCAGATTCCGCACCCGTTCGAGAACCTTACCGTGTTCGAGAACCTGCTCGTCGCCGCGGTCCACGGCCGCAGGCAGCGCGAGGCTCAGGTCACCGACGCCTGCGGCGAAATCCTGGAGCGCACCGGCCTCATCGCTTTCGCCAATCGCCGAGCCGGCACGCTTAACCTGCTCGGCCGCAAACGGCTCGAGCTCGCCCGCGCGCTCGCCGGCGCGCCGCGGCTCTTGCTGCTCGACGAGATCGCCGGCGGGCTGACCGAGGCCGAATGCGCCGAGCTGGTGCACCTCATGCGCGCCATCAACGACGCCGGGATTACCATCGTGTGGGTCGAACACGTCGTGCATGCGCTGCTCGCCGTGGTATCGCGGCTCGCGGTGCTCAACTTCGGCCGCAAGATCGTCGAGGGCGAGCCACGCACGGTCATGGCCTCGGCCGAGGTCAGGGAGATCTACATGGGCATCGCAGCGTGACGCAGCCCGGCGGCACGGCAGTGCTCGAGACAAGCGAACTCACCGCCTTCTACGGCGACTTCCAGGCGCTGTTCGGCATCACCTTCGCGCTCGGCGAAGGCGAGACGGTCGCGATCATCGGCGCGAACGGGGCGGGGAAATCGACCTTCCTGAAGGCGATCGCCGGCCTGTTGCCGCGGCCGGCCGCGGCGGTGCGGCTCAACGGGCGCGACATCGGCGCGCTGCCGGCGTTCGAGATCGTCAAGCTCGGCGTCGCCCTGGTGCCGGAAGGCCGGCGGCTCTTTCCCTCGCTGTCCGTCGAGGAGAACCTCCTGGTCGGCGCCTACGGCCGGCGCACCGACGGGCCATGGAACCTCGCCACGGTCTACAAGCTGTTTCCCATGCTGCGGGAGCGGCGCCACGCGCCGTCGACGGCATTGTCCGGCGGGCAGCAGCAGATGGTCGCCGTCGGCCGCAGCCTGATGTCGAACCCGCGTATCCTCCTCTGCGACGAGCTCAGCCTCGGGCTCGCGCCCATCGTCATTCGCGACATCTATGCCGCGCTGACGGATATCAAGGCGCAGGGCACCAGCGTGGTCCTGGTCGAGCAGGATCTCGTCCATGCGATGTCGGTTGCCGATCGGGCCTATTGTTTCCAGGAGGGACGGGTGACGCTGACCGGCCGGCCGCAGGATCTGACCCGCGACGCGATCCACGCCGCCTATTTCGGACTGTGACGGATGCTCGGCTGGGTCGACACGCTGCTGCAAGGAATCCTGCTCGGCGGGCTCTATTCGCTCTATGCCACCGGGCTCTCGGTGATCTTCGGCATCATGCGCCTGGTCAATCTCGCCCATGGCGACCTGATCGTGCTCGCGGCGTTCCTGATGCTGGCGCTGACGGCGGTCGGCGTGCCCATCATCCTCGCCGTCGCCGTCGTCGTGCCGCTGATGTTCGCCGCCGGCTACGCGCTGCAGTGGGCGCTGCTCAATCGCGCGCTCGGCCGCAACATCCTGCCGCCGCTGCTGATCACGTTCGGGCTGTCGATCATCGTGCAGAACGGCCTGTTGGAAACGTTCTCCGCCGACACCAGGCGTCTCGACGTCGGCCACCTGCAAAGCGCGTCGCTGCCGCTCGGCGGCGGCATCGCGGTCGGGCTGATGCCGCTCATCTGCCTCGCCGCCGCGGTCGCGGTCATCGTGCTGCTCAACGGCGTGTTCTACCGCACCGCGCTCGGCCGCGCCTTCCGCGCCACCGCCGACGATGTCGAAATCGCGCAGCTCATGGGCATCAACAACAAATCGATCTATGCGCTCACCATGGGCATCGCGCTCGCGGTCTGCGCGGTCGCCGGGTTGTTTCTCGGCGCGCGCGCCAACTTCGATCCCAGCATCGGTCCGGCGCGGCTCCTCTACGCCTTCGAGGCAGTGATCATCGGCGGTCTCGGCAGCCTGTGGGGCACGCTCGCGGGCGGCATCGTCGTCGGCCTGGCACAGACGATCGGCGCGCACATCGATCCGGAATGGCAGATTCTGTCCGGCCATGTGGCCTTCCTGGTGGTGCTGGTGATACGGCCGCGCGGCCTGTTCCCGCGCGCGGTGGATTGAGGTCGCAGTCATGCGCCTATGGGGCGGATTGGACCGGCTCGCTCGCGGCGCCGACCTGCGTGGCGCGACCCCCTCTGCTCCCGGCGAAGGGCAGCGGCGCAATTCACGGTTCACCGTCGTCACGGCGACGCCCACGTCCACGGTCACGGCGCTCCTCGCCATTCCCGGGATCGTCCTCCTGTTCGCCTTGCCGGCCTTCGCCAGCCGCGCGCTGCTGCAGGAGCTGTTCTACGTCTTCACCATGCTGGCCCTGGCGCAGCTGTGGAATCTGCTCGCCGGCTGCGCCGGCCTCGTGTCCGTCGGCCAGCAGGCGTTCGTCGGCGTCGGCGCCTACGCGCTGTTCGCCTTCACGGTGATGGAGGGCTTCGACGCCGTGCCGTCGATCGCGCTCGCCGGCATCGTCGCCGGCGTGGTCGCCGTGCCGGCGGCGCTGATCGTGTTCCGCCTGCGCGGCGCGTATTTCGCCATCGGCACCTGGGTCGTCGCCGAGGTGTGCCGGCTCGTCCTGGCCCAGGTCAAGCAACTGGGCGGCGGCACCGGGACCTCGCTGCCGACCGATGTTGCGGGCGCGATGCTCGGTCTCGAGGAGGTGCGCGAGCTGTTCGCAGTGCGCGGGCCGGCGGCGCGCGACATTCTCGCCTATTGGCTGGCCCTCCTGCTCGCCGCCGGCACCTTCATGCTGGTCTACAGGCTGCTGCGCTCGCGCTACGGGCTCGCGCTTTCCGCCATCGGCGACGCCGAGGCCGCGGCCGAAAGCGCCGGCGTCGACGTCTTCCGCACCAAGCTCCTGATCTACGTGGTGACCGCCATGGCGACCGGCATGGCCGGCGCGCTCATCTTCCTGCAGAAGGCCAGGATCTCGCCCGACGCGGCTTTCTCGCTCATCGATTGGACGGCCTATGTCATCTTCATCGTGGTCATCGGCGGCATCGGCTCGATGGAAGGCCCGATCATCGGCGTGCTGATTTTTTATCTGCTGCAATATTATCTCGCCGCGCTCGGCTCCTGGTATCTGATCATCCTCGGCGGCCTCGCCATTCTGCTCATGCTGTTTGCTCCGTCCGGCGTCTGGGGCGTGATCTCGCACACCTTCGACATCAGCCTGTTCCCGGTGCGGCGCAGATTGATCGTGCCGGGAGACAAGGCGAAGCAGAAGGAAGGCGAGGCATGAGAAGGAAACCGGGATTTTTCCGGGAGCGGGGCGCGAGCGCGGCCCGGCACTGGCACGGATTTCCGGCGAGCAGCGGCTTGGCGCCGCTGCTCGCCGCGGAACTGTTCGGCGCGCTCGCACGTGTCGCGCACGAAAGCGAGACCGCGATCCTCATGGTCGAACAGAACGCGCGGCGGGCGCTGAAAATGGCGAACCGTGCCTATCTGCTGTCGCTCGGCCGCATCGTCGGCGAAGGCAGCGCGCAGTCGCTCGCACAGGACAAGGCGGTGGCCGAATCCTATCTCGGCCTCTGAGAAGAAGCCGCCATCAAACCCGCAGCCGTGCGGCAAGGGCGCAGCGCGCGCCGGATGCGTGCAACGCAATATCCACTTGTCAGAATTGCGACAAATTGTCAGATTTTATCGTGTCTTGCAGCATAGGTGCATTGCAGCATTTGGCGGGGTGACGGCACCGATCGCGCCTATATGCGTGCCGCAAGCAAAGCAGACTTGGAGGTCACAATGTCTCGCAAGATTATCCCCGCTACGGTGGTGGCGGTCCTGTTCGCGTCCACCGGCTTGGCGTCCGCCCAGGCTCCGTCCGCCGAGGGCTTCGGCTTCGGCTCAGGCCCGTACCAGAGCCCTGCCGTCCAGAGCGTCACTCCAGCTCCGTACGCGCAGTTCAACGGGTACTACAATATGGCGCCCACCGACCGGTACCTTTACGGGTCGGCGCCGCGGAGACACGCAGCGCCCGAAAACGGGGCTGTGCGGTAACCTCGAAGCAGAATTTTTCGAAGCAACGGCCGCGTCATGCGCGGCCGTTGCCTTTTTCGTGAGCGGCTCCTCGCACCGCGCACGGGAAGTGCAGAAGCCCGAAGCGTGGCCCGGCGGCCTGCACGATGTGCGGCAGCAGCGTTGTCCACGGTGCAAAACCGCGTTTTCGGCACGCACTTACCCTTCACCGGTGACCCTCGCGCTCTGATACAAAAGCCAGCAAGGAGACTGTTGAACTTGCAGGATCCTGTCGGAGGGAACCGGCTCAACGATGCTGAAGAGCGATTCCGCAGAGCGCAGCGAAGCTCCAAACGCGGCGGGACAGCCGGTCACCCCGATGATGGAGCAATATATCGAGATCAAGGCGGCCAATCCGGATTGTCTCCTGTTCTACCGGATGGGTGATTTCTACGAATTGTTCTTCGAGGACGCCGAAGTCGCCGCGCGCGCGCTTGGCATCGTGCTCACCAAGCGCGGCAAGCATCTGGGCCGCGACATTCCGATGTGCGGCGTTCCGGTCGAGCGCGCCGACGAATACCTGCACCGGCTGATCGCGTTCGGCCATCGTGTCGCCGTCTGTGAGCAGCTTGAAGATCCCGCCGAGGCGAGAAAACGCGGCAACAAAAGCGTCGTCCGCCGCGACGTGGTGCGGCTGGTCACCCCCGGCACGCTGACCGAGGATTCGCTGCTCGATGCCCGGCGCAACAACTACCTGCTCGCGCTCGCGCGCGCCCGCGCCTCGTCGACGGAAGACCGCTTCGCGCTCGCCTGGATCGACATCTCCACGGGCGAGTTTCGCGTGGCGGAAAGCGACCGTGCCGGTCTTGCGGCCGAGATCGCCCGCATCGAGCCGGGCGAGATCATCGTCTCCGACGCGCTTTATGCCGACGCCGAGCTTGCGCCGCAGCTGCGCGCGCTGCCGGTGGTAACGCCGCTCGCCCGCGACGTGTTCGACGGCGCGACTGCCGAGCGGCGGCTTGCCGCGTTCTTCGGCGTCGCCACGACCGCAGCCTTCGGCGCCTTCTCGCGCGTCGAGCTGACGGCCGCGGCGGCGGCGATCACCTACGTCGAGCGCACCCAGATCGGCAAGCATCCGCCGCTGTCGCCGCCGGTGCGCGAGGCCGCCGGCGCGACGCTCGCGATCGACCATGCGACGCGCAGCAACCTCGAGCTCGTGCGTACGCTCGCCGGCGAACGGCGCGGTTCGCTGCTCGCCGCGATCGATCGTACGGTGACGCCGGGCGGTTCGCGGGCGCTGGCGCAGCGGCTGGCGGCGCCGCTGACCGATCCGGGCGAGATCGCCCACCGGCTCGACGCCGTCGGCGCATTGGTCGACGACGCCGGCACACGCGCCGATCTGCGCCAGCGGCTGAAATCCGCGCCCGATCTGGCGCGCGCCCTGTCGCGCCTCGTGGTCGGCCGCGGCGGGCCGCGCGATCTTGCCGCAATCCGCGACGGCATCGTTGCCGCATCCGCCATCGCGGAGCGGCTTGCGGCGCTCGCCGCTGGCTCGCGCGACATCCAACGGGCGCTCAAGGCGCTGTCGCTGCCCGACACTGCGCTCGCCGCCGAGCTGTCGCGGTCGCTTGCCGATGAGCTGCCGGCGTTCCGCCGCGACGGCGGCTTCATCCGCGCCGGCTGCGAACAGGCGCTCGACGATGCCCGCGCGCTGCGCGACGAATTGCGGCGCATCGTCGCCGCCTTGCAGGTCCGCTACGCCGAGGCGACCGGTATCCGCTCGCTGAAAATCCGCCACAACAACGTGCTCGGCTATTTCGTCGACGTGACCGCGCAGCACGGCGACAAGCTGTTGAGCGCGCCGCTCAACGCGACCTTCATCCATCGCCAGACGCTCGCCGGCCAGGTGCGCTTCACCACCACCGAGCTCGGCGCGCTCGAGGCGAAGATCGCCAATGCCGCCGATCGCGCGCTGGCGCTCGAGCTGGAGATCTTCGATCGCCTCGCCGCCGCCGTCACCGCCGCGAGCGCGGCGATCATGGAGGCGGCGGAAGCGCTCGCCGCCGTCGACGTCGCGGCGGCGCTCGCGAGCCTCGCGGTCGAGCGCGACTATGTGCGCCCCGAGGTCGATGCAAGCCTCGCCTTCGCCATCACCGGCGGGCGCCACCCGGTCGTCGAGCAGGCGCTCGGCAAGGACGGCGGGCCGTTCATCGCCAACGATTGCGACCTGTCGCCGCCAGCGCTGGCGGAGGGCAAAGAGGCCGCGGGGCGTATCTGGCTCGTCACCGGTCCGAACATGGCAGGGAAATCGACTTTTTTGCGCCAGAACGCGCTCGTCGCCGTGCTGGCGCAGATGGGAAGTTTCGTACCGGCCAAAGCCGCCCGCATCGGCGTCATCGACCGCCTCTTCTCGCGGGTCGGCGCGGCTGATGATCTCGCGCGCGGGCGCTCGACCTTCATGGTCGAGATGGTCGAGACTGCGGCGATCCTCAACCAGGCGGGCGAACGCGCGCTCGTCATCCTCGACGAGATCGGCCGCGGCACGGCGACCTTCGACGGGCTCTCCATCGCCTGGGCCACGATCGAGCACCTGCACGAGAACAACCGCTGCCGCGCGCTGTTCGCGACGCATTTCCACGAGATGACCGCGCTCGCGGCCAAGCTGCCACGGCTCCGCAACGCCACGATGCGCGTGAAGGAATGGCAGGGCGAAGTCGTGTTTTTGCACGAAGTCGTTGCCGGCGCCGCCGACCGCTCCTACGGCATCCAGGTGGCGAAGCTCGCCGGCTTGCCGCCCAGCGTGATCGAGCGCGCGCGGCACGTGCTGGCGCAACTCGAAGCCGAGGATAGGAGTTCGCGGGCGCGGCAGCTGATCGACGATCTGCCGCTGTTCGCCGCACGGCTGGCGTCAACGCCGGCGCCGCCGCGCGACGCCACACTCACCGCGCTGATCGAGGCGCTCGCGGCGCTCCATCCCGACGAGATGTCGCCGCGCGACGCGCTCGAGGCGCTCTATGCGCTCAAGGCGCAGCTGGCGAAGACGCGCAGTCTGGATTGAGCGGCGCGACGTCCGGGGTCGGTCCGCCCGCCGGCAGCCCGGTCCGCGGTCCGCGTCGCGCAATCCACGCTAGGCTTGCTGCGTGCGCGCGATCCACAACAGCCCGCTCCACGCGATACAGATCGCAAGGCCTTTCGTCACTCCGGCCGAGCGAAGCGAGAGCGGCAACCCATCACCGCGACCGCGGTGCCATACTTCTTGCGAGCGGTGGACAGGGATTCCGGGTTCGCGCCCTTCGGCGCGCCCGGAATGACGCAATCGGTCACTTGCGGGTCAGCCCTATCTCCACCGACGGGCCGCTCCTGATCGTCTGATAGACGACGCAATAGCGCTCGGTGAGCTTGAGCAGCTGATCGAGCTTCTCCTGCGACGCGTCGGTGTCGAGGTCGAAGCGCAGGCGGATCTGCGCGAAGCCGACCGGCGCCTCCTTGGCGACGCCGAGCGTGCCGCGGAAATCGAGGTCGCCTTCGGCCGAGACCGTGCCGGCGCGGAGCGGGACGTCGATCGCGGTGGCGACTGCCTTGAGTGTGACGCCGGCACAGGCAACGAGCGCCTCGAGCAGCATGTCGCCTGAGCACAATTCGAGCCCGGAGCCGCCGGTCGCCGGATGCAGCCCCGCAACGGCGAGCGCGCGGCCAGTCTCGACCTTGCACGCGATGCTGGTGTCGTCGAGCGAGCCCTTGGCCTTGAGCGTGATCACCGCGGCCTTGGGATCGGTCTTGTAGCGCTCCTTGATCGGCGCCTGCAGCGCGCGCAGTCCGGCAGCGTCCATGGACAGACCTTTCCTGCGAATTCGATGAAAAAATAGGGACGACAGACGGCGGACAACAGAGACGGCAACCTGTCGCTCTGACGCCCGCTGTCTGTCGTCAGTCGTCTGTTTCGGTCATGCCGCCGGCATCAGCACGAGGCGGCCGACGACCTTGCCGTCCTTCAATTCGTTGAGCGCGTCGTTGACCGCAGCGAGCGGACGCGTGCCGATCGGGAGGTCGGGCGCGCCCTTGCGGCGCACGAGGTCGAGCAGCTCGCCCATTTCGGTGAGGCTGCCGACATATGAGCCCTGAATGGACATGGCGCGCAGCGGCAGGAACGGCGTCGGTATGGTGACGTCGCCGCCGAACAGGCCGACGACGATGACCTTGCCGCCCTTAACGATGCTGTCGAGGGCAAGCTGCACTGTGCGCGCGGCGCCGACGAGATCGATCACCGCCCACGCTCCGCCCTTCGTCGCCTCGATGATCTGCTTGGCCGCATCCGGCGCATTGCCGTCGATCGCCGCCACCGCGCCGGCCTTGAGCGCCGCCTGCCGCTTGACCGGGTCGATGTCGACGACGATCGCGCCCTTGCCGCCCATCTTGCCGTGCAGCGACAGACACATCAGCCCGAGCCCGCCGGCGCCGATGATGACCATCGACTCCTGCTGCAACAGCGGGCCGACCTTCTTCAACGCGCCGTAGGTGGTGATGCCCGAACAGGCGAGCGGCGCCGCCCGTTCCGGCGCGACGTTGCCGATGTCGAACAGATAGCGCGGATGCGGCACCAGCAAATGATCGGCATAGCCGCCGGAGCGGAACACGCCGATGCTGAACGCCGTGCGGCAAAGCTGCTCGTCGCCGCGCTTGCAGACCGCGCATTCGCCGCAGCCGAGCCATGGATGAACGAGCCGGCGGTCGCCCACCTTGACGCCCTTTGCGTCTGGGCCGACGGCGACGACTTCGCCGACGTTTTCGTGTCCCATGGTCAGCGGCAGCTTGACGCCGCGGTCGGCGAGCTTGAGCAGCTTGCCGCCGCCGAGATCGTAGTGGCCCTCCCAGATATGCAGATCGCTGTGGCAGACGCCGGCGGCGATGACCTTGAGCAGGACCTCGGTCCCCGTGGGCTTCGGCGTCGGCCGCTCCATCAGCCGCAGCGGTGCCCCGCATTCACAGACATCATAGCTTTTCATCGGACCTGATCCTCCCGTTCATCTTTACTGCTTCTCGACGCGTTCGCCGTAGCATGGGGTACGGGTACACGGCGGAAGATAAATGTTATACCAACCTTGCGCGCAGGACGATGATGTATTCGCCGCAGGAGAACCTATGTAGCCCGCATTGAGCGAAGCGCCATGCGTCAACGCCGCGGGCCCGGCATCTGATTGTCGGATTCCGCTTCGCCCCACTCGGGCTCCGTTACACGACCCCAGCTCTTGCATGATGCTCGATACCCAACGCTCCGCGCGCGCCGTCGAATTGATCGACAGCCCGGCAATCGTCGCCGACCTCAAGGCGCTCGCCGCCGCGCACGCCGGGCGCGAGCTGCGCAGCGCCGTGGCTCAGCGCCTGAAATCGGCGCTCACCCAGGCCCGGGCGCGCGCCGAGGACCTGCTGCTCAAGGACCGCCACGGGCGGCACTGTGCCGAGCGGCTCTGCGGCATGCAGGACGAGATCATCCGCATCCTTTTCGAGTTCGCCGCCGGCGAACTTTATCCGCTGCAGGTCCGCTCGCAGGCCGAGCGCATGGCCGTGGTCGCGACCGGCGGCTACGGCCGCGGCCTGCTGGCGCCGAGTTCCGACATCGATCTCCTGTTCCTCTTGCCGTACAAGCAGACCGCCTGGGGCGAGTTGGTCGCCGAAGTGCTGCTCTATTGCCTGTGGGACATG
This sequence comes from uncultured Alphaproteobacteria bacterium, assembly GCA_963833665.1. GTDB lineage: Bacteria > Pseudomonadota > Alphaproteobacteria > Rhizobiales > Xanthobacteraceae > BOG-931. The sequence continues at coordinate 211,122 of CAWHZA010000058.1, read as the reverse complement.
GGCCTCAAGGTCGGGCACGCCACGCGCTCGGTCAACGAATGCATCCGTCAGGCCAAGGCCGACATGACCATCCGCACGGCGCTGCTCGAGTTGCGGCATCTGTTCGGCGACGCCAAGCTCTACGGCGAGCTCACCGCGCGGTTCGACAAGGAGGTCGCGCAGGGGACGGCGCCGGAATTCGTCGCCGCCAAGCTTGCCGAGCGCGAGGAGCGTCACCGCCGCGCCGGCCAGTCGCGCTATCTCGTCGAGCCCAATGTCAAGGACGGCAAGGGCGGCCTGCGCGACCTGCACACGCTGTTCTGGATCGCCAAATACGTCTACCGCGCGCACGAGCCTGAGGAGCTGATCGCCTGCGGCGTGTTCGACCGCGACGAATACAATCTGTTCCGCCGCTGCGAAGATTTCCTGTGGTCGGTCCGCTGCAACATGCATTTCCTCGCCGGCCGCGCCGAGGAGCGGCTTTCGTTCGACATCCAGCGCGAGATCGCGGTGCGGCTCGGCTACACCGAGCATCCCGGGCTCAAGGACGTCGAGCGCTTCATGAAGCACTATTTCCTCACCGCCAAGCATGTCGGCGACCTCACCGCCATCCTCTGCGCCGGCCTCGAGGAGCGCGAGGCCAAGCCCGCGCCGGTGCTCAGCCGCATGATGGCGCGCCTGCGCCCGGCGCGCAGCCGGCGCACCCTGAGCGAGACCGACGACTTCACCGTCGACAACAACCGCATCAACATCGCCCGCGCCGACGTCTTCCGGCGCGATCCGGTCAATCTGATCCGGCTGTTTCACTTGGCGCAGAAGCACAATCTGGCGTTCCACCCCGAAGCCATGCGCTCGGCCACCCACTCGCTCAAGCTGATCGATGCCAAGGTGCGCGGGGACGCGGAGGCGAACCGGCTGTTCCTCGACATCCTGACCTCGAAGACCGAGGCGGAGACGGTGCTCCGGCGCATGAACGAGGCCGGCGTGCTCGGCGAATTCGTGCGCGCCTTCGGCCGCGTCGTGGCGATGATGCAGTTCAACATGTACCACCACTATACGGTGGACGAGCATCTCCTGCGCTGCATCGGCGCGCTCAACGAGATCGAGCAGGGCGGCAATCGCGAGGTCGCGCTGGCGAGCGAGCTGATGCAGACGATCCAGCCGCGGCACCGCACGCTGCTCCTGGTCGCGCTATTCCTGCACGACATCGCCAAGGGCCGCGTCGAAGATCACTCGATCGCCGGGGCGCGCATCGCCCGCCGGTTTTGTCCCCGGCTGGGCTTGAGCGCGGCGGAGACCGAGCTGGTGGCCTGGCTCGTCGAGGTGCATCTTGTCATGTCGACGGTGGGGCAGTCGCGCGACCTCTCCGACCGCAAGACGATCGAGAACTTCGCCGCCGTGGTGCAGTCGCTGGAGCGCATGAAGCTCCTCTACATCCTCACCGTGGCCGACATCCGCGCGGTGGGGCCGGGGGTATGGAACGGATGGAAGGCGCAGCTGCTGCGCACGCTCTACTACGAGACCGAACCGGTGCTGACCGGCGGCTTCTCCGAGGTCAACCGCGCCGAGCGCGTGGCGCAGGCCAAGGCCGAATTCCGCGCCGAGATCGGCGATTGGCCGGCAGACGCGCTCGACGCCTACATCGCCCGCCACTATCCGGCCTACTGGCTCAAGGTCGACCTGCCCCACAAGGTGCTGCAAGCGCGCTTCGTGCGCGCGACCGAGTCGGACGGCAGGCGGCTCGCCACCAGCGTCGGCTTCGATGCCGCGCGCGGCGTCACCGAGCTGACGGTGTACGCCCCCGACCATCCTTGGCTTCTCTCGATCATTGCCGGCGGCTGCGCGCTCGCCGGCGCCAACATCGTCGATGCCCAGATCTACACCACGACCGACGGGCTTGCGCTCGATACCATCGCAGTCTCGCGCGAGTTCGAGCGCGACGAGGACGAGGCCCGGCGCGCCGCGCGCATCGGCGATGCCATCGAGAAAGCGGTGCGCGGCGAGATCAAGCTGCCCGAGGTGGTGGCCAAGCGCGCCCCGGCGAAAGGGCGGCTCAAGGCTTTCGCGATCGAACCCGAGGTGACCATCAACAACCAATGGTCTCACCGCTACACCGTCGTCGAGGTGACCGGTCTCGACCGCCCCGGCCTCCTTTACGAGCTGACCGGCACACTCTCCAAGCTCAACCTCAACATCGCCTCCGCGCATGTCGCGACCTTCGGCGAACGCGTGGTCGACGTGTTCTATGTCACCGACCTTCTCGGCGAGAAAATCGGCTCGCCAACGCGCCAGGCGGCGATCAAGCGCCCGCTGCTGGCGCTGCTGGCTGCGCCCGGCGCTGAGGGCAGGCCGATGCGCGAGGCGGCGGGATAGTTTCTCTCTTAGTGTGAGCCATTGCGGGAGGGCGCGGGGGTCGGGGAGGACAGGTAACGCCCCTTTAAACCGCGCGCCCTACCGTCGCCGCTGCGCGTTTTCAGCGCGGGGACGGAAACATGGCGTTGCGACGGGCCGGCCGCAAGCGTGGTGGCGACGACGCACGCCTCAACTTGCGGCTGCGCCCGCAGGACCGCACCAGCGGCCCGCAGCAGGGGCGGGGGAGCGTTCTGCGCCCGCGGCGCGCTGCCCCGCCGGCGCGCGAAACCCGCAAAAGCGGAAGGGGCGGCGGCGGTCGTGGCCGCGGCAAGGGCCGTTCTCTGATCGGCCGCTGCCTTTATTGGAGCGTCGTGCTCGCGTTGTGGGCGGCCATCGGTGCCGTCGGCGTTCTCGTCTGGGTCGGGATTCATCTGCCGCCGATCCAGTCGCTCGAAATTCCCAAGCGGCCGCCGTCGGTCCTCATCCTCGGGCTCAATGGGGCGACGCTCGCGACGCGCGGCGACATGGGCGGCGCCGCAGTACCGCTGCGCGAACTGCCGGACTACGTGCCCAAGGCGTTCGTCGCGATCGAGGACCGGCGCTTCTATTCGCATCACGGCGTCGATCCGTGGGGGATCCTGCGCGCCATCGTCCACGACGTGCTGCGGCGCGGCGCGGCGCAGGGCGGCTCGACCATCACCCAGCAGCTCGCCAAGAATTTGTTCCTGACCCAGGAGCGCACGGTTTCGCGCAAGCTGCAGGAGCTGGCGCTCGCGTTCTGGCTTGAGCACAAATTCAGCAAGGCGGAGATTCTCGAGCTTTATCTCAACCGCGTCTATTTCGGCGCCGGCGCCTACGGCATCGAAGGGGCGGCGCAGCGCTACTTCGGCAAATCGGCGCGGCAGTTGACGCTCGCCGAAGCGGCGCTGCTGGCGGGCCTCGTGCAGTCCCCGTCGCGGCTGGCGCCGAGCCATAATCCCGACGGGGCGGAGCGCCGCGCGCGCGTCGTCATTGCCGCCATGGCCGACGAGAAGCTGATCGGGGAGGGCGCCGCCAAGCTCGCGCTCGCCCGCCCGGCGCGGGCGGTCAAGCCGAGTGCGGCCGGTTCGGTCAACTACGTCGCCGACTGGGTGATGGACGCGGTCGACGACCTGATCGGCCGCTTCGACCAGGACATCGTGGTGGAGACCGCGATCGATCCTGCACTGCAGAACGCGGCCGAGCGCGCGCTCGCCGAGACGCTGGCGCAGAAGGGCGAGAAGCTCGCCGTCGGCGAAGGTGCGCTCGTCGCCATGACGCCGGACGGCGGCGTGCGCGCGCTCGTCGGCGGCACCAGCTATTCGGAGAGCCAGTTCGACCGCGCCGTCGCCGCCAAGCGCCAGCCCGGCTCGGCGTTCAAGCCGTTCGTCTATCTCACCGCGCTCGAGCACGGGCTCACGCCCGACACGGTGCGCGAGGACGGGCCGATCACGGTGAAGGGCTGGCGGCCGGAAAATTACGAGCACGAATATCTCGGCCCGGTGACCCTGGCGCAGGCGCTCGCCAATTCGCTCAACACTGTCGCCGTGCGCCTGACCTTGGAGTTCGGGCCGCCGGCGGTCATTCGCACCGCCTACCGGCTCGGCATCAACTCGCTGCTGCAGCCCAATGCCTCGATCGCGCTCGGCACCTCGGAAGTCTCGCCGATCGAGCTTGTCTCCGCCTATGCGCCGTTCGCCAACGGCGGCTTTGCCATCGTGCCGCACGTGGTCGAGCGCGTGCGCTCGAGCGAGGGCAAGACGCTGTATGCGCGGCCGACGCAGGCGCTCGGCCGCATCGTCGACGCGCGCTTCGTCGCGATGATGAACCAGATGCTGCACGAGACGCTCGCGAGCGGCACCGCGCGCAAGGCCGATCTGCCGGGCTGGCCGGCGGCCGGCAAGACCGGCACCAGCCAGGATTTCCGCGACGCCTGGTTCATCGGCTACACCTCTCACCTCGTCGCCGGCATCTGGCTCGGCAACGACGACAATTCGCCGACCCGCAAGGCGACCGGCGGCGGGCTGCCGGTCGAGATCTGGAGCCGCTTCATGAAGGCCGCGCATCAGGGCGTCACGCCGGCTTCCCTGCCGGGCCTCGCCGGCGAAGGATGGACGGCGCCGCAGCCGCCGGCCGCCGTCGGTGCGGGCGCTTCACGCCCGTCGCATTCCGACGAGGGCCGGCTCGATCTCTGGCTGCTCGATCATTTGTTCGGCAGGCGGTGAAAGCGGTGCGAGCCTCTATCGGTAGGCCAAACATCTGGACTAACCTTCCAGCGCATTGCCGGACATCAATGAAAAATTGGCAGAGTGACCTGCGCAAGCAAAATGAGTCGGAGTTGTGGGCGTGCGCATCGACTTCAATTGGGATTCCGCGAAGGCGGCGAGCAACGCGTCGAAGCACGGCGTCACTTTCGAGGAGGCCTTGACGGTGTTTCGCGATCCGCTGGCGCTATCAATGCTTGACAGCGCTCCGAATCCCGACGAGGAGCGCTGGGTCACGCTAGGCGAGGGCTCCACTGGTAAATTGCTTGTTGTTGTGCACACTTGGCTGGACATAGAACTTGATCGCAGCGTAGTGCGCATTATTTCCGCTCGTCAGCCAACGCGGAGCGAAGCGCGGCAATATCGCGAGGGTCCAATGCCATGAAAGACGAATACGACTTCTCGAAAGCGGAACGTGGCAAGTTCCATCATCAAGATGCGGTCTTGGCGCCACCTGTCCACCTCGACCCCGACGTGCTGGCCTTCATGAGCGCGCGCGCCAAGGCACGCGGGATGACATTGAACGAACTCGTCAATGCGCTCCTAAAGAAGGATATCGAGCTGATCGAGGCAGGCGAGTAGAGCATAGGATTCGTTCGTGAACGTCAACGAGCTGGTGGCGATCGACGTCCACACCCATGCGGAGGAGCCGTGCGGCACCCATCCGGATGACGGCTACGACGAGCTGCAGGCGGCGATGGCGGTCTATTTCAACCAGCCCGACAACCGTCCGACCATCGAGGAGACTGCGCGCTATTATCGCGAGCGCAAGATCGGCGCTGTGATCTTTCCAGTCGATGCCGAGCGCGAGACCGGCTACCGCCGCTATGCCAATGAGGAGGTCGCGGAGAAGGCTGCCGCGAACAGCGACGTGCTGATCCCGTTCGCCAGCATCGACCCGGCGAAGGGCAACGCGGGTGCCCGCGAAGCGCGCCGCCTCATCCGCGAGTTCGGCATCCGCGGGTTCAAGTTTCATCCTTCGATGCAGGGATTCTTTCCGAACGACCGCAGCGCCTATGTGCTCTACGAAGCGATCGCCGAGGCGAGGCTGCCGGCACTGTTCCATACCGGGCAGACCGGCGTCGGCTCGGGCATGCGTGGCGGCGCCGGCATCCGGCTCAAATACTCGAACCCGATGTTCATCGACGACGTCGCCGTCGATTTTCCCGACATGCCGATCATCCTCGCGCATCCGTCCTTTCCCTGGCAGGAGGAGGCGCTGTCGGTCGCGCAGCACAAGCCGAACGTCTACATCGACCTTTCCGGCTGGTCGCCGAAATATTTTCCGCCGATTCTGGTGCGCTACGCGAACTCGCTGCTGCGGCACAAAATGCTGTTCGGCTCGGACTGGCCGGTGATCAGGCCGGATCGCTGGCTGCGCGACTTTGAGACGCTCGACATCAAGCCGGAGGTGCGGCCGCTCATTCTCAAGGAGAATGCGATAAAACTGCTGCGCCTCGGCGCCGCCTGAGCGGGCGGTTGGGTCAACTCGCCACGCTCAAGCGTTCGCCGCCAAGATGCCGCGCTCCCCACTTGCGGATTTCTGCGACCACCGGGATGAAGCTGCGGCCGGTTGGGGTCAGCCGATATTCGACCTTGGGCGGCACGACGCCGTAATCCTTGCGCGCGATCAGCCCGCTCTGCGCCAGCGCCTTGAGTTCGCGGCTCAGCACGCGCGGCGCAATCGGCGGCGACCCGTCGGCGCCGCGCAGCAGCCCGCTTCTGATCTCGCCGTAGCGCAGCGGCCCGTCCTGCAGATCCCACAGGATGCGCAGCTTGTACTTGCCGCTGATCATCTTCTGAAACGCTGTGACCGGGCAGCGGTGGATTCGTCTCGACAGGGCATTCGGCATCGACGCTCGTGCTCCGCAATGGCCCAGGTATCGACTTGGCCAACTGCCTCACAGTATCATTTTTGTCCGTACTTGCATTTACGTTTGTTCTCGGCCCTAGTGACAAGAGGGAATGTCGAAGCCAGGCCGGCCGGTTGTCGCCACGGCGCGCCGGGCGGCGGCGGGAATGGCTCAAGCGAGGAGCGGGCATGAAGCGTTTTCTCATCAAATATCGCCGGCAAAATACGCCGCAGGAAGCCTGGCACCGCGATATCGCGGAGTTCATCGCGGCTCTCGACGCCGATCCCGCGCTGCAGGGAAAGATCTCATATTGCTGCATGAAGAGCCGCGACGGCGCCGACTACTATCATCTCGCCACCGCCGCGGACGAGCAGGCGGTCAAGGCGCTGCAGCAGCATCCGTCGTTCTCGCGCTACACGGAGAAGACCAGGGAGGCCGCTGGCGGCGCGGTCGACGTGCTGCCGCTGGAGGTCGTCGCCGAGACCAAGTGGCGGGCCTGAGCGAAGCTGCCGACAAGTTGGCGGTCAGAGATCGATCGGGGTGAGGCCGCGGACGCGGCCGCGCGTGAAATACAGCGCCGCGTAGCTGCAGGTCATCGGGTCGTCGTAATGCGCCATCAGGCGCTCGATGAACTGGTCGGCGGCGAGCTCCGATCCGACGATCTGCGCGAGCTGCGGCCGCGCCGACTGGAGCAGCTTCTCGCAATTCCAACGTCGTTCCGGGTCGATACTGCCGATCACCGTGAAGATGGTGTCGGTCTCAATCCGCACCCGCACGTCGCGAAATCCGAGCGCGATCATGAACGGCGCCACCTTGCGCCCGATCTCGCAGTCGGCGAGCGCGCCGATGACGTCGCGGACCCGGCGGTTGAAATCCGGCTGGATCGGAAAATGGTCGACAGTGACGCCGACCATGTCGCAGGAAACGACGAATCCGCCCGGCTTGGTGATGCGCTTGAGCTCGGCCAGCGCCAGCTTCGGCTCGTTGAGCCACTGCAGCAGATATTTGCTCCAGACGATGTCGAAGCTGCCGTCGGGGAAGGGCAGGGAGAAGATGTCGACCTTGCGGAAGGTGATGTTGCGGATGCCCTCGGCGCGCGTCAGCGCTTCGGCATAGTCGAGATACTCCTGGCGCACGTCCACAGCGACGATCTCGGTGCGCGGAAACGAGCGCGCGATGAGCCGCGACATCGCGCCGGAGCCGCAGCCAGCGTCGAGCACGCGCGCGTTCGGCGCAATCGGCAGGTGGCGCAGATGGCCCTGGATGTTGGCGAGCCGCGCCTGCAATTCCAGGCGCTCGCACTCCTCGTCGCTGTGGATGGCGTAGAGCCGTGAATGCTCGGACATCGCGGAACCTGCGTTGCGGGCGGCGAGCCTAGCGCCGTGCGAGCGCCGGACCAAGACCCTAGGCGCGTGCGTTCGCGGTTGCTAGTCTTGCTTATCCGTCAACGAAGAAAGGGAGGAAAGCGCCATGCTGTCGCGAAGGAAATTCAGCGCATGCGCACTCTGCGCCGCGGTCGGTTTTGCGGCGACCGAGGCCCAAGCGCAAAGCACGCAGGCAGGGCCCGGGTTCAAGCGCACGATCCTGCAGAAGACGGAACTGCCCGATAGCAAGTACGTCACACTCCTCGTCGCTGTTGATATCGACCCCGGCACTGTCGTCGCCCGGCACACCCATCCGGGCGTCGAGTCCACGTACGTCGCGGAAGGCGAGTTCGAACTCACGGTCAAAGGTCAGCCGGCGAAGACGATCAAGGTCGGCGACGGCTTTCAGGTCCCGCCCGAGACCCCGCACAGCGCGCGCAACGGCGACAAGCTGACCCGATTGGTTGTCACCTACGTGGTCGACAAGGACAAGCCGCTCGCCTCGCCGGCGCCGGAATGAGCTCGCGACGGGTGCGCAAGAAATAGTGTCGTGTCGATGGTGGTCAGTTTAGCGCTATAGCGTCAGTTGCTGTCTGCGAACGCCGCGGCGGAACGCGCTGCCTGCGCCGTCTCCGCCGTGTTCCGCTCCGGCCGCGACAGCAGGCGCTGCCGCGCCGTCGAGGCGCGTCCGTCCGCGCTCGGCTGATAGAACACGCTGTAGCGCCCGACGGCCTCGGCGAAGGCCGCGGCGTCGGCGTCCTTCCTGACCTCGAGTGAATCGAAGCCGGCGCGGATGAAGAACAAGAACTGATCGCGCAGCACGTCGCCGGTGGCGCGCAGCTCGCCGCCAAAGCCGTAGCGCTCGCGCAATTGCCGGGCCTGGCTGTAAGCGCGGCCGTCGCGGAAGCTCGGAAACGCCAGCGCCACCAGCGCCAGCCGGTCGAGCCACGGCGCGAGGTCGGCAACCCTGCGGTCGTTCGGCCACAGCACGCCGGTCGGCGTCGCACGCTGAGCGAGCTCCGCCGCATCGGCGAGGAACCGTGCCGCCGGCAGGATGACGGCAACGTCATCGGCAACCGGCGCGTCATCGACGACACGCACATAGGGATCGGCGACGATGCGGCCGCGCTTAACGAGCGGCATAGACGCGCTCCTTGAACGGCTCGATGCCGGTGCGTTGCACCACCTGCGGGAAAGTCTCTTGCGGCCGCTCGCGCAGCTCGAGGTAGGCGGCGACGATGTCCTCGACCACATCGGCGACCTCGGCGTAGCGCACCGCGGGACCGATCAGGGCGCCGAGCCGGGCGTCCTCGTCGGCGCGCCCGCCGATCGTGATCTGATAGAACTCCTCGTCGTTCTTCTCGACGCCGAGAATGCCGATGTGGCCGACATGATGATGGCCGCAGGCGTTGATGCAGCCGGAGATGTTGATGTGCAGCCGGCCGAGATCGCGCGCCACGTCGAGGTTGCGGAAGCGGCTGGCGATCTCCTGCGCGACCGGGATCGAGCGCGTATTGGCGAGGCTGCAGTAGTCGAGGCCGGGGCAGGCGATGATGTCGGAGACGAGCCCGACATTGGGCGTGGCGAGGCCGAGCCCATCGAGCGCGCGCCACAGCGCCGCAAGGTCGCGCTGCGCGACATGGGGCAGGACGAGATTCTGTTCGTGGCCGACGCGAATCTCGCCATGGGAGTAGCGCTCGGCGAGATCGGCGATCGCGTGCATCTGCTCGGCGGTGGCGTCGCCAGGCGTGCCGCCTTGCGGCTTGAGCGACAGCGTGACGATGGCGTAGCCCGGCACCTTGTGATTGGCGACCGCGTTGCCCATCCAGGAATCGAACCGGCGATCGGCGCGGCGCGCCTGCGCCAGCGCGGGCGGGCCGTCCTCGAGCCGCTCGTAGGCCGGGTAGCGGAAGCGGGCGGCGATCTCGGCGAACACCGCGGGATCGAGCGCCAGCGCGCCGTCCTTCATGCTCTGCCATTCCGCCTCGACTTCCTTGGCGAACGCTTCGACGCCGAGGTCGTGCACCAGGATCTTGATGCGCGCCTTCCAGGCGTTGTCGCGCCGTCCGAACTGGTTGTAGGTGCGCAGCACCGCCTCGACATAGCTCAGCACGTCGCGCTGCGGCAGGAACGGCTTGATCGTCTTGGCGAGAAACGGCGTACGGCCGAGGCCGCCGCCGACCATGACCTCGAAACCGGCCTCGCCGGCGCCGTTGCGATGCAGCCGCAGCGCCATGTCGTGAATGCGCAGCGCGGCGCGGTCGTGCGCCGACGCCCCTACCGCGATCTTGAACTTGCGCGGCATGAACGAGAATTCGGGATGCAGCGTCACGTGCTGGCGGATCACCTCGGCCCAGACGCGCGGATCCTCGATCTCGTCCGTCGCCACGCCGGCCCACTGATCGGTCGTGATGTTGCGAACATTGTTGCCGCTGGTCTGCATGCCGTGCATGCCGACGCTGGCGAGATCGGCCATGGCCTCGGGCAGCTCCTCAAGCTTGATCCAGTGGAACTGGATGTTCTGCCGCGTGGTGAAATGGCCGTAACCGCGGTCGTAGCGCCGCGCGACGTGGGCCAGCATGCGCAGCTGTTCCGACGACAACGTGCCGTAGGGAATGGAGATGCGCAGCATGTAGGCGTGGAGCTGGAGATAGACGCCGTTCATCAGCCGCAGCGGCTTGAATTCATCTTCGGTCAACTCGCCGGAAAGCCGACGCGCGACCTGATCGCGGAATTCCCCGACGCGTTCGGCGACCAGCGTCCGGTCCAGCTCGTCGTAGAGGTACATGGGCGCCCTTGTCCTCAGCCGGTGGCGGGCAGTTCGATGGTCGGGCCGGCGGAGCGGATCGAACTCGCGCAGGTTGCCGGGGTGCACGCGACCGTCCGCCGCGACCTTGACCGGGGCGACGTAGGGGTCGACGGCGCGCAGCCGATCACTCTTGGCGGCAGCCAGCAGTTCTTGCGCGACCGCCGCCGAAGTCGTGACAGTCGCGTCGGCGAGTGCGGTCGCCCAGTCGCCGTCGACGCGACGGTAGACCACGGCGCCGTCACTTAGACGGTTGGCGGTCACCACCACCGGTCCGGTGATCTTGAGCTTCTGCTGCAGTGGCGAGGTCATGCCGCGATCTCCGATGCCGGCGGCAGTGCCGCGACTGCAGCGCGCGCGAGGGTCGCGGTCACCCCAGGCACGACGACGATGGCGACGCCGGCGTGGCGGAGATAGTCGATCTCCTCGCCGCCGCGGGCGAAGCTGAAAGGATCGCCGCCTTTGAGGTGGACGGCGTTGCGTCCCTGCCGCGCCGCATCGGCCAGACGCCGGTTGATCGCGTCCTGACCGATCCCGGGGCCACCGGCGCGCCGGCCGGCGAAGATGCGCTCGGCGTCGCGGCGGGCGCGATCGAGGATTCCCTCGCTGACCGTCTCATCGTAGAGGACGACATCGGCGCCCTGCAGTGCCTGCAACGCCCGCAAGGTCAGCAAATCGGGGTCGCCCGGGCCGGCGCCGACCAGAAAGACCGCCCCGGAATGGCCGTGCCAATCGCCGGGCCGCTCGCTGGCGCGCGCGAGCGCGGTCTCGGCTTCGTGCCAGCGTCCGGCGAGCGCCGCCGCGCCGATCGGTCCGTCGACGACGCGCTCCCAGAATTGCCGCAGCGAGTCCGCGCCGCGCCGCTTCCGCGCGGCGGCGGCTCGAAAACGACCCATCAAGGCCGCGAGGTCGCCGATGCGCGCCGGCAGCAGCGCTTCGATGCGCTCCCGCAGCCGCCGCGCCAGCACCGGCGCAGCGCCGCCGGTGCCGATCGCCACCACGACCTCGCCGCGATCGACAATGGCCGGAAAGATGAAAGTCGATAAATCGGGCCGGTCGACGACGTTGACCGGAATTCGTTGCCGGCGCGCCTGCGCGGCGAGGTCATCGTCGCGCGCATCGCCGATGGCCGACACGACGGCGATGAGGCCAGAGAAATCCGCTTGCCGCGGGTCGGCACGCGACATCTCAACGCCCCCGGAATGCAGGTCAGCCGCTAAATCGCCGTCGATGGCGCCCGCGCCTTCGGCGAACCAGCGCACGCGGGCGCCCGCCGACCGCAACAGCCGCAACTTGCTTTGCGCGGCGGGGCCGCTGCCGGCCAGGCCGACCGCCCCCTGGGCGAGATCGAGGAACACCGGCAAAAAACGCATCGCGCCAAATTCCGAATGCTGAAGAATGGCATTCCATATAGGAACGCAATTACTCTTTCAAACAGAAGAATATTCTCCCAATGTTTCGTCGAGCCCTAGCACAGGGCGATCGAGGAACTATGGAAAGGAGACGGATTCGTCCTGCCGAGCGCTCGCGATATTTTGGAGTTCCCGCCGGCTGTCAGGAACCAGTTGCGGTTCTCCGATTTGCCTTACGTGGGCTAAGGTAGCGGACATGTCGAATCGCCGTACCGTGTTAGATCGATCCGGCGAGCCCGCCAGCCTCTATCGGGTCATGCAGGCCATGATCGGCGAGGGGCTGAGAGAGCACTACGAAGTGCCCCAGAAAATGTCGCATGAGCTGTTCGTGCTGCTGATGCAGATGAACGAGAGGAATACCGGCGCGGCGCGCCGCGGGGCAAAAGCGGATACTCTCAGCAAACGCCAGAGCGTGGGCTAGCACCGGGCTACGGCAAGTTCCTGCTCGCGAAAAAGACAAGACGCTGCGCCATATCTCCTCGTGCGCCGTTGACCCTGGCACTTCCCGCATCTCCCGCCGACGCACGCCACAGGGATTGGACCTCGCTACTGCTCCAGTGCGCTTCCGGTTGATCCTGCCGCCCTTGCTGCGGTAGCGCAAAAAGCGCACGTTACTCGGCAAAGCTTGATGATCTGCGGCAGCTCGGGAGCCGACGCGCCTCATGACGGAGTATCATGCCGGCAGGCTCGACGAACTGAGAGAGCGCGGCCGCCTTCTGGTCAGATGCGGCGAGGCCGAGATCGGAATTTTCCTGGTCGACGGCGAGCTTCATGCCTGGCACAACGAATGCGCCCATCGCGGCGGCCCGGTATGCCAGGGCCGTGTTCTCAAGCGTGTCGTCGAGCCGGTGGCGAGCGACGGCACGGTGCGGACCCTGCAGTACCACGCCGAGGATACGCACATCGTCTGCCCCTGGCACGGATACGAATACAACATCAGGACTGGTGAACACCCGGGCCACGCGGCGTTCAAGCTGCGCAAAGCGGGTGTGAGCGTACGCAACGGGGAGATCTATGTCGTTCCCGGATGAACGGCGGCGCAACGACGAGTACGGCTGGATCGAGGAGGCGGCGGCGGCGCTTCTCGCCGCGAGCCGCGATCTCGTCGGCCGCGGCGAAGCGGCACGGGTTTCGGACGCGGCGGTGGCGCAGATCATGACCGCGGCCATCCGCCTCTATGTCGCCAAGTCCGACGGCGAGGAACGCACGTTCCGGCCGGTCGCCGGCCGCAAAGACGAGGAATTGACCGCGAGCGAAGTGCTGTCGGCCACCTCGGAGCTGCTGCGCGCGTTGCGTCTCGGACCCATGGAGCTCGCGCTGTGGTATCGCCGCCGTCCCGATGAGGAAGTCTACAGCGAGAGCCCAGCCGACCGAGAACAGGCGAGGAAGCCATGAACATCTCCGTTCCGCCCGTACGCGCCAGCGAGCCGCTGCCGGTGCAGACCATCGACGTCTTCACGGACACGCGCGACATCCTCGCGCACGCCCGCAAGGACGCGCACCAGCGCGGCTTCGCCGACTGGCTGATCTGCGACATCGACGCCCATCACTTCGAGACGGTGTCGTGGAGCGAGATCGTCGAGTACATCGAGGATCCGGTCGTCCGCGACAATGCGGTGCGCTTCCAGAAGGACCGGATCGGCATTCCCTACGGCCTCAACGGCGATCTTGGTCTGCGCTATCAGTCGGTCGGCGGCCGCATCCCGCACCAGGACGGCCAGCGCGAAAAGATCGAGACGACGGACGTGCATCGCGACGTGGTGCTGACCCGGCGCGCGATGGACTCGCTCGGCATCGATTACATGGTGGTGTTCCCGACGCCGATGCTGTTTCTCGGCATGCATCCGCAGCCGGAGATGGAGGTCTATCTCGGCCGCGCCTACAACAAGTGGCTGATCGAGCGGGTGCTGGCCGCCGACGACCGCATCAGGACGCTCGCCTATCTGCCGTTCAACACTCCGGAAGAAGCGGAGCGCACCGTCAAGGAGCTCGGAAACGAGAAGAGCGTGATCGGTTTCTGCGTGACCAGCACCCGCTACAAGCCGGTCCATCACAACGACTACATGCGGCTCTACGCGGCGCTGCAGGACCTCGACAAGCCCGTCGCGTTCCACTCCGGCTATTATTGGCAGGACCAGTCGCTCGGCACCGTCAACCGCTTCCTCGGCATGCACGCGCTCGGCTTCGTCTGGTGCAACATGGTGCACATGACCAACTGGGTGCTCAACGGCATCCCGGAGCGCTTCCCGAACCTCAAATCGATCTGGATCGAGAGCGGCCTCGCCTGGGTGCCGTTCCTGATGCAGCGGCTCGACGACCAGTTTCTGATGCGGCAATCGGAGGCGCCGCTGCTCAAGCAGCTGCCAAGCGAATACATGCGGCGGAACTGCTGGTACACGTCGCAGCCGATGGAGACCACGCATCCGCGCGCGCTCGAAGTCACGCTGGAGATGATCAACGCCGAAACCCAGCTTCTGTTCTCGTCCGACTGGCCGCACTACGATTTCGATCTGCCGGCGACGATCTACGATCTGCCGTTCTTGTCAGAGCAGGCCAAGCGCAACATCCTCGGCCTCAACGCGGCGAGAATTTTCCATCTCGACCCGACGCCGCGAAAGAAGCTCTGACGCCGGCTTCTTCCCCGCCGATGTCCGCGGTGAGCCTTCGCCGGGAGGCTTGAGCTTCCCGCTCTGAATTTAGCGGCACGGCGGTGCGCCGATCATCCGGTGTGTGGGTGGGCGAGCAGCGGCTGCAGCCCCGCTTGCGCCAACGTCTCAGTGATCAGCACGCCGCCGTAGCCGACGGCGGCAGGAAAGCTCGCCGCCAGGTAGTTGGCGAACAGCGCGAGGTTGGCGCTGTGCCCGGTCGCCGCCGGTGGTTCTCCGGCGAGCGGCGGGTCGAAGATCTCGACCGTGCCGCCGGCGCCGGAGGTGACGTGGAAATTCGAGGTCACGTAGTGGCCGATGAAATCGATCACCGCGACCACGTTCGCCGAGCCGCCGCTGGTGACGGTGAGCACGCCGCTGCTCGCGGTGCTCGAGCTGTAGCTCGCGCTCACCGCGCCGCTGGTGAAAGCGACCGCGGTAAGGTCGATGAACTGGTGGACGTTCTGGCCGAAGCCGGAAACGTGGCCGGCAAAGGCTGAGGTATGGCCGGGCGCATCGGCGAGTTCCAGCCCGCCGGTGCCGCCGGCAAGGAACACGACATCCTCGGCGTCGGCGGCGGCCGAGACATTGACGACGCCGTTGCCGACCTTGGCGATGCCGCCGCCGGTGACGACGGTGCCGCTGAGGATGTCAACGAGGCTGTGGGCGCCGCTGGCGAACAGCGTGCCGGAATTGGTCACCGCGCCGCCGAGCAGCGCCGTGCCGCCGGTGAGCGTCTCCAGCGTCGCCGACACGCCGACCGAGGTCGCACCGTTCCAGGCGAGCGTCCCGGCGTCGGTGACGAGACCGCTTATGATCGCGGTGCTGCCGCTCGTCGCCGAGACGGTCGCGCCCGCGCCGATCGTGCCGCCGCTCAGCGTCAAGGTGCTGGCGCTGACGACGGCGACGACCGAGCCGGAAACGATCGTGGCGCCGTTGACCGCATTCTTCGTGCCGCTGACCGTCTCGATGCGCGCACTGGCGCCCGAGGTCTGCAGCTTGCCGCCGGAGATGCCCACGCCATCGAGCTCGAGCCGCGTCGGACTGCTTGCGCCGCTGATCGCGACCGAGCCGCTGTTGACGAACCTGCCGCCGAGCGTGAGGGTCGCGCCGTTGCCGACGACGATGGTGCCGGCATTGACGCCGATGCCGGTGCCGAGCGTCGCGGTGAAGGTGCCGCCGGTGACGTCGAGCGTCGCGCCTTTTGATGTGGCGATGCTTCCCACCGTCGGGTTGTCCGAGACTGTGCTGCTTACCACCCCGCCGCTCAGGATGGTCGCCTGCGTCGTCGGACCGGGATTGCCGCTGGTCCAGTCGCTGGTCGTCGACCAATCGCCGGCCTTGCCGGCTTTCCAGCTGTTGAACGAGTTGATGCCGATCCCGGCGGCGAACGGAAAACCGGTGGCGAAGTCGGCCACGTTGCCGCCGGCATCGGCGATCGTCGTGCCGTTTTGATGGAAGGCGGTCACGGCGAGGTCGGTGGTGTAGTCGTGGGCGCTCACCGTGTAGTGGAACACCAGCAGGCCCGCCGACAGATGGGAGGCATTGGCGTCATAGGTGGCGGTCGCGCTGTCGTTGAGCGACAGCGTCGGCGGCCCGCCGGGCGCATCGATGGCGTTGAGCGAAACCGCCTCGCTCATGCTTACGACAAGCTGCACGGTCTGGCCGGTATCCGCGAACACCGCCTGCGAGGTGGTGATCGAGGCGACGTTCAGCGGCGAATCGATCCCGATCCCGAACGGCGCGCTCAGCGCATTGGCGAAATCCACCGCGACGTTGAGGTGGTCGGTGATCACAGCGCCGCCGGAGCTGACGACGCTGATTTCCAGATTCGGGGTGTGCTGGCCGGAGGAGACGGTGTAGTCGAAGACCAGCGCCGCACTGCCGGCGGACGCGGTGGCGCCAGCGTCGTAGAACGCCGTTGCGCCGTTGTTCAAGGTCAGCGTGGGCGAACCGCCCGACGTATTGACGGAGATCGGCTGGCTGAAGTCGATCTCGAGCTTGACGGTCGCGCCCGGCTGCGCGTCGCCAAACCGCGACGGCACCACGTTGGTCACGAAAGCCGCCCCAACCTGTACGCCGGTGGCAGCGCCGATCGCGGCAGAGAGGTTGGCGTTGAAGCCGCCCGACGCGATGGTGGTGGCGCTTCCGAGGTCGACCGCGAACACCGTGAGATCGGGCGTCTGCTGGCCGCCGGAGACGACGTAGTCGAAGACGAGACGCGTGGCCGTGGAGGAGGCGAAATCATAGAACGCCGTGCCGCCGTTATCGAGCGCGAGCGTCAGCCCGCCGCTCGCGCCGTTGGTGACGCTGACCGGGTCGTTCAGCGTCATCGAGATGTGGGCGGTGCTGCCCGCAGAAATTTCCTGTCCCGCCTTGTCGCTTGTCACCGACGTGACCGTCACCGGCGAGTTGACCGAGAGCCCGGTCGGCAGATTGAACATGGCGGAAAGAACGGGAACGTGGCCGGCGGAATCGGCGATCTTGCCGCTCGCGGCGACAAAGCCGGTGACTTCCAGATCGGACGTGTGCTGCGCGCTGGTGACCGTGTAGTCGAAGACCAGCGTGGCGTTGGCGGGCTGCGACGCCGCGGCATCGTAGGTCGCTTTGCCGCCGTCATTGAGCGTGAACGTCGGCGCGCTGGTGACCTTGAGGGCCTCGTTGAAGGTGAGCTGGAACTGGATCAGCGCTCCGGTCGAGACGCTGCCGAAGGGTTGCGAGATCCCGCCGCCAGCAGCGTCGGTCCGGCGCTGGTCGCCGGATCGAAGAAGTTGACACGTGATGAGGCCGCGTCGGAAACCGCACCGGGTCCGTTGAGGAATCCAAATCCCTGCTTGGACGCCGACTCACCATCGCTGATGGCGGTGAATTCCATGAAATTGGCAAGTCGCCGTGGATTGTTTTTGAGCTGCGGGTTGGCCTGCATCATCAGCGCGGCGATTGCCGCGGCTGCCGGGGCAGCGGCCGACGTGCCGAAGAACGGATCGAGCGTGCTGCCGGGCGGCAGCAACAAGCTGGTCGGGCCACCGTCAGGGGCGGTCACGTCAGGCTTGGACGAGTTCGCGCCGATCGATGAAAATGGCTCCGTTATCTGCTGCAGATACGGGTCCAGCAGCGACGGCGGATCTGAAACCGCCAGCCAGTTGGCGGCCGCAACCGTCACCGCGTGCGGATTTCCATTGTGCCCGAAGATATTCAGCGCCGGGAGACCGTTGGCGGCAACGCGGAGATTGCCGGCCGCCGAGAAGTAGGAAATCCCGGCCTTGACCGCATCGTCGATGGCGCCATTGAAGGCACCCTTGGGGTCGCCGGGCTCGGTCACCAACTGGCCATTTTGATCGACGCCGAACACGCCGATGTCGTCGACAATGATCTGAACATGCTGGGCTTGCAGGTCTTTGACGGCCTGCGCATTCGCGCTCAGGAGGTCAGTTCCATATTGCGGTTCCACGCGAGGCGTCTGGAAGACGATCGTGGCGCCGGGCGCGATGGCATGAATGATCTCGGCCATAGCGCGGCCTTCATCATGCCCGCCGTTGGAAACTGTTTTGCCGGCGGACAGGTCGTTGATGTTGCTCGCGCTCGGCAGGAGCCCGTTTTTGATGTCGGCTTGTGAAGGACCCGCGTTGATGGGGTTTTCCTTCCCCGTCGCGGGATTAAAGTTGAAGCTGTCGGAGATGATTCCGATCTTGATGCCGGCGCCGGTGAAGCTGCCGCTGCCGCCCAGGGCGCTGGCGGACTGATTCAAGCCGAGTGCCTGCGCGATCGGGCTGCCCGAGGACAGCGTCAGTGTGGGTAGTTGCTCGTTCCGCTGCCGCCGCTGCTGACCGCAAAGTAGTGCGGCTTTTCGGTTGCCTGGCCGGTCAGTATGGGATCGTTGGCGGGTCCGCTGACCGCAATGCTGACCGGCAGCCGCGTCGGATTCAAAATATCCGAGCCTTCCTGGATGTAGAGCGACTGACCGATATCGCTGCTGCTCCCGATCGTCGCGGCGACGACTTCGTTCGGCGAAGGTGCAGTCGCGGAGCCCGTCCGGGCGAGAATGATCCGATCGCCATCGGTGAGCCCGGCGATCGTGCCGCTGAAGAAGCCGGGGCTGTCGAGGATCAGCGTGCCGGTGCCGCCCGACTGGAAGGTGACAGTGAGGTTTCTGTCGAGTTCGAGGCCGGCGATCTCAACGGTTGCGCCGTTGTCGATCTGAATGGTGCCGCTGCCGTTGACGGCGCCCGAGATGACAAGGAGGCCGTCCTTCGCCTCAAGCCTTCCGCCCTTGGAGATCGTCACATTGAAGTCGTTGCCGCCCTGGATGACGCCGTGGCCGCTGAGCACGCCGCCGGCGTCGATCTGCAGCGTGTTGGCGGCGAGGCCGCCCTTGCTGCCGCCGATCTCGAGCGCGCCGCCGCTCAGGTAAATTCCGCCGGAGAAAGTCTCCTGCAGATTCGGGTCCGCCGAAGCGAAGTCGTTCAGCGCCAACGTCTTGGCGACCGACACGTAGCCGCCGTCGGAGACGACCAACGTGCCGACGCCGCCAGCCGGGCTGTTGCCGGACTCGAAGCTGCCGACGGACAGCGTGGTCATCGAGAAGGCCGCGCCGGCCCCGAAGACATTGACGAGACCGGAGCCGCCGTTCTCCGTGCCGACGGCGACGCTGGCGCCTTTGAGCGTGCCGGCGCCGTCGTTCAATACGCCCGTGCCGCCCAGGCCGATCTTGAAATTCGGACCGTTCGCGTTCGCGCCCGCAAGCGTGGCGCTGCCGCCGCCGACGTTGAAATCGAATTCGCCGCTCGTCGTCGCGCCAACCCCGACGTCGATCTCGCCCCTGACGACGGCGCTGCCGCCGTTGAGCGCAAATGTGCCGCTGGCAGTGAAGTTGTTGGCAATGGTGAGCGTGCCGGCAAACGTCGCCGTGCCGCCGCTTTGCCTGTAGGCGCCGACGCCGGCGTCGGCGATCACCGTATCGCCGCTGATCGTGTCGGTGCCGCCGGAAAGCGTGAAACTTCCGGCACCCGCGAACAGCGAGGCGACGGTCAGGCCGCCGCTGAAGACGCCGGTGCCGCCTGTTTGTATGAACGCGCCCGAGCCCGCGCCATTGCCGATGATGGTGCCGCCGCCGCTGCCCGATCCGACGATCAGCTTGCCCGCGGAAAGAAGATAGATTCCGGTCCCGCCGCTTTCGCCGCCGACCTCGAGCCCGCCGGCAAAGTTGGCGGTCGCTTTGCCGCCGTTGTGCAGGAACGTGCCCGAACCGGCATCACCGATGACGGCGTCTCCGCGGCTCACGCTGAACGTGCCGCCGCTGAGATTGACCGCCCCCGTGCCTGAGCTCTGATGGCCGATGTCGAGTCCGAGCGCGGTGACGCTGCCGCCGCCCTGGACGAACGTGCCGGAGCCGGCGTCGCCGACGGTCAAGATGCTGTCCGAACCGAGAATGAATTTGGCGGAAGCATTCTGTTCGTCGTAGCTGACGCTGCCGACCGCACCCTTCAGGGCACCGACCGTAACGCTGCCGCTGACTGTCAAAGTGGTGCTGCCGTTGCCGGCGAGCGAGAAAGACCCGCTGCCGCTCGAGCCGTTGCCAACGATCAGGCGGCCGCCGAACGTCACCTTGCCGCCGACTTGCTCATAGCTGCCCGATCCGGAGTCGCCGATGATAACCGGTCCGGCGGTGCCGCCGGGGCTGCCGGCGACGACAGCGAGCGTGCCGCCGCTGATGCCGACGAAGCCGCTGCCGTTCGAGGTCGCTCCGACGACCAGCGCCGGCGTCGCGCCATTGAAGCTTTTCAAGGTCGCCGAGCCGGCGAATTGATTGAAAGCGCCGGAGCCGGCGCTGCCGACGGTCAGCGCGGTGGCGCTGTCAGCAGCGCTGACAATGAACACCGCGCCCGGTTTGCCGGCGGAATCGATGTTGAGCTCGCCGAACGTGCCGCTGACGACGCCGAGCACTACATGCTGGGCGACCGTGAGCGAGCCCAGCCCGTCCAGATTGTAGCGGCCATCGCCGTAGAACTTGTTGATGCCTTGGACTTCAGCCCCGCTGCCGATGAAGAGATTGCCGCCCACGCTGTTCGAGCCGAATGTCTGCTCGAACGTGCCCATGCCGGCGCCGCCGATGGTCTCGTACCCGCCGGAACTGGTCTGCAGGATTCCGGTGCTGAGGACGTAGGTGCCGCCGCCGTCGAAGTGGCGGCCGACCTGCAGCGACGCCGCGCTCACCGTGCCGCCGCCCTGCAGGGATGTGCCGAACACGCCGCCCTGTGCCGTCGCCGCCGACGATGAGGCCGGGGAAGGCGGTATCCGAGCCGGAAATCGTCAACTTGGCGCTGTCACCCTTCGAGGTATTGAAATTGAACGTGCCGGAACAGCCGTCCTCGGAGCCGACGAACAGCGTGTTGACGTCGAGCACGCCCGTGCCGCCGAGCGTATAGGTGCCGCTCGCATTGGCGCCGAGGCCGAGTTTGGTCGTGCCGACAACGACGCGGTCGGCAACTTTGTTAGTGCCGCCCGTCTGAATAAAGGTCCCCACCCCGCCGTCGTTCTCGCCGATGAATTCGCCGAATCCGCTGGTCGGCGAGGGGCCGCTGACAGGCATCGTCAACAGGCCGCCTTTGAGCGTGTAGCTACCGCTGCCGCCAAAGCCGATTTCCAGCGCTTGCGCGACCGTGTGCGTGCCGCCGCTCTGGATGAAGCCGCCGCTGTTGCCGAGGCCGACGAATTCGAGGCCGCTTTGCACCCCGCCGCTGACGACGGCGAGCGCGCCATTGGTCAATGTGTAGTGGCCTCCCTTGATCTCGATCTCGCCGATCGTGTTGGTGCCGCTGAATTGCTTGAACGTGCCCGACACGAACTCGGTGGCCTGCGGCCCGCTCAGCGTGCCACCTGAAAGGGTGTAAGTTGCGCCAAGCAAATCCAATGAGCGCGCGGCGCTGACGATGGCATTGATGCCGTCTTTCTGAGTGATGCTGCCCCCTGAAGACAGCGCTTCGCCGCCAGCCTGCAGATTGGCGCCGGAAAGGACGAAGGCGCCCGTGAATTCGGCCTGGCCGACATTCGCCAAGCCCAAGACGTGCCCGCCGTTCGCCAACACGGCGTCGTCGTTCGGGCCAGGCTCGGTGCCCGTTGAACCACCCGACGACCAGTTGTTGCCATTACCGATATCGCCGCCGAGCCAGGTGAAAGTGCCCATGCCGTCGCCTCTACTGACCTTCACTCTATCCGCGGCGCGCTGCACGCGGGACGCCGCTGCGAGATCGCTACGCAACTCGCAGACAAAGAAATCGCCGCGGCACTGCACGCGCGCGGCACAAACCTTTCGCAGTCAGCAGGTGAGGTGGGGACGCCCGCCGATGGCCAGCCCGCCGCCATTCGCCCACGCGCGGTTCTCGGCACATCCGCGTCGGCAGCTCGCCTCAAACTACATGAGTTGCCATGCAACCGGAAGCGGCGGTCGTGCGGCGGGCAGTCAAAAGCTTCGGATTTTAACCGTCGGCGAACGACGATGGATCGCCGCTCGGCAGCTCGCGCCACGCCGCCGATCATGGGCTTCGCGCGCGCTCAACCCAGATCGTTGTTCTTCACCGGCAGCACGCGAATGCGCTTGCCGGTCGCGGCAAAGATCGCGTTGCACAGCGCCGGCGCGACCGGCGGCACCGGCGGCTCGCCGACGCCGCCCCAGAAACCACCGCTCGGCACGATCACGGTTTCGACCGGCGGCGCATCGGCGATGCGCAGCATCTCGTAGGTGTCGAAGTTTTCCTGCTCGGCAGCGCCGTCCTTGACCGTGATCTCGCCGTTGAGCGCGGCGGTGAGCGCGTAGATGACGGCGCCCTGCACCTGCATCTCGATCGACAGCGGATTGACCACATGGCCGCAGTCGAGCGCCGCGACCACGCGGTGCACGCGCACGATGCCGTGCCTGACCGAGACCTCGATCACCTGCGCGCAATAGCTGCCGCAGGCTTCGCTGACCGCGATGCCGCGGGAAATTCCGGCCGGCGGCGGTGTTGCCCAATCGGCCTTGGCGGCGGCGGCGTCGAGCACGGCGAGTTTCTTCGGGCTGTTGCGCAGCAGCCGCCGCCGGTAGAGGTAAGGATCGGCGCCGGCGGCGTGCGCCATCTCGTCGACGAATGATTCCAGGTAGAAGAAGTTCTGCGTGTAGTTGATCGCGCGCCAGACCCCGACCGGCACCGGTGTCGGCCGCACCACGTAGTCGAGCAGATAGTTTGGCACGTCGTATGCTATTTCCTCCAGCAGGCCGCTGAGATAGCTGCGGTCGACGAAGCTCGCGCCGAACTCCGGCACCACGGTCGCCACGAATGACGGCCCGGCGAGGCGTATGGTCAGGGCGACCGGCATGCCGTCGGCATCGAGGCCGCCGACGAGGCGCGCCATGCCGAACGGCCGGTAGAAATCGTGCCGCAAGTCCTCTTCGCGCGTCCACACGAGCTTGACCGGCGCGTCGACCTCCTTGGCGATGAGCACGGCGTGGCGGACGTAGTCCTGCGTCGCACCGCGACGGCCGAAGCCGCCGCCCAGCATCGTCCGGTGCACGACGACCTTCTCGTTCGGCACACCGGCGGCGAAGGCCGCGGTCGCAAGCGCGGTTGCGGAGTCCTGGGTCGGCGCCCAGATCTCGACGGCGTCCGGCCGCACATGCGCGGTGCAGTTCTGCGGCTCCATCGTCGCGTGGGCGAGGAACGGGACCGTGTATTCGGCTTCCACGCGGCGTGCGGCGCGCGCGAGCGCCGCGACCGCATCACCGTCGGCGCGTCCGACCCGGGCTTGTTCCGCCGCGAGACCTTCGCGCACGAAGGCGGCGATGCTGGCGCTCGACACGGTGGCATGGCCGCAGTCGTCCCAGGCGACCGGCAGCGCCTCCACCGCGCGCTTGGCGCGCCACCAGGAATCGGCGACCACGGCGACCGCGTCCGGCATACGCACCAGCCGGCGCACACCGGGCATGCGCGCGATCGCGCTCTCGTCGGCCGATTTCAGCCGGCCGCCGTAGATCGGGCATTGCACAATGGCCGCGTAGAGCATGCCCGGAAGCCGCACGTCGATCGCGTAGATCGGCTGCCCGGTGATCTTGTCACGCACGTCGAGACGGCGGGTCGGCTTCCCGGCGAGCTTCCATTCGCCCGGTTTCTTCAGCCGGATGTCTGCCGGCGGCGCGATCCTGGCCGCGTCGGCGGCAACGGCGCCGAACGTCACGGTGCGCTCGCTCGCCTCGTGGGTGACCGCGCTCAAGCGGGCGACACACTCCGCGGCAGGGACGTTCCAGCGCGCGGCCGCGGCGCCGATCAGCATCTCCCGCGCCATGGCGCCCGCTTGCCGCAACGCAAGCTGGGAAAACGCGATCGACCGGCTCGCCCCGGTCGACAAATCGCCCCAGAGTTCGCGCCGGCGCAGATTTTCCGCCGGAGCCACAAGCTCGGTGCGCACCGTCGACCAGTCGCATTCGAGCTCCTCGGCGACCAGCATGGCGAGGCCGGTCATCGCCCCTTGTCCCATCTCGGAGTTGGCGACACGGATGACGACGGTGTTGTCAGGATGGATCACGATCCAGGCCGTGATCTCCGCGCTCTCGATTTCCTGCCGGGACGCTGGCGAGGAGGGAGCCGTGGCGGAAGTGGCCGCGAACGGGATGGCGAAGCCGACGGCAAGCCCGCCCCCCACGGCGCTTATTCCGGCGAGCAAGCGGCGGCGGCTCAGCGCCTCGCCTGAGGTCTTCGGCTTTTTCCTCATCTCCATCCAACCCCGGCAAGTCCGGGTCGGCGTTCAACGGGGAATGGCGCTTGGTCGAAACTCCGCCCCCGCGCCATCCTAACAAACGTAAATCCGCAGGCAACGCCCAAGTTTCACGCTGCTTCACCATTTCCACCGGCATGGCGACCGCGTTGCGCAGAACGCCCCCGCCCCCGCGGGCGACTTGCCTTTCCTCCCGCTCGGCGCGACGAGGAGTTCCGCGCTGCCAAGTCGGGGCCAAACGCCTTCGGCCGACTGCGCTATCCGCTATAAAGGCAGGCTCGGCGCCCGAAACCCCGGAACAGAGCATGGAAGCAAAATCGCCAGATCGCGCGACGGTTGAGCCCCGGGTGGAGGATGACGTTCTCCTGCGCGGCCAAGGCCGTTACATGGCCGACGCGCGGTGGCCGAATCAGGCCTACGCCTGTTTCGTGCGCTCGCCGCATGCCTGTGCCCGCATCGCGGGCGTGAACGCTGCGGCCGCGCGTGAGGCGCCCCGGATCGTCAGCGTGCTCACCGGGAGCGACGCCGCGGAACTCGGCAGCATCGGGCGGCACCCACCGCTCGCCGGCCGCGGCGGCAAGCCGCTGATCACGCCGCACCGGCCGGCACTCGCCGCGACGCGGGTCATGCATGTCGGTGAGCCGGTGGTGATGGTCGTCGGCGAGAGCGCCGCCGCGGCGCAGGACGCCGCCGAGCTCGTCGCCGTCGACTACGAGCCGTTGCCGGGGGTAACCGACGCCCGCGCCGCGCTCGTCCCCGGCGCGCCGCAAGTCTGGCCGGAGGCGCCGGGCAACCTGGCCATCGACTGGCCCGGGCTTGCCGCCGATCCCGAGGCCAATGCGCGCGAGGTCGATGCGATCTTCAAGGCCGCCAAATTCGTCGCCCGCATTGCGGTGACCAATCAGCGCATCGCGATCGCCTCGATGGAGCCGCGCGGCGCCACCGCAAGCTATGATCCGGCGGGCGACAAATATACGCTGCGCGTCTGCTCGCAGGGCGCGCGCATCCTGCGCGACGATATCGCCGTCATCCTCAAAATACCGAAGGAGCGGCTGCGGGTGCTGACCGAGGACGTCGGCGGCGCCTTCGGCCTCAAGACCGGGGCCTATCCGGAATACGTCGCGCTGCTGCTCGGCGCGAAAAAGCTCGGCCGGCCGATTCATTGGATGTCCGGCCGCTCCGAGGCGTTCCTCAGCGACAACCAGGCGCGCGACAACTATTCCGAGGCGGAGCTGGCGCTCGACGAGAGCGGGCGCTTCCTGGCGTTGCGCATCCGCAACACCGCCAACCTCGGCGCCTATCTCGGCTCGGTCGGCGCGGCGATTCCGAGCTTGAGCTTCAGCCGCTGCCTGCCCGGCATGTACGACATCCGGCACATCGACATCGGCGTGCGCTGCGCCTTCACCAACACGGTGCCGACCGCCCCCTATCGCGGCGCCGGGCGGCCGGAGGCGAACTACGTGCTCGAACGCGTGGTCGAGGAAGCCGCACGCGTCACCGGCATCGATCCGGCAAAGCTGCGGCGGCGCAATCTCATCCCGGCTTCCGCCATGCCGTACAAGACCGCCGTTGGCACCACCTTTGACAGCGGCGATTTCGCACCGATCCTCGGCAAGGCGCTGGCGCTTGCCGGCTACGCCAGTGTCAAGACGCGCAAGCGCGAAGCGGCAAGGCGCGGAAAGCTCCGCGGCATCGGCATTTCCTGCATGCTGGAGCATGCCGGCGGCACGCCCACCGAAGGGGCGCTGCTGGCGTTCCCCGGCGACGGCACGGTGACGGTCGGGCTCAACGTGCAGTCGACCGGCCAGGGCCACGCCTCGATCTTTCCCCGCCTGGCCGCCGAGCGCCTCGGCCTGCCGCGCAGCATGGTGACCCACCGGCACGGCGATTCGGCGCTGGAAATCGCCGGCTACGCCTCGGTCGGCTCGCGCTCGGCGATGACCGCCGGCGCCTCCCTCGTCAAATGCATCGACGTCATGCTCGAGAAAGGCAGACGCATCGCTGCGCTGCTGCTCGAGGCCTCCGACGTCGACATCACCTACGGCGCCGGCAGCTTCGGCGTGGTCGGGACCGACCGCCGCATCGCGCTCACCGAGCTTGCCACGCGCGCGGCCGAGCTGAAGCGAAACGGCACGATCGAAGAGGATCTCGATACCAACGTCACCACGGATACGCCGCTGACCTTCCCCAACGGCGTGCATATCGCCGAGGTCGAGATCGATCCCGAGACGGGGCGCATGGAGGTCGTCGCCTATTCTGCGGTCGACGATTGCGGCAACGTGCTCGACGGCATGATCGTCGAGGGCCAGCTACACGGCGCGGTCGCGCAAGGGCTCGGCCAGGCGCTGATGGAGCACGTGGTCTACGACGATGGCGGCCAGCTCGTTACCGGCTCGTTCATGGACTACGCCATGCCGCGCGCCGACGACATGCCGCCGATCCGCGACGAGCTATCCTGCGTGCCGGCGACCACCAATCCGCTCGGCGTCAAGGGCGTCGGTGAAGCCGGCACCACGGCCGCGATCGCCGCGGTGATGAACGCGGTCGCGGACGCCATTCCCGGCGGGGCGGGCGCGCACCTCGACATGCCGGTGAGCGCGGCGCGGCTGTGGGAGGCGTGCCGACAGGCACGGGCATAGGGCATTTCCCTCCACTTGCCTTTGTATGCCTGAACGGGCATATGGGCAAGGAATGGCAAACCCGCTCAGCCTGCCCCTGCCGAAGCCAGTGCGATGGGTCGGCACCAGCAAAGACGACGTGAGCGGTTTTCCCAAAGAGGTGCGGCAACGTGTCGGCGGCGCTCTTTGGGAAGCACAGATCGGACGCAAGGCATCGTATGCGAGGCCGCTGAAGGGCTTTGGTGGTGCGGGCGTGCTCGAAATCATCGACGATTTCGACGGCGACACATTTCGTGCTGTCTACACAGTGCGCTTCGCAATGGTGGTTTAGGTGCTGCACGCGTTCCAGAAGAAATCCAAGCATGGAATCGCAACGCCTCGGTCCGAGCGAAACACGATCGGGCGGCGCTTGAAGCGGACGAGAGAGGACTACGGACAATGGCAAAAAGGCGTGTCACGAAAATCCCGGTAACGCCGAGCAGCGGGAATGTCTTCGCGGATATGGGAATGCCGGAAGCGGAGGAAGAGCTGACCAAGGCACAACTGGCCAGTCACATCACGCACGTGGTCAAGCGCCGGCGGCTCACGCAACTCGCGGCGGCCCGGCTGATGAAGATCGATCAGCCGAAAGTTTCGGCGCTATTGAACGGCCGGTTGGCAAATTTCTCCAGCGCCCGGCTGATGCGCCTTCTCACCGCGCTCGGCCAAGATGTGGACATTACGATCACGGACGGGCCGCGGAACCGTGCGCGTGCGCAGGGTCGCATCCGGGTCGTGAGTGACGCCGCGTAGGCGAACCACGCTCGCTCAGGTCCGTTCTGCCGGAACATCCCGCAAGACTGCGCGATGGCGGCGACGATCACGCTGACGCGGGCCGGCTTGGCAAGGATGCGGTATTCCCCCATTCCGCCAATTGCCGATCGGTCTCGACCTGTCCGGTGTAGAAGATGGAATCGAGATCCGAGCCGAACACCTGGATCGCCGGACGGAGCCGATGACGTGCCGCCGCCTTCAGCAGAAGGATGGCGAACGGATACGCCTCTTCGCCGGTCGCGCAGCCCGAAATCCACATCCGGATGTTTCGCCCGCGTCCTGGTCCTTGAACAATTCCGGTGTGATGCCCTTGGCGATCTTCTCGAACGCTTCGCACTCGCGGAAGAACGTCATTACCGAACCAGCAGATCGCCGAGCAGCGCCTGTGCTTTCGCGGCGTCGTCGCTCGTCGCCTGGTAGTATCGTTCAGGTCGTCGGCTCTCGGGCCGGTCGCACGGCGCGAACGGATACCGCCGCAGCGAGGGAGGCATCAATGAGCGAGATCGCACCAGCGGCGGCCACGGCAGAGGAGGTGCCGCTGGCGCACTGGGTGCCGGCGCTCTTGAGCTTCGTCGCCGGCTATGTCGACGTCTACACGTTTCTCGTCCTGTTCGGCCTGTTCGTCGCCCAGGTGACCGGCAGCTTCGTCACCGCCGGAGCGGAGCTCGTAACCCACGACGTCGGCATCACCGGCAAGGCGATCGCGATTCTCGCCTTCCTGTTCGCCGCTGCCTTGACGGCGGGGCTGATCGCGCTGGCGCGCGAGCGGAATCGCGCGGCCCTGCCGTGGATGCTCGCTTTCGAGACGCTGCTTCTTGCCGCCTTCACGGTCTTGATGCTCGCCACCGCTCCGGCCACCGACGCCGATGACTGGGGCGGCATTCTTGCCGGAGCGTTCGGCGCCATGGCGATGGGCGCGCAGAGCGCCACGGTCCGCCTGCTCATGCGCGGCATTCCGCAGACCAACGTGATGACCGGGAACATGACCCAACTCGGCATTGCGACGACCGAGCTGCTGCTCGCGTGGCGCCGCCGCGCGCGCGACCGCGACGACCTGAGCAGCGAGAGAGAATTCCTCGCCGTGCGCTCGCGGCTGTTGGTCGTTCTCGCCATCGCCACCGGCTTCCTGCTCGGCGCCGCCGCTGGCGCCGTCGGCTATGCGAAAGCCGGGCTTGCCGGCCTTCCGCTCGCCGTGGTGATTGTCGGCGCCCTTGCGGTCTGGGTGCTTGTTCGGGAACGGCGGGCGTGAATATCCTGCGACGGGCCGGGCCGCTTCGCGGGCGGCCCGTGAGCCGCAAGCAGCGCTGAACTAAAGAATATCGACAAGAAAGAAGGGGAGACCCCCATGCCGGAGCGTCCTGAAGACATCATCGCGGGCAAGAAGCGTCCGTTCAACGGCGCCGAATTTCTGGAATCGCTGCGCGACGGCCGCGAAGTCTACATCTACGGCGAGCGCGTCAAGGACGTGACCACGCACCCGGCGTTCCGCAATTCGGCGGCGTCGGTGGCGCTCCTCTACGAGGCCCTGCACGACAAGGCGCAAAAGGACGTGCTCACGTCACTGACCGACACCGGCTCCGGCGGCTATACGCACAAATTCTTCAGGGCGGCGCGTTCGCGCGAGGAGGTGATCGCGCAACGCGACGCGATCGCCGCCTGGGCGCGCATCACCTACGGCTGGCTCGGCCGCAGTCCCGACTACAAGGCCGCGTTCCTCAACACGCTCGGCGCCAACGCCGAGTTTTATGGCAAGTTCGCCGACAATGCGCGGGCCTGGTACAAGCGCGGCCAGGAAGCGGTGCTCTTTCTCAATCACGCGCTGGTCAATCCGCCGATCGACCGCAACAAGGCGGTCGAACAGGTCAAGGACGTCTACATCACGGTCCAGAAGGAGACCGACGCCGGCATCTACGTTTCCGGCGCCAAGGTCGTGGCCACCAACTCGGCGCTCACCCATTACAATTTCCTCGGGCAGAACATGGGCCAGGAGATCACCGACCCGAGCATGGTGGTGATGTTCATCGCGCCGATGAACACGCCCGGCATCAAGCTGATCTGCCGGCCGTCCTACGAGTTCGCCGCTGCCGCCACCGGCTCGCCGTGGGACTATCCGCTGAGCTCGCGCTTCGACGAGAACGACGCGATCTTCGTCTTCGACAACGCCTTCATCCCGTGGGAGAACGTCATCATTCACCGCGATATCGAGCGGCTGAAGAATTTCTATCCGCAGTCCGGCTTCTTCAACGGCTTTACCCTGCAGGGCTGCACGCGGCTTTCGGTCAAGCTCGATTTCATCGTCGGTCTCCTCTACAAGGCGGCGCGCGCGACCGGGGTCGAGGCGTTCCGCGGCGTGCAGGCGCAGATCGGCGAGGTTATCGGCTGGCGCAACCTGTTCTGGTCGCTGACCGACGCCATGGCGTACAACCCGGTACCTTGGGTCGACGGCGCGGTATTGCCCAACCCGCGCGCCTCGAGCGCGTACCGCCTGTTCATGACCGAAGCCTATCCGGCGGTGCGCTCGATCGTGGAAAAGGTGATCGCCTCCGGCCTCATCTATCTTCCTTCGCATGCGCGCGACTTCAAGAATCCGGAGATCGACAAATATCTAGCCAAGTACGTGCGCGGCTCGAACAACATCGACTACAAAGAACGCATCAAGACCATGAAGCTTCTCTGGGATGCGGTCGGCACCGAGTTCGGCGCCCGCCACGAGCTCTACGAGATGAACTATTCCGGCAGCCACGAGCTGATCCGCCTCTTCCCGCTGCAGCAGGCGCAAGGCTCCGGCGTGCTGCGCGAGATGGAAGCGCTCGCCGAGCAGTGCATGGCCGACTACGACGAGGACGGCTGGCGCCATCCGGCGTATCGGGATCCGGGGGACGTGTCGGTGGTGGGGAAGAAATAAGGCCGCGCAGGCCCGTCCTGCCCGGGAGCGGTGCGACAGAGACGGTCGAGCGCGGCGATCCGGATTGCTGTGCCTCGCTCGCAACGATGCCCGCCGGGCTTGACCCGGCAATCCCTCACGCTGCAAGAAAGAAAGAAGAAGGCCCGAGCCGGCCTCGCCGGTCTGCAACCGGCGCGCAAGGGAGGTTCTAAATGCCCGAAGCCGTTATTGTTTCCACCGCCCGCACCCCGATCGGCAGGGCCTATCGCGGCGCCTTCAACATGACCCACGGCGCCGAACTCGGCGGCCACGTCGTCCGCCACGCGGTGGAGCGCGCGGGCGTCGACCCGGGCGAGGTCGAGGACGTCATTCTCGGCTGCGCGCTTCCCGAGCGCGCGACCGGAGGCAATATCGCGCGCCAGGCGGCGCTGCGCGCCGGCCTGCCGGTCACGGTCGGCGGCATGACCGTGAACCGCTTCTGCAGTTCCGGCCTGCAGACGATTGCGCTCGCCGCGCAGCGCATCATCGCCGGCGAAGCTTCGGTCATCGCCGCCGGCGGGCTCGAGAGCATCAGCCTGGTGCAGGACGGCAAGACCCCGCCGGCGCCGAGCGAATGGATGCTGGAGCACAAGCCCGACCTCTATATGCCGATGATCGATACCGCCGACAACGTTGCCGAGCGTTACAAGGTGAGCCGCGAAGCGCAGGATGCCTACGCGCTCGAAAGCCAGCGCCGCACCGCGACGGCGCAGCAGGCCAAGCGTTTCGACAGCGAGATCGTGCCGCTACCGACCACCAAGAAGCTCGTGGACAAGGACACCAAGGCCGAGAGCTTCGAGCCGGTGACGCTCAAGAGCGACGAGGGCAACCGCCCCGACACTACGCTCGAAGGGCTCGCCGCGCTCAAGCCGGTGCGCGAGGGCCGCTACATCACCGCCGGCAACGCGAGCCAGCTTTCCGACGGCGCTTCAGCCTGCGTGCTCATGGAGGCGAAGCTCGCCGAGCGGCGCGGGCTCAAGCCGCTGGGCACGTTCCGCGGCTTCGCCGTCGCCGGCTGCGAGCCCGACGAGATGGGCATCGGGCCGGTGTTCGCCGTGCCCAAGCTGCTCGGACGCCAAGGCCTCAAGGTCGGCGACATCGACCTGTGGGAGCTCAACGAAGCGTTCGCGAGCCAGGTGCTCTATTGCCGCGACCGCCTCGGCATTTCGCAGGAGCGGCTCAACGTCGATGGCGGTGCCATCTCGATCGGCCACCCCTACGGCATGAGCGGCGCCCGCATGACCGGCCACGTGCTGATCGAAGGCGGCCGCCGTGGCGCCAAATACGCCGTCGTCACCATGTGCATCGGCGGCGGCATGGGCGCCGCCGGGCTGTTCGAGATACACTAAACTTGACACACAAGACTTAGGACACACGCAGAGGAGCGCGTCATGGACCTTCGCTTCACGGCGGAAGAGAACGCCTTTCGCGCCGAGGTGCGCGCCTTCATCGAGGGAGCGCTCTCAGCATCGATTCGCGAGAAGATGATCGAAGGGCGCGGCCTGTCGAAGCAGGAAATGATCGACTGGCAGCGCATCCTCAACGCCAAGGGCTGGGCGGTGCCGCACTGGCCCAAGGAATGGGGCGGTACCGAATGGGGACCGGTTAAGACCTATCTGTTCCGCGAGGAAATCCAGCAGACGCCGGCGCCCGAGCCACTGCCGTTCGGCGTCAACATGCTCGGGCCGGTGCTCATCGCCTTCGGCAGCGAGAAGCAGAAGAAGCACTTCCTGCCGCGCATCGCCAATCTCGACGACTGGTGGTGCCAAGGCTTCTCCGAGCCTGGCGCCGGCTCCGATCTGGCGTCGCTCAAAACCTCGGCGAAGCGCGCCAACGGCCATTACGTCGTCAACGGCCAGAAGATCTGGACGACGAGCGCGCAGCACGCCGACTGGATCTTCTGCCTGGTGCGCACCGATCCGGCCGCGAAGAAGCAGGAAGGCATTTCCTTTTTGCTCATGGACATGAAGACGCCCGGCATTACCGTGCGGCCGATCCAGACCATCGACGGCGGCCATGAAGTCAACGAGGTGTTCTTCGACGACGTGAAGGTGCCGGCCGAGAATTTGGTCGGCGAGGAGAACAAGGGCTGGAACTACGCCAAGTTCCTGCTCGGCAACGAGCGCACCGGCATCGCCCGCATCGGCGCTTCCAAGGCGCGCATCCGCCGCCTCAAGGAGCTCGCCGCGCTCGAGCAATCCGGCGGCAAGCCGCTGATCGCCGACGAACGCTTCCGCGCCAAGATCGCCGCCGTCGAGGTCGAGCTCAAAGCGCTGGAAATGACGGAATTGCGGGTGGTCGCCGACCGCAACCGCCACGGCAACAAGCCGAACCCGGCGTCTTCCGTGCTCAAGATCAAGGGCTCGGAGATTCAGCAGACCATCACCGAGCTGCTGCTCGAAGTGGTCGGCCCGTACGCGCTGCCCGATCAGGTTCCGCACGACGAGAGCGAACGCTGGAACGAGCCGCCGATCGGCCCCGATTGGGCCGGCCCGCTGGCACCGCAATATTTCAACTACCGCAAGACCTCGATCTACGGCGGCTCCAACGAGATCCAGAAGAACATCATCGCCAAGGCCATTCTCGGACTCTGAGGCCGTCGATGTCGGGGGAGGAAGACCTGCTCAAGCGCGTCTATGCCGGCTTCAATTCCCGCGACATAGACGGTGTTCTCGCCGCTCTGCACGCCGACGTCATCTGGGCGAACGGGCTGGAGGGCGGCCATGTCCGCGGCCACGACGGCGTGCGCCGCTATTGGACGCGCCAATGGCAGACGATCGATCCGCATGTCGAGCCGCTGACATCCTCGGCCGGTCCTGATGGAAGGCTCGCCGTCGAGGTGCGCCAGACCGTGCGCGACCGCGACGGCAGTCTCCTTTCCGACAAGGTCGTCGGACATGTCTTCCAGATCGAGGACGGGCTGATCCGGCGTTTCGACATCCGCCCGACCTGACCTTACCTCATGCCCACCAACCGGACAGGCCCGACATGGACTTCGCGCTGACCGAAGAGCAGGAATTGCTGCGCCACAGCGTCCAGCGTCTGTTCGCCGATCATTACGCCTTCGACGCGCGCAAGCGCTACGCGCAGGAGCCGGGCGGCTACAGCCGCGCGCTGTGGGCCCGCTATGCCGAGCTTGGCCTGCTCGGGCTGCCGTTCGCGGAAGAGCATGGCGGCTCGGCCGGCGGGCCGGTCGAAACCATGATCGTGATGGAAGAGGTCGGCCGCGCGCTCGCACTCGAGCCCTATCTATCGACCGTCGTGCTCGCCGGCGGGCTGTTGCGGCTCGGCGGCGGCAAGGCGCTGTGCGCCGATCTCGTGCCGAAGATCGCCGGCGGCGATCTCATGCTCGCCTTCGCCCACGCCGAGCGGCAGTCGCGCTACGATCTTGCCGACGTGGCGGCGAGCGCGCGGCGTGAAGGCGCCGGCTACGTGCTCGACGGCGCCAAGAGCTTGGTGCTGCACGGCGACAGCGCCGGAAAGTTCATCGTGTCGGCGCGGCTTTCCGGCGGCCAGCGCGACCGGGACGGATTGGCGCTGTTCGTGGTCGACGCCGCGGCGAAAGGCGTGTCAACGCGCGGCTATGCCACGGTCGACGGGTTGCGCGCCGCCGAGGTGACGCTCGCGGGCGTGCGCGTCGATGCCGGCGCCGCCATCGGCGAGCCCGGCAAGGCGTACCCGCTGATCGAGCGCGTCGTCGACACGGCGATCGCGGCGCTTGCCGCCGAGGCGGTCGGCGCCATGACGGCGATGCACGAGCAGACGGTCGACTACATGAAGACGCGCAAGCAGTTCGGCGTCACCATCGGCAGCTTCCAGGCCTTGCAGCACCGCGCCGCCGAGATGCTGGTCGCGCTCGAGCAGGCGCGCAGCATGGCGATGCTGGCGACGATGATGGGCGCGGAGGAGAACGTGCGCGAGCGCCGCCAGGCGATCTCCGCCGCGAAGGTGCAGATCGGGCGCTCGGCGCGCATCGTCGGCCACGGCGCGATCCAGATCCACGGCGGCATCGGCATGACCATGGAGGCCAAGGTCGGCCACTACTTCAAGCGCGTCACCACGATCGACACGATCTTCGGCGACGCTGACTATCACCTCGGACTCCTAGCCGAGAGCGGCGGATTGGTGGCGGCGCAGTGATGAAAGGTCACAGTCGGCGCGAGTTTTTGCTGGCAACCGGCGCGGCGGCAGCGACCGGCGCGCTCTCAACGCACGCGTGGCCCACCCAGGCTTTCGCGCAGACCGCCGGCTCGATCGCGCCGTCCGAGTGGGACTACCGCACGGCCAAAGAGATTGCCGGCGCGCTCCAGGCGAGAAGAATTTCCGCGGTCGAGCTCACCGATCACGTCATCGCCCGCATCGAGGCGCTCGATCAGAAAATCAACGCCGTCGTGGTGCGCGACTTCGACCGCGCCCGCGATGCCGCCAAGGCTGCCGACGCCGCGCTCGGCCGCGGCGAGCGCCGGCCGCTGCTTGGCGTACCGATCACCATCAAGGAATCCTTCAACGTCGCCGGCCTGCCGACGACCTGGGGCATAGTGGCGGCCAAGGGCTTTGTGCCGCAGGAGGACGCACTCACGGTCGCCCGGCTCAAGGGCGCCGGCGCTGTCGTTCTCGGCAAGACCAATGTGCCGCTGATGCTCGCCGACTGGCAGAGCTTCAACGACATTTACGGCACCACCAACAATCCGTGGGATCTCGCCCGCACGCCGGGCGGCTCCTCCGGCGGCTCCGCGGCGGCGCTCGCCGCCGGCTTCGGCCCGCTGTCGCTCGGCTCCGATATCGGCGGCTCGCTGCGCGTGCCGCCGAACTATTGCGGCGTCTACGGCCACAAACCCACGCACGGCATCATTCCGACGCGCGGGCATGCGCCGCCCGGCGCCCGGGCGGTGCCGCGCGACATCGATCTTGCGGTCGTCGGGCCGATGGCGCGCAGCGCCTCCGATATCGCGCTGGAACTCGACATTCTGGCCGGCCCGGACGAATTGCGCGACGCCGTTGCCTATCGCTTGGCGCTGCCACCGCCGCGGCATGAGGCGCTCAAGGATTTCCGGGTGCTGGTCGTCGACACGCATCCGCTCTTGCCGACGGGGGCGTCGGTGCGCGCGGCGCTGGAAAAATTGTCGGACCGGCTCGGCAAGGCCGGTGTCACGGTCGCGCGCGAAAGCCCGCTCCTTCCCGACTTCGCCGAGGCGGCGCGGCTCTACATGCGGCTGCTGCTGCCGGCCTTCTCCGCGTCCTGGCCGCCTGAGCAATACGACCAGGTCAAAGCCGCAGCCGCCGCGCTCCCGCCGGACGACAACAGCCTCACCGCCGAGCGTGTGCGCAGCGCGGTGCTCAGCCACCGCGACTGGATGGCGGCGGACTCGGCGCGGGCCGGGCTGCGCGAGCGCTGGCGCCGATTGTTTGTTGAATGGGATGCCGTGATCTGCCCGACGATGCCGACGCCGCCCTATCCGCACGACCACTCGATGCCCGACTACGCGCGCAAGATCGACATCGACGGCAAGGAGTATCCGTACCAGGACCAGCTGGTCTGGCCCGGAGTCGCCACGGCCCCGGGTCTGCCGGCGACGGCGGCGCCGATCGACCGCTCCGACACCGGCCTGCCCATCGGGGTGCAGGTCGTCGGCCCCTATCTCGAGGACCGCACGACGATCGCCTTTGCCGAGCTGATGGAGCAGGAGTTCGGCGGGTTCGCGCCGCCGCCGGGCTACGCCGGGTGAAGTTCGGGCTTCTCGCAATGGCGAGTTCGTCATTGCGAGCGAGGCGAAGCAATCCAGAGGCGCTGCCGAAATCCCGGATTGCTTCGTCGCCCTTCGGGCTCCTCGCAATGACGCTTCAAAATCATCCGCGCGCCTTGCATCGCTCGCCGCTGGTCGCCATGCTCGGGCGGGAGGAAGAAAAATGAGCGCGTCAGTTGCCGCCGGCGAAACCGCCTACGAGGTGCGTGCGTTCAACACCGCGGCGGCTTCGGAAAACAAGATCCACGACGATGCGGTTGCGCGCCGCTTCGGATTTCATGGAGCGCTGGTGCCGGGCGTGGAAGTGTACGCCTACATGGCGCACGTGCCGGTCGCGCGCTGGGGTCGCGCCTGGCTCGAAGGCGGCGCCGCGGAGTGCCGGTTCCTGAAGCCGGTTTATGACGGCGCGGTGGCTCGCGTGACCGCGAGCGCGGAGGACGGCGGCCTTGCGCTCGGCGTCGAGAGCGCCGGCGAGTGCTGCGCCACCGGTCACGCATTCATGCCATCGGACCGCCGGCCGGCGCCGGCGGTCGACGCGCTGCCGGCGGGTGCGCCCCCCGCCGAGCGGCCGCCGGCGAGCGAAACCTCGCTCGCGCCGGGCTCGGCGCTCGGCATCAGGCCGCTGACCATCGACCGCGCCATGCTCTCGACCTATCTCGACGAGATTCGCGAAACCGATCCGATCTACCGCGCCGAAGGGCTGGCGCATCCCGGCCAGATCCTCCGCCTCGCCAATCAGGCGCTGGTGCAGAACGTCGTGCTCGGCCCATGGATTCACGTCGGCAGCAAGGTGCGCCACCACGCCGCCGCGCGCGTCGGCGAGCAACTGACGCTCCGCTCCAGGGTCACCGCGAACGTCGTCAACAAGGGCCACGCGATTGTCGAGTTCGACGCGATCGTGATTGCCGACGGCGCAAGGACAGTAACTGAAATCGCCCACGCCGCGATCTGGCGGCCGCGGCAGGTCGCCGAGACAAACTGAAGCGGACACGGCACTTTTTGCCGGGCGCGGTCCACGTGTCGTGGTTCCAAAACATTTCCCGCGGCGCTATCGTTGCCCGCGCGCTGACAAGCGGGCTTCGACCCGGCGCGGTGCGGGAGGAAAACCGATGACGTTTTCGTGGAGAGTGATACGTGCGGCGCCCGCCGCTCTGCTGCTCATGTCGCCATTGGTCGGCGCCCGTGCGGAGACGATCACCGTTACCCACTGGGGTGCGCAGTTTTATGGGGCGCCCTATGCGGTCGCCAGGGAGAAGGGCTTCTTCAAGGAGGCCGGCGTCGACATCTCCGGCTTTCTCACGTCCACCGGGGGCGGGACCTCGGTGCGCAACACGCTGGCGAGCGATCTTCCTTACGGCGAGGTGGCGCTCTCCGCGGCGCTCGAAGCGATCAAGGCCGGCCAGCCGTTGAAGATCGTCAATAGCGGCGTCGAATCGATCGGCGACCTCCTGTGGATCGCGAAGGCCAATTCGCCGCTGACCGGGATCAAGGATCTCCTCGGCAAGCGGGTGGGCTTCACCTCGCCGGGCTCAGTGAGCAACATGCTGCTGCTGATGTCGCTGAAGCACGCCGGCATCGACCTCAAAAGCGTACAGATCGTGCCGGCGGGCGGCATCGGGGCCAACCTTTCCGCCGTGCTCTCAGGCGCGCTCGACGCGGCGCTCACCAGCGAGCCGGTGTGGACGCAGGAGCGCGCCAAGATCAAACCCGTGTTCTGGGCCAAGGATGAGCTCGGGCCCGACATGACCCAGACCGTCGGTGTCGTTACCGAAGACTTCGGCAAGAGCCAGCCTGACAAGATCAGGGCGATCATTGCCGGCCGCGCGAAGGGCGTCGACTACGTCTACGCGCATCTCGAGGAGGCGGCGGATATCACCGCCAAGGCCTACAACATGGATCCGGCGCTGGTCCGCACGGTGTTCCAGCACCTGAAAGAGATGCAGTGGTGGCACAAGGGCGATCTGCACTACCAGGCCATGGATCGCATGGTCGAGGGCATGCAGGTTGTCGGCAAGCTCCCGGGCAGCATCGACTGGAGCAAGATCGTCGACACCTCGTTCCTGCCCAAGGACCTGCAGCCGAAATCATGAGCGAGAGCCACGCCGAACTGCGCGGGGTCAGCAAAATCTTCCCGGCTGCAGGCGGGCAGGAAGCCGTTCACGCGCTGGGGCCGGTCGATCTCGACCTCGCCAAGGGCGAGTTCGTCGCGGTGGTCGGCCCCTCCGGCTGTGGTAAATCGACATTGCTGGAGATTTTGGCCGGACTGACCGCGCCGAGCGCCGGCTCGATTTCATTCGAGGGCCGGCCGGTCAAAGGCGACGTCCCCGCCGGAATCGGAGTCGTCTTCCAGGAGGATGCGAGCCTCCCCTGGCTCACCGTGTGGGACAACATCGCCTTCGGCCTGCGCCGCGGCGGCACCGAAACCGGCGAGATCAGGCGCCGGGTGCGCGAGGCGCTTTCGTTCATGGGGCTCGACGGCTTCGCCCGGGCCTATCCGGCGCAGCTCTCCGGCGGCATGCGCCAGCGCGTCTGCATCGCGCGCACGCTGGTGCTCGAACCGCGCCTCATCCTCCTCGACGAGCCGTTCGGTGCGCTCGATCAGCAGACCCGGCTCCTCATGGGCGACGAGCTGCTGCGGCTCTGGCGCACGACCGGCGCGACGATCTTCCTCATCACCCACGCCATCGACGAGGCGGTGATGCTCGCCGACCGGGTTGCGGTCATGTCGGCGCGGCCGGGCGCGTTCATCGACATGGTGACGACCGGCTGGGGACCGGACCGCGATTCGCGCGTGGTAGCGGATACGAAGATTCGGCGAGCTGACCGCGCGGGTGTGGACGCGGCTGCGCGACGAATCGCTCAAATCGCTCGGCCGCGGCGCCGATCGCGCTCGCGTTCCGGTCGCCGTGTCGGCCTGAGTGGCAACCGCGATGAACAGGGTCACGCTCGTCCGCCTGGCCGTTATCGCCGGCTTTGTCGTCGTCATCGAGGCGCTCTGCCGCTTCGGCGCGATCAACCCGCTGACGCTGCTGCCGCCCTCGGAGATGGCGGCGCATCTGCTCGCGCTTTTGGCGTCGGGCGAGATCAACGAGGCCATGGCCGGCACGTTCTCCAATGTTGCGATCGCGTTTGCGCTCTCGGTCGTGGTCGGCTTTGCCGTCGGCGTCGTGATCCACGCCTTGCCGCGGCTGCGCCGCGTTTGCGATCCGCTGCTCGCTTCGTACTATTCGGTGCCGGTGTTCGTGTTCTACCCGCTGCTGGTTTCTCTCCTGGGTCTCAACCGCTGGCCGCTGGTCGCGATCGGATTCATGTTCGGCGTCACCGCGATGGTGATTGCAACCCTCAACGGCCTCGACCGCGTGCCGCGCGTGTTGCTCAAGCTCGCGCGCGTGCACCGCATGAGCCGCAGCGCCGAGGTCCTGCGCATCGTCCTGCCCGCCGCCGCGCCCAATCTGTTCACCGGCGGCAAGCTCGCGCTCGCCTATGCCTTCATCGGCGTCATCGCCGGCGAGTTCATCCTCTCGGGCGGCGGTCTCGGCTATGCCATCGCCTATGCCTACGACGCGTTCGACAATCGCACGATGTATGCGCTGATGCTGTTCGTGCTGATCGTGGTGACGGCGGTGAACGCGGCGCTCTACGTCTGGGAACAGCGCCTGCTGCGGCGCCGCGGGCGGGGGTGAAGGCGATGAGCGTCGCCCCTGAAACAAGCGGCTCCGCGCCCCTCATAGCCGGCGATACTTCGGCGAGCGCGCCCCGGCAGTCGGCGCAGCGTTTCCTCGACGGCCTCGCGTTCCTCGTCGTGCTCGTCGCGCTGTGGCAGCTCGTCTACTGGAAAAGCGAGGTCGCTATCACCGGGCCAGTGGAGACGGTCGAGACCGCGGTTGCGCTGCTCGGCTCGGAGAATTTCTGGCGCCATGCACTCGCAAGCGGCCGCGCCTTCGGCGCGTCGCTCATTCTTTCATGCGCCGGCGGCGTCGCCATCGGCCTCGCGCTCGGCGCGCACCGCTTCTCCGGCGCCGTCGCTGCCCCCATGCTGACGGCGCTCTACACGATCCCGAAGGTGACGCTCTATCCGATGGTGCTGCTGGTCTTCGGCCTCGGCATCTCCGCCAAGGTGGCCTTCGGCGTGATGCACGGGATCATCCCCGTGGTCATCTTCACCATGGACGCTGTGCGCAACATCAACCCGGTGTTGCTCAAGACCGCGCGCGTTCTCAAGCTCTCGCCGGCGCAGACGGCGGCGCGGATCCTCATTCCGGCGGTGACGCCGGAGATCGTCACCGGGCTGCGCGTCGGTTTCTCGCTGACGCTGCTTGGCGTCATCATCGGCGAAATGTTCGCGTCGCAGCAGGGCCTCGGCTTTCTCATCATCAACGGCATGAACGTCCACGATGTGCGCACGCTCACTGCCGTGGTGCTGCTGCTGGTGCTGTTCGCGGTGGCAAGCAGCAGCGTGCTCCTGGCGCTTGAGCGCCGGCTCAATACCGCCCGGCGCGCCACAGACGCGACGGTTGGGCTACCTTGATCCGCGAGATGTGCGCAACGCGCGCCGGCTTCCTCCTGCTGCCGTGATTACTCCGCCGCGACCGCGAAAGAGCCGTTTTCGATGTCGGCTTCGGCGCGGACCCGTTCGGCCGTGAACCTGCGGATCGCGTCCTCCTTGATGTGGCCGTAGCCGCGAATCATTTCCGGAAGGCGGGCGAGACGCGCGAGCGCAGCAATCCGGTCGGCGCGAAGGCCGGCGATGTATCGCGTGATCGCCGTCTCGTAGTCGGCGATCAGCCGGCGCTCGGCTTTGCGGTCGCTCGTGTATCCGAACGGATCGAACGCCGTGCCGCGGAGGAACTTCAGTCGCGCGAGCAGGCGGAACGCCGGCATCATCCACGCGCCGTATTCCCGCTTCTGCAAGTGGCCGGTCGATGGATCGCGCCGCGCCAGCAGCGGCGGCGCGAGGTGGAAGCTCAAGCGGAAATCGCCGTCGAACCGCTGGCGAAGTTTTTCGGCGAACGCGCCGTCGGCGTAGAGGCGCGCCACCTCGTATTCGTCCTTGTAGGCCATGAGCTTGAACAGGTTCTTGGCGACCGCCTCGGTCAGCTCCGCGGAGCCGGGCAGAGCGGCGCCTTCGGCCTTGCGCACCGCGGCGACAAGCTGCGAGATAGCGCGCGGCATAGGCGCTGTTCTGATAATCGGTCAGGAAGGCCGCGCGGTAGGCGATCGCTTCGTCGAGCGTTTTGACCGGGCGTTCGGGTTTCGCCCGGAAGCGCGCCGCCTCGCGCACCCGCGCCATGTCCGCAGCTGCCAGCCGTCCCCAGGAGAACGCCCGCGTATTCATCTCGACGGCGGCGCCGTTGAGCTCGATGGCCTTGCAGATCGCCTCGAGCGACAGCGGGATCAATCCCTTCTGGAAGGCGAAGCCGAGCATGAACGCGTTGGTGGCGATGCTGTCGCCAAGGAGCGCGGTAGCTATTCCGGTGGCGTCGACGATATCGAGATGGTCGTCGCCGACCGCGTCGCGAATGGCGCGCTGCATGGCGCCGATCTCGAAGTCGATGTCGGGGTTGATGACGAAGCTCGCGGTCGGCTGCAGGTCGGCGTTGATGATGGCGCGGGTCTTCATGTAGTCGGCGCGCGAAAGCCCGGCCGGACTTGCCGAAACGACCATGTCGCAGCCGAGCAGCAGATCGGCGCCGCCGGCCGCGACGCGAACCGCTGCAATGTCCTCCGGCTGCGCGGCGATGCGGACATGGCTCATGACCGCGCCGTTCTTCTGCGCGAGGCCGGTGAAGTCGAGCGCCGAGCATCCCTTGCCTTCGAGATGCGCCGCCATTCCCAGCAGGGCGCCGATGGTGATGACGCCGGTGCCGCCGATGCCGGCGATCAGGATGTTGTAGGGTTGCTCCAACGGCCGCGGCGGCGGGACCGGCAGATTGCCGAACAGATCGTCGACGGCGAACGCCGGCTTGACCGCCTGTTTCGGCCGGCCGCCGTGCACGGTGACAAAGCTCGGGCAAAAACCTTCGACGCAGGAGAAATCCTTGTTGCAATTGGACTGGTCGATCTGGCGCTTGCGGCCGAACTCCGTCTCCAGCGGCTGCACCGAAACGCAGTTCGAGGCCGCCGAGCAGTCGCCGCAGCCTTCGCAGACGAGATCGTTGATGAACGCCCGCTTCGGCGGGTCGGGATAGAGGCCGCGCTTGCGCCGCCGCCGCTTCTCCGCCGCGCACGTCTGATCGTAGATGAGGACGGTGAGACCCTCGATCTCGCGCAGCTCGCGCTGCAAGGCATCAAGTTCGCGGCGGTGGTGAATGGTCGCTCCGGCGGGGAAATAGCCTCCGCCGGGATATTTTTCGGGCTCGTCCGACACGACGGCGATGCGCTTGGCGCCTTCGGCCGCGACCTGATGCGCGATCTGCGCGACGCTCAGCCCGCCCTCGGCCGGCTGGCCGCCGGTCATCGCCACCGCGTCGTTATAGAGAATCTTGTAGGTGATATTGACACCGGCGGCAGCGGCGGCGCGCAGCGCCAACAGTCCCGAATGGGTGTAGGTGCCGTCCCCCATGTTCTGAAAGACATGCGGCTCGCTGGTGAAGGGGGCTTGCCCGATCCAGGCGACGCCCTCGCCGCCCATATGCGAGATGGTCGTC
The DNA here is from genome assembly GCA_963833665.1 of uncultured Alphaproteobacteria bacterium. Lineage (GTDB taxonomy): Bacteria > Pseudomonadota > Alphaproteobacteria > Rhizobiales > Xanthobacteraceae > BOG-931. The sequence continues at coordinate 167,940 of CAWHZA010000058.1, read as the reverse complement.
GTGCGGCGGCTCGGGATGTACAGCGCCATGCCGTGGCAGCCGATGCCGGCCATGGCGCGGCTGCCGTCGGGGATTTTCGTCGACGAATTGTGCGGGCATCCGGAGCAGAAATAGGGCGTGCGCTGCAGCTTGACCGTGGTCGCGGCGACGGAGCGCTCGAGCAGCTCCAGGCGCGCCAGCCGCTGCTCGCGCGCAGGGTCGGCGTGGCCGAGGCGGCGCAGCCGCGCGATCACCGCGCCCGCCACGATCGTCGGCGTCAGCTCGCCTTCGCTCGGCAGCAGGCGGCGCCGGTTTCGTCGCGCTTGCCGACGACGGTCGGGCGTTTCGATGCATCCATGTTGTAGAGGATGCGGAGAAGCTGATCCTCGACGAAGCCGCGTTTCTCCTCGACGACGAGAACGTCCTCGAGCCCTTCGGCGAAACGCCGCGCGCCGGTTTCTTCCAGCGGCCAGGTCAGCGCGACCTTGTAGATGCGCAGCCCCAATTGCCGCGCGATGTCGTCGGTGATCCCGAGATCCGCCAGCGCCTGGCGCAGATCGAGATAGGCCTTGCCGGTGGCGAGGATGCCGAGCCGCGCCGGGCGGCTGTCGAGCACGATCGCGGTCGAACTTGTTGGCGCGGGCGAAGGCGGCGACGGCCGTCCATTTTCGGCCCATGCAGCCGGCGCTCCTGCGCCAGCGGCGGATCCGGCCAGCGCATCCACAGCCCGTCCGGCGGTGGCGCAAAATCATCCGGCGTCACGATCTCGATCCGGGACGGATCGCCGAAGATCGATGCCGAGCTTTCGACTGTTTCGGAGATGGCCTTGAAGCCGACCCAGCAGCCGGAATAACGCGACAGCGCAAAGCCAAGGATCCCGAGATCGAGATAGTCCTGCAGCGTTGCCGGATTGAGAACGGGCATCATCGCCGCGGCGAACACCTGCTCGCTCTGGTGCGCCAGTGTCGACGACTGGCAGCCGTGATCGTCGCCGGCGAAGGCGAGGACGCCGCCATGGCGCGACGTGCCTGCCGAATTGGCGTGCTTGAGCGGGTCCATCGAGCGATCGACGCCGGGCCCCTTGCCGTACCAGATGCCGAAGACGCCATCGACCTTGGCGCCGGGATAGAGGCCGACCTGCTGGCTGCCCCAGACGGCGGTCGCGGCCAGATCCTCGTTGAGGCCGGGCACGAAGGCGATGTCGTTGGCCTGCAGGTGCGACTTGGCCCGCCACAAAGCGTGGTCGTACATCCCGAGCGGCGAGCCGCGATAGCCGGAGATGAAGCCTGCGGTCTTGAGATTGTGCGCGCGATCGCGCTGGCGCTGCAGCAGCGGCAGCCGGACCAGCGCCTGGATGCCGGAAAGATAGATCCGCCCGGCGTCGAGCCGGTACTTGTCTTCCAAATCCACCTGCATCAGCGACATGCGTTCGCCCTCTCGAAACGTCATTCACGGCAATGACAGACTATAGACAGCCCGCAGGTCAATGCGAGCTTCACGCCTCTCCCCGCTGTGCGGGGGTATAATCGGCGAGAATTATCACGCTCGCGGATGCGTGAGCAGCGGCTGCTCGATTTGTGAGGCTTGCGTGACCAACGTGCCGCCCTGCCCGCCTGCCGCCGTTGCGAAGCTCCCGGCCATGTAGTTGCCAAGGAGCGCTAGGGCCGCGGCATACGGCCCTTCGGTCACCCCTAAATTCGGCACGGGGCTGTTCTCAGAATAAGCGAGCGTCGTGTGCGCGCCGAACGCGATATTCGGCACCTCGATGCCGTGCGACGGGAAGCTTTCGATGCTGCCGCCATTGGGCACCGTCGGGTCGACGATCTCCACATTGCCGTTGCTGTCGGCTTTGCCGCTGAAGTTCGCCGACGTATAGGCGCCGATCATGTTGATCGCAGCCACCACCGCGCCGCCGCTGGAGACGAACAGTGTTCCACTAGTGTGGGAGGCGGCGGACGTGTAGCTGAGGTGGATTTGTCCGGACACGAACGTGACCGAGGTAAGGTCGATGAACTGCTTGTGGTTGGAGTGACTGGCGCCGCCGAACCCGGAAACCTTTCCAGCGAAGGCGCTGGTAGCGTTCTGCGTATCCGCGATCACAAGCCCGCCGCTGCCAGTCGCCAAGAAGGCGACGTCGGCGGAGCCGCCGGACAGCACGTCGAGGATGCCGTTGCCAACTATGACGGCACCGCCAGTGACCGCCGCGCCGCTGACGATTTCCAACAGGCTGCCGGGCCCGCTCGCGATGAACGTCCCGGAATTGAGGACGGTGCCGCTCACGATCGCGGTGCCACCGTTTGCGGTCTCAAGTAGCGCGCCCGAACCGATCGTGGCCGCGGCCACAGCCGTGCCGCCGACGGAGACGAGCTCTGTCCCGCTGCTGCCGATGGCGGCGCCGGTGTCGAGGCCGCCGGACGACACGATCACGATACCGCCTTTTAGAATGGCGACGCCGAGGTCGGTTCCGCCGGAGAAGACAGTGACCTTGCCGCCACTGCTGACGGTGAGATTGCTGACAACTCCGCCGTTCAGCGCCGTCACCACATTGTGGAACAAAGCGGTGCCACCGCCGACCATGCCACCGGATAGGACCTTGACTGTGACGCCGACTTCGTTCGTAACCGAGGCGACGGCGCCGGAACCAACTTCAAGAATGGCTCCGCTGAGCAAATTCGGAGCCACGTTCGCATTGCCGATCGCTTCGAAGGTACCGCCGGAGCTGATGTTGCTGCCGCTTTCGAAGCCTCCGGTCGAGATGACTTCCACCCCGCCGGCTTTGACGTTGAGCAAGGCAGCCGTGCCACCGGAGAGGACCAGCACCGTGACGCCTTTGCTGACTGTGTTACCGCTGACGACGGCACCTGCAGCTACCTCCAGGGTGGCTCCCGAGAGCAGGGTCATGCCGGAAGTCGTGCTACCGCTCAGGAGCTCGATGACGCCGCCGGATGAGACGACGGCGCTGCCCCCCGCGCGGATCGTCGGGCCGATGTCGCTTCCGCCCGCGGCAACGAATAACTTCCCGCCGCTCGATACGGTCGCATCGATGTCCACACCGCCCGCGGAGACGAATTCGACGCCGCCGCTGCTGACAGTCGCACCGCTGGCGCTGCCGCCGGAAAGGATTTTCACAACCAGGCCGCCGCCTACAGTGCCGCCGACGAACGTATATCCGGAGCCGATTTCGCGGATCGAACCTTTGCTGAACGTCACGCCGCCGGCGTCGGGATTGCTGCCAACCAGTTCGAGTGCGCCGCCGCTCGAGACGACGCCCCCGGCGCTGCCGCCGGCGAAAACAATTTCGAGGCCGCCGTTCTTGACCGTCGTGTGCGTGACGATGCCGCCCGACGCCGCCTCGACGGTAATGCCTCCATTCACCTGAAAGCCTGAAAGCGTGGCGCCGGCGCCGATTTCAAGGATGCCGCCGCTCGCTATCGTCGTAGCGGATTGGCTTGCGCCGGCGACGAGCTCGAGGGTGCCCCCGGCGAGCACATTCGTCTTGCTAGCGGTCGTACCCGATACGACCAGCGTCACGCCTTTGCTGACGGTAAATCCCGATACCGGCGCGCCCATCACCAGCGTTGCGCCGGACAGGAGATGCGGTGCGAGCGCTGAGCCGCCGGTCAGAACGACGAGCGTGCCACCGCTTGACACGGTTGTGCCGCTCGCCGTGCCGCCGGCCTCGACCACCTGCGAACCGGCAAACACCGTCGCGCCCTTGTCCGTGCCGTAAACATATTCTGTGCCGCCACTGAGGATGCTGCCGGAGGCGGTGCCGCCGGATTCGATCACCTGCGCGCCGGCCAACATCGTAGCGCTGGCGGCCAGCCCAAAGACGTCCTGCTCGCCGCCCAAGATCACCGCGCCGAAATCAGCACCGCCTGCTGAAAGCACTTCCACGCCGCTGACCGTGGTGGCATCCGCCGTTCCGCCGGATGAAATGGTCAACGTCGCGGCCTGGTCGACCAGGGTCGCGATCGCCAGACCGCCCGAAAGCACAAACGCACGGCCGGTCGCCGCAAGCGTCGCACTGACCATCGCGCCGCCGGCACTGACAATTGCAGAGCCACTGCTGGCGATCTGCGCACCTATGGCCAGACCCGTTATGTCCTGCGTGCCGCCGGCGATCGTCGCGCCGACATCGAGACCGCCATCGGTGACAATTTCGACGCCGCCTGGGCCGATCGTTGCCGCGCTCGCCGTGCCGCCGGCGGAAACGATCTCGCTGCCGCCACTGACCGTGGTGCCACTCGCGGTGCCGCCGAGCTCAATCACCTGCGGCCCTGTGAACAGGGTCACGCCGACGGCGTAGCCGAAGACATCCTGCTCGCCGCCTGAGATCGAGGCGCTGACGTCGGTGCCGCCGGCGCCGACCATTTCGCTGCCGCCGCTGAGCGCGGTGTCGCGCGCGGTGCCACCTGATTGAACGATCTGGGCGCCGGCGAGCACGGTCGTATCGACCGCGTAACCAAAAACCGACTGCGTGCCGCCGGAGATCGTCGCGCCTGAATCGGTGCCGCCGGAGGCGACGATGTCGAGGCCACCGCTTCCGACCGACGCATCGATACCGAGGCCCGATACCACCCCGGTGCCCCCGCGCGTGAGGATGGTGTTGTCGGCCGTACCGCCACTTTCAACGACCTGCACACCGCCGCCGCTGACAAAAGCCCCATCGGCGCTGCCGCCCGTGCGGACGTCTTGGACGCCGCCGCCCCTGACCGTGGCACCCCGGTCGCTGCCGGCGGCGGAAACAATCTCGCTGCCGCCACCATGGATGACGGCCCCGCTGGCAGTGGCGCCGGCCAAAACCAGGAGCGTCCCGCCGCTGAGTACATCTACGCCGGTGCTGGTCTCGCCGCTGCTGACCGTCAGCGTCTGCCCGGAACCGACTGCAAGCGCGTCGTTCAAGGTGACGACAGTGCCGCCGCCGCCGTCCGGCGCCAAAAGGAAGGTATCGGCGGAAATATCCGAGCCGAAGCTGATGAAATAGGTGCTGCCGCTCTCGATGACCTCCAGGACGTTCGTACCGGAGGCCAATGCCGTGCCGGCACCGCTGTCGAAGGCGATGGCAGCGAGGTCGATCTTATCGCCGGCACCGAAGCCGCCGATGAGCAGGTGCGCGGGAATGGCGGTGCCGCCGATCACCAGCGTCCCGTCGGCTGGAACGCTCACCCCGCCGTTCAACAGGACGCCGGCGGACAGCACCAGTGTCCCGCCGTCGAGAGTGGCCGCGCCTAGCGTGCCGCCGCTCTGAATGACCGCAGTGCCACCGAACTCGATCGTGGTGCCGTTCGCCGTCCCGCCGGAGGCGACGCGTTGCGTGCCTCCGACGCCGAGCGTGGTACCGGAGGCAAGCCCGCCGCGGGAGACGAATTGCTGCCCGGCGGTTACGATGGTGCCAACGGCGCTGCCGAAAACATCTTGCTCGCCGCCCGAGATCACAACACCAGCGGCCGTGCCGCCGGAAGAAACAATCTGCGTGCCCGGGTCGTTCAGGAAAGTACCGCTGGCCAACCCGCCGGAGAGAACGGCCTGGGTGCCGCCATCGTTGACGATGCCGCCAAGGTCAGTGCCGGCGACCGACTCGCGGCCGCCGCTCGATATCGTGGTACCGATCGCGACACCACCGGCGCTCACGTTCATGACGCCGGTGTTGAGCGCGTTGGTATCTGCAACACCGCCGCTCTGGATGTTGAATGTACCGCCGTCGACTGCAGTGTAGATGGCCGTTCCGCCGCTCTTGACGAGGTAGGTGCCGCCGCTGAGGACGTCGACGCCATCGAGCGTCTGGCCCGTGAGCGGCTGAGCGGCAAGCGGCTGACTGGCGAGCACATGACCGGCGAGCGCCTGGCTGTTGCCGGTGGTCGCCGCCAATGGCGAGCGTCTGTCCGCTCGTGACCGTCAGTGTCGAAGACAGAAACACGAGCGTTCCGCCGGCACCGTCATTCGCCAATGCGAAAGATTTGCTCGAATAATAGCCGGCAAGCTTCAAAATTCCTGTAAAGTGAGAGAGCGTGAATGGATTTGCTTCGATGATCCGCAGTACGTTCCCACCTAAGACGGTCACTTTGCCGAAGCTGAAAGGAACGCTGGCAAGATCGATCAGGTCACCCTTGACCAGGTGTCTGATCGGCGTCGACGGCATGGTCGTGCCTTCGACCTTCAGCACGCCGACGTCGCTGGCGAATCCAAGTATTCCGTCGGTGCTATAACCTTCGACGAGGTCGAGCAGGCCGCCGCTGATGATGATGTTGGTCGCCGCCCCGGCGAGCTTCATCGTGCCGCCCGAGCCGACCGTGATATCGACGCCGCTGGCGCCCGCTTCGACGAACGTCAGGCCTTTGCTGGTGATGATCGAATCAAAGGCGCTGCCCCCGGCGTCGACCTGCTGATAACCGCCTTTGACGATGGTTTCGCTGGCTATACCGCCGGCGTGCACCTCCTGGATACCGCCCCCGCTCATCGTGGTGGAAATGGCAGTTCCGCCGACGAAAGTGTCGGAGAGATCCTGGCGACCGCCGCTGAGCAGTGTGGTGTTCGATGCGGTGCCCCCGCTGCCGATGCGCTGGGCCCCGCCGCTTTGCACCGTCGCGCTGATCACAGCGCCTCTGGCGTCCTGAAAACCGCCGTTTGATATCTTCGTCCCGCTGACGACGCCGCCACTGTCGACGAATTGCCTGCCTCCCATCAACGTTGCGCCACGATCGGAGCCGCCGGAGCCGACGTCTTCCTCGGCTTCGGCGCCGTTGGTGATCTTTGTGGCACTGGCAAAGCCGCCGGCGTACACCTTTAGGATTTGGTATGCATCGACGACGAATCCACTCAATTTGAAGCCCGAGGCAATGATGAGCGTGGTGCTTTCGCCCAGCTTCAGCCCGCTCGTCTTGGCCCCCCCGAGCAACTCGAGGATGCCGTGATCGCCGAGCAACTCAGCGCCGACGCTCGTGCCGTTTGCGGTGCCGCCGGACGAAACCAGTTCCAGACCACCACCGCCGACGGAGGTGGCAATTGTAGTGCCGCCGGAAGCGACTATTTCAATCCCAGCGTCGCCGAGAAACGTGCCGCTGGCGACACCCCTCGAGCCGACCAATTGCGTAGCGGAACTGACGATCAGCGATTGAAAAAACCCGACAACTTTAGTCTGTCCTGCCGTGCCGCCGGACGAAATGATCTGTGTCCCGCCGCTGTTGACCTCAACCCCCGTCGCCTTACCGCCGGAGCTGATGACTTCGATCCCCCAGACGTGACCGCCGCTGGCGATGCCGCGAGAGAAAATGCTCTGCGTGCCGCCGCTCGAAATGTTCGCGGCGAAGGCAGAGCCGTGGATCAACGAGGTGCCGCCGCTCGACACCGTCGCTCCCGATGTCGATCCGCCCGACTTGATCTCCTGGTAGCCGCCGTTGCCGATCTGTGCGGCCCGATCCGTCCCGCCCGAGGAGACGAATTCCGTGCCGCCGAGAAACTGCAGCGAGACGGCGGTGCCGCCGCGCAGCACGGTCGCGGTGCCGCCGCTGATCAGGGCGCCGTTGACGGCTGCACCCGAGCCGATGATCAGGTTGCCGGCGGATTCGAGCGTGAGATCGACGGCCGAGCCGTTGCCGAAGAGTGCCAGCGTGCCGCCGGCGAGCACTGTGGTGCCGGTCGCGAGGCCACCGGCGTCGATTTCCTACTCGCCGCCGCTGTAGACAGTCGTGTCGTTGGCGATGCCGCCAGAAACAATGTCCTGTCCGCCGCCGCCCGATATCTGCGCGTTGTTGGCAACACCGTAGACCTGCTGAAAGCCACCGCTGAGAATAATCGTCGCGTTGGCTACACCGGGCGTATTGCCGCGCTGAATGAATTGCCGGCCGCCGCTCAGCGTTGTATTGTTGTCGGTGCCGTCGACGAATTCGTTGCCGCCCTTGTTGATTGTGGCGTTGTTGGCCACGCCGAAGTTGTCGACCGTGAGCGCGCCGCCGTTGTTGATGGTCGCGCCGGTGCCGGTGCCCGGCCCCTTGCTGGCATTGCCTTCGATCTCCAGCCCACCTCCGTTGTTGACGGTGGCATTGTTGTCGGCGCCGTTGGGCTCAACAAATTCTATGGCCACCGCCCCGCTGAGGACGGTGCTGTTGGCAACGCCGCCGCTTTCCACGTTTATGGTTGCCCACTGGGGCCCGCCGAACGCCGTCGTACTGGTGGCTACACCGCCGGCTTGCACCTCCATAGTGTCGCCGTCGTGCAGCGTGATGCCAGCGGTCGTCGTGGAAACTTGATAGTCCATCGCGCCCCGCCTCTTCTTCCTCGCCGTGCGTATTCCGGCGCACTCGTTATCTGCGCGGCCGCGCCGAGAGCGGCAGTGGCGGTGCATAGACAACGTCGGCCATCAGCGTACCGTCGGCACCGCCCGCAGCGGTGAGGAAGGTAGTCGCCGCATATCGCGAGACGCTCACCACGCGCCGGCCGCCTCGGGCCGAGTCAGTGACTCCGGGTGCCCCATGCTCAAACGTACTTCAGCAGTCTTCCCCGTAGCAAGAAGTCGCTATTCGATGTTGGCTATGGCGTCCAGCTGCGGCGAACTCGGTTGGATCGAACCAACCTTGGCGCTTGGCTAGGGACTTCCATTTTCTACAAAATGTTTGAACTTGTATGGCGCTTTGCCCCCTTTGGGGCGGACGTTGGAAAGCCATAAAAGTATCGTGTCCCCCCATTAACTTTGCTGACGTTGGCCGGCCGCGGGCAGCTATCTCCCCGGCCCGCTGAGGAATTACCGCTCTCACGTGGCCTACTTTGGCGGATATCACTATACTCCCCCGCTGTGCGGGCAGAGGTCGGATTGCGAAGCAATCCGGGTGAGGGGGCGCTGCCGCGATTCTGAGCCTGGCGGGCGGGGAGAAGGAGGCGCGCTGCCTCACCATTTCAACGTTGGCCGAGCGCGCGCCATGCGATCGAGCCGCCAGCACGCCCCCGGCATGGGCCGCTTCCCGGCGGTAAGCAAACCTCCCATACTGTCGGCGGAGTCGGTGAGGGAAGGAGAAGCCGTCATGGCTGCAAAGGCTTTCGACACGCCGATCGCCGATGACGGCATATCGCTCGCCGGGCCGTGGCGGGCGCCGCAGCAGATGCTCGCCGCGCAGGTCTATGACGGCCACGTCTCGATCCACGACGATGCGATGGCGAAGAAGATGGGCTTCAAGGCCGCGACCATCGAGGGCCCGACCCATTTCAGCCAGTTCGCGCCGCTGTGCGAGCGCCTATGGGGCGCGGCGTGGTTCGAGAGCGGATGCATCTCGGCGCACTATCGCAACGCGGTCTCTGCCGGCGAAGAGGTGCAGGCGCTCGCCGCCAAGCCCAAGGACGGCGACAGCCAGGTCGACATCCGCATGGTGAAGCGCGACGGCACCGAGGTCTTGCGCGGGACCGCCTCGGTCGGGCCGCCGGCGGCGCCGACCGCACTCGACCGGCGCTTGCGCGACGAGCTGAAACCGTTTGCCGACCCGGTGATCCTGTGCGACGTCAAGGTCGGCTTGAAGACACCGCGGCAGACGGTGCGCATGGACTTCGATCAGAACATGGGCGAGCTCTATCCGTTCTCGCTGCGCGAGAAGCTCAAGGTGATCACCGAGCCGTCCGCGTTCTACGAGCCGGAACGCGCCGGCGAGAACAAGTGGGGACGCGCGGTCATCCCGTTCGAGATGCTGAGCGTGCTGTTCCAGTATTCCTCGCGGCAGGACCGGCTGCCGATCAAGGGCCCGGCGGTCGGGCTGTTCGCCGACCAGGAGATCCGGCTCAGCGCCGGCCCGCTGTTCGTCGGCGAGAGCTACGATCTCGAACGTGAAGTGGTCGCGCTCAGCGCCAGCCGCCGCACCGAAAGCGTGTGGGTGCGCACCACGGTCTTTGACCGGCCGTCAAGCCGCACCGTGGCGACGATGCTGCTCAACCTCGCGAGCATCAAGGAATTGTTTGCCGGATACGTGGAAGAGCACGCGCGGCTCTACGGCTAATATGTCATTCCGGGGCGCGGCCGTAGGCCGCGAGCCTGGAATCCATATTCACGGATCGTGGTTATGGATTCCGGGCTCCTCGCTTCGCTCGGCCCCGGAATGACCGGGTCCCCGCTTTCGCGCGCTTTCGCGGGGAACGAGCGGGAGCGGACAGTCGAGTCGACCTCAGCGAAATTGCGCTGGCAACTACGCCGCTTTGCGCTTGGGCTCGATCATCGCGAAGCTCATCAGCACCTCGGCGATGGAGGTGGCGGGCCAGCGGTCGATGAACACCTCGAGCCGGTCGAACGCCGTTGCGGGAACGCCCTGTTCGTTGCCGATGCGGCGGATCAGCTTCGAGACGGTGGCGCGGTCGTAGGCGTAGTCCTTGGCCGTCATCTGCTGGTTCTGCACGACGGTGCGGCCGTCCGCGGTGTCCACCTCGATCACCGCCGACAAGGTGCGCGCCTCCGCATCGGTGATCAGCCGGATGCGGCCGATCAGCTCGTTGACCTTCGGATCGTCGTAGGTGGTCATGCGCTTCATGTCGGGAACGCCGTAGAGGAGGGTCGCGGCGATGCAGAAGGGAATGCTCATCAGGGTGCCGGAAATGGAGTCGAAGGGGCCGACCGCGTCCATGCCGGCGTAGCCGGTTTCGTAGGGGTTCATGCGCACGCGCACGGCGCGGAGCCCGGCGCCGCCGAGTTTTTCGCGCAGCGCGAGCGCCGCGGTCACCGGCGTCTGGTTGAAGGCGCACACCGGGAACGGTTTGAAGGTGACGCGCGAGATCGCCCAGTCGTGGCCCAGGCCGGCGGCCAGCGCATCGGCGTCGCAATCGCTGCGGGCAAAGACGCGGGCGAATCCGGCTTTGCCCTCGAACGCCTGCGCGGCCGAAACCGATCCGGCCTTGGCAAGCTCGGCGGCGAGCCACCCGGCCCTGCCGACGACGCCGACCTGGTAGCGCCACTCGTCGGTGCCTTCGGCGAAGGACTGCAGGACCCCTCCCGAGAACGACGCCGCATTGGCGAGCGCCGCGGAGAGACTCTGTTCGTCGAGCGCCATCAGCTTGCCGGCGGCGGCCGCGGCGGCGACCGCTCCATAGAGCGCGGTGGAGCGCAACCCGGCAGGGGTCGTCGACCGGGCGAAAGCCTGCTCCAACAGCCCGCCGGCTTCATATCCCGCGACCAGCGCTGGGACGAGCCGATCGATCGGATAGCCCCGGCGTTCGATCAGCGCGGTGAGCAGCGGAATGAGGATCGTGCCGAAATGCGCCGCGCCGCAGGTGTCCTCCTGCGTGCGTCCGTGAAACAGGGCGGCGTTGGCCAGGCACGCGCCGCCGATCGAGGTCTTGCGGCCGTCGCCGAGGAGGGTGGCGCCGTCGCGCTGCTCGCCGTCCATGGCCAGCGCCGCCGCGCGCGCGACCGGCGCGTAGGGCGTGTCGTGGGAGTTCAGCCCCATGCCACAAGCGTTGAGCAGGCAGACGCGGGCCTTCTCCACGACCTCGGGCGGCATGTTCGCGGTGTCCAGCCGCGCAATGAACGACGCCATGCTCTGCGACAACGATGCCATCTCTGTCTCCCGCATGTTCCCGACGGCGAGCCGAGAGCGTGTATCACAAATCCGGCTTGTCGAGTGCCCGTTTCCGACGGGCACTTTCGCCTCTGTGGCGCCACTGAGGGGAAAGGGCGTCGCTTTCGGCAGTGCCGACAACAGCCGACGGCGCTACGGCAATACCGCCGTCATTGGTGCGACAGGCCGCTGATGTCCGCCCGCGGATCAATTGCCTCGAAACGCAGGTTTCGTTCGCCGATTTTCCGGGATATTTCCGATTGCGAAATTCGTCCAGCGGCTACGGGTTGGCCGACGGTGAATGTATCGAACACGAAGGGTTTGTCCGCAAAGTGACACGCCAAGGGCACGTTTTCACAGACGACTGGGCCCGGGATTGCTGAAATTCGTGCGCTTTCTGCCTTCATCACGGAGACGCGATCACTCAGGCTCGAGCGGAAATCGGGACTTAGCAGAACAAGGTAAGGCGACAGCCTCGCCGAGATCAGCAGTCGGGCTATGAGGATGCAGACGACCAACACCTTGACGCGTTCCAGTCCCAATCGTTGAATTGCGGGTATGGCCTCAAGATCATCGAAAGTGCACCCGATGCCGATAGCCACCGCGGTAACCAATTCAAACATCGCATTGTCTGCAACTCCGTAGGCCAGGACCTGTCCGACATACGACAGGAAAGCCAGCGCCATGAAGATCGATACAAACCGAGCGGCAGGATTGCGCCAGCGATAGGCCGCCCAAACCGCCGCGGCGATCAGCGCCGGCGCTATGAATTGCAGCCGCCCGATGCTGCCAAGCCGCGTCATATCGTAGTGCCTCGGCAAGAGCAGGTCATCAAAAAACGCTTGGCCAAACACCAGGCCGCAAACCGCGAAGCCGACGGCCACAGTGCCGATGCCCAGCAGAGCCAGGCGAAGCCCGCGCCGGTAGTCTTGCAGCGTCCACCAGCACAAGGTCGTCGCCGGAATGGCAACGAGATTATGCTTGTAGAACCCAGCCAACGCCATGAGCACGATCGCGCCCTCGACCCGTTTGCTGTTCGGATCGCGCAGCGCATAAGCGAGCGCCGATGTCATAAGGGCAAGGGCCACCAGATGCGGATCGTCCATTCCGACATACCCGGCGTACCAGCGTGCCATGGAGGCAAGCCACCACAGCGCGCCCAGGGTCGCCGCAAGGCGGGACGCGCCCAACCGGCGCACACAGGCCCAGACCGAAAACGCGGTCGCGATGGCGGCGACGAGCGACAGCAGGCGTCCGACATAGAGAACGTCGATCCCGGTCGCGGCCGAGAGCGCGTTCACGACATAAAATGACAGCGGCGGATAGTTGTTGGTGATGAAGTCGTTGGACGAATAGAGCGGTTGCCCGGCGCGAAGCATGTCCGTCTGGTAGGCGTTCCACGCTTCATTGATGTCGATCTGCAACGGCAAAAACGCGCGATACACCGGCCAGGCGAAATAGATCAGAGCCAGCGTCGCCAAGGCGGCGAGCGCGACCGCCAATTCTGGCGATAGCCGCGGATGACGAATGGGCTTGGACGACTGCATCAACAGCTGCGTTATGCGCCTGCACCGGTGCCGGGCGGCGGCGCCGCTGCGCCGACAAGAAAGCACGCCAGGCCCTGTTATACATGATGCCGCGCCAATTTTCTGGAACGTGAAGGTTGCGTAGCGTGGAATCGGACGAGAGAGCGGCCATCGTTGGGGGCCGTCTTGACCGGGGCGCCGACACCAGGGATGGGCATAGAGGTGCGCTCGGGGTTGTTTGTTTCGACATTTCTGTTTCGGTCCGCTCGCAGCTCATTTGCCATTGACTATTCCCGCGTTGCGATCCTCTACTGACCTCAGGAGCCTGACGTTCCCGTCTTGTTTTCGTGCCCCGCGGCGCCGAACAAGCTGAAATCGCTCCGGAGACGGCGCATGACAAAAAGCCTTGATCTGAAAAGGGACGATCCCCGCTCGCATCTGTTCGACACGACGGCACCGTCGATCTCGCGGCGGGCCCTCGACCACGCGGATCTGCTGAGCGGCGACTATTGGGGGGAACTGCGCACCTTCCTGTGGGTCGCCAAAGCCGGCAGCTTGAGCAAGGCCGCCGAACTGCTGGGGTCGAGCCACGCGACGGTCGGCCGTGAAATCCGCCGGCTTCAGGATCAGATGGGTTCTCAGCTCGTGGTTCTGACCAAGAACGGCGCGCAGCTCACGCAGAAGGGGCACGCGCTAACCGATGAACTGCTGCGGCTGGATCAGCGGCTGTTCTCCATCGCCAGCGACCTGCGGGCCGAGAAAGCCGAGGCGGAGGGGGCCGTGCGGCTCGGGATCACCGACGGGCTCGGTGTCTGCTTCCTGGTGCCGGAGCTGCGGCGTTTCTCGAAGAAATATCCAAAAATTCAGGTGCATCTCAAGAGTCCCGGCAACTTCAAGAACCTTCGGGAGAATCAGACGGGTGTGATCCTCGGATTCTCCCCCGATCCATCGAACGACATGACCTGCCGCCCGCTCGGCTGGCTCCATTTCATTCCGATCGCCAGCGAGGCCTACATCGAGCGCATGGGCGTCCCGACGCACAGCAACATTCGCAAGCACCAGTTCATCGATTCCGAGATTTATTCGGCGAAGGGCGCGTGGGAGGGGTGGCACAATCTGCTCAGGCGGGGAACCGTGGCGCATTACTGCGATGCTTCGATCAGCTACGGAATGATGGTCAAGGCCGGGAACGGCATCGGCCTTCTTTCCAATTACACCATGATGGACCCGGCATTTCGCCCGCTTGACCTTGACGTTCATGTCAAGCTTCGCCTCCACGCCGTGGCGCTAACCGAGCGGCTCGAAGCGAAGCCGGTGCGGATCGTGATGGGCCTTCTGGAAGAATTGTTCAGCGCGCAGAATCCGTGGTTCCAGGAACCGATGGCGCTGACGGTGCAGGACCGTTCCTACCAGGAGCGATACGCGACGCTGTTCAACCGCTAGCTTCGTCCTTGGACACGGCCGACACCATTTCCGAAAAGTCGATATAGCGGTTGCCGGCGTCCTCCAGGACCTCGGCCAGCAACAGCGAAGGTCGCGGATCGCCATCGAGAATCCGGCGGAACATTTCCGCCTGGATAATCAGGCTGGTGCGGATGTGCTCGACAAGCGACGCGCTTTGCGCGTCGAGCGACGTCTCGCGTGGACCGATCGACAGGACGTTACCCATCTACGCTCTCGAAAGCACCCGGCTGATTCCATTGCCCTTCCACGCGGAACAGCACTTTGGGATCGGCCTCCATGGTAATGGCCTCCGGCACAGGCGGTATTCGTCTGACCAGCTCGATGTACGGCTCGTGGCCTTCCGTCACGACGGCCGGACGCCCGGCAACGCGTTCGAAGCCGAGCATCCGCTCCCACAGGCTGGCGTACTTGGGCTCGGCATGAGTCACGAGAAGCTGATAGCCCTTCATCGCGACGTGACGGAAGATGACGTCGCCGGTCCGTTTGAGAATGCGGATGTTGCGATAGGCCGGGCGGAACCCTGTTCGCTCGATTTTGGCAAAATCGCGAAACCATCGAAGTCGCGTCGCGCCGATAGGCTCCCGTTTCGCATAAATGACGAAATGCGTGGCTTGATAGTCGTTGCCGTCGATAGTCTGGCTCACGCTCAGACCGGTCTCCTCCATGAAGCAGATCGCGCGGACCGCGATGGCGTGCATGAACTGCTCCGCGGTGGTGACCACCTGGATGTCGATCTCGTTATCGGATCGCACGGTGCCGACGCGCACGGGATTGCGTCTCGCTTTTGACCCTCAGGTGTGTAACGATGCCTACACGCGGGGGCGACAGGAAGTTAAGGTTTGAACCGCGGTTGTTCAGATATGAACGAGACCCTGCAACTTCACGCTGAGCTCCTGGCGTTCGCCTCAATCTGCAACGAAGCCGCGCGCCGCCACGGCGACGACTGGTACGCGATCGAGGGGCATATCAAGACGGTCCTCCATGCCATGCCGAAGGAAAGGCGCGAACGTCTTGCCAAGGAGATGGACCGCGTCCTTCGCTATATCGCTCCAAATCGCGACGCCGAAACGCAGTGACGCTGCGGCTCGGCCGCACCGAGCCATGGCCGCGCTCCATCCGTTGACCCGATCGGGATAGGACAGCGGCGGCCGCTTCACCCGCTGCCCGTAACCGCGCGCCGCGGTTTCGGCTTGCCGGAAGCGCTTACTTCTTGCTCGTGCCGGACGCCCCGATCTGCGTCACCAATTTGACGATGTGCCGCCGCACCACCCGATCTTCGATCTGCATAAATCCTTTGGCGAGCGCGATGCCCTCGGGCGAGGAAAGGAGATCGGAAATCAGCGCGTAAGAGGTATCTTCGCGGCCTTTGGCGCCGGTCTCGGTCTTGGGGAGCCCTTCAAAGAAGAATTGCACCGGCACCTGCAGGACGTTGCAGGCCTGCTGCAGGCGGCTGGCGCTGACCCGATTGACTCCTTTCTCGTATTTTTGCACTTGCTGAAACGTCACCCCCAATTTGGTTGCGAACGTCTCCTGGCTCATTTGCAGCATCAGGCGGCGCATGCGCATGCGCCTGCCGACGTGCACGTCGGTCGCGTTCGGATGCTTGGTCATGCGTCGCTTCCCAGGGATAGGTGCCCGTGCCTCATGTGGTCTGAGGTCGGCGGTATGGAAAAACTACGAGCGAACTATACCGCAGCGGGTTCACGGTCGCCATTGACCGTGCGTCCGCGCCTGCGCGGTGGCCGGTCCGTCAATCGCGTCGTCAAGACCTCGCTCGCACCGGCCTCGAGGGATCACGAGCCGCGGGCAGAACTTTCATCCCACTTCAGATGGCCAAATATCTTGCCCTGATTTCCGTGTTGGCTTTGAGCCCGCCGATGGTATCGCGGTACACGATCTGCCCCTTGTCGATCACGGTGGCGTCGCTGGCGATCCCGAGGCAGAAGTGCATGTTCTGCTCGGCGATCAGGATGCTCGAGCCGGCGTCGCGCAGGCGGTGCAAGACCTCGGCGATGCGCCGGACCACGATCGGCGCCAAGCCTTCGCTCGGCTCGTCCAAAAGCAGCACGATCGGATTGCCCATGAGGGTGCGCGCGATGGCGAGCATCTGCTGCTCGCCCCCGGAGAGGCGGCCGGCGTCGCGCTTGCGCAGCGGCAGCAGCACCGGAAACAGGTCGTAGATCCGCGCCAGGTTCCAATAATCCTGGCCGTCGGGACCCTTCTTCGCCGCGATCTCCAGATTCTCCTCGACGCTGTGCTCCGGGAACACCTGCCGGTCCTCCGGCACGAAGCCGACGCCGGCGCGTGCGATCAGGTGCGGCTTGCGGTCGTGGGTGTCGAGGCCGGTGACGGCGATGCGGCCGCGGCGCGGCGGGGCGAGCCCGGCGATGGCCTTGAGCGTCGTGCTTTTGCCGGCGCCGTTGCGGCCGAGCAGCGCCATGGTCTGCCCTTCGGCGAGCTCGATGCTGACGCCGAACAGGATCTGGCTCGACCCGTAGAACACGTCGATGTTCTCCGCCTTGAACAGGATGCGGCCGCTCATGGCGCGTCGGTTTCCTCGCTGGTGCCGAGATAGGCGGCGATGACTTCCGGATTGCCGCGGATCGAATCCGGGCTTCCTTCCGCGAGGACGCGCCCGTAGCAGAGGACGCAAATCGCTTCGGCGATCTTGAACACGATGTCCATGTCGTGCTCGATGAACACCAGCGTGATGTTCTGGCGCTTCCACAGTTCGCGCACCTTTTCGATCATCTGCCAGCGTTCCTCGGACCCCATGCCGGCGGTCGGCTCGTCGAGGAGCAGCACGCGCGGCTCGAGCACCAGAGCGAGCCCGATGTCGAGCAGCTTCTGGTCGCCGTGCGAGAGGTTCGCGGAGACGACCGCCGCCTTGTCGGCGAGCCCGAGCATGTCCATCGCCGCGAAGGCGCGGTCGCGGCATTCCGGCAGCGGGAAACGGCGCATGATCCGCTCCGCCTGCCGCAGGTGCGCCTGCACCGTCGCGGTGAGGATCGCCTCGACGGTCAGCGACGGAAAGATCGAGGCGATCTGGAACGAGCGCGCGATGCCGCGCCTTGCGATCTGCGCCGGCGGCAGTCCGACGATGTCCTCGCCCGAGAGCGTCACGCGGCCCTTATCGGGCCGGATCGCCCCGGAAATAAGGTTGAAGAAGGTGGTCTTGCCGGCGCCGTTCGGCCCGATGATCGCCGTGAGCGAGCCCGGCGCAAACTTGAGCGAGACATCCTGGATTGCGGCGACGCCGCCAAAGGACTTCGACAGTCCCTCGACCGCAAGCATGCACCGTCACCTGCGCGCCGGGCGCAGCCCGCCGTAGGTATGCCAAGACGGCGTGACCAGCCAGCCGCAGTCCACCGGCAGGTTGGCGCCGGTGATGGCGGAAGCATCCTCGCTCGCCAGGAAACAGACGGCCCGCGCGACTTCTTCCGGGCTCACCATGCGGCCGAGCGCCGAGTTCTCGTTGAGCATGGAGACGTCGCGCTGGCCCTTGTCGATCGCGGCCTGCAGGGCGGGCGTGAGCGTATAGCCCGGCGACACTGCATTGACCCGCACGCCGGAGCGTCCCCATTCTGCGGCAAGGCACTCGGTGATGGCGATGACTGCCGCCTTGGCCGGCGCGTAGGCGTGCATCGGCATCGAACGCATGCCGGCAATCGAGGCGATGTTGATGATGCTGCCGCGTCCGCGCTGCGCCATGCGCCGGCCGAACGCGACCGAAGCCACGTAGGTGCCGCGCTGATCGATGTGGATGACCTCGTCCCACGACGACATCGGCAGTTGTTCCGGGGGCAGCGGCTGTTGCAGCACGCCGGCGCTGTTGACCAGGACGTCGACCGGACCGACGGCCGCTTCGATGGCGCCGGCGCATTCGTCGAGCGCCTTCTCGTCGCCGACGTCGGCAACCCACGCTCTGCCCTTGACTTCGGCGGCGATCGCGTGCGCCCGCGCCTCGTCGCGATCGAGCACGACGACCGTCGCTGCCGCGTCCGCCAGCACGCGGCAGCACGCGGCGCCGATGCCGCTTGCCCCGCCGGTCACCACGGCAATGCCTCCGATGCGTCGTCCGCTCATGCCTTGACCTTCGCGAAAGTCGAGCGTCTGTGCCAGAGATCGACCAGCACGTCCAGCACGCCGCGCCGCAGTCCGAGCGCGAACAGAAGAATGACGACGCCGAGGGTGAGGCCGTAGTACTCGGTCACCCGCGTCACGAAGTCGTTGAGGACGAGAAGGATCACCGTTCCCACCGCCGGGCCGAGAAAGCTGTTCAATCCGCCGAGCATGATGGCGAATATGCCTTCGCCCGATACGGTCCAGTAGGCGAATTCCGGATAGGCGCCGGAGACGAACAGGCTCATGATGACCCCGCCCATGCCGGCGAACACGCCGGCAAGGACGAAAGCGATCAGCCGGACGCGAAACACCCCGACGCCGAGAAAATTCGTCCGCGCGGCGTTGTCGCGGATCATCCGCAGCGTGTAGCCGAACGGCGACTGCACGAGGTGATGCATCATCACCAGGCCGACGACGAGCAGCGTGCAACTTGTCAAGTACAGGTGCATCTGGTTGGCGAGATTAATGCCGAGAAAGGGCGGCCGCGGGATGCCGCCGCGCAGCCCCTGGTCGCCGCCGGTCAGCGGCACCCACAGGATGATCACGCTGTGCACCAGCATCTGAAAGGCGAGCGTGAGAAAGGCAAAATAGATTTCCTTGAGCCGCACGCAGATCGCGCCAACCACGAGCCCCAAGGCGGCGCACATCGCGAGCGCAAGGACGAAGGCGGCCGGAATCGGCATGCCGGTGCGCTGCATGAGCAGCGCGAATGAGTAGGCGCCGAGCCCGTAGAACATGCCGTGGCCGAACGAGACCATGCCGCCGTAGCCGACCAGAAAATTCAGCGAAGTGGCGAACAGAGCGAGCGCGGAGCCGCGGATCATGAAATCGATCAGCGCCTTGCTGGGAAAGACGAGCGGCAGCAAGGCCAGCACGGCGAGCGCGGCGGCGCCGATCAGGAGGTCGAAAGCGAGCGAGCGCCTCCGCATGGGTCAGGCGATCTCCTTGCCGAACAGGCCGGTCGGCTTGGCAATCAGGACGATTACCATGAACAGATACATCAGCCCGTCGGTGAACAGGGGAAAGCCCAGACTGCCGAACGAGCGAATAAGGCCGAGCGCGAGCGAGGCCACGAATGCTCCGATGATCGAGCCCATGCCGCCGATGACGGTGACGATGAACGACTCGATCAGGATGGAGAAACCCATGCCCGGGGTCAGCGAGCGTACCGGCGCGGCCAGCGCCCCGGCGAATCCGGCCAACAGCCCGCCGAGCGCGAACACCAGGCCGTAGAGCAGGCCGGTGTTGATACCGAGCGCAGCGACCATGCCCGGATTGTGAGCGGCCGCGCGGATGGTCTTGCCGAGACGCGTCTTGTCGATGATCAGCCACAGCGCCAGGCCGATCACGAACGCCGCGCCGATCAGGAACAGATAGAACGGCGGCACCACGCCGCCGGCGATGAACAGCGGCGGCATCTGGAACGCCGGCGGCATGCCCATCGACTTGAACTCGACCCCCCAGACGATCTTCACCACGTCGTCGAAGATGAGGACGAAGCCGTAGCAGACCAGAAGCTGCATCAGCACGTTCTGGCCGTAGACGCGGCTGATGAACAGGCGCTCGAACACGAGGCCGACGAGTGCCGTCGCCGCGCCCGCGCCCAGGATGGTCAGCGTGTAGCTGCCGGTGAGCTGGAAGATGGTCAGCGCGAAATAGGCGCCGAGCATGTAGAAGGAGCCGTGGGTGAAATTGATGACCTTCAGCACGCCAAAGATCAGGGTCAGCCCGGCGGCGACCAGGAACAGCAGCATGCCGATGATCAGGCCGCCCGTCGACTGAGTGACAATGCAGGCCGGGGAGGAGAGGCAGCTCGCGAGTGCAGCAAGATCCATGACCGACCGCGAAACCGATGATCAGCTGTGGCGAGGAGGTTGCCGGCGCGATCCGCACCGGCGTCCTAACATCCCGGCCGCGTCGCTCACGTGAAGTTCTTCGACTTCTTCCATTCGGCTTCGAGCGCGAAGATCTGGTTCCAGTCCCCAGGCAGCATGTCGGTGACGTAGGGCTCGTTCGGCAGGGTGGTGCCCCAGCCGATGGCGTAGCCGACGAGGGTGTGATCCTCGGCGCGCAAGGTGAGCTTGCCGTCGGCGCCGAACGGGGAGGGGATGGTCAGTCCCTTCAACGCCTCGGCGAGCTTGACGCCGTCCGCCGAGTTCGCCTGCTTCGCCGCCGCGGCGAGGAACTGCATCGCGGTCGCGTTCTCCCAGGACCAGTTGGTGGGGTATTCGTTGTACTTCGTGCGATAGGCGTCGGCCCAGGCGGCATTCTCCGGCGTATTGGGAAACGTCTTGATGTAACGGTTGCCGGAATGGATGCCTTTCGGCAGGTTCTTCACCGCCGTGAGCGCGGTGTAGTCGGCCATGTTCACCGCGAACGTCTCGGTCTGCCCGAACAGCGCGTAGATGTTGCCCTGATCGATGAAGGCGGTGATGTCGCCGCCCCACAGGCAGGTGTAGAGCACCTGCGGCTTCGTCTGCAGGATCTTGGTGAAAATCTCGGTGTAGTCCGGCTGGAACAGTTTCGGCCAGGACTCGCCGACCACTTCCACGTCCGGCTTGAAGTGCTTCACGTAGGTCATGTACTCCGCGGTGGTGTCGCGGCCGTAGGCGTAGTCGGGGGAGGCGGTCATCCACGTCGACAGATTCTTGGCCTTGGCGATGTTGGCGGCATAGGTGCCGCCGACGATCGAATCGTGGACGCCCTGGCGGCAGGTGCGGAACACGTTCGGCAGGCGCAGCTTCGGATCGGCGGTCAGTGCGCTGGTTTCCGAGTTGGTGTGCAGGCACAGCATGCCGAGGTCGCGCGCCACCTCGTGCACGGCGAAGGCGCCCGACGAGGCCTCCGCATCGATCAAAATCTCGCAGCCGTCGGTGTTGATGAGCTCGCGCGCCAGCCGTGCCGCTTCCTGCGGCTGCCCCTTCGAATCGCGGATGACCATCTCGATCTGCCGCCCGGCGAGGCCGCCGGCGGCGTTGATCTTCTCCACTTCGATCATCACCGCGTTGCGCGAGGAAGTGCCGAGCTGCGCGACCCGGCCGGAAAGAATCGTCGACATGCCGATCTTGATCGACTTGCTGTCGGCGCGGACGACCATCGGTGCCGCCAGCGCGGCGGCGGTGCCTGCCGCGGCGCCCTTGAGCAGGGCGCGGCGATTGACATGAATCCGGCTGGCGTTTGACATCGGGCTTCCTCCCATTGCGGATGCACCAGAGACGAAGAGGCTGCGGCTTGACGCGTGAGCCGCGTATGTTTTGATTGAACCGGCCTCGTCCTGCTCGCGAGTTTGGAGCATCCATCCGGGGCAGTCAATCGAGCGGGCATCGCGCTCGTTGCCGCCTGACGGCATCGATCGCTGTGCACCTGCCTGGGGCGTGGGAACGCTGCACGCGATGGTGAATCTGTCGAGCTTCATTCGCTTCCATGCCGCGCGGTCGCCGGAGCGCATTGCCGTCGTGTTCCTGGATCAGCGCATCACCTACGCCGAGCTATCGCGGCGCATCGAGCGAGACCGCGGGCTACCTTGCGGCGCAGGGAATTGGCCCCGACGACGTCGTCGCCGTCATGATGAAGAACAGCGCGGCCTTTCTCGAAGTCGCCTTTGCCGCCAGTCATCTCGGCGCGGTGTTCCTGCCGATCAATTTCCGCCTCGCCGCCGACGAGGTGGAATACATCGCGGCCAACGCCGGCGCGAAGCTCGTACTTGCGGACGAAGAGTTCGCCGCGGCTGTTGCCAATCTGCCGGCCACGGTCCTGCTCGACGACGCCGCGCAGGCCGACACCACCACGCTTTCGGGAAAATATCCGCCGGCGCCGATGCAGGTGCGCAAGCCGGATGATCTGTTCCGCCTGATGTACACTTCCGGCACGACCGACCGGCCGAAGGGCGTCATCCACACCTACGACAATTTCTACTGGAAGAGCATCGATCACGTGATTGCGCTCGGCCTCGGCGAGGACGACCGCCTGCTGGTGGCCGGGCCGCTCTACCACGTCGGGGCGTTCGACCTGCCGGGCGTCGCCGTGCTGTGGGTCGGGGGCACGCTCTGTATTCACCGCGATTTCGAAGTCGAGCGGGTGCTCGCCTCGGTCGCCGTGGAGAAGCTCACCGGCGGCTGGCTTGCGCCGGTGATGCTGGGCGCGATCCTGGCGCATCCGCGCCGTGCCGCCTTCGATGTTTCCAGCGTGCGCTGGATCATCGGCGGCGGCGAACGCACGCCGGAAGCGCGCATCCGCCAGTTCGCCGGCTATTTCACGCGCGGCCGCTACATCGACGCCTACGGACTGACCGAATTGTGCAGCGGCGATTCGTTCATGGAGGCCGGCCGCGAGATCGAGAAGATCGGGTCGGTGGGGCGCGCGCTCGCCCATGTGGAAATCGAGATCCGCGACCCGGCCGGGGCGCGGCTTGCTGCCGGAGAGGCGGGCGAGATCTGTCTGCGCGGGCCGAAGATCACGCAAGGCTATTGGCGCGACGCGAACAAGACGGCGGCCTCCTTCCACGGCGACTGGTTCCGCACCGGGGATGTCGGCTATCTCGACGCCGAGGGATTTTTGTATCTCACCGACCGGGTGAAGGACATGATCATCTCCGGCGGCGAGAACATCGCCTCCTCCGAGGTTGAGCGCGTCGTCTATCAGCTGCCGCAGGTGCGCGAAGCGGCGATCATCGGCGTGCCGGACGAGACATGGGGCGAGCGGCCGGTTGCCGTGGTCGCGCTCAACGCCGGACACAGCCTCGACTACGAGACGCTGGCCAAGCATTGCCGCGCGCATCTTGCCGGCTTTAAGGTGCCGAAGCAGCTGATCGTGCGCGACCAGCTGCCGCGCAATCCTTCGGGCAAGGTATTGAAGCGGCTGCTCCGGGATGAGCTGCAGCAGTAGGCGATGGCGGCGGGGCGGCCGCGGGCCGCGCACCGGCCGGGAGAGCGGGCATGGTGAAGATTGCGATCCTGATGAAGCGCCGCCCCGGCCTCTCCGTCGAGGACTTCCAGGACCATCTGCGGACCCGATACGGGCCGCTGGCGCTATGCGGTCCCGGCCTGCGCCGCTATGTCCAATCCTGCGCGCTGCCGCAGGGCTATGCCCGAGGCGAACTCCTGTTCGATGCCGTCGGCGAGATGTGGTTCGATTCGCTCGACGACTACGAGCATTCCATGCGCTCGCCGGAATTCGCCCCGGCGCGCGACGAGGAGAGCGCGTTCCTTGACCGCGCGCGGACGGTGGCGATGCCGGTCGACGTCCACGTGATCAAGGACGGCGCCATTCCCGGCAACGCGGTAAAGAACATCGAGTTCGTCAACCGCCGCCCGGGCATGGCGCTCGATGAGTTCCGCACCTATTGGCGCAACGTCCACGGGCCGCTCGCCGCGAAAATCCCCTCGATCTGCCGCTACGAGCAGAATCATCTGGCGCTCGGCGAATATCAAAAAGGGGCAGCGCCGCCCTATGACGGGTTGGCGGTCACGTGGTTCGCCTCGACCGCCGAGATGAGGAGCGGCGCGGCGACGGCGGAATATGCCGCGACCCGCGCCGACGAAGCCCATTTCCTGCCCGAGGGGCATCTGCCGATCATCATCACCCGCGAGCACGTGGTTCTCTGATGGCCGGAACAGACAAGCGAAGCGCCGGCGATGCGCCAAGCCGAAGCGTCGGTGCCGTCATGGATGAGGCAAAGACGATCGTCGTCTACACCGACTACAAGAGCCCCTATGCGTATCTCGCCAAGGATTTGATCTATCGCCTCGAAGACGAATTTCGGGTCCGGCTCGACTGGCTCCCCTACACCCTCGACATCCCCAGCTACCTCGGCAGCGCGCGCCTCGATGAGCGGGGCGAAGTCGTCGAGTCCGAACGCAGCCCGCATCAGTGGCGGCGGGTGCGCTACTCCTACATGGACTGCCGGCGGCAGGCGCGCAAACGCGGCCTCGTCATCCTCGGCACGCGCAAGATCTGGGACTCCTCGACCGCCGCCATCGGCATGCTCTGGGCGAAACGGCAGGGCACAGCCGCCTTCCGCGCCTACCACGACCGGGTGTTCGAGCGCTTCTGGCGGCGCGACCTCGATATCGAGGACGCGAGAGTGGTCGCGGCGGCGCTGGCCGAGACCGGCGCGGACGCGACGGGTTTCAACGACTTTCTCGCGGGCGATGGCCGGCGCGAACACGACGCGATCCGCGCGGCGGCGGAAACGGCCGGCGTCTTCGGCGTGCCGACCCTCCTCGTCGACGGCGAACTCTTTTGGGGACGCGAGCACCTGCCTGACATCCGCGAGATGCTGGCGCCGCTTGCGCGCTCCGGCGCAGACAGTTTGGTCGTCGGTGCGGCGGCTGGACGCTGATCGGGAATGGACCATTCAACGGTCCACGTTGGGCCGCCTTGATGCACCGGCGCCGCCGGTGAGCTTGGCGAGCAGCGAAGCAGCGATGACCGCGACGCCGACCACGGCGACCATGATGCTGCACACCGCGTTCATCTCCGGTTTTACCCCGAGGCGGACCTCGGAATAGATGCGGATCGGCAGCGTGGTCGCGCCCGGTCCGGTGGTGAAGCTCGCGATGACCAGATCGTCGAGCGAAAGCGCGAAGGCGAGCATCCAGCCGGCGGCAATCGCCGGCAGAATCAGCGGCAGGGTCACTGCAACGAAGGTGTGGAACGGCGAGGCGCCGAGATCCATGGCCGCCTCCTCGAGGCTCCTGTCGAAATCGACGAGGCGCGACTGCACGATGACGGTAACGAAGCACATCGCCATCGTGGTGTGGGCGATGGCCACCGTCCAGAAGCCGCGGTCGGCGGCGACGGCGACGAAAAGAAGGAGCAGCGACAATCCGGTGATCACCTCCGGCATGACCAGAGGGGCATAGATCATCCCGGCAAACAGGAGCCGGCCGTGGAAGCGGCCGAAACGCGTGAGCGCCAGCGCCGCGAGCGTACCGAGCAGCGTCGCCGCGCTCGCCGCGACCAGCGCCAGGCGGATACTGATGAGCGCGGAATTGATGAGCGGCGCATCGTCGACGAGCGCCGCGTACCAGCGCGTCGACCAGCCGCCCCAGACCGCCACGAGGCGCGAGGCATTGAAGGAATAGACCACCAGGACGGCGATCGGCAGATAGAGGAAGGCGATGCCGAGCGTGAGGGCGACGATGTTGAAGGCGGAGACCTTGCGCATGGTTCAGTCCCGCCGCGCCAGCCGCATGGCCTGATGCTGATAGACGAGGATCGGCGTCACCAGCAGGCAGACCAGCACCACGGCGACCGCGGAGGCTGCCGGCCAATCCTTGTTGCCGAAGAATTCCGTCCAGATCGTCTGCCCGATCATCGGCGACTGCGAGCCGCCGAGCAGATCGGGAATGACGAACTCGCCGACGATCGGGATGAAGCACAACAAGGTGCCGGCGAGCACGCCGGACGCCGACAGCGGAAAGGTCACCCGCCAGAATGCGCGCCAGCGCCGGCAGCCGAGGTCGGCGGCCGCCTCGAGCAGCGTCTCGTCCATCTTCTCGAGCGTCGCATAGAGCGGCAGCACCATGAACGGCAGATAGGAATAGACGATGCCGATATAGGTCGCGGTGTCGGTGGCAAGCCAGACCGGGGGCTCGCTCACTATCCGGAGCGCCACGAGCACCTGGTTGAGCGGCCCGTCGCGCTCAAGGATGTTCATCCAGGCGTAGATGCGGATGAGGAGCGACGTCCAGAACGGCAGCACCGTGAGGACGACGAGCACCGCCTGCCAGCGCCGCGGCGTGCGCGCGATCGCATAGGCGATGGGATAACCGATGACGAGCAGAATGAGTGTCGAGAACGCGGCGATCTCGACGCTCTTGAGATAGGAGAGAAGGTAGAGCGGATCGGAGCCGAGCAGCACGTAGTTGTCGAACGACAGCGCGGCGAAGAAGGCCTCGATGCCCTGCCAGCCCGCGGCGAGGTCGAGCACCGGCGTGTAGGGCGGCTGCGCGATCGTGGTCTGCGACAGGCTCATCTTGAGCACGATCAGGAACGGCACGAGAAAGAACGCCAGCAACCAGGCATAGGGGATGCGCACGGCGAGCGTCCGCCAGAACGACTCCTCCCGTTGCCGCTTCATACTTTCCCCGTCCCGGTCATTCTCGCGAGCACAGCGCCGCAAGCTCGTTCGCTTAACGCGTCAGCACGATCGTCGCCTCCGGCGGCCAGACGAGCCACACCTCCTCGTCGAAAGCCGGCGCCTCGCCGTCGGGACGGCGGCCGATATTGGCGATGACCGCCTTCATCTGCGCGCCGCCGGCGAGGCGCACCTTGTAGAGCGACATGTCGCCGAGATAGCCGATATCGACGACCGTGGCGGCGAGACAATTGTCGCCGCTCGATGCCGGCGGCTGGCGCGCCATGGCGATCTTCTCCGGCCGCACCGCGGCCCAGACCGGCGCTCCGGGTTCGGCGTCGACCTTGCCGGCGGTGCGCAGGCGGCCGGCCGCGGTGCCCTCGATGCTCGAACCGTCATCGCCGAGCCGGCCTTCGAACAGATTGACGTCGCCGATGAAGTCGGCGACCCAGCGCGAATTCGGCTGCTCATAGATTTCCGCCGGCGGCGCGACCTGCATGAGCCGGCCGCGATCCATGACGCCGATGCGGTCGGCGAGCGTCATCGCTTCGCTCTGGTCGTGCGTGACGATGACGAAGGTGAGGCCGAGCCGGCGCTGAATCTCCATCAGCTCGAACTGGGTTTCCCCGCGCAGCTTCTTGTCGAGCGCCGCCAGCGGCTCGTCGAGCAGCAGCAGGCGTGGCCGCTTGACCAGCGACCGCGCCAGCGCCACGCGCTGGCGCTGGCCGCCGGAAAGCTCGTGCGGCTTGCGGCGCCCGAAGTTCTCGAGCTTGAGCATCGCCAGCATGTCGGCGACGCGTTGCCCGATCTCCCGCCTGGGCAGGCGCTCCTGCTTGAGGCCGAAGGCGACATTGGCCTCGACGTTGAGGTGCGGGAACAGGGCATAGCTCTGGAACATCATGTTGACCGGCCGCCGGTAAGGCGGCACCGGCGCGAGATCGACCCCGTCGAGAATGACCCGGCCGGTGTCCGGCCGCTCGAAGCCGGCGATCAGGCGCAAGAGCGTGGTCTTGCCGCAACCCGATGGTCCGAGCAGGGCGAAGAATTCGCCTTCAAAGACATCGAGCGATAGATGATCGACTGCGGCAGCGCCGCCGAAGCCCTTGGTGACGGCCTCGAGGCGGAGCAGCGGACGCGGGTTCGGATCGGCCCAGGGCGCAAAACCTCTCTTGGCTCCGACGGTCCCCATGCGCGCTCCAGCCGCGGCGGCGCGGCGGGATGGCGCGCGCTGCACAACACCTAGAACATGATCGAGAAAACTTGAACCTCGTCCCGCCAACCGGCTGCGGCAGGCCCGAAAAATGAGAAACCCCGAGCGCTAGAGTCCCGGGGCTCTCTGGCCGAGCGTTGTCATGACACAGTGAAAGAGCCCGACCTCACGCGTTCTATAGCGCAAATCGGTTTGCCCCACAACTCCATGTCGTCACTGGTCGAGGTCCAATTCCCTGAGCACGCGCTCGCCGAGCGCCGCCGGATCGCGCACGCCCCGTTGCGCTAACTCAATGATTTTCTTGGCAATGACTTCGGCTGCCGGATCGGCGCCGGCGCGCAGCCCCAGCGATTGGCACACGCTGTCGAATGCCGCCGACATCGCGCGAACGGCCTCGGGGTCAAACGGTTGCCCGGTCAGGAAGGGAGTAATGGGCATCACGCCACGGTGCATAGGCGGGAGCGCGACCGGTCTCTCAGCCACCGACGCCCGCTGACCTAGTCGGTGATGCGAAAACTGTGCGTCGCTGCGTTTAGTTTGTCGAGTCGCAAAATTTGGCACTCGGTCCGCGCGAGTGCCGCCAGTGCGTGGCGTGCGGCCCTTGCGGGTTGGTAAAGGCGCCGCCCAGTGTCGGGGTGCTGTGCGCCCCGCAAATCGGCGGCCGCCGCCGGCGTGGCGTGCACCGGGTTAACGGCAGGGGTGAAGCGAAAGCGCATCAGGCGTTCGCTAGCGCCATGAAACGGTCGAGCATGGCGCGCTGCGCGTCGGTGAAGCGCAAGCCGAGCTTCGAGCGACGCCACAGCACGTCGTCGGCGGTTTGCGCCCATTCCTTCGTCATCAGGTAGCGTACCTCGGCGGCCGTAAGGTCGGCGCCGAAGCGCATGCCGAGATCGTCGAGCCGGGTGGCCGTGTTCAGGATGTTCTCCACGCGCGTGCCGTAGGCGCCGACGAGCCGCCGCAGATGGTCGTCGGTGAGGAACGGCCAGCGCTGCCGCGTGCGCTCGATCAACGCCGCCGTGCCGTTATAGGGGAAGTCACCGCCGGGCAAGGGCGTATGCGCGGTCCATGGCTGCGAGCGCCCGAAGAAACGGGCGAGCCGTGCGAGCACGTCCTCGGCGAGGCGGCGGTAGGTCGTCAGCTTGCCGCCGTAGACCGTCAGCAGCGGTGCCTTGCGGAAGCCGCGGTCGAGGAACAGGGTGTAGTCGCGTCCGATGTCCTGCGGCTTACGGGCGCCTTCGCCATAGAGCGCGCGCACGCCGGCGAACGCCCAAACCGCGTTGGCGGCACTGACCACCGTGCGAAAATACTCGTTCACGGCGCCGCACAGATAGCTGATGTCTTCCGCCGTCGGCACGGCGACGGCAGGGTCCCCGGAATAGGCCTCGTCGGTGGTCCCGATCAGCGTGAAATCGCGCTCGAACGGGATGGTGAACACCACTCTGCCATCGGCCGTCTGCAGGATATAGGCGCGGTCGTGATCGTACAGGCGCCGCACCACGACGTGAGTGCCTTTGTCGAGCCGCAGCAGCCGGCGCGGCGGCTGCTTCAGCAGCGTATCGGTCACCATTTCCGCCCAGGGGCCCGTGGCATTGACCAAGACCCGCGCCGTCGCCGTTTCGCGCTGGCCCTGCGTGGTGAGGACGAGCCGCCAGCCGCGCGGCCCGCGCTCGGCGCGCACGCAGCGTGTGCGCGTGCGGATGGTCGCGCCGCGTTCGGCGGCATCGACGGCGTTGAGCATGACGAGGCGCGAATCGTCGGCGAAGCAGTCGGAATACTCGTAGGCGCGATGAAATTGCCGCTTCAGCGGCTGACCCGCTTCGTCGGTGATGAGATCGAGTGAGCGCGACGGCGGCAGGATCTGGCGCCGGCCGAGCCGGTCGTAGATGAAAAGACCGAGGCGGATAAGCAGCGGCGAGCGCCTCGCCTCGTCGAGCGGCATGACGAAGCGGAGCGGCCGGATGAGGTGCGGCGCCATGCGCAGCAGTACTTCGCGTTCGGCGAGCGAGGCGCGCACCAGGCGCAAGGCGCCCTGCTCGAGATAGCGCAGCCCGCCATGGATGAGTTTCGAGGATGCCGACGAGGTGCCGGAGGCAAGGTCGCTCTGCTCGACCAGCAACACCTTGAGGCCGCGGCCGGCGGCATCGCGCGCAATGCCGACGCCGTTGATGCCGCCGCCGATGATGGCGAGATCGAATTCGACCACGGAACGCTCCCTCCCGCAGGATAGCAAAGCCCATGTTTTCGCGAGCGGGCAAGCGCAACGCCGTCTTGCCTCCGGCCGCGGATGGGCGATGATGGCGACAGGAGGCGTGCGATATGGATTTCCGCAATCGTCATGTGGTGATCACCGGCGGCGCCGGCGCGCTTGGCGCCGCCGTGGTTGGAGCGCTCGTCGAAGCTGGCGCAATATGCCACGTGCCATGCCACGACGAAGCGGAGGCGCAACGCTTCCCGCTGCGCGAGAACCGGCAGGTCGTGCTGACCGTCACCGGCAGCCTCGCCGACGACGAGGCGGTCGGCAGCTTCTACCAGGCCGTCACGCCGCTCTGGGCCTCGATCCACCTTGCCGGCGGCTTTGCCGCCGGACCGTTGCGCGACGCCGCCCCGGCGGCGCTGCGGCAGCAGATCGACATGAATCTCGTCACTTGCCTCTTGTGCTGTCGCGCTGCCTTGACCGCCATGACGCGCGGCGGTGCCGAGGGCGGCGGCGGCCGCATCGTCAATGTCGCCGCCCGCCCGGGCCTTGAGTGGCGCAGCGGCGCCGGCATGGTCGCCTATGCCGCGAGCAAGGCGGCGGTCGCCGCGCTTACCACCGCACTCGCCGAGGAAGTCGTCAAGGACGGCATCCTGGTCAACGCCGTCGCGCCTTCGATCATGGATACGCCCGCCAACCGGCGGGCCATGCCCAAGGCCGACTACAGCCTCTGGCCGAAGGTCGAAGAGGTCGCGGCGACCATCCTGTTCCTCGCCTCGCCGGATAACCGCGTTACCCGCGGCGCCATCGTGCCGGTGTACGGGAAGTCGTGAAGCCGGCGTTGATGCCCGCCTCGAACCCGCTCATTCCCGCGGAAGCGCTCCGCGATCAGAAGCGCGGTGGCCGTGGCGTACGCGCGGGGCCGCCTCTACCGGGCGCGCCCGCGACCGGCCGGGGTTTCATAGGCAACAGGCCCTCGCGCTGCAACTTCTTGCGGGCGAGTTTGCGGGCGCGGCGGATGGCTTCCGCCTTTTCGCGGACTCTGCGCTCGGACGGCTTTTCGTAGTGGCCGCGCAGCTTCATCTCGCGGAACACGCCCTCGCGCTGCATCTTCTTCTTCAGCACCTTGAGCGCTTGGTCGACATTGTTGTCACGGACGAGAACCTGCACGCGGCGTTCCTCTTCGATCGAGCGGTTGAGAGGCCGAGGGCCAGGGCGCTCGGGGCGCTGGCGCACGGATGAACACGATTCGGGTGCCGCCGACGGCGCCCGCCGTAGGAAACAAGACCGATATTCAGATTCGTGCCTGCCGATGGGCACCATGCGGCCGATTGCAACGGGCGGAGACTTCGGCAGGTCGCCGTTTTTTGGGCAGTCCAACAAGCTGTGCTTGGTTCTAGCGATACCGCCAGACTTGTCAAAGACTTCCTGTCGGCCCTGCGTCAGCCGGGGTAGTCGCTCAAGAGTGACTGCAACGCCACTTTTCCGGCGCGGGTAGCTTCGGCGACGGACTCGAAAAAAACCTCGGAGTGCTCGATCGGGCTGGTTCGGCCGGCGCGATAGATCTCCCATCGCCACGGCTTGGGTGGCGAGGCGCGATTTTTTACGACAACCGAAAAGTCTTCATGATCGATCATAGGCAGAGACATTAACACACGATACTGCAATAGTGGCACTGCAATAGTGGCCCGCAACGACGGCAATCTGAAAATAAAAAACGCGTACCGGACTTCTTCGCAATCTCGACATCGCGCTCAAAATGTGCGCGAAACGTCACTCAAAATCCGTATTGAAAGGAAATACTGTGTCAAATCCGCATCAGGGAGCCGCGACGAGCCTCGCGACCAAAGCCATCTATATGTTGTTCGCGACCATTCTCCTCGTCTTTGTGGCCATGTTGGCGCTAACGGTGCTGCATCCCTGACCGACCGTCATCGCACTGGTGACGGCGCTGTGAGAAACACCTTCATCACGACGCGGCCGGTGCTTCCACTAACGTGTGGGTGTACTCGACGCTGTCATAGACCGAGACCTGAACGATCGGGTAGCCGGTCTTGATTACCTGCGCTGCCGATTGCGCGGCTTCCGCCGTCGGGTAGGAGCCCTTGGTTTGCCGGTCGACCTGGAGCAGATAGCGGCCGCTCTCCGGCCGTTTGCGCTGTGAAGGCGCTTCGTCGACGTCTTTGTCAGACCCGTCCTTTACTGGCATTTTGATTTGGCGCGAGGCCATTCGCTGCTCCTTTGTGGGGGAACGCCTCATATAGGCCTACCCGGCGTCAACCGCCAGGAGGCTATAGGGTTTCCACAATGGCCGACCGTGGATGCTTACACGGGTAACGGCAGTCGAAAAACGCTCGCCAAATCAGGATCAGGGGCTGTCATGAGAATTCGTGTTGCCGGGGCGCCAATTGTCCAAGCGATCATCACTCTATGGATCCTCGCAATATTGGCCGGCGGCGTGCAGGCGCAAACCACGCAAATCTGGACTGTCCCGGAGGTCGGCGCGCTGCCCTACGATGCGAACGGTCTTCTGGTGAGGCGGGGCCGTGATCTCATCACAGCCACCTATGCCTATATCGGCCCTAATGTCCCCGACGTGTCGCAACGTTATGCCGGCAACAATCTCGCCTGCTCCAATTGCCACCTCTCAGCGGGCGTGCGGAAGTTTGCGCTCCCGCTGTTCGGTCTATACGGAGAGTTTCCGCAATATAGCCCGCGCTCTGCGACCGAAATTACCATCGAAGACCGCATCAATTCCTGCATGACGCGGAGCATGAACGGTCAGCCGCTCCCGCCGGCCGCGTCGGAGATGCAGGCCATCGTGGCGTACATCAAGTTTCTGAGTAGCGGCGTGCCGGCGGGCCAGCAGTTGCCGGGGCTCGGCGCTGGAAAGATGCCGGAGCTGCCGCGCGCCGCCGATCCAAAGCGCGGCCACACGGTCTACGCGCGCCTCTGCGCCGATTGCCACAACACTGATGGGTCGGGCGTGCGCCGCAGCATCCCCTCTTCCGACCTCGGATACATGATCCCGCCGCTATGGGGCCCGGACAGCTTCAATGACGGTGCGGGAATGGCACGGCTTATCACCATCGCCAACTTCGTCCACTTCAATATGCCTCACGGCACCGACTATCTCGATCCACGACTTACCACTGAAGACGCGTGGGACGTTGCAGCCTATGTCGTGTCGCAGCCACGCCCTTCCCGGGCGGGCTTCGATCATGACTTTCCGGACCTGCTGGAGAAACCGGTGGATACACCCTACGGACCGTATGCCGATACCTTCAGCGAGGAGCAGCACAAGTATGGTCCCTTTGCACCGATCCGCGCCGAAATCAGGCGCCTCAGACAGGAACATCAGCGCGACTCGCGATGACTCCGCGCATTCCGGCTCGCGGGCGAAGGATGGGTCACCGGTCACCGACTCCGAGGCCTGTCTCGTGAATACATCCGCTCGTCTGCCATCTGCTCTGGCCGAGGTCCACCTTAGAAATCGGTACGCGCCCTAACTAATACCCCGGCCACAGACCGGGCGTCGCCAGTTCGAGGAGATGCCCGTCGGGATCGCGGAAATAGATGCTCTCGCCGCCGCGCGGCCACTTGGTCCGGCCTTCGATGGCGATGCCCTCGGCCTCGAGCCGCTCCTCCCAGGCGGCGAGCGCGTCGGCCGCAATCGAAAAGGCGATGTGGACGGGGCCGTGCCCGTCATGCGGTGGGATGGTGCCGCCGGGAAGGCGCACGGTTTCGAGCGAGCGCCCGCGCAGGAAGAGAAGCAGCACGCCGCGCGCGCCGACGTCGTAGGCGCACAGCCGCTGATCGCGGTAGATGCTGTTGAGCCCCAGCACCTGCTCGTAGAACGGGCAGGCGCGCTCGAACTCTTCGACATAGAGCGAGGTTTCAAGAACGCCGAGCAGGTTGGGCATGTCACCTACTCCTTCGCGTCCCCGCCGGGCCGGGACGGGCCGAGATGCCGCAAGCCGTCCCCAGTGCCCGAAATCACCGAAGGACGACACGGGCTGCGATGGCACGATCTCGGGCACTGCCGGAATGTCGGAGCTGTGCGATAGTGGAAGCGGCCGGCGGCCCACCTGCTGGGGGCACAGCTGAACCCTCCAAGTCATGAGAACGCGCCGCTCCCTCGATCATTGCAACGGCTTGAGCGCACCCAGCATGGTCGGAATAAACTCCGACACCGTGGGATGAACGTGCATCGCGCGTTGTATCACCGTGTAGGGCGCCTTGGCATACATAGCATCGAGAACGCAGTGGATGACCTCATCGCCTGCGAGTCCCAGGAAGGAGGCGCCCAGTATCTGCTTACTGTCTCGATCCACCAGGATTTTCATGAACCCCGTGGTCTCACCTCGCTCTTTCGCGCGACTGACGCGTTCCATCGCCAGGGTCGAGAGCAGCGCCGGCTCGCCGGTCTTGCGAACCTCGGCTTCCGTCATGCCGATGCGGCCTAGTGGCGGATCGGTGTAGAGCGCGTAGGCGGTGATGCGGTCGCTCACGCGTCTCCGATCGTTGTCGAGGAGGTTGGCCGCCACGATCTGGAAATCATTCCATGATGTATGCGTGAACGCACCGCGGCCATTGCAGTCGCCCATCGCCCAGATGCCCGCGATATTGGTGCGCAGCTGGTCGTCCACCTGAATATACCCGCGCGTGTCGGTAGCGATGCCGGCTTTGTCGAGACCCAGGTCATCGGTGTTCGGCCGCCGGCCGACCGCGACCAGCAGGTGCGTGCCGACGATCTGTGAATTCTTCCCCGCCGAATCGAGCTTCACGGCGATCGAGTTTCCCTGCTTCTCCACCCCGATCACCTTGCTGCCGACGCGCACGTCGATGCCTTCCTCCTTGAGGAAATCGGCGACCGCTTGCGAAACGTCCTCATCCTCGCGCGCGATGAGGCGCGGTGCGGCTTCGACCACGGTCACCTCGCTGCCAAAGCGGCGATAGGCCTGGGCGAATTCGAGACCGACGTAACTGCCGCCGAGGATGATGAGATGCGCGGGAAGGAAATCAACGTCCATCATCGAGCTGTTGGTGAGGTAGGGAACGTCATCAAGGCCGGGAATCGGGGGAATCACGGCACGCGCGCCTACATTGATGAAGATGCGATCGGCGGTGAGCTCGGATGCGTTCACTGCCACTTTCTTTTCCGCGACAAAGCGGCCATGCCCTTCATAAACCGTGCATCCTTCCAGCGCCTTCAGCGATTGCTCGACGCCGTCGCGCGAAAGCGCCACAACGGCGTCCTTGCGCGCTTTGACCGCTTTCATATCGACTTTGACTGCTCCCTCCACTCTCACGCCGTAATCGGCGGCGCGGCGCACAACGTGTGCCGCGTATGCGCTCGCTACCAACGTCTTTGTAGGAGTGCAGCCGGTGTTCACGCATGTGCCGCCGAACAGTTTGCGTTCGACGATCGCGACCTTCCAGCCTGCAGCCACCAGCCGCAGGGCCAAGGCGGGTCCGGATTGTCC
Source organism: uncultured Alphaproteobacteria bacterium (assembly GCA_963833665.1). Classification (GTDB taxonomy): domain Bacteria; phylum Pseudomonadota; class Alphaproteobacteria; order Rhizobiales; family Xanthobacteraceae; genus BOG-931. The sequence goes on along the minus strand of CAWHZA010000058.1, from coordinate 132,351 downwards.
GGTGCCAATGATGATCGCGTCGTAGTTGGCCATGACTGACCTCCGATTTTTGCGTTGCATCCGGCCGCGACCGCACAACCCGCTGCATCAACGGATTCTCAAACCGCGTGATCGAGTGCCGAGAAACCACGAAGCAAAACACTCCGCATAAGTGGATGCGCCGCTTTGCTCCCTTGGTGTCCCACGCCCAAATCAATCGTTCTTTGAAGCGGCCAATTCCACCGTTGCAGCGTAGCAAGGAGACGCAGGTCGAGAATGCAACGAGCTGCTCTCACCCCGAGACCGGCACCACTTCACGTGCAGGCGCACGCACCAGCCGGGTCACGCCGCCCGCCGCGACGACCACGCGCTGCTGCGCGTAGGCCTCGTGGTTTTGCTCGATGTAGTCAAGGTTGTAGAGGTAGTTGACCATCAGGCCGTACGATTGCTGCAAGGCACGCTCCGACGTGTCGGCGAGCCAGTCGAGCCGCTCGAGTCGGGCGCCGTTGCCGAGATGGAAGCGGGCGACCGGGTCCGCCGGCAGGCCGCGGCGATCGCGGGCGCGCAGAAAATACCAGGCGGCGGCGCGCATCAGCGGCCCGCGGAGTGTTTCGGCGGCGTCCGGCTGGCGCCACCACTCGGCGGCGTCGAGCGCGGCAAGCGCAGCGCCGTCGTCCTCTTCGAGCACGAGCGACGCCTCGTTGGCGCGCTCGCGGTTGAGCCACTCGGCGAAATTCGGCGCCGGCGACAGCGTAACGAAGGTCGCGATGCGCGGCATCTCGCGCGAGACTTCTTCCACCACCTGCTTGATCAGGAAATTGCCGAAGCTCACACCGGCAAGCCCGCGCTGGCAATTGGTGATCGAATAGAAGACCGCCGTCGTCGCCCGCTCCGGCGCCACCGCCTCGCGCTTGTCGGACAGTATCGGCGCGATCGCCCCGGGAATTTCCCGTGTCAGCGCCACCTCGACGAAGATCAGCGGGTCGTCGATCAGCGCCGGATGGAAGAAGGCGTAGCAGCGGCGGTCGGGCAGGTCGATGCGCCGGCGCAAATCTTCCCAGTCGCGGATCTGATGCACGGCCTCGTAGCGGATGATCTTTTCCAGGATCAAGGCCGGCGTCGACCAGTCGATCCGGCGCAGCACCAGGAAGCCGCGGTTGAACCAGGAGGAAAACAGATGGATGAAGTCGCCGTCGACCACGCGCAGGTCGTCGCGGCGATTCATGGCGTCGAGGAACTGCTCGCGCATGCGCACCAGCGCCGCGGTGCCGCCGGGCGCGAGATTGAGCCGGCGCAGGAGCTCCAGCCGGCGCGGCTCGGCGGCGCGATGCAATGCGGCCGCGGCCTTCGCCGACGGATCAGCGCGCCAGGCTGCAACCGCTTCGTCGATGCGCGCGCGATCGTGGCCGAACGTGGTCGCCATCGCCTCGAAGAAAGCGATGCGCGGTCCGATCGTCAGGTCGGCGTATTCGTCGAGAATCTCGTTGGCGAGCGCCACGCCCGAGGCCTCCCCGCGACCCGACAGCAATTCCTCGCTGAGCTCGATGAGGCCGGCGGAGCGCTCGTGCGACGGCTCGCGGCGCTCGCGCAGGATCAGGGCGCGGCTGCGATCCGCGATGCTTTGCAGCATTTCGCTGAAAAACGAGGTGTTCACCGCAATTCCAAACCGCTCGGCGGAAGTGAACTAATGATTGCCCCAAAGGATGGCAAGCCGGCAAAACGGGGCCCCGTAGACAAATCCCGACGGCTGGGTCACTTAAGAGCCCCTTTGTCATAGAGCGCCTTTGTAAAGGAGCTGTTCATGCCAGGTCCGCTGGCCGGTCTGCGCGTGCTCGAGCTTGCCCGTATTCTGGCGGGTCCGTGGGCCGGGCAAATCCTCGCCGATCTCGGTGCCGACGTGATCAAGGTCGAACGCAAGGGCGTCGGCGACGATACCCGGGCCTGGGGGCCGCCTTTCGTGGCCGGCGCCGACGGCGGTCATCTCGACGCCGCCTACTTCCACGGCACCAATCGCGGCAAGCGGTCGATCGAGCTTGATTTCGACAGCGAAGAGGGGCGGCGCATCGTCAAGAAGCTCGCCGCCCGCTCCGACGTGGTGCTGGAAAACTTCAAGGTCGGCTCGCTCGCCAAGTTCGGCCTCGACTACGCGAACCTCGCGCGCGACAACCCGCGCCTGATCTACTGCTCGGTCACCGGCTTCGGCCAGACCGGCCCCTATGCGGCGCGTGCCGGCTATGACCTCATGGCGCAGGGCATGGGCGGCTTCATGGACCTGACCGGCCATCCCGACGGCGAGCCGCTGCGCTCCGGCGTACCCATCTCCGACATCTTCACCGGCGTCTATTCGGCGGTCGGTATTCTGGCGGCGCTGGCACGGCGGGAAAAGACCGGGCGCGGCGGCTATGTCGATACCGCACTTGTCGATTCGACCGTCGGCGTCCTCGCCAACCAGGCGCTCAACTATCTCGTCTCCGGCAAAGTCCCGCGCCGCATGGGCAATGCCCACCCAAACATCACGCCCTACCAGATCTTCCCGGTGGCCGACGGCCACATCATCATCGCCAGCGGCAACGACAACCAGTTCGCCAAGCTGTGCGCCGTTCTCGGCGCGCCGGATCTCGCCAAGGAGCCGGCCTACAAGGACAACAAGGCGCGGCTCGCGAACCGCACCGAGCTTGTCGCGCGCATCTGCGCGCTCACCGCGCGCATGTCGCGGAACGAGCTGCTGACCAAGCTTGAAGCCGCAGGCGTGCCGGCCGGCCCGATCAACGATCTCGATCAGGTGTTTTCCGATCCGCAGGTGATCCACCGCGGCATGCGGCTCGAGCTGCCGAGCGCGAACGCCGAGGGCGGAAAAATTCCCGGCGTGCGTACGCCGATCGTGCTCGACGGGGCCCCGATGGCGGCGGAGAGGCCGTCGCCGCGGCTCGGCGAGCACACCGCCGAAATTCTGCGCGAGATCGGCGAAGTCTGACGCCCGACGGCGGCGCGGGCCGCCGCAGGCTGTGGACTAAAACCGCGCGGAATTTCGCGCGGACGCATTCCGCGCTACGCTCTCGCATGATCGATTGGTATCGCGAGCTGAACACCGCCGAGCGGCGCAGCTTCTGGGCCTGCTTCGGCGGCTGGGCGCTCGACGCGCTCGACGTGCAGATCTACACCTTCGTCGTGCCGGCGCTGATCGCGCTTTGGCATATCACCAACGCCCAGGCCGGACTGCTGGCGACGAGCGCTCTCGTTGTTTCCGCGTTCGGCGGCTGGATCGCCGGCATGCTCGCCGATCGCGTCGGCCGCGCCCGGCTCCTGATGATCACGATCGCCTGGTTCGCGTTCTTCACGTTCCTCTCCGGATTCACCCAGAATTTCGAGCAGCTCCTTATCGTGCGCGGCTTGCAGGGGCTCGGCTTCGGCGGCGAATGGGCGGCCGGTTCGGTGCTGATCGGCGAAGTGATCCGTGCCGAAAATCGCGGCAAGGCCGTCGGCACGGTGCAAAGCGCCTGGGCCTGGGGTTGGGGCGCGGCGGCGATCCTCGCCACCATCATGTTCCAATTACTTCCGCAGGAAATCGCCTGGCGCGCGCTGTTCTTCGTCGGCCTGTTGCCTGCTTTGCTGATCTTCTACATCCGCGCCAACGTGCCGGAGCCGAAGATTTTCCGCGAGGCGGCCACGGCGGCGACACGGCGCGGCACGCTCGACATCTTCGGTCCCGACCTGCTCGCGACCACCATCGTCGGCGCCGTTCTCGCCACCGGCGCGCAGGGCGGTTACTACGCGATCACCACCTTCCTGCCGACGTTTCTGCGCACCCAGCGTCACCTCACGGTAATGGGTACCGGCGGCTACCTTGCCGTGATCATCGTCGGCTCGTGGGTCGGCTACATCGTCAGCGCCTACCTCAACGACGCGATCGGGCGGCGGAAGAATTTTTTTATCTTCGCGATCGGCTCGCTCGTCATCGCGGTGGCCTACACCCAGGCCGAGATACCCAACTCGCTGATGCTGGTGCTCGGATTCCCGCTCGGCTTCTTCGCCTCGGGCATTTTCAGCGGCATGGGGCCGGTGCTGACCGAACTCTTCCCGACCAGCGTACGCGGGGCCGGGCAGGGTTTTTGCTACAATTTCGGCCGCGGCATCGGCGCCTTCTTCCCGACTCTGGTCGGCACATTGTCCGCTACGGTGCCGCTGGGCACCGCAATCGGCATCTTCGCGGCGTGCGCTTATGCCGTGGTCATCCTCGCCGCATTGATGCTGCCCGAGACCCGTGGCCGGAAGCTGCTGGCGAACTAAAGCAAGCACGCCGCCAGCGAGCGGCGCACGGGCCGGCAGTCAGTCTCAGCATGCTCCACCGCAGGCCCTTTGGTCGCCAGCGGACAAATTCGGCCTAGTGGGGAACCATCTCCGTCCCTTGACCATTTCGGATATGGCCCCGCCAGCGCCGGGCCGTAGTCGCGTGCTTTCGCCGGATATGCGGCGTTCGCGGGGGGAAAGAATTTGCGTAGGGAAGCCCGACCGCTTGTAGAATTGAGCGAATGGCTCGTCGGCGGCGGCGAGATGGCCGAGCGCATCCGGGGCTTCGATTGGTCCAGAACGCCGTTAGGGCCATCCGAGGGCTGGTCTCCTGCCCTGCGCACCACCGTCGGTTTGATGCTGGCCAACAGGTTTCCCATGCTGTTGTGGTGGGGGCCCGACTACATTTGCATTTATAACGATGCCTACATTCCAATTCTCGGCCTCAAGCACCCGAATGCGCTGGGTCTGCCCGTCCGCGAGTGCTGGTCCGAAATCTGGCACATCCTCAAGCCCCTGATCGACACGCCGTTCAGCGGCGGACCGTCCACCTGGATTGAAGATTTTGAGCTTCACATCCAGCGTTCGGGCTTCACCGAGGAGACGCACTTTACCGTTGCCTACAGTCCGGCGCCCGACGCCGCCACGCCGAGCGGTATCGGAGGCGTGCTCGCCACGGTGCACGAGATCAGCCAAAAGGTCGTTGCCGAGCGCCGCGTTTCCATTTTGCGCGATCTGGGCACGGAGGCGGCGGAGAACACTGCCGAAGAAACATGCCGCGTCGCGGTGCAGACGCTTGCCCGGCACAGCAAGGATGTCCCGTTCGCACTTCTCTACCTGGTCGATCCAGACGGTGCGCACGCGCGATTGGCGGGAGCGGCCGGGACCGAGCCTGGGCAAGGCGCAAGTCCGCAGGTCGTGTCGCTTGACCCGGCCGGCACCGATCCGGGTTGGCCGCTCGCGGTCGCGTTCCGCGGACACGGCATTGTCGAAGTGACCAACCTCTCTTCGCGCTTCGATGCAGTGCCTGTCGGGCCGTGGCCCGAACCGCCGCATGCCGCTGTGCTTCTGCCGCTGCGCTCAAATAAGGCTGACAAGCCATTTGGACTGATAGTCGGCGGTGTCAGTTCACGACTGAAATTGGATGAACAGTACAAAAGCTTTTATGAGCTTGCGGCAAACCAGATCGCGACGACCATCGCCAAAGCGCGCGCCTATGAAGAAGAGCGCAAGCGGGCCGAGACTTTGGCGGAAATCGACCGTGTCAAGACTGCGTTCTTCTCGAATGTCAGCCATGAGTTTCGCACGCCGCTCACGCTGATGCTGGGGCCGCTGGAGGAATTGAAGCGCGAGTTGGGCCGTACGCCCGACGCGCAGTCCAGCCCGCCGTATCAACAGGTCGATCTCATCCAGCGTAACGGTCTGCGGTTGCTGAAGCTCGTCAATACGCTGCTCGACTTTTCGCGCATCGAAGCCGGGCGCGTCCGGGCGGCATACGAACCGGTCGACCTTTCGGCTTTCACGGCGGAGCTTGCGAGTGTTTTTCGCTCGGCTGTCGAGCAGGCCGGATTGCGGCTCGACATCGATTGTCCGCCAATGTCCGAGCCGGCGTATGTCGATCGGGAAATGTGGGAAAAGATCGTCCTCAATCTCGTCTCGAATGCCTTCAAGTTCACTTTCGAGGGTGTCATCGAGGTTAAACTGCGTAACAGCGGCGCGCACTTCGAACTCACGGTCCGCGACACCGGCACCGGCATCCCCGCCGATGAGTTGCCAAAGCTCTTCGAACGCTTCCACCGCGTCGCAGGTGCTCGAGGGCGAACGTATGAAGGTTCAGGGATCGGGCTGGCATTGGTTCAGGACCTCGTGCGGCTGCATGGCGGCACGGTTGCGGCCGAGAGCACCTACGGCGAAGGCACGACGTTCTGCGTCCGCGTCCCGCTCGGAAGGAGCCATCTCTCACCAGCGCAGGTCGGGTCTGCCGCCGTGCGGGTGTCGACCGCGATCGGATCGCAGTCGTTCGTCGAGGAGGCCTTGCGCTGGCTCCCGGACACCGGGTCGGATGATGAACCAGTCATTTGGGATGCTCCTGCTGGCGAGCAGACCGAAGGTGAGCCAGCCGAGCGTCCGCGGCTCCTTCTCGTCGACGATAGTGCTGACATGCGCGACTACGTGCGACGCCTGCTTGGCGCACGCTACGACGTGCAGGTGGCGGAAGATGGTGAAGCTGCACACGCCGCGATAGAGAAGCACCCGCCTGATCTGGTGTTGAGCGACATCATGATGCCGCGGCTCGACGGCCTCGGCCTGCTGACGCGGCTTCGGTCAAATCCGCGCACAAGCACCCTGCCCATCATCCTGCTATCGGCCCGGGCTGGGGAGGAAGCGCGGGTCGAGGGACTGCAGACGGGAGCCGATGACTACCTGATCAAGCCGTTCACGGCCCGCGAATTGCTGGCCCGCGTCGCCGCCAATCTTGCAACGGCGCGCATTCGCCGGGACGCCGCGAAGGCGGCGGAGGCGAGTGAGGCCCGTTTGGCGGCTGTGCTTCGGCAGATTCCGCTGGCGGTTGGCGCGACGGACCAAAGCGGCCGCATGGTCATTGCCAACGCCGCGATGCGGCGGTTCGCGTCCTCGGTCGTTCCCTCGCGCGATGCGGAGCGCATGGAACGGTGGCGTGCGTGGGCGCCGGACGGGTCGCTCTTGGAACCAAGCGAGTGGCCAGGTGCCCGGGCGCTGCGGGGCGAGACCGTCGTGCCGGGCATCGAGATGCTCTTCGTCGACGATGACGGGCGCGAGACTTGGAACCTGGTTTCGACCGCGCCGATGCGAGATGCTGCCGGCGCGGTCGTCGGCGCCATCGCCGTGGTGCAGGATATCGAAGAGCGCAAAAAGGCGGAGGAGACGCAACGGCTCCTGGTGGCCGAGCTCAATCACCGCGTCAAAAATACGCTCGCGAGCGTGCAGGCGATTGCGCATCAAATGCTGCGGCGGACCAAGAATGATCCCGCTGAATTCGTGACCAGCTTCTCCGGGCGCATTCAATCGCTCTCACGCGTCCATACGATGCTGAGCAGTGCGACATGGCAGGGCGTCGATCTGCGCGACCTGATTCGCGATCAATTGCTGGCTGGGGCCGTCGACGAAACGAGGATCACGGCCTGGGGTCCAGCGGTCCATCTGGAGGCACAACTGGCACTGCATACGGCGCTGATGCTCCACGAGCTCGGCACCAACGCGATCAAGTACGGAGCGCTATCGACCGCGAAGGGAATCGTGACCATCAGTTGGTCCGTGGCGGATGCAACGCTTCGTCTGCGCTGGGAGGAGCGCGGCGGCCCCGTCGTGCGTGCGCCGGCGAGGCGCGGCTTCGGCAGAACATTGATCGAGCAAAGCGCGAAAGGAGAAGGGGGCGACGCACTCATGTCGATCGAAGCCGAGGGGGTTGTCTGGAACATCGCCTTGCCACTGAGCGAACACCGGCCCATGAAGTCGTCAGCAGCCGAATTCGCCAGCGGCGCGGCGCACGGCGTGGCGACCTCCGTCGAGAAAGACACGCCCAGACTGGCAGGAAAGCGTATTTTGGTGGTGGAGGATGAGCCACTCGTTGCGCTCGATATCGTTGCCGCGCTCGAAGGCGTCGGCGCCGAAGTGGTAGGATCGGCGGGGTCAGCCAAAGAAGCGCTTAGCCTCATCGACGACACGGCGCTTGATGCAGCGCTGCTGGATGCCAACCTGCGCGGACATCCCGTCGACGAGATCGCAGCCGCGCTCGCGGCCCGCAACATCCCCTTCCTGTTTGTGACCGGCTACGGGCCGGGAAGCCTGCCGAAGGCTTTCGCCAAGACAGCCATGCTCTCCAAGCCCTTCAGCCAGGAGCAACTGGTCGCGGCCGTGACGTCGCTCGTGGAGGTACCTGCGTCCGTACTTCGTCTGAGAAGGCAATGACGGCACAGGATTTGGGCAGGTTGCGTAGCGGCCCCACGCGGACCTCCCGCGATGTCTGCTTTCACGCCGCTGCTGGAGGAGAAAACGGACAGCGCGCGGTTGCGCCATTCCATTTCATGAATACGCGGCTGACAAATGGAGCCGTTCGCAAACTGACGGGGGCCTCGGCAGTTCACCCCGCCGCGCATTGCGGCACCGGCGGTGCGGCCTGCCGGCCCCCTTTGCCGGCGGCCTTGCGCGCGGCTGCGAGGGCCCGTTGCAGCGTGGCCAGGTCGTAGGGTTTGGGCAGCACCGCAAAGCCTTGGCGCACGGCCTCCTGCGCGCTTGAACTATAACCGGACGTCAGCAGCACGACGATCTCGGGGAAGCGCTGGCGCACGGCGCGGGCGAGATCGAGCCCGCTCATGGCGCCGGGCATCAGGATATCGGAGAAGACGAGATCGATGCCGCCGTCGGCCTCGATGAGAGCGAGGCCGGCAGGCGCGTTCGCAGCGGCTTTCACGTCATAGCCGAGGTCGGCGAGATAGGCGCGCGCAACCTCGGCGACTTCCGCATTGTCCTCGACCAGCAGCACGGTGCCGGCGCGCTCGACCGCTTCCGGCGCGATCGAAGGCTCGCGCGGAGGCGCCGGCGTCTCGAAGCTGCGCGGCAGAAACATCGTGATCGCCGTGCCGCGGCGCACCGCGCTGGTGATGGTCGCGGCGCCCCCCGATTGCCGGGCGAAGCCATAGACCTGAGACAGCCCCAGCCCGGTGCCCTTGCCGACCTCCTTGGTGGTGAAGAACGGCTCGAACACCCGCGGCAGAATATCGGAGGGGATGCCCAGACCCGTGTCCGCGACCTTGACCGCGATGAACTCGCCGCTAAGGCCTTCGTCGCCGGGCTTGCCCCGCAGCACGATCGGCTTCGCCGTGATCGTCAGCGTGCCGCCCGACGGCATGGCGTCGCGCGCGTTCACCGCGAGATTGAGAAGTGCGAGTTCCAGCTCGCTCGGATCCACCTTGACCAGGCACGCGCGGTTGGCAACGCGCACCTGGATCTCGATGTCCTCGCCCAGCGACCGGCTGAGCAGATCCTTGAGCTCGGGAAGGTGCTTGGCGAGATCGATGACGCTCGGCTGCAGCGTCTGCCGCCGCGAGAAGGCCAGCAGCTGGCGGGTGAGGCTCTCGCCGCGTTGCGTGGCGTTGGTGATCGCATCGAGCAGGCGCGTGTGCTTCTCGTCGTGGAGATCGCGGCGCAGCCGATGCACGCTGCCGCTGACGACCATGAGGAGGTTGTTGAAATCGTGGGCGACGCCGCCGGTCAATTGACCGATGGCTTCGAGCCGCTGCGCCTGGCGCAACGCGCCTTCCGCCGCCTCGCGGCGGTCGGCCTCCTCGTAGAGACGCCGGGTGCGCCGGAGCGCCACCCAGAGGACGATGAAAACCAGCAGCGTCGCCGGCAGCCCGACGAACAGGTACGTTCCCATGTGCGACAGCCACTCGGCGCGGCTCGCGGCGCCGGTCACTCCCGCCAGCGCATAGACCGGGAAGCCGGGAAGCCGGCGAAAGCCGATGCGCCGGGAAACGCCATCGATCTCCGACTCGATCGTATACAATCCGTGGTTGCTGCCGCGGCTGATGGCGGTGCGCAAACCGCTGTTCGGGCTCAGTTTCTGCGAGCGGTCGGGGACCAGCGGAAAGCGGGCGAGAATCGAGCCGTCGTCGCGCACCAACGAGAAGAAGCTGCCCGGCGTCCGCCCGATCAGCGCGTAAAAATCCTCGAAATAAGCCGGCCGCACGGCTACCGCGATGACGCCGCCGAAGGAGCCGTCCGTCGTCGCCAGGCGGCGGGAGAGGTCGAAGAAATCGGTGGCGATGCCCGGCAGGCGCGGCGAGCGCATGTCGCTGACGTAAGTCCCGGCGTCATGCTCGAGCTGGGCCTGGAAATAGTCGCGATCGTTGAAGAGTACGCCGTCCGGCACCGCCGCAAGCGTGCTCGCGGCGAGCGGCCTGCCGCCCCGGTCGACGAGCAGGATGCCATACAGTTGCGGCATCGTCGCGACGATGCGGGCGAGCCGCTCGTGCAGCCGCGGCTGGTCTACGCGGATATCCTCGTCGGACATGCCGCGCAGGATCTCATCGACCTCGGCGAAGGTCCGATCGACGGTCTGAAAGACTTTGAGCGCTTGCTCCTGCATCACGTCGAGCGAACGACCGATGCGTTCGTCGGTCACCGCGTGGACGTCGCGGTAGCTGACCCAGGAGGCATAAGTGAACAGCGCCGTCGGCAGAACCACCGACGCGATCATCATCCATTGCAGCAGACGGACCGCCGATTCCCGTGCAGTGCTCATCGCTCTGACTGTCCGGCGATTATTCGGCGATAATCGGGCAAGTATCCAGCAAATTCACCAGTGCCGGCAGCTGATTGATTGTGCAGCAATGCGGCATGATTTGCCGCAGGATGTTGCAATTTCATGACAACCGCGGAGCGAGCCGAGCCGCGTCCGCGGCGAAAAGCCACGCGGGCGCCGTCGTTTGCCTGGACGACGCAAGGCCTCAGTCCGGCTTGAAATTCATCGCCACGCCGTTGATGCAATAGCGCAAATGCGTCGGCGGCGGGCCGTCCTCGAACACGTGGCCGAGATGGCTGCCGCAGCTGCTGCAATGCACCTCGGTGCGCATCATGCCGTAGCTGCGGTCGGTCGAGGTCTCGACCGCTCCGGCGACCGGATCGTTGAAGCTCGGCCATCCGGTGCCACTCTCGAACTTCTGCTTCGAGGCAAACAGCGGTTGCCCGCAGCCGGCGCAGGAGAACGTACCGGGCCGCTTCTCGTGGTTGAGCGCGCAGCTCCCCGGCGGCTCGGTGCCGTGCCCGCGCATGATTTTGAACTGCTCCGGCGTGAGCAGCTTGTGCCACTCCGCGTCGGTGTGGGTGACGGGATATTGCTTGGTGTCCATGGCCGGGCCGCCCGTTCGCTGATGATCCTGCGATCCTGGGAAACGTAAGCGCTAAATGGCAAAGCGCAATCGCGTCATGCCCGGACCCGGGGCTGCGGCGCCGCCCGGAAGCCGTCGGCTCCGTGTTCCTACGGAGCCCGATGTTAGCATCGCGGCAAGAACCGGCGGCCCGCCGTCGATCCCGCAAGGGTGAAACTGCGACGCAGTGAACGGCTCCGCCGATCCCGAGAGTGCCCCTTAGGCCGGCGGGGCCGTTCATGACCCGGAATTCGCGGGCGTCGTCTGACGCGATGTCCGGTCGTGTGCCGTCGTGTGCAAGGCATTTGCGCCTTCGCAGGGCGGACAGCCGCGCCGCGATCGACCCCCGCGGAGGTTACCCTGCCAGGCGCTCGATCGCTGCGCCGCAGCGGCTGAGCTTGTCTTCCAGGCGCTCAAAACCGCGGTCGAGGTGATAGACGCGGTTGACGATGGTCTCGCCTTCGGCGGCGAGCGCGGCGATGACCAGCGAAACCGAGGCGCGCAGGTCGGTCGCCATCACCGGCGCGCCCTTGAGCCGTTCGACGCCTTCGATCGTCGCCTTCTCGCCATCGAGCTGGATGCGCGCGCCGAGCCGCGCCAGCTCCTGCACGTGCATGAAGCGGTTCTCGAAAATCGTCTCGACGATGTGCGAGGTGCCGCGCGCGCGCGTCATCAGCGCCATCAGCTGCGCCTGCAGATCGGTCGGGAACGCCGGGAACGGCGCCGTCGTCACTTCGACCGGCGCCAGCGCCGACCCGTTGCGCGCGATGCGGATGCCCTGATTGTTTGAGATCACGGTGGCGCCGGCGCCCTGCAGCACGTCGAGTGCGGCCTGCAGGAGCTCAGGTCGCGCGTTCTGCAGCAGCACGTCGCCGCCGGCCATCGCCACCGCCATGGCGTAGGTGCCGGTCTCGATGCGGTCGGGTAGCACGCTGTGGCGCGCGCCGCCGAGCTTGGCGACGCCTTCGATGATGACACGTGACGTGCCGGCGCCGGAAATGCGCGCGCCCATCTTGTTGAGGCAGTCGGCGACATCGACGATCTCCGGCTCGCGGGCAGCGTTCTCGATCACTGTCGTGCCGTTCGCCAGCGAAGCCGCCATGATCGCGGTGTGGGTGCCGCCGACCGTGACCTTGGGAAAAACGATCTCGCCACCCCTGAGGCCCTTCGGCGCCTGCGCGATGACGTAGCCGCCTTCGATATCGATCTTGGCGCCGAGCCGCTCGATCGCCATGATCAAAAGGTCGACCGGGCGGGTGCCGATGGCGCAGCCGCCGGGCATGGAGACGCGCGCTTCGCCCATGCGCGCGATCAGCGGTGCGATGACCCAAAAACTCGCCCGCATCTTGGAAACGAGATCGTAGGGAGCGGTCGTGTCGACGATGTGGGCGGCGGAGATGTGCAGCGTCTGGCCGTGGTCGGCGGTCTCGCCGGAACGTTTGCCGCTCACCATGACGTCGACGCCGTGGTTGCCGAGGATGCGCTGCAGCAGCCCGACGTCGGCGAGCCGCGGCACATTGTCGAGAACAAGAGTCTCCTCGGTCAGGAGGCTCGCGATCATCAGCGGTAGTGTGGCGTTCTTAGCGCCTGATATCGGAATGGTGCCGCTCAGCGGCCGGCCGCCGACGATGCGAATGCGATCCATTGTCACCCCTTGCCGCCCCACCCCCGGGGCTTAGTCAATCGCCCGCTAATCGCGACCCCGATTGCGGCGAAAGTCGGGAGTTGTTGGTGCGGTTCCGCGGCCGGTTTCGGCGGAGCCGTGCACGTCAGCCACGCGGGTCACAGCACGGCCGCGCGCCTGCGCCTTGCGCCGCTTGAGATTTTCGCGCAACGCCGCGGAGAGGCGGGCGCTGCGCGCCGCCTGCTGCTCGACCTTGCCGCGTTTGCGCATCCGTTTCGCCGCCTACAAAAAGTGGTGCGCGAGGTGCGGCGCGAACAGGCCGAGCGCCAGAATCGCAAGCCCGGCGACGCCGAGCGCGCCGGCGAGCCAGACGAGCGCAATGGCGCCGGTGATCACCGCCGCCGAGGCGAGCACGATGCCGATCTGAAACGCCGCGGAAGAGATCTCGTAGTGATGGTACTTCGCCAGCTCGAGGTCGCGCCTTTCCTGCGCCTCCTTGGCGCGCGCCGATAGCTCCTTGCGGCCTTCGTTAGTCTCCGGCTCCGAATCGTAACGCGCGGCAGTCTTTTGCCAGGCCTCGATCTGCTTCTCCATCGCCTCCTTGGCCGCCGGGTCGTTGATGGCGGCTGCCGTGACCTTCATCTCCTCCGCGGCGGTGCGGACCATCGTCATGCGCACGGTCTTTGCCTGGAAAAACGACCAGAGATTCGCGGACTCGACGTTCTCGCTGATCGCCTCGGTCTGCGCGCTCTTGCCGAGCGTTTCCGAGAACGAGAGGAACAGCGCCAGCACGGCGATCAGGAGCGCGATCCTCCTGTTCGAGTGCGCCGTCTCTTCGACATGCTCGGCTTGTTCCAGCTGCTCGTGTGCTTCCGGCATTTGTCGTCCCCTCGCTCGCCATTCCGGGCCCGCCGCGGCGCAGCGCCCCAGGATGACGGATAACACAGATCAGACTCAGGCGCGCGGATGCGCGGCGCGATAGGCGGCAATCAGCCGCTCGGCGTCGACTTCGGTGTAGATCTGTGTCGTCGCCAGCGAGGCATGGCCGAGGAGCTCCTGGATCGAGCGCAGGTCGCCGCCGCGCGCGAGGAGGTGGGTCGCGAAGGAGTGGCGCAAGGCGTGCGGCGTCGCCGTCTCGGGCAGGCCGAGCGCGCCGCGCAGCCGCGCCATGGCGAGCTGAACGACCCGCGCCGAGAGCGGGCCGCCTTTGGCGCCGACAAACAACGGACCGTCTTCGCCAACCTCGTGCGGGCAGAGCGCGAGATAATCGGCAACGAGTTGTTGCACCTGCGGCAGCACCGGGACCATGCGCTCCTTGCGGCCCTTGCCGGTGACCGTGATCACCTCCCGCCTGCCGCCGGCAAAATCGCTGCGCCTGAGTCCGAGCGCCTCGGAAATGCGCAGCCCGCCGCCGTAGAGCAGAGCGAGCACGGCAGCGTCGCGGGCGTGAATCCATTGCGGGCGCTCGTCCCCGGCGGCGAGAGCGGGGTCGGCCATCTGTTTCGCCGCGCCGATCGACAGCGGCCGCGGCAATGTTTTGGGAATTTTCGGCGTTCGCACCGCCGCCAGTGCGCCGACCTTGCCTTTGCCGCTGCGTTCGAGGAAGCGGCCAAACCCGCGCACGCCGGCGAGCATTCGCATCAGCGAACGGCTCCCGATGCCCTCGGCGCGGCGCGCCGCCATGTAGGCGCGCACGTCCGCGGGCTCGAGCGCGGAAAGGTCCTTGAGCGACGGCGCGCCGCCGCGATGCGCGGCAAGGAAGCCGAGAAACTGCACCACGTCGCGCCGGTAGGCCTCGACCGTCTTCGGCGACATGCGGCGCTCGTCGCCGAGATGCCGAAGCCAGCTCCCGATCTCGGCCGCGACTTTCGGCGCCACGCCGGTCAGTTCGCTGTTCGGAGCCATCGTCCGCTCCTCCGCGCGCAAGCGGGACCCAGTTCTTCGCTGCATTTCGGTACTGGATTCCCGCTTTTGCGGGAATGAGCGGAGCATATGCCCTCGCCCTTTGCCCTTCCTTAACCGGCTGGAATCGGGAAACCATGGGGGCATGGCAAAGCGTGTCGTCGATGTCCTCGTCCCGGTGGCGCTCGACAAGCCCTATTCGTACCGGGTGCCGGAAGCGCTCGAGCTTGCGCCGGGCGACCTCGTTTCCGTGCCGCTCGGCGCTCGCGCGGCGACGGCGGTGGTGTGGGCGGAGAACCCGACGCCCAATCCGCGCCTCGACAACCGCCTCAAGGACGTCGCGAAAAAGCTCGACCTGCCGCCGCTCCGCGGCGAGCTGCGCCGCTTCGTCGACTGGGTGGCCAACTACACGGTGGCGTCGCGCGGCATGGTGCTGCGCATGTGCCTGCGCATGGGCGAGCATCTCGGTGCCGAGCGCGAACGCGTCGGCGTGCGCCTCGCCGGCCCGCCCCCGCAACGCCTGACCGGCGCCCGCCAGCGCGTGCTCGCACTGCTCGCGGATGGCATGATGCGCGCCAAGGCCGATGCGGCGCGCGAAGCCGGGGTGAGCACCGGCGTCATCGACGGCCTCATCGACGAAGGGACGCTCGAAACGATCGTATTGCCGCCGGAGGCGGCCGCCGAAAAACCCGATCCCGATTTTGCGCGCTCGGATTTTTCCGGCGACCAGGGCGCTGCCGCCGCCGCTCTGACGGCGACGCTCGCCAAGGGCGGCTATTCCGTCACGCTCCTCGACGGCGTCACCGGCTCGGGAAAGACCGAGGTCTATTTCGAGGCGGTGGCGGACCGCATCCGCCGCGGCCGGCAGAGCCTCGTCCTGATGCCGGAGATCGCGCTCACCGCGCAATTCCTCGACCGCTTCGCCGCCCGCTTCGGCGTGCGCCCGGCGGAATGGCATTCGGAGCTCTCACCGCGCCGGCGTGCGCGCACCTGGAAGGCGGTCGCCGACGGCGAAGTTTCCGTCGTCGTCGGCGCGCGCTCGGCGTTGTTCCTGCCTTACGCCGATCTCGGCCTCATTGTCGTCGATGAAGAGCACGATCCCGCCTACAAGCAGGAGGACGGCGTGCGCTACCACGCCCGCGACATGGCGGTCGTGCGCGGCCACATCGCCGGCATCCCGGTGGTGCTGTCGTCGGCGACGCCTTCGCTCGAGACCGAGGTCAACGCACGGCGCGGCCGCTATCAGCGCCTCGCCCTGCCGGAGCGTTTCGGCGGCCAGCGCATGCCGGCGGTCGAGGCGATCGATCTGCGCCGCGAGCGCCCGCCGCCCGGCCGCTTCATCGCGCCCGCGCTCGCCGGCGCGGTCAGGAGCGCGATCGAGCGCGGCGAGCAGGCGCTGTTTTTCCTCAATCGCCGCGGCTATGCGCCGCTCACGCTCTGCCGCGCCTGCGGCTTCCGCTTCTCCTGCCCGAACTGCGACGCCTGGCTGGTCGATCACCGTTTCCGCCGGCAGCTCGTCTGCCACCATTGCGGCTTCGCCATGCCGCACCCGGCCGAATGCCCGAAATGCCAGGCCAGGGATTCATTCGCGGCCATCGGCCCGGGCGTCGAGCGTCTGGAGGAGGAGGTGCGCGAACTGTTCCCGCAGGCGCGGGTGCTGGTGCTCTCGAGCGACCTCGTCGCCACGGTCGACCGGCTGCGCGAAGAGCTGGACGACGTCGCGCAAGGCCGCTTCGATATCGTCATCGGCACGCAGCTCGTCGCCAAGGGCCATCATTTCCCCAAGCTCAACCTCGTCGGCATCGTCGACGCCGACCTCGGCCTCGCCAACGGCGACCCGCGCGCGGCCGAGCGCACGTTCCAGCTCCTGCATCAGGTGGTCGGCCGCGCCGGCCGCGACGCCGGCGTCGGCCGCGGCTACCTGCAGACGCATCAGCCGGAGCATCCGGTGATCCGCGCGCTGATCGCGCAGGACCGCGACGCCTTCTACGCCGCCGAGATCGACGCGCGCGAGCGCACGCACTATCCGCCGTTCGGCCGCCTCGCGAGCCTCGTCGTCTCCGGGGAGGACAAGCACGCCACGCACTCCTTCGCGCGGCTTCTCGCGCGCGCCGCGCCCGCGCATGCTGAGGTCCGCATCCTCGGCCCCGCCGACGCGCCGCTCTCGCTGGTGCGCGGCCGCCACCGCATGCGGCTGCTGATCAAATCGCCGCGCGCCTTCGATCTCTCCGCCTATCTGCGCGACTGGCTCGCCGCCGCGCCGAAGCCGAAAGGTTCGATCCGGCTCGACATCGACATCGACCCGCAGAGCTTTTTGTGAGGAAGAAGAGGAAATGTAGGGCGGCCTGAGCGCAGCGAAGCCCACGCGCTTTCAGGCCAAAGCAGATTCGTGGGCACGGCGCGTTCCGCGCCTTTGCCCACTCTCCGCAAACTGGATCGCCGACGGAGCACCCGACATGACCATCACCCTCATGAACGTGACCCTTAGTCCGCTCGTCGCGATTGCGGTGTTTGCTGCGACGGTCGTCACCGATGCGGTCTACGTCTTCTTCACCGCGGCGGTGACCTCGCGCCAGCGGTTTCGCGCCGCGAACTGGAGCTCGATCTGGTATCTCCTCTCCGCCTTCTCGGTGATCAGCTATACCGGCAATCCGGCCTACGTCGCGTTCGCCGCTCTCGGCTCATGGGTCGGCGCCTATCTGTCGGTGACCTGGCTCAATCGGGGCAAAGCGGTCGTGCCCCTGCGGCCGGGTGCGCCGTGAGGTTGCGCGCGAGCACCGCGTCGGTAGCTTCCGCAGACAAGGCGACGGCACGCAAAAAATCGTCCAATTCATGGTCTGCGATGAATGACGCATGTCGCGGAGACGCACCATGACGAAACTCTACCTGGCCGGTCCGCTGTTCACGCTCGCCGAACAAAGTTTCAACGCCGACCTGGCGCGCTTCTTGAAAAAGCAGGGTTTCGAAGTTTGGCTGCCGCAAGAGCACGAGCCGCGCCAGAAGAAGGGCGAGGGAAAAGCAAAAGCCATTTTTCGGATGGACGTCGAAGCCATAGACTGGGCCGACGTGATAGTCGCCAACATGGATGGTCCCGACCCGGATAGCGGTACCGCCTGGGAGTGTGGTTATGCCTTCGGCAAAGGAAAGCCCGTCGTGTGCTACCGGACCGATTTTCGCATCTCCGGCGACACGAAGGGAGCTCCCTACAATCTGATGCTCAGCGAAAGTGCTACAACGCGATTCGAGGCGCCATTCAGAACTGAGCCCGCGCAATTCCGCAGATGCCTGCTTCGAACACATACGCAAAGCAGCGCCGGCGCGGCGCCGAACACGCAAGCGCGCATAAGCGCGTCGCGCAGACTGACGAACCCTATCTACCGATTTCCCCCGTTTGGGGCGGTGGGTTACGCGTCCGTGGACCCGCCCGCCTGCTTGACCGCCCGCGCATATCGGCCATCGTGTAACCCATGACCGCGACCATCCAGACGATACTGTTCCTGCTCGCGGTGCTGGTGGTCGTCGCCGTCGCGGCGCGGCGGCTCAACACCGCGCCTTCCATTCTGCTCGTCGCCGCCGGCATCGGGCTTGCTCTCATTCCCGGCCTGCCGCGCATCGAGCTCGCGCCCGAACTGGTGCTGCTCGGCATCCTGCCGCCGCTGATCTATGCTGCGGGCGTCGCCATGAGCTGGCGCGAATTCCGCTTCAACCTGCGCCCGATCACGCTGCTCGCTTTCGGCTGCGTCGTCTTCACCAGCGGCGCGGTGGCAGCCGTGGTGCACTTTCTCCTCGGCATGCCGCTCGCGCTCGGCTTCGTGCTTGGCGCGATCGTGGCGCCAACCGACGCGGTCGCGCCGCTCGCCATCGTCCGCAATCTCGGCCTGCCGCGGCGGCTCATCGTCGTGCTCGAAGGGGAGGGGCTTGCCAACGACGCGACCGCGCTGGTCGTTTACCGCTTTGCCGTCGCCGCGGTCGCGACCGGCGTGTTCTCGCTTCCCCACGCCACCGGAACGTTCGCGCTGATCGTCGTCGGCGAGATCGCCTATGGCATCGCCGTCGGCTGGTTCAGCCTGCGGCTGCGCCGTTGGGCAAACGACCCGCGGGTCGAGATCACGATGTCGCTGATGACGCCCTACGCGGCGTTTCTGATCCCGGCCTATGTCGGCGGCTCGGGCGTCCTGGCGACGGTCGCCGCCGGGCTCTACGTGAGCTGGAACGGAGCGCTGCTCATTCCGGCGGCGACACGGCTGCAGGGCATCTTCTTCTGGGATCTGCTGGTCTATCTGCTCGAAGGAATGGTCTTCCTCGTTACCGGCATGGAGACGCGGGCGCTGCTCGAGCACATGGACGCCGCCCTGCTGCGGGAGCTGGCGATCGCCGTGCCGCTTACCGTCGCCGTGATCGTGATCGCGCGATTTGTCTGGGTGTATCCGGCGACCTACCTGCCGCGCTGGCTCAGTCCCGCGCTCGCCCGCCGCGATCCGCAGCCGCCGTGGCAGTGGATTTTCCTGCTCGCGTTTGTCGGCGTGCGCGGCGTGGTCTCGCTCGGGGCGGCGCTGGCGATTCCGCTGACGACAGCGGCCGGCGCGCCGTTTCCGCGCCGCGACCTCATTCTCTTCGTCACCTTCGGCGTCATCGTCGTCACCCTGATCGGCCAGGGCCTCATGCTGCCGGCGGTCGTGCGCTGGCTCGCCTTGCCGCACGATGCCGAGGACGAGCGCCGGCGCGAGCAGGACGCCGAGATCACCGCGCGGCTGCAAGCGCTCGAGGTGGCGCAGGGCCGCCTCGACGGACTAGCCGCCGACGGCGAAACTGCGCCGGAGGTGGTCGCCCTCCTGCGCACCCGCAATGACCATCGCGCCGGGCAGGTGCCGCGCGATGCCGACGCGCACGAGGCCATCGCCGCGGCGGTGGAGCTGCGGGCGGATTTGATCGCCGCCGAACGCGAATACCTCTTCCGCCAATTGCAGGAAGGCAAGATCACCGACGAGGCGCGACGGCGCATCGAACGCGAGCTCGACCTGGAAGAGGCGAGCCTCGCCTTCAGGCGCAAGAGCGAACCCGATCCGCCGTTGTAGGGCATGATCCGGCAAAGTGGAAACCGGTTTTCCGAAAAGACCGTGCCCCATTAGGGGAAAAACCAGAGCGCAGTCGATTTAGCTTGAAACGATTGCGCTCTGGTCGCCTATCGCTTCCGCTTTGCCCGCCCGCGCGGCGGAAATTTCTTGCGCTCCGCGATGGCAAGCGCGCGGCCGGCCCAGACCGCGAGCTCATCGGGATCGTCGTAGAGCCGCTCCGGCAGCCGCCAGTACGCGAGGGAAGCGCGGCCGACGCGGCCGGGACTTTTAGCCAGGGTGTAGACAAACGGTCTCGAGCCTTCGCGCTCGAAATCCGGGATGCTCGCGTCGTCCACCTTGAGATAGATCGCGCCGTCGAAGACGAGCGCGAACATCAGGCCGTCGCAGAAGATGCCGGCGCCGCCGAACATGCGCCGCACCGTCACCGGACGGAACGGCGTGAAAAGCTCGCGGATGAATTCGGGGTCCAAGCGGCCAAGTCCTACAGGCTCTTACGCCGCAGCCAAACCGCCCTTCGCCGCGCCGGTTTGCTGCGCCAAACTAAAATCGCGACCGACACCTCAGATCCACCGCCGGACCCGGCTGACATAGGCGTCGAACTCTGCGCCGAACTGCCGGCGCATGCTCGCCTCCTCGAACGGAACGTTCATCCAGTTCGCCGTGGCGAAAACCGCGAGCGGAGCCAGAAACATCGGCCACGCGCCGACCCAGAAGGCGATGCCCAAGGTGGTGATCACGATCGCGAGGTACATGGCGTTGCGCGTAAAGCTGAACGGCCCGCGGGTCACAAGCTTGCGGTTTGTCGTCGAAGCCGGATTGAGCTCAGTGCCTTCACGCCGGAACAGCACTACTGCCGTGGCGCTCAGCGAAATCCCGACCACGATGAGCAGAACGGCGAGCGGGACGAGCGGCAGACCCGGAACGCGCGGCCATCCCACCCAATAGCTCAACGCCGTCGCGGCCAGCACATAGGCGAGGCTCCAGACCGGGGGCGGAACATTCAGCATCGCGTGCTCGTTCTCAGCTCAGCTTGATCGGAATGCCGCCCAAAAAATCGCGCTTGCCGATGTCCACGCCAAGATGGCGCAGGATCGCGTAAGCGGAGGTGACATGGAAATAGAAGTTCGGCAGCAAAAAGTGATTGAGGTAGTCGTCGCCCTTCATATTCCCGGTGGTAGTGGGGCCGAGCGGAAACGCGATCTCGCGCTCGGCCGCGGCATCGATCTTCTTGCCGTCGAGCGTCTTCAGGTAGGCGACGGTCTTGGCGAGGCGCGCCTTGAGCTCGGCGATCGTCGTTTCGTTGTCTTCGTAGCTCGGCGCCTCGGCACCAGCGAGGCGCGAGGCGCCGCGCCTTGCCTGATCGGTCGACACCTGCACCTGCCGGGTGAGATCGAACATGTCCGGCGACAGCCGCGAACGCAGCAGCACCGCCGGATCGATCTTCTTGGCGGCAGCGTAGGCCTCGGCCTTGTCGAGAATGGCGGAGAGCGCATTGAGGTGGAGTTCGAATACCGGTAGCGAGGCTTGGGACAGCGAAAATGGCATGGAATGATTCCTTTGGCTTGGGCGCTTGTCGTAGGAGATCGGCGGCGATCAGACAATCACGATTGGGTGACGATCAGCGGACCTGGAAAACCAGCTTGCCGCGGAAATGGCGCGACTCGCTCAGGCGATGTGCCTCGGCGGCTTGCGCCAGCCGGTAAAGCTTGACTTCCGGCGGGCGCACAGCGCCCGCAGCAACCAGCGCGGCGATGCGTTCCAGCGGCGCGCGGGCGCGGCCGACGGCCGGCCGCAGCGCGGTGACGTCGCCGCGATCGGGCTTCGGCGCCTGTGGGCCGGAGGCGATGAAGGCGGCGCGGCCGCCGGGCTTCAGCACGGCGAACGATTTCTGCGCGACCTCGCCGCCGACGGTATCGAACACGGCGTCGCAAGCCCTCACCGCGCCGGTGAAGTCCTGCGCGTTGTAGTCGATGACCTCATCGGCGCCGAGGCCGCGTACGTAGTCGGCGTTCGCCGCGCTGGTGGTGGTGATGACGCGGGCGCCGAGGTGCTTGGCGAGCTGTATGGCGAAGCTCGCCACGCCGCCGGCGCCGCCTTGGATGAGGATGGTCTCGCCGCGCTGCAGCTTGAGCGTCGTTTCGACGCTGATGACCGCGGTGAGGCCGGTGAGCGCGAGCGCGGCCGCATCGATGTGCGAAAGTCCGTCGGGTTTCTTGGCGATGATCGCCGCGTTGATCGCAAGCTTCTCGGCGTAGGCGCCCTCGCGCCCGGCTTCGAGCACGCCGAACACCGCGTCACCGATCTTGAGGTCGTCGATGCCCGCACCCAATGCGGCGACCGATCCGGAAAAGTCCCGGCCCAGCACCAGCGGAAACGTCGCCTGCCCGTACTGGCCCGCGCGCACCCGCCAATCGGCGCCGTTGACGCTCGCTGCCGCGACGTCGACGACGACCTGGCCCGCCGCCGCAACCGGGTCGGGCAAATCGCCGTACTGCAAGACCTCCGGACCGCCGAACTGCTCGATATAGGCCGCTTTCATGCTTGCCATCCTTTCGCGCGCCGCGGCAGATGCGAGCGCCGCGGACGCCGTGCTTCACGATCTGATCTGCGCCCCGGCATGGGCGCTGGTCGCCGTTCGAAGAGGATATCCCATGACCGACACGAAGGGAGTGCCGATCCGGCGCTTCAACCCGCCCGAACTCGGCTCCCCGCCCGGCTATTCGCAGATCGTCGAAGTGCGCGCCAGCCGCATCGTGTTCATCGCCGGGCAGACCGCGCTCGATCGCGACGGCGTGCTGGTAGGCAAGAACGACTTTGCGGCGCAGGCCGAGCAGGTCTTTCGCAACCTGGGCATCGCCCTCGAAACGGTCGGCTGCACGGCGAGCGACCTGGTGAAACTCACCGTCTTTCTTCGCGACATGGGCCAATTGGCGGCCTATCGGGAAGCGCGCGATCGCTTCTTTGCGACCGTGACGCCGCCTGCCGCGCCGGCCGTCACTTTGGTCGAGGTGTCGAAACTCTACGGTTCGGATTTTTTGATCGAGATCGAGGCTGTGGCCGCAAGCGCCACGTAGCGCCTAGCCGCGATCGGCGCCAGCGGGGGCGACATGCCGCACCGACGCGGCGATCGCGAGCAGGTCAGCGGCGACTGCCGGGTACTTTGCCGCGAGTTCGTCGAGGTCGCCGATTTCCACGTCGGCCGGCACCACGCCCGGCCACTCCGTGCTCGCACCCAGGAACCAGCGGCGGCGCCCGACGAGCCGTGCAGTGTGGAACGTGTTGCCGGGGATCAGCTGCTGCACGCGCTGGCCGCCGCGAAGGTCCGGGCCGACGATGACCCGCTCGCTGCGGCCGTCGGCGTGCAGCAGGAACAGTTCGATCGGGTCGCCGAGATAGTAATGATAGAGCTGGTCGTTGCGGATGCGGTGCAGTCGCACCGGCGCGACCGGCGTCACCATGAAGTAGAGCGCGGAGCCGAGCGGCCGCCCGTCGGCGAACGGCGCCGGCAGGCCGCCAGCGGCGATCGACTGCTTGCTCACGAACGTCACGCGCACGAAGCCGCAGGTGGCATTGGGTTCAAGCTGCAGCAGCGTGCGAATCTCGTCCGCGCTCAGATCATTGCTCATGGCCGCCACCCTGGTCTTCGCCGCCGGCGTCGCCTTCCGCGAGATCTGCGCGTTGGCCGCGCGCGCGGGCGTCAGCGCCGCGACGCCGAGAAGCGCCGCGGCCTCGAGAACGCGCCGGTGGCCGATGGCGCGCGAAGGAGCTTTCTTCACGCCTGCCTCCTGGTCGCGAGCCTAGCGCCACGGGCTTGGTGGGCGCAAATTCGCCGCGCATATCCCGACCGCTTTGACTTGAATCAATTGCGGCGGATACAACTCGGCGTGAATGACGCCGCTCTGTTTTCCCGGGGAAACGATCAATGTGGAGAGCGGTAAGGGAATGGTACATCGTCGGCATCGGGCTGCTGCTCATTGCCGGAGGCTTGGCCCTCGCCGCGCACCAGAGTTCGCCGCCCGCAGCGGTCAATCAAGCGGCGGCACGGCGCCAGACCAGACGACGCCCGCTCCTAAAACCGCTACCCGAACTGCGCAGCAGGCGGCGCCCGGCACCGCGAGCGGGATTCCCGCGCCACGCGTGACGGCTGCGGCTGTGCCGGCCGGGCAGTCTCCCGTATCTACCGCACCCGCAGCGCCAGCCGCGGTTGCCGCTGCGCAGACGACGGCAGCGAGCCCGGCACCCTTATCGCACGATCACGCGACGGCGAGCGCCGCATCAGAGACGAGCGCACAAGCGCTGCCGACGCCAAGCGCGAGCCCGGCGAGCGGCGGCGATCCCGTCGCCGGGCGGCTCGTGTTCAGAAAATGCCAAGCGTGCCACTCGCTCGAACCCGGCAAGAATATCCTCGGCCCATCGCTCGCCGGCATCATCGGCCGAAAAGCCGGCGCCGAGCCTGGCTATTCCTATTCGCCGGCGCTGAAGCAGGCGGATATCCTCTGGGACGGCAAGACGCTCGATTCCTATCTCGCCGATCCGCAGAAAATGGTTCCCGGGAACAAGATGCCGTTTCCGGGTCTCAAGACCGAACACGACCGCGCCGACGTGATTGCGTTCCTCGCCCCGCCGACAGGCGGCGCGCAACCGGCCGCAGCCGCACCGAGCGCAGCGCGGCCAGACGCGCCGGCGCCTGCCGGGCAGCAACCCGCCGCAACAGACCAAACGCGGCAGAGCCCGCCGAACTCGGACATCGGTTACATCGCCGACGCCAAGTACACATTGCGCTCGGGCATTGCCGAGGGCCGCATGGTCTATGTCGGCGTCGGCGGAGCAATCGAGGGGAAGGTCAATCCGTTGTTGACTGCGGCGGAAGGCCAGGTGGTCGAGCTCACCTTGATCAATGGCGAGGGCGCCGAGCACGACATCGTCTTTCCCGACCAGGATGCGAAATCGCCGCGCGTGACCGGAAAAGGCGCGAGCACGACGATCGCTCTCCGCGCCACCAAGTCCGGCGACTTCATCTATTTCTGCAGCGTGCCCGGACGCCAACTCGCGGGCATGCAGGGGCAGTTCATCGTTACGCCGCGGCCGGCGCCGCAAGCGGTGGTCGAAGCCGACATTTCGCGCGAGCCCGACGACCTGCCGCCGCCGATCGCCAGGCGCGAGCCGCAGAGCGTGCGCGTCGACCTGCTTAGCGTCGAGGTCGAGGGCCGATTGGCCGAGGCCATCACCTTCGGATACTGGACGTTCAACGGCAAGGTCCCGGGGCCCTTCGTCCGCGTGCGCGTCGGCGACACCATCGACATCCATCTGAAGAATTCCGCCGACAGCGCCATGATCCATTCGGTCGACTTCCACGCCGTCACCGGCCCGGGCGGCGGTGCCGCCGCATTGCAGGTCGATCCCGGCCATGAGAAATCGATGACCTGGAAGGCGCTGGTGCCGGGCCTCTACGTCTATCACTGTGCCACGCCCATGGTCGCCGAGCACATTGCCAACGGAATGTACGGGCTGATCCTGGTCGAGCCCGAGGAGGGATTGCCCCGCGTCGATTGCGAGTTCTACGTCATGCAGGGCGAGATCTACACCGATGTGCCATACGGGCAGCACGGCAGCGCCGAGTTTAGCGTCGAGAAACTCTTGAACGAGCGGCCGGAATATTTCGTATTCAACGGCTCGGTTGGCGCGCTGGCGAAGCTGCATCCGCTCAAGGCCAAAGTCGGCGACGTCGTGCGCATCTTCTTCGGCGTCGGTGGTCCGAACTTCACCTCGTCATTCCACGTGATCGGCGAAATCTTCGACAAGGTCTATTCGCTCGGCGGTGTTCTGTCGCAGCCACTCGAGGGCGTTCAGACGGTGACCGTCGCGCCCGGCGGCGCCGTCATCACCGAGTTCAAGACCAAGGTGCCGGGCAATTACACGCTGGTCGATCACGCGCTGGCCAGGGCGGAGCGCGGACTGGTGGGCATCCTGCGGGTCGAGGGTCCCCCGAATCCTGACATCTACAACGGACAGGTGATGTCCGGCATGGGGCACTAGAGCGGAGCGGATTTGCCATTCGCTACCGACGGAGCCGCTAGCTCGTGAAGCGATGTCAAATCCAAAGCTCCACTAGCACTAATATTTGCTAGCGGTCCTTTTGATTCCAACATTCGCATGAGGGCATGCGGAGCCGGGATGCGAATGTTAGAATTGGACGACTAGTGCGTGATCCGGGTGCAACCGATCTGAGCCGAAGTGATTGCACTTACTGGAAGTCGAGGTTGCCTCCATGCGCCAGCACACCATCACCGAGCCTCGCCGGCGCGGCGGCATTCCGCGTCTGCGGCCGCAATCCTCCATCGCGCTGCTGAGCTGCGGCTTTCGCCCCTTCTTCCTTGGCGCAGGGCTATGGGCGACGGTGGCGATGGTGCTGTGGATCGGGCTCGTGTCGGGCCTTTGGCAGTTCGCCAATGCCTATGGCGACGTCGCCTGGCATGCACACGAGTTTTTGTTCGGTTACGTGTCCGCCGTCCTCACCGGATTCCTGTTGACCGCGATACCCAACTGGACCGGGCGGCTGCCGCTGCAAGGATCGCCGCTCCTGGCGCTGTGTTTGCTGTGGGCCGCGGGACGGGTGGCGATGCTGGCCACGGACCAAATTGGCGTCGTCGCGGCAGCAGCGGTCGACTGCGCCTACCTGCCGACGCTCGCCGCCGTCATTCTGCGGGAAATCATCGTTGGCAGAAACTGGCGAAATCTGAAGGTCACGATCCTCGTCATTCTGGTGGCGGTCGCCAACGTCGTTTTCCAGGTCGAGGTGTTGGTCCGCGGCGCGCCCGACTACGGTCTGCGGCTTGGGACGGCGGCCATCGTCGGGCTCATCATGCTGGTGGGTGGGAGAATAACGCCGAGCTTTACGCACAATTGGCTGACGCGCGCGGGCAGCGCAAAGCTTCCGGCGCCGCTCGACCGCTTCGACATGACGGCGATCGCCATTGCCGGTGGCGCGCTCCTGTCGTGGATCGCCGCGCCAGGCTGGCGCGGTACCGCCGCTCTGCTCATCTTCGCCGCGGTCGTCCAGGCGGTTCGCCTTGGGCGCTGGGCCGGCGAGCGGACGTGGCGCGAACGGATCGTCTTTATTCTGCATGTCGGTTACGCCTTCGTGCCATTGGGCGCCTTGGCGCTGGGCGCCGCGATCCTTTGGCCGGCGATCATCGCTCCGACCGCAGCGCTGCATGCCTGGACAACGGGTGCGATGGGCACGATGACGCTCGCCCTGATGACGCGGGCGACGCTCGGGCACACCGGGCGCAGCGTATCCGCTGCGTCATCAACGAACGTGATTTACGGGGCCGTCCTGTGCGCCGCCTTGGCGCGCGTAGCGGCGCCCCTGCTGCCCGGGATGTACTATGAGGCCCTGACTATGGCGGCGATCGGCTGGATCGTCGCCTTCGGCGGCTTCGTCATCGTTTACGGCCCGATGCTGCTGCGCCCGAGAGCGAGCAGCTGAGCGCTCCTACGCCCGGGCGGCGTGTGGGACACCATGCCTCGTTCGAAAATCCTTAACCAAGTTTGCGCAGTATGGAACTTGGCCGCGGTTTCGCGGTTTATGTCGATAAACAACACACTTTCGCCTCGCCGTCGCCGGCATTTGAGCGATTTAAGGCCATGCCCAAAGCCAGCTTGCCACTCGGAAATCTGCGCGGGGTGGCGATTCTGTTGATTTTGGCCTTTCACTGCGTTTCCGCCTACATCGTCACCCAGCCGACGCACGCGCTCGCCTTCGATGCGCCGCCGTACGATTGGCGCGCCTTTCCGATCATCGATTTGGAGCGCTGGCTCGGCTTCGACCTGTTTTGCGCCTTTGCGTTTCTCTACCTCATGCAATTGATGTTCTTTCTGTCCGGACTTTTTGTCTGGCCGAGCCTGCAGCGCAAGGGATGGATGGCGTTTCTCGGCCATCGCGTCTGGCGGCTGGGCGTGCCGTTCGTGCTTGGAGTCTTTCTGCTGATGCCGCTCGCCTTCTATCCGGTGTATCGGGTCACGGCGGTTGATCCGGGCTGGCCGGCGTATTGGGCGCACTGGACGGCGCTGCCGATCACTCCGACCGGCCCGATGTGGTTCTTGTGGTTCCTGGTGGCGTTGAACTTCGCGGCCGCCGTGCTCTACCGCCTGGCGCCCGACACCGGCCGAATCCTGGCGCCGTTTCTGGCCAAGACCGCGACGCACCCCGGGAGATTCTTCGTTCTGATCGTCGTCGTGACCGCCGTCGCCTACCTGCCCCTGTCGGCGATCTACTCGCCCTGGAAATGGGTCGGCATCGGTCCGTTCGAGGTTCAGGCCGCGTTCGCCCCACAATACATGCTGTACTTCCTGTTCGGCCTTGCGGTCGGTTCATACAGCTACGACCGTGGTCTGCTCGACGCCAACGGAATGCTGGTGCGGCATTGGGGGCGCTGGCTCGTCGGCAGCTTCGTCGCGTTCTTCGTTTGGATCATCGCCACGGCGCTGGTGATGAAGGTGCCGGAGTCGCCGGTGGCGGTGCTTCAGGTCGTCGGCGATCTCGGGCTGGTCACTTTCGCCGCCGCCGCCTGCTTCACCACGACAGCGATATTCCTGCGCTTTGCCAATGCGCGCTGGCCGGTGATCGATTCGATCTCCGAGCATGCCTACGGCATCTATTTCTTCCACTATCTCTTCGTGGTGTGGCTGCAATACGCGCTGCTCGACTTTGCCGCGCCCGCTATCGTCAAGGGCCTGGCCGTGTTCGCGGGCACTGTGCTGCTGAGCTGGGTAGCGAGCGTCGCTACCACCCGGCTGCTGGCGAGCGCCCGCCCGCTGCTGGCGCGCGGGGCGACCCTGCTCGGGGCGCCTTCACTTGCCGACGGCCGTTTCTCGGAGACGAAGTTTTCGGATTGAGATTGCGGCGTGCGTGGCGATGCCGGCCGCGAGCGTCAACGGCGTCGGCCGTCGCCGCGCTGACGCGGCAAGTCACAATTGCAACGGTTTCATGAACGCACGGCCGGCCGCAGGAAGCACCCGTGGCTGAAAACCGGCTTGACGACAAACAAAAATATTTACGATATTTTGAATCAGCACATACTGCCGTCGGCGCGGCGCAAGCGGCCGTAAAACGATAGGAGCGCGTCACCAATGTCTCGGCCGATCACCGTCCTATCCGTCGGCGTCATCGTCGCCCTCCTCATCGGCGGTCCGGCTCTTGTCCTCACCCGCTCCGCGGCCGCCATGTCTGCCGCCGACAGGGCGGCGCGCAAGCACGCCTCCGCCAAATGTCGCGTGCAGATCAAGGAGCAGGCGAATTACAAGGAAATGTCGTGGTATGCGCGGCACAAGGCGGTGCGGAGCTGCGTCAAGGACGCGCTTGCGAATCAGCAGCACTGACCGCGCCTTCAGCCACCGCGCGCCGCCGCTCGGCCGCGCAGACGCTGGCAACAATGAGCCCGTGCTAAACTAGGCAAATCGTTCTTTTGCCCTGGCGCGCGCCTTCATCGCTTCGATCTCCCGATTTTTCGCCGGGCTCGCCGTTTCCAGCGATTCTATCAGGCGGCGCGCCGCTTCCGACACTTCATCGACGGCGCGGCGGAACGCCGGCTCGTTGGCGTGCGAGGGATTGGTGAAACCGCTCAGCTTGCGGACGAACTGGATCGCGGAGGCGCGAATCTCCTCCTCCGTCGCCGGCGGTTCGAAGTTGAACAGTGTGCGAATATTGCGACACATCGGCGCCTCCTTCGGTGGGTCAGGATTTTAGCGCGGATGGGGCGCCGGCGAAACGCAGTGCCGGCGTCCGGAGGCCTTCGCCGTTCCCGGCCCCGCTCGCCCGCGATGCGGCGGCTTGGGAAATGAGGATCGCGGCGCTAAGTTGACGGCCCGCAGCCGCACAGGCAGAGACGCCGCCTGGTGTCATCCTCTGATCCTCAATCCGTCGACATTGCCGGCGACGCCGGCATTCGTGTTTCCGGCCTGCTGCAAGCGCCGCCGCAGGCACGAGCCTGCTACGTGCTGGCGCACGGCGCCGGAGCCGGCATGAGCCACCCGTTCATGGCAGCGGTCGCGGCCGAACTCGCGGCCCGCGGGATCGCGAGCTTGCGCTATCAGTTTCCCTATATGGAACGGCGCGCCAAACGTCCCGATCCGCCGCCCTTGGCACAGATGACGGTGCGCGCCGCGGTGGCCGCGGCCGCCCGCGCATTGCCGGACCTGGCGCTCATCGCCGGCGGCAAATCGTTCGGCGGGCGGATGACCTCGCAGGCGCAGGCGAAGGCGCCGCTCCCGGGCGTGCGCGGGCTGGCATTCCTCGGCTTTCCGCTGCATCCGGCCAATCGCCCGTCGCACGACCGCGCCGCACATCTCTTCGACGTGCACATCCCCATGCTGTTCCTGCAGGGCACGCGCGACGCGCTCGCGGCCCTCGATCAGATCGAGCCGGTGTGCAAAAAGCTCGGCGGGCGTGCGACGCTGACGCTGTTCGAGAACGCCGATCATTCGTTTCACGTGCCGGCGCGCAGCGGCCGCACGGACGCGCAGATACGCGGCGAAATGTTGGATGCTCTCGCATCCTGGATCGACCGGGTGATTTAGAGCATGATCCGGAAAAGTGGAAACGGGTTTTCCGGCAAGATCATGCTCCACTAAGGAAACCAGAGCGCAATCGATTCAACTGAAACGATTGCGTTCCAGGAGAGGAACGACATGGCGCACGGGGTATTTGTCGACGGCGTGTGGCACACCGAATGGTACGACGCCAAGGCGACCGGCGGGCGCTTCGTGCCGTTCGAACCGGTGTTCCGAAACTGGGTCACGGCGGACGGCAGCCCCGGACCGAGCGGCGAGGGCGGCTTTGCCGCCGAGCCCGGCCGCTATCACCTCTACGTCTCGCTCGCCTGCCCGTACGCGCACCGCACCGTGATCTTCCGCAAGCTGAAGAAGCTCGAGGGCGCGATCTCGATGTCGATCCTCGATCCGGTCATGGGCGATCAGGGCTGGGAGTTCGGCGACGGGCCGGGCACGATCGCCGACACGGTCAACGGCAAACGCCGCCTCGGCGAAATCTACCTGCTCGCCAATCCGCGCTACACCGGCCGCGTCTCCGTGCCGGTGCTCTGGGACAAGAAGCGCCGCACCATCGTCAACAACGAGTCGCCGGAGATCATCCGCATGCTCAATTCGGCGTTTGCGTCGGCCACGGACGATCGCGCCGACTACTATCCCGCCGAGCTGCGTGCGGCGATCGACCGCATCAATGCGCGCGTCTACAACGACGTGAACATCGGCGTCTATCGCGCCGGCTTCGCCACCGCGCAGGATGTCTACGAGGATGGCTGCCGCATCGTGTTCGCAGCGCTTGACTGGATCGAGGATCTGCTGTCGCGCCAGCGCTTTCTCGCCGGTGCACGGCTGACCGAGGCGGACTGGCGGCTGTTCACCACGCTCGTCCGCTTCGACGCCGTCTACTACAGCCACTTCAAATGCAACCTGCGCCGCATCGCCGACTATGGCAATCTGGCGAACTACCTGCGCGACCTCTATCAGGTGCCCGGCATCGCCGACACCGTGAACATGGATCACATCAAGCGGCACTATTACATGAGCATGACGGCGATCAATCCGACGCGCATCGTGCCGCTCGGGCCGGAACTGGATTTCTCCACGCCGCACGATCGCGGCCGCTTCGAGAAGGCGGCGCGGCCCGTCGAACACGTCGGTGGATAAGCGGGCAGGGCTCAGCGGACGCGCGTCGTCAATTCGCAAAGCAGCAACGTGTCGTCGCGGGGGTCGACGATGCCGCCGAGCGGCGCTGCGCACTCGCTGCACGCGAAGCTGTAGCTCTCGAAACCACAGCTGTCGATATGCGGCGTGCGGCTTCTGCGGAACGTGAACTGGGCGCTGCAGCTTGGGCACGCGACGGTCCGCGCCTCCGTTGCCGTGCCGGTCGTGTCGGCAGGATGCGCCGCAGGGGCGGCAGCCGCCGGTCGAGCTGAATTTCCGAACATGGAATTTTCATATCCAGGCTTCGGAAATCGCCGCTGAAGATGATCTGTAGAATTTTAGTTGAATGCCGAGCGCAGCGCCGGCGCGACAGGCGTTCCCTCAAGCGACAGCGCGATGAAGCGATCTCGGCGCGCGGGGCGCCTGCGGCGCCCGAGCCGGCGAGAAAGGGAACTACCGGTTGGTGCGGCCGATCGCCCGGCGGGCTCAGCGGCTTTGAGATCGACGCTGGGAACCTCCCTGGCGACCGTGCTCGCCTGCCAGCGCACCGCGCCCGGCCTGCTGCGATCGAACAACATCGTCTGTTCGGACGCCGTGGTGCGGAAGAACGGATAGCGCCGATAGGCGTCTTCCGCGACGGTCGGATAGTGGATGGTCATCAGGCAGATCGGCTTGCTCAGGTGCGGGTAGGCCCGCGGCTCGTAGACCAGTTGATGACGGAAGACGCGCCCATAGAACGCCTGATGCTCTACGCGGACGGCGGCGAGAAGATGGTCGGCGCCGAAATATTGTGCAGCCATGCCGCAGAGCCGCAGCGTGGCATAGGGCAAGGCACGGTGCAGCCGGGCGAGGACGTCGTCGACGACGAAACGGGTCGGATCGACGATCACCTTGCCGGCATCGAGTAAGGGCTGCAGGAAATCGGGAAAGACCTCGCGCGAGGGAAAGTCCGGCTGGTCGGCGGAGCCCACGTGCAGGCGCAGCGAACTCGCCAGAACGCCGTCGAGATACAGCCCGAACAGATAGACGTTGCCCCTGTCATCGTAAGGGTCGGAAAACATCCGGTCGGCGCTGGGCGCGATCGTTCCGTCGCGCATGTACGCCTGGTAGCGGAGGCGGAATATGGCCTCGCGCTGCGCTGCTGAATTGGCCCGTCGGTACTCGATCCGGTCGAGCAGCCGCACAACCTGATCGGAGAAACTGCCTTCTGGTGCCACTTGATCGCAAAGAGACGGACGAGATTGATGCGAAAATGTCGTTATTTCACCCATACAAACGTCCCTGTTGACACCCTCCCGTGCCAGCAGTGAAGAGGTTAACCATTGTAAACGCGATCACAACTTTACATACGTGCAACGGTTAACCGATTAATCAAGGTTAACGCCAGGATCGCGGCCGGGAGGGACCGAAGCAACCGGCACGCGACCCGCTCTCACCGCTCATGCCACATCCTTGTGCAGCCTTGCCGTCCACGAGGACGAAACCGGAGCCACGTAAGAGGCATAAAGCAGCCGGCGCAGATCGGAGGCCGGCATGGGCCGCGCCAGCAGGTAGCCCTGAACCTCGTCGACGCTGTCCTCGGCGGCGAGCAGTTCGAGCTGGTCCTGGGTCTCGACGCCCTCGACGACGACGCGCAGGCCAAGCTGCGCGCTGAGCCGCGTCATGCCGCGCAGCAATGTCACCCGGCGCTCGTCCTCGCCGAGGTCGCGCAGGAACGACTGGTCGATCTTCACCTTCTGCAGCGGGAAGCTGTGCAAGTAGCTGAGACTCGAATACGCGGTGCCGAAGTCATCGAGAGAGATCGTCACCCCGAGCTCCGCAAGCTGATGCAGGTCGGCGCGCGTTCGCTTCGTGTCCACGAGCAAGGTCGATTCGGTAATCTCGATCTCCAGCCGGTGCGGCGGAAGATTCGTGGCGGCGAGCGTCTCGCGCACGAGCGCCGGAACGTTGGAGCGTTCGAACTGGGTCGACGAGACATTGACGGTCACGGCGGTATCGCCGGGCCAGCGCCGGCATTCGAGGCAGGCCTTGTACAGGACCTGGTTGCCGATCTCGACGATCAGCCCCATTTCCTCGGCGACGGGGATGAATTCCGCCGGCGACACCATTCCGCGTTCGCGGTGCGGCCAGCGCAGCAACGCCTCGCAGGCCATGATGCGCTTGGTTTTCAGATTGAACAGCGGCTGGTAGTAGAGCTCGAACGCTTCGCTCTCCAGCGCGTGGCGCAGATCCAATTCAAGATTGCGGCGCGCCAGGGCGTTGGCTTCCATCTTGGTCTCGAACCAGCGCCACGTGCCGCGGCCCTCGGCCTTCGCCCAATACAGCGCCATGTCGGCGTTGCGCAGGAACTGGTCCGGGTCGAGCGCGGTGGTGGCCAAAGCGATTCCGATGCTGGCGGTGACCACTACCTTGTGGCCGTCGAGATCGTAGGTGCCGCTGACCGCGTTGAGCACGCGCGTGGCGAGCGCCTCGCCTTGCTCGAGGGAAAGGATCGGCGCCTGCAGAATGACGAACTCGTCGCCGCCGAAGCGCGAGATCACGTCGGCGTCGCGAACGGTGCTCTGCAGCCGCTCGGCGACCGCCTTCAGCAGCATGTCGCCGCGGGTATGCCCCAGGGTGTCGTTGACCTGCTTGAACTGGTCGAGGTCGACGAAGTGGATGGCGCACATGTTGTCCGGCCGCCACTCGCTCAACGCCCGCTCCATGCGGTCATGCAGGATGGTGCGGTTGGGCAGCCCGGTCAGCGCATCGAAGCGGGCCAGATGATTGATCTTGGCCTCGGCGATTTTTCGCTCGGTGATGTCCTCCACCAGGATGACCATGCCGCCGTTTTCCATCGGCTGCAGGGTGAATTCGAGCGTGCGTCCGCTTTCCATGTCCACGTCGAACGCGGAATTGTCGCTGCCGGAAAGCCGGGCGTCCAGCCGCTCGATCAGGCTCGTCGCGCTGGCGTCGGATAGCTGGCCCGCGGCGGCGACGCTTTCCACCAGCCGGCGCATGCTGAAGCCTTTCAGCTCGAAATCCGGCGCCAGGCCGAGCTGCTGATTGAGCTTCTGGTTCGACACGACGATGTGGCGCTCGGCGTCGAACATGCACAGGCCGTGCGGCATGTTGTTGAGCGCGGTGTCGAAACGCGTCGCCAGCAAGGTCATGTCGCGCGAGGCGATCACCGCATCGAGCAGCGTGCGGCGCAGCCGCTCGGCGATGAATTTCATCCCGAAGAACGAGGGGACGAGCATCCCGGCGAAAATCCAATGGTAGTGATTGCCGTAGAGCAGCAGCGCCGCGGTCATCGGCGCCCAGGCGCAGAAGATCTGCACCACCACGAAGCGGGCGCTGCCGAAGTTGCGCCCGAAGATGCCGGTCGCGTAGGCGATTGTCATCGAGAAGCTCACCAGGACGGCAAACGGATCGGAGGTGAGCGCGAGGGTGAGGAAACACCACATGCCCAGCAGCGCGAGCGATGCGGCCGCCCCCGCAACGTAGCGGTATTCCCAGCGTCGGGCGGCTTTCGCGCTCATGACTTTCGAGCGCACCCGGCCGTAAGCGCGCACCAGCAGCCCGCGCGCGCCGGCGACGAGGAGGATCGCAAGCGCGCAGCCGAGCAGGAGCGGCTCGCCGGTCTTCCAATAGGTGACGAAGATGGATCCGGTGACGAAGAAGGTCCCGGCCAGCAGCGTTCGCCCGTCCTTGAACAGTGAGTTGACGAGCGGAATGTAGATCTCCGGCGGCAATGTCTCCTGCTTCTGAGCAGGACGATGAGTTCGGAACGCGAGACTCATTTGAATTGCACCGTCGGCGGTCGCCAGAGCCTAAAATTGCCCTAAACAGTATCGGGCGAGTATCGCGCAAAGGTCTATCTGCGGAGTAAATGTAAGGCTCGGTTTCGGCGGACGATCGCGCCTTATTCAAATGCGCGGGGGTGCGTTAGCAAACGATTATCCATGGCGCGGCCGCGCGGCCGCTCCAAGTAGCATCGCGATATCGATACGCGCGGCAGTGTGGGCTTTCGCCGCCGCTCAGCGGATCTTTTCGAAGTCGCCGTGGCGGCCAAGGCCGTCCTTGAAGCGGGTCGCGCCGGCGACGCCGTCCTCGATCAGCGCGCCGCGGCCGTTGTACCATTCCTGAATCAGCGCCTCGCGCACGGTCAGGCCGTGGCTCCTGATCGCCGAGCGCCGATCCGCACGCACGCAGACCTGCGGAAAGCGCCCAATCTGCTGCGCCAGCTCCTCCGCCTTCGCCCGGGCGCCGCCCCTCGGCGTGACATATTCGCACAGACCGATGCTCAGGCATTCCTCCGCGGGAACCTTGCGCCCGGTGAGAATGATTTCGAGCGCGCGGCCCTGGCCGACGATACGCGGCAGCCGCACCGTGCCCCCGTCGATGAGCGGCACACCCCAGCGGCGGCAATAGACGCCGAAGTAGGAGTCCTCGGCCATTACGCGGAAATCGCACCACAGGCCGAGCTCCATGCCGCCGGCGACGGCGGGGCCCTCGATGGCGGCGATGACCGGCTTGTCCAATTCGAGCCGCGACGGCCCCATCGGCCCGCGCGGAATCTCGCCGCCGTTGACGTGCGGGCCGGCCGTCGGGATATCGAGCTCGCCGAGCGGATGCTCGACGTCGAGCGTCGAGACGTACTTGAGATCCCAGCCGGCGCAGAATGCTCCGCCGGCGCCGTAGAACACCGCGACCGCGGCGCTTTCGTCGGCGTCGAATTCGAGAAAGGCCGCAGTCAGCGTCTCGGCGCTTGCCGGGTCCATGGCGTTGCGGGCCTCGGGACGGTCGTGGATCACGGTCCAGACCGATCCGTTTTTCTCAATGCGCACTGTCATGCTCGAATTCCCCCTGCTGGCGCTTTGCCTGATCGCCGCCGCACTCTCCTTCAGAACGCCTCGGCGGGATGGCGGATGAATTGAGCGCCGCGAAAGCCGTCAGCGTCCTGATGTCCGAGCCCGCGACGTGTCTCCGCGCCGAAAAGCCATCCAGCGACTCGCTGCGCTCAAGGTCGCGCGGCGTAGAACAAATTCGTCGGGCTCTTGATATCGAGACGCTCGAAACCCTGGAAGCCGGCATTGCGCAGCAGCGCCTCGGTGCGGGCCGGGCCGAGGCAGGTGCCCAGCCCCGGGCCGCCGCGGGCGAGCGACTGGGTCATGCAATGGAAGATGCTGAACCCGTAGAACATGGTGCCGATTGGATTGATGTTGTCCTCGAGCTGGTCGCCGGCCTTGGGTTCGATGATGAACAGCGTGCCATGCGGATCGAGCAAATCATGGATTTCCTTGAGCGTGCGCTCCGGGGCGGCGAAGTCGTGGATGCAGTCGCAAGCGGTGACGAGATCGAAACGCTCGCTCGCATCGAGATCGCCCGTGCTTGCGGCAACGAACGATACGCGGCCGGACAATCCGGCGGCAGCGGCGGCGGTTTCCGCCTGACGAATCGATTCTTTGTCCGGGTCGAGGCCGACGATGGTGGCCGCAGGAAAATTCTTGGCGAGCGCCATGCACACCCGGCCGGCGCCGCAGCCCACGTCGAGCGCGCGGCCGCCGGCCTGCAGGCGGGCGGCGGCGTCAGGGAGGGCCTTGAGCCAGTAGCTGGTGAGCCGCTGCTCGTACTGGCCGCGATTCATCAGGTCGAGGCCGGCGACCGCTTCGGAGCCGAACGCCTCGAACTTGACGCCGCCGCCGCGCGCGAACGCGGTGGCGACATCGGGTGCGGTGCGCAGCAGCACCGGCACCATGCTGAACAGGCCGCCCATGAAATGGTCGGTGTCGTCGGAAGCGAGCAGGAAGGCGTGCTCGTCGGGCAGGCGGTAGGTTTCGCCGGCGGCGGCGTAGTCGAGATAGCCGGCGCAGGTCATGCCCTTGAGCCATTCCTCGACGTATCGCGGCATCAATCCCGATTCACGCGTGACGTCATCGACCGTCATCGCCCCCTTGCCGGCCATGGCGCGGAACAGCCCGGTCTTCACACCGACATAGCCCATGCCTGCCGTCATCGCGCCGGCCATGTCACCGAACACCTTGTCGGCAAAGTTTTTGACCCTGTCCCTGTCCATCGTTTCCTCGCTTTGGCCGTGAAGCGGGTTGCCGCATTGTTCGCGGCCGGTCAACCGCGCGCAAGCCGCATCAAGGCGAGCGCGGCGCGGCCGTTCGGGCCGTAGGGATTGCCGAGCGTCTCGCCCATTTCGAGATGCGCGTAGTTCGGCGCTTCGAGGAGCGTGACCTCCTTGCCCGCGGCCTTGACCGCGGCGGCGAAGTCGCGGCTCTGGCGCTGGAAGTCCGGCGTTTCGAAAGTGCCGTAGCTCACCACGATCGGCGCATTGATCCTGTCGATGTGGCGCTGCGGGCTGAGCGCATCGACCATGGCGTCGGTCAAGTTCAGGTACTTGCTGCGCCAGGAAAGCCGCACCGGCGCCAGATCGTACATGCCGCTCATGCACAACCCGCCCTTGACGGCGGTATCGGGGATTCCGAACTCGTTCCGCCACTCGGTAACCAGCGCGACGCCGCAGAGGTGACCGCCGGAGGAATGGCCGCCGACATAGATGCGCTCGGGATCGCCGCCGAAGCTTTCGGCATTCTTGTAGATCCAGGCGATGGCGCGGCGGACCTGCGCCACCAACACACCGAGGTCGCCGCCGGCGGCCTGCACCCCGATGAAGTCGAGCGCGACGTAATGCGCCCCGGCATTGACGAACATCTCCGCCGGAAAACCGGCATCCTTCGCCGCGCCCCAGCGCCAGGTGCCGCCGTGCATGTACACGAAGACCGGCGCGCGAGGTTGGCTGGTGCGATAGATATCGAGCTTTTCGACATCGGACGGACCATAGGCCACGCGCCGCGGAACGCCGATGCGCGCCCGCGCCGCCTCGCTGTTGCTGGCGAGGCGTTGGGAGACCTGAGCGATGAGCGGCTCATAGGACACCTGATCGTATGAAGCATCGAGCTCGACCTGGTCGTAGTCCAGGAACACCGGCGGACCCTTGTGGTGCGGCGGCGGACCGAGTTGGCACTCTTCTGCGAGCGCAGGGGCTGCCGCCATGGCCGCGGCCGTGGCGACGATGGCCCTTCGCGTCATGGCCTGACGAGGGGAGGGCGTTCTGGGTTGCATGGTGGTTCTCGAAAGTTTCGCCGCGAGAGGATGGCGTCTGGAAAAGTCGAACGTCGCGGGCGAGCGACGCCGCGCGAACCGCGGTCGACGAATTGTGCACGCTATTTCATCACCTGGACAGGTGGCCCAGAATGCCGCAGCGTAGCGGCGCCGAGCACGCCGGCGCGCGGGGAGGACGGAGTTGGCTGAGCGCAATGCCACCGCGGCGGTCGTCGGAGCCGGAGATTTCATCGGCGCCGCCATCGCGAAGAAGTTCGCCGCCGAGGGCTTCACCATCTTCGCCGGCCGGCGCAACGCCGACAAGCTCGCGCCGCTCGTCAACGACATCGAAACCGCCGGCGGCAAGGTCGTGGCGCGCGGGCTCGATGCCCGCAAGGAGGACGACATCACCGCCTTTCTGCGCGCCGCCGACGCGCACGCGCCGCTCGAAGTCTGCATTTTCAATGTCGGCGGCAACGTCAATTTTCCGCTGCTGGACACGACCGAGCGCGTGTTCCGCAAGGTCTGGGAGCTGGCCTGCTACGCCGGCTTCCTCACCGGGCGCGAAGCGGCCCGGGTGATGCTGTCGCGCGGTCAGGGCTGCATCTTCTTCACCGGCGCGACCGCGAGCATGCGCGGCGGCGTCGGCTATGCGGCGTTCGCCAGCGCCAAATCCGGCCTGCGCTCGGTCGCGCAGAGCATGGCGCGCGAGCTCGGGCCGAAGAACATCCACGTCGCGCATCTCGTCATCGATGCCGGAGTCGACACCGCCTTCGTGCGCGAGCGCATCCGCCAGCAATCCGGTGCCGAGGCGTTGGAGCGCCTCGATGCGGACCAGCTCATGCATCCTTCCTCGGTGGCTGAGGCCTACTGGCAGCTCTACCGGCAGCCGCGGGACGCCTGGACGTTCGAACTCGACATGCGCCCGTATCGGGAGGTCTGGTGAGATGGGCGCGGTGGAATTTCATTTCGACTTCGGCAGCCCC
Organism: uncultured Alphaproteobacteria bacterium; assembly: GCA_963833665.1. GTDB lineage: Bacteria > Pseudomonadota > Alphaproteobacteria > Rhizobiales > Xanthobacteraceae > BOG-931. The sequence continues at coordinate 92,792 of CAWHZA010000058.1, read as the reverse complement.
AATGCCTATCTGGCGCACCTCGTCGTCCCCGAGATCGAGAAGCGGACCGGAGCCAAGTTCGAGTACGTTCCGATCCTGCTCGGCGGCGTCTTCAAGCTGACCAACAACCGCTCGCCGGCCGAGAGCATGCGCGGCATCAAGAACCGGCTTGAATACGAGGAGCTGGAGCGGCAGCGCTTCGTCCGGCGCCACGCCATCACGCGGTTCACCTTCAACCCGTTCTTCCCGGTCAACACGCTTCTGATCATGCGCGGCGCGGTCGCGGCGCAGCTCGAAGGCGTGTTCGACCGCTACGTCGACGAGGTGTTCCGCCACATGTGGGCCGAGCCGAAGAAGATGGACGATCCGGAGGTGGTGCGTGTGGTGCTCGAGCAATCCGGTCTGAACGCCGCCGCCCTGCTGGCGCGCACGCAAGAGCCCGCGGTCAAGGACCGTCTGCTCAAGAACACGGAAGCGAGCGTTGCCCGCGGCGCCTTCGGCAGTCCGACCTTCTTCGTCGGCAGCGAAATATTCTTCGGCAAGGACCGGCTGCGCGACGTCGAAGAAGAGCTAGCCCGGGCAAAGACTTAGCGCTCGGCGTGGCAAACGAGCGACGCCGCCGGACTAGTTGTGCGCTGCGGCCGCGCGCCTGTTCACCCCCCCCTCCGGATTGGTATACGCTGTGGGCGATGGGCGCTCGCGGAAGCCTGCACGCGAGGCAGTGGCCAGGTTCGCCAAGCGGCGGCGAGGCGGTCAAACGGCGGGGCTTTATTTTGACAGTTATTTTGATGACGGGCGGTTGGCGCGGCTTGCGAACCCGATTCGCCTGCGTTTTGGCGCCGGCGCTGTGGCTTGCCCTTGCAGCCTCGCCCGCTGCTGCGCAGGTTTCGCAGCAGGCGAGCTACGCCGATCCCAGCTTCCAGACCATTTTGAACAATCCCGGCAATCTCGCCAGCCAAGTCAAATATGCGGCCGGTGCGAAAGACGATCCCGATATCGAGAACGCCATCAGCGCCTACGACCGCCTGCTCTTCTACAACCCGGCGCTCGCGCGCGTGCGCTTCGAATTGGGGGTGCTTTACGCTCGCCTCGGTTCCTACCAGCAGGCGCGTGCCTATTTCGAGTCGGCCCTGCAGATGCGCGACATCACCCCGGAGATGGCGGAGCACGCGCAACGGTACATCGCCATTCTCGACCGGAAACTGTCGCCCGACCAGTTCACCGGCTTCGCGCAGACCGGACTTCGCTATCAGACCAATGCGACGCTCGGTCCTGGGCCACAGCCGGTCCTGGCGTCCGGCCGCAACTTCAACAGCGCGTTCACAGCCCGTCCGGACTGGAATTGGTTTGGATCGTTCGCGCTGAATTACAGCCACGATTTCGGCACGCAGGATGGCGACGCTCTCGAGGCGACGCTGATCGGCTACGACGCCCAGCAATTCAAGGTGCATCAGGTCGATCTCGGCTTGGCCGAATTGCGGGCGGGTCCGCGCTTTGTTTTTCCCGACATGAATGGCGCCTCCGTCAAACCTTACGTCGCCGCCACCGGCAGCCTGCTCGCCGATCAGGTTTACTCTGGCGGCGTCGGCGGCGGCGTGACCTTCCACGCGAATGCGCTCGGCATCGCCTGGGACCCTTTCGTCGAGGTCATTCAGCAGAGCTTCCGCAACTCCGACGTCTATCCGCTCGCCAGCGGCCTCGGGGGCCCGCTTACGACCGCGGCGCTGCAGGCGTCTGGCCCGATCGTATCCGGGTGGTACTGGCAAACCCGCATCGCCTACCAGCGCGAGGACGCCCTCTTTAATCCCTTCGGTTACAATGCCTTTGCCGCCGACCTGTGGCTGCCGTGGAATTTCTCCTTTCCCGGCGATCAGCGCGTCTGGACACTGACCCCAAGCTTCGGCGTAATCGACTGGGTGTACTTTGCGCCCGATCCAAGCATCAATCCCGCAGTCGCGCAGCACAGCGTTGAATGGCGGGTCGCGCTTGGTCTCGACATCCCGCTCATCGACCAGCTGTACTTGGGGGCGCGGGTGCAGTACCTGACGATCGTGTCGAATTTGTCCGTGTTCAACATGCGCGATCTGCAGGTCAGCGCCGGGCCGACGCTTAAATTCTGAGGGGCAGCATGGAACTGGAAAAGACCATCGCGCTCCTCTTGGCTGGCACTGCGCTGTTCACGTCGCCGGTCTTCGCCCAGGAGGTGGGGACCGCGACTGCGGTCAACCCCGAGAGCCAGAGCACGCCGCCCGGCGGCAGCACCACCACGCTCAAGGTCGGCGCCCGCGTCGTGCACAAGGAGCGCATCAAGACCACGCCGCAGGGATCCGTGCAGCTTCTCTTTCTCGACCGAAGCACGCTCAGCATCGCGCCGAACAGCGAGATCGTGATCGACGAATTCGTCTACAATCCGGGAGCCGGCAGCGGCCACATGGCGGTGTCGCTCGCCAAGGGCGCTTTGCGGCTGGTCGGCGGGCAGTTGAGCCATCAGGGGGAGGCATCGGTCACGACTTCAGGCGCCACCATCGGCATTCGCGGCGGCACCTCCATCATTACCCTCACCGAGGCCATCAACATCAACGGGCTGCTCACGCTGGGGAACGGTTGCCCGCCGGTGAAGCGTCCAGGCTGGAAGATCACGCTGCCGTGCGGCCCGATCACGCAGGCTACGGCGGCCGAGCTTGCCTATTTCATCTCGCTGTTCGGCGGCAGGTTCGGGGGGAACGGCGGCGTGCCGGGCCTGACCAACGCGCAGCTCAACGCGCTGGGCATCGTCCTCCCCTGGTTCCCTCCGCCTCCAGGCACCCCGCCGCCGAACGGGACCGATCCTAACAACACCATCATCCAAGGGACGCAGCACGGCGCGGGAACCAGTCCGCCGCCGCCGCCTCCGCCGCCACCCCCGCCGCCGCCATCCCCGCCGCCCTGTGTTGGTGACTGCTTGGGTACGAGACGCCAGTAGATCGCCTTGCGCCTCACCGCTGCGCCGCGGCGATGGCGTGGAAGAAGGCTCCGGTGACGCGGCCGCGCCGCCCGCCGGCCTTTTCGCGCCTACCGTCATCGCTGTCGGTGACCTCCGCGAACGGCTCGTCGGTGCCCGCGGACACGAGCGCGGCGTAGTGGAACTCATGGCCGCGCACGACCGTGCCGCCGCGGCCGAGAAGGCAGTCCGACAAAAGCCGCGCGGTGCGATAGCCGAGATGCAGCTTGGGCTTGGCGAAGCTCGTCGCATGGCTGAGCAGGCCGGTCATGGCATGCCGCCGGCCGGCTTTGTCTTCGAGACTCTCGCCGAGCACCATGTAGCCGCCGCACTCGCCATGAACCGGCCGCGTCTCGGCGAAATAGCGCAATCCGGCGGAAAATCTGTGCGCGGCGGCAAGGGCGTCGGCGTGCAATTCCGGGTAGCCGCCGGGGAGCCAGCAGCTGTCGGCGCGCTTCGGCGGCGGCTCGTCGGCGAGCGGCGAGAACGGCACGATTTCGGCGCCGGCCTGGCGCCAGGCCTCGAGCAGGTGCGGATAGACGAAGCTGAAGGCGCGGTCGCTGGCGAACGCGATGCGCTGGCCCGGCGGCGGCAGCGCCGCGGCGGCGCTCGCTGTTGCGGCGAACTTGAACGGCCCGGCGGCGCCGACCAGCGCGCCGAGGTCGATATGGCGCTCGGCGGTGGCGGCAAGACGATCGATCAGCGCGTCAAGATCGGGATGCTCGTGCGCCTGCACGAGGCCGAGATGCCGCTCGGGCAGCGCCAGCGCCGCATCGCGGGGCAGGGCGCCGAGCACGGGAACGCCTAACGCGGCAATGGCGTCGGCGACGAGCATGCGGTGGCGTTCGCCGGCGACGCGGTTCAAGATCACGCCGGCGACCTGCACCGCCGCGTCGTGGGCGGCAAAGCCGCGCACGACGGCCGCCGCCGACTGCGCCTGCCCCGCCACGTCGATGAGGAGGACGACCGGCAGGCGGAAATGCGCGGCGAGATCGGCGGTCGCGCCGCGCCGGCCCTCCGGCCCGCTGGCGCCGTCGAACAGGCCCATCACGCCTTCGATCACCACGAGATCGGCGTCGCGCGCGGCTTGCGCAGCCAGCGCATCGAGCAGGTCGCCCGGCATCGCCCAGGAATTGAGATTGACACTCGCGGCGCCCGTGACCGCAGCATGGAAGGCCGGATCGATGTAGTCCGGTCCGGCTTTCGCGGCGCGCACGCGAACGCTGCGCCGCCGCAACGCTGCGAGCACGGCGAGTGTCACCGTCGTCTTGCCGGCGCCGGAATGCGGCGCCGCGATGATGAGCCCGCGCGCCGTCACGTTTTCGCCGCGCCCCGGCTGAGCAGCCGCTCGCGCGCGTTCACGATGTCGCCGATCACCACGATTGCCGGCGGCTCGAGTTTTTGTTCGCGGGCGTCGGCGGCGAGCTTTTCCAGCGTCGAGATGAGGATGCGCTCCCTGGGCGTCGTCGCCGACGCGATCACGGCGGATGGCGTCGAGCCGGCGAGCCCGGCCCGCATCAGCGCCGCGGCGATGCGCTCGAGACTGTGCATCACCATGTAAAGCACGATCGGCTGTCCGGTGCGCGCGAGCGGCGCCCAGTCGAAATCCTCCTCGACGGCGTGGGCGGCGGCGAAGATGACCGCGCGGTTGACCCCGCGCAGCGTCGCCGGGATTGCCGCCGCCGCGAGCGCCGCGAGCCCGGCGGTGATCCCGGGAATGACCCGGAAAGGAATGCCGGCGGCCGCAAGCGCGGCGGTTTCCTCGCCGCCGCGACCGAACACGAACGGATCGCCGCCCTTGAGCCGCAACACGCGCCGTCCCGCGCGCGCCAGCTCTACCAGCCGCCGGCTGATGTCGGCCTGCGTCGCCGAGGGCTTGCCGCCGCGCTTGCCGGCGAATTCGAGCAGCGCCTGCCGCCCGGCGAGCGCCAATACGCGCGCATCGACCAGTGCGTCGTAGACGATCACCTCGGCCTGCTGCAGGCCGGCGAGCGCGTCGAGCGTGAGCAGCCCGGGATCGCCCGGCCCGGCGCCCGCAAGCCAGACATGACCGGGCGCGAGCACCGGCACGCCGGTGCGCTCGGCCGCCAATGTGTCCCACGCGGTCATGGATTCGCGCGCCCGTGGTGACGTTGGCGGCGCGCCGGACTAAAGGGGAAATGATGGAGCGGCAGGATCGCCCTTTGCGCCGGGGCTGGACTACCGGCACCTGCGCCGCGGCGGCGGCGAAGGCGGCATTTTTCGCGCTCGTCACCGGCGACTTTCCCGATCCGGTCGAAGTGACGCTGCCGCGCGGCGAGCGCCCGAGCTTCGCCCTGGCGCTGACGCGGAAGGACGACGACTCCGCGACCGCCGGAATCGTCAAGGATGCCGGCGACGATCCCGATGTCACTCATGGCGCGCTCATCCTCGCCACGGTGCGCGCCGGTGCGCCGGGGTCGGGTGTGACCTTTCGCGCCGGGGAGGGGGTCGGCACGGTCACGCGGGCCGGTCTTCCCGTTCCTCCGGGCGAGCCGGCGATCAATCCGGTGCCGCGGCGCATGATCCGCGACGCGGTCGCCGAAGTCGCCGCCATGGCCGGATGCGCTATCGATGCCGCGGTCGAGCTCTCCATTCCCGGCGGCGAAGTACTCGCGGCGCGGACGCTCAACGGCCGTCTCGGCATTGTCGGCGGCCTCTCGATCCTCGGCACCACCGGCATCGTCGTGCCCTATTCGTGCTCGGCGTGGATTTATTCGATCCGCAGCGGCATCGACGTGGCGCGCGCCGCCGGGCTCACGCACATCGCCGGCGCAACCGGCACGAGTTCGGAAGCCGCCGCGCAGAAACTCTACGGTCTTCCGGAGATCGCGCTGATCGACATGGGCGACTTCGTCGGCGGCATGCTCAAATATCTGCGCACGCATCCGGTGCCGCGCGTCACCATCGCCGGCGGCGTCGGCAAGATGACCAAGCTCGCGCAGGGCCTCACCGACCTGCATTCGAAGCGCGGCGTCGTCGATCATGCGCGCCTTGCCGAATTCGCTCGCGCGGCCGGCGGCGCGCAGGAGCTTTGCGCGCGCATCGCGGGGGCCAACAACGCGGCCGAAGTCTTTATGCTGGCGCAGTCCGAACGCATCGCGCTCGGCGATGAAGTCGCCCGCGCCGCGCAGCGCACCGCCGAGCGCGTGGTCGAGGGCCGCGACATCGCCGTCGAGATCGTGGTGTTCGACCGCGACCAGATGCTGGTCGGCCGCGCCCCGTTCAAGTCTGGCTAGCGCTACACGCTCCGTCGTTTCCTCTCGCCCTTGCTGTTCCCCTCCCCCTTGTGGGGAGGGGTCAGGGGTGGGGGTCGGGAGGATTTGCGCATGCGTCAACGAAAGCTCTGGCGCGGGCGTCGACGTTCTAGGGATTGCCTGTCGACCCCCCACCCTACCCTCCCCCACAAGGGGGGAGGGACCAGACGGGCGCGGCAGTTTGACCTGCGGCCATCTCATGGCACGCCGTGCTGCGTGACCGCTCAACTCGCGCCTCCGCGGAAGCGACGCCGATAGTCGGCGTCGTAGAGCGCGCTGTCGCGAAAATCCTCGGCGCCGAGCGCGCGGCCGACGAGGATGAGCGCGGTGCGCTCGATACGCTCCGCAGCGACCTTTGCCGAAATGTCGGCGAGCGTGCCGCGCAAAACGCGCTCGTCCGGCGATGTCGCCTGGACCACGACGGCGGCCGCGCAATCGCCGCCGTAGAACGGCGTCAGCTCCGCGACGATCGTTTCGAGCGCGTGGACCGCGAGGTGGATGACAAGCGTCGCGCCGGTCGCCGCGAACGTCGCGAGCTTCTCTGCTTCCGGCATGCGCGAGGCGCGGCCGCCGACGCGGGTGAGCACGACGGTTTGCGCGACCTCAGGCACCGTCAGCTCGCATTCAAGCGCTGCGGCCGCCGCGGCGAAGGCGGGCACGCCGGGAGTGAGCGTATAGGGGATGCCGCGCCGCCTGAGCCGTCGCATCTGCTCGGCGAGCGCGCTGTAGATCGAAAGGTCGCCCGAATGCAGGCGCGCCACGTCGAGACCGCTGGCGTGCGCGGCGGCGAACTCGGCCTCGATCTCGTCGAGCGACAGCGGCGCGGTGTCGATGATGCGCGCGCCGGGAGGACAATGAGCGAGCAGGGCGCGCGGTATGATCGAGCCGGCGTAGAGGCAGACCGGGCAGCGGGCGATGAGGTCGCGCCCGCGCAACGTGATCAGGTCCGCCGCGCCCGGTCCGGCGCCGATGAAATGCACGGTCATGGCGCCGCCTCCGAAGCGGCAAGTGCACAGGTCGCCGCGCCGATCACCAGGCGCGGGCTGACGAGGCGGGCGGACGGGCCGGCGGCGGCGAGCGCCGCCGCTTCGGCGACCGACGGCACGCCCATGAGCGCGAGCACGCGCGCGGAGCGCGTTGCCGTGCGCGCGCTCGCGGCTTTGAGTTCAACCTCGGGCACAAGCACGACGCGGACCCCAAGCTTTTCCGCCGCCGTCATGATTCCGGCCTCGCTGCGTTTCGCCTGCGGCGTGGCGATGGCATCGAGCGCGTCGGCGGCGATGCCGGCGCGCGTGAGCGCGGCGCGGATCGCGGTTTCGATGTCCGGGGCTGGCGCGCCCCGTCGGCAGCCGACGCCGGCGACGATCATTGTTTGGTCCACAGCCATTGCGTCACCGGCATCGCCGCGCGCCAGCCGGTCTTTTCCCCCAGCGCAGCGGCGCGCGCAATCGCGATGCGCGTCAGCTCGCCGCCGAACTTTTTGTGCCGGTCGATGAGCATCGCCTCGGTTTCGAGCGTCACCGCGTTCACGACGAGGCGGCCGCCGGAGCGCAGCGCGTTGATTGCCGCCTCGATCACGCAGGGATCACCGGCGCCGCCGCCGATGAAAATTGCATCGGGCGACGCGAGCTTTTCGAGCGCTGCCGGCGCAAGGCCTTCCACGACCTCGAGCCCCGGTACGCCGAAGGCGGCGGCGTTGCGGCGGATGCGGGCGGCGCGCTCGCTTTGCCGCTCGATCGCGACCGCACGCATGACCAGCGGGTCGGCCAGCATCCATTCGATCGCCACCGCGCCGGAGCCGGCGCCGATGTCCCACAGCAGCTCGCCGCGGCGCGGCGCCAGCGACGACAACGTCACCGCCCGTACCTCGCGCTTGGTGATCAGGCCGTCATGCTCGAAGAGATCATCGGCGAGTCCGGCCGTGCGCGCGATGACGCGCGCACCGGGCGCGGCCTCGACTTCGATCGCCACCGTGTTGAGCGCATCGACGGTGCCGAGATCGAATCCCACGGCGGTCGTAGCTCGGATTCGCTCGCGCGGGCCGCCGAGCGCCTCGAGCACCGTGAGCCGCGAGGCGCCGAAGCCCGTGTCTGTCAGAAGCTTCGCCAGTGCTGCGGCACCCTCGCCGTCGGAGGTCAGCGCCAGGATGCGCGCGCTGGGCTGCAGATGCGGGCGCACCAGATCGAGGGTGCGGCCATGGACCGAGAGTAGGGCGGTCTGCGGCAGCGACCAGCCGAGGCGCGCCGCGGCGAGGCTGAATGCCGAGCTCGCCGGGACGACGAGCATCTCGCGGGCGTCGACGCGGCGTGCGAGCGTGGCGCCGACGCCATAATGGAACGGGTCGCCGGAGGCGAGCACGCACACCTGGCGTCCGCGATGGCGGAGCACTTCGTCGCCGGCGCCGTCGAACGGGCTCGGCCAGGGCCGCGCCGCGCCGCGGATCAATGGCGCCGCAAGGCTCAAGTGCCGGCGCCCGCCATAGACGATTTCCGCCGCGCCGATGAGCCCGCGCGCCGCCGCGCTTAGCCCGTCGACGCCGTCCTCGCCGATGCCGACGATGGACAGCCAGCGCGGCGATGCGGCAGTCTCGCGCGCGATCGCGTCAGGGAGCGACATGCCACGCGTCCTCATTCTCGGCGGCACCGCGGAGGCGCGGATGCTCGCGGTGCGGCTGGCGGGCCGCCCCGACCTCGAGGTCACGCTGTCGCTCGCCGGCCGCACCGCCTCGCCCGCGCCGCAGCCGGTGCCGGTTCGCCGCGGCGGTTTTGGCGGCGCCGCAGGCCTCGCGGACTATCTGGTCGGCGAGCGCATCGCCGCGCTGATCGACGCCACGCATCCGTACGCCAACGTCATTTCGGCGAATGCCGTCGCCGCCGCACGCGAAGCCGATGTGCCCAGCGTGGCGCTGCGGCGTCCGCCGTGGACCGCGGTCGCCGGCGACCGCTGGATCGAGGTGAGCGACGCGGGGGAGGCGGTTCGCGCGCTGGGGCAAGCGCCGCGCCGCGTCTTCGTCGCGCTCGGCCGCCAGGAGTTGGCGCCATTCACGCAAGCCCCGCAGCACCATTATCTCATCCGCAGCGTCGATCCGGTCGATCCGCCGCTGCCGCTGCCGCACGTGACATACGTGACCGGCCGCGGGCCGTTCAGCGAGCCCGACGATCGCGCGCTCATGACCACGCACCGCATCGATATCGTCGTCGCCAAGAACAGCGGCGGCGGCGCGACCTACGGCAAGATCGGCGCGGCGCGGGCGCTCGGCATCGAAGTCGTCATGCTGCGCCGGCCGCAAGCGCCCGAGGCGCCCGCCGTCGAGACCATCGACGATGCCGTGGCGTGGCTCGCTCATGCGCTGACCTCGGCTGCGGCGCGCGGGGTGTAAACGAGCGGCGAGCGCCCTCTGCGGGCGATCACCCGCGTTTCGCGCGAGCCGACGATGACGAGCGTCGCCATGTCGGCGCTCGCTGTATCGGCGGCGGCGAGCGTCACCACGCTCACTTGCTCGTCCGCGCGCCCGACCGCGCGGCCGAGGACGACCGGCGTTGCGGGCGGCAGGTGCCGGCGCAAACGCTCGATGGTGGCGCCGAACTGCCACGGCCGCGCCCGCGAAACCGGATTGTAAAGCGCGATGACGAAGCCCGCGGTCGCGGCCGCGTCGAGCCGCCGCTCGATCAGCTCCCACGGCTTGAGATTGTCGGACAGCGACAGCGCGCAGAAATCGTGGCCGAGTGGCGCGCCGATGCGTGCAGCGACGGCGAGCATCGCGGTAATGCCCGGTATGATCTCGATGTCGAGCGCACGCCAGCTCGCCGGTCCGGCTTCGATCTCCTCGCACACGGCCGCGGCCATGGCGAACACTCCCGGATCGCCGCCGGAAACGACCGCGACGCGCGCCCCTTGCGCGGCGTGATCGAGCGCCGCGGCCGCGCGCGCGCGTTCCTCGCGGTTGTCAGAAGCGTGGCGGCTCTGCCCGGCGCGCGCCGGCACGCGGTCGAGATAGGGCACGTAGCCGTAGAGCGCATCCGCGGCCGCGAGCGCCGCGGCAGCCTCCGAAGTGAGGTAGCGGGCATCGCCCGGACCCAATCCGACAACGGCGAGATGCCCGCTCACGGCCGTCCCTCCCAGCCGGGCACCAGCACCACGGCGAAATACGGCGCCTCGTCGTCGGGCTTGGCGCTGAGCGGCATCATCACCGCGTCGGCCATGGTGCCGTGCTCGACGTAGATGGCGCGGGGGAGGCGGCCGCTCCGCTCGAGCGCGCGGCGCAGTTTCGGCAGATGGCGGCCGACCTTCATGACCACGGCGGCATCGGCCTCGCCGAGGCGCCGCGCCAACTCGGCTTCCGGCAGCGTTGCCGGCAGCACGGTGAATACGTCATCGCCTTGGGCGATCGGCATCCCCGCCGCCGACCAGCACCCGGACATGCCGGTGACGCCGGCGACGATCTCGGCCGTAAAACGCGGCGCCAGCCGCGCATGCAGATGCATGTAGGAGCCGTAGAACAGCGGATCGCCTTCGCAGATCACGGCGACGGTGCGCCCGGCCTCGAGGTGCGCGGCGAGCGTCGCGGCCGCTCCGTCGAAGAAATCGCGGATCGCATCGCGGTAGCGATCGCTGCACTTCGGCAGCTCGGTCGTGACCGGATAAAGGAGCGGCAGCTGCGTTGCGCCGTTGCGCAGATGTGGCGCCGCGGTAGCGAGCGAATGGCTGGCGTGTCCGGCCTTGGCGAAATAGGCGATCACGTCGGCTTCGCCGAGCGCACGCATCGCCTTGAGCGTCATCAGCTCGGGATCGCCCGGCCCGACGCCGACGCCGATGAGTTTTGCCGCGCTCACAGGCCGGGCCTCGCCAGCGCATTCACTGCCGCCGCGGTCATGGCGCTGCCGCCCATGCGCCCGCGCACGATGAGGAATGGTACGCCGCGCGGATTGCTCGCCAGCGCCTCCTTCGCTTCGGCAGCGCCGACGAAGCCGACCGGAATGCCGAGGATCGCGGCCGGTTTCGGCGCACCGGCGTCGAGCAGGTCGAGGAGGCGGAACAGAGCCGTTGGCGCATTGCCGATGGCGACCACGGCGCCGGCGAGTCGATCGAGCCACAGATCGAGCGCCGCCGCCGAGCGCGTGTTGCCGAGCTTTTCCGCAAGCGCCGGCACGCGCGGATCGTTCAAGGTGCAGATCACCGCGTTGCCCGCCGGGAGCCGCGCGCGCGTCACCCCGTGCGCCACCATCTCTGAATCGCACAGGATCGAAGCCCCAGCCGCGAGCGCCTCGCGCGCCGCCGGCACCAGGCCGGCTCCGAACGCGATGTGCCGTGCCGCCTCGACCACGCCGCAGGCATGGATCATGCGCACCGCGACCTCGGCTTCGCCCGCCGAGAAGCGCGCGAGATCGGCCTCGGCGCGGATGATGGCGAACGAGCGCTGGTAGATCGCCGCGCCGTCGCGCAGATATGCCGCGGGCTCAGACATGGCCGCTGTCGCCGGTTCGCGTGCGCGCGCTGCGCGCGATCGCCGCGGGCAATTCGTCCGCCGACACCACGGCGTGCGGGATATCGAGCGCTGAGCCGTCGGCGATGAGCGCGCATCCTTCGGGCGTACCGACGACGGTCAGCGCCGCGGCCCGAGGATAGGCGCAGCCCTTGGCGCAACCGGAAACGTGGATCGTGAACGACCGGTCGAGAAGCGGCGCTGCTGTCGCGGCGATCGCCGGCGCCATGGCGCGGGCGGCGATGTGCGCGGCGGCGCAGACCGGCGCTCCGGCACAGGCGATGACGTAGCGGCGCGGATCGTCGGCGCGCGTGATGAAGCCGAACCGCTCCGCATCGGCAGCAAATGCGGGCGCCGTCGCGTGCGTGACGCCAACGATCATGAGCACCCGGCCTGGCGCCGCGCGCACCCCGCTCGCCCCCGCGCTGCTTGCGGCCTCGATCAATCGTCGGAGCGATGTCGCGTCGGCGTGACCGAAGGCGAGCCCGACGCCGTACGCCAGCGAGCCGTCGTGCAACCGATGCGCACCAACAGGCTCGCCCCGTTTTCTTTCTCCTGCGGGGGAAGGAAGCTCGCAGAAGCCGCCGGCGCTGGCGAGGGCGGCGCGAAATGGTGCGAGACCTTCCGTGGCGAGCACGTCGCGCGCGCGCGCATCGCGGCCACGCCGCGCAATGACTTCGAGGAGACGGACGGCAGCGTCGATCCCGCGCGCCGGCGGGACGACACCGATGTCGACGGCGCTCGCGCCGTCGCCGCCGAGGCCGACGCGAAACGCCGCGCGGCACTCGCTCATTTCCGCGCGAAGACGCACGTCGGCGGCGATTTCGTCGAGGCTGAGGCGTCCGCCGCCGTCGATGGCGACCGAGACCTTGGGCGAGACTGATGCGCCGATCGATCCGCGCACCAGCGCGGCGCGCAGATCGCGGGCGAGCGCGCTCGCGTCGAGCATCTCTTCCGGATCGAGTCCGGCAAGCGCGTTGCTGACAACGGGAATGCCCTCCGCCGCCGCAATCTCCAGCGCGCCGATCGCCGCCGCGAAGCGCGGCGCTGAATTGGGAGTAAGTCCGCGCACCTGGATGCTTCCGCGCCCGGTGACTTCGATGACGCCGTTGCCATGCGCTCGCGCCGCATCGCACAGCGCGGCGAACGCGTCGAGTGCGATGGTACCGATCGGCAGAAGCCGCACGAGCCATCCGTCGCCGGTGGGCATGGGCGTCGAGAGCGCGGGACAGGACCCGCGGCGCTGCACGTGCTCTTCTCGCTTTGGCGCAGAGGCGCCGGCAACGGGCGTCGCGAGGTTTTGCCCGAACATCGTGGCCCTCATGTCGCTTCCCGGCTGCACGCGCCGCGCAGTGCCGCGAGGCCGGCGTCGACATCGTTGCGTCGCGGATGCCAGAAACCGTGCCGCCGCATGGCGTCGAGCCGCTCGGCGACCGCCGCGGCAGCCTGCGGGTTTTCCTGCAGAAAGTCGCGCACCTTGAGGTCGGCGACCAAGGCGTCGTGCAGCAGGTCGAACAATTCGCTGGCGACCGCGCCGGTCGTTTGCGCGAAGGCGGCAAGCCGGTCGACGGTCTCGGCAAGCTCGGCGGCGCCGCGCGGGCCGTGACGCATCTGCCCGGCGATGAAGCGCGGGTTGATCGCGCGCGCCCGCACGATGCGCGCGAGCGCCGCCGCCAGCGATCGCGCGCGCGGCCGCTGCGGATCGGTCAGGTCGAGCATGACGAGATCGACGGCACGGCCGAGGAGTTTTGCAGCGGCGGCGAAGCCGCCGACGAAGGCGGCGTCCTCGGCGCCTTCAAGGAGGTCGCGGCCGGGATCGTCGCTCGGATGCACGAGGAGATCGGCGGCGGCGATACGTTGCGCGAAGGCGCCGGGCGCCGCCCCGCCTTCGCCGCCGGCCCCGCCGTAGGCGTGCGAGGTCGCCGCGAGATAGGCCGCGCCGATCGATTGGCCATCGGCATCACGGCCGAGCAAATCCTCGACGCCGGCGCCGTAAGCGCCGGGCGCGTTGCCGAAGATGCGGTCAAGGCGGGACGCCCCACCGACTTCGCCGGCGCGCCGTGCCGTGGCGAGAGGATTTTCCTCGTCGCTTTCATCGCGCGCGGCGACGGCCTGCACCGCCGCGTCGATGAGCGCGATCTGCGCGGGAAAGAGGTCGCGGAACAGGCCGGAAATGCGCCAGGTCACGTCGACCCGCGCGCGGCCCATGGCGGCGGTCGGCAGCACTTCGACGCCGGTGACGCGGCCGCTGGCGCCGTCCCAGAGCGGCCGGCAGCCCATGAGCGCAAAGCCCTGCGCGATCTCCTCGCCGCCGGTGCGCAACGTGGCGCTGCCCCAGAGGTCGATGACGACCGCGCGCAAGAACTCGCCGTGCGCCTGCAGATGCGCGCGCACGACCTCGTCGGCGGCGAGCCGGCCGAGGTCCATGGCGGTCGGCGTCGGCAGGGTGCGCGGATCGGCGGTGAAGAGATTGCGGCCGGTCGGCAGCACGTCGCGCCGCCCGCGCGTCGGCGAGCCGGCGGGGCCGGGCGCGACGCGGTTGCCGTCGAGCGCCGCAAGAAGCGCCGCGCGCTCCGCCGCGGCGCTTTGCTGCCATGCCGGATCGCCGATCTCCGCCGGCGCGCGACCGTAAACGTGCAGGCCGTCCTTGATGGCGAGGTCCTTGAGGTCGCACAGCCAGGCATCGATGCGGCGCAGCGCGTCGTCGGGCGCGGGCGCGCTCGCGATACCGGCCTCCCGCGCCAAGCCGGTGCCCTGCGCCGTCTCGACGATCAGTGCGGCGAGGCGTTCGCGCCGCCGCCGGTCGAGGCCGTCGGCCTGTGCGTACTCGTCGATCAGGCGTTCGAGCTCGCGCGCGTCGCCGGAAAGTCCGCCGTCAACGAGCGGCGGCGGCAGGTGCCCGATGGTCAGCCCGGCGAGGCGGCGCTTGGCCTGCGCGGCCTCGCCCGGATTGCTGACAATGAATGGATAGATCACCGGCAGCGCGCCGGTCACGATTTCCGGGAAGCATTCCGCGGTGAGCGCGACCGCCTTGCCGGGGAGCCATTCGAGCGTGCCATGCGCGCCCATGTGGACGAGCGCATCGATCTTCGCCACGTGCTGCAGCCAGAGGCCGAAGGCGACGAGCGCGTGCCGCGGCGGCAGCAGCGGATCGTGATAATCAGCGCGGCGCTCCCCCGTGCGGCCGCGGTCGGGCGGCAATGCGACCAGAACCTTGCCGAATGTTTGCGCGCGAAGACGAAAGCGGCCGTCGCGCACGCCGGGATCGTCCGCGGGCTCGCCCCAGGCATCGCGCAGCCGCGCGACCGCGGCATCCGGCACGCGCGCCAGCAAGGTTTCATATTCGCCGATGCTGAGTGCGGCCTCATCGCTGCCGGCGGCGAGCGCATCGAGCAAATGACGCGGCGTTTCGGGAACGCCGCGCACCACGTAGCCGGCGGCGCCGAGATCGTCGAGGAGCGCGATCACACTCGCCGGCACATCGAGCCCAACCGCATATCCCGTGCGCCCCGGCGCGCCGGGATAATCGGGCACTAGCACCGCGATCCGCCGCTCGCTGCGCGGCAAAGCGCGCAAGCGTACCAGCGCGGCGATCCGGTCGGCGACCATCGCCACGCGGTCCGGCTCGGGACGGCTTGTTAGTGCAGTGAAGGCAAGCCCCTCATGCGGCGGCAGCGGGTCCTTGAAGGCGATTGCGCCGGCGAGAATGCGGCCGTCGAGTTCGGGCAGCACGATGTGCATCGCGAGATCGGCGGCGCCGAGTCCGCGGGCGCTGTCCCGCCACGCCGCGCGTCGCGTGGTGGCGCTCACGACCTGCAGCACGGGAACGCCCGCCGCATCGAGCGGCGTCGGCTCGCCGATGTTGCCGCCGGCAGCGAACGCCGTCGTGGTGACGACGACCGCGGGAGCAAGCAGCGCAAACGCGCCGCGCAAAAATTCGGCAGCGTCGCGATCCTTCAAGCTGGTGACGAAGAGCGCAGCCGGCGTCAGGCCGCGGGCGCCCAAAGCGGCGCACAGGGCGTCGACCGGCGCCGTGTCGGCGGCGAGCAGCATGGCGCGATAGAAGATGATCGGCACGACCGCCTTGCCCGGTTCGCGCGAGGAGATCAGCTTGCCGACATCGATTGCGCCTTCGCCCGGCAGGTAGCCGGCGAAGCGCGGCACCGGCCGCGGCCTCTGCGCCTCGAGCGCGTGCCCGGCGTGGCGGGCAAGGGTGCGCAGCAGGGCGCGCAAATTCTCGCCGCCGCCTTCGCGGAAGAAGCCGAGCAGGGTGTCCAGCTCCGCGGATGGCAGCGTCGAGGCGGCGGCGAGGCGGGCGTCGTCACGATCTTCGCCCGGCAGCACCGCGAGCTTGATGGCGCGCGCGCGCGCCAGCGCCGACAGCCGTTCGATGCCGTATCGCCACCAATCGAGGCCGCCGAGCAGGCGCACGACGATCACCCTGGCGTGGGCGGCGACGCGGTCGATCCACAGATCGACCGACATGGGATGGCGCAGGTCGCGCAGATGCGCGAGCCGCACGCTCGGCAGCACGGTGCGTTCCGCTTCCCACGCCGCGGCAAGGCCGGCGAGGTCGCTGTCGGCGAACGAGAGCACGACGATCTCGCCCGGCGGCTGGCCGAGATCGACCGCTTCGACGATTTCGTCGAGGTTGGTCGAAGTCGTCGCCAACAGATGCATCGTCCGCCCCGACGGCTTACCCGATCAGCGCGCGCGTCACCGCCGCGCGATCGAGGCCCTTGAGCCCGATCACCACCAGCCGGCCGTCGCGCGGCGCGGCGGCGGCCCATGGCCGGTCGTATTGATGCGTCACCCGCGGTCCCACCGCCTGCACCAGCAGACGCAGCGGCTTGCCCGCCACGGCGGCGAAACCCTTGACGCGCAGCACGTCGAAATTTTCCGCGAGTGCGGCGACGCGGGCGGCGAGCGCGGACGGATCGGCGATCTCGCCGAGCGGCACGACGAACGAATCGAAATCGTCGTGATCGTGCTCCGGCTCGTCGTCGTGCCGCGTGCGGCGGTTGGCGATGTCGTCCTCGGTGCCGACGCCGAGTCCGAGCAGCAGCGCCTGATCGACCTTGCCGTCGGCGACCGTGATCACCTTGACGCTGCGCGGCAGTACGCTGGCGATCGCCGCCTGCGCCTTGGCGATGCCCGCCGCATCGATGAGGTCGCGTTTGTTGAGGACGACGAGATCGGCGCAGGCGATCTGATCATCGAATACTTCCTCGACCGGATCGTCGTGCGCGAGCGCGCTGTCGGCGGCGCGCTGTCGGGCCAGGGCGTCGAGGTCGTCGGCGACGCGGCCGCTGGCCAGCGCCGCGCCGTCGACGACGACCACGACGCCGTCCACGGTGACGCGGCTCTTGATCGCCGGCCAATGGAAGGCCTGGACCAGCGGCTTCGGCAGAGCGAGGCCCGAGGTCTCGATCACGATATGCTCGACGCCGTCGCGCGCCAGGATGGCGTCGAGCGCCGGTACGAATTCGTCCGCCACCGTGCAGCACAGGCAGCCATTGGCCAATTCGACGATGTTCTCCTCGGGGCAGGCCTCGTTGCCGCAGCCCTTGAGGATTTCGCCGTCGATGCCGACGTCGCCGAACTCGTTGACGATGACGGCGAGGCGGCGGCCCTGCGCGTTCGCCAGCACGTGCCGGATCAGCGTCGTCTTGCCGGCGCCGAGGAAGCCGGTGACGATGGTGCAGGGAACGCGCGCAAGGCTTTGCCGCGAACCGTTCATGCATCAACCTCCTCGAATCCGATCGGCGGGACGCGGGCGATCAGGCCGCGCTTGAGCGGCTCCGGCCGTCCCCGCCAGGGGAGAATGCCGTCAGCGGCGCGCGCGAGCAGCCGCGCGCCCGCGACCAGCGCTCCGGCAAAAGCCGGGTCGAGGCCGCCGAAAACGTAGGTCCACGAGCCGTTGCAGCGCAGCGCGGCGCTTGGGCCGCGCGAGCAATTGGCAAGGCAGCGCATCGGGCGCACAATCACTTCCGTTCCGGCGGCGGCGCGTTCGACCGCCGCGGCGAGCACGGCGCCGGGACGCAGTTCGCTGTCAGGTTCACCGACGGGCCGGCAGGTGACGCACACATAGATGGTCGGCGCGTCGGCCGCCGCGGCCGCGCGATCTGTCACGCTCGGTTGATCGCAAGAACTCACCCGCGCCGCTCCGACATGCGTCACGGGGTGCAGAGGGTGAACGACCGATACCGAGGCACCCCGCCCGGCCAACGACCGCATCGACGGCAGGTCTCCTGGCTCGCGGCTTGCCGCCCGTTACCGCCTTCCCGGGTGAACCCAGTGGCTTCGGATTGGCACGGGCTTGCCGCTTACAGTTGCGGGGGCAGCTGCGGATTAGGAACGCGCCGGTTCCGCACCGCATTCCCTATTGGCTCTCACATGAGAGGCCGTCGAATAGCCGCGACTAAACGGTCGTCCCGCGGACTTTGTCAATGGCGCCACGGACGCCTTGCGGCCGCGCTGGCGGCCGCTATTATTGTCGGCGCTGTCGGTTCCCGCATCGGCGGGACGCAATAGGGAACGCGGTGAGAGCTTGCTCGAAGCCGCGGCTGCCCCCGCAACTGTGAGCGGCGAGCCTCCTCGTCGATCCACTGGAGCCCGCTCCGGGAAGGTCGAGACCAGGCGCTGACCCGCAAGTCAGGAGACCTGCCGGCGGCGTTGGCCTCTGTCTCGGTCCTCGGGTGGAGGACGAAGGAGAACGAAATGTCCACTCTGATCCGTTCGGTTGCACTGCCGGATGCGCGCCGCGACGCGATGCGTTACGGGCTCGCCGCGATCCTGCTCGGCACCCTGTTCATCGGGGTGACCGGTTTCGCGCCACTGCAGGCGCTGCACGACGCCGCGCACAACACCCGTCACGCCATCAGCTTCCCCTGTCACTGACGGGACTATCATGTTTCGCCGGATTTTTGCGGCCGCGCTCGGCGCCGGCATCGGCGTCGGCGTGCTCATTGCCGCGCTCCAGCAGGTTGCGCTGGTGCCGATGATCCTCGAAGCGGAGAAGTACGAAAAGGGCACGGTGGCGCCGCACCACGAGCACGGCGCGATCTCAACGCAGTCCGGCATGGCCGTGGCCTCGCTGCTTGTCACCGAGGCCAAGGCGCACGATCACGAGGCCGACGCGCCCATGGTCGCCGAAGACTCGCCGTGGCGTCCCGTCTTTACCTGGATGGCAACGACGCTCACCTCGGTCGGATTCGCGCTGCTGCTGGTCGGGGCCTATGCGGTCAGCGGCCGCGCGGTCGACGCACGTGAAGGCTTGCTGTGGGGGATCGCCGGTTTTGCTGCGTTCGCGCTCGCGCCCGCGTTCGGCCTGCCGCCGGAGCTGCCGGGATCGGTCGCGGCCGATCTTTTCCCCCGCCAGGCGTGGTGGATCGGAACTGCCGTGGCGACAGCCGCGGCGATCGGGCTCATGCTTTTCGCCCGCGCCTCCTGGGCCATTCCGGGCGGCGTTGCGCTGCTCGTTGCGCCGCATGTCATCGGCGCGCCGCATCCGCCGGCGGGCGCAGGCCTCGTTCCGGCCGAGCTTGCGGCGGCGTTTGCTGCGCGCTCGCTCGGAATTAACGCGGCGTTCTGGGCATTGCTCGGCTTGGCGACCGGGGCGCTCTACGCCCGTCTCGGCCGCACCGCCGAGACTTGACGGCGCGCCGCTTGCGCACCCTCGTGCTCGGCGGTGCCCGCTCCGGCAAGAGCCGTTATGCCGAAAGCCTGATCGAGGGGTTGCCGCCGCCCTGGGCGTACGTGGCGACGGCTGAGGCGGGCGACGACGAAATGGCCGCGCGCATAAAGGCACACCGCGCGCGCCGCGGCGCCGAATGGCGCACGGTCGAGGCGCCGTGCGACCTTGCCGCGGCGCTTGCCGCTTGCGGGAGAATGCCAGTGCTGGTCGATTGCCTGACGCTGTGGCTGTCAAATCTCATGTTGGCGGAGGCCGATATCGATGCGGAAGTCGAGCGCCTGGAAACGGCGCTGGCCGCGGCGGCCGCACCGGTGGTCCTGGTCGCGAACGAGGTCGGCTCCGGCATCGTGCCTGACCATCCGCTCGGCCGCCGCTTTCGCGATCTGCAGGGCACTCTCAACCAGCGGCTCGCCGCGGGCGCGGACCGGGTCGTGCTCATGGTCGCCGGCCTCCCGCTCGCCGTGAAGGGCGCCGCGAAGGAAACGTCATGACCGAAACGACCGACAAGGCCGAAGCCGAGCGCCACCGCGCCAAGATGGCGAAACGCAAGGCGGTGCAGGACGCCGAGGTGGCGGGAAAGACGATCGAGAAGGGTCTCCTCATCGTGCACACCGGCACCGGCAAGGGAAAATCGACCGCGGCCTTCGGCCTTGCCTTGCGCATGCTCGGACGCGGCCACCGCATTGGCGTCGTGCAGTTCATCAAGGGCGCGTGGCATTCGGCCGAGCGCGACGCGCTCGTCCGCTTCGGCGATCAGGTCGCCTGGCACACGATGGGCGAGGGCTTCACCTGGGACACACAGGACCGCGCGCGCGATATCGCGGCCGCCGAGCGCGCCTGGGCGAAGGCGCGCGAACTCATGGCCGATCCGAGCTTTTCCCTCGTCATTCTCGACGAGCTCAACATTGCGCTGCGCTACGACTATCTCGATCTCGGCGCCGTGGTTGCCGCGCTCGCCGCACGCCGCCAGGGCCTGCACGTCGTCGTCACCGGCCGCAACGCCAAGCCGGAGCTTGTTGCCGCCGCGGATCTTGTCACCGAGATGACGCTGGTGAAGCACCACTTTGCCGCCGGCGTGAAGGCGCAGCCGGGCATCGAGTTCTGAAAACATGCCGGCGCGCGCGCTCATGTTCCAGGGCACGGGCTCGGACGTCGGCAAATCTCTGATCGTCGCCGGTCTCGCCCGCGCGTTCGCCGCGCGCGGTCTCGCCGTGCGCCCATTCAAGCCGCAGAACATGTCGAACAACGCGGCCGTGACCGCCGACGGCGGCGAAATCGGTCGCGCCCAGGCCCTGCAGGCGCGCGCGGCTCAAACGGCGCCGAGCGTGCACATGAACCCGGTACTGTTGAAGCCGCAGAGCGAGATCGGGGCGCAGATCGTGGTGCAGGGCCGCGTCTACGGCAGCGCCAAGGCCGCCGCCTACCAGCAGATGAAGCGCGAGCTGATGCCGTTCGTGCTCGACAGCTTCGCGCGCCTGCGCGGCGAGGCCGATATCGTGCTCGTCGAAGGCGCCGGCAGCGCCGCCGAGGTTAACCTGCGGGCGAACGACATCGCCAACATGGGCTTCGCCCGCGCCGCCGACGTGCCGGTGGTGGTGATCGGCGATATCGACCGCGGCGGCGTGATCGCAAGCCTCGTCGGCACTAAGGCGGTATTGCCGGACGAGGATGCGGCGCTCGTCCGTGGCTTCATCGTCAACAAATTTCGCGGTGACGCGGCGCTGTTTGCCGCCGGGATCGAGCGTGTTGCCCAGGCGACCGGATGGGAGGCGCTCGGGCTCGTTCCTTATTTCGCGGACGCGCGGCTGCTTCCGGCCGAAGATGCGCTCGCGCTTGAACAGTCCCACGGCTCCGGCACTTTCCCGCGCCGGCAGGACTCCAGGCGGGTAAAAATCGCGGTGCCGATCCTGCCGCACATCGCCAACTTCGACGACCTCGATCCGCTCGCGGCCGAGCCCGCGGTTGATCTGGAGTACGTGCGGCCGGGTGCGGCGCTCCCGGGCGATGCCGATCTCGTGGTGCTGCCCGGCTCGAAGGCGACGATCGCGGATCTTGCGGTTGTGCGCAGCGCCGGCTTCGACATCGACATCGCCGCGCATCGGCGCCGCGGCGGTTTGGTCCTCGGCCTCTGCGGCGGCTATCAGATGCTGGGGCGCACCATCGCCGACCCCGCCGGCATCGAAGGTCCGCCCGCAACGGTCGAAGGGCTCGGGCTCATCGAGGTCGCGACCATGCTGTCGGACAGCAAACGCCTCGAACCGGTGCGCGGATCGACGAGTGACGGCGCCGCTTTTGCCGGTTACGAGATGCACATGGGCGTGACCGCAGGACCCGATTGCGCGCGTCCGTTCGCGCGGCTCGCCGACGGTACGGCGGACGGCGCAACCTCGCCCGACGGCCGGGTCATGGGCACGTACGTGCACGGGCTGTTCGCCGACGACCGGCAACGCGCGGCATGGCTCGCTCGTTTGGCGGCCGGCCCGACGAAGATCGCCTACGGCGATCTGATCGAGCGCACGCTCGATGCGCTCGCGGCGCATCTCGCCGCGCACCTCGATCTCGACCGCCTGCTCACGCTGGCGCGATGAGAAGGGCCGCGCAAAGGACGGCGAGCAGCGCGATCAGCAGCGCATCGGCCCAGCGGTAGAGCGCCAGCGCGCGGACGATGTCGGCGGCGCCGGCGTCTCGCCGTCCATTGCCCATGACGGCGTCGTCGACCGGCACGCCGCCATAGACGCGCGGGCCGGCGAGCGCCAAGCCGAGCGCTCCGGCCATGGCCGCCTCGGGATAGCCGGCATTGGGCGAACGGTGACGCGCCGCGTCGCGCCACACGGCGCGCCACGCCGCCGGCGCCGACGCCTCTTTGTGGAGCGCGGCCGCCACGACCAGGAGGAGCGCGGAAAGACGCGAGGCTGGGAGGTTGACGAGATCGTCGAGCCGCGCGGCGGCCCAGCCGAAGGCCGCATGGCGTGGCGTGCGGTGGCCGATCATGCTGTCGGCGGTATTGATCGCCTTGTAGAGTGCGGCGCCAGGGAGGCCGGCGATGGCGAGCCACAGGACCGGCGCGACGATGCCGTCGGAGAAATTCTCCGCCAAGCTCTCGATGGCGGCGCGGGAGATTCCTGCTGCATCGAGCGCGGCCGTGTCGCGTCCGACGATGTGCGATACCGCGAGGCGCGCGGCGCCAATGTCTCCCTTGGCGAGCGTGACGGCGACGTCGGCCACGTGCCGATGCAAGCTGCGCTGCGCGATCAATGTGCTGGCAAGTAAGGCCGTGGCCAGGACGCCGGCAGGCCAGCGGAGCAGTTCGCGCTGCACGAGGAAAGCAACAGCGCCGACGACGGCGACGAGGATCGCGACCGCGGCGACGCCTGCGGCTCGCCGCGCGCCTGCTCCAGCGGTCTCGCGATTGAGCGCGCGGTCGAGCGCACCGATGAGGCGGCCGGTCCAGGTGACCGGATGGCCGATCGCGCGCTGCACGAATTGCGGATAACCGAGACAGAGCTCGATCAGCATGGCGAGAAGTGCCAGCGCGAAGGACATGATCCCCTACGACCGCGTCGATGAAGCGGTGCCGCACGGCGGCGACCTCGACGCCGCAAGGCGCCAGTTTCCGGACGCCATCGAACCATTCATCGACCTCTCCACCGGGATCAATCCCAATCCCTATCCCCTGCCGCGTTTTCCGGCCGGCCTCTTCGCCCGACTGCCGTCGCTCGAAGCCGCCGCGACGCTCGCGGCGACCGCCGCGCAGGCTTATGGCGCGCCCTCGGCGGCGCACGTCGTGCTGGTGCCGGGCACGCAGCTGTTGCTGCCGCTGGTCGCCGCGCTCGTTCAACCGGGCCGCGCGGCGGTGCTCGTGCCGAGCTACGGCGAATTTGCCCGCGCTGCGGCGCTCGCCGGGCACCGCGTGAAAGCCGTCCGCGAACTCGACGCCTGCGCCGACGCCGATCTGGTCATGGTTGCCAATCCAAATAATCCGGACGGCAGGCTTCTCGACAGAGATGCCTTGCTCGCGCTGGCCGAAAAAAATCTGCGGCAACGCGACGGCATGCTGATCGTCGACGAGGCCTTCATGGATGTCGGCCCGCCGGGGACGAGCCTTGCCGGTGAGGTGTCGCACGGCAACGTCGTCGTGTTGCGCTCGTTCGGAAAATTCTTCGGGCTCGCCGGGCTCCGGCTTGGTTTCGCGCTCGCATCGCCGGCGGTGGCGGCGCGGCTGCGCGCCGCGCTCGGCCCGTGGGCGGTATCCGGGCCGGCGCTCGCCGTCGGCGCCAAGGCGCTCGCGGACACGGGGTGGATCGAGCGGACGCGGCGCCGGCTGGCGCGGGCCGCGCGTCGGCTCGATGCCATCGCTCGAGCGCGCCGGTCTCGAGGTCATCGGCGGGACGAGCCTGTTCCGGCTGGCGCAGACGCCGGCGGCCGACGCGTTGTTTCATCACCTCGGGCGTGCCGGAATTTTCGTGCGGCCCTTCCCGGACAATGCGAGCTGGCTGCGCTTCGGCCTGCCCGCGAATGAGCCCGCGTGGCGGCGGCTCGAAGCGGCTCTGACCTCCTTCGCCAAGGACTCTTTCGCCAAATAGCCGCGCCCCTTGCCGCGTCGTTGCGAGAACCAACAGCCGCTGTGCCAAAACAGGCCAGATCGGCTGGCATCCGCCTTGCTCCCTTCTCCGACGACGCTTGGCGCCTGCTTCGGAAGCCGCGAAAGCCGCGCGGCAATGAACGCAGGGGTCAGGCCGAGCAGACAAAGCGCTGTCGATTGACCCCAATCGGGACGCGCTCGCAGGGAGAGAGTGGTGTTAGCCAGTCGGCGCGCCGGAGGAGTTTCGGCAATCAGGTTCGCCGCTCGTGCGGGTGTAGCGGTGACGCTGCCTGCCGGGGCGCTCGCGGCGGCCATGACCGTGATGACGCTCACGGCCTTGATGCCGGCCAGTGCGCAGGACCAGCGTGCGGCCGGCGGCGTCAGCAATACGAGCTGCGTCGGCGGCTTCACGACCTTCAATTGCGTGATGCGTTGGGGACCGGCCGGCGACCCAGTCAGGGTGGTCCCAAGGCCTGTCGACGAGGCGGAAAAGGCGCGCCTTGTGGCGCGCGACCGCAAGTGGCTCGAGCGGTGCAACCCGATCGTCGAACGCGACCGCTACGGCGTCGGACGCCTTCGCTACGCCGCGCCCGGTTGTGAATTCGGCGTCAGCGAAGATTGAGCCGCGATTTGTCATTCCGGGCCGAGCCAACGGGTGCGGCCCGATGTGGCCGGCCCGATGACAGGCTCCGCGAGGAGCCCGGAATCCATAACCACGATCCTTGACTGTCGATTCCGGGTTCGCGGCCCGCGGCCGCGCCCCGGAATGTCATTCGCTTTCTTTGGTGTTTCGCAGCGGCGCTTCGCGCCGTAACCGGACAGCGCCTTAGCGCACCGGGTTTGTCGGATCGGCCGACTTCGCGTTACCTTGCGGATGCCGCGCCGGCGCTGCCGCGCCTGTCGTCGGGGCCTGCGCCGGGAGATATTTGGCGATGACGATCGGATCGAGTTGCCTCAGCGCGCTTTCCGGCAGCCGATACCAAGTTTCGTTGCGGCCGAAGAGTTCGAAGCCGAGATAGCCGCGCACGGTCAGCGACTGCCCATCCGGGCTCACCGTCATGACCGCGTTGTAGATGTTGCCATCGCGCGGATCGAGGATGTTGCCGCCCTCGTAGCGCAAGCCGTTGCGCCGCATGCCGCGGATGAGCGGCAATCCCAGCAGAGACGCGCCCTGGCGGTCGTCACGGCAGCGCGTGCAGGTGGGAGGGCTCGGCGGTTCACCGGGGCGCGGAAACAGCCGCGCCGCGACGCCCTCGTAGACGCTGCCGTGGCCGACGAACAGGAACCAGATGACCGGCTTGCCGGTCTGCTCGTCGATCTTCTGCCATAGGCCGGCCACCGAGGGTTCCTGGGCCGCTGCGAATTGAACAGCGCCGAGGAGCGCGAACAACCCGGCCATGACCAGCCGTGTCAATTGCCTTGCCAAGGACCCCTCCTTCGTTGAATGCAGCCAAATCAGCCCGTTGCCACCAAACGCCGAACCATTCCTTGGACAATGCGGTGATTTAAGGACAGGAAGGGGTCACTTTCCGGCCCGCAGGGGCTTGTCGGGGGCACTGCGCGGCGCGGGTTAACCGCAACGGGGTAGGTGACGCTTCGGCGGCACCGATCACGCCAGCGCCAGCCGTGCCACTTTGCCGATTGCGGCAAGACCCGCAGTCGGGTCATGCGTGATATGCGCGTGGAGCGCCCGCCGGCTCCGTTCGGCCAAAACGCGGAAATCGCCGAGCGCCTGCGCCGACTCGATGACGCCGAAGCTCGCCTTGCGGCCGGGAATGGCGAGGTCGAAGTTCGGCTCGCCGGTGATCTGTGGGAAGACACCGGAGTTCGGCCCGCCCTTGTAGGCCTGTCCGGTTGAATGCCTGCCGTCGCAATCGCAAGTAACGCCGATTGGCAGCCGGTCCCGTCACGGCGGCCGCCGGACTGGCGGTTCACGCCAGTGCGAAGATTTCCTTGGGCTCGCGCACGCCGCGCAAGTGATAATGTCCGAGCGAGACTAGGCGGTTGTCGCCATCTTTGAGCGCCGCGGCGAATTCATCGGAGATGAGCAGCGCGCGTTCCAGCGGCTCGCAGAGCGCCTCGATGCGCGCGACTTCGTTGACGGCCGGCCCCACGACCGTGAAGTCGAGCCGGTCGGCTGCGCCGACATTGCCGTAGAGCACCTCGCCGACGTGCAGGGCGAGATCGACGGCCACCTCCGGCTGGCCGGCGGCGACGCGCACCGCGTTGAACGCCGCAAGTCCCTGCATCGTCTCCGCCGCCGCATCGAGAGCGCGCGCGCAGGTTTTCGCGCGATCGGCCTCCTGGAACGCCAACGTCGCCAGCATGCCGTCGCCGAGAAATTTCAGCACCTCGCCGCCGCGCGAACGCAGCGCCGCGGTCAATGTCTCGAACACATTGTCGAGAAGGTCGATGATCGCCTGGCCCGGCATGCCGTCGCTCGCGGCGGTGAAGCCGCGGATGTCCGCGTACCAGAGCACCGCGTGAATGCTCTCGACCGAGCCGCGCTCGATCGCGCCGGCATGGACGCGCCGGCCGGTCTCCTCGCCGAGGTAGGTCTGCAGCAGTCCGGAGGCGATCACGTAGCCGGCGTGTGCCTTCATTGCCAGAGACAGCGCCGGCAGCGTCGCCTGCATCAGCGCGGTATCGTCGGCATCGAAGCCGCCGCGCCGGTCGGTGGAAAAGGAATAGACGATCCCCGTGCCATGCGCGGGATCACCACGTTCACCGAAGATGAACAGCTGGGCGAGATAGTCCGTTGCGCCGGCGGCAAAGAACTCGTCGAGCACTTCGAAGTCACGCTGCTCCGGACCGAGCTCCAGGTGCCGGCGCATCAGAGGGTTGGGTTCTCCCGCGCGCGCCCGGCGGATAAGGTCGAACATCGGGCTCTTCTGCCAATGCTCGTCCATGATGTTGCTGCCTCTGACGTATTGCTCGGGCTGGATGGCATTGAGGTCGCGGCGCCAGGTGTGGCCATAGCCGCTCCATTGCGGATGCAGCGTTTCCATCGCTGTATGTCCGCGCCATAGCGGCACGTTGTGAATGACCAGGCGCTGGCAGTAACCGTCGAACAGATCGTAGGCGGTGGCGCCGCGCAGCCCCTCGCGCACCGCCCAGATATGCGTGTCGATGATGCGCCGGCCGAGCGGGCCGTCGAACGATTCGATCTGGACTTGCGGCTGAGCGGCGGCTGGCGCTGGGGCATCCATGGTGGGGCTCTCACTGTTGGCGCGACCCGCGACCCGCATGCTCGCGCCGGCTCGGCAGATCCAAATGCTCGCCCAGCAGGGCGCTGAGGCGAAACTTATGTAGACAGCGCCGCGGCGAAAACCAGCCGCTGGACCATGCTCACAGCCCTACCCGGCGTTGCGTGGGCAAGACCGAGACAGCGGCGTGTTGCGCACACCGGCGCGAATTGCGGCAGCGCCCGCAGTCGGACCCGCGGGCGCTGCCCTGGGGGTAATCGGCCGCCCGGTCGTCATTTCATCGGTGCCGGAGCGGCGTCGATGAAACCGGCCACGATGTTGATGCGGCCGTCCGGCGCCAGCGTCGCAAAGTCGGTGCCGCCGAGATAGAGCGGCGCCTCGTTGGAGCCGCCGGCGGCCCAGCTGAAGCGTACAAAATTGTTGTGTGCTTCGATGCCGCTGATCAGGTTGAGGCGATAGCCGGGGAATTGCGCCTGCGTCGTCGCCAGCATCGCATCGATGGCGCCGTGACCCTTGCCGTGGCGATGGGCATCGACGTTGGTGCCGTCCTCGGTCCAAGTCGCGGCGACGAGTTCGCGGCGACGTTTCGGATCGCGCTCGTTCCAGGCGGCGATGTAACGGACGACCGTTTCGTTGACGTTGGTCATCGGGCTTCTCCTTGCTGTTGCGTAACCGGCCGCTTTCGACCGTGCCGCCAATCTCGTCCGCGCAGCGAGCAAAAGCGATTACGTCGTAGGTAAGGAAACGCGGGCGGTGGTGCCGGCCTGTTCGCGCGTCAACGCTTGCGTGGTCAGTTCGACGAACGCGCCGCCGCTATCCGCTCAACCGATCGCGCCGTCTCATCGTCGGCGGGAAAAAACAATTCGAGCGCCAGCTCGGAGAGCATCACGTCGACCGGCGTTCCGAACACCGTGGTCATGCTGAAGAAGGAGAGCACGCCTCCCGTTGTCCTGATCTGGAACGGCACCGCGATTTCGTGTTCGAGCCCGGTCACCTGGACCGGCGGGCCGGCCGGCGCCGGGTAGTTGCCGACTTCGCGGAGAAGGTCGATCAGCACGGCGTCCGCCGTAAGCTCGACCTGCCGGCGCAGGCGGAACAGGAGATGCGCGCGCCACTCGCCGAGATTTGCGATCCGCGGCGCCAGCCCGCGCGGATGCAGCGAGAGGCGCATGGCATTGACCGGCGGCTGCATCAGCTCGGGAGCGACGCCGTCATAGAGCTCGGGCAACGCCGCGTTGGTCGCGACGACGTTCCAGTGCCGGTCGAGCGCAAAGGCGGGATAGGGTTTCTGCCGCTCCAGCACCAGATCGACGGCGGCGCGTGCCGCGGCGAGCGCCGGATGCTCGAGCGGACGCTCGGGAAAGATCGGGGCGTAGCCCGCCGCCACCAGCAGCACGTTGCGTTCGCGCACCGGGACATCGAGCTGCTCAGAGAGGTGCAACAGCATGTCGCGGCTCGGCTGCGCGCGGCCAGTTTCGACAAAGCTCAGGTGCCGGGTGGAAATGCCGGCGTCGCAGGCGAGGTCGAGCTGGCTGAGGCGGCGGCGTTGCCGCCATTGTCGTATGAGCCCGCCGACCGGGGTGCGCGGGGTGCGATTGAGCATGCCGCAAGCTTAGCCCGCCCGCTGCAGTGCTCCAATTACCCCGCGGGTAATGGCCCGTGCGATGCGCCCCCGCGTTCGGCGGTCATGGTTCGGGCCCGCCGATGGGGATAAAAGGATTGCGGAGGCTTTGCAGTACCTTGCAGTACCGCATGGAGCGACGGCGATGAGGCAGTTGCGCGGGCTGGCGTTCCTGATGCTGGCGGCGGCGATGCTCGCCTTGCCGCCCGCGCATGGCGGACGCGGCAGCGGCCGGCCAGCGCGCGCTCGTGCTCGAGATCGACGGCGTCATCGGCCCGCCGCTCGCCGACTACATCGGGCGCGAGCTTCGCGCCGCGCGCCCGGACGAAGTCGGCATCATCGTTCTGCGCATGAATACGCCGGGCGGTCTCGACGCCTCGATGCGGCAGATCGTCAGCGCGATCCTCGCCTCGCCGGTGCCGGTCGCGACCTATGTCGCCCCGAACGGCGCGCGTGCGGCGAGCGCCGGCACCTATATCGCCTACGCGAGCGCGATCGCGGCGATGGCCCCGGGCACCAATATCGGCGCCGCCACGCCAATCCAGCTCGCCGGCCATCCGATGGCGCCTCCCGATCCGACGCGGCAAAAGGAGAAAGCGGATAAAACTGAAAAAGCCGGAGAACCGGCAGACGCCGAAACGCGCAAGCTCGTCAATGACGCAACCGCCTATATCCGCGGCCTCGCCGCTCTCAACGGCCGCAACGCCGATTGGGCGGCCGACGCCGTGCGCTCGGCGGCAAGCGTGACCGCCGCCGAGGCGCTCTCGCTTCACGTCATCGACGTCATCGCCGACGACGTCCCCGATCTCCTGCGCAAGATCGATGGGCGCACGGTCAATGTCGCCGGCAAACCGCAGCAGCTCGCGACCGCCGGTCTCGACGTTGTGACCGTGCCGCCTGACTGGCGCACGGAGCTGCTCGGCCTCGTCACCAACCCGAACGTCGCCTTTATTCTCATGCTCATCGGCATCTACGGGCTGATCCTCGAATTCTTTAATCCAGGCGCGGTCGCGCCCGGGCTCATTGGCGCCATCAGCCTCTTCGTCGCGCTCTACGCGCTCGCCCTGCTGCCGATCAGCTACGCCGGCGCGGCGCTCGTGCTGCTCGGCGTCGCCCTCATGGTCGCCGAGGCCCACATCGGCGCCTTCGGTGCGCTCGGCGTCGGCGGCATCGCCGCCTTCGTCATCGGCGCGCTGCTGATGTTCCCAGCGCAGGTCCCGGGTTTGACGCTGTCCGGCGGCGTCATCGCCGGCGCCGCCATCGGCAGCGCCGCGCTGCTCATCGTGGTGCTCGCGGCCCTGTTGCGCTCACGCAAGCGGCCGGTCGTCACCGGCAGCGAGGCGCTGATCGGCGCCGAGGGCGAAACGGTCGCGTGGCAGGGGAGCGAAGGGCGGGTGCGGGTGAAAGGCGAAATCTGGCTGGCGCGCGCGGACGCGCCGCTCGTGGCCGGTGATCACGTCAGGGTAGTCGATCGCGACGGCCTCGTTCTCCGCGTCGAAGCCATCCGAGCTCCTTAGCGTGCGTTCCGCTCGTTCGCCGACGACGTGCTGTAACAGCCCGCTACTACCTGCGGCATGCGGCCCGCCCCTATGCTGACGTAAATCCAAAAGCGCCGGAGGCGGGACAACATGCGCGACCGGGGAGGTTTTCCGCGCGCACCGCTAGTGGCGCTCGCCACCTTCACGGCAGCGGGTGGCGCTTCCGTCCACGCGCAGATGCCGCTTCCGAGCGCAGCAAAGCCGAGCGGCGCCGAGTTCTTCGCGCAGCAATGCGCAACCTGCCATTCGCTGAGCCCGGCCGACGCGCCGCGCCAAGGGCCGGCCTTGGCCGGCATCTTTGGGCGCAAGGCCGGCAGCGTCGCCGGCTTCCACTATTCGCCGGGTTACGGCGAGGCCGATTTCGTCTGGGACGAGGCGCATCTCGAACTCCTACCTGACCGACCCCCAGGCGGTCATTCCCGGCGCCGTCATGCTCTACAAACAGAAGAACGCGGACGTGCGCAAAGCCATCATCGCCTTTCTGAAGGAGCAGAAGTGACCGGCAGGCCCGTGCCCTCGATGAGCCGTCGCGGCTCAGCGGATGCCGCGCCGCAAAGCGGTCATCATGACCAGGAGCAAAGGAGGACCCCATGAGAGAAGTCGATCGTCGCAGCAAAATCGATCGCCGCAACTTCCTCAAGACCGCGGCCGCGGTCCCGCCGGCCGCGGCGGTTGCCGCGACCACCGGCGTGTCGATCAGCGACGCCTGGGCCGACACCGCCAAGGCCCTGAAGCCTGAAACGCTGAAGACGCTCGCGCGAGTCGCGCGCGACGTCTATCCGCACGATCACCTCGCCGATCACTACTACATCGTCGCGGTGACGCCGTGGGACGCCAAGGCGGCGGCAGACGCGAATGTGAAAGCGCTCATCGAGGGCGGCATCGCCCTCCTCGATGAGAACGCGCGCGCCCGCTACAAGGCGCCCTACGCGGCGGTTGCGTGGGAAGAGCAACGCGTCGCTCTGCTGCGCGAGATCGAGCACAGCGAGTTCTTCGGCAAGGTCCGCGGCGACCTGCTCGTCTCGCTCTACAACAACCACGATGTGTGGCCGAAGTTCGGCTACGAGGGCTCGTCGGCCGAGCGCGGCGGCTACATCAATCGCGGCTTCGACGACATCAACTGGCTGAGCTGAGGGAGGACACGATGGCAAAATTCGACCTCAACGACGACGGGCTCGTCGTCATCATCGGCTCCGGCGCGGGCGGTGGAACGCTCGGCAACGAGCTTGCCCAGAAGGGCGTCAAAGCCGTGATCCTCGAGGCCGGCGACCGGCACGAGCTCCAGGACTTCGTCAACGACGAATGGAACAGCTTCACCCAGCTCGCCTGGACCGACATGCGCACCACCTCCGGAAGCTGGCAGGTGGCGCGTGATTTCCCCAATCTGCCGGCCTGGATCGTCAAATCGGTCGGCGGCTCGACCGTTCATTGGGCCGGTGCGTCGCTGCGTTTCGACGAACACGAGTTCAAGATCAAGACGGTCTACGGCGACATCGGCGGCGCCAACCTGCTCGACTGGCCGATCACGCTCGCCGAGATGGAGCCCTGGTACGCCAAGGCCGAGTTCAAGATGGGGACGACGCGCACCAACGGCATTCCCGGCCTGCCCGGGAGCAACAACTTCAAGGTCATGGAGGCCGGCGCGCGCAAGCTCGGCTACAAGCAGGTGCACACCGGGCGGATGTCGATCAACAGCCAGCCGCGCGACGGCCGCGGGTCGTGCCAGCAGATCGGCTTCTGTTTCCAGGGCTGCAAATCCGGCGCAAAATGGTCGACGCTCTACACCGAGATCCCCAAGGGCGAGGCGACCGGCAATCTCGAAGTCCGGCCCAAGAGCATGGCGGTGCGGATCGAGCATGACGCCGCCGGCAAGGTCAACGGCGTCGTCTATGTCGACGGCGACGGCAAGATGCAAAAGCAGAAGGCCCGCGTCGTTGCGGTCGCCGGCAATTCGCTTGAAAGCCCGCGCCTGCTGCTCAACAGCCACTCCAGCATGTTCCCGAACGGGCTCGCCAACAGCTCCGGGCAGGTCGGCCGCAACTACATGCGGCACATGACCGGCAGCGTCTACGCCGTCTTCGACAGGCCCGTTCACATGTATCGCGGCACGACGATGGCGGGCATCATCATGGACGAGGCGCATCACGACCCCAAGCGCGGTTTCAGCGGCGGGTACGAAATGGAGACGTTGTCGCTCGGCCTGCCGTTCATTGTCGCCTTCCTCAATCCGGGCGCCTGGGGCCGCAGCTTCACGACCGCGATCGACGGCTATCCCAACATGGCCGGCATGTGGCTGGTCGGCGAGGACCTGCCGCAGGAGACCAACCGCGTCACGCTCGATCCGTCGGCCAAGGATGCCAACGGAATGCCGGTGGCCAGTGTGCACTATGACGACCATCTCGAACGACGTCGCCATGCGCAACCACGCCTACCGGCAAGGGGCGGCCGTTTACGAGGCGGTCGGCGCGACGCGCACGTTCCCGACGCCGCCCTATCCCAGCACGCACAATCTCGGAACCAACCGGATGAGCGAAAAGCCGCGCGACGGCGTGGTCAACAAATACGGCGCAGACCCACGACATCAAGAACCTGTTCGTCTCCGACGGCAGCCAGTTCACGACCAGCGCCGCATGTAATCCGACGCTGACCATCGTCACGCTGGCCGTCCGGCAAGCCGATCATATCGCCGGGGCGATGCAGCGCGGCGAAATCTGACGCCCGGGGATCGAAAGGAACCCCGATGATCGATTCCGTCAAGCGAGCGCCTCGCGCTCGCTTGACGCCGCCGCCGTTGCAGATACGTCGGTGATGCCGCTCCGTGCTATGCGGCGGGAGCGACCTTGCCGAGGCGACGGCAGCGCGCGGCAGGATCGGTCGCCGCCTGGATCGGAGATAGATGAGGCAACTGCAGCGCAGCAATGATGCGAAGTTGTGAGCGCTGCCATGCAGTTCCAGCACCTCGTCGCTGAGTTTCGTCAGGAATTTGCCGAGGCTCATCCCTTCAGACGCCGCCATTTCCTCGAGCATGGTCCAGAACAGGGTTTCCAGCCGCACCGAGGTGCTGTGCCCTGCAATGCGCAGGGATCTTGTTTCAAACGCGTAGTTGGACGGATCATGATGCGCAAACAGCCGACCCATCGTCTCCTCCCCTGTTGACTGATCCGGGTGAATCGACTGGTCCGGGCGATTGACTGACCCAGGCGAATTGCAGACCTCCCACGCCGGCTTGTCAACAAGCCGGCCGGCTCGCGATGAAAGCGGCACAGGGGAACATTCCGAGTGCGGCGGACCATTTTGTGTCAATTTCGTGCGGACCACGGCCTATCCAAGCCAGTCCCTTCGCCGACAAGGAGCAGAGCCATGGTTCTTCACAGCCGTCATCGTCATCGCCATCCTGGCGTTGATCTTCATCTACGCCTCGATCCGCATCCTGCGGGAATACGAGCGCGGCGTGGTGTTCACGCTCGGCCGCTATACCGGGACCAAAGGGCCGGGCCTGTTCCTGCTGGTGCCGTTCGTGCAGCAGATGGTGCGCGTCGACCTGCGGGTGGTCGTCGATGAGGTGCCGCCGCAGGACGTGATTTCCCGCGACAACGTCTCGGTCAAGGTGAGCGCCGTCCTCTATTTCCGCGTGGTCGACCCCGAGCGCGCGATCATCCAGGTCTCGAACTATCTCGCGGCGACGAGCCAGCTCGCGCAGACCACGCTGCGCTGGGTGCTCGGCAAGCACGACCTCGACCAGATGCTGGCCGAGCGCGACAAGCTCAATGCCGACATCCAGGACGTGCTCGACAAGCAGACCGAGGGCTGGGGCATCAAGGTCTCGACCGTCGAGTTGAAGCGCATCGATCTCGACGAGAGCATGGTGCGGGCCATCGCCCGACAGGCCGAGGCCGAGCGCGAGCGCCGCGCCAAGATCATCAACGCCGAGGGCGAGCAGCAGGCGGCGCAGAAGCTGGTCGAGGCCGCCCGCATCCTCGCCGCCGTGCCGCAGGCGATGCAGCTGCGCTATCTCGGCACGCTGTTCGACATCGCGAGCGAACGCGGCTCCACGATCGTGTTTCCGTTCCCGATCGAGCTGGTGCAAGCCTTTGCCGGGTCGGCGCCGCGGAGCTGACCAGCCCGCGCAGTATGATTCTCGCTCATTCCCGCGACAGCGACAGCGGGAATCCAGAACCGCAAGCACCAAGGTCCCCGCTTTCGCCGGGACGAGCGGAAATGATAGCGCCGCTTGCGCAATTGCTTTGACCAGCGCCGCGCCGATGTTATGTCAACGCGCGAAGCTCGCGGCCGTTGATGCGTCATCGCGGCCGCGATTTTCATGAAGGTGGTGTGACAGCGGCAGGCGGCTATCGGAATCGCGGACATGCGCGTGATCGTGCCAATTTCCGTCGGCGGGTGGGCGCGCTTGTTCACGCGATGGGAGCTGCTCGCGATCCTCCTGATCCTCGGGCTCCTGGCGTTCCTGGCCGAGGCGAGTAGACACCTGCTGCAGCCGCTCGCCGAGCTGCAGCAGCAGCCGCTGTCGCTCGACCCCGCTCATCTGCCCGAATACGCCGCGCGCACGACCTTGCGCATGCTCATCGCCATGGGGGTGTCGCTCCTCTTCACCTTCACCTATGCGACGCTTGCCGCCAAGAACAAGCAGGCCGAACGCCTGCTGGTCCCGCTGCTCGACATCCTCCAGTCGGTCCCGATCCTCGGCTTCATCTCGATCACCGTGGTGTTCTTCATGGCGCTGGCGCCCGGCCGCGTGCTCGGCGCCGAGTTCGCCGCGATCTTCGCCATCTTCACCAGCCAGGCCTGGAACATGGCCTTCAGCTTCTATCAATCGCTGCGCACGGTGCCGGCCGAACTGGTCGAGGCGTCGCGCAGTTTCCGGCTGAGCCCGTGGATGAACTTCTGGCGCGTCGACGTGCCGTTCGCGATGCCGCAGCTCATCTGGAACATGATGATGTCGATGTCGGGAAGCTGGTTCTTCGTCGTCGCCTCCGAGGCGATCAGCGTCGGCAACACGACGGTGACGCTGCCCGGCGTCGGCTCCTACATCGCGCTCGCCATCGCGCAGCGGGATCTGGCGGCGGTCGGCTACGCGATCGGCACCATGCTCGTCGTCATCCTCATCTACGACCAGGTGCTGTTCCGGCCGCTGGTGGCGTGGGCCGACCGCTTCCGCTTCGAGCAGGAGGCCGGCGACCTGCCGCCGCGGTCGTGGGTGCTCGACGTGCTGCGCCGCTCGCGGCTGGTCGACCGGCTGACCGCGGCCGTTCGCCATGCTCTGGGCGCGGTCGATGCGGGCGCGCTGGTTCGACCGCGGCGAAGCGTACAAGCAGGCCGCGCGCGATGAAGGCGGCTGGGCGCCGCTCGTCTGGAACGGCGCGGTAATCGCGCTCGGCGCCGGTCGCGCTCTGGCAGGTCGTGCGCTTTGCCACCACCGGCGTGAGCCTCGCCGACGTGGGCACGACGCTTCCTGCTCGGCCTCGCCACTCTGTGCCGGGTCGTCGTGCTGATCGCCGTCGCCAGCTGCATCTGGGTGCCGGTCGGCGTCTGGGTCGGCACGCGGCCGCGCGCCGCCAATCTGGTGCAGCCGGTGGCGCAGTTCCTCGCCGCCTTTCCGGCGAACCTGCTGTTTCCGATCGTGGTCTCGGCCATCGTCGCGCTCAAGCTCAACGCCGATATCTGGCTCAGCCCGCTGATGATCCTCGGCACGCAATGGTACATCCTGTTCAACGTCATCGCCGGTGCGGCCGCGATCCCCGCCGAGCTGCGCGCCGTCGGCGCCAATTTCCGCGTGCGCGGCTGGCTGTGGTGGCGGCGCATCGCGCTGCCGGCAGTGCTGCCGTATTACGTGACCGGCGCGATCACCGCTTCCGGCGGCTCGTGGAATGCGGCGATCGTCGCCGAGGTCGCCTCCTGGGGCGACGAGAAGCTCGAAGCCATCGGGCTCGGCGCCTACATTGCGCGGCAGACCGAGGCCGGCGACTTCCATCGCATCGTGCTCGGCATCGCGGTGATGAGTTTGTTCGTCGTCCTGGTCAATCGCACTTTCTGGCGGCCGCTTTACCGCTACGCCGAGCGCAAATTTCGCCTGGGCTGAGGCGCAATCGAAGGACATCCCATGAGCGCCGCGCTCCTCGACATTCATGACCTGCGCCAGACCTTTCCGCGGGCCGACGGCGGCGAGCTGCTGGTGCTCGACGGCATCGATTTCAAGCTGGCGCAGGGCCAGATGGTGGGGCTCCTCGGCCGCACCGGGTCCGGCAAGTCGACCCTGCTGCGCCTGATCGCCGGCCTGCTGCCGCCGTCCGCAGGCACCATCACCTATCTCGGCCAGAAGGTGGTCGCGCCGGCGCCGGGCATCGCGATGGTGTTCCAGTCCTTCGCCCTCTTTCCCTGGCTGACGGTCTTGGAAAATGTGCAGCTCGGCCTCGAGGCGCTGGCGCTCCCGGAAGCGGAGATCCGCCAGCGCGCCCTGGCGGCGATCGATCTCATCGGGCTCGACGGCTACGAATCCGCCTATCCGCGCGAACTCTCCGGCGGCATGCGCCAGCGCGTCGGCTTCGCCCGCGCGCTCGTCGTGCATCCCAACATCCTGCTCATGGACGAGCCGTTCTCGGCGCTCGACGTGCTCACGGCGGAAACCCTGCGCACCGACTTTCTCGACCTCTGGGGCGACGGCAAGCTGCCGATCAAGGGCGTCATTCTCGTGACCCACAACATCGAGGAGGCGGTGCTGATGTGCGACCGCATCCTCCTGTTCTCAACCAATCCCGGGCGCATCATCAGCGAGATCGCGGTCGATCTCAAGCAGCCGCGCAACCGCCTCGATCCGCAATTCCGCGACCTGGTCGAGAAAATCTACGTGGCGATGACCGCGCGCACGCAACGCTCGGCGCGGACGGTGGCGATGAGCATCGACGCCATTCTGCCGCGCGTGTCCGCCAACACTATCTCCGGTCTGCTCGAAACGCTGGCCGGCGAGCCGTACAAGGGCAAGGCCGATCTCCCGGTGATCGCCGACGAATCGTCCCTGGAGGTGGACGAGCTGTTCGCGATCGGCGACGCCTTGCAGATGCTCCACCTCGCCGAGGTCGAAGGCGGCGACATCAGGCTCACCGAGATCGGTAAGCAGTTCGTCGAGGCCGGGACCGACGACCGCAAGAAGATCTTCCAGCGCCAGCTCCTGGCCTACGTCCCGCTCGCCGCCCACATCCGCCGCATTCTGCAGGAGCGCGCGAACCACGTGGCGCCGAAGAGCCGCTTCTTCGACGAGCTCGAAGATCACATGAGCACCGACGACGCCGAAGAGACGCTGCGCTCGGTCACTGCCTGGGCCCGCTACGCCGAAGCCTTTGCCTACGACGACGATTCGCAGACTTTCAGTCTGGAAAATCCGACCTGAACCGTCAGGCCGCGCTGCGCCGCGCCCGCAGCGCAATCGACAGCAGCGCGCGCTCGGCGATCGTGTCGGCGAGCGCCGGCGTGCGCCGCGAGGCGAGCACCGCGTCGGCGAGATCGGCCATGGCGGCGCCAAGCCGCGCCGCGTTCCACTGCCGCAGCGCCGCCTCGACCAAATTCTTGCGCCGGAAATGCACCGGCGGCTGCAACGCATCGACGGAGAGCCGCCCGCCGGCTTCGATCGCGGTGCGCCATTTGTGCAGCTGCGCGAGCTGGCGCTGCGCGGCGAAAAAGATCGAGCCGACGGCGCTGCCGGCGGCGCGCGCCTTGGCAAGCTGCGTCTCGAGCTCGGCCGGGCGGCCGGCGAATGCCGCGTCAATGAGGTCGTCGAGCGCCAGCGCCGAGGCGTCGGAGACGACGGCGGTCACCTCGTCGATGCCGACCGTGCCGCTGCCGGCGGCGTAGAGGACGAGCTTGCGGAGCTCGCTGCGCGAAGCGGCGCGATCGCCGCCGAGCAGCGGAATGAGCAGTGCGCGCGCGTCCGGCGCCAGCGTCAGGCCGGCGGCGCGCATCTCGCTGTCGACGAGGCGCCCCAGATCGCGTTCGGAATCGGCGTAGCAGGGCAGGGCCGCCGCGTTTTTGGCGCGCTCGCACAACGCGCGCAGCGGCGCGTTGCGGCGCAGGTCGCCGGCCTCGATCACCACCCGGCATTCGCAGGCGGGCAGGGCAAGAAGCTCCTCGACGGCGGGCGCGATGTTGCGGCTTCCGGCCTTCACCCACACCGCGCGGCGGCCGCCGAACAGCGGGATGGTCTGCGCCTCCTCGACGAGCCGGCCCGGTTGGGAGGAAACGTCCTCGCCATCGAGCCGCACCAGGGAGAAAGGGTCCGCCGGATCGTCGACCGATGCGGCGATCACGGCGTTCACGCGTTCGCTGACGAGCCCGGCGTCCGGGCCGAAGATCAGAACGACCGGCGCCGCCCTGTCGAGACGGGCCAGATAGGTATCCACGTCCGAGGCCTTGACCGCGACCATGGCCGGCGGCGTTCAGGTGCCGGCGACGAAGTACGAAGCCAGCCTGTTCCTGATGGCCTCGGCGACGACTTTGGTCGCCTGGTCCTCGGCGTTGCGTTGCGCGCGCTGCTTGGCGAACCGCTGTTCGCGGCCGGGGATGTCGTAGTCGACGTGGGCGACGGTCGTATCGGTGACGACGACCTTGCCGGTGGCGATCTCGATCAGGTTGTAGTAGGCGACGACCGAATCGACCTGCGCATCCGGCCGCCCGCTGATCGGGTCGATGACGATCGTCCATTGGGTCGTGCCGACATTGACCACGAGGCGATGGGTCGGGGCGGCCGGCTCGTTGCCGCCATGAAGATCGAACTGCAGGGCGTTGCGCATGCCGACGGCGATGCGCTCCACCGGCGAGCCGAGCGGCGCCTTGATCGTCGCGATGTCGACCGCGGCAAGCCTGGTGTGGACGCTGTCCGGCACCCCCCCGAGTGTTGCATGCGTGCCGTAGAGCGGCTCGAAACAGCCGGCGGTGAGGCTCGCCGCCGCGAGAACGACGGCAAGCCGGATCAGCCGGCGCGGCTGCAGGCGGTGCTCAAGCCACCACATTGACGATCCGTTGCGGCACGACGATCACCTTCTTCGGCGCCTTGCCGTCGAGCACCCTTTTTACCGCATCGAGAGCGAGAACGGCAGCCTCGATTTCGGCATTCGCCGCGTTGCGCCCGACCGTGACCTCGGCGCGTTTCTTGCCATTGACCTGTACCGGGAGCGTCAGCGTGTCCTCGATCAGCAGGTCGCGCTCGACCTGCGGCCAGGGCGCTTCCGCGACCAGCGTCTTGTGGCCGAGCACGGCCCAGCATTCCTCGGCCAGATGCGGCATCATCGGGTTGAACAATTGCACGAGAATGTTAACCGCTTCGCGCGTCGCCCAGCGGAAGTCGGCGGTGCCCCATTCCTCCGAATCGATATCGCCGATCGCCGCCCCCAGCGCGTTGGCGAACTCGTAGATCGCCGCCACACAGACATTAAAGTGTAGCTTTTCGATGTCATCGGTGACCCGCGCCAGGGCGCGGTGGGCCGCCTTGCGCACCGCCAATGCCGCCGGCGCGAAGCTTTTCGGCCGCTCCGCGGGGGCCGAGCGCGCAATCTCGGCGCCCTCGCCGACCAGGCGCCACAACCGGTTGGTGAAGCGCCAGGCCCCCTGCACGCCGCGCTCGGTCCATTCCACGTCGCGGTCGGGCGGCGAATCCGACAGCATGAACCAGCGGGCGACGTCGGCGCCATAGGTGGACATGATCTCGTCGGGATCGACCGTGTTCCGCTTCGATTTCGACATCTTCTCGATCGCGCCGATCTCGACCTCTTCGCCGGTGGCGATAAGGCTCGCGCGGCGCGTCTCACCGTCGGTCTCGACCTTGACCTCCGCCGGCGCGAACCACTCGCCCTTCTTGTTGCTGTAGGTCTCGTGCACGACCATGCCCTGCGTGAACAGGCCGGCGAACGGCTCGTCGAGGCCGACGTGCCCGGTCTTCCTCATCGCGCGGGTAAAGAAGCGGCTGTAGAGGAGGTGCAGGATCGCGTGCTCGATGCCGCCGATATATTGATCGACCGCCATCCATCGATCGACCACCAGTAGATTGGTCGGCGCGGTTTCGATCCACGGATCGGTGAAGCGCTCGAAATACCAGGACGAGTCGACGAACGTGTCCATGGTGTCGGTCTCGCGCGTCGCCGCGCCGCCGCACTGCGGGCATTTGACGTGCTTCCAGGTCGGATGGCGGTCGAGCGGATTGCCGGGGCGGTCGAAGGTGACGTCGTCGGGCAAGGTCACCGGCAGGTCGGCCTTCGGCACCGGCACGACCCCGCAGGCCGGGCAATGGATGACCGGGATCGGGCAGCCCCAGTAGCGTTGGCGCGAGATGCCCCAGTCGCGCAGACGGAAGTTGACCTGGCGCTGCGCGCGC
Organism: uncultured Alphaproteobacteria bacterium; assembly: GCA_963833665.1. Classification (GTDB taxonomy): domain Bacteria; phylum Pseudomonadota; class Alphaproteobacteria; order Rhizobiales; family Xanthobacteraceae; genus BOG-931. Next base: position 52,058 of record CAWHZA010000058.1, on the reverse strand, counting down.
GGGCGGTTGCCGGCGCTTTCCTTCTCCAATCGGCGCGCCACCTCCTCCTTCGCTTCCGCGCTGGTCATGCCGTCGAGGAAACGCGAATTGATCATGCGGCCGTCGCCGTCATAGGCGGTGTCGGTGATGACGAAGGTCTTTGCATCCTGCCCGGGCGGGCATACGACCGGAATGTTGCCGAGCCCGTATTTGTTGACGAAGTCGAGGTCGCGCTGGTCGTGCGCCGGGCAGCCGAAGATGGCGCCGGTGCCGTAGTCCATGAGGATGAAATTGGCGACGTAGACCGGCAGCTTCCACGCCGGGTCGAACGGATGGAGCGCCGTGATGCCGGTGTCGAAACCCATCTTCTCGGCGGTATCGATCTCGGCCTGCGCGGTGCCGCGGTGCCGGCATTCCTCGATGAATGCGGCAAGCTTCGGATTCTTCTTTGCCGCCGCGGCGGCGAGCGGATGATCGGGCGCGAGCGCCATGAACTTCGCGCCGAACAGCGTGTCCGGCCGCGTGGTGAAGACCTCGAGCTCGCTCTCGCCGGCGGGCGTCGTCTTCGGATCGAGCGCGAAGCGGACCAGCAGCCCCTCGGAGCGGCCGATCCAGTTCTTCTGCATCAGCCGCACTTTCTCCGGCCAGCGTTCGAGCTTGTCGAGCGCGTCGAGCAAGTCCTGCGAATAGTCGGTGATCTTGAAGAACCATTGCGTCAGCTCGCGCTGCTCGACCACGGCGCCGGAGCGCCAGCCGCGGCCGTCGATCACCTGCTCGTTCGCCAGCACCGTCTGGTCGACCGGGTCCCAGTTGACCTTCGACTGGCGCCGCTCGACCAGGCCGGCGCGCAGGAAATCGAGGAACATCGCCTGCTGGTGCTTGTAGTAGGTGGGGTCGCAGGTCGCGATCTCGCGGCTCCAGTCGAGCGACAGCCCCATCGACTTGAGCTGCGCCTTCATCGCGTCGATGTTCTCGTAAGTCCATTTCTTCGGATGGACCTTGCGCTCCATGGCGGCGTTCTCGGCCGGCATGCCGAAGGCGTCCCAGCCCATCGGATGCAGCACTGAAAAACCCTTCGCCCGCTTCACCCGCGCCACCACGTCGCCCATCGTGTAGTTGCGCACGTGGCCCATGTGGATGCGCCCCGACGGATAGGGGAACATCTCCAGCACGTAGTATTTCGGCCGCTTGTCGTCGTTGCGGGTGCCAAAGATGCCGCGCTCGTCCCAGACTTGCTGCCAGCGCGGCTCCGCCTCGGCGGCGTTGTAGCGGTCATTCGGCATCGGCAATCGCAGTCGTCTTTCGGTAGCGCCGGGGAGAGGCGCAGGTGTTTGTGGGCTACCCGCGTGGAATCGCGGTTGGACGCGGGTATTTAGGGCCGCGCGACGTGACACGAAAGGGCGCCGCCGGTCAACGCGATGCGTTTTTCTGCGCGGCGGCGGCGGTGCCCAAGACGGTCGCGCTCGCAGCCCGGATTGAGCCCGTAGTCCGGATGAAGCGTCAGCGAAATCCGGGGGCCAGCACTCAAGGGTCGCAAGTCGTTCCCGGATTTCACTTCGTTCCATCCGGGCTACAAAGATGCTGGCGGAACAACCAGCACAAAACGTTCTCGCGGCGCGATTTGCGCCCGAGTTATGCCCACGGAGGCGAACGGCGAATAGCCCGTAGCCCGGATGAGCGTCAGCGAAATCCGGGGCCGGCTTTCAAGTTCGCAAGCCGCTCCCGGATTTCACGGAGCCCTTCATCGGCCGGCCACTTCGGGCCGGACCCGTTGGTCTCATCCGGGCCACGAAAGAAAGGGAGGCGGAACGCCGGCAGACGCGTATCTCCAACCTCCGCACCCGCAACCTTCATCCTTCCCGCTTGCGGGGGAGGATAGAGGAGGGGGCGCGGCGCGCGTCCGGCGGGGACGCGCTCGCCTGTCGGCGTTCCACCGCGGCTCTTGCTTAGGCGATCCAACGCCACCGCTCAGCTCCGGCTACGCGCTTCCTGGGACGCAGCCTCGACGGGTGTTGGCCGCCTTGCGCCTGTCCCAGTCCAGCGAGCTTCTCGCAGACCGGTCATAGTGCCGGCCGGGCGTATTCCCGGAGCCGCCCGGGTGCGGAGCGGCATCCTCCGCCCGCGGGGACCGCTCCCGCTCCGTCTTCAGGCTTGCCTCCGGAAAGGCGTCCCGAGTTGAGCGAGATTTCCCGACTGTAGCTGAAATGGTGACGAACGTCAATAGAGAGGTGATGCGTCACTATTACGGAGACAGCAGTGCAGCCCGCGTAGCCCCGATTGAGCGCCAGCGGAATCCATGCCGGTGTTTAAGCTCGCACGTCGTTCCCGGATTTCGCTTCGCTCATCCGGGTTACAAATTGGCGCTCCCGGGGACGATCGCGCTGCAACGGCGGGAGAAGGTGTCGATGGCCTATGATGAAGAGACCGCCGCGCGGGTGCGCAAGGTTTTGTCTGGACGGCGCGATGTCGCGAGAAGAAGATGATGGGCGGGCTCTCCTTCATGGTCGACGGTGCCATGTTCTGCTCCGTCAGCGGCAGAGGCGGCCTTCTGGTGCGTGTCGGCGCGGAAGCGCAGGAACGCATGCTGCGCGAGCCGCACGTCCAGCCGGTAGGCATGGGCAAGCGGAGGGTGACGGGCTTCGTCCGTGTCGCGCCGGAGGGCTATCGAACCGACGCGGCACTCACAAAGTGGGTCGAGCGCGGCATCGCCTTTGTCGCCGCGAACCCGCCCGCGGCGCGGGCGAAGCAAAAGCGTCCGGCGCCGAAGCGCGCGGCGGGGCAGAGCAAATCAGCAAAGCGGAGAACCGCCAATAGGCTTGAACGCTGACCCCGGATTTCGCTGCGCTCATCCGGGCTACAAATAGCCGGCCCTCGCGCCACCTCGGCCCGCCGCCTGCGCCTTCTCCCGCCGCCGTCCGCGCCGCCTCGTCTAGTCTCACTCCACCCGCCCAGAGCCACGCGCATGACCTTGTCGAAGCGATACGCGACGGCGACGGCCCGTTCGCGAAGAGACCTTCAGGGGACACGCTGTTGCGTCCCGGCTGCGCCGAAACAGCCGGGGTCTGCAACTAATGGCAACTAATAAAGTCAACTCACCGCGACAGCGTTGCTCGTGCAACCGCGTCGCGCCAGCCCTCATAGTGGTGGCTCCGGTCGCTTTCGGGCATTGAAGGCCTAAAGCTTCGTTCGAGGCGCCAAGTCTCAGAGAAGCGGTCGGGCGGAGGGTATATGCCGGCCTGCCACCCGGCTAGCAGTGCCGCACCGAGCGCCGTTGTCTCCCGCACCACGGGACGGTCCACTTGCACGTCGAGCATGTCGGCAAGGAACTGCATCGTCCAGTCGCTGGCCGACATTCCGCCGTCGACGCGAATAACGCGCCTCGCACCTTTTGCACCAAGGTCGCCGGCGTCGGCGTCCATGGCCGCCAGGAGATCGCGTGTCTGGTACCCGACGCTTTCCAGGACCGCACGCGCCAGTTCCTTGCGGGTGGTGCCCTGGGTCAGGCCGGTAATAGTGCCGCGGGCGCTGCTGTTCCAGTAGGGCGCGCCCAATCCGACAAAGGCCGGCACGAAATAGACCGGCTGCTCGAGGTCGGATTGCGCGGCGAGCTCACCTGCCTCCGCCGAAGAGGCGACAATGCCGAGCGCATCGCGCAGCCACTTGACGGCAGCGCCGGCGACAAAGATGGAGCCTTCGATGGCGTAATGACGGGTGCCCGGCCACTGATACGCAATCGTGGTCACCAGTCGATGACGGGAACGGATCGCCTTCGATCCGGTGTTGAGCAGCATAAAACCGCCGGTCCCGTACGTGGCTTTCACCATTCCCGGTTTGAGGCATGCCTGTCCGATGAGCGCGGCCTGTTGATCGCCGACCACGGCAAGCACCGGCAGCTCCCGTCCAAGGTGCTCGGCTGCCACAATGCCAAATTGGCCGGCGGTGTCGCAGACTTGCGGAAGCAATGACCGCGGCACGTCGAAAAGTCGCAGCAATTCGTCATCCCAGTCGCCGTTATGGATGTTGAACAGGAGTGTACGCGATGCATTCGTCGCATCGGTGGCGTGGACTGCGCCACGCGTCAGTCGCCATAGCAGGTAGCTGTCGACGGTGCCGAAGGCCAACTCGCCCTTCTCCGCGCGTCTGCGCGCTTCCGGCACGTTGTCGAGCATCCAGCGAATCTTCGTCGCGGAAAAGTACGAGTTCGATCAAGAGTCCGGTCCGCTCGACGACCATTCCTTCGCAGCCGTCGGCGATCAAGCGCTCGCACAGATCGGAAGTGCGGCGATCCTGCCACACGATCGCGTTGGCAATCGGCTCGCCGGTCTTCCGATTCCAGATCAGCGTAGTCTCGCGCTGATTGGTTATACCGATCGCGGCAACGCTCGCAGGATCGAGCGCCGGCTGCCGCAAAACCTCCCGCATGGTCGCGAGCGTCGTGTGCCAGAGATCGTGCGGATCGTGCTCAACCCATCCCGGATGAGGGTAGATCTGCTTGAACTCCCGCTGAGCGACCGCTACGGGCAGGCCGTCGGCCCCGAAGGCGATGGTGCGCGTCGAGGTGGTGCCTTGATCGACCGCGAGGACATATTTCATCGATGCACGCCGGAACTGGTCGCCTCAACCGCGCGCGCCGCACCAGGCGGCGCTTTGGTAGGAAGAGCAGGGCCGAACGCCGGCCCTGCTCGCCTTCCAGGACTTGATCAGCTCGTCGTAGTCGACGGTGATCGCCTGGGCTTCTCGTTTGCCAGTTCACCGAACCGGCAACACTGTTATCACGGCTACCTTACAGCGGCAGCTCGCCTGACAACATTTGCTTCATGATCTCGTCATACGGCATTGTCTTGCCAGGTGGCTTTTCGTTGTTCAGCTTGCGCCAAGGGGCGTGGGAATTGCTGAGCCATTCCTCGGCAGACTTCTCCGGATTGAGCTTCGGGCCACATTCGCCCTGCAGGCCGGAGCGTCCGATGCGCTCTACGTCAAAGCGTCCGAGGTGCAGTTAACGTTAACAAAGCGTTTCAGTGGCGTTTGCCGAAGCGCCATGGTGTCATCCGAGGGAGGCGAGCCGCACCCCCGATCCCCCTTGGCTCTCACCTCGCGTAGCCCCAAGCGTGGCCCCACCCCGCTTGGGGTTTTCCTTGACCAGAGGACACCCGATGCCTTGGCACCGTCGCTATGATCCGATCCAGGTGGTGGCGATAGGGGTGGGGGTCATGATCGTGGTCGTGTTCGCGTTTGGTCTCTAGGCGCAAGTCGTTCCCGGACATCGTTGCGCTCTTTCAGGTTACAAATCGCAGCCCGTAGCCCGGATGAAGCGCCAGCGAAATCCGGGGCCGGTGTTCAAGCTCGCAACTCGTTCCCGGATTTCCCTACGCCTGTCATCGGGCCGGCCACTTCGGGCGGACCCGTTGGCTCATCCGGGCTACAAGCTGTTGCGGGAAGAGTGAACGCCGAACCCGGATTTCGCTGCGCTCATCCGGGCTACGAATTACGGTCGCTTACGCCACCTTTGCCGCCGCCGTCCGCGCCTCGTCGCGGTCGAGCAGTCCCTCGAGCCGGCCGCGGATCAGCCGCTCGGCCTCGGCCATGATGCGCTCGATCAGCTCCGCGCAAGTCGGGATGTCGTCGATCAGGCCCGCGACCATGCCGCAGCTCCAGGCGCCGGCGTCCATGTCGCCGTCGATCATGATGCGGCCGTAGAGGCCGCCGACCTCTTCCTTGATGTCCTCGATCTTGAGCGCGGCGCCCTTGTCGCGCTCGATCGTGATGATGCGGTCGACGGCGGCATTCTTCAGCACCCGCTCGGTGTTGCGCAGCGCGCGCATGATCAGCCGCGTGTCGAGCTCGGAGGCGGCGAGGATCGCCTGCTTGACGTTGTCATGCACGGGCGCCTCTTTGGTGGCGATGAAGCGCGTGCCCATGTTCATGCCGTCGGCGCCGAGCGCGAGCGAGGCGACGAGGCTCCTCGCATCGGCCATGCCGCCGGAGGCGACGAACGGAATTTTCAGCTCGTCGGCGGCGCGCGGGAGCAGAATCATGTTGGGGATATCGTCCTCGCCGGGATGGCCGCCGCATTCGAAGCCGTCGACGCTGACGGCGTCGCAGCCGATCCGCTCGGCCTTGAGCGAATGGCGCACTGACGTGCATTTGTGGATGACCTTGATGCCGTGCGCCTTCAGCGCCGGCATGTACTGCTCCGGGCTGCGGCCCGCGGTCTCCACGATCTTGACGCCGCCCTCGACGATCGAGGCGATGTATTCCGGATAGGGCGGCGAGGCGAACGACGGCAGGAAGGTGAGGTTCACGCCGAACGGCTTGTCGGTCATGTCGCGGCAGCGCGCGATTTCTTTCGCCAGAAGCTCCGGCGTCTTCTGCGTCAGGCCGGTGATGATGCCGAGACCGCCGGCATTGGACACCGCGGACGCAAGCTCGGCGCGGCCGACGAAGTGCATGCCGCCCTGGATGATGGGATGGCGGATGCCGAACATTTCGGTGATGGCTGTCTGCACGTGAACCCCCCGCGGTCGCTGCCGGCCAAAGTTTTGTGGCGCCGCTCATAACACGCTTGCCGCAGCCGTGCACGGCGGGGGCGAAGCGACGGCATTCGGGCCAGTAGCCCGCATGAACGGAGCGAAATGCGGGGCGGGGACGAGCGGCCTTAACCGCCGCTCCCGGATTTCGCTGCGCTCATCCGAGCTACGCAACTTGTTGCAGCGGGAGTGAACGAGCGGCCTTGACCGCCGCTCCCGGATTTCGCGGAGCCTGTCATCGGGCCGGCCACTTCCGGCCGGACCCGTTGGCTCATCCGGGCGACGCGAGAGTCTTCAAGCCTCGCCGTTGCGTGGAAGCTCTGCCGTGAGATCTGTCAGCTGCCGCGATGGCGGTGGTCGGTGAAAATATCGGGCGGAGAACCGGGCGAAGCCGGCGCGTAGAGCTGGCTCGCATAGTACTGTCGCAATGCGAAGCGCATGAGAACGCCAAGGGCGGCCGCAGCCGGTACCGCGATCAGAAGGCCGACGAAGCCGAAGAGGTAGCCCAAGGCGAACAGCGCGAATATCATCCACACCGGATTGAGATGCACGCGTCGGCCTATCAGGTAAGGCGCCAGGACGTAGTCCGCCAGCGATTGCCCGATAAAGAAAACGATCGGTACGAGGACAATCGGCGTCCAATTTGGCCAGAATTGCGCGATTGCGATGCATGTCGAAACAACAAGACCCAGCAACGACCCGAGATAAGGGATAAAACTCATTATGCCGGCGGCAAAACCGATCACGGCGCCATGCTTAAGTCCGATCAGCCAGAGTGCCACTCCATAGAACACTGCGAGCACGACACAAAGCGTGCTTTGACCACGCACGAAAGCAAGCACTTTGTCATCGATCTCACGGGCGAGTTCGCGCACGGTGTCGCGCCGCGCGGGCGGTACCCAGTTGTCAATTGCAGCAATCATTTCCTTCCAGGAGTAGAGAAGATAGAACGCAACGATTGGCGTTACGATCGCCAGCGAGAACATCGAGAAGAGGGCTCGTCCGCCGGACCATAACGAGCGCAGGAAAGCACCGAACCAGTCGCTCGCCAGCGTCGTAAGATCGCCCACCGAGCGCTCAGCTTCTCCGAGGCCGTCGCCGATGATTTTCCGCACCCAAGGCCGGTCTGAATCAATCGCCAGAGCCTGCAGGCGTCTAACGTAGCGTGGGAAGCTCTCGATGAAATTGGCAAATTCGTGGACAATTACCGGGAGGGTCAGGACCAGCAAAGCGACAAATATGACAATGACGAAAGTGACGATGATAAGCGTGGCCAGCGACCGGTTCATTCCCAGCCGCTCGATTCGGGTGGCAACCGGATCAAGCAAGTAAGCCAGCACCATGCCGGCGACGAACGGCAGGAGAACTTCGCGCAACGACACAATGACCGCGATGACCACCGCGAGCACTGCAATCCAGAATACGAAAGGCCGGGCAAAGCTCATCATCCGCACCGAAATCGCAGATCTTTGGCTGCCGAAAGCCGCGCTTTAACGGCGCCCCAGCATGTAGCCCGCATGAGCGCAGCTAAATGCGGGAGTGAACGAGCGGCCTTAACCGCCTGCCAAAGATATCAACGTTTACCCGACATTGCGCGATGATCGTCGATCTTACCGCGCGTGAAGTGTGGGTTGGCTATTGGTTCCTCCGCGAGGAGCCCGGAATCCACAACCACGATTCGTGAACATGGCTTCGGGGCTCGCGGCCTGCGGCCGCGCGCCGGAATGACGACGAAATCGACTGCAATTCCCTCAGTTCGCGGGAATAAGCGGACCCAATATCATCCGTTGTTATTCGGAGCTTTTGGGAGCCGCCGCCGGGGCCGGGGCAGCGGAGGCGGCAGGCGTCGCCGTGGGGGCGGGGGAGGCCCCCGGAGACGCCAGGAGCTGATCGATCACCGAGCGCACGGCGCTGCCGGCGGTGCGGTCCTTGATGGCGTCGAGCAGCGGAGCGGCAGCGCCCGAGCGGCGGATCAGGCTTTGCGGGTCCGGCAGCATGATCGGATCGTCCCATTGGCCCTGGACGATGAAGGGCAGGGCGAACTCGTTGCCGGTGGCCGAGGAAATGAGCGTGGCGACCCCTTTGAGGTCGAGTTCGCGTGTCGGCACCAGCGCCTGGCCGCCGGCGGCGATGCGCACGGCCGGCCCATCGACGTGCATGTCGTCCACGGAGACGACGCCCTGCACGATCTTGAGGTTCAGCGTCAACTGGTCGAACGGCGTCCGTCCGCTGCGGAAGTCGCCATTGCCGGAGAGCGGCCGGCGCTCGAGGCGGCGCAGCCATTGCTCGACATTGACGCCGGCGAGCGCCCCGCCATGCGCGGTCAGGCTCGCCGACCCGCTGAGCGTGCTGGTCAGCGCCAGCACCGAGGCTCCGGATCCGTCGAGGTTGAGCGCCAAATTGCCCCGGCCCTCGAGCTTGTGGACGCCGAACATCTGCCCGAGACAGCTCGCGAGATCGACGTCGATGAATTGCATCCGCGAACTCACGGCGGCGTTCCCGTCGGTGCTGACGAGCCCCAGCGAGCCTTTCGCGGTGCCGCCGAAAGCCTGTGCTTCGCCGATCGCCAGATCGAGCTTGCCGCCGCGCATGTTGGCGGCGATCGCCGTGCGTCCGAGTTGCGCGCCCGCGATCTTGACGCTCGCCGCGGAGAGCCGCAGGTCGATATCGAAGTCCGTCAGTCCGTCGAGTGAAATCGGCAGCCGATTCCAGTTGCGCTCGTTGGTGGCGAGGACGCGAACGCCGGAGACATAGGGCGTCAGGTCAAGCGCGTCGGCCGCAAGCGTGCCTTGAACGGCGCGATGGCCGTCGGTGGCGAGCGTCAGCGCGCCTTCAGCGGTATTGCCGTCGAGCTCGACGTTGACACTGGACAGCGAGACCACGCCGCCGCCGATCGTGCTCTGGGCGCGCAGCGCGAAACGCCCGAAGCCGCCGAACGGCAGCTTGCTGGCGTCGGTCCAGTGCATGGCGTCGCGCAGCGAGGGAGAATCGACGCTCAGCGTGCCTTCGACCTTGAGCGCCGGCTGATAGCTCGCCGCTCCGTCGAAGGCGACTTTCAGCGGCGCGCCGGAGAGCCGCACTTTGAGGCCGGAGCGGTCGCCACTCAGCGCCGCGAGAAAATCGCTCAGCGTGAGGCTCGCCTCGATCGGCTCATCATGCCAGACGAAGCGGCCGTTGGCGCCGAAGCTGCGGGAGATCGACGGCCAGGCGAGTTGAAACTCCACGCCCTCGAGCCGGTCGGTGAGGTCCTTGCCGCCATACTCATTGTGGACGATGACGGTGCCTTCGTGGATGCCGATCTCCGAGAAAGAGGCGGTGCGGCCAGGATCGGGCTCGAGCGCGTGGGCCAGCGATTGGATGAGGCCCGACCAGTTCGACTCGCCGCCGGGCAGGAAGCTGACGCTGATCGTCGGCCGCACGAGGGTCACGTCGGCGATCTCGATCCGCCCCGCGAGCAGCGGGAAATAGCGCAGATGCGCGATCAACTCGTCGGCCACCACGGCCGGCTGCCCGTTCGGGTCGTTGCCGAGCAACACGTTGTGGAAGCTCACCGTGCCGGAGGGGAACAATGAGATCGAGATCGAGCCGCGCAGCACCGGCTCGAGGCCGGTGACGGCGTGAATCTCGCGGTCGACGGCATCCCGCACCGACGCGGCAGGCATGAGAAACGACAGCGCGACCAGGGTGGCGAACGCCGCGGCGATCATGGTTGCAACGGCAATCGCGAGGCGCTTCAAGCCAGTGGCCGCGGTCACAGGACGCCTTTCCAAAGTCTGGTAGGCCAGTCGGACTGGGGGTGTGGGTAGGCGTCCAAGCTGCCCGACATCTGTGTCGCTTTCGTGGCCGGGCCAGCGGGATACGGCACGATTGTTGCCGGCCGGCCACACCGGTCAATATCAACCCCTGTCGGGGGCCGCCATGGGCGCCGGGGCCGTCCGACTTCTTCCTCCACTCGCCGCGGGAACGAACAAAGAGGTGGAAGCGGTTTACCGGGCTGCCGCGGCCCGCCGTGGCGCCTGTTCCCGCGCCAGCGCCACCTCAGCGATCATCTTTTCGATGATGGCCTCGCCGAACGAGCTGAAGTCCTTGGCCACCAGCACGAAGGCACCGGGACCGCCGACGACATTGGTGCGGTAGTAATTGTCCAGCCCGCCCGGCGGATTGGTGTGGTCGGGATTCCACGGCAGCGGCGTAGCGCTGAGGATGACGAGCCCGTTGATGGTAATGCCCTTGGCGACGGCTTCGTCGCGCGCCAAGGTCACGTCGCGGCCGGCATTGTTGGTGCCGTCGCCGGAGATATCGATGGTGCGGCGCACCGATTCGAAAGGGGCGCGCGCGAACTGCGCCATGGCGAACTCGATCGCGCCGCTGATCGAGGTGCGGTCCGCGAACGAGCGCGGCGCCTCCAGCAGCCGATCGCCGAACACCTTCGCCGACTCGGCGTCACCCAGCGCTGTCCAGTCGATCAGCACCCGCTGCGAGCCGACGCCCGACCACTCGACGTAGGTCACGCCGATGCGGCCGTTATGGCCCGAGCGAACGGCATCGAGCACGCGCGGGTTGGAGACGGCGGCGGCGTAGCCTTCGCGCTGCAGCTGGAATTTCGGATTGTCGATGCTGCGCGACACGTCGGCTGCGAGCACGAGGAGAAGGTCCACCTTGTCGGCGGCCGGTGCAACGGCCGGCCGGAGCGCGGCGGCAGCAAGGACCACGAACAACAGGGTTTTGATCGCGCGCATCCGCGGTCCCTCACCGGCTCCCGCTGCTGTCACGCGTTGGCCGCGGTATGGATCGCGGCGCGGACGCGCTGGTAGCTGCCGCAGCGGCAGATGTTGGTGATCGCCGCGTCGATATCGGCGTCGGTCGGCTTCGGCTTTTCCCGAAGCAGGGCCGCCACCGCCATCAGCATTCCGCTTTGACAATAGCCGCATTGCGGCACGTCGAGATCGAGCCAGGCTTGCTGCACGGCGTGCAATTGGCCGTCGGCCGGCGCCAGCGCCTCGATGGTCGTCACCTGCTTTGCGCCGACGCCGTCGACCGCGACGAGGCAGGAGCGCATGGCGACACCGTCGATGTGCACGGTGCAGGCGCCGCACTGGGCGATGCCGCAGCCGAACTTGGTGCCGGTCAAGCCGAGCGTGTCGCGCAGCACCCACAGCAACGGCGTGTCGGGCTCGACATCGATCTCGTAGGTTCTTCCGTTGACGGTAAGCGCCGTCATGGTCGTCTTTCCGTTGTGCGCCGGCCCACGGTCACGAGGCGCCGGCCTGCGTTGAGGGCAAGCTTACTCTGTCGCCGCACCGATGCGAAGCCGCCGCGGCGTAGGAGATCGGAACGATATTGCGGCAAGTGGCTTCTCATCCGGGAACAACTAGGAGTTTGCCATCATCGTGGCGAGGGTCCCGGGGCGTCTCGCACCAAATGGGAGATTGAACATGGCGCGCAAATATTCACCGAGTGCGTCGAAGGACGTCAAGGGCGCGATGGAGAAGCGCAAGCGCGGAACGCTCAAGAGCGGCAGAAGCGGCAAGAAGGTGACGAGCCGCAAGCAGGCGATCGCCATCGGCCTTTCCGAGGCGCGGCGAAAGGGCAAGAAAGTTCCGAAGAAGCGCGCGAGCCGGTGACGGCCGCGCAAGCCGCGGCGGCTCGTCGAACGGTCCGTCTTACATGCGGCGGTAGTCGTAGGGCGCTTCGGTCCGCACCGCCGCGAGAGCGCCGACCTCGCCGTGGCGCGGCGAGAGATGGCAGACCGGGTCAGTCGCACGTGCGTCGCCGGTCAGCGCGAAGGCCTGGCAGCGGCAGCCGCCGAAATCGATCTCGCGGCGCGCGCAGCTCCGGCACGGCTCCTGCATCCAATCGGTGCCGCGGAAGGCGTTGAACGCCGGCGAGTTCGCCCAGATGTCGGCGAGCGAATGCTCGCGCACGGACCAGAATTCGAGGCCGGGTATCGATTCGGCGGCGTGGCAGGGCAGCACCTTGCCCGCCGGCGTGACGTTGAGCGAACGCCGGCCCCAGCCGCCGACGCAAGGTTTCGGCAGCCGGGCGTAGTAGTCGGGCACCACGGCGTCGATCACGATCTTGCCGTGATGGCGCCGGCGCAATTCCTCGACCTCTACCGCGGCGCGCTCAACCTGCTCGGCGGTCGGCATCAGGGCGGTGCGGTTCTTCAGGGCCCAGCCGTAGTACTGCACGTGCGCGATCTCGACGCGGCTGGCGCCGAGCGCCAGTGCGAGGTCAACCATGGCGCCGATGCGGTCGATGTTGGCGCGGTGCATCACCGCATTGACGGTAAGTGGAATCTTCAGCTGCACCACCTCGGCTGCGAGCGCGCGCTTGCGGACGAAGGCGCCTTCGTAGCCCGCGATATGGTCGGCGGAGGCGCGCTCGCTGTCCTGGATCGAGATCTGCACATGGTCGAGGCCGGCATCGGCGAGCTTGCGCAAAGTCTCGGCCGTGATGCCGACCGCCGACGTGATGAGATTGGTGTAGAGGCCGGCGGCGCGCGCCGCCGCCGTGATGGCGACGAGGTCGCGCCGCGCCCCCGGCTCGCCGCCGGACAGATGCACCTGCAGCACGCCGAGCGCCGCGGCCTCCGTGAACACCCGCGCCCAGGTCTCGGTATCGAGTTCGTCGCCGCGCCGATCGAGCGCGATCGGATTGGAGCAATAGGGACAGCCGAGCGGACAGCGGTGCGTCAGCTCGGCGAGAAGCCCAAGCGGCTTGTGGAGCGCGGCGCCGTTTCCTGCTGCGCCGTTCCCTGCCGCACCGCTCTCTGCGCCATTTCCTGCCATTTGGCGTTTTCTCTTCCCATCGCGGCCGGCTTGCGCTGTACGGTGCCGGCCGTCCAAAAAGTCCCTGCCGCCCAGGGAGCTATTGGGCGCGCGCACCCGGCACAAGGCCGGCCGCGCGGCCGCGTTGTCACAATTCCAGGAGCCGCTTGTCGGCAAGGCCGCGCAGCAGCACCGTCACGTCGGCGAGCACGCGTTCGCGCGGCGCCGAATAGGTTGTGGCCAGCTCGTCGACGATTGCGGCGAATGTCGCTTCGCCGGTGCAGCGTTTGACCACCTCGACGGCGATGGCGTCGGCCTTGAACACGCGCTCCGGCGCCAGCAGCACCCAGCCGCCCTGGGCCTCGTTGTGCACGAGCCGCACCCCGCGCGGCAGGCGCGGGCGCGCGTCGTCGGCGATCGGAGCGGCCGGCTCGTTCACGCGCGCTCCTGATCCTGTGGCAAGAACGCGCCGGGGGGCACCTGCCGGGGCGCGACGTAGGCATGAGAGAGCGCATCGAGCATTGCCCACAGCACGTCGCACTTGAATTCCAGCGCCGCAAGCACTCGCTGCTGCGTCTCGGCGGTGCGTGCGTGCTGCTTGACGTAGTCGAGGGCGAAGCGCGAATCGCGCTCGGCCTGCGGCGGGCGCTGCGAGAAATAGGCGAGGGTCTCCGCGGTCACGAAGTCGTAGCTCTTGAGCATGCCCTCCATGCGCTCGCCGATGATTTGCGGCGAGAACAGCTCGGTGAGCGAGGAGGCGACTGCCTCCAGCAGCGACTTCTCGCGCACGAAACGCACATAGGCATCGACGGCAAACCGCGTCGCCGGCAACAGCCCGCGCAGCGAGGCGACGTAGTCGCGGTCGAGGCCAAGCCCGTCGGTGAGCTTGAGCCACCGGGCAATGCCGCCTTCGCCCGCGCGCGCGCCGTCGTGGTCGACGAGCCGGCTGCGCCACTCGCGGCGCGTCGCCGAATCCTCGCAGCGGGCGATCAGGCTCGCGTCCTTGATCGGGATCATCGCCTGGTAATAGTAACGGTTGAGCGCCCACGCCTGGACCTGGCCCTTGCTGCATTTGCCGCCATGCAAGAGCTTGTGGAACGGGTGCAGCCGGTGATAGCGGCGCGCCCCGATGTCGCGCAGGCGCGCTTCCAGTTCCTCGGGCGTGAGAAGGCCGATCGCATCTTTCGCGGCTTCAAGGACCGGTTTGTCGTTCACAGCACGATCTCCATTCCGTCCTCGGCGACCTCGAAGCCCGCGGCCTCGACCTTGCGGCGTTCGGCCGAACCCTTGATCAGGATCGGATTGGTGTTGTTGATGTGGGTCAAGATGCGCCGGCCGCGCAGCCCGCCGAGCGCCGCGAGCGTGCCGTCGGCGCCGTCGAGCGGCATGTGGCCCATGCGCCGGCCAGTCTTGTCGCCGGTGCCGGTTAAGATCATCTCGTCGTCGACGAAGAGGGTGGCGTCGAACAGCACGACGTCGGCGCGGTCGAGCCGCTGGCGCAAGTCGCCGTTCACGGCGGCGGCGCCCGGGACGTAGAGCAGCCGGCGGTCGCCGCAGGCGACCTCGACGCCGACATTGGCCCCGGTCTCCGCGGCGAGCGCGGGATCGTCGTCCTCGAGATAGAGCGCCACCTTGCCGGGGACGGAAAACAGCTCGACCTCAAGGTCGCCTGGCAGCGCAAATGGCACGTTGCGCGCGACGGCCTTGCGGGTCACCACGTCGCCGGCGAGCACCCGGAAGATCGGATTGGCGTCGAGCGCGGCAAGCGTTTCGGAGGTGGCAAGCACGGTGAAATTCTGGCGTTCGCGCAGGACGAGGAGGCCGGCGACCTGATCGACCTCTGCGCCGGTCAGGACGACGGCGGCGATCGGCGTGTCGCGTGTGCCGGCGCGCGGCTGCAACGCAGGCGTCGCCTGCACCTGGGCGCGCAGATCGGGCGAAGCATTGAGGAGGACCCAGCGCTCGCCGTCAGTGGAGACGGCGAGGCTGGCCTGTGTGCGCGGCTCGACCCGTGTGTCGCCCGCCCAAGCGAGCCGACACACCGGACACCGACAATTCCACTGTGGAAACCCGCCACCCGCCGCTGCACCGAGCACGATGGCGGTTAGACGCCCCATTCACGGGGATCGTCGGAAGATACAGAAATGCAGATCAGAACTCGGCCGGAAGATAGCCGTTGATTTCGAGGCCGATGCAGATCTCAACGAGGGTAGGAGTTGTCCAGGACATGGTCGTTTCCTTCTCTTTATGCGCGAGGTCCCACCGGCTAGGCCAGTTCCGCCTTCGCATGACTGCAAAGTAAGGGGAAAAGAACGGGCCGGCAATAGGAGTTTTGCCCGACGTTTGCCGGGCCTCCTTGCGACGGGCCATGGCCCGCAGCGCGCGGACCGATTGCCGCGCGGTCTTTTCACGCCGAGTGAACCGGGGCATTGTGGGGAGACTGTCGCGTCAGGGGCGAACCCGGCCCGCCGGGAAGCGCGAACGAAAAGCCGTAGAGGGAGGAACTTTATGGGTCATCACCTTGCATGGCCGCTCGTGCGGCGCGACGTCGCTGGGCGCGGCAATGTCGGGCGCGGGGCTACTCTGCGCAACATCAGCGGCGGGATCGCCGCCGCTCTGGTCGTAGGCGCTCTTGCCGTTGCGCCGCTTCCGGCTTCGGCGCAAAGCGGCGAGCCGATCAAGATCGGCTTCAGCATGGCGCTCACCGGGCCGCTGGCTCCCAACGGCAAGCAGGCGCTGCTCGGGGCGAAAATCTGGGAAGAGGAAATCAACGCCAAGGGCGGCCTGCTCGGCCGCAAGGTCCAGCTCATCAACTATGACGACCAATCCAACCCGGCGACGGTGCCGGGAATCTACACCAAGCTCCTCGACGTCGATAAGGTCGATCTCGTGGTCGGGCCCTATGCGACCAACATGAACGCGCCGGCGATGCCGGTCGTCATGCAGAAGGGCAAGACCTACATCAGCCTGTTCGCGCTCGGGTTGAACAGCGAATTCCACTATGCGAAGTATTTCTCGATGCTGCCGTCCGGCCCGACGCCGAAGCAATCCTTCAGCGACGGCTTCTTCCAGATCGCCGCGGCGCAGAATCCCAAGCCGCAGACCGTCGCGCTCACCGCCGAGGATGCCGAGTTCGCGCGCAACGCCTGCGAGGGCGCGCGCGACAGCGCCAAGGAGTACGGCTTCAAGATCGTCTACGACAAGACCTATCCGCCGGGCACGACCGACTTCTCGCCGATCATTCGCGCGCTGCAGGCCGCCAACGCCGACCTCGTGATTGCGTGCTCCTATCCGCTGAGCTCGGTCGGCATCCTGCAGTCGGCGAACGAGCTCAACTTCACGCCGAAAATGTTCGGCGGCGCCATGGTCGGGCTGCAGGCGACCGTGTTCAAGGACCGGCTGAAATCGAAGCTCAACGGCATCATCAACTACGAGACCTGGGTGCCGTCGCCGAACCTGATGGCGCCGGCCGAGGCGTTCTTCAAGACCTACCAGGCGCGGGCGAAGTCCGAAGGCGTCGATCCGCTCGGCTACTATCTCGGCGGCTGGGGCTACGCCTATCTGCAGGTGCTCGGCGAAGCGGTCGAGGGCGCGAAAAGCATCAACGACGACAAGCTCGCCGACTACCTGCACAACAACGAGTTCAAGACCATCATGGGCGACTTCCGCTTCGGCAAGGACGGCGAGTGGACCAAGTCCGCCATGCTGACGGTGCAGTATCACGGCGTCACCGAAGCCGCGAACCTCGAGACCTGGCGGGGCATGGACTATCAGACGGTGCTGACCCCGGCCGATCAGAAGACCGGCGACGTCATCTATCCGTACGCGAAGGCGAAGTAGCTTTTGGATTGACGCCATTCCGGGGCGCCGGCTCTTGCCGGCGCGCCCGGCGCACACCTGAAAGCCTATGCTGCTGCCAACCTCCCTCGTCGGCTCCTACCCGCAGCCCGAGTGGCTGATCGACCGCGCGAGGCTGTCGACGCAGGTGCCGCGCGTGCGCGCCGACGATCTCTGGCGCGTTGCGCCCGAGCATCTCGAAGCCGCGCAGGACGACGCCACCATCCTCGCGATCCGCGACCAGGAGCGCGCCGGGCTTGACATCATCACCGACGGCGAGCAGCGGCGTGAAAGCTACTCCAACCGTTTCGCCACGGCGCTCGACGGCGTCGACGTGGAACGGCCGGGTACGACGCTGAGCCGGACCGGCAAGCCCATTGCGGTGCCGCGCGTGGTCGGCCCGATCCGCCGGTTGCGGCCCGTCGGCGTGCGCGATCTTGCGGTGCTGCGCGCCAACACCGGCGGCGCGGTCAAGGCGACGGTGCCGGGCCCGTTCACCCTGAGCAAACAGGCGCAGGACGATTTTTACGGCGACGCCGAGGCGATGGCGCTCGACTATGCCGCCGCCCTCAATGCCGAGATCAAGGATTTGTTCGCTGCCGGCGCCGACATCGTGCAGATCGACGAGCCGTGGATGCAGCAGCATCCCGCGGACGCACGGCGCTACGGCCTCAAGGCGCTCGACCGGGCGCTCGCCGGCGTGACCGGCACGGTCGCCGTGCATCTGTGCTTCGGCTACGCGGCCCTGGTGCACGACAAGCCGTCGGGCTACTCGTTCCTGCCCGAGCTGGAAAGCTCGAAAGCGCAGCAGGTCTCCATCGAGGCGGCGCAGCCCGGCCTCGACTGCCGGATTCTGCAGACGCTGCCGTCGAAGACCATCATCGTCGGCGTGATCGACCTCGCCGACATGAAGGTGGAGACGCCGGCGACCGTCGCCGGCCGCATCCGCCGCGCACTCGACTTTGTGCCGGCGGAACGCCTCGTCATCGCGCCCGATTGCGGCATGAAATACCTGCCGCGGCCGGTCGCCTTCGCCAAGATGCAGGCGATGGCCGACGGCGCCGCGCTGGTGCGGCGGGAGATCGCGGGTTGATAAAAATCGCCGTTGTGTAGCCCGGATGAGCGAAGCGATATCCGGGACAGCCGTTCCGCCCGTCTCAGCCCATGCAATGTCCGGGGCCGATTCCCGCGCGTTGTTCCGCGAACGGCTTTGCTGACTCAACTCCGACGCTCGCCGTAGGGATGGCGTCTGATTTCGATACCTGCAACCAGCAGGTTGGTGCTGAAATGCCCCTTGATGCGACGCCAGCGTCCGGGGAAATCCGCGTCCCCGTCAGGGAGCGTCAATATCGCATGCAAATGATCGGGCAGAAACACGACCGCGTTGAGGCCGAAGGGTCGTTCCTGCCGAGTGGCGCGAAACGCCGCACGAAGCGCGCTTATTTGATCGACCAGAACTGTCGATCGGTGATCCGCGAGCGTTAGCGTGAAGAAGAACTTGCCAACTTCAAGGCGGTTGCGTCGATACCGGACCATGCGCCGAGCATATCCCGGATTTCGCTTCGCTCATCCGGGCTACGTTTGTTTAGTACCGCAGCAACCCCTCCCGGTCCCGCACCCACCCCTGCTCATCCGGCACGGCCAGCGCATCCAAATCCGCCGGCGTCGCGTGCGCATCGTCGACCCATTCGCGCAGCATCGGGCCGCCGTTGATGACGTCGATCGCGCGCTTGCCGTGTTCGTACTCGTAAGCAAAGTCGCGCCACAGCAGATAGTCGGGATTGAGGCGGCGGATCGCCTTGAAGGCTAGCGCCTGGACGCGCCAGGGCTTGAACGCCGCGTGGCCGTAGTCGGGACCCTCGGTGTGGATCTGCACGCCGCTGTTGAGCTTGCCGGCGTGCTTGTGGAATGTCGGCTCGAACCAGCAGTCGCGCAGGCGGCAGCCGCGGAGCCAGTGCGGCGCGAGCGCGTGCATTTCCTTGATCACCGCGCGCGCGTCGATGTCGGGCGCGCCGAACAGTTCGAGCGGCCGCGTGGTGCCGCGCCCTTCCGAGAGCGTCGTGCCCTCGACCATCACCGTGCCGGCATAGGCGCGCGCCATGAACAGATTCGGAGCGTTGGGACTGGGATTGACCCAGGCGCGCTCGCCGAGCGGCCAGCCGAAGCCCGGAGCGGCGTCGGGCTGCCAGCCCTGCATCTCGATGACGCGGTACTCCACATCGAGCTTGAGTTTTTTGACGAACCACGAACCCAGCTCGCCGAGGGTGAGCCCATGGCGCATCGGCAGCGGCCCGGCGCCGACAAAGCTCTCCCAGCCTTCGCGCAGCGCCAGCCCTTCGACCGGCCGGCCGACCGGATTGGGCCGGTCCAGCACCCACACCGCTTTCCGACGTTGTGCCGCCGCTTCGAGCACGTAACGCAGCGTCGTGACGAACGTATAGATGCGGCAACCGAGATCCTGCAGATCGACAAAGATGACGTCGAAGGCGCCCATCATTGCATCAGTCGGCTTGCGCACTTCGCCGTACAAGCTGAAGACCGGGATGCCGTGCACCGGATCGTGAAAGTCGGGCGAACTCGATCATGTTGTCCTGCTTGTCGCCGCGTAGCCCGTGCTGCGGACCGAAGGCGGCGGCAAGCTTGATGTCGCCGCAGGCGGCAAGGGCATCGAGCGAATGCGTCAGGTCTGCTGTCACCGAAGCCGGATGCGCCAGCAGAGCAACGCGCCGGCCAGCGAGCGGCGCGCGCAGCGCGGGTTCGCCAATCAACCGATCGATGCCGAATTTCATCATCTAGCCAAGCCAGAGTTCAGCGACACGAATTCAGCGGACCAAGCTTTCTGTGCTCCCTCCCCCTTTGTGGGGGAGGGTGGGGAGGGGACGCGTGTCCCGCGCTTGTGCATCAGGCCGCGCAGGCATCGTGCTAGACCGGGGGAAGTTGATAGGCGAAGCCATCGGAATGATGGAAGTCCGGCTTGCCCGGCGGATGCGCCAGCGCCCAGTAGGATTTGTGCCCGCTCGTCTCCTCGATCACCGCCGCGAGGCCGAGGCGCAAGATGGCATTGGGCGGCAGGTTCGACAGCTCGTCGAGCTCCAGCGCGGCCTCCAATGCGAAGCGGTCGGGGCTCGATTGCACCTCGATCAGAGGTGTGCGCAGCGCGCTCGCCGCGCGTATCCGGCTGCGGTAGCTGCTGAAGCGATAGGCCGCCCATTGCGTCGACGGCGCAAAGTTGAATTCGTAGTACGCGGCGCCCGGCAGCGTGCGCAGGAAGGCCTCGAAGCAGGTGTGCCGCCACAGCTCGTCGGCCCGCGTCGTCGCCACGACCGGCGGCAGCTGCAGGTCACGCATCCTGCCGGTCACGGCGTAGGACAACAGCAGGGTGCTGTTGCGCGGGCGCGAGACTTCCACTTCCAGCTGGGTCGCCGCGAAGGAAAGCGAGTTCGGATGGAGCCGCAAGGCCAGGCGCATGCGGGGATTGTAACGGCAGGTGTCGGCTTGTCACAGGCACGCTCTGGGCGAACAACGGCGCGGCTAGTCCGTTTCCCGCGGCGCTGGCAGGATCACCTTGCCGGCGACGCCCCAGCCGATAAGTCCGGCCAAATTCCCGGCGAGGTCGAACTCTGAATGATCGGCGCGTGCGGTCTCGGCCGCGTCGGCGAGCGTCCGCCCGGTGGCGAGCGCGAGCAGGAACGCGGCGCCGCCGCGCAGCAGCAAGCGCACCTCGACATCGAGATGCGGGCGGATGACCAGCGCATCCTCGCCGCGCCAGTCCTCGATCGCGGCGAGCGGTTGTTCGCCTGAATTCATCGCCCAGATGGTGACGATGGGATGGGGCGAGCGGATGATTTCGGTGGAAGGGTGCAGCGCGATGCGGAGCCCGCCGGCGGCGCCAGGGTCGAGCGCCGCGAAGGCACCCGCGTCGACCGGCACGGCGTCTTCAGCGTGATAGGCACGCGTGCGCGCCGCCTCGAGTTCTGCGACATCGGCAAGATAGGGAAGCTCGCGGGCCGGCGCGAAACCGGCAATGAAGGAAGGAAATTCGTCGCCGTAGCCCGCCAGCAGCGGCGTGCGCGGCGGCTTCTCTGTCACGAAGGCGCGTGCCATCGCCGCGAAAAACTCTTTGCCGACGATCTTCTCGGTCGCGGGAAAGCGGCTCCTGAGCGTGTTCGCCAGGCCGGCCACGACGTTGTTGCGGTAGACGGCAAAGCGCCGCGTTGCCGTTGGCGCATCCGCCGCGGCGACGGCATCGGGAATGGGCGCCGCGGCGTCGAGCAGCGCGCGGGCGAACGAGGCTTCGAACGCCGCCGCCACGGCCGGTCCTACGCCGCCGCCGACGCGCGCGCGGCGCGCGCAAGAATATCGTCCGCCGCGACCGCCTGCGCGAGGAGCGTCGGCCAGTCGGGAATGTCGTTGTCCCACTCGAGGAGAGTCGCGATCGGCCCGGTATGGGCGATGACATCGGCGTAGAGCGCCCAGACCTCGTCAGCGACCGGCGATCCGTGCGCGTCGATGAGAAGCGCGCCGTCGGCATCGTCGGTTTCGCGGTCATGGCCGCCGAGATGGATTTCCTTCACCCGGTCGAGAGGGAACGCGTCCAGATAGGACCGAGGATCGGTGCCGTTGTTCTTGGCCGAGACGAACACGTTGTTGACGTCGAGCAACAATCCGCAGCCGGTCCGCCGCGCGAGCTCGGCGAGGAAGTCGACCTCGGGGATCGCGCTTTCGGCGAGCCGCACATAGGTGGACGGATTTTCCAGCAGCATCATGCGGCCGAGCGCCGTCTGCACCGCGTCGATGTGCTCGGCGACCCGCGCCAAAGTCTCGGGCATATATGGCAGCGGCAGAAGATCGTTGAAATAGACGCCGCCGTGCGACGACCAGGCGAGATGCTCGGAGAAGCTCTCCGGCTCGTACCGCGCGCAGAGGATCTTGAGCCGCGCGAGATGCTCGCGATCGAGCGGCGCGGTCGAGCCGATCGACAGGCCGACGCCGTGAATCGACAGCGCATAGCGTTCGCGCAACGCGCCGAGCTGCGCATGCGGCGGCCCGCCGGCGCCCATATAATTTTCAGCGTGCACCTCGAAGAAGCCGAGCGGCTGCAGCGTTGCGAGGATGTCGCGAAAATGCGCCGGCTTGAAACCGACGCCGGCGCGCGCCGGGAGACGGGACGTGATCGACATGCGGCTCCCCTATTCGCCAGGGAGTGAACGGTAGTGCCGCGTACGGCGCGTGCGCCGCGCTGGCCAGTCAGGACTTGGTCGGCTCCAGCGAGCCCGTGCCGTTCGGAGTCTTTATGTTCGCGCACGTTCCCTTCGGGACGTACTTCCAGGCATTGCCCTGGTAATCGGCGCTCGAAGTGCCGGCGCAGGTGGTGCCCGCGCCCGCGGCGCAGTCGTTCTCACCCTTCAGGGCGATGCCGAAGCACTTGTCCATCGTGGCCTGCGGTGGTTTCGGGGCGGCGAATGCCGGCGCCGCGATCATGGCGAGGGCGGCGACGAAGGAGCCGGCGATAGTGGCATTGGCAATGTTGCTTTTCGGGTTCATGAGGCGATCCTTTCCAAACCCTGAGCGGGCAGGGCGCCCAAGCGCCGAAGCGGCCGCGGCGGGCCGGAACATCCGGCTGCAGGCGGCCTGCATAGCACAATTGGTTAAAGCCTTTCTCGGCAAATCGGGTTGAAAGCACAGCGGAGCCGAATCACGTGCCGGTGACGGATGGCTCACCCCAATCAACACGCCGTGACTATTTCACCTTCATCGCGTTCGCCGCTTCCCAGTCTTTTCCGGGAGGCGAGTGGAGAAACTCGCGGCAGCGGGCGAGCAGGATGCGCGCGGGCTCATCCGCCGGCCGCGCGGCCAGGACCTGCTGGAACAAATTCGTCGCCCCGGCGAAGTCGCGCGCGCGGTAGGCGGCGAGGCCGCGCTCGTAGAGTGCAGCCCAGACCGGCGGGTTGGCTGCGCCTTCGGCGATACCGAGCAATTCGTAGATCGCCAGCCCGCCCTCGCGCCCATAGACCGTGAGCCGGTCGAGCTCGCGCACCTCGATGCGGTCGCCGGCGAGGCGGCGCGTTTCCTCGCCGATGATGATGTCGGTGCCGTACTCCTTGTTGGCGCCTTCGAGGCGGCTCGCCACGTTCACGGCGTCGCCGATCACGGTGTAGTTCAGGCGGAACTCCGAGCCGATATTGCCGACCAGCACCGCGCCGGAATTGATGCCGATGCGCACCTTGAGCGGCCGGCCGGCGTCGTCGGACAGTCCCGATTGGCGCAGCGCCTGCTGTGAGGCGAGCGCGGCGCGGCAGGCATCGACGGCGTGATCGGCGTTTGCCGCCGGCGCGCCCCAGAACGCCATCACCGCGTCGCCGATGAATTTGTCGATGGTGCCGGCGTGGCCGCTCACCTCGCGCGACATCAGATCGAGATAGCCCGACAGCAGCGGCACGATCTGGTCGCCGAGCCGTTCGGAGAGCCCGGTGAAGCCGGCGATATCCGCGAACAGGATCGTTACGGTGCGGATTGTGCCGCCGGGGCGCGGCTCGACGCCCTCGCTCAGCAGCGTCTTCACCAGGTCCGCGGGGATGTATTTGCGAAACGCCGCCAGCCCGCCCGCCATATCGGCGATGGCGTTCGACAGGTTTTCCAGCTCGGCGATGCGCGAGGGCCGGCGCCGCACCTGATCGAGCTCGAAGCGCTCGACGTGCTTGAGCTCGTCGGTCACTGCGATCAGCGGTGCGGCGATAATCCGTCGCGCCAGCCACGCGGAAAGCGCGCCAGCCGCGAGGATAAGAATCGCGAGCCCGACGAGCAGACGCCGTATCGTCGTTTCGATCGGGCCGAGAAACTCCGCCTCCGGAATGACGGTGGCGAGCGTCCAGCCGGGAAAGGCCAGCGGGGTCAGGGTGACCGCATAGGCCTCGGCGCCGGCGACGAACCTCACGTGGCGAGCGGTCTTCTTGTCGCTTTCGTCGGCGCTGCCGGCCGCCTTGAAGGCGCCCTGCGCGACCGGCAGCAGCGGCTGATCCGAGCGCTGCATGTTGGTCTCGTCGGCGTCGGGATCGGGCGCGGCGACCGTGCTTCCGCCGCGGCCGAGGATGAACGCAGCGCCGGTCTTGCCGACCGAAAGCTGCGACAAAAACTGCGCGAGCCGCGTGTTTTCGATGATGACGGCAAGGACGCCCTGGCGTTTCTGGTAGACATCGATAGGGCCGACAAAGGCGATCGAAGGACGCAGGCCGACAGGGTGCGCGGTGACCTCGAACCAGCTCGGCTCGTCGCTCGCGATGCCTTTCTTGTACCATTCCTGATCGGTGACGACGAAATCCGTGCCTTCGAAGCCGCGCTTCTCGAACTGGATGTCGCCGACGACCACCTGGTAGGTGTCGACGCGCCGCTTCACCACGCCGTCGACCGGCGCGATCTCCATCATCTCCAGGCCCAGATCGCCGAGCTTGTGCGCGGCGAAGAAGTCGCCGTTCGGCCAGCCGAACGCCACCCAGGAGATGCCCGGTTGCGACTGCAGCTGCGAGAGAAAGACGAATTCGCGCTTGTCGGCCTCGCGCGTGCCGAGGACGTTTTGCACGAACAGGGTGCGTATGGCGGTATGCGCCGCGCGCGCCTGGGTGGTGATGGTCTCGAGTTCCTTCCCCACAGCGGCGACGATCTGCTCGTTGATCGTCGCCGCAAGCGTTTGGCTGTTGGTTTCGGCGGTCCGCCACCACAATACGTGGACACCGACGGCGCTGACGATGATCGATGCGAGAACGAGACCGGAGATCGCCAGGCGAATCCTGATGCGCATGTCCGGTTGAGCCTCCTCCGCGGTGCGAAGCATAGCGGCGCGTCCGCCACCGCGGAAGCGGCCGCCGGCGGCGCCGCTCGTTCACGCCGATTTTTCAGCCGCTGCGTTCGAGCGCCTTGCGGTCCCATTTCGCGAGATCGGCGGCGGCGGCGTAGGTTTCCTGCAGGAAGCCGAGCAGCAGCGCATCGGGGTCGCGCGCCGCGCGTACCGCGTCGTACGGCAGGATGAACTGGCCGACGTTCTTGTCGTAGAAGGCCCCCGGCGTGCGCAGCGGCGCGTCGCCGTAGCCCGCCGGCTCCGGATAGGCGTAGACGTAGAACGCGGCGCGGCCGTAGCCGCCGTTCCCCGGCCAGAAGCCGCAGCTCGAGACCTCGTGCGAATAGGCTTCCGCCATCACCCAGCTGGCGACGTTGGGCGTGACGCCCGTGGGCGGCGGCGCGGTGCGGCCGGAAAAGCGCGTGACCGCGAGATCGAAGCTGCCCCAGAAAAAGTGCACCGGACTGACCTTGCTGATGAAGCGGGCGCGAAATTCATTCAGCACCCGCGCCGCCTGCACCAGCACCTGCTGGAAGCGCGCGGCATATTCCCGATCGTACTGCGCGTGCGTGCGATCCTGCTCGAACGGGACCGCATTCGCGATCTCGCTCGGCATCGTCCAGATATGCACGTCGATGCCGAGGCGGCGCAGCCGGTCCATGAATTCGGCGTAGAAATCGGCGACCGCCATCGGCCGCAGCGGGAAGCTCTCGGTGCGGCCGTCGCTGGTGGCGATGCCAAGCCGGTGATCGACGAAATCGAAAACGATATCGAACGTGCCCGCGGCGCAAATATTCGCCGGGGCGGCGAGCCCGCGCGAATTCACCTGGAAGGTGACGTTCCACCAGTGATTGACCAGCGGCGTCGTGGCGAGGCGCGTCTTGCCCGCGATCTGCGTAAAGCGGTGGAGCGTCTCGCAGGTCTCGCTCCACGCCGAAAGCGGCAGTTCCGGCCAACGGGAATTCCCGGTCATCGGACCCTCGTGTTCGACAATCGGGTCGAGCATACACCGGTCAGCGCGCGGTATTCATCCGGCCCTGCCGGTCACGGGAGCACGGACCACTGGCAAATATCAGTCTCAGTGGAGCTTTGGATTTGACGTTCCCTTCACGCGCTAGCGGCTCGGCGGGCAGCGAATGTCAAATCCGCTCCACTGGCGAGCGCCCGGCGGGTGTTCGCGACGGCGGCCGGATGCCGCCCGGTTCACGGCCGGGCCGGGCGCGAGAATGAGCCGAGCGCAGTGCGGGCGGCGGAGACCGCGTTCCACACCCAGGGCGTCTGCTTGATCAGGCGCTTGAGGCGGCGCCGCGCGGCCGCGGCGCGCGCGGCCGGCCAGCCCCGCCAGGTCGCGGCGGCGGCATGGTCGTACAGTTTCAGGCTGCTGTCGCACCATTCCAGCTTGTAGCGCTCGTCGCCGATGGTGAAGTCGAAGCGCTGCAGGCCGCGCTCGATCGCGTATTTGAGAAGCTCGCGCAGATGCAGCGCGCCCGGCCCGAAGTGGGCGGCGCGGCTGTCTTCGCAATAGCTCGCCAACACGTGATAGTAGCAGCCGCCGAACACGACGCCGAAATTGGCCGCCACCGCATCGGCGCCGACCTGCAGGCGCGCGACATGAACGAGCTGCCGCGTCTGCGGATTGGTCGCCAGATCGAGAAAGAACTCGCGCCAGCCGGGACGCGCGAACATGTCGGCGACTCCCTTGCGCACGAGCGCCCGGCTTTTCTGCTCCATCAGAATCTCGAGCGTGCGCCGGGCGTCGGCCGCTTCCGCGGCCGTCGCGAACTGGACGTCGCCGTGTTCGGACATGTGCCGGCGCTTGGCGCGGTCGCGCCGGCGCGTCGCCGACGAGCGCTTCGCGGTATAAAACTCTTCCCAGTCGCCGCCGAGCTGCGTGAGATGCGCGCCGCTGGCGTTGGGCGAAACGTCGAGATAGGTGAACGGATTGCGCTGGGCGCCGAGCGTCTGCGGCATCTTTTCCAGATCGATCCAGTCGTGGCGGAAGAGCGGATCCTGCTGCAGCCGCAGCCGCAGCTCGCGCCAGATCTCGAGGAAGCGCTCGGCGGTCACCCGCTCGGAGAAGTCGCGGGCGAGGAGCGGCGCGTTGTAGTCGCAGAGCTCCTGGCCGAGCCAGCACAGCCGCCGCGCCGGGCCACGCGGCGTGACGCAGAGCGGCACCATGAAGGCGGTATCGCCGTTCGCGAAGCGGCCGATGGCGACCGCCGGCTGGACCCGGGCGCGAAGCCCGATATGCCGATGCCAGGCCGCGAGCCAGTCGAAGGTCTGGAACACCGTGCAATCGGCGACCGCCTCGAAGCGCCGCCACTCGGCCTCGACATTTGCCAGATCGCCGTGAATGCGGAGGTTGAGATCGTGCGGCGCGTGGCGCCCGGCCTCGCGGCGCGCCGCCGCCGCCGGCAGCACCACGTCCGCGGCCGGAGCCGCATCCCGAAACGCCGTCAATGTCGTCGCCCGTGTCACAACATGCACTGATAAGGATGGAGACCCGTGGAGCGTGATACTGGAGATTGGCTAAGCGCGCATCGCTAACGCCGTGGCGACATTGCGTTAAGGTAAAGAAGAAACCAATCGCTGCCGGCAAGCGCGGCGGCCGCGCCGGCACGCTCTGGCGCCGCTGTACCTCTCCGCGCCGCTCGCGCTGCTCTACCTCTCCCCGCCGCGCGGTGGGTATAGTCGCTCATCGTGCATGCGGGTGAGTCAGGACCGGTTGCTCCATTTGCTGCGGCTCCGTGGGCAACGTGCCGGCATGGCCACCGACCGTGTTGGTAAATTCCGATGCCATGTAATTGCAGAGCAGCGCAAACTTGCCGGCCAAGATGTCGCCGATGGCGGTTTCGGCAATTTTTTCTATGTAACCAAGCGTTTGATGAGAGCCGAAGGTTGTTTGTTGCACGCCCACCGGCGGATCGAAAATCTCCACCGTGCCGCTGCTGCCGGAAGTAATGTGAAAATTCGAGGTCACATAATGACCGCTGAAATCGATCACCGCCACCACGTTCGCCGAGCCGCCACTGGTTACTGTGAGCACACCGCTGTTCGCGGTGCTGGAACTATACCTTGCGCTCACCACGCCAGAAACGAAGTGGACGCTAGTGAGATTGATGAACTGGTGGACGTTCTGGCCGAAGCCGGACACCGTGCCGCCGAAGGCGGATGTGTTGCCCAGCGCATCGGAGATTTCCAGCGTGCCGGTGCCGGCGGACTGGAATACGACGTTCTGATTGTCGCCGGGCCCTCGATATTGAGGATGCCATTGGCGATCTTGGCGATGCCGCCGCCAGTGACGGTCGCCCCGCCAACGATATCGATGAGGCTGCGAGCGCCGCTGGCGAACAGCGTGCCGGAATTGGCCACGGTACCGCTCAGTATAGCCGTGCCGCCGATCAAGGTTTCCAGCAGCCCGCCTGATGCAACCGACGTCACGCCGAGATCGGTGCCGCCGGAGGCGATGAGTTCCGTGCCACCGCTCAAGATTGTCGATCCGCTGGCTATGCCGCCGGAAGAGACAGTTAGAGCGCCGCCTTTGCTCACAGTCACCCCACTGGCCACGCCGCCGGCTCGGACCGTGACCGCGATGCCGGACCGAACCGCACCGCCGCTGGCGAATTCGCCGGACAGGACGACGAACTGGGTGGCATGTGCGTCAATCGGACGGACGTAGCCTGAACCGAACTCGAAGACGGCGCCCTTGCTGAAGGTGTCGCCGCTGAGAACCGCACTGCCGATGGCTTCGAGAACCCCACCGGAGCTGATCGTGGCGCCGCTGTCGAAGCCGCCGTCGGCAACGATTTCCGTTCCGCCCGCGGCGACCCGCAGGCCGAGGGCGGTGCCACCGGAGAGGACTTCCACTGTCACTCCTTTTTTCACTGTAAGATTACTCAGCGTGTAACCGGAACCCACTACCAGGGCAGCGCCAGAGAGGAGAGTCAGCCCGGCAATCGTGCTGCTGCCGATAAGCTGAACAACGCCGCCGCTGCTAACGGTGGAGGCACTCGCGGTGCCGCCCGGCTCCACGACTTCCGTACCCCCGGATCGGATAGTCGTGCTGCCGGCAAAGCCATATACGTCTTGATAGCCCGCTGATATTTGCGCGCCCTTGTCCATCGCACTGGTGCCGACGACCTCGGTGCCGCCGCTCAGAACCCGCGTCGAACTGGCAAAGCCACCTGTGGCGATGCGGAGCATGCCGCCGCCCGATATGATAGTGTTGATGGCCGTGCCGCCGCTGCTCACGACCTCGCTGCCGCCGTTCGCCGCGCTGGCGCCGACGGTCCGGCCACCCGAGCCTACTGACAGCGTGCCGCCATTGATCCTTGCGGCGCTGTCGACGGCATGCGTGCCGAGGATTTCGTTTCCGCCGCCGAGAATGGTCGTCGACTTCACCGAGCCTGCCGACAACACGTCGAGCGTCGCGCCGCTGCTGACCGCAAAGCCGGACAGTATTTTACCTGAACCCACTTCGAGGATGCCGCCCGAGCCGATGAGGAAATTTATCGCGGTGCCGCCGCTCAACAATGCGAGTGTGCCGCCGCTGGAAACGATAGTGCCGCTTGCTCTGCCACCGGCTTCCACTACCTGTGATCCGGCAAAGATTGTCGCGCCGCTGGCATAGCCGAACACATCCTGCTCGCCGCCCAATATTTGGGCGCCGTCATCTTCGCCGAGGAGGCTGATAAACTCCGTCCCGCCGCTGAGAATTGCGTTGTTGGCTGTGCCGCCGGGCTCAACCACTAGCAAGCCCGCGGACACGGTGGTGCCGCTGGCATAACCGAACACGTCCTGCTCGCCGCCGCTGAGTGTCGTGCTAATCGCCGCGCCGCCAGGCGCAACAACTTGTACCCCTGGATCGAACGCTATCGCACCTGTCGCGGTGCCCCAAACATACTGGTAGCCTCCGTCATTAATCTGCGCCGCGACGTCCGAGCCGAATACCGTCTCGATACCGCCATTCTCGATAACCGCCACAAGCGCTGTCCCACCGGCAGAAACGTTCAAGGTGTTGCCACTAGACACAGTGGTACTGGCAACTGTTTGCCCTGGCGTCACATCAGTGATGGTTCTGGTCGCCGCGCGACAGAATCCAAATCCATTGAAGTCAGTGGCGTTGTTGGCGAGTCACTGTAAGCTATTTGGTATTGCCAATTGTCGTGAATAGGTAATCAGAATTGCTGGGAGGCGGTGTCGGAAAGACAACTCCGCCGTTTGGTACCGTCATTTTCCCAGTATGAATTACGTAAAACGGAGTTCCCACTGGAACCTTAGCTTGTATTCTAAGAGCCTGATTAAACGCGCAATAGACACCTGCGTGGTAACCATGTGAGTTTACTGTCGAACACCAGCTTGAAATATAGTTCAACTCGTTTTGGCCCAAGGTGCCGTATTTATCGGTGGCTTCAACGTCAAGATAAACCGTCGTTCCCGGCGCAAACCCCTGCCCCAAAGGAGTTGCACTCGACACCGGCCCCAGTTCTGCAAGAGCGCTCATTGCATCAGCAACGCCCCGCGCTCCGGATGGGTTCTTCTGGGCTGGATCTGGGTCTAACGGGTCTTGTTGGCCGACATAGATCGGGACCACTTGCCAGCCGTCATTCACCAGTGCTTGACGGTGACCCATCCACTGCGCGTGCCTGGAACTGCGACTAGGCGCCGGATATAGGTAGTACAGGGTCCAAGATAGATTTGTATTTTTCCAAAGCGCCGACATTACCTTGTCGCCTGGGTAGTCTCCGGCATCAAAGCCAGCCGTGCCTCCGGACATTAACTGGATTTCTGTTCCCTGACCGCTGCTGTCCGAGCTAAGTTGAAAGGATTGACCTTTCATGTTGTTGGATGACTGAACTACGTTGAGATTGATCGAGTAGGTCTTTTTGTTCTCAACTATCTTAAGAACCGCTTGTTTGTTCGAACCGGAGACCAGCGCAGCAAAGCCGGATTTGCTATCGTACGGAATGTTTGGAAGATCGATCGCATCCCCCGATACAAACCCGCTGATCACAGCCGCCGGCATGGCGGTGCCGCCGATCAACAAAGTGCCGCCGGAACCTGCGAAGGTGACCTTTCCCCCTAGAGAACCGCCGCTCGAAACCACCAACGTGCCGCCGGAGATCGTCGTATCGAGGGCCGTGCCGCGGGAAAAAACAACAAGCGCCGCGCTAGCGCTGATAGTCGCACTGAAATCTGTGCCGCCCGAATTGACGAGCTCAAGCCCACCGCTATCAATCGTCGTGCCGCTTACCAGTCCACCGGCGCCAAACCCAAGCGCGCCGACCCGCAGCAAGCCGCCGCTGTGCACCTCCACACCCGAAGCAAGCCCGCTGGAAAATACCCTAAGTGTGCCGCTGACGGACGCTCCTACGTCAGTACCGCCGGAATTGATGATCTCCAAGCCGCCGCTTTCAATGGTCGCACTGCTGACAAGCCCGCCCGCGCCCAGCAGTAGTCCAGCGTCGCTGACATCTGCACCCGAAACAGTTCCGTGAGAAAGGAATCGTAGTGTGCCGATGATATGTGCGCCAAAATCCGTGCCACCAGAATTGATGAACTCAAATCCACTACTATCGATCAAAGTCCCGCTGACCACTCCTCCAGCACCGAAGCTAGGCACGCCCACCAGCAGCAAACCACTGCTATTGATCTCGGCTCCCGATGCAAGTGCGCCGGCGAAAACCTGTAGCGTGCCGTCTACAGATGCGCCGAAGTCCGTCCCGCCCGAATGGACGAACTCAAACCCGCCACTGTCGATTGTCGTTTCGCTGACGACCCCTCCGGGACCGAAGCCGGACAAACCCACAAACAACGGGCGCCGTTCGTGACCTCGGCGCCCGACGCCATGCCACCCGAATAGACCTGAAGATTGCCGCCGTCAGAGGCGCCCAGGTCGGTGCCGCCGGAGTTGACTATCTCAAGCCCGCTGCTGTCGATCGTCGTTTCGCTGACAATCCCCCCGGGACCGAAGCCGGACAAACCCACAAACAACAACGCGCCGTTCGTGACTTCGGCGCCCGACGCCATGCCACCCGAATAGACCTGAAGATTGCCGCCGTCAGAGGCGCCAAGGTCGGTGCCGCCAGAACTAACAATTTCCAGGCCGCCGCTGTGGACTACAGTGTTATTCGAGATTTCGCCGTTTTCGATTTCCAGCGTGGCGGTCTTGTTGACTAATATGCCACTCGCGGAGCCGCCGAGTTGTAAAATTGAGTTCCCGCCTATCGACGCCGAGCCATTCAAGTTTCCGGAAACGTTGAGCGTTTCGCCCCCAGAAACCGACACCGCGCCTGTGATATTACCGTAGACTGTGCTACTGCCGGTGCCGGTTACGGAGATAGTGACGGTGCCCGCTCCAGTACTAATTGTATTGTTGTTGTTTCCGTTGATCTTAATGGTATCAGCACCCGCACCGGCGGTGACGGTGTTGCTGCCATTGCCGTTTATTTCTATGGTCGTTGTGGCGGCGCCGACAATTGCGACGTTGTAGTTTCCATCAGTGCCGCTGACAGTATCGACGGTAGCGCTGGTGTCCGCGCTGGAGCCGATTTGAAACGTTTTTGTCTGGTCCCAATTAAGAAAAATGCTCGGTAGGCCGCCAGTGAAGCCAAGAAACTCATTGGAGCTGCTTTGGCTGGGCAAAACGACTGTTAGATTACTTCCGGACGCATTATAAATAGTGTAATTCGGGTCGTTAGCTTGGATAAGCGCTATTGCAGCAAGCTTTTGAGTGGTAGAGAGGCTATTGAAATCTATTGTCTGCCCATTTGCATACAAGGAGGCGATTTTTTCTACGGTGATCCCATAGTCTCCATTCGGATCCGCGTTGTCGTTTATTGGGCTATCGGTATTCACAATCGTTAGGTTAGTGCCATTGTTCAACAAATAAGCGACTGTGAAGGTAGGCTTAACATATTCAAGATTATTGTAGTTGGTATCAAAGTTGGGAGGCCATGTATCCGTATCAAAGGGCGGATTGCCTACGCTGGCAACAAACGCGCCAACAGCTGTAACCGCAACAACGTCGCCTGTTGCAAAGCCGTACGCAGAGAGATCGACGGTGAGTTGTGGCAGCGTTGGATCGAAGTGAATAAATGTTCCTGACACTTGCGTCCCGCTGCCCAGGTTCTTCGGACCACCGTTAGCTTGAGACGGCCTCCCTTGCTCGCTGCATTTGTCCCCGCGGGGACGTTGGCACGCCGGTGCGGAACCGTATACCGTGGCCGGCCGTTGCTCGCCGCTGTCCCGGCCATCAAAGTCTGTTCGTCGAGACAGCCAGTTACGAAGCGATCGCTTCGTTGAAGTGTGCACCTCTTCGATCAGAACCTTCGCCTCGGCGACGAAGATTCGAGGCTCAGACACTCGGTCGCGCGAACTTGCCGTTGAAGCTCTCCGCGACGACACTCTGCCAAGGCTTGCCGGGTTCGATCAATGCCGTGCCGATGCCTTGCGTGACGATCCAGGCGACAGCAAGCGTTCAGACACCAACTCGGGCGCCGTTGTCGCATACCAGAAACCTCGGGACGCCGCGCGTCTCATCTTGCGTGGCAGCGCTTCGACGACGCGGTCGGATCGGATGCGGCCGTCGACCATCGATCGCCAAGCCGTCTTTGCGTGAACTCGTCGTCGACGGTCAGGCATCTTAGCGCGATCGCCTGACCGTCTCGGCGCTATGGCTTCGAATCACGTAAAAGTCGTAACACCAAACTTGGTCCGGCCCACTTCATGGTGACTTGCGGGCGTGCGTCTCGCCGCAGCGGCTATGCGCTTGCTCGGTCCGCTTGCGCGGCACCTGCAGCCTCTGCCGTTTGCCACGCTTGGTTCGCCCGATCTCCGCGGCTCCGCCGTTGGCCGTCGCAAAAGGACGCGTCGATGAGCTCTCGTTCTTCGCCCACAGCCCTTTGTCCGCGTGTCCACTGGCGACATCCGTCGGGCCTTCCGGCGCGATACTCCAGCCGTCGCACCAAGACTGAAACCGACGTGCACGGTCTTGCCGCTCCGAGAGCTTTGCGGCAGCATGCGCCACTGCGCGCCAGTGTTGAGAATCGTCTGGACTGCTTCGAGCACGCGCCGCGTCGCCACCGGTTCGCGTCCGGGATGACCATCAGGAATGTGCTCCTCCGAAAATGTTCCCGCAGCCGCCTCCCGAATGCCCGTCTCTGAGCCGAATCACCCCGATTTATAGCCGCGACGAACTCGCTCCCGTCAGTTGCGCCTGTCGGAACGTTCTGTGGGCGTTTCCCGCTCGGCCATCAAAGTCTGTTGTCAGACGCTTTCGAAGCATCGCTTTTAACTACACAAACTCTCGGTCTGGAGAGCGCCGCCGACGGCACGCTGGCTGCCCGTTCGCCCCGTGCGGTGTTCTCGGGTCACCCGCCTGGGCAGCTCCAATCGATAAAAAATATAAGGTTAGTTACACCTCGGCAAGCCAGCTAATTTGGGCTTCGCTTCGGGCGAAATGACCGATAGCACGCCCAGGTGGCCTACTTTCAAGGATATCTCCCCCTCCGCCGTGCGGGGAGAGGTCGGATTGCGAAGCAATCCGGGTGACGGCTGCCGCGATTCTGAGCCTGGCGGAAATGCCCCCTCACCCCGACCCTCTCCGCGCACGCGCGGAGAGGGAGCGGAACTGTTCTTCCCTTGCCGATTCGTTGCGCGGCTCGCGCGCTCACGCCTATGCGCGCCACCCGACCATCGCCTCTTCGATCGGTCATTCGCCACCGCTGGCGCACGCCATATTGACAGCTAGCTGTCGATATGACAGCATGATGTCATGAATGGTTCGCGGCAATCCGAGCTTACCGATCTGGTGCTGGAAGTTTTCCGCCTCAATGGCCGCATCATCGCCGTCCGGCGACGCGCTGGTCGCCAGGATCGGCCTGACCAGCGCGCGCTGGCAGGTGTTGGGCGCCGTCGCGCTGCAGGCGGGACCTGCTCCCGTTGTCCGCATTGCCGATGCCATGGGACTGACGCGGCAGTCGGTGCAGCGGACCGTCGATGCCTTGGCCGAGGAAGGGCTGATCGTATTCCGCCCCAACCCGCATCACCAGCGCGCGAAGCTCGTGGCGCTCACGGCCAAGGGTAACGCGCTCTATCGGTCGGCCATGCGGCTGCAGAAACCCTGGGCAACCAGGCTTGCCGCGGGCATCGACACCGGTTCGCTGCAGGCGGCCTCGAACGTTCTGCGGAAGTTGCGTGCTCGCCTTGAGAGGGCCGAGAAATCCGGAGATCAACCATGATCATCACGTCTCTGGCACTGGCGACTGCCGCCGCCTTCACCGGGGCTGCGGCCTACATCAACTGGTCCGAACAGCCGGCGCGACTGACGCTTGACGACGCCTCGTTGCTCAAAGAATGGAAGTTCAGCTACGCGAAGGGCCTCGAGATGCAGGCGAGCCTGGCCATCGTCTCCGGCCTGTTGGGCCTGGCGGCGTTCTTCTTCGAGCATCGCCTCATGGCGGGCGTGGGCGGGGTTCTCATGCTTGCGAATTGGCCCTACACCGTCCTCGCCATCAATCCGACCAACAAACGGCTCGGAGCGATGGCGGACAGCGGCGCCGGCTCGCGCCCGCTGATCGAGAAGTGGGGCAGGCTTCATGCCGTGCGCACGCTGCTCGGCGGTGCCGGCCTGTGCGCCTTCTGGTTCGCTCAAGTCACGGCGTAGCGCGCATTCGCGAGCGGCGGTGAACGGTCGCGCGACTTTCGGGGCCAGGGGACATCACCCGCGCCAACGTGGTGATAGAATGAACTTTTTCGCAGTTGCATCAACTGACGGCTCACCGCTGCGCCCCAGAAATTTGCCTCAGCCGCTAAAGCCTCGACCTTGTCCAAGCCGCACGTTTGATCTGCGTCAAAGTGGGGTTCGCTCAATGCAAGTATGGGCCACTTTTCTACTGGAGCTTCCGTTGTGAAAATCAGTTGCAGCATGCTCGCGGGCGCGAGTTTTCTCGCCCTTGGCTGCGCCTCGGCACTGGCTCAGCAGGTCACAGGTGTCCCAGGTTCGCCCGGTGCCACGACGACGCTCGACGGAAAGCAACTTCCGCCGGCCGATCCGAAATTCGGCGGGGTGATCAAGGAGAAGGCTTCGGAGTTGCAGGCCTGGTGGGCGCCGCGCGTCGTGCCGCCGAAGGGCGCGCCCAACGTGTTGCTCATCATGACGGACGACGTCGGCTTCGGCGCGCCGGGCACCTTCGGTGGTGTTGTTCCGACCCCGGCGCTCGATCGCATTGCAAACGCGGGAGTGCGCTACACGAATTTTCACTCCACGTCGCTCTGCTCTCCGACACGTGCGGCGATCATCACCGGCCGCAACCATCACGTGGCCGGCTTCGGGGTGGTGGGCGAAGCGGCGACCGGGTTTCCCGGCTACGACTCGATCATTTTGAGAGCCAACGGCACCATTGGCACCATCCTCAAGGAGAATGGGTACGCGACCTCGTGGTTCGGCAAGGATCACAACACGCCCTTCTATCAGGCGACCCAGGCCGGACCCTTCGACCAGTGGCCGAACGGTATGGGCTTCGAGTACTTCTATGGCTTCGTCGGCGGCGACACCAACCAGTGGGCGCCGAACCTGTACCGCAATACGACGGCGATCTACCCCTTCCAGGGCAATCCAGGCTGGAACCTGACCACGGCCATGGCCGACGAGGCCATCCGGCACATCAAGGAACTCAAGGCCGTCGCGCCAGAGAAGCCATTCTTCGTCTACTACGTGCCGGGCGGCACCCACGCGCCGCATCAACCGACGCCGGAGTGGATCAAGAAGATCAGCGACATGCACCTCTTCGACGAGGGCTGGAACAAGCTGCGCGAGACCATCTTCGCCAACCAGAAGCGGCTGGGCATCATGCCGGCGAACGCCCAGCTCACTCCTTGGTCGAAGGAGCTGCCGGAGTGGGATTCACTCAGTTTTGTTGAGAAGAAGCTCTTCACCAGACAAGCTGACGTCTACGGGGCGTACCTCGCGTACACCGACCACGAGATCGGCCGGGTCATCCAGGCCGTCGAAGACCTCGGCCAACTCGACAACACCTTGATCATCTACATCAGCGGCGACAACGGCGCCAGCGCGGAAGGAATGCTCCACGGCACACCGAACGAATTCACTTACTTCAATGGCGTCCAAGTGCCCGTCAAGGACCAGTTCCTGTGGTACCCGTTCTGGGGATCGGAACGGACGTTCCCGCACTTCGCGGCAGGCTGGGCGTGGGCGATGGACACGCCGTTCAAGTGGGTGAAGCAGGTGGCGTCGCACTTTGGCGGTACCGCCCAGGGCGCCGCCATGTCCTGGCCCGGCCATATCAACGACGCCGGCGGCATCCGCCGCCAGTTCCACCACGTGATCGACATCGTGCCGACGATCCTCGAAGCGACCGGCATCCCGGCGCCCGATACGATCAACGGCATCAAGCAGCACCCCATCGAAGGCGTGAGCATGGTCTACACATGGGACAAGGCGAACGCCAACGCGCCCACCCGGCACACCACGCAATACTTCGAGATGCTCGGCAATCGCGCCATCTATCATGACGGGTGGGTAGCGGCCACGACCCCGGCGAATCTCCCATGGGAGCCGAGCACCGCAACGCCGCCGGACGTCATCACCGGGTACAACTGGGAACTCTACAACGTCCAGGAAGACCCCACCCAGTTTAACGATCTTGCCGGCAAGATGCCGGA
Organism: uncultured Alphaproteobacteria bacterium; assembly: GCA_963833665.1. Lineage (GTDB taxonomy): Bacteria > Pseudomonadota > Alphaproteobacteria > Rhizobiales > Xanthobacteraceae > BOG-931. The sequence goes on along the minus strand of CAWHZA010000058.1, from coordinate 14,430 downwards.
AAAGCTCCAACAGATGCAGGCCCTCTTTTATTCGGAAGCGCAGAAGTACGACGTGCTGCCGCTCGACAATTCGACGCTTGCCCGCTTTCACACGCCGCGCCCAAACCTGACGGCAGGACGAACGGTCTTCACCTACACGGGAGAACTGACCGGCGTGCCCAACAGCGGCGCTCCGAATATCCTGAACAAGTCGTACACCATTACCGCCGAGATCGAGATCCCCGCGGGCGGTGCTGAAGGCATGATCGTCACCGACGGCGGGCGCTTCGGCGGCTACGGCTTGTTCCTGAGCAAGGGCGAATTCGGCGTCGGCCGGGGCAAGGTCGTGTTTCTCTATAACCTGCTCGACCTCAAACGCACGATCTGGGAAGGGCCCGAGTTGGGCGCCGGCAAGCACACCGTCATCTTCGACTTCAGGTCCGATGGTCCGGGCCTGGGCAAGGGCGGGACGGGCGTGCTGTACGTGGACGGTCGGGAAGTGGCCAATAATTCCATGGAACACACCACCCCGATCACGTTCCCGGAGGACGAAACCTTCGACATTGGCCAGGACACCCGCACCCCGCTGGCGCTCATCGAGCATCGCTACGATGTGCCGTTCAAGTTCACCGGCAAGATCGACAAGCTGACCTTCAAACTTGAACCGGAGAAGGACGCGAAGCACTAGCGGTCTTGCTAGTATGCACCCAATACGGGCGCCCGTTTTGGCGCTTTTGATGTACGTCAAGGTGCCAAGCGCTCATCCGGAAGATTCTAAAATTTCATCCCGTGTGCCAGTTGGGAGAATATCATGACTGCTCCGAGATTGTTGGTATTCGGCGCCATAGCGTTGATCGCTTCGGTATCGGCGAGCTATGCTGGCCCCTGTACGAGCGATATTGGCGAAATGCAGGCCCGCATCGACGCCAAGCTGCGAGCGAAGGCGGCTGCCGGCCCGACCGGTCGCCAAGCTGGCGCCAGTACGCACGTTCAACCGACACCGCGATCAATCGCTACTGCCGAGGAAAAACTTGGCGAGGTGTCGGCTGAAACGGTTACGGCTGTCAGAGAAGCCATGTTGCGTGCGCACGCCGCCGATAGCGCTGGTGACAAGAATGCGTGCGAACAAGCACTCGCGGAAGTGCAACGTGCGATAGGTCCCTAGCTGCGGCCTTAAATGGTGGGAAGTGGTCATGTCCGCTGTTGGGCCCATCGCGTCATTTCGAGGCCGCGCAGTATTTCGATCGCTTTCGGAGCGAAGCGCACATGGATATTGACCGGCAGCTAATCCGGCCGGGTCGGTCGAAAATGAACCCTGTGCGACAACATTCGCCAGCAGCGTTCTTTCGCTATTAGTAGGTTGTGGTTGTCGGCCTAAGGAGGAAACCCGTGAGGCGGCGGGACTTCATTACGTGTCTTGGCGTCGCACTCTGCTGGCCGGTTCGCGGACGCGCGCAACAGGCCGACCGAGTGCGGCGGATCGGTGTGCTGTTGCCGTATGCTGAGAACGATGCTGAGGCCAAGTCTCATCTATCCGCACTCACTCAGCAGCTCAAGCGGCTGGGGTGGTCGGAGGACCGCAACATCCGCATCGACGTTCGTTATGCGGCCGGAATCGCAGAGCAATATCCCGCACTCGCGAAGGAGCTGGCTGCGCTCCAACCCGACGTGTTCCTTTCAAAGTCGACGCCGGCTGCCGCAGCGCTGAAGCAGGAGACAGGGACAATTCCAATCGTGTTTGTTGGGGTCTCCGACCCGGTTGGCTCAGGCTTCGTAACGAGTCTGGCGCGACCGGGGGGCGATCTCACCGGCATGATGCAGTACGAGAGCGGCATTTTGGGGAAGTGGCTCGCGATGCTCAAGGAGATCGCCCCGCATCTCACCCGCGTCGCGTTCGTCGCCAATCCAAAATTCAAAGGCTACGACTACTTCTGGCGATTTGCCCAGGCGGCAGCGTCCGCACTTGCGATCGAACTCATCCCCAGCCAGATCAGCAACGATACCGCCGACGTCGAGCGAGCTATCGAAACGTTCGCCAGGGTTCCCGACGGCGGCCTCCTCGTAGTACCGGATGCTACGATCATCGCCCACCGTGATCTCTTCATTTCACTTGCTGCGCGCTACCGTTTGCCGGCCGTCTATCCTTGGCGCTACTTCGTCGCAGCCGGCGCACTCATGTCTTACGGAATTGACAACATCGACGTGCTGCAGAAGGCGGCCGCCTATGTCGATCGCATCCTGCGCGGCGCAAAGCCCGTCGACCTGCCGGTGCAGGCGCCGACCAAATACGAAACGGCTGTAAATCTCAAGACAGCAAAGGCACTTGGATTGACTATTCCGCCGACGCTGCTCGCTACCGCCGACGAGGTGATCGAATGAGCGGGCCGATGTCGCCTGCTGGGGGAGTGAAGCGGACAGTGAGCCGGATTTACGAGTACGCGGCCTACTAGTTCGTAACCCTGTGATTGTTGTCGCAGCACTCGCTGGGCAAATAGCACAACTGCCTTCCACCGCTCAGGTGGTCGTAGATCGAGTAAATCGAGTACGGGTTCCAGCGCGAATAGTAGTAGGGCGCGCAGGGAGACGGCCGGTGATGCGTCACAATCACGTGTCGCTGGTTGATGTCGCCGGCCAGCGCGTCGCCCGCACCAGGACCGACGGCCACGGCAGCGCTCACGAGGGCTGTAACGAGAATGGCCTTGAGCTTGGGCAGCATGGGGCCCTCCGATCTTTACCGCCGACCTGGCGCCAGGAAGTGCTGCGAAATGACGTCACGAGCCTGATGCCGGGCACCTCAGTCTGCCATGAAAAGCCTCCGCTGTCGCCATGCCATGGTATCCGATTGCCCCCATGAAACGTATCAGCGTCGCTCGTCTTGCAGCGAAACGAATAAAAAGCATCGATGCTGTTTGCCCGATCCAAAGACGCGACCCGTCTCCGATCGGGTTGCGCCGGTCCGTGCCTCTCAAGCCAAAGGGCGGGCCGCCTTGAGCCCGCCCTTCGGTGCCAGCCGCGCGTTGTCGCGGCCGCTGATCAGTAGATATCGCCACAAACTCTTGTCGCACCCCAGGCCGTTCGCTTGTAGACGCAACCATATGACGAGCCCGCATAACCCGGGCCGACAAATTCGAGCCGCCGCCACCGGTTGTTGTGATCCATGGTCTTGGTGGTCGTCATCTTGCCCGTGGTCATGGTCGCCATCCCCTTCGGGCCGCCGCCGCCCGTTTGACCGCCCGTACCGTGCGCATAGGCAGTGACGGAAACCGTAAGGATTCCCGTTGTGAGTGCGGCGACGGTGACGCCGGTGGTGAGGGCCCGTGCGAGAGCGAAGTTGGACATGGTTCGTCTCCTTGCCTGCTCTGGGTGGAGTGATTGTTCGCCGTGCAGTGGGCACATCATCGTGGAGGCGGCCGATCAGCGATGTGAGAATGATCACATCTCACGCAAGTGTGAATGCCGTCCAATCAGGTCCCTCGGACGGCCGCTCAAACAACGAGGGGGCCTTTGCTGGAAGCGCGAGTTCGGCGGTATCCTCAAGCTTGGGAGGGCGGCCATGCGGCTGCGCGAGATCGGCGTTTCTACGGCGTTGGCGAGCGCCGCCGTCGCGGCTCTGATCTTCGTGAATGGCGGCGTTTAGGCCAAGGAGACAGCGGCGCCCTCGTCGCAAACCGTATCCGCGCATGCCGGCCCGGACGGTTTCAGCATCTGCCCGTTCGCAAGCTCGGCTGCCGGCTCCCTGGAGTCAACTATAGGCCCCTGCCACCCGCTGACCGGCCAGGCGATGCAGAGCTTCGGCCTCTCGGCCAGCCAGGCGACTATCGTCGCGACGTTGCAGAGTTTCGCCGTCCAGCCCGGCTTCAATCCGTTGCAACCGATGGCGAACGCGCAATCGCTCGCAGTACCGAAGAAGTTCGTCGCCGCCGGCGACTATTCCGACTACTGGTTTCCCGACGCAGCGAATCCGAGCAACGTCGAGCTTGGCGTCCACCTGCGCTACATGAAGCAGAACGCGAAACCGGAATTGTACCAGATGACCTATACCGTTGACGGCAGCGAAGGCCATTTCACGGTGCTGTGGAATCGCGTCTTGCGGACGCCGCCGCCGCGATAGCAGGCCGCCGAGGCTGACCGCAGCAAGAGGTACTCACCCATCGGTCCGGGCAATGACCGCCGACAGTCGGTGCGGGGTGTTGCTAACCGGCCGAGCGTGCAACGGCCGCGACTTTTCCCTTGGTCAGCTCCACGAGGTCATTGAACGTGAGCTTGACCACGGCGTGAGGCGTCCCGGCGGCAGCCCATATTTCAGTCAATGCCGACAACGTATCGTCGATCAGCACGATGGGCGGGTTCTTGTGTGCGACCGGGGGAACGCCGCCAATCGCAAATCCGGTGGCTTCGCGCACGAAGTTTGCATCGGCGCGTGCGATCGGTTCTCCCACAAGCTCCGCCACGCGATCTTCGTCGATGCGGTTCGCGCCGGAGGCAATCACCAGCACCGGATGACCGCTGTTCACGGCGCGGAAGACGATCGATTTCGCGATCTGCGCGACGGTGCAGCCGATGGTCGCCGCCGCTTCCGCCGCGGTGCGCACGCTTCGATCAAATTCGAGAACCAGGTGCCCATCACCGAGCGCAGCCTGCACGCGCAGCGCGGAAGGGGACACGGCTGGTTTCATGATGTTTTCTCCGACGAGGCATCCAGGAGAGCGACCACGCGCTGCACCGCACGTGAGAAATTAGCATGCCGGCGCGGCAAAGGGAGGTCGTGCACTGTACGGGATATAGCCTGACATGGTTACGGATTGGCGACCCGGACGGCGCCACTATTCATTGCTGCGCCTCGCGACGGCGAATTGGCGCCGTTTGTTCACAGTAACGAAAGAAGATTGTGGTGAATTCCGCGGATCGTCGCGCCGGCCGCAATTGAATGGGTCACGATGCATTGATACGATCCGCCCGGCAGCTCGGGGTGTGGCTCGGGGCGTGGCACAACCCGACTGGGCCTGCTCGACGGCGCACGAACGCAAATTCGGCACGCGCCGATGTCCTGGCAAGGTCTCGATCATGAAACCCGCCGCGTCAGCCCCCGCAATCCTTCTGCTTGTCGCGGCGTTCGCTATCGCCGGCTGTGGCGACAGCAATAAGTACGCGGCGCCGCCGCCGCCCAAGGTCACCGTCGCGACCCCCGCCGAGCGGGACATTACCAGCTATTTCGACGCCACCGGCAACACGGCGGCGGTCAATTCGGTCGATCTGGTGGCGCGCGTGCAGGGCTTCATTCAGGAGATCAGCTACACCGACGGCGATTTCGTGAAGAAGGACACCTTGCTGTTCACCATCGAGCCCGAACCGTATCGCCTGAAGCTTCTCGCGGCGCAGGCGGCGGAGGCCGGCTCCCAGGCGACGCTGAAGCAGGCGGAGGCCGAATACAAGCGCCAGGCCGAACTCGCCAGCAAGCAGTTCGCCTCGCAGGCAGTTCTGGATCAGGCGGAGGCGACGCGCGACAGCGCGCGGGCGAATCTGCAGCAGGCGCAGACGAACACCCAGCAGGCGGCGATCAATCTCGGCTACACCAAAGTGACGGCGCCGTTCGACGGCCGGGTGTCGGCGCGCCAGGTCTCGCTCGGCCAGCTCGTCGGCGCCAGCTCCCCCACAGTGCTTGCGACCATCGTCGAGGAGGATCCGATCTACGTGGACTTCACCGTCAGCGAGCGCGACGTCCTGGAGGTGCGCAGCAACCTTGCCGCGGCCGGCAAGACACAGGCCGACGTGCTCGGCATGCCGGTCGAAGTGGCGCTGCAGAACGAAACCGATTATCCGCATCACGGCAAGCTCGACTACGTGGCGCCGACCATCAATGCGGCGACCGGCACGCTTGCCGCGCGCGCCAGTCTGCCCAACGCCAATGGCGGCCTGCTGCCCGGCTATTTCGTGCACGTGCGCATTCCCTACAAATCGGAGCCGGCTTTGCTGGTGCCCGATACCGCGCTCGGGACCGACCAGGCCGGCCGCTATGTGCTTGTCGTCAACGCCGACAATGTGGTGGAGCAGCGCCGCGTCGAGACCGGGCAGCTCGTCGGCGATCTGCGCGTGATCGAAAGCGGCCTCCACAAGGAGGATCGCGCCGTCGTCGGCGGCATCATGCGCGCCATCCCCGGGCGCAAGGTCGAGCCTGAGCTGCGCGCCGCGGCGGCGAACTGACCGGTCATGATTTCCAAGTTCTTCATCGAGCGCCCGGTTCTCGCCAACGTCATCGCCATCCTGATGGTCCTGATCGGCGCGGTCGCGCTCTACGATCTGCCGATCGCGCAATACCCCGACGTGGTGCCGCCGACCGTGCAGGTGGCGACGCGGTATCCGGGCGCCAGCGCCCGCACCTTGATCGACACCGTCGCGCTGCCGATCGAGCAGCAGGTCAACGGCGTCGAGAACATGCTCTACATGCAATCGACCAGCGCCAGCGACGGCACCTATGTGCTCACGGTCACCTTCAAGATCGGCACTAATCTCGATACCGCGCAAATTCTCGTGCAGAACCGCGTGGCCAGTGCGCTGTCGTCGCTGCCGGACGCGGTCCAGGCACAAGGCGTTACGGTGCAGAAGCTTTCGACGGCGGTTCTGCTGTTCGTCACCTTGACTTCCCCCGATGGCCGCTACGACAGCCTCTATCTCGCCAACTACGCCACGATAAACCTCAAGGACGAATTGGCGCGGCTGCCCGGCGTCGGCAACGTCCTCGTGTTCGGCGCCGGCCAATATTCGATGCGCATCTGGCTCGATCCGGACAAGCTGAAAGCCCGCAGCCTCAATGCCCAGGAAGTCGTGCAGTCGCTGCAGCAGCAGAGCGAGCAGGTGGCCGCCGGTCAGGTGGGAATGCCGCCGGCGCCGCCGAGCGTCGATTTCCAGTACACGATTGATGTCCTCGGCCGCCTCAACGACGTCGGCGAGTTCGAAGATGTCATCGTCAAGACCGGCGCCAATGGCGAGGTGACGCGCCTGCGCGATGTCGGTCGGGTCGAGCTGGGGGCCCAGACCTACAGCCAGATCTTCACGCTCAACGGCAAGCCTGCGGCCGGCATCGGCGTCTTCCAGCTGCCGGGCGCCAACGCCCTGCAAGTGGAGAAGGCCGTCAAAGCCAAGATGGCGGAGCTGGCGCGCGTATTTCCGCAAGGCCTCGCCTCCGCGACGCCGTTCGATACCACCGTATTCGTCAACGAATCGATCCGCGAAGTCTACAAGACGCTCATTGAAGCCGCCGTGCTGGTTCTCCTGGTCATCTCGATCTTTCTCCAGGACTGGCGCGCCATGCTGATACCGGCGACAACGGTGCCGGTGACGATCATCGGCGCCTTCGCCGCGATGTGGGCGCTCGGCTTCACCGTGAACTTCTCGACGCTGTTCGCCATCGTGCTCTCGATCGGCATCGTTGTCGACGACGCCATCGTCGTGGTGGAGAACGCCTCCCGCAACGTCGAGCGCGGCATGAACGGCCACGATGCGGCGATCCAGGCGATGAAGGAGCTCTTGGGACCGATCATCGGCATCACGCTGGTGCTCATGTCGGCGTTTCTGCCGGCCGCCTTCCTTCCCGGCCTCACCGGACGGATGTACGCGCAGTTTGCGCTGGTGATCGCGGCCACCGCGCTGTTGAGCGCGATCAACGCGCTGACGCTCAAGCCGACGCAGTCGGCATTGTGGTTGCGCCCGCCGGTCCCGCCGGAGCGCCGCAACGCATTCTATCGCGGCTTCAACAGCGTCTACGCTCGCCTCGAACGCGGCTATGCCGGCCTGATCGGCCGGATGGTGAAGCGCAGCGGCCTGATGGCGGTCATCGCCTTGGCCATCATCGCGGTCGCCGCATGGGGGTTGGCGCGGGTGCCGACCGGCTTTCTGCCGATCGAGGACCAAGGCTATCTCATCGTGGCCGTTCAGCTGCCGGACGGCGCCGCGCTGGGCCGCACCCAGCAGGCGCTTGATCAGGTCACGGCGATCGCCCGCAAAGACCCGAGCGTCGATCAAGTCGTGAGCATTGCCGGCGTCTCCGCCTTCGACAACAGCGCCGCACTGGCCAACGCCGGCGTCGCCTATGTGATTCTCAAGCCCTGGAGCGCGCGCGAAGACCTGCTCACCCTGTTCAACCGCCTGTCGACGGCGTTCGCCACCGTCGATGCGAGTGTCGCCACCTTTCCGCCGCCGCCGATCCAGGGCATTGGCAACGCCGGCGGCTTCACCCTGCAGGTCGAGCTGCGCGACGGCAGCACCGATCTTGCCAAGCTGCAAAGCGCCACCGACGCGATGGTCACCAATGCACAGTCGCAGACTGCGATACAGTTCGTCTCCAGCTCGTTTCGCGCGCTGGCGCCGCAGCTGCGGGTCGAAGTGAACCGGGTCAAGGCGCAGACTTTGCACGTCACTCTCGACCAGGTGTTCGCCACGCTCTCGACCTATCTTGGGTCGGCGTACGTCACGCAGCTCAACAAGTTCGGCCGCGTGTTTCAGGTCTACGCGCAGGCGGATGCGCCGTTCCGGCTGCGCCCGCGCGACATCGAGAATCTGTGGGTGCGCAACCAGCAGGGCGACATGATCCCGCTCGGAACGATTGCGGCGATTACTCCGACCTTCGGCGCCTCGCTGATCAGCCTCTACAACCTTTATCCCTCCTCGAGCATTATCGGGCTGCCGGCGTCGGGCTTCAGCTCCGGCGAGGTAAACCGTCTCATGGAGGAGAATGCGGCGCGCACTCTGCCGCCCGGCATGACGACCGAATGGACGGCGATGTCCTATCAGGAGCAGGTCGTCGGCCACCAGATGTATTTTGCTTTCGCGATGGCGCTGCTGCTGATTTATCTGGTGCTGGCCGGGCAGTACGAGAGCTGGTATGCGCCGCTCGCGGTTATTCTGTCGGTGCCGCTGGCGCTGGTCGGACCGGTGCTGGTCCTCTCAATTCTGCGCATCGACAACAATCTCTACACGCAGATCGGCACTATCCTGCTGATCGCGCTGTCGGCCAAAAACGCCATCCTCATCGTCGAGGTGGCCCGTGAGCGGCGTCTCATCGACGGCAGACCCATCCTCGACGCGGCGGTCGAGGCGGCGCAAGCGCGCTTCCGGGCGATTCTCATGACGTCGTTCGCCTTCATCCTCGGCGTTTTTCCGCTCGTGATCTCGAGTGGCGCCGGCGCCAGCGCGCGCAAGTCGATCGGCATCACGGTGTTCAGCGGCATGCTGGCGTCGACCTGCCTTGCCGTTCTCTTCGTGCCGGCGATGTTCTGCGTGGTGCAGCGCTTTGAGGAGTGGCGCGCCGCGCGCAAGCGTCCGCTCGTCCCGGCTGCGGAATAAGGCGCGAGCGGCCAATTCTGGCAATCTCTCTGGTCGATCCGCGCGCGCAAGGCGAGGCGGACTGGCTCTACTTTGGCAGAGTCTTGGAGGCGCGGGAGGCCCGCACGGCGCGTGCGGACCTCGTCCGACGAGCGAGAGGGTGCCACCACTGTTTAGCGGGTGTGGGGCAGCCATGATCAGGCGGCGTTGATCAGCCCAAGTTGGGTCAGCGCCGTCACGCCGTCGTCGAGGCCGATCTCCTCGACGATCTTGCCGTTGACGACCTTCAGCACCGTGGTGCCTGTGAAGCGCATCTTGCGTCCGGTCGCGGCCGGGAGGCCGCCAACCAGAAAATCATTGAAGGCCGGCCCCGTATGGGTGCCGCCGCCTTCCCATTGACCGACGACGTAGTCGCCCTCGGCGATCAGATCTGCGGTGCCCCAGAAATTGAGATCCGGGAACGCCGAACGGAAATCGGTCATGAACGCCTTGATGTCTTCACGGCCGCGGCGGGGTTCGTGCAGCGAATATTTGAGCAGCATGTCGGGCGCGGCAATCTCGTCGATGACCGCGAGATTGACGTTCCTACCCCAGAAGTCGGTAAACCAGCGGCCGACGACCGCCTTATTGTCTGCTTCCTTGCTCATTGAAATGTCTCCTCATGCTATGTCCGGGACGGTCATCGCATTCGATCGATGACCCGAGCGAAGGACTACGCTTGAAGGAGGCCCGCCAAACTCCGGTTCTTGCCGTGGAATCCAAACACCGGCTGTTTGGCCATCGCCCAGGCAAGCGGAGCGCATGGTCCGGATGGGCCGGCGTTCGTGCCGCGACAGTCCGCTATTGGTCCGAACTTGAGGCAAAAACAGACGTGGGCCCGCCGTCTTAAAGGGACATTGACCGGTCGCGAAGCACTGCGGAAAATTTCTCCGTATCAGACTTCCACTACCAGGCTCGCGGCCGTAACTTCGCCGTCGGTGACGTAGTGATTGACGCGTTCGCCGGCCAGAAGCTGGCCGGCCTTGATTGAATTTACTTCGTCTATGACCCCGCTCTTTCTCAGCTCATCAATAATGTAATCGCGCTCCACGTTGGTGTCCGAATCCGTGGCATGCGTGATCTGGAACGTGAGCCGCGTCAAAGAGATGCCGGTATCCTTGGTGCCCGCTCCGACCCAGTGGACGCATGCTGCTTCGGGCGGGCGATCGGTGTTCAGCCAGAAACTGGCTTTTCCCAGATTGGCCTCGGCATAGGCCAGGCTCAAAGCCCAGAAGCGAATGTGATGACGCTTGCGCGGGCTGTCATCGATCGCTTTCTGAAAACCGACGTCCTGGCCGCGCCCAAAAAGATAGAGAGTGCTGAACGGTGCTGTTGGATAGGAAGAGTTGAATATGAATGCCTGGACCATGCGCCAGGAACTTGCCAGATCGAGCCGGTCGGCCTCCGACCAGCCGGCAAGCTCAAAGGCGGTGTGAAGCTGTTGCAGCGTGCCCGTCAGCACGAGATTGACAGGATCGCCGGGCAATCCGTCCCCGGTTGTTGTGAAACGAGGTACGCGTTTGCGCAAGAGGATCTTGAGGCTCATGCGGATGATGCGCGGCAGGACGATATAGGCCGTAATTCCATAGGTGACGGCCAGAGCCAACACGGTCGGCAGCCGGCGATCCGTGAATCTGAAGACAAAGACGATCAGCCAGACCGTGAGGATGCCCAGCCCCAGGACCATGGCGCGGCGCAGTAGACGTTTCAGCAATCTCACGATCGGGCACCGTGCAGCAATTCATCGGCGCGTTGAGAACCAGGCTGATCGTTATATCAGGTTACAAGGCGGACGTGACCTCTTCTTATGGCCCTTCTCGTCGGTTTCAGCGGCTTACCATTTCCGTAGCGATCGGAGCGCAGCGGACATTGCAGGGCCGGCTGCTTGTTCCGGCCGGCCGCGAATGCCCCTTGACGTCCTTCTCGCCGGTTTGCTCACTTCCGCTTCTAATGGGGGCGGACAACTACCACGGAACGAGAACTGACAATGACTGCTGCGCTGGAAGTTCACGCAATCGACAAGGTGGCCGCAGACTACTACTCGCAGCAAAGCGCGATGAGTGATCCCGGCCACCACCGCGCCTTGTTCGCGGAATTGCAGAACGACGTGCGCTCGCCGGCGCGGATCATTCACGGCCTCGGAATCTACGATGTAGTCGCAAAGGACTTTTATGGCTGCGATTTGAGCGAGGAGCGCCGGAGGGAGATTCACATCCGCTCCATGGAGAAGCGGCTCGATCGCTCATGGCGCTTGAGGATCGCCCGCTCAGCGCCGCGCGCCCACCTGACAAGCGCATCGCCGGCCGCTGCAACTCGCACGCTCTGACGCTGGTCAGCATGTTGAGAGCGAACGGCGTTCCGGCACGATCGCGTTGCGGTTTCGGCGCCTATTTCAATCCGCCAAAGTTCGAGGATCATTGGGTCTGCGAATATTGGGACGCCGAACGGCGGCGCTGGGCGCTGGCCGACGCGCAGCTCGATGCGGTCTGGTGCGAGAAGATCAGTGTCTCTTTCGAGGCGTGCGACGTTCCGCGCGAGCAGTTCCTGACGGCGGCCGACGCCTGGCGGCGATATCGTCACGGCGCGGCGAACCCGCAGATGTTCGGAATCTCTTTCGCGGGGCTCTTCGGCGAATGGTTCATGGCGGCGAGCGTGATCCGCGATCTCGCCGCGCTCAATAAGGTCGAGACGCTCCCCTGGGACGTCTGGGGCGCCATGCCGCGGCCGGGCGCAACGCTCGATGGCAGCCAGCGCGCCTATTTCGACCGACTTGCCGCGCTCGCGTTCGATCCCGACGCTGATCTAGACGAACTGCGCCAACTCTATGAAGTTGACGCGGGGCTGCGCGTTCCAACAATGGTGTTCAATGCCCAGCTGCAACGGCCCGAAGCGTTGTGATGTCGGTTCGGGCAGGAATGTTTCCCTCCCGCTGATCGTCTGCGACATGCGGTGCGCCGTTACGCACCCCGACTTCTTTTGCGGTATCCGCTCCCGGTCGAGCCAGACATACCATCCCGGACCTCGTCAGTCGCGATTGGCCCACCGCGTCGGACATTGCGGCGCACGCGATTGTCAGCTTCCGGGCAATTGCGGAAGTGACCGGCGCGTGCTCGAAAGGTCGAAGATGACCCACGACCGACCTCAGTTTCCCAGGCTCCTTCACTATTTCGCCGAGCATTGATAGGCTTATCGCTCGGCCGGTCGTCGCGCCGAGGCGCATGCCCCGCTCGCGCCGGCGCTCGAGAGCCTTGCGCCGACGCCGGAGTTTTTGGAGATCGAACCGGCGCAGCGTCTGCGACGCACCGCGTCGCCGCCGCGCAGCCCAGGGAGAGGGCCGATGAGGGCGCATATCGTCGGTGGCGGATTTGGCGGACTGGCGGCGGCCGGTCTTCTCATCCGCAACGCGGGGGTGCCCGGGGCGGACATCACGATCTACGAGGCGGACGAGCGGCTGGGCGGCGGGTTCTTTCTCGGCGGCAGCGCGGAGAGCGGCTACAACCTGCCGGGCTCCGTCTTTGACAAGGAATTCCGCTGCACGTTCGATCTGCTCAAGTCGATCCCGTCCGCAAGCAATCCCTCTATTTCCGTCACGGAGGAATTCCTCGCCTTCAACACCGGCAAGCCGTACCATGACAAGGCGCACATCTTCGATCGCAACGGCCGCATCGTACATGGTCCGCGTTTCGGCCTCAGCCTGGGCGACGGCCTCAGCCTCGCGCGGGTCGTGCTGACGCCCGAAGCGATGCTGGACGGGCGGCGCATTGAGGAGTTCTTTTCCCAGCAATTTTTTTCGACCGAATTCTGGTTGCTCTGGTCGACACTCATGGGGTCGCTGCCTCAGCACAGCGCGATCGAGTTTCGGCGCTACATGAACCGCTTCCTGTACTTGTTCGGAGACCTGTCGGACATGACGGGCGTGATGCGCACGCCCATCAACCAGAACCAAGCGTTCATAGAACCGCTGGTCGCATGGCTGCGCCCGCGCGGCGTGAACTTCCTCACCGGCGCCTTCGTGCGGGACATCGGCTTCGCGCCGTCGCCCGGCCGCATCACCGTAGACCGGCTCGACTATGAACGGGGCGGCGCCGCGACGTCGGTTGTGGTCGCGCCGGAGGATCTCGTGCTGGTGACCACCGGATCGCAAGCCGCCGACCTTTCCGCGGGATCGATGACCGAGGCGCCTAGCCCGCGGCCGAGCGGACGGTCCTGGGCGCTGTGGGAGCGCCTGGCGCAGGGGCGCACGGATTTCGGCAGGCCTGACGCTTTCTTCGGCCCAGCCCGGATACCGGACTCTCTCTGGGTGACCTTCACGGTCACGGACACAGGGACCGAATTGATCGACCAAATCGCCGCGCTGACCGGCAGCGAGTCGGGACGCGGCGGGCTCGTGACTCTGAAGGACTCCGGCTGGGTATTGTCGCTGTCCATCTTCCACCAGCCGGAAATCATCGGCCAGCCGCCCGGCACGAGCGTCTGGTGGGGCTACGGTCTGTATCCCGACCGCAACGGCGATTTCGTGCGCAAACGCATGGATCAATGCACCGGAGCGGAAATCCTGGAGGAGACGCTGCGGCAACTGCGGTTCGATAAGCAGTTGGACGCGATCATGGCGTCCTCGATTTGCGTGCCTTGCTACATGCCCTACGTCAACAACATCTGGCTTCCCCGGAGCCGCGGCGACAGGCCTCCTCCGGTTCCAGAGGGTGCCACCAATCTCGGACTCATCGGTCAGTACGTGGAGGTTCCCAGAGAAATAGCCTTCACCATCGAATGCTCGGCCCGCTCGGCGTGGGAAGCGATTTACGCCCTGCTCAAGCGCGGCCCCGCGCCGCCGCCCGTTTATCAGGGTCAGTACGATCCGAAGGCGCTGTTCAACGCGCTGAGGGCGTTTGTCCGTCAGTGATCTGTCGTCAGGGCGGCGCTGTAGCCGGCCAAGCAGTAGAGGTTTGCGCTCGTGTAATCGAATGTAGTGTCAGGCGCCAAGGGTGCTGAGATAGTGAAGCGCTCGGACACCCGGAACGAAGAAATACGCACCGCCCTTGACGGTCGTAAATGCTGGAAGGCCCTTTATTTTCCTTCGGATGGGACGCTTTG
>CAWHZA010000057.1:0-234111 GCA_963833665.1 uncultured Alphaproteobacteria bacterium | reverse complement strand
CGCGCCCAATGGCGCTTAGCGCGGACCATCCTCGTCACCGAGACCGACCAGGAGGCCAGCGACTACCTGTGCGACGATCGCTCCAGCGATGGCCTGCACCACGCCGATCCGCGCGACTCTCGCCAACTACAAACTGCTCAAGATATTTAAGCCGAGCGATTCATCCCGACGAGTTAGTCACCGAGCAGAAGTGCTTCGAGTGGATGGTGTTGCAGGGCAGCCCAAATCGGGTATTCGGACCAACTCGTCGCACTCGTCGACGAGGTCGGGTATTTCGGCACACTCTTGCTTACGCACAAGGACTGGAACAAGCCGGAGCTGCATAAGCGCTCAATGGTGTTGCTCGCCGAGAAGGTCATGCCTAAGCTCCGCCAGCATGTCGAAGAGAGATCAGGCGGCGGAGTAAGCGCGAGTGAGCTCGGAAGAGGCCGCCCTCCGCGCCGGCCCCGAAGCGTGACGGCTGAGGAATGAGCGACCGAAAGTCTCAGGCGGCTTCATGTCAGCAGATCAATCCGTGCACGTCGGTTTCGACGAGGATTTGCGGGATCGCGCACGCTGGCAATCGGCGCCGAGTTCATCGGCAGCGCTATGGGCAAGCATGCAGCGTTGAATAAAAAATCGTATTGTATCAGTTGAGCGGCCTGGGACATAGGCGACAGACCGTACCGGACACATGGGTAACACTTTTCGCCATTTGGCGGGAGGTGTTGATGCCGTGGAAGGAGTGTTCGGGTGACGCAGGGAGCGTCACGCTTCTGTCGCCCGTCTTCTCGACGGCGAGGCCATGAGCGAGGTGCGCCGCGATTTCGGCATTTCCCGCAAGACCGGCTACAAGATCTTCAATCGCTATAGGGATCAGGGGCTCGAGGTGCTCACCGATCGCTCGCGCCGGCCGGTGCGCTATGCCAACCAGCTGCCGGACCAGGTGGAGCGGCTGATCGTCGATCTCAAGCGCGAGCAAGCCGCATTGGGGCGTGCGCAAAATCCGCGAACTGCTCGTTCGCAAGCTTGCCGCGACGTGCGCCTGCCGGCCAGGAGCACCGTGCATGCGGTGCTCGACCGCCACGGCCTGGTCAACCGCGCCCGAATCGGCATCGCCATCGAGCGCATCAAGCCCGGCCATCCGCAGCAGAACGGCCGCCATGAGCGCATGCACCTGACCCTGAAGAAGGAGAAGCAACCCGCCCGCCCGGTCTCGACAGTCTGCAGCAGCAGGCCAGGTTCGATGCCTTCGTGCGCGCGAGTTCAACGCCGACGCCCGCACGAGGCGCTCGCCATGAGATGCCCGGCCGAGTTCTACACCGCCTCGCCACGGCCCTATGACGGGCTGCCGGAACTCCAATATCCCTGGCACTACCGCGACATCCTGGTCACCGCCTGCGGCCGCATCGGCATGCACAGGAAAAAGATCAATATCTCGACCGTGCTCGCCGGTCAGAAACTCGGCATCAGGGAAGTCGACGACGGCATCTAGGTACGTTCCGTCACCCATGTCTCCGGGCCGGACAAAGTGATATATGGCGGAAGGGGTGGGATTCGAACCCACGAGGGAGCAGAACCCCCTGCCGGTTTTCAAGACCGGTGCCTTAAACCACTCGGCCACCCTTCCGCGTGAGCAACTTCAAGTACTTAAGGCATACAACTCAACAAATGCGAACATTGCAATCGGATTTGACCCAAACTGGACCCAAACGCCTATTTCAACACGCCCTTGGATACCATGCCGATGATCTCGGCCGCAGGTGCGTCCGCCTTCCTTGTTCGCTTGGTATAGCTGCGCAAGATGGTGGCCGGGTCATGACCACAACGTTGTGCCACTGCTGCCGGGGACATGCCCCGATCCAGTAGATGGGTCTCGTGCGTGCCGCGCAGATAATGCAGCCGTAGGCCGGAGAAACCCAGTGCTGTCGCCTTTCGCACAAATTCTTTGGTGCTATTCCGCGGATTGCGAAGCGCTGAAAGCGCGAAGCTCTCACCCGGAGCCGGAGGTTTCGGAAACATTAAAGCGCCGTCGGGCAGTTTGACCAAAGACAGGTCGACCGATGCTGCATCGGGAACTCCGGCTAAGATCCGTAAATGACGCTCGTGTTCAGCAAGGAGCCAAGCGAGTGTATCGTCGTCAATTTCCCCCGCGGAGCAATAGTCATGCTGGGACCAACAAAAGTAGCGGTATCATTTGTGCTGGTTGCCTTGTCGCTCATGATGGAAGGCACGAAAACGAATGCAGAATCCAAACTACCAGATCTCATTAATGCCGATGTAGCCGAAAAGCTTTTTAGGTTGGATTGTGGTCGCTCCCTTGCAAACGACGAATCGGTATGGACGCCCGGCGAAAACGTCGGACGCAGTATAGAATTTTCCTCTACTTGCTGGCTTATAAAACATGGAAGCGAATGGCTGCTTTGGGATACGGGTGTTCCTGAAGCCGCGCTCAACGACCCTAGAGGTTGGTCCACTTTACCCGAATTGATCGTTTACCACCTCGACAAGACGCTGACAGATCAACTCGCCGAAATCGGATTGAAGCCACGCGATATCTTTCGTGTTGCAATATCGCACACACATGGAGACCACATCGGTAACGTGGGTTTGTTCCCCAACTCCACAATTCTGATTCAGCGAGCGGAGAATAGCTGGATAAATTCCGGAAACGGGCCGAACGACAACGTAAATCAATTGATGGCACTGGCGCGTAAGCTCTTAGGCACCCCTAAAAACCTT
The DNA here is from genome assembly GCA_963833665.1 of uncultured Alphaproteobacteria bacterium. Taxonomy (GTDB): domain Bacteria; phylum Pseudomonadota; class Alphaproteobacteria; order Rhizobiales; family Xanthobacteraceae; genus BOG-931. The sequence continues at coordinate 231,390 of CAWHZA010000057.1, read as the reverse complement.
CAGCTCATCGACGGTGATACCGATGTGTTCGGAGACGGGAGCGTCACCTTGGTTTCCACGCCGGGGCACACCCCTGGCAGCCAGTCGCTGCTAGTCCACCTCAAGAATTCCGGCTTCATCATCCTGTCCGGCGACGTCGTTCATTTGCAAGAGAATTTGGAGAAGAACAGAGTTCCCTCCCTCAATACCGACAAGCCAGAATCCATCGCGTCGATGGAAAAAATCAGGCTGATGATCGCAACGTACAAGGCGACGCTCTTCATCAACCATGACAAAAAACAAACCGACAAGCTTAAGCTGCTCCCTGAATTCTACGACTGAGGTTTTGCCGAGCGGAGGCAAGTCGGACCTGATCGGATATGGCCGAAATCGGTGTTGATGACCCGAGTCGGCATCCCGTTCGGCGGCGGGTACACAGTCTTAGCGAATTTTGATAGGCTTGCGGCTTCAGCGGCAAACAGGAGTGAGCCATGACGAGAATTGCATCCTCCCCAATTGTAATCCTCGCAGTAGTGCTCACTTTCCTTGGCGGCGGGGTAATTTTCGCCCAGGACAAATATACCGTGCAAGTTCCAGGCGGGCTCGCGTTCTCCGAGTTCAGGGGTTACGAAGACTGGCCGGTAATCGCGATCAGTGAGAACGGAGGCAAGATCGCTGTGATCCTGGGGAATTCCACAATGATCGATGCGTATAAGACAGGCGTGCCCGGGAACGGCAAGCCTTTCCCAGACGGCGCCAAGATGGCGAAAATCCATTGGATCCCGAAAAGACAGGATGCGTATCCCGGTCAACCAACGGTGCCAGATACCCAGCATGACGCAGATTTCATGGTCAAGGACAGCAAGAGGTTCGCGGACAGCGGCGGATGGGGGTGGGGCGCATTCGAGTATGACCCGGCATCCGACACGTTTAGTCCCGCCACTGAGGCGGCCAATCCGCCGCAGGGACACGACGCGAAGTGCGGGTTCGCGTGCCACACGCTGGTGAAGAACCGCGATTACGTTTTCACGGAGTACGGGCGCCGATGAATTGTCAATCGTTAGCTCCGCGATCATATACGACAGCTGTTGAACTCGTCATTTCGAAGCATCAAGCCTGATAAGGTGTCGATCATGAATAATTGCCGACGCATTCACGCCGCGTGGTGCTCACGAGTGCGGCGCTTTCGCCTGGCGTGGGCACAAAGCCGAGGTTTTCTGAGGCAGTATCGACGTCAGTTTTGCGCCAGGAGGCGACAAACGCGCATACTTTTTATTGGTGCGTCATACCCGCTCGCTGAACTGGTTATGATCTGACCTGCCCGCGGGCTGCCGTATAAATCCTCTGATGAGCGGACATAACCGAGCTCTTGTCGAAGACCCAGGCGCCGTTCTGCACTGGAGTGTGCTCACGGCTAAGCGTCCCGGCTTAAGTCGGGATCTGCCTCCCGGCCGGGAAAAGTGGACCTGCGTGGCGAATTCCTCGACCCTTGTCTCTGGCAAGCGGGACGGCGTTCTCGTCGACACTTTTTCTAACCACCGAGATCGCAGTCGTTGCTAGATTGGGTGGTCGCGAGCGGCAAAAACCTCATCGCGATCTACATCACGCATGGACCCGGCGACCATTTCTTCGGCCTTGCGCCTCTTCTAGCGCGGTTCCCACTCGCGAAGGCGGTTGCGATACCCGGGGTCGTCAGGGCAATGGAGACACAAATATCGCCGGCATTCGTCGATGGCTTTTGGCGCAAGCGTATTCCCGGCCAAATACCCGACCGCCTGTTGGTGGCTGCGCCGCTCGCCAAAAATGAATTTGAGCTGGAAGGACAAAAGCTCGTCGCCGTGAACACGGGACGCACCGACACGGCCTACTCAACGAGCTTGCACGTCCCGTCTATCGGCCTGATTGTTGCCGGAGATGTCGTCTACCATGGAATCCACCCTTATCTTGTCGAGACAGACACGCAGAGCCGGCTTGAATGGATTGCCGCGCTCGACAAGCTTGAGGCATTGAAGCCACGAGCGGTTATCGGCGGGCATAAAATCCCGGAAAACGACGACGATCTCCGCAACATCGCGGAGACGCGCCAATATCTCCGCGATTTCAATCGCCTCGATGAAGCGACGACAACCGCGCGCCAACTCTACGACGCTATGTTGAAGCTTTATCCTGACCGCGCCAACCCGGGTTCGCTTTGGAGCGGAGCAAATGCTGCAAAGAAACAGGCTTAAAATGCTCAGATTTGGCCCGTTTGCAAGCCGGGCTGGGCTGAGGCCAACGAGGTTAGGCGCCATACCAAGCAACACGCCAGGAAAAACGTGGGCCGGTGCCCAGGCGAAGGCGGACAGAATATTGACGGCATAGAACTGGCGCGATGACATTCCTAAGATGCCTGCAACCAACGGCACAAATGCGCGCACCACCGCGATGAAACGAGCCAGGAAGACGCTCGCGCCTCCGTATGTCTTGATAAATGCTTCGCTGCGGTCAATGAACTGCGGATACCGATTAAACGGCCAGCGCAGAAGAATCTCCCGATGGTAGCGGCGTCCTAACCAGAAGAATAAGCCATCGCCGAAAATGGCTCCCACGATCGCAGCACCAAGCAGGGGCCATGGGTTTAGATGAGCGCTGGTCGCGAGCGCACAAATCCCAATAATAAGCGTCGAGCCGGGAACTATCGTGCCTATCACCGGGATTGCTTCCGACAACGCCAGCAGGAAGATCGCCGTCAGAGCGTAGTGCGGGTGCCCCCCGATAAAATCAACGATCCCGGCAAAATACGACATCATCGTTTTGTCTTCATGCCAACAGCTGAAGTGCCCAATTCGGTGCGGTGATCCAGGCCAGATGAGAAACGCTGAGGGCGTCGGATAGTGCGTCGCACGGTGATCCTGGCGCCTCGGCCGCGGTCGCCGGCGGCGTTGTCATACTCACGCCGGCGAAGTACGACCAGCCGGCGGATGAGGAATAGTCGGGGTCGGCCATGGTGTCGTAGCGGTGCAGACAAAAATCTCGGACATTCCCTCTTGCTTGGCGATCCCCTTGGCGGTGTGAACGGCCGTCAAGAAGGAAAGCTCGCTCACGGTTTTTGACTGTTGGCGGGCAACCGTAATCGTAACGCCAAAGTCATGTCTCGTTTGCGCGTATTCTTGACCATACACGACCAGCAGGCATTTTTGCCCGACCGGGATCTCGTTTGCTGACGTGATGTATTTTACTTTTGCCATCGTGCAGGCCTTTCCACGCTTTATGCCTGTGGAGGGCGCGCGGGTCGCTTCGGACTGCCTCGTCGGGTTCGCGGTGACATACCGCGCTACGCAGCAGCGTGTGTCACCCGCCCGGTAAAGCCTACGACCTACGGACAGTTCGCCGCACTCATCATTTACAAGCTGAATTTTCTAAATGTGGGCTAAACCCCAGCACAATGCCACCGTGACGATCAGAATTATGGCGATCACACCAGAATAGCCGGACTTTTGCCGAACGGACGAATGCTGCTGCATTTCTGCAACACTAATTGCAAGACCGATCCGCGTCTGAGCAAAACTGCTCATTTCAGTTTGTCATACTTCCGCCGAACCGCCGACAAGCCGGTCTGCGTGATCATCGGTCGGCTGGTGCTGCCGCGCACAGCCCTTCAGGACCCGGACCAGAATCCTCCACGCTGCGTGCAACCTTGCCGACGCCTTCCGAAGAAGACGAGATGAACGTCCGTCAGATCTCGAGGGGTCTCGAGAAAGCGCGGCGCTGAGAAAAAAGTCGGATGCTACGAAAGGACCTCGACCGACAGTTGTCGTCGGGATGAGCGCGGAGGCAGCGCCGGCCGCACAGCGCCGAGTTCGATGGGCTGCCGGGCAGCAACGCGCGCGTAGTGAAGGATGTCTCTGGCGAGAGACGTTGTAATCGCGCCCTGCCGCTTCCACGCGTCCTGGCACGTCGAGCGGAGTTCGGCGAAACCGAATGCCGTGCATCGCGAAGGCTCGGCTATTTTTATTCAACGAGGAGCCGCACTTAGGGGCGGCGACAAGGACAAGGCGCGGTGGCGGATCGCGGTCAATGTAGCGAGGTACCTGGTGCTGTCATGGCAGCAAAAGGCCCCGGTCGCGAAGGCAACCGGGGCCTAGTTTGCACGCTACCAATCCAGGTTGAGGGCCCAGGACCGCCGCGCTTAAGAGACGTACCACGCGTCCGCGACGATTGATGCCCCCCCAATTGGGGGGGTGAAAGCGGGTAGATTTTGTTGGGCAAAATGCAGCGGTGACGATAGCAGAGGTCTTCTATCCCGCATCGTGGCCGGACGTGGACCGAAACGCGCTTCGAACTCCAGCAATATGCAGAACTGCCCACTAAGCAGCCATTTCTTGCGCCGCGACAAACGCCAATCGCGCCTTTTTCAGTCTGGCTTTTATCCTGCGAACGATCGGTTCTGAAATTGGGTGTAATCCCAGATAAACTGGTCGACCATACCTCAACGTCGAGCCGAGGACCTCGACCTCACAACCAACACGCCGGTACAGCCGAAGCATTGGCTCATCAAAATTACCAACAATCGCTTCGATGCTAGCGCGAAGTGCGACATCGCCCACAGCTTCGAGCAATGCTGCGGACGCAAATAGCATTTCATCCTCTCGTCCCCGCTCCAAGAGCTTGTCATCGAGGCAAAACCGCGTGCACTCCCAGGTGGAAGGAGCGCTCAAATTCACCGCGTCCGGTAGTGTATCAGAGAAAATGTCAGCCAGAAGCGTCGGGCCGGTCGTTGGCAAAAGGCGGAGGCTACCTTTGACCTCCCTAGCTCCATCGTCGCTACGAATTATATAGACAGGCTGCTCGTCGTCGTAGCGATCGCGTTCTTTGCCGTCCGTCACCTCGACATCCCAATTCAGCCGGTACCGGAAGATGCGAGCTCTCAAGCGAAACATCTCATCGATTAGATGCTGATATTGGTGCGCATTATGTTGCTCAAGCACAACAATCATTGGTAATGCGAGATGCTGTTTTTCGCCGACCATGGGCTCAACGGCGTTACCGAGGTGTGTAAGATCACCCTGCATGAAGTCTATGCCGTGGCAGATGTTAACGGTGGTTTATGATCGCTTATCAACTTTAAAGCACGCTATAAGGTCAAAAGTCCCAATTGGATAGCTTTGCTCACCGCTTGGGCTGAGGTGACGCAATCCAGCTTATAGTGAACCGATTTAAGATACTCTCGCGTCGTGTGCGGGGATATTTTCAAGATAGCGGCAATCTCGCCCGTGGATTTACCAAGCGCTACCCACCGCAGGCACTCCAGCTCTCTCGCCGTGAGGTGTGGTCCATGCTCACCAAACACTTCAGCAATCACCCGACGATGCAGCCGATTGGCAATCTCGATCAGAGTGGAGCGGGTAGTTCGTAGAAAAGTTGACCACTCCTGCTCAGACCGCGAAGATGAGAACTCCGAAGTGACCCCGATGGCCGCGCTTGCTCAAAACAGGGATGGAGAAGCCATGAGGTCCAACACCATGAGAGACGGCGTCTGCAAGAAACAACGTCTCCGCCTCTCGCTCAAGGTTGAGTTCGCTCCACTCAAACGGAATGGTGCGCCGAAAGGCCTCGCGCAAAACCGGATCGACGTCGGCGTACCCCATCTGTAGATAGCGCATGATCCAGGAAGCAGGGTAAGTCAAACGAATGTAGGGGCCTCGTTGCGGATCGGAGGGACTCGCACCTAATTTGGAAGAATGGTAGACGACATGATCAACATGCAGGAGGTTCCGCAATTTGCTCACCACCCCGTCAATGTTCGGAGTGTCATCGACTATTGAAAATGCTGCAATGAGCGTCTTTTCGTCTGGCCGACTGATCGTCATCGGCGAACCCGATCGTTCTCCAAGCCTACACGACGCTTCCCATAGCTCAGTTACCCAGCTTGCTTATGCGCCTTTGTCAGTCACGCGAGCGTCTGCGTCCAAGGAGTAGCTACCTGGCGAGCATTGCTCTTGAGCCTTACGCGGGCCAATCGGAGGATAGCACGTATCTGGTTCATTCGCCCGCCCGGCAAAAGCCGCAAAGCCAGCGCGGCTGTACATGTCAGCGCGAGCGCCAACGTTGGAGGAACCGGAGCTAAAGTGAAGTGTGACCGGAACACATTCCCTCACCCGCGCCCCCAGCCACACAGGGCCGCAATGGTGTACCGCTCGCCAGCGGCAACGCAAGCGTGAGCCCGCCAGCGACCCGGGCGCGGTGCCGGTCCGGGAACCAATAGGTGAAAAACAGTACTAGACCGGGATAGAAGCCGGCCTCAGCAAGTCCCAGCAGGAAACGTTTGACCGTGAAGATACAAGGCCCGGTGGAGCGGTGGCACCCGGGATCATACCCCAGGTTAACTTGTGCGAGCGATCCACACACGCGCCTCGAGCTTTTCCAGAAGTAGGTTACTCGGTACCTCAAACAGGAAATAACCCCAGAAACACACGCCAGCCGCGAAGCCGAACGTCGCCGCATCATTCGAGAGGGACAAGGAGTGCTGCATGAAGATTGAACGACTTGGCGCCTGGTACGCCTTGGACAAGCTGAGCGGCTCACAAATACCGCCCTTCCTCACGCTGCTCGAGCGGCTGGACTACGACGTTCTGTGGTATCCAGAAGCGCGGGGTTATGAGTCGCTGTCGCTCGCGAGCTTCCTCTTGGGCAACAGCACGAAGCTGAAGATTGGCAGCTCAATCGCCAGCATCTACGCGCGTGACGCATTTGCGGCCCGTCGCGGCATGCTGTCGTTAAATTCGCTCTACCGCGATAGGTTTATACTCGGGCTGGGCGTCAGCCACGCGCCGATGGTTCAGGGCGTCCGTGGCCACACCTATGCCAAGCCGGTTGCCGCGATGCGCGCTTATCTGGAGGGTATAACCAAGGACCAGTCCGGATCAGAGGAATGGCCAATCGCAATCGCGGCGCTTGGCCCACTGATGCTGAAGCTCGCCGGGGAAAGGACGCGGGGTGCGTTGCCCTACAACGTGACGCCGGAGCACACGGCTCGGGCAGCGAAGCATCTCGGGCCCCGCAAGTGGTTGGCAGTCGAGCAAAAAGTCTGCTTGGAGACGGATGCTGGGCGAGCGCGCGCGCTCGGCCGCAAGGAACTCGCGCGCTACATGGTCCTCGACAACTATCGCAACTGCTGGCTCAGCCTCGGCTTCACGGAGGCGGATCTGGCCAGTGGCGGCTCCGATCGCTTCATTGATGCGATGGTGGTATGGGGCGATGCAACGACCGTGAAAGATAAGCTCCGCAGCCACTTCGCTGCTGGTGCGACGCATGTTTGTATTCAACCGGTGCATGAGGAGGGCGATTTCGCCGCCCGGGATCGAATTCTTACGGCGCTGGCTGACACCTAGCTTTGAGGAAAAGCAACGCCGCTTATCGCCGGGGGTGAGCCGCCCCCTGGCTGGGCGGCTCATGAGGTCTTGGGGACTTAGTGCTCCGGCCCTTACCGCCTGCGCTACATCGGCGGCGTAATCCCGTCGCGACCGACAACGACGACGGTTGCCTGCCATGTACCGTCGCCTTGCTTCTCCCAGCGGGGGATGAACACATGCTCGCCAGTCTTCAGATCGGCTTTACCGCCAGCGACAAGGTTGACGACTTCGGCGTCGCTCGGGACGACAATGGTCTTCTCGCCATCCTTGTATTTGACCTGCAGCGTGTTCCCCTCGACTTTCTGCACCTGCTGCGCGACGGCTCCATTGGTCATGGTGCTATTCGGCATCAAGTCCCACGGATAGTGTCCTTCACCGGTCCCACGCAGCAACTCTTCAAAAACGTGAACTTCAACCGCCTTTTGAGTCCCATCCGGTTGCGGCATGGCGGTGATGCCGACGAACGTGTTGCTCTTTATGTCCGACATCGCGCCCTTGGTGACCGCGATGACGGGAGCGCCGTCCTTGAGCGGAACGTTGGCTTCCTTGCCGCTCTTCGTGGCAATTGTCAGGTTATTGCCGTCCATTTTTTGAAGCGTACCGCGTACTCGGGCGGGTGTGTCCTCCGCCGATGCGCTGAGCGCAGCGGCAACAGTAGCTGCTGCTACCACGAGAACGAGTGATAGTTTTCTCGTATGCGACATGTAGCACTCCCTGTTTTTGCCACCTACTGCTGGCGCGTTATGGAACACCAGACGCACGCGTCCGTCCAACTGGGCTGCGACCTTCCGTTCACAAACCCTTGATCACGTCGCCTAAGTAGGAATGTCCATTGCCTACGCCTTTAGCAGACGCGAGTCGAGGACCTGGCCCTGCCGTTCCCCTCCACCGCCGCAAGCTACGCTTTCGCCAAGTCTGCCGGTGCTTGGCCCAAGGTTTTGGTCCATGCCGAACTTGATCATCGTCTATATAGGAGCAATGGCTGACCGATTAAGAAGATTGTCTGCAAATCGCCGCCATCCGCCGCGGCTCGTCGCCGGTGAGCCGCTTGTTGACGGACCGCCGGCGCGGTCATCGTCATCGTGCTCTCGATCGTTCTAGAGCGGCGGGATGCCGCGCACTGCCCACTCTGCTGGGTTGACAAGTGTCGAGGGAAAGCGCGGGTCTAGAATTTGCTTCTCCTTCAGGGAGCCGTGTCGTGGCAGATACCCCCATAAGTGACCAAGAAATTGCGATCCTTTGCGATGTATTGGAAGGAGGGGGTGCGAATTTGAATGCAGACAAAAGGAAGGTTCTTGATCAGCAGCTTGTTGCGAAGGACTACCGGAAAAGCTCAACAACTTCTCGCCGAGCGCGGCGTTGGATTAAGCGGCGGCTAACAACATCGGACGCCGTTCAGGGTTGATGGCTTGCGAAGCACTGGGAGCAAGGTGAAATCCACGGCCATCCGCCGCGCCTCGTGCTTGCTAAGCGGCCTATTGACCGGGCGACTGTGCGGCTCGTCGTCGTGGTAGAAATACCCGAGCGCGCTTGGTTAGTGGCGCCGTGGACGATGAAGCACTCGGGATGTTCGTCGTCCACGGCGCGCGCGAGCTCATGCCGGTAGCTTACGAGGACGGAGACTATAAGGTCCAGCCGATGAGAATTGAGCAATGGTAACAACCTCAATCTTGATTGTGGGGGGAGTGCTACTTGCGGCCTTGGCCATAATATATTTCTCTCTGGTACGAAGGAGGCGGCCTAGAACATAAGAAGAAGCGTCAGCGGCGCGGTCGGCAATCACGCCTCGCCTCTTCCTTGCGCCATGGTCGAGGTGCGGGGATCATGCGGCGAGAACTCGGAAGCGCACTACAAACAAGCTGCTGATCTGCTCGCTCAGGCTGCGAAAGCCGCACCGATCGAACGCTCTGCGCTTGAAAAACAGGCCGCCGATCTGCTCACGCCCGCCGCGAAATAGATTATCTGCGCGCACAAAGGAGCCCTTTGGCCTCCGCTGCCAAGAGGTATTGCGGCGCTATTTGCCGCTATGGCCTGGGACGCCGGTTCGCTGCAACGCAGCGATACTTCTGGTGCCAGCCTTCTCGTCGGTTTCTCGGCTCATCATTCGGGTAGCGATCGGAGGAAGAGCGGACTTTCCTGGCGCATGCTCAAACCGACGCGCATGACCGTGAGCGACCATGCGGCCTACGTGCGGCGTGCCGCGTCTCACCACCGCTGTTGCATCGGTTGATAGCGTTGGCCGGCGCGCGGACGCGTATTGTCAGGTTGGGAGTTCCAATTGCGCTGGAAAAAAAAGCCGAAGCCGTCGTTGCCCCAGTAGTTGCCGCTCGCAACGGGGACATCGACCGTAGGCCGACGCATCAAGAAGCCGCCCTGGGGCTGGTTGTTGAGGACCGCGACGAACTCGGTGCGATAGTTGGTCTCGCGGGTCAGCGGCTCGTCCGAGACGATGATCGAGGATCGCGGCAATGCAGTCGGCGCGATGCGATCGAGCACATCCTGCCGGATGGTGATGCGGTCAAGCGCGTCCTTGGCGTCGTCCCCGTTGTCGATCGTGACCGCGGTCCAGCGCAGGCCCGCGCGGTTGCGCGCCATCGCCGTGAACACATGCGTGCCGATCGGCTTGTCGGGCTTGCGGATCGTGACCGGAACCTCAATGGTCGCATCGAACACCTCGCCCCCGTCCGGCCACGGCTTATGCGTGTTGCGCCGCACGTAAAGCTTCTGCGTCGCGCGGCTAATGTAAACCGAGACCGGTTCGAGTGCGACCTTCGCCTCGCTTGCCGCCTTGGCGGCGGCGGCCTTCTTGGTCTCGGCCACCTTGGCGGCGTCCTTCGCGGCGGCCGCGGTGTCGAGCTTCGACTTCGCGTCGGCCTTGGCCCTGTCGAGCTGCGTCCTCGCTTCCGCGGCGTTGGCGGCCGCCTTCTGCTTCAGCTCCTCGGCCCGCGCCTTGGCTTGGTCCGTCTTTGCGGCGGCGAGCGCCTTGTCGGCGAACGCGAGCTCGGCGTCGGCGCGGGGCTTGAGCCATTCCAGCTTGCGCAGCGACGCCGTGAGCGATGCTGCCTCGCGTGCCGCTGTCGCGGCGGCTTTCTTCGCCTCGTCGGCCGTTTTGGCGGCCTCCGCGGCCTCGCGAGCGAGCGTCTCGGCACGCGCCGGAGCAGCCGCGACGGCCTCCGCGTTCGGCACGAATAGCGCCGGGTGGGAAAACTCGACCGGGGCCACGTCGTTCGGCGAGATGATCACCCGCATCCCGATCCACGTCTTGTCGAACAGCTTCTCCGCAAAGTCGTAGGGCATCCGCACGCACCCGTGCGAGGCTGCATACCCGGGCAGTGGCCCGCCGTGCAGCGCGATGCCGTTCCAGGTGATGCGCTGCATGTTCGGCATCCAGGCATCGTCATAGAGGGTCGAGTGGTGGTCCTTGTCCTTCTCGATGATGGCGAACACGCCCGCTGGCGTCTCGCGTCCTGTGGTGCCGGTCGACACCGGCGCGCGCAGGATCCATCCGTCGGCGTCGTAGAAAGTGACCTGCTGGCTCATGATCGACACGATCGCCATGATCGGCTCGCCCGCCTCCCGCGGCGCCGTCGCCTCGGTGGTTGGCGCGGGTCGCGACTGTCTTGCCGCGGCGTCGGCGGTCAGCGCCGCCAGTGCGGCCATCGCCGCGAGCGTCACAATGCCGGGAACCCCCCAACGCCGCGTCGCCACGGTGGATTGCGCCGTCATGAATCGATTTGCCATGCCATGTCCCGGTTGAAATGCCTGTCCGCGCTTTGCGTCGATCAAGGCCGGCGACCAGCTTAATTGAGCCACCCCGACACGGCTAGGTCGTGTGGACAAACTTAATCCAGATTCGGATGCAGGCAAGCAGCACGAAGGCGGCGAAGCTCTCGATCAGCTTGTCGTAGCGGGTGGCGACACGGCGTGAGTTCTTCGCACGATTGAAGAAGCGCTCGATGCGATTGCGCAGGGCATAGAGAGCCTTGTCGACGGCATGCTGTATTTTCCGGGTTGCAGTGCTGGGGATTGCGGCTTCACCACCACGTTCCTCAATGTCGTTGCGGACGGCTTCGCTGTCGTAGCCCTTGTCACCGAGCATCTGTTCCGGATCGCAGTCGATCTCCTGCATCAAGGCCGGAAACGCGGTGACATCGTGTGCCTGCCCGGGCGTAATCACAACGCCGATCGGCAGACCCTCGGCATTGGTGCGGGCGTTGATTTTGGTTGAGAAGCCGCCACGCGAGCGACCGAGCGCGTTACGCTCGGCCCCCCTTTTCCACCGGCTGCGCAATGATGCGCACGGATGATGGTCGCATCGATCATCTGCAGCGCGGCGTCCGACACTCCGCTTCCCGCGAGCCCTTCCAGGATCACGTCCCAGACGCCACTGTCGGCCCACCGCCGAAACTGCCTAAAGATCGAATTCCAGTTGCCGAAGCCCTCCGGCAGGTCGCGCCATGGTGCGCCGGTTCGCATCAACCAAAACACCGCGTCGAGCACGCGGCGATGATTGCGTGGCGGCCGGCCGCCGCCGCGATGGATCAGGAACGGTTCGAAGTACGCCCACTCATCGTCGGTCATCAGTCCGCGAATCAAGGCTGCCCTCCGCAAAGAGCAGCCTTAGAATCAATTCGCAATTCTTGCGTCAATAGGTTTGTCCACCCGACCTAGACCGACCCGATGCCGGCTGTTGGCACATAGCGCCACTATCGGCGGCCGCCGCCTTGTCGGCGATCGGGGAAAAGGCGCTCGGCGATACGAAGCTCAATCCGATCGACCTGGTCGATGTCGCCAAGGCGGGCTTTTTGATCCTCTGCGACGGTGGACATCAAAGCGCGCGCGGCCACTTCTTCAGTTGTCGTTAGCCGAAGGCCCCAATCAGGAAACCGGACGGAGTGTGACCATCGGAATAACTCGCGTGGTCTTCTTCTGGTACTCCAAGAACCCTTTGAAATTGGTTGTGAGCCTTGTCCACAGCCGGTCGCGCAGTTCGGGTGGCGCAATATCCGCCCGCGCGATCTTTCTTTCGGCGCCAATCTGGTACGTAACTCGTGGGTTTACTCTCAGATTTTCGAGCCCTGCTGGGTTTTTAGGTTGCCCTGCGTTGGAGGCCGTGACGACGGGGTTCCCGTTGTCATCCAGAAAGTAAAGAACCGGCACCGTGCGCGCCTTGCCAGACTTACGTCCGGTTGTGGTGAGCAGGAGAATGGTCCCATCCCCCATCCTCCCACCGATCCGCCCTGACGTGAGCCGATACAGCCCGAGGTGAATCGCGTTTGCGAGTTTCCACAGCAATTTCATATGAACTCCTATCCGAATACCTCAACCCGGTGCTCAGTTCGCCTTGATTCTTTATCGCGGAGCGGCGGCTCCGGGCACTATATCTCCTGAAGACAACCTCTCAAGGTTATGTCTGCGTTATTCGCCCCTGTGTGCGCATGACGGCTGCTCTGCGCAGTCAGGCGGTCGCGTATGCGCTATTTTTGCGGATGACTGAAACGGCGTTGCAACGGTGGTGACGCCGTTACTGAAGCGGCGTTGCGACCGTCGTAGCGCTGTTACCTTGGCCGATCGAGGCGGCGAGTATGTCGGTCCCGGGGCTACAGTCGTGAACGGGTTCCAGCGGTGAGCATTCAAAGCGAAAAACAAAAAGGCCAGTGGCTTGCGCTGTTTGCCAAGACGAACGGTTCAGGTACGATTACACGACGCGGGGGCCTCTTCCCCGCGTCGGAAGAAATACCTAGCCTCGATCGCTGCGAAACGGTCGAGGCTTCTTTGCTTCTCGCAAAATCCACGACCGAGCGGCCATAGAACATGCGACGATTTGCGGTGTTCAGCACCCTCCTTATCCTGATGATGGTCGGCTTTGGCGCCAGCCCGGGCGTACCGCGGCGGAGTCGCGCTTGGGCGGCGGATCGGGCATCCAGAGATTGAGTTGGAAAGCCGCCGTTAGTGCCCGCACGCACGTCTGATACCCATTTGTGGATCGCGTCTGGTGGCATCAGGAGTGCCCCGCAGCCCCCGAGTCCGCCGGCATTGGCGACTGCAATCGCGAGTGAGGCAGGACAGGCGCTGGCCATCGGCGCCATCAAGATCGGGACCCGCAGCCGTCCGTCGGCTGTTTCCCTTAACGCCCTGGTGAACAGCTCGCGGGCGCCGGCCGATGATCCAACTCTGACTGATCGAATTTCTTTGTAGCGCCAGAAGACAATACGCCTTGGGTGACGGGCGACATCTTGGATTCGGTGTAGTGTGCCGGTATCATTGAAATTCCAAAATGGAGGCAGCGAGCGATGGCGACCGGTATCGTGAAGTGGTTCAACCCGACCAAAGGCTATGGGTTCATTCAGCCGCAAGGCGGCGGCAAGGACGTTTTCGTCCATATTTCGGCGGTAGAGAGGGCCGGTCTGTCGACCCTCAACGAGGGTCAGCAGGTCCAGTACGAAGAGGTTGCAAACAAGGGGAAGACCTCGGCGGAGAACCTCAAGGTGAAGTGAACCGCATGTGCGGCGCCCCGCGCGGCCCTCCGTGGGGTTGGATCGTAAGTAGTCCCGATCAGAAGCCTGAGGATCTTGACGCCATTCTCCGGGGCGCGGGCGGCCTTCAGGGACTTGCGGTGCAGCTAGGCCAAGGCGGACCCGAACGCATTTGAGCCAGCAGCAGCCAATGGGAACGCACCAGGAGATCGCGGCGGCTTCTGAGCCGACCGGCTAAGTCCAATGTAAAAGCCGCCGGACGCGGTCGATGCGCGTTTAGGCGGCCTGTCGCAGAACGCGAGCCACGAGGAGAGACCTCAAGATGGCCGGCGGTGACCACGACTATGGTAAGGCGTCCAGAGGGGAGCGACGCCTATCGCTCGACGAACCGACTTGCTACCAGGCCAGTGCCAAGTCAGTGCAGCACACGATCTTCAGTGGCGTCGCTCACCTGAATCGAATGCACTTTGACGTCGTGCTGCGGAAACTGATCTCTCAGTAGCAAGCCTGCCTTCACTGCATCGACAAATCGGCGGTGTCCCGACTTTGCCAGACCGTCGAATTTGACGACAAAGTACTCGTGAGTCAGACCTTGCCTCGTCGCACCGTTTTTCATGAGGCACCCCATCAATCGCCGCGAGTCATCGAACTAAGAATCGAATGCTCGCAAGGCGTTCCCGACACCGTAAAGTCTAAGCTGATTCTTGTCTTAAGTTTCGCCTTATTTGGTTAGAATCAGGTGAAAATTTGCAAATGTTGCACAAATGTCACGATTGGACAACGATACTTACTCTTTCTCTGGGGGAATTATCTCCTGCACACATACATGATCGATCAGGTGCTCACGCTTCAAATCAGTCAGATGCGCTCTCTTTTCGTCGTTGGTTAGATGTGCCCCGATGCCATTGACCAGCACCAGCACCAGGGTGCGATCATTCATGTCCAACCAATAGCTTCGTCGAACAAGCTTGTTCGAAGCATCCCGTGCGAACGGGCTGTCGGGGTGGGTACCAAGATCGGGTTCGTAAAAGCGGGGCATGGGGGCCGCGAAGAGGTTGGGGTGCCGGATCTCGAGCCTACGGTGCGATCCTCCGTCATGGAAGCTCTACCCCGGGCCCAGAATCACGATCATCGGGTTTTCGATGGGCAGTATCTAGCGCTGCAACACCGACGCCCTGGATTTGCGGCTTTCGCGGACTGATGAATGCCGGCTGCACTTGCTACTCCAGCTTCCCGCCCAAATCGAAAAGGCCGAGCCTTGGAGCCATAAGCGGCCGCCAAATGACGGAAAATCGGTGATCCGCTGCGAGCGCTTACCCGCAGCTTTCCGAGTTCGGCACCTATCGGTAATATGACACAGCGGCATGGTCGCACGGCCAGGAGACGAATTTCATGACGGTTAAACTGCGCGCTATTAGCTGCTCGATTTGGCGCAATGCATTTCTGGTCAGCGCATTGATTGTTTTAGTGGGCACGGCAGTGCCGGACGGCGCGTGTGCCGAAGGTCCCTTTGATTTTCTGTTCGGTGGCTTTCAGCGATCGACTCCGGCGCCGGACGCACCGCCTCCTACAGCCGGACGAGTGACCGCACCTGCTCAGGGTCGAGAGAGAGTGAGTGGCAATGGCAGCGTCGGCCGCTCCGCTGGCTTCTGTGTACGCTTGTGCGATGGGCAACATTTCCGCATTCGGCAAATCGTCTATGGGACAGTGGAAGATACATGCAAGGCGATCTGTCCTTACAGCAACACCAAGCTCTTTTTCGGGAGCGAGATTCGAACCGCCAACGCCAAAGACGGTCAACGCTATACCGAGCTCGAATCCGCGTTCCTCTACCGCAAGAAACAAGTGGCAAACTGCACCTGTAACGGTAAAGATCCTTTTGGCTTGGTTCCACTGGGCGTGAAAAATGATCCGACGTTGCGACCCGGCGATCTTGTCTCCACGTCGGAAGGACTCATGACCTTCGGCGGTAAATCTGCCCAAGGGGGTGAGTCTTTTACCCCCGTTAATCCGACGATGCTCCCCAAAAACATGCGGCCTGCACCATCGCAGGTCGCTCTTCCTCCGACTACGGAGCCGTCTCCCAATACAATGCCACCAACGGGCATGGGCCGGTGAAGTCCAAATCGGCGTTCCCGGGCACAATCCCCCAGGGTCGATCAATTTCGAGACCACCCCCTGGGGGACTATGGGCACGCGCGAACCGCAGACCGTCCGCAAAATGGACGAGCGTAGCTTTCACCTAGAGTAGGGCGCGAGCGAAAATTTAACCGCCAAATCAAGCGTTTGGGGTGAAGACCGGGTTTTCTTGAGGGCGACAAGCTCGAGGTCGCGTTCAAGGACGGCCGCTGGGTGCTCCGCACCTGCCCCGGGGCCGCGGCCGGCGGTGCAACTGCCCCGACACTATTTTCAGGACGACTGAAACGACGGCGCATCGGTGGTGACACCGTTACTGAAACGGCGTTGCGACCGTCGTAACGCCGTTACCCTCACCCATCGAGGCGAGCGAGCACGTCGGTGATCGTCCTTCGGTCATTCCTCCTCTTTCGATAGATGCATTTCCACATGGCATGATGTCCGCGCACGAAATGGACGCGATGGGCGCGGACGCGAAGATTCGCGCCATTCTCGCCCGCGAGCACATGCGCGCCGACCGCGCCGTTTCTGCTTCGCCGGATCGCATCAGGCAGCGCCCGCGGCGACGGGCGGCCGGTGGCAATTTATTTTCGGAAGTGCCTGAAGACCGAGACAGGACTGCTGTCCCATCCGCCTAACGGGTGATCGCTTCGCGCCTGGCGAGCCACGGAAGCCAGCACTGCGGCGTGCCGCCCATGCCAGCCTAGTGCCCAAATAACGCCCCTTTCTGGCCCGTTCAGATCCCGGGAACGTTTCCATCTATTCTCCCCTCGGTGGGAGAGCACATTGCGACCTCAACGGAGCGAATGAGCCCTGCGGGAACGGGAGCGCCGCGACTTTGCCTTGTCTCGTCACACTTCCGCCTCTGCATGGGGATTCAAAGGGTGTGGGGCCGGGGCTGATGATGCTGCGGCCAACTCATGTTAGAAGGCCGCCATGCCAACCATCGCTCTCGTGGATGATGACCGCAATATCCTGACCTCGGTGTCTATTGCACTGGAGGCCGAAGGCTATCACACCGACACCTATACCGATGGTGCCTCCGCCCTCGACGGGTTCAGGACTGCGCCGCCCGATCTCGCCATTCTCGATATCAAGATGCCGCGCATGGATGGCATGGAGATGCTGCGCCGTTTACGGCAGAAATCCGACTTGCCGGTGATCTTTCTCACCTCGAAGGACGAGCAGATAGATGAGTTGTTCGGTCTGAAAATGGGGGCCGACGACTTCATCCGCAAACCTTTCTCGCAGCGCCTGCTGGTCGAGCGGGTCAAGGTCGTCCTGCGCCGCGCCTCACCCAAGGACGCCGCCGCCAAGGACGCCGCCGCCAAGGAAACCGACAGCAAGGTCCTCGAACGCGGCCAACTGCGCATGGACGACGAGCGGCATACCTGCACCTGGAAGAACGAGGCAGTGACGTTCACCGTCACCGAGTTTCTCATCCTGAAAGCGCTGGCGACGAGGCCCGGGGTGGTGAAAAGCCGCAATGCCTTGATGGATGTTGCCTACGACGATCAGGTGTATGTGGACGACCGCACCATCGACAGCCACATCAAGCGGCTGCGCAAGAAGTTCCAGGCAAGCGACGTTGAGTTCGATATGATCGAGACGCTTTATGGCGTTGGCTATCGCTTTAAGGAAGTATGACCGCGCCGCTTTTTCGCGCGTCTTCAAGGCTTAGAATTTGCCGGCGCCCACCTCCATGGACCCGAACCGTTCCATCGGAATCGGCGACATCGGCTGAGCGCAGTTTTTCCGGCTTAGTCGTGTTGCGACGCAGCATAAAGAACCCTAGATTGGTGCCGTCAGGTGAGGGAGTCGCCGTGGCGCTGCGGGACGATCAGCCAACCAAGATCAGTGAACTGCCGCTCGCAGTTTTCGAGCTTCCAAAATGGCTCGTCGAGCCGGCGGTGCGCTCCTGTCGGCTCTTCAATAGCGTGCTCGATTTCATCTTCTACGACGTGCCGAGGCTGCGCGCCGCGCTGGCCGAGAAGGACGCGCCGATGCAGGCCCGGGGCGAAAAGCCGCCCTCCCGGATCGTCGATTTCGATGCACTGAGCAACCCAGAGGGCTCACTCCTCCTCATCGACGCGACCACACCGCCCTATGTCCACAAATACCAGAGCGTCAAAAAATTCCTCGAATCGCCCTATCAGGAAACGCGCGACGTCGACATCGCCACGATCGCCGGCGTCGGCAGCTCGGCGCTGGGAAGCGCGGCCCTGGCTTGGGACATCTCGGTCGCGCTCGAAAAGCCGGTGCTGGCCATCGTGCCGGGCTACGGCGTCGCCGACGTGGTCCTGCAGGGATTGGGGGGCTGGTTCGCGTTCGGTCTGCATGATTTTCTCAGCAGCAAGACACTTATCCAGAGCGGGCTTGCAACGGCTGCCCCAGAGACCGCGCGCATCGGTCGGGAGCTTGCCGCATCGACCCCGCAGGAGCCCGCTGCGCGCGGCGGCGCGCCAATCTTCCGCTACGGCTCAGGCTCATCGGACGTGCTTCATGCCCTGCTCGAACATCGCGTGACGCCCTTCCGCCTGCTGGTCGGGCACAGTAAGGGAGCGCTCCAAATCAACAATGCGCTCCAGTCCCTTTCCGTTGAACGGACGCAAGGGCTGCACGTGGTCACGCTGGGCTGTCCGATCGGCGAAAATGTTGCCGGCGTGAACTATCATCAATATTTGGGCCTCTTCGATGCGCTCGGCCAGCTCAATGCCTGGGGTCACTGGCCCGAATATTGGCCGCTGACCTGGCACAGCACCAATCCCGCATTGCCGCCGGCCATGGTGGTCGGCGAGATGACATCCGAGTCACTGCGCGGCGGTCGTGTCGGCGCTGGTGCGAATAAATCCAACTACCGGCAATGAGGCGCAGCCCGAGCAAGGCACACCATTGGCAGTGGCTTCGACTCGAAATTAAGGCGGCCCTTTGTTGGGAACGCAATGAAAGACTTAGTTGGAAAAACTCGTCATTCGAGCGGTTTCGGGTATCGGATTGGGGATGCAGTTGGCGAGTGCCGCATCGATCCATTTTCGCACTGCCGCGGCGTTCTTGGTAACGTTCAGAGCGCTCGCAAACAGGCGCACGGCTGATGTTGCTTTCACAGTTGTCCTGCTCGGCCCAATCTGCAATGGAAGTGTCGGTTTCCTCTGTGCCGCGAATAGTCAAGCCGCTGCACTCACAAACTCTCAGTCAAACGTCACAACTGCCTACGAAAATGCAGTTGGTCGCTTTAAGTCGATACTTAACGAGCGGCGCTTACAGATAAACTCCGGCCAACGCCTGCCGCACTTGCCTGGCCAAGCATTGTACCTTGCTCGCAACGATATGATAAGCGCTTATAAGGATCTAACCGACGCTCTGCCGGAGAAAATCGGGAAACCCAACAAGTTTGGAATTCCTCCTGCCTACTTTGATGCCGAGAATGCGCCACTCTTGGACGAGTACAGAAATCTATTCAACATCATGCAGGCAGCACCCGCAGATGCGCAAGCGTCGGCCACTCCATTTAATGACGCTGTCGACTTAGGCGTCGCGATTGGACGAGCGAAAGGCCTCAACGCAGCGAATGCCGAGGTGGCAGGTCGCATCAGCCTGGGGATCTTTTTCGCCGAGACTAATGGCAAGCAAAACATCGGGAATGCGCGTTCGGATACTTACAAGGGGAGCTTGCAAACGGGTGTGCCAGAAGATCGAAATGGTCAAAGAAGATGGGCTCGTATTAAGAACGCGATCGCCGCCTTTGATCCGGTACTGGTCGCACGCGACGATAAGGAGGAGGCGCGGATAGGCACTTTGGATCACCGCTTCAACCACTGGACTGCCGTTAGAGACGGCATCATGAACGCCCATGCAGACGTGTTCCCACAGATACCGGCGATAGTGCAAGTTTTGCCACGCTCGATCGACCAAATGAAACTTTTTGAACTCATCCAAATTATTCCCAGCCCTACGAAATCAGCGTTACATTCCAGCGACTTGCTCAACTATCGAATATCGGACCACAGAATAATTGGATATTTGCGCAACAACAACATCTTCGCATTTGGGAAAAACGATCGCTCACGGAACTCCGCCACGTTCCGCGAAATTCTCGAAGCGATGTGGCTGTTCAATGGAGTATTTGAACGAGCGCTCGCCAAATTCAGCGAAGTCAGGTCTCAATGAAAGCAGCAGCGGAACTCCGTCGCCAAGTGTCAGCGGCCAATCGAAAGGCTTGGGAAACCAAGTCGTCGTCTACCTGGCGCGCAGGTCGAGGCCAGGCTCGTGCACGGTTGCGGTGCGCCGCGGCAGTCGACCTCGGCACCACCGGTGGAAGGAGCCAAGGACCGGCCCGGCATGGCCGTCATGTGACACCGTCACGCCAGGTGACGCCGTCACATGTGGCGGCCCCGATTTTTTGTCGACAAGCACACCGTCCTCGCGGCGCGGAATGATCCGCGTGTGGTCGCGTCAAGAGCTTTGCCGCCGCGCGCCGGCGGGAGGGCTCATCCTCGAAATGGATGTATGCCAGCGCGGGTCCGTCGCCGTCGCGGACGATGGATCAGGCTTCGGTCTCCGCGGCGGGCCAGGGCGCCGGGAAGCGGCGCTCGGGCAGGCTCAAGGCCTTGCCTCCGCGGTCCGGAGCGCATTTCGGTCGGACAGGTCAGCAAGCCCCGGCCACAGCGTGTGGTATCCTCAGGGGAGCTGAGCCGGGGCCGAGAGGGCGTTAAAGCCCTTTCACCGGAGCTTTAGTGTGGGATTGGGCCCAAAAGCGGATAACAAGCCGCGTGGACGCCGCTGACAGGGCCCCAACACGAGACGCACTTGCAACCCGCAGCTCCTGACACGCAGTGCGCTATTGGCCTTCCCCACAAAAAGACCGTTGCGTGAGGATGCACAGACAGTTGAACGGCGCACCCCATGTGGGCCCAGGCATTTGATCCGCCGAAATAAATAATGCCTGATAAGGCGACGGCGAAATACAACAACAACCGAGAACGGCGCATGACCTCCTCCTCCGTCTGGAAACGTTGCCCCCCATGGGCAATGTGTTGAGTTTACATGCCAGCAGGGCCGCGTCCAGGGCAATCGGCCCGGCGCGGCGTAGGGACCTGCCCATTTGCTGCGGTTTCCCCACTCTTTTTTGGTGGGTAAGGCAAAGGGTCCGTCTCCTCGGCGGACCCGGCGCGGCGGCGTGTGAGTTGTCGTCCATAGCTCGCATCCGCCAGCAGCTTCTCCTGCGTCTGCTCGCCGTAATACGTTGTCCAATCGAAATCAGCCAGTTTTTCCACCTTTGCTTGCGCGCGATGTTTCATTTTCCCGTGCGTGTCGCGCCAGCGGGACCGGACGCTTCTCCAGGAATCTGCGGCAGATCGTCGGTGATCGTAAACCAGGGAGCCTTGCTGGCGACGTGCATGTGGACCTTCGGTCGGATTCCCGGATCGTCGTCCAGCGCGCCGAGCGGCAAGCCAAGATAGTTTGGGTGAGCGTCGAACTTGCTCACGATCGGGGAGCCGCACACCCGGCAAAACCCCCTGTGATTCCCCGGCGACAATTCATAGAAAGTGACGCATCCCTCGCCTTGCACCCATTCAAAGTCGGCTGCCTTCAAGGTTGCGCGGCTGCGAAAGGCGGCCCCGTGCGCTTTGCGACACATCGAGCAATGACAATTCAGGGCGTCGAACGGAAGTCCGTTGATTCGGTATTTGACCCTGCCGCACAGGCAGCTTCCGCGTATCATGGGCGCGCCACTCAGCCGACGGGCAACCATACGCCATCGTAAGCGGCATGGGCGGCAGGCAGCCATAAAAGGTTCTACCCGGCCTTTCGCTCCCGCCCGCCGCAGCCTCCAGGGCGTCATCGGAGACTTCGTAGGTAAGCATCTCTGTGTCGGATTGCACGAGCGCTGAGTCGTTCATGACACGGCCCATCATTTTGTCGGTCTTTCGGTTCCAACTATAACACGCGCCCCGCGCGCCCGCGCCAGTCGGCGCCAAGCAACTCCAGCAGCAGGTTTCCCGGCAGTAACGTCGCAGAGGATGTCGTCGTCGCGTGAGCGCTGCGTTGACGACGATCCACTACGGACCTGAGCAAAGCGGGGGCAGGGCGCATCCGGCAAGTTGGTTGGCGCTTTGGTGTTGGGTGCAGAGGGACGTGGGTGCAATGATCCGTTCACTATGGGGGAGGGCTTGCCCAATTTCGCCACAATCTGACCACTGTGCCGTTTGATATTTTCGCCGGGGATCGGGACGCATGCGGGGTCGGATCAGCGTGGCATTGAAACGGTTTGCGCCGGTCGGCGCTTGCGCCGTGCTTTGCCTCTTCCTGGCGCACTGCTCGAATTCGAGCAAGATCGACCCGCGCTACGGCGTGTCGGCGAGCCCGCGCGTCGTCGGGCCCGGCGAGCCGGTGCCGAAGGGCGGCGGCACCTACCGGGTCGGCGAGCCCTACGTGATCGGCGGCCGCGTCTATGTCCCGGACGAGAACCCGCGTTATCGGGCCGAAGGTCTGGCCTCCTGGTACGGCGACGATTTCCATGGCCGGCTGACCGCCAACGGCGAGGTTTTCGACCTCAACGGCATCACCGCGGCGCATCCGACCATGCCGCTGCCGAGCTACGCCCGCGTGACCAACCTCTCCAACGGCCGGTCGCTGATCGTGCGCGTCAACGATCGCGGGCCGTATCACAGCGACCGCATCATGGACCTCTCGGTGAGATCGGCGCAGCTCCTGGGTTTTCATGGCCGCGGCACGGCTTGGGTGCGCGTTGAATATGCCGGGCGTGCGCCGATGGAAGGCTCTGACGACCGGATTCTGGAGGCGTCGCTGCGGCACGATCACCCGGCACCGGCGAACGGCCTGGTCAGGACGGCCGCACAAATCCGGCCCGTTCCGCTGCCGCCGGTTTCGCCCCCGGCGCAGATCACGCGGACCGCGAGCATCTCCGCCGCTGAGGCGGACCCTTCTGCGGTGAGGCGGGTCGCGGTGCGAACCGGCATCGACGGGACTGCTCAGTTCCTCAACGGCCGCGGGCTCTACTGAGCCTGATCTTTCCGTCGCCCGCTGCCGGGTCGTCCTGGCGTCGACCGTCGGCGCCTCGTCGCCTTGCGGACGCCCTATTGCGCGCCAAGATTCGTCGTCGAGATTGGTCGAGATTGCATGCTTTTCCGAGCGCATGTGGGGCGCGCCTTGTCGACAGTTTTGCGGCAGAGACATCCGAACGCGGTGCCGGCGGCGTTTGCCGCCGTCGCCGCCGGCTTGCTCGCGGCCCTGATTGCCGTTGCGCACGCGGCGCCGTCGGCGACGGCGACGAAGAAGGACGAACCCTTCCACGCCAACGTTCCCGCCGCGCTCCTCCTCGATCCCGACAGCGAAAGCATCCTCTACGAAAAGAACGGCGAGGAGCTTGTCGCTCCCGCGAGCCTCGCCAAGCTGATGACGCTCGAATACGTATTCAACGAGATCAAACAGGGCCGCCTCAAGCTCGACGAGGAGGTCATCATCAGCGAGAACGCCTGGCGCAAGGGCGGGGCGCCTTCGCGCGGCTCCACCATGTATGCGGCGATCCACAGCCGGGTGAAGGTGGACGATCTCATCCACGGCATCATCGTCGACTCGGCCAATGATGCCTGCATCGCGCTCGCCGAAGCGCTCGCCGGCAATGAGAACGCCTTCGGCGCACTGCTTACCAAGCGGGCGCGGGAGCTCGGGCTGGAGAAATCGACCTTCACCAACTCGACCGGCTATTCGGACCCTAAATTGCGGGTCACCGTGCGCGAGCTGGCGGCGCTGTCGCGGCACATCATGCAGACCTATCCCGAGTTCTATCCTTATTTTGCCGAGCGCGAGTTCACCTGGAACAACATCCGGCAGCAGAACCGCAACCCGCTCCTGGCCATGGGCATCGGCGCCGACGGGCTCAAGACCGGCGAAACCAGCGAGGCGGGATTCAATCTCGTCGGATCGGCTGTGGAGGAGGGGTTCCGCCTGATCGTCGTCGTTACCGGAGCGAAGTCCGAGAAGGAACGGGCCGAGGAGGCGCGAAAGCTCCTCGACTGGGGCTTCCACGGTTTCGAGTCGAAGCTCCTCTTCGCCGAGGGGCAGACCGTCGGCGAGGCCAGGGTCTTCGGCGGCAGCACGAGCTACGTTCCGCTCGTCGGGCCCGGCACCGTGCGGGTCATGATACCGCGCAACAGCAACGAGCGGATTTCCGCCCGCATCGTCTACACGGGTCCGGTGTCCGCCCCGGTGACCAAGGGCCAGTTCATCGGCAAGCTCAAGGTCTGGCGGGGCGAGAACCTCGCCCTCGAAGTACCGCTCAAGGCCGCCGAGGATGTGGGCCCCGGCAGCATGCGCCAACGCGCCATGGATGCGGCGACCGAGCTGATGCTCGGCCTGTTCCGCGCCGGCGTGAACAAGCTATAACCGGCTTCGCCTCCCGCCCGGCGATCCTGCGCGAAGGGCCGCGGACGACTATATGGCCGCGTATCCTTCGCCCGTTCCTCGGTTGCCGTTGCGTATGAAGACACAGCCGCAACCCCCTGCGCCGCAACGCTCAACCGACATGCCCGATCCCGCTGCGAGCATCGATGCCGGAAGCACGCAGGACGTTCCCAAAGAGGATCGCACCTGGAGGGGAAAGTTCATTACCCTCGAGGGCGGCGAGGGCACGGGAAAGTCGACCCAGGCCGCGATACTGGCGCAGCACCTGCAATCGCTCGGCCTTCCGGTGTTGCTCACCCGCGAGCCGGGCGGGTCGCCGGGCGCGGAGATCATCCGCCATGTGCTGCTCTCGGGAGCGGCAGAGCCGTTCGGTCCCGAGACGGAGGCGATGTTGTTCGCGGCGGCGCGTGGGGACCATATCCGCTGCGCCATCGAGCCGGCGCTCGCGGCAGGGCGCTGGGTCGTTTGCGACCGCTTCGCCGATTCCACGCGCGTCTACCAGGGCGTCCTCGGCCAGGTCGACCAGCGCTTCCTCAATGCGCTCGAGCGCGTGTCCATCGGCGACCTCAGTCCCGACCTCACCCTGATCCTTGACACGCCGGTCAAGGTCGGCCTCGAACGGGCGGCGGCGCGCCGGGCTTCCGCCGAGCCTGACCGCTTCGAGTCGCAGGATCTCAAGTTTCACGAGAAACTGCGCGAGGCCTTTCTGACGCTTGCATTCGATGCCCCGGAACGCTGCGTCATCATCAGGGCCAACGCGGCCAAGGACGATGTCGCCAAGCGGGTGTGGCAGGCGGTGGATTCCAAGCTCAAACCTGCGCCCGCACGCGCGGCCGTCAAAAACGTGGCGTCATGAGTCCCCAGCCGCGCGAGAGCATCGAAACGCCGCATCCGCGCGCGACCCCTGCGCTGTTCGGCCATGCTGGTGCAGAGAGTGCGCTCCTCGCGGCCTACCGCAGCGGGCGCGTTCCGCACGCTTTCCTGATCGTCGGCGGCAAGGGCATCGGCAAGGCGACGCTCGCCTACCGCATGGCGCGCTTCGTGCTCGCCCATCCCGACCCGGCGGCGGCAGCGGTCAAGGCGGCGATTTCGCTGGCCGTCGACCCGCAGCATCCGGTCGCGCGCCGAATCGCGGCGCAGGCGCAGGGCGACCTGCTCGTTCTCGAACGCACGTTCAACGACAAAGGCGTGCTGCGCCAGCAGATCTCCGTCGACGACGTGCGTCGCACGGTCTCGTTCTTCGGCTCGACGGCCGGGGAGGGGGGATGGCGCATCGCCATCGTTGATGCCGTCGACGAACTCAACCGGTCGGGCGCCAATGCGCTGCTCAAGGTGCTGGAAGAGCCGCCGCAGCGGGTCTTGCTGCTGCTCGTCGCCCATTCCGCGGCGCGGGTGCTGCCGACGCTGCGCTCGCGCTGCCGCATTGTTACGTTGCGGCCGCTCCCGGCGACCGACGTTGCTGCGGCGCTGGCAGCCGCAACGGGGCGCTCCGCGACCGACGTAGAGGTCACAGCGGCCGCAGCCGCCGCGGACGGCAGCGTCGCTCGCGCCGCCGCCTTTCTCGACGCGGATGCATTGGCGCTTCGCCAGGCGGCGCGTGACGAACTCGACCGGCTGCCGGCGCTCGACACCGACGCGCTGCACGCGCTCGGCGATGCGCTCGCCGGAACCGACCCGCAGCCGCTCGCCGCCTTCGTCGACACGGTGAATGCGTGGCTGTCGCAACGCCTCGACGGCAACCCGGGCGAAATCGGCCGCATGGCGCGGCTCGCCGAGGCGTGGGAGCGGATCAATCAGGCCGCGCGCGACGCCGAGACCTACAATCTGGAAAGAAAACCTCTGGTGTTCGGCGTTTTCGGCTGGCTTGCCGAGGCCACGCGCGGTTGATACCTGTCCTCGTGGCCGGGCTCGTCCCGGCCATCCCTGTCTTTGATCGTAGATTGGCGGCGTTAGCCCATGATTTCCAAGCGCAGACAAAAGCCTAAACGGAAGAACGCGAGCGGCAAGACCGCGCGGCAGCCTCCGCGGAAGAAGAAATTCGCGCTGAAGAGCGGCAGCAAGATCGGATCGAAGGCGAAAAGCGGGACCAGAAAGGCTGGACCCAAGCGAACGGCGCGCAGCACGGTCGCGCCGACGAAGGACGCGCGCAAGAAAATCGTGCCCAAGAGGACGGTGCGCAGCAAGGCCGATGCCGGGCAGACGATCGTCGAGAAAAAGAAAAGCGAGCCGAAAGAACCGCTGCGGAAACAGCCTGCGCGCACAGAACCTCACCGACCGATCGAGCCGCAACGCGCGACGGGGGCTGAGCGCAAGCCTTATTACGTCACCACCGCCATCGCTTATCCCAACGGCGAGCCGCATATCGGCCATGCCTACGAGGCGATCGCCACCGACGCCATCGCCCGTTTCATGCGCCTCGACGGCCGCGACGTGTTCTTTCTCACCGGCACCGACGAGCACGGCATCAAGATGGTGCAGACCGCTGCCAGGGAGAACCTGACGCCGCGCGAGTTCACCGAGCGCACCGTGCCGCGCTTCCAGGCCATGGTGAAGATGCTCAACTGCTCGAACGACGAGTTCATCCGCACCACCGAGCCGCGCCACCACGCCTCTTCGGTCGCGCTTTGGGAGCGCATGCAGGCGAACGGCGACATCTACCTCGACAAATACGCCGGCTGGTATTCGGTGCGCGATGAAGCCTACTACGACGAGAGCGAGACGCGCATCGACGACAAGGGGCAGCGCGTCGGCCTCCAGGGCACGCCGGTCGAATGGGTCGAGGAGGAGAGCTATTTCTTCCGCCTGTCCGCCTATCAGGACAAGCTCCTCGCCCTCTACGCGAGCGACCCGAACTACGTGCTGCCGAAGGAGCGCCTCAACGAGGTCGCAAGCTTCGTGCGCGGCGGCCTGAAGGATCTGTCGATCTCGCGCACGACCTTCGACTGGGGCGTCAAGGTGCCGGGCGATCCCCGGCACGTGATGTACGTGTGGGTTGACGCGCTCACCAACTACATCACCGCCGTCGACTTTCCCAACACCGGCAGCGAGAAATTCCGCCGCTATTGGCCGGCCGACCTGCACGTGATCGGCAAGGACATCGTGCGCTTCCACGCGGTGTACTGGCCGGCGTTCCTCATGTCGGCCGGTGTCGCCGTGCCGCGCCGTATCTTCTCCCACGGCTTTCTGTTCAACCGCGGCGAGAAGATGTCGAAGTCGGTCGGCAACGTCATCGATCCGTTTGCGCTCGCCAAGGCCTACGGCGTCGATCCGCTGCGCTATTTCTTCCTGCGCGAGGTGCCGTTCGGGCAGGACGGCAACTACAGCCACGAGGCGATCGTCAACCGCATCAACGCCGATCTCGCCAACGATCTCGGCAATCTGGCGCAGCGCTCGCTGACCATGGTGGCGCGCAATTTCGCCGGCGTGCTGCCCGCGCCGGGGCCGCTGAGTGCGGCCGACCAGGCGATTCTTGCCGCCGCTGACGCCATGATCGGCAAGGCGCGCGAGGCGATGGCGACGCAGCAATTGCACCAGGTGCTCAATGCGGTATGGGCCGTGGTCGCCGAGACGAACCGCTATTTCGCCGGCGAGGCGCCGTGGGCGCTCGCCAAGACCGACCCGGCACGGCAGGGCACCATCCTCTATGTGACCGCGGAGGCGTTGCGGCAGATCGCGATCCTGGCGCAGCCGTTCGTGCCAGCCTCAGCGGAGAGGCTGCTCGATCTTCTGGCGGTGCCCGCCGGCGAACGCGACTTCTCCTTCCTCGGCGGCAAGCACCGCATCGCCGCCGGCCGCGAATTGCCGGCGCCGGCGCCGGTCTTTCCCCGCTATGTCGAGCCGGAAGCCGGAGCGGCGCAATAGATCGCAGCCAAAATGCTGATCGACAGCCATTGCCATCTCGATTTCCCGGATTTTGCCGCGGAGCTAGATGCCGTGGTCGAGAGAGCGCGCGGCGTCGGCATCGCGCGCCTGGTCACCATCTCGACGCGTGTCGCCCGTCACGCCGCCGTGCTGGCGATCGCCGATCGCTTTGCCGACGTCTATTGCTCGGTCGGCACGCATCCGCACTACGCGCACGAGGAACCGGACGTGACCGCGGCCGACCTTGTCGCGCGCACACGGCATCCGAAGGTCGTCGCGATCGGCGAAGCCGGCCTCGACTATCACTACGACAACTCGCCGCGCGACGCGCAGGAGCGGGGATTTCGCACCCACATCGCCGCGGCGCGCGCGAGCGGGCTGCCGCTCGTGATCCACTCGCGCGACGCCGACGCCGACACCGCGCGCATTCTCGAAGAGGAAACGGGGCAGGGCGCCTTCCCCGCTGTCCTGCATTGTTTTACCGGTGGGGCCGATCTCGCCCGCCGGGCTGTCGCGCTCGGGCACTTCATTTCCTTCACCGGCATTTTGACCTTCAAGAATTCAGACGCGCTGCGCGCCATTGCCGCGGCGCTGCCCGCCGACCGCATTCTCGTCGAGACCGACGCCCCCTATCTCGCGCCCGGCCGTTTCCGCGGCAAGCGCAACGAGCCGGCCTATGTGGTCGAGACCGCCAAGGTCTTGGCCGAGACCCGCGGCGTTGCGCTCGATGAGCTCGCGCGCCAGACCTCGGAGAATTTCTTTCGCCTGTTCGGCAAGGTGCCGCGGCCGGCCCGCGCGGATGAGTTCGATCATCCGCCAAAGCTTGATGCTCCCGCCGCATGACGCTGAAGTTCACCATCCTCGGCTGCGGGTCATCAGGCGGCGTCCCGCGGCCGGCGCTGGGCTGGGGCGTGTGCGATCCGAACAATCCGAAGAACCGCCGCCGGCGCACGTCGCTGCTCGTCGAGCGCCGCGGCAGCGACGGCGGGCTCACGCGGGTGCTGGTCGACACGTCGCCCGACCTGCGCGAGCAACTCCTCGACGCCGAGGTCGATTGGCTCGACGGCGTCCTCTACACCCACGAGCATGCCGACCATACTCACGGCGTCGACGACCTCCGCGCGCTCTTTTTGCATCGGCGCCGCAAGGTCGACGTCTACCTCGACGAGCCCACGTCGCAGGTCATGCGCATGCGCTTCGGCTATTGTTTCGCAACGCCGCCCGGGAGCCAGTATCCGCCGATGCTGGCCGAGCACCGGCTGACGCCGGGGGAAGCGGTCAGCGTCGAAGGCGCCGGGGGAGCGATCGCCGCCTTGCCGATCCGGCAGGAGCACGGCGATATCGACTCGATCGGTTTCCGCTTCGGCGGCGTCGCGTATTCGTGTGACCTCAGCGGCATCCCGCGGGAGAGCGTGGCGGCGTTCACTGGCCTCGACGTGTGGATCGTCGACGCGCTGCGCTACACGCCGCACCCGAGCCATTTCTCGCTCGCCGAAACGCTCGACTGGATCGAGCGGCTCAAGCCGCGCCGCGCCATCCTCACCAATCTGCATTCCGACCTCGACTACGAGGTGCTGCGCGCCAAGCTGCCGGCGCACGTCGAGCCGGGCTTCGACGGCCTGAGTTTTACTGCCGCGGCTTCGTAGCCGCGCAATCGGCGAAGATAGGCTGCATTTTACCTAAATTTGCGGCTGGGTCCGTCAAGTGAAACATCGCCCCTATATGTTCCATAATATCTCTTATGCGAATCACCTTAGTGACGTGGATGGGCTGGGAGCGGCAAATCCCTGCTCTGCCTCACCAAATGCCGGGTACCAGGCGCCAGCGGACGCGGCGTGCGTAGTCGGCATAGCCGGGCAATTCCGCCTGGAGCACGCGATCTTCGGTGATGGCGCGGTAAAGCAAGAACGGCAGGCTCGAAACAATCACCAGCAGCGCGGCAAGCCACGATCCGAGCGCCGGGCCGCTGGCGAGAATGATCACGATGCCCGCGAGGTAGCCCGGGTGCCGCACGTAGGCGTACGGCCCGCTCGCGACCACGTGCTGGCCGCGGTCGGACTGAATGCGCACGACCGAGGAGAAGAAGCGGTTGACGGCCATCGCCGAGAAGCACAGCACGTATCCGGCCGCGAGCGCGATCAGGTCGCTGGCCTGTATCCATGACGGAACGCCATCGCTCCAATGAAAGCGGCCGCGGTCGAGCCCCGCCACGATCCAGTGCAGAAACATGACAATGGTGAACAGGCGCAGTGCCAAGGGCGGCCGCTGTCCGCCAGGACGCATGCGCTCGCGCAGCAGGCCGGGATCGAGCGACAGAAGCGAGGCCACGACGATGGTGGCCAGGATCGCGAGGTAGAGCCAGAAGCCGAGGATCGCAAGGGTGCCGGCGGCGGCAAACAACGCCACCGCCGCCAGAATGAGGAAGATTGCCGACTGCACGTAAGCCGAAACTGGCATGGTCCTTCCCGTTGCGAACAGGTACCCGCGCCGCAAGGGCGGCGTGGAACCAAAGATGTTGCGGCGACGTTCAATGGCAAGCCGGCCCGGCTGTGGAGTTTGGGCGGCCGGACCTTCTTGTCTTCAGCCTCCAACCCAGGATGACCGCCGTGAGCAAAGTCAGAGCCCTCGATACGCACCACAAGACAGCCCCTTCCCTCGACACCCCGACCGACCTCTCGGAAGAAGCCGTGCGCGAGATTTCGGCTAAGCTCAATGCCATCCTGGCCGACGCGTTTGCGCTCTACCTGAAGACCAAGAACTTCCACTGGCACGTCAGCGGCCCGCATTTCCGCGACTATCACCTGCTGCTCGACGAGCAGGGTGAGCAGATTTTCGCGACCACCGACGACATCGCCGAGCGCGTGCGCAAGATCGGCGGCACCACGCTGCGCTCCATCAGCCAGATCAGCGAGCTGCAGAGCATCAAGGACAACAACGCCGACTTCGTTCCGGCGCAGGAGATGCTGCGCGAACTGATGAATGACAACAAGTTCGTGGCAGCTTCCATGCGCGAGGCGCACGAGGTCGCCGAGAAGCACGAGGATGCGGCAACGGCCGGCCTGCTCGAGACCTTTATCGACACGGCCGAGAGACGCACCTGGTTCCTGTTCGAGGCGAGCCGATCCGCGCCAAAGGGGTGACAGCATCCGCTGCCGAGTGAGCGTGATCGCAGCGGTCGCCGCGCCATCCGGGGTCTGGTAGAGCTTTCCCGCTCCAACGGGAAAGAGCCATGACCCCTGCGCGCGACATCACCCGGCTCATCGAGATCATGGCGGCGTTGCGCACGCCTGGGACCGGCTGCCCGTGGGATCTGGCGCAGAATTTTGCGACCATCGCGCCCTATACGCTCGAAGAGGCTTATGAGGTCGCGGACGCGATCGCCCGGAACGACCTCGCCGACCTCAAGGAGGAGCTGGGCGATCTCCTGCTCCAGGTCGTCTTTCATGCCCGCATGGCCGAGGAAGCGGGCGCGTTCGATTTCGGCGCCGTGGTCGAGGCCATCACCGCGAAACTCGTGCGCCGGCATCCGCACGTGTTCGGCGATGTGCGTTCTTCGACGCCGCAGGCCGTCGAGGGACTTTGGGAACGCATCAAGGCGCAGGAGAAGGCGGAGAAGGCCGGGCATCGAAACGCGCGCAGCGAAGGCGCGCTCGCCGGCGTGCCGGTCGCGCTGCCCGCCCTCACCCGCGCGCTGAAGCTGCAGGACAAGGCGGGGCGGGTCGGCTTCGATTGGGACGATCCGCACGCGGTGCTGAAGAAGATCCGCGAGGAGGCCGACGAGATCGAGGCCGCGCTCGCGGGGGCCGAAGCAAATAAGTCCGACGCGAGCGGCGCGGCGGACGAGGTCGGCGATCTTCTGTTCGCCGCGGTGAACCTTGCCCGCCACTTGCGCGCCGATCCGGAAGCTTTGCTGCGGCAGGCCAACCGGAAATTCGAGCGCCGCTTTGCCAGCATCGAACGCGCCCTTGCCGCGCGCGGAAAAGCGCCGCAGGACGCAACGCTCGCGGAAATGGATGCGCTCTGGGAGGAGGCGAAGGCTGCTGAGCAATCCCCTCCCCCTTGTGGGGAGGGGTAGGGGTGGGGGTCGCGAGGCAGCACGTAAACGTCAACGTTCGCGCGTGGCCTCCCGACCCCCCTCCCCACCCTCCCCCACAAGGGGGGAGGGAGCCGTAAATTTCTCCCTTATCGCCTTTGCCTTGTCCGGGTCCGCGCGCACGGTCATGGCGATACGGCCGGTTTCCTCGTCGACCACCTTGCGCATCACTTCGGTGTGGCGATGGAGCCAGCTCACGCCGGCACCATCGGCAGCGTCGAGAACAAGTTCGATCACGGCGCGGCCGGCGGCGAGCCGCGCCTCGACGGCTGCGGCAAGGGCATCGATCCCCTCCCCGGTGCTCGCCGAAACGAGCACCGGCCGCTCCGTAGCCGGGCGCCGCTCGACGAGATTTTCGAGCCGCGAGCGCGCGGCGGCATCGAGCCGGTCGATCTTGTTCCACACTTCGATGAGCACGCGCCTTGCATCGGCGCCGTTCCCCGGATCGATGCCGAGCTCGCGCAAGATCTTCTCCACGTCATAAAGCTGCGCCTCGGCGTCCTCGTGCGAAACGTCGCGCACATGCAGGATCACGTCCGCCTCGATCACCTCCTCGAGGGTCGCGCGGAAGGCGGCGACCAGCATGGTTGGAAGGTCGGAAATGAAGCCGACCGTATCGGAGAGGATCACGCGCGCCCCGTGCGCAAGGTCGACGGCGCGCAGCGTCGGATCGAGCGTCGAGAACAGCATGTCGGCGGACAGCACGCTCGCCCGCGTCATGCGGTTGAACAGCGTCGATTTGCCGGCATTGGTGTAGCCGACAAGCGCGACGATCGGGTACGGCACGCGGCGGCGGCTCTCGCGATGGAGCTCGCGGGTGCGCTTGACCTTGACGAGCTCGGTCTCGATCTTGGCCAGCCGTTCCTCGATCAGCCGCCGGTCGGCTTCCAGTTGCGTCTCGCCGGGGCCGCCGAGAAAGCCGAAGCCGCCGCGCTGGCGCTCAAGATGGGTCCACGAGCGCACCAGCCGGCTTTTCTGGTAGGTCAGATGCGCATGCTCGACCTGCAGCGCGCCTTCGCGCGTGCGCGCGCGGCGTCCGAAAATCTCGAGAATGAGCCCGGTGCGGTCGAGCACCTTGGCGTTCCAGGCCCGTTCCAGGTTCCGCTGCTGCACCGGCGAGAGCGCGCAGTCCATCACCACGATGCCGACGTCGAGCGTCTTGATGATCCCGGCGAATTCCTCGACCTTGCCTTTGCCGAGATAGGTCGCCGGCCGCATTCCGTTGAGCATCGCGATGCCGGATTGGGCAACGTCGAGGTCAATGGCGCGGGCGAGCCCGACCGCCTCGTCCAGGCGCGCGGCCGGCGTGCGCTCGGAAGCGGCGGCATGCGCCGCCGGACGCCGCAGCGCCGGCTCGATGACGACGGCGCGGCCGGTCGTCGACGCCCCCGCCCTGCCCTCGCCGCCACGCGGCGCAGGGTCAAGAGTGCGAAGGCGGGTGTCGCGGCGGCGCGGCTCCAATCAGACCTTTTCCCCGGCCGGCGCGTCTTCGGCGCCTTCGAACAGCTGCACCGGGTGACCGGGCATGATGGTCGATATCGCGTGCTTGTAGACGAGCTGCGAATGCCCGTCGCGACGCAGCAGCACGCAGAAATTATCGAACCAGGTCACCACGCCTTGCAGCTTGACGCCGTTCACCAGGAAGATGGTGAGCGGTATCTTGTTCTTGCGGACGTAATTGAGGAATGTGTCTTGCAGATTTTGCGAGCGGTCGGCTGCCATGGCCGTTGTTCCGTTCTTGTACCGCGGGCTTCTGCCCGTGGGTCTTTTCTTGAGTTCCTTCGCAGTCCTTCGCAGCGCGGGTTGAGCCAGCAAACCCACTGAAACCGCACTGCCGCTCGATGGGTTTCGCCGCGCAACTTCCCATCCCACGGCATTTCTTCGGGCCGCCGACCCGGGCGGCTGAGCCAAGCTGATTATTAGAGGCCACGGCGGCGAGCGATGCAAGCCCCGGTTTTAAAAACATTTGAGCCGGGGAACGCCCGCCGCAACCCGTGGAACACGCGTGGAAGCGCCTGGTGGCTCGCGCGAGCGTTACAAACTTTTGCGCAGCGAAACTCATCCCGCCTCGGCGTAGCGGTGAAATTCCCGCCTCAGGGCAGTGGCGATGGGGCCGGGCTTGCCGTCGCCGATCGGTCGGCCGTCGATCGCTACCACGGGTAGCACGATCTGGCTCGCCGCGGTGACGAAGGCCTCGCGCGCCGCGTAGGCTTCCGCGAGCGTGAAGGCGCGCTCCTCGAGTGCAAGGCCTTGCGCCTCGATGGCATCGAACAGCACCATACGGGTGATGCCGCGCAGGATGGCGTGGTCGGCGGCCGGGCGCGTGACCACCGTGCCGGCCTGTGTGACGATCCAGGCGTTGGTCGAGGCCCCCTCGGTGATTGCGCCTTGCTTGTCGACGAACCAGGCGTCGCGCGCGCCCTGCTCGATCGCCGCCTGCCGCGCCAGCACGTTGGGCAGGAGGCCGATGGTCTTGATGTCGACGCGGGCCCAGCGGTTGTCGGGCACGCTGACGACGGCGATCCCCTTGGCCGCGAGCGCCTCGTTCCGCGTCCTGCTGAGCGCGCGCGCCGTCACCACGAGGCTCGGGGCCACTTCGGGCGTCGGGAAAGCGTGGTCGCGCCGCGCCACGCCGCGGGTGATCTGCAGGTAGACGATGCCATAGACGATGCGGTTGCGTGCGAGCACCTCGCGCAGCACCATGCCAAGTGCCGCAAACGACATCGGCATGCGGATACGCAATTCGTCGAGCGAACGCTTGAGCCGCGCCATGTGGCGCCGCTCGTCGATGAGCCGCCCTCCCCTGACCTCGCAGACCTCGTAGACGCCGTCGGCGAATTGGTACCCGCGATCCTCGACGTGGACCTTGGCGTCGCGCATCGGCAGATAGCGGCCGTTGACGTAGGCGATGCGGCTCATCGGCGATCAGTCGACGCAGGACGGGGCGACAGAGAGCGGGTAAGGGGAACGGAGCAAAACGTCTTTTTCCGCCGTGTATCGTCCGTCTTCTTTCCTCAATCGATTCCGAGGGCTTTGAGCTTGCGGTGCAGCGCCGAGCGCTCCATCCCGACGAATTCGGCGGTGCGCGAAATGTTGCCGCCGAAGCGGTTGATCTGCGCCAGCAGGTATTCGCGCTCGAACACTTCGCGCGCCTCGCGCAGAGCGAGGCTCATCAGGTGCTCGCCGCCATTGCCGTTGGGCATGGATGGGATCATGGAGCCGACGTCCGGCGGCAGCATGGCCGCCGTGATCACCGCGTCGGGATCGCCGCCGGCGAGGATCATGACCCGCTCCACGTTGTTGCGGAGCTGGCGCACGTTGCCCGGCCAGTCGTGCGATTGCAGCACGGCCAGCGCATCGGCGCCGATCGTCCGCTTGGGCAAGCCGGTGATCTGCGAAATCTGCGACATGAAATATTCGACCAGCTCGGGAACGTCCTCGCGCCGCTCGGCGAGGCCGGGCACGCGGATCGGCACCACCGAGAGCCGGTGGTAGAGATCCTCACGGAATTTTCCGGCGGCGATGTCGGATTCGATGTTGCGGCTGGTGGAGGAGATGATGCGGACATCGACCGTGACCTTTGTGCTGCCGCCGACGCGCTGGAACGTCTGTTCGACGAGCACGCGCAGAATCTTGTTCTGCGTGTCGCGCGGCATCTCGGCGATCTCGTCGATGAACAGGGAGCCGCCGTGGGCCTCCTCGAGTGCCCCGATCTTGCGGCTTTGCGTGCCATTGCCGGCCTCGACGCCGAACAGCTCGACCTCCATGTGCTCCGGCGTGATGGCGGCGGCGTTGATCACCACGAATGGACCGCTGGCGCGCGCGGAGAGCGCGTGAATGGTGCGGGCGGCGAGCTCCTTGCCGCTGCCCGAGGGTCCGACGATGAGGACGCGGCTGTTGGTCGGGCCCACCTTCTCGATCGTCTGCCGCAGCTGGTTGGCGGCAGGCGAGCGGCCGACCACGGTGGCGGCGTTCGGCGCGAGCTGCTTGAGCTCGCGCACCTCGCGCTTGAGCCGCGAGTTCTCCAGCGCCCGCTCGGCGACGAGCAGCAGCCGGTCGGCCTTGAACGGCTTCTCGATGAAGTCGTAGGCGCCGCGTTTGATCGCCGAGACCGCGGTCTCGATGTTGCCATGCCCGGAGATCATCACGATCGGCAGCTCGGGGTGATCCTGCTTGAGCGCGTCGAGGAGCTGCAACCCGTCGAGACGGCTCCCCTGCAGCCAGATGTCGAGGAAGACGAGGTTCGGCCGGCGCGCCACCACCGCTCCGAACGCCTCGTCGCTGTCGGCGGCTGAGCGGGTGCCGTAGCCTTCGTCCTGCAGGATGCCGGCGACCAGCTCGCGGATATCCGCCTCATCGTCTACGATCAGGATGTCGGATGCCATGATCAAACCGCCATTGTCTTGCTTTCCGCGGACGCCGCCGGCGCGGTCGGCTCCGCGGAAGTCGCCGGCTCAAGTAGTTCCGCGATAAAGCGCAGTTGCATCCAGGCGCCGCGTGCGCCTGGAATCTTCTCCGCCGCGTCATGCAGCTCGATATGCCCGCCGTGCTCTTCGAGAATGCGCCCGACAATGGCGAGCCCGAGGCCGGTGCCCTTCTCCCGCGTGGTCACGTAGGGCTCGAGCAGGCGCGCTCGGTTTTCCTTCGGCAGTCCGACGCCATTGTCGATCACGTCGATCACGACCTCCTTGCCGTCGCGGCGCACGGAAACGGCAATGCGGCCGCGGCCAAGCTCGGCCGGGGGCACCGCGCCGATCGCTTCGGTCGCGTTCTTGATGATGTTGGTGAGCGCCTGCGAAATCAGCCGCCGGTCGAAGCGCACGGGCATCGACTCTACCGGCAGCTCGACCTCGAAATCGATGTCCGCATGGCCGACGCGCATGAGGAAGACGACCTGGCGCACGGTGTCGGCCAAATCCTCGGCGGCGATCACCGGCTTCGGCATGCGCGCGAAGCGGGAGAACTCGTCGACCATGCGTTTGATGTCGTCGACCTGGCGCACGATGGTCTCGGTGCACTGCTGGAACACCGCCGGGTCGTCCGTGATTGACTTGCCGTATTTACGACGTAGACGCTCGGCCGACAATTGGATCGGCGTCAGCGGGTTCTTGATCTCGTGGGCGATGCGCCGGGCGATGTCCGCCCAGGCCGAGGACCGCTGTGCCAGCACGAGCTCGGTGACGTCATCGATGGTGATGACGTAGCCGTGCTCCGATTGGACGGCCTGCTCGCTCGTGACGCGCACCGAGAAGTTTCGTTCCTGGCCGCTGCGGTTGACCGTCACCTGGCGCTGGACGAGCCGCTGATTGCCATTGCGCGCGGACTGAAAAATCTCGGCAAGCTCGGGCGCCACGTCTCCGAGCGGCCGGCCGAGGGCCTCGCTTTCGGCGCAGGCGATCAGCCGTTCGGCGGAGCGGTTGAGGATGGTGATGCGCCCGTCAGCGTTGAGACCGATGACGCCGGCGCTGGCCCCGGCGAGCACCGCCTCGGTGAATCGCCGCCGGCTGTCGATCAGGTCACGCGCGCGCACGATGTCGTCATGCTGCGAGCGCAGTTCGTGGGTCATCTTGTTGAAGGTGTCGCCAAGCTGGGCGAGATCGCCTTCTGAGCGGTGCACCGGAACCTGAATGTGGAGATTGCCGGTCGAGACCACCTTGGCGGCGCCGATCAGGCGGCGGATCGGGGCAACGAGCCGGTTGGCGAAATCGAGCCCGATCCAGGCAGAAGAAAGCAGCACGATGAGCGCGATCACCGCGAACATCAGCGCGAACGCGATCTGAATACCGAGACGGCGCGCTTCGAGATTGGCGAACTCGCCGACGCTCTCCTGGGTCGCGCGCAACTGCTCGACGACGCGCGGATCGAGCACGCGGGCGGCGTAGAGATACATGTCGTCGTAGCCATGGAGCTTGAGCGCGGAGGCGACGTGATCGCCCTCGGGAATAAGCGCGACCTGCGGCTCAGTCTCGTTGATCTTGGCGAGCAGTTCCGGCCCCGGCAGCACGATCTTCTTGTCCATCGTCACGTCGGCGCGCTCCACCGTCGAGCCGTCGGGCCGGATGATGATGGCGGCGGAGAGCCCGCGCGCGGTTGCCTGCGCGGTGAAGAATTTCTGGAACTTGTCGCGGTCCTGGTCGAACATCTGCCGGGCGCGGCTGAGATCGAAGGCCATGGCCAGAATCTCGCCGCGGATCGCCTGGGCGTGCTCGCTGACATAAGCGTCGGCCACGATCAGCGACTGCTCGATCATGGCGCGGGTGCGCGTCGAGAAGAAACGGTCGAGGCCGCGGTCAAGCGTCGTCGAGGCGACCACCGCTACGAGGACGGTTGGAACGGCGGCGATGACCGCGAACAGGCCGACGATCTGCACGTGGAGCCGCGAGCCGGCGTAGCCGCGCCGGCGCGCCTGGACCACTACCCATACTTCGCGGCCGATGATGGCAAGGAGGAGAACTCCGGTCGCGGCGTTGCCGAGCAGGAGCTTGACCACGACCTCGTGCACCGGCGCGATCGGGGTAAGGCCGGAGAGCACCAGGAAGGTCGCGGTCGCGGAAAGCAGCGCGATGCCGACTGCGAGCGCCCCGATCAGGCGCGAGGCCACGGGCATCGGGGCGGCAGCGGCCGGGTCGAGGGGCACGGCGGGCACCGCTGCGGCGGCGGCCGGGTCGAGCGGGGCGACCTGATCGACAGTCGTCATGGACGCCATGAAACGCGGGACTTTGGCGGCACCGAACGAATGGACGCCCCGACCATTCGCGCCGGATGATGCTTTTATACAACAATGTTGCCTAATTGCGACAATTCGTAGGCGTCGCTTCAGCGCCAGATGCGAATGCGCAACGTGGCTGGGCCCGAAAGCCCCCAACTATCCTCCACCCGTCCGATAGACCTGGATGTCGAGGTCGCGGATCTTCTTGCGCAGGGTATTGCGGTTGACGCCGAGGAGATCGGCGGCGCGGATCTGGTTGCCGCGCGTCGCGGTCAGCGCGGCGGAGAGGAGCGGCC
Source organism: uncultured Alphaproteobacteria bacterium (assembly GCA_963833665.1). GTDB lineage: Bacteria > Pseudomonadota > Alphaproteobacteria > Rhizobiales > Xanthobacteraceae > BOG-931. The sequence continues at coordinate 192,025 of CAWHZA010000057.1, read as the reverse complement.
CTTCCACCTCGCGCAGGATGCGGTGATAGAGGCCCGGTGGCGGCAGGCCGTCGTCGAATTCGGAAAAATAGTGCGCTAGGTAGCGCTCGACTGTACTTGAGAGGTTCTCCTCGCCGCGCTGGCTTTCGCCGGGCGTGACCAGCGCCGGCTGGGCCAGTTCGGCGTCGACTACAGCCGCGGTGATCGTCTCCTGCGGATAGAGCGCGGCAAGGCGCCGGCCGAGGTTTTCCAGTTCGCGCACGTTGCCCGGCCAGCGGTGGCGCTTGAGGCGCTCGAGCGCGGCCTGATCGATCTGCTTGAGCGGCAGGCCTTCACGCTCGACCACGGCGAAGAAGTGTCGGATCAGGTCGGGAATGTCCTCGGTGCGCTCGCGCAGCGGCGGCAGCCGCAACGGCACAACGTTGAGCCGGAAAAACAGATCCTCGCGGAACAGGCCCTGCTGGATGAGCTGGCGCAAATCCTTGTTGGTCGCGGCGATGATGCGCACGTCGGCCTTGATCGGCGTGCGGCCGCCGACCGTGGTGTATTCGCCCTGCTGCAGCACGCGCAGGAGCCGCGTCTGCGCCTCCATCGGCATGTCGCCGATCTCGTCGAGAAAGAGCGTGCCGCCTTCGGCTTGCTCGAAACGGCCGGCGCTGCGCGTGTTGGCCCCGGTGAAGGCGCCTTTCTCGTGGCCGAACAATTCCGACTCGATCAGGTCGCGCGGAATGGCCGCCATGTTGATGGCGACGAACGGGCCGCTGCGCCGCTTGCCGTAGTCGTGCAGCGCGCGCGCCACCAGCTCCTTGCCGGTGCCGGATTCGCCGCTGATCATGACCGTGAGGTCGGTCTGCATCAGCCGCGCCAGCACGCGGTAGATTTCTTGCATCGCCGGCGAGCGGCCGACCAGCGGGATTGATTCGAAGTCCTCGGCCTTGACTGGCGCTCGCGGCCGCTCCTTCGGCTCGGACAGCGCGCGGCCAACGATCGCGATCAATTCCTTGAGATCGAACGGCTTCGGCAGGTACTCGTAGGCGCCGCGCTCGGAGGCGCGGATCGCGGTCATGAACGTGTTCTGCGCACTCATGATCACGATCGGCAGGTCGGCACGCGCCTTCTTGATCCGCGGCAACAGGTCGAAGGCGCTTTCATCCGGCAGCACCACGTCGGTGATGACGAGATCGCCGTCGCCTTGGCTGATCCAGCGCCACAGCGTGGCGGCGTTCCCGGTCGAGCGCACCTCGTATCCGGCCCGCGACAGCGCCTGGTTGAGCACGGTGCGGATCGCCGCATCGTCATCGGCAACGAGAATGCTTCCCGCCGGCATCACAGCTCTCCCCGCGGCTCTTTGCTCCCATTCCGGGCGGCGCCGCCGCTCGCGTAAATCGGCATCAGCACGCGAAAGACGGTCCGTCGCGGCTGCGACTCGCACTCGATGATGCCGCCGTGATCGCCGACGATCTTGGCGACGAGCGCGAGCCCCAGCCCCGAGCCGCTCGGCTTGGTGGTGACGAACGGATCGAACAGATGCGGCAACAGCTCGTCGGGTACGCCGGGTCCGTTGTCCTTGACGCAGAATTCGAGCGGCAGCGAGATGCGCGCCCTGGCGCCGGGGATCGACAGGCGCACGCCGGGACGGAAGGCGGTCGATAGCGCGATCTCGCCGCTGTTCGCGTTCTCGCCGATCGCCTCGGCCGCGTTCTTGACCAGGTTGAGGAAGACCTGCACGAGCTGGTCGCGGTTCGCCAGCACCGGCGGCAGCGACGGATCGTAATCCTCCACGAATTTGATGTTGCGGGCGAAGCCCGATTGCGCCAGCCGCTTTACGTAGTCGAGCACGACGTGGATGTTGATCGGCTCGCGCTCGACCGGGCGCTCATCAGCGAACACCTCCATGCGGTCGACGAGCTTCACGATGCGGTCGGTCTCGTCGCAGATGAGGCGCGTGAGCGTGCGGTCGTCGTCCTCGACGGATTGCTCGAGCAGCTGCGCGGCGCCGCGAATGCCCGACAACGGGTTCTTGATCTCGTGGGCGAGCATGGCGGCGAGCGCGATCACCGAGCGCGCCGCGCCGCGGTGGGTGAGCTGGCGGTCCATCTTGTCGGCGATGGTGCGCTCCTGCAGCATCACCACGACGTAGTCCGGCCGCTCAGGGAGCGGCGCCACATGCAGGTCGACGACGCGTTCCCCGGGATTGCGCGGCGTGCCGAGGTCGACCTTGTATTCGTTGACGGCCGCGCCGCGGGTGCGCACCTGATCGACCAGGGTCAGCAACGGACTGCCAAACGGCACCAGGTCGTGCAGCAGGTACCGCCGCAGCAGCGGCAGCGAAACCTCGAAAAAGGCTTCCGCCGCCACATTGGCGTCGGCGACCTTGCCGTCGGCCGACACAACGATGACCGGATGCGGCAGGGCGTTGAGAACCGCGTCAGCCGGCGTCGCCGTGAGCAGTGGTTCAGCTCTCATGGCGCCGCCCCCGCCGCGCCTTCTGGCTGCGGCCATTCGGATCAAGGAAGCTCGGAACTTTCTCACTGGCAGCATCGTCGGGGCGGCGGACACGCATTGGAACATTGCCCAGGAAATAGGCGTCTGGTAGTTTCTGCATAGAGTTTAGCCAATTCGAGAAGCGGCGCAAGTGCTGCAGTGCAATATCGTCAACGCGCGGGATTTGGTCCACACCCTGTGGACAAAGGTGCCGCGATCTCTGCTTTGAGGCAGGCGAACGCCGCCGGTTCGCACATTTCCGGCGCTTGCGCTAAAGCGATGGCGGGATCGGGAGCGGAGCCTGGAACATCATGGCCGGGAGGATTGCGGCCGTCATTGTCGCGGCCGGCCGGGGGCACCGCGCTGGCGGCGATTTGCCCAAGCAGTACCGGGCGCTTGCCGGCGAGCCGGTGATCCGCCCTACCCTTGCTGCCTTCCTGGCGCATCCGCGGGTCGGCGCGGTGCAACCGGTCATTCATCTGGACGACGCGCCGCTCTTTCGCGCCGCAACCGGAGGACTGAGCACCCTGCCACCGGTCCACGGCGGCGCGACGCGGCAGGCGTCGGTGCGCGCAGGACTTGAGGCGCTCGCCGGCAGCGCCCCTGATCTCGTCCTCATCCACGACGCGGCGCGGCCGTTCCTGACCAGCGGTCTGATCACACGCGCCATCGCCGCCGGCGAGGAACATGGCGCGGCGGTACCGGCCATCGCCATCGCCGACACCGTCAAGAAGATCGACGATCAGGCGATGGTCACCGAGACGCTCGAGCGCAGCCGCCTGCGCATGGTGCAGACGCCGCAGGCTTTTGCCTTCGGCCTCATCGTCGACGCCCACCGGCGCGCGGCCGCCGCGGGCCTTGAGGATTTTTCCGATGACGCCGCGCTCGCCGAATGGGCCGGCCATCGCGTCAACGTGTTCGCCGGAGAGACCGCCAACGTGAAGCTGACCACCGAGGACGATTTTGTTCGCGCTGAAGTCTTGCGCACGGCCGCGCTTGCCGACGTGCGCACGGGAAGCGGTTTCGACGTTCACGCCTTCGCCGACGGCGATCATGTCATGCTCGGCGGCGTGCGCATCCCGCATGCGCGCGGGCTCACCGGACATTCCGACGCCGACGTCGCGCTGCACGCGCTCGTCGACGCCATCCTCGGCGCGCTTGCCGACGGCGACATCGGCGCGCACTTTCCGCCAAGCGATCCGCAATGGCGCGGCGCCGCGTCCGACCGCTTTCTCGCCTTCGCCTGCGAGCGCGTGCGCGCGCGCTCCGGCGTGATCGCGCATCTCGACGTGACCATTGTGTGCGAGGCGCCGCGCGTTGCTCCGCACCGCGACGCCATGCGCGCGAGCATTGCGGCGATCGCCGGCATTCCCATAACCCGCGTCGCGGTCAAGGCGACGACGAGCGAAAAGCTCGGCTTCACCGGCCGCGGCGAAGGCATCGTAGCGATGGCGACAGCGACGGTGCGGCTGCCGTGGAGCGCAGCTTGATCGCGGACGATCTGCGTGCGGCGGCCAAGCGTCTCCTCGACCTGTGCCGCCGGCGCGGCTTGCACGTCGCGACCGCCGAGTCTTGTACCGGCGGCCTGGTCGCCGCGGCGCTGACCGAGATCGCAGGCTCGTCCGACGTCGTCGAGTGCGGTTTCGTCACCTATTCGAACGCCGCGAAGGAGGCGATGCTCGGCGTGCCGCCGGCGACGCTGAGGCGGCACGGCGCCGTGAGCGCCGAGACCGCTGCGGCGATGGCGGCCGGCGCCCTTGGCCGCTCGCAGGCCGACCTTGCGGTGGCGATCACCGGCATCGCCGGTCCGGGCGGCGGTTCAAGGCAAAAGCCTGTCGGGCTCGTGCATTTCGCCGCCGCACGCCGCGACGGCCGCCTGCTCGCCCGCAGCCGCCGTTACGGCAGGATCGGCCGGCGCCGCGTGCGCGAGCGCTCGGTCGCCGACGCGCTCGCGCTGTTGCAGGCGCTCGCCGAGGAGGGGTCCGGCTGAAGGTTCCGGATCAACCAAAGACAATCTACCTTTGCGGCTTACGCCGGTCTGCTGCCGTAGACGAGGTCGGCGCGGCGTTCGAAGGCGGCGGCGAAGCGGCGGAAGGCGGCGTCGAAGACGCTGCCCATGAGGGTGCCGAGTGTGCGGCTGCGGAACTCGTAGGCGATGAAAAACTCGACGTCGCAGGCGTGATCGCCGACGGGGCGGAACTTCCAGCGATTGTTCAGCCGCTGAAACGGGCCTTCCAGGTATTCGACCAGGATTTCCAGGTTGGCGCGGTCGAGCGTGACGCGGCTGGTGAACGTATCGCGGACGAACTTGTAGGCCACGGTCATGTCGGCGACGATGACGTCCTTACCGCCCTCGCGGGTGCGCGCCCGCACGGTGAGCGATCGGCACAGCGGCACGAATTCGGGATAGCGCTCGACATCGGCGACGAGGTCGAACATCTCGGCGGCGGCGTGCCGGACGCGCCGGGTGGTGGATAGCTGCGGCATGGATTCAACGCGCCGCGCGCGACGCCTTCAGCCGTGCAAAATCCTCGCCTGCGTGATGCGACGAGCGCGTGAGCGGGCTTGCGGAAACGATGGAGAACCCCTTGGCAAGAGCGATCGTCGCCAATGCCTTGAATTCATCCGGCGGCACGAAGCGCACCACCGGGTGATGCTTGCGCGAGGGCTGCAGGTATTGGCCGATGGTGAGAAAATCCACGTCCGCGGCGCGCAGATCGTCCATGACCTGCAGCACCTCGTTGCGCTCCTCGCCGAGCCCCACCATGATCCCCGATTTGGTGAACATCGGCGGGTCGATCTCCTTCACGCGCTGGAGCAGGCGGAGCGAGGCGAAATAGCGCGCGCCCGGCCGCACGGCGAGGTATTTCGACGGCACCGTTTCCAGGTTGTGGTTGAAGACGTCCGGCCGCGCCGCGACGACCGTTTCGGCGGCGCCCGGCTTGCGCAGAAAATCCGGCGTCAACACTTCGATCGTCGTCTTTGGGCAGCGTTCGCGAATGGCGCCAATGACGGCGGCGAAATGCGCCGCGCCGCCGTCGTCGAGATCGTCGCGATCGACCGAGGTGACCACGACATGGGCGAGTCCGAGCTTGGCGGTCGCTTCCGCGACCCGCGCCGGCTCGGCCGCATCGAGCGGCTGCGGCAAGCCGGTCTTGACGTTGCAGAAGGCGCAGGCGCGGGTGCAGGTATCGCCCATGATCATGAAGGTTGCGTGCTTCTTCTCCCAGCACTCGCCGATATTGGGACAGCCGGCCTCCTCGCATACGGTGTGCAGGCCGTTGGCGCGCACGATGCGCTGCGTCTCGACATAGCCCGCCGACACCGGCGCCTTGACTCTGATCCAGTCCGGCTTGCGCAACAGCGGCTGGTCCGGCCGGTGCGCCTTTTCCGGGTGACGCGGCCGGGCGGCAATGCCCATCACAGTGTCGAGTACGACGGCCATGAAGGTTCCGGGAGGTTGAGTCTCTTTCTCGCCTGATACTTACGGGGCGCGATGCTGTGCCGCAAGGCGTCAGCGGCCGGTGCCGTATGACGGTCTCGCCAGTCTGAGCCGCTCGTCCCCGCGAAAGCGGGGATCCATTGATTTCATCGCGATGTCGGCACGCTCCGCGTGGTTTCCGCTTACGTGGGAAGGAGCGGAACGTGAGCTAACTCGATCGGTTTTGTTTAGATATTGAGCACACGCCCGTAGGCGTCAAGCACCGCTTCCTTCATCATCTCCGAGAGCGTCGGATGCGGGAAGACGGTGTGCATAAGCTCCTCTTCCGTCGTCTCAAGGTTCATCGCAATCACGTAACCCTGGATCAGCTCGGTGACCTCCGCACCCACCATGTGCGCGCCGATGAGCGCGCCGGTCTTCTTGTCGAAGATCACCTTGACGAGACCCTGGTCCTCGCCGAGCGCGATCGCCTTGCCGTTGCCGATGAAGGGAAAGCGGCCGACGCGGATGTCGAGCTTCTGCTCCTTCGCCGCCTGTTCGGTGAGCCCGACCGAGGCGATCTGCGGCGAGCAATAGGTGCAGCCGGGAATGAGGCGCCGGTCCATCGGGTGCGGATTGAGCCCCTTGATGGCTTCGACGCAGATGACGCCCTCGTGCTCGGCCTTGTGGGCGAGAAGCGGCGGCCCGGCGACATCGCCGATGGCGTAGATCCCAGGCACGCTGGTCCTGTTGAGCGCATCGACCACGATCGCGCCGCGCTCGGTCTTCACGCCGAGCTTTTCCAGGCCGAGATTCTCGATGTTGCCGACGACGCCGACGGCGGAGATGACGCGCTCGGCTGAAAGCGTCTGCGTACCGCCTTTGCCGTCGTCGATGGTTGCACTGACGCCGTCGGCCTTCCTGTCGAGCTTCGTCACCTTGGCGCCGGTGAAGATTTTGATGCCCTGTTTCTCGAAACTCTTGCGCGCGAAGGCGGCGATCTCGGCGTCTTCCGCCGGCAGGATCTGCGGCAGCACTTCGACGACCGTGACCTCGGCCCCGAGCGTGCGGTAGAACGAGGCGAATTCGATGCCGATCGCGCCCGAGCCGACGACAAGCAGCGACTGCGGAATGCGCTCCGGCACCATGGCCTCGAAATAGGTCCAGATGAGCTTCCTGTCCGGCTCGAGCCCGGGCAGGACGCGCGGCCGCGCGCCGGTCGCGAGGATGATGTGCTTGGCCTGATAGGAGCCGGCGCCAAGCGCCCCTTTCGGAGCTTCGCTCTTACCCGTCTTCACCGTGATCTTGCCGGGCGCGTCGATTACCGCCTCGCCCCAGATCACGGGGACCTTGTTCTTCTTCATCAGGAAGCCGACGCCGTCGTTGAGCCGCTTGGCGACGGCGCGCGAGCGCTTCACCACGGCCGCCGGATCGTAGCCGACCTTCTCGACCGAGAGCCCGTAGTCCTTGGCGTGCTGCAGGTAGTGAAGGATCTCGGCCGAGCGCAGCAGCGCCTTGGTCGGGATGCAGCCCCAGTTGAGGCAGATGCCGCCGAGATAGTCACGCTCGACGATCGTGGTCTTGAAGCCAAGCTGGGCGGCGCGGATGGCGGTGACGTAGCCGCCCGGCCCGGAGCCGATGATGATGATGTCGAATGACGAGTCGGGCATGAACGCTCAAACCACCATCATCACCGGGTTCTCGATCAGCCCCTTGAACGCCCGCAAGAGCTCGGCGCCGAGCGCGCCGTCGACGGCGCGGTGATCGGTCGCGAGCCCCACCGTCATCATCTGCGCCGCCTCGATCTTGCCGTTGCGCGCGACCGGGCGCTCCTCGCCGGCGCCGACCGAGAGAATGGTCGCGTGCGGCGGGTTGATGACGGCGTAAAACTCCTTGATGCCGTACATGCCGAGGTTCGACACCGCCGTGGTGCCGCCCTGGTATTCCTCCGGTTTGAGTTTTCGCGCGCGCGCGCGCGCGGCGTAGTCCTTCATCTCGTTGGAGATCGCCGACAGCGATTTCGTGTCGGCCTGCCGCACGATCGGCGTGATCAGGCCGCCGGTTATGGCGACCGCGACGCCAACGTCGGCGTGCTTGTGCTTGAGCAGACCGCCCTCGGTCCAGGTGACATTGGCATCGGGCACGTGCATCAGCGCGACCGCCAGCGCCTTGATGACGAAATCGTTGACCGAGATTTTCCAGACGGGCTTTCCGTCCTTGTCCTTCGGTGCTGCGGCGTTGATCTCTTCGCGCGCGGTCAGGAGCTTGCCGATAGCGCAATCGATGGTCAGGTAGAAATGCGGGATCGTCTGCTTGGCGAGCGTGAGCCGCTGCGCGATGATCCGGCGGATATTGTCGTGGGGGATCACTTCGTACGAGCCGGGCCCAAAGAGCGCGCGGATTTTCTCGTCCGAGGGCGTCTGCGCGATCTGCGCCATCGGCGGCGAACCGGCAGCAGCCGCGGGAGCGGGTGCGGCCGCGGCTGCAGGGGCCTTCAGGCCCTTGCCCTCCTTCGCCGCAGCGACGTCGCGGGCGATGACGCGGCCGTGCGGACCCGAGCCAGCGATGCGACCGATGTCGACGCCCGCGTCCTTCGCGAGCCGGCGTGCGAGCGGCGAGGAGAAGACGCGGTTGGCGCCGTGGCCGTCAGGCCGAGCCCCCTCACCCCCACCCTCTCCCCGCTGGGGAGACGGTGCGCGCGCAGCCGGCGGCGGGGGCGAAGATTTTTCCTCTGGTGGGCGTGCTTGCGCGACCATCGATGGTGGGGCCGCCTGCGGGCCAACTTCCGCTCCTTTCGGCGGGGGCGAGGGAGTTTCGCCGCTCGGCGTTGTCACCGCGGGAGTGCCCTGCCCTCCTGGTGCTCCCGCTGCTGCTGCCGCAGCCTTCGGATCTTCGCCTTCCTGCGCCATCACGGCGATGAGCTGATGGACCGGAACATCCTGGGCGCCTTCCGGCACCACGATCTTCGCCATCACGCCGTCATCGACGGCTTCGTATTCCATGGTCGCCTTGTCGGTCTCGATCTCGGCGATGACGTCGCCGGTCTTGACCGCGTCGCCTTCCTTCTTCAGCCATTTGGCGAGATTGCCCTTTTCCATCGTGGGCGACAGCGCCGGCATGAAGATGTTGATGGGCATGACGCGGGAAGCTCGATCGGGCGCAGCTCAGCGGTAGGTGACTGCCCTCGCCGCCTCGACGACCTCGGCGACGGAAGGCAGCGCCAGCTTTTCCAGGTTCGCGGCGTAGGGCATCGGCACGTCCTTGCCGGAAACGCGTGCGACCGGCGCGTCGAGATAGTCGAACGCCTCCTCCATCACCCGCGCGGCAATCTCGGCGCCGACGCCGGACTGCTTCCAGCCTTCCTCGATGGTGACGAGGCGCCCGGTCTTCTTCACCGACTCGATGACGGTTTCGCTATCCATCGGCTTGAGCGTGCGCAGGTCGATGACCTCGGCAGAGATGTTCGCCTTGGCGAGTTCGTCGGCGGCCTTGAGCGCGTAGGTCATGCCGATCGACCAGGCGACCAGCGTCACGTCGTTGCCGGGGCGCACGACGCGGGCGCGGCCGATCGGCAGCACGTAGTCGTCGAGCTTCGGCACCGGTGAAGAGACGCCGTAGAGAATCTCGTTCTCGAGGAAAATTACCGGATTGGGATCGCGGATCGCCGCCTTGAGCAGACCCTTGGCATCGGCCGCGGTCGACGGTGCCAGCACTTTGAGGCCGGGGACATGCGCGTACCAGGAGGAAAAATCCTGGCTGTGTTGGGCGCCGACGCGGGCGGCCGGGCCATTCGGGCCGCGGAAGACGATGGCGACCTCGACCTGCCCGCCGGACATGTAGCGCGTCTTCGCCGCCGAGTTGATCAGATGGTCCATCGCCTGCATGGCGAAGTTGAAGGTCATGAACTCGACGATCGGCTTGAGGCCCGCGAGCGCGGCGCCGACGCCGAGGCCGGTGAAGGCATGCTCGGTGATCGGGGTATCGATGACGCGCCGCGCGCCGAATTCCTGCAGCAGCCCCTGGGTCACCTTGTACGCGCCCTGGTATTCGGCGACCTCCTCGCCGATGATGAAGACGTCGCCGTCGCGGCGCATCTCCTCGGCCATGGCGTCGCGCAACGCTTCGCGCATGGTCATCGTGACCAGCTCGGTGCCTTCGGGAACGTCGGGCGCGGCGACCGCGGGGCGCGGGGTCGGTTCGGCGAGAGCGGTCTTCGGCGGCGCCGGCGCCTTCGCTTTGGCCGGCTCGACCGCCGCGGGGGGAGCGGATTCGGCGCCGTGCTGCGGGCGCGCCGGTTGAGTCGCCTCGGCTTTCGCCCGCGCTGGGGCTGCCGCCCCGTTGCCGTCGCCCGCTGGGGCGGGAGCGGTGGGTGCGAGTGCACTCCTGTCCTCGCCTTCGGCAAGGATCGTCGCGATCGGCGTGTTGACGGCGACGTCGTTGGTGCCTTCGGGCACCAGGATCTTACCCAGCGTGCCGTCGTCGATGGCCTCGACCTCCATCGTCGCCTTGTCGGACTCGATCTCGGCGATGACGTCGCCGGTCTTGATGGCGTCGCCCTCCCTCTTCAGCCACTTGGCGAGGTTGCCCTTCTCCATCGTGGGCGACAGCGCTGGCATGAGCACCTGGATCGGCATGGCAATCGGACTCGTCAGTCGCGCCCGCGAGCCGGCGCAAAAATAATGGCTCTCACCGATAGACGTCCGTATAGAGTTCCGCCGGATCAGGTTCCGGGTCGTTGGTAGCGAATTCCGCCGCTTCATTGACCACGGCACGCACTGAAGCGTCGATCTTCTTCAGCTCGTCCTCGTCCGCCCATTTCTTGGCGAGAAGCCGTGCGCGCACCTGCTCGATCGGATCGTGCTCGGTGCGCACCCTATCGACCTCCTCCTTGGTCCGGTACTTGGCCGGATCTGACATCGAATGGCCGCGATAGCGGTAGGTCATCATCTCGATGATGGTCGGTCCCTTGCCGGCGCGGCACCAGGCAAGCGCCTCTTCGCCGGCGGTCTTTACCGCGCGCACGTCCATGCCGTCGACCTCGACGCCCGGAATGTTGAAGGACAGGCCGCGCTTGGAGAGGTCGGTCTGGGCCGTGGAACGGGTCACCGCCGTGCCCATGGCATAGCGGTTGTTCTCGATGACGTAGACGACCGGCAGTTTCCACAGCTCGGCCATGTTGAAGCTCTCGTAGACCTGCCCTTGGTTCGCCGCGCCGTCGCCGAAAAAGGTCAGGCAGACGTTGTCGTTACTGCGATATTTGTTGGCGAAGGCAAGCCCGGTGCCGATCGGCGCCGGCGCGCCGACAATGCCGTGCCCGCCATAAAAATTCTTCTCGCGGGAGAACATGTGCATCGAGCCGCCCTTGCCCTTGGAGTAGCCGCCGCGCCGCCCGGTGAGTTCCGCCATCACCCCTTTCGGATCCATGCCGCAGGCGAGCATGTGGCCGTGATCGCGGTAGCCGGTGATCATCTGGTCGCCGTCGCGTTTTGCCATCTGCATGCCGACGACGACCGCCTCCTGGCCGATATAGAGATGGCAGAACCCGCCGATCAGCCCCATGCCGTACATCTGGCCGGCCTTCTCCTCGAAGCGCCGAATGAGCAGCATCTGGCGCAGCGCGTGGAACTCCTCTTCCTTGCTGAAATCCGCGACCGCACCCGCTTGTGCCGCAGTTCCGGCCGGGCGGCGTTCGTCTGCGACTTGATCCGCTTGCTTGGTTTGCGCGACGGCCATCAGCGTCCTCGAGAACTCCGCGGGTTCCATGCGTAGCCCAAACGGGCTTATGGCGGAAGTCAACGCATATCCCGGCCGGGAATCGCTGACCACCGCCAAAGCCTTGGCAGAAAAATTTATTTTGGGGACGCGGGCAGCGAGTTCAAGGCCCGCGATGGGGCGGTTCGGCGAGCATCATGGTCAGGTCGTGGGGATGGGCGTAGTCGAGCAGCGCACGGGCGCGCTCGTCGAGCATATCGGGATCGACCCCGTTCGACTTGAGCAGAGCGATGCGCCGTTCCCATTGGCCGCGCTCAACCTTGAGCCGCGCGAGCTCGGTGGAGAGCTCCGCCACCTGCTGATCGATGTCCTGCTTGGCCTTGAGGCCGCGATTGCCGCTGAAGGCGTTCATGCCGAAATAGCCGATGAGCAGGGCCGCTATCACGTAGAGGCCGAGCGCGGTGAGAATCGAACGCACGCGCTTGCGAGTGACCATGCGGCAACCATGCGGGGCCGTTGCTTAAGGCGGCATTAAACCTAAGTCCGTCCGGCTATGCCGGGTGGTACGGCCCTGCTGCGCCTTCCGTGCCCCCCGCCGGCGCCATGGACCCTCGATGACCCGGACATGAAGTCGGGCAGGACTGCTAGCGTCCGCGACGCCGATGGGCACGCGCTGGCCTATGTCTATTTCGAGGATAAGCCGCGACGGCGCACCTCCTCACCCGCAACGAGGCGCGGCGCATCCCGGTCAACATCACTAAGCTGCTCGACCTGTTGCCGCGAACGTGACCCTCGACTCTCTCCGACAGCTGCCGCCGTATCTGTGTCGCTGCAAATGACACGCCGCGGCTGTTTCAAAACGTGTAGTCTAAGCCGACGCGCACCAGGTCAAAGCCGGAGTTGCTTGAAAGGTGCGCCGAGCCGGTGAAAGGAATCATAATTGTACTGAAGGGAGTAATGATGTTGTTGGCTCCCGAGAAAGCATAATTCGTCCCCACGCCGTTAATTGCAGATGCAGATATTCGACCCGAAATGCCCAGTGTGGCAGGAAGGCCCACTCAAAGCCTCCTCCTGCAGCCCAACCGCCTAGCGTCGAGGTAACCGAAGGAGCGCTGGACGTGAACGGTGACGTGTGGCCAGGGCAGAGGGATCCCATGCACGTGTTTGTCAGGGTTGACGAACTCCGCGCCCAAGCCCAACCGCCTGTCCCGTAGAAGAGCAAATTGTCCCAAGCGTATCCGAGGCGGCCACGTACGGTACCGAAGTCCTCAAGCTTCATGCTGTTGGTAGAGCATCCAAGAACAAACGTTGACCCTGTGCCTGGTCCTGGTCCTGTGGACGTCGCCACGGGACAGTAACTCGATGAGCCACGAATACTGCTCGCGTCGATATCCGCCTCAACGCCGACGAGCCAGGGTGTGCTCGGGAATTGATAATTGTACCCGATCTGCCCGCCGCCAAAAATCCCGCTAGATTTCTCGCTGCCGGCAAAAGTGCCCACGGGCGCAGCAACGGCAATACGCGCTGCAAGCGACGTTAGAAAAGACGTGGAGCCCGTCGATTGACCACCGGAGTAGCCGGTGTTCCCCCACCCGTTGCCGCCGACGTAAAACCCGGTCCAGCTATATGGAACCGGCGGAGCCGCGCGGGCCGGCGTGACGTCTCCCGCTGCTAAAACGAGCGAAATGGTCGCAACCGTGGCGAGCAAAAGCCTATGCATCATTCGCACTCCCGCCTTCGCCATAACCCGCGCTATGATTTCACATTCGATATGGACGGGCGAAGCCTTGGCCATGTGGATAACGCCGTATTCTGGCCACCGTTGTTTCCCCGCAACATCTGCTTGTTTCGACGGCGGCCTGGCACGCGGCGCGCGCCGAACGGCTACAGCCTGACCAACGACGAAAGCCGGGCGCAAAAGACCGCTCAGCCATGAAGCCTCGCTGTTTTGCGCTCTGGAAAGGCGATGGCGAGGCCGATGTGGTTTGTCTCGATGTAGCCGGGGTGCTCACCGGTATCGGCCAACAAACGCACCAAGGTCGAAACGAAAATTTGCTCGCGGCAGGTGCCGAGCCGTTCGCACCTGTCCACGAACATCGCCACGCATCGGCGTCAATTTTCGGCTATGTCCGCGCCGTCATTTGCCTGCTCTTGCGCCGGCGCACGAAGCGCCGGTGGCGCCGCCTGCAGCGCAGCCAACATACCGACGGTCAACGGCAAGGCGTGCAGCTTCGCCGCGCAAGGCGGCATTAACGACCGCGGGGCGGCTGCAGCGCCACACGCATGCCGAGCCCCCTACCCCCTGGCGAGCGCCTTGAACGCTGCCCGTCCGGCATATCGGGCCTCGGCGCCGAGTTCCTCCTCGATCCGCAGGAGCTGATTGTACTTGGCGACGCGGTCGGAACGGGCGAGCGAGCCGGTCTTGATCTGGCCGCAGCCGGTGGCGACGGCGAGGTCGGCGATCGTGGAGTCTTCGGTCTCGCCGGAGCGGTGTGACATCACCGCGGTGTAGCCCGCCTTGTGCGCGGTCTCGACCGCCGCCAGCGTCTCGGTGAGCGTGCCGATCTGGTTCACCTTGATCAGGATCGAATTGGCGATGCCGTCCCTGATGCCCGCGGTCAGCCGCGCCACGTTGGTCACGAAATTGTCGTCGCCGACGAGCTGGCACTGGGCGCCGAGTTTCTGCGTCAAGAGCTTCCAGCCCGCGGTATCGTCCTCGGCCATGCCGTCCTCGATCGACACGATCGGATAGCGCTTCGCCAGGGCGACGAGGTAGTCGACCTGCTGCGCGACCGAGCGGGTCTTGCCTTCGCCCTCGTAGCGGTAGGCGCCGTCGACGAAGAACTCGCTCGCCGCCGCGTCGAGCGCGAGCATGACATCGTCGCCGGCCCGGTATCCGGCCTTTCCGATCGCCGCGACAACAAGGTCCAGTGCCGCCTCGGCCGACGGCAGATTGGGCGCGAAGCCGCCTTCGTCGCCGACATTGGTATTGTGGCCGGCGGATTTGAGCGCCGCGCGCAGCGTGTGGAAGATTTCGGTGCCCGCGCGCAAGGCCTCGGCAAAGGAGGGGGCGCCTACGGGCACGATCATGAATTCCTGGAAATCGATCGGATTGTCGGCATGCACGCCGCCGTTGATGATGTTCATCATCGGCACCGGCAAGAGCCGCGCGGCGGCGCCCCCGACATAGCGGTAGAGCGGCTCCCGCTTCGCCGCAGCCGTGGCCTTGGCGACCGCAAGCGAGACGCCGAGAATCGCGTTGGCGCCGAGCCGGCCCTTGCTGGGCGTGCCGTCGAGCGCGATCATGGTCTGATCAATCTTGACCTGCGCTTCGGCATCCATCCCGCTGATCGCGTCGAAGATTTCGCCGTTGACCGCCTCGACGGCGTTGCGCACGCCCTTGCCGAGATAGCGTTCGCCGCCGTCGCGCAGCTCGACGGCTTCGTGCGTGCCGGTCGAGGCGCCCGAGGGCACGGCGGCGCGGCCGCGCGAGCCGTCGGCAAGGACAACGTCGACCTCTACGGTAGGGTTGCCGCGGCTGTCGAGAATCTCGCGGCCGATGATATCAACGATGGCTGTCATACGCGCTCCCCGATGGCTCGTCCGCGGCGGCTTCTACAGGATCGGCGCGGTTCCGGCCATGTGCGACACGTATGGCCGCAATGAAGAGCGCGTGGGCCGTCGCTATTCGGTCATATGGCGCCGCCATCGCATTCCGTGGTATGCGCGCGGCCTTGTTTGATGTGAACCGATGGCGAAACCCACGCCCCAACTCGGCCGCCCCACGGCGATTCCGGCCGCGCCCGACCAGGCGGTGCTTGACCGCGTCCGCAATCCGCACCCCAACACCAATTATCTCGCCCGTTTCACCTTCCCCGAATTTACCGTCATGTGCCCGGTGACCGGGCAGCCCGATTTCGCCACTCTCGTCATCGACTACGTGCCGCGCGCCTGGCTCGTCGAGTCGAAGTCGCTCAAGCTTTATCTCAACAGCTTCCGCAATTACGGCGCGTTCCACGAAGCCTGCACGGTCGCGATCGGCAAGAAGCTCGTGAGCGTGCTGCAGCCGCGATGGCTGCGCATCGGCGGCTATTTCCATCCGCGCGGCGGCATGCCGATCGATGTATTCTGGCAAGCGGGAAAGCTGCCCGCCGGCACCTGGGTGCCGGACCAGGGCGTCAGCACCTATTGCGCGCGCTGATAGCGAGCGAGCCGTTCAGCGCGGCAATGAGGGTTTTCGTCTCCAGCGCCGGGTCGGCCGCGCGCATGACGCCGCCCATGACCGCGACCCCCACGGCGCCGGCGGCGATAAGCTCGCCTACCCGCGCAGGATTGACGCCGCCGATCGCCAGCACCGGCACGCGGGCCGCACCCGTGATGTCGGCGAGACCTTTGCGGCCGATCTCCGGGCCGTAGCCCGGCTTGCTCGGCGTCTCGAAGGCGGGACCGGCAAGCGCATAGTCGACGAGCGCAGGATCGATGGCCGCCGCTTCGAAGACGGTGTGGATCGACGCGCCGAGGAGTTTTTCGCGGCCGGTCACGGTGCGGGCAAGCGCGGCATCGGCGCCGGAGGAGAGGTGCACGCCGTCGGCTTCGGCAAACTTCGCAAGTGTCGCCTCGCCGTGCAGCGTCAGCTTGGCGCCATGCGCATGCGCGACCGCAAGCAGCGACCGCACCAGCAGCACCTGCTCGTCATCGGGCAGATCCTTTTCGCGTACGCTCACCCAGCGGCAACCGGCCTTGAGCGCGGCCGTGACGACTTCCGCAAGGGGACGACGGGCTTGGCGGCGGTCGGTGATGAGGAGAAGCGGCGGGTCGGGCAACCTCACGCGCATCGCTCCGCTCCCTTGTTGCGCGCCTGCGTCCCGCCTTGCCGCGACATTGAACGGGCGGTGCATCGAGCGGGGCCGCCTTCGCGCTTCCGCACGCCGTTGCTGGCGCCGCGAGTACGCGTCAGCGTGCCGTTGGTGCGTAGCTCAGCGCGTGAGTGGCGGCCGTAGCCGTCGGCGCGAGATTGCGCGGGACAATGATGCGCTCGCCGCCGGCGAGCGTCGTGTGCTCCGGGATCCGGTTGATCTGCGCGAGCGCCCACACCGGCACGTGATGGGCCGCAGCCACGCCCTGCAGCGTGTCGCCGGCTTGCGCCGTCACCGGCACGCCGCTGTCCCACAGCTCGATCGCGGCCCGCGCCGGCACCGCATAGCGGATCGGCACCACCTCGCCCTGCCCTGTCGTCGGTGTCCGCGTGAGCTGGACGATCTTGGCGACCACTTGTTCCTGGATGCGATCGGCCTTCTCGATGTTGATGTGCATGATCTCGCCGTGATCGGCGAGGTTGATGCTGGCGTAATGGCCGTGAAAGCCGCGGCCGCCGACCACGTCGCCGCCGCCCATCACGTTCCACGACTGGTAGATGTTGATGTAGCGCTCGACATTGGGCGGCACGGCGTCGGCGATGCGCGTCGGGTCATAGGTCACGAGCAGGCTGACGGGAATATCCGCGTTGTTCAGGGTTTCGGCGAACGCCACGGCGGAATCGCCGCCCAACGAGTGGCCGATGAGGATGATCGGGAACGGACTGCGGCGATATTCGCGGATCGCGTCCGCGGCCACGCCAGACCAAACCATGTAGGTGTTGACGCTCGAGGTCAGGCCGGCGCGATTGATGCGTTCGGCGAGCCTGTCGAGGCCGGTCGAGTAGATGAGGCCGGCAACGCCGCGGAACAGATAGGCGCGACCGCGCGGCTCGTTCGTCGGCATCTCGGTGCGCGATACGGGCTGGAGCTTGGCGGTTTCACCGGATTTGGCGGCGGCAGCAGGCATGGCGACGGGCTCGATAGGCTTCGCCTCGATGGCGGCCCGCCCAAACAGCGAGTTGCCGAGCGCAGTGGGGGGCCTGCTCGATGGCGCCGCAGGAGACCCGGGCTTCGCCGCGGCGTCATCCGTCATCGCCAGCAGCGCGGCATCGCCCGTTCGTCTCATCCCGGCCGATTTGCCCGAGCCGTCGAAGGACGCCGTGCTATCCGCATCGAAGCCTGTCAGTCCGCCGCACCCGGACAGGGATGCGGCGATCAGAACGGCAGCGATGCGCGTTGCTTGCACCATTCGCTTGCGACACTACGTTAGAACAACGAAAGGGGATCAGGCGAGCGTGCCTGGAGATTCTTCACCCAGCGAGGAGACCGTTAAAATCTTAATTTCCCCCGAACAGCCCGCCCGGTTTGGCGGTCACTGCGGGTGAAATCAGGGAATTATGCTGGCTTTTTTGCGGCAGAGCGCCGCTTCGCCCGGATGGCACCAAGTTTGGTGAATATCCGCTCCGCTTTTGCGGCTATAGATGCCGGGCTCCGGCGCTTCGCTCGCTCCCGGGTCAACCGCAACTCAATCCGACGAGCTTCGAACCTACCATGAACCGCGCTCCGCGCATCTCGTTCGTCTCGCTCGGCTGCCCGAAAGCGCTGGTCGATTCCGAGCGCATCGTCACGCGGTTGCGTGCGGAGGGCTACGAGCTCGCCCGTGAACACGCCGATGCCGACCTCGCGATTGTCAACACCTGCGGTTTTCTCGACAGCGCGCAGGCGGAGTCGCTCGCCGCGATCGGCGCGGCGCTCGCCGAAAACGGCAAGGTCGTGGTCACCGGCTGCATGGGCGCGCAACCGGAACAGATCACCGCCGCCTATCCGAACGTGCTCGCGGTAACCGGCCCGCAGCAATACGAGAGCGTCCTGGCCGCCGTCCATCGGGCCGCGCCGCCGCCGCATGACCCCTATGTCGAGCTGATCCCGCCGCAAGGCATAAAGCTCACGCCGCGGCACTACGCTTATCTCAAGATTTCAGAGGGCTGCAACAATCGCTGCACATTTTGCATCATCCCGAAATTGCGCGGCCGCCTGGCCTCGCGGCCAGCCGCTGACGTGCTGCGCGAGGCCGAACGGCTCGTCGACGCCGGCGTCAAGGAACTCCTCGTGATCTCCCAGGACACTTCCGCCTATGGCACCGATCTCAAATACGCCGCCAGCGAATGGAAGGGCCGCGCCGTGCGCGCGAAACTCCTCGATCTCGCCCGCGAACTCGGTGAGCTCGGGGTCTGGGTCCGGCTGCACTACGTCTATCCCTACCCGCACGTGGACGAGGTGATCGCCCTGATGGCGGACGGCAAGGTGCTGCCCTACCTCGACGTGCCGTTCCAGCACGGGAGCCCCGCGGTGCTCAAGCGCATGCGCCGTCCAGCGGCGCAAGAGGAGACGCTCGAGCGCATCCGCCAGTGGCGCGCGGCCTGCCCCGGCCTCACCATCCGCTCGACCTTCATCGTCGGGTTCCCTGGCGAGACCGAGGAGGATTTTTCCGCCCTCCTCGACTGGCTCGGCGCGGCGGAACTCGATCGCGTCGGCTGTTTCCGCTACGAGCCTGTCGCCGGCGCGGCGGCGAACGATCTCGCCGCGCCGGTTCCCGAGCCGCTCAAGGCCGAGCGTCAGGACCGCCTGATGCAACGCCAGCAGGAGATTTCGCGCCGGCGCCTGAAGCGCAGGATCGGCGCCCGCGAGCGCGTGATCATCGATGAAGTCGAGCCAGCGCGGGGCGGAAAGCGAGGCGCCGCCAAGGGCCGCAGCAAGGGCGACGCGCCGCAGATCGACGGTACGGTTTACGTGCAAAGCCGCCGCCCGCTGCGCGTCGGCGAGATCGCGACTGTGAAGATCGAGCGGGCCGACGCTTACGATCTCTACGGCACCGCGGTCGGATACTGACGCGACTGGGTGAGCAGCACCGCGCTGCGCGGCGCTCTCCCTGTTTTTTGCTGGCGTTGCCAAACGTTCGGCGCTTTCATGCCGCGCCAAGGGGCGCTGGGCCGTGACTGCAATATTCATCACCGCGACCGGGAACGATGTCGGACAGACCTTCGTAACCGCCTCGCTGATCCGCCATTTGCGGCAGTTGGGCCACCAGGTCGACGCCGTGAAGCCGATCGTGTGCGGCTACGACCCGGCCAAAGCGGCCGCGAGCGATCCCGGCATCCTGCTCTCTTCGCTGGGATTTCCGTTGTCGCCGCAGGAGATCGAGCGGATTGCGCCGTGGCGCTTTCGCGCCCCGCTCTCGCCGGACCTGGCGGCGCAGCGCGAGGGCCGCAGCATCGATGTCGACAGCGTGGTGGAATATTGCCAAAGCGCGTTCGAGCAGCGCCGCGAAATCTTGCTGGTCGAGGGCGTAGGCGGCGTCATGGCGCCGCTCAACGAGCACCGCACCATCCTTGACGTGATGATGGCGCTGGAACTGCCGCTCATCCTGGTGACCGGCAGCTATCGTGGCACCATCAGCCACACCCTGACCGCGCTCAACTCGCTGTTTCGCCGCGACCTCAACGTCATTGCCACCATTGTCAGCGAGACGCCCGGCAGCCCGCTCACTCTCGACGACGTTGTCGCGGTCATCAGCCGCTTCACCGAGCCAGTGATCAGCCTGCCGCGTCCGCGGCATGCGGGGGGCGATCCCGCCTCCGCGCTCGGGCGCCTGTTCGATCCGCAGGGCCGCCGCACGCAGAGTAGCGGCCCGCAACGCTAAGCCAGGTCCGTGCGCCGAATTGGCGGACTACGAGAAAAATCGGACCCTCAGCACGGTCTCGACCGTAGCTTCGAGATTGAACAAAGCGTGCAGCAGGAAGGTCAGCAGGGTCGAGCCGCTGCGCCAACGTATCCAGCCGAGAAAAAGCCCGACGATGAAGATCTGCAGGATGCCGACCCAGTCATACTGGATATGGAGCGCCGCCCATGCGATCGAGATCACGACGATCGCCGGCCATATCGAGCGTGGCGACCGCGCCCAGCCGCGGAACAAAAATCCGCGAAACAGAACCTCCTCGCCAGCGGGCGCCAGGACGATGGCCGCGGCCGCCATGGGTACGAGCCATCCCTCGGCAGCGGCGGTGGCGTAGGATTGCGTTTGAAACGGCGCCACCAAGTCGCGGCCGCTGAGCAGCAGCAGCGCGTCGCCGAGGGCGATGACGCCCACGAGGGAGACGAGCCCCACCACCAGTTCGCGCCGCGACGGCCATACCAGCGCCAGATAGTCGGCAAAACCGGCGCGCGCGCAGCCCACCGCGAGGGCGATCACGCCGACCATGATCGGATTGGCGATCAGCAGGAACAGCGTAACCGTGACGCCGTCGTAGGGATTGGCCAGCAGCGCGCCGAGATCGTCCGCCCGCAGCCACAGCACCAGCCCGAGCGCGCCAAATTGGCCGACGATGAACGCGAGCAGCGCCCAGCCGAAGGTGGCCCAGTAGCCCCAAATCCTCATCGAGGCTGACGCCGCCGCCGCACAGCGGTCGCTACGGCACCAGGATCGAGGAGCCCGTGGTCGCCCGCCCTTCCAGATCACGGTGCGCCTTGGCAGCGTCGCGCAGCGCGTATTTCTGGTTGACCGGGATTTTCACGGCGCCGCTGCCGACCACGGCGAACAGGTCGTTGGCGATGGCAAGCAGATCCTCGCGCTTGGCGGCGTAGGTGTTGAGCGTCGGGCGCGTGGCGAACAGCGAACCCTTGAACTGCAGGATGTTGATGTTGAAGGCCTCGATCGGACCCGAAGCGCTGCCGAAGCTTACGAACATGCCGAGCGGACGCAGGCAGTCGAGCGATCCGGGAAAGGTTGCCTTGCCGATCCCGTCGTAGACCACATCGCACAGCTTGCCGCCGGTGATCTCCTTCACCCGGGCGACGAAATCCTCGTCGCGGTAGAGGATGGTGTGATGGCAGCCGTTCGCCTGGGCGAGCGCCGCCTTCTCCTTCGAGCCGACGGTGCCGATCACGGTGGCGCCGAGATGGTTCGCCCATTGGCAGAGAATGAGCCCGACGCCGCCGGCGGCCGCGTGCATAAGCACGTTCATCCCCCTCTCGACCTTGAAGGTGCGCCGTACCAGGTATTCCACCGTCATGCCCTTGAGCATCATGGCGGCGGCCTGCTCGTAGTTGATATTGGCCGGGAGTTTTACGGCGCGATCGGTCGCCACCACCCGCTCCGCGGCATAGCAGCCGGGACCGCTGACATAGGCGACACGGTCGCCGCGCTTGAATTCGCCCACGCCGGGGCCGACCTCCACGACCTCGCCGGCGGCTTCGTTGCCGGCGACGAACGGCAGGCCGCCCGGCGCAGGGTAGAGGCCCATGCGGAAGTACACGTCGACGAAATTGACGCCGCAGGCGTGTTGCTTGACGCGGATCTGGCCGGCGCCTGGCGCCGGCACGTCGATCTCTTCGTAGGTCAAAACCTCGGGCCCACCGACCTTGTGCACGCGTACCGCAGCAACCATTGTCCGCTCCTTGTCGCGCCGACGTGAAATGGCGCGCGATCATAGGTGGTCAAATTTCCCGCTTTTGCCCACGTCGTTGATTTGACTCAGATTTCTTCGTGTCTGCACAGAAAAGCACTGATCCATCGCGTCTTTCGTTGACTTCCGGTGTCATTCGGATATCTCTCGGGATCATTCGGATATCATTCGGGGTGCAGACATGTTGCAGACAACGCACAGGATCAGCGAGCAGATCATAGCGACCCTCCCCTCCCCAACCAAGGGCAATCGGTTGCACTACTTCTCCGGCGCCAGCTTGCAGGGAAAGCGGGCGCCATCCGGCTTTGCCGTGAGAATTACTGCCAGCGGGCGGAAAACCTTCGTGCGGTTCTACCGCGTCGGCGGCAAGCCATTCCTCGCCACGCTCGGGCACTGGACCGGCAATGCCAAGGGTGGCGACCTCTCGGTGCTGCGGGCGATCATTGCCGCGACGGAGCACGCAAGATCCATCCGCGACGGTGACGACCCGCGGCCGCAGCGGACGCAGCGATTGGAGGATGGCAACAAGCCCGAGGGCGAGACCATCAGCGATCTGCTCGACGAATTCGTGACGCGCTACGTCGAGCGCGAGGCGGCGCTGCGCAGCCACCGCAACGTCAGGCGCACCTTTGAACGGCTGGTCAAGCCGGCCATCGGCCATGTCGGCATCTACGAGCTGCGCCGCTCGCAAGTTGTGCGAATGCTCGACAGGATCGCCGACGAGAACGGGCCGGTTATGGCCGACCGCGTGCTCGCCCTCACCCGCAAGGCGTTCCATTGGCGCGCGGCGCGCGACGATCACTTCGCGGTCCCGATCGTGCGCGGAATGGCCAAGACAAAACCACATGAACGCGCACGCACGCGCATCCTCGATGACCAGGAAATCCGCGACTTATGGGCGGCGCTAGACCTGATGGATGGCCGCTATCCGGCCTTCGTCCGCACGGTGTTCCTCACCGCGACCCGGCGAGAGGAGGCGTCAAGGATGCAGCGGGATGAAATTGACGACGAGGTGTGGACGATCCCCGGCGCCAGGTACAAGACCAAGACCGACCACGCGATCCCGCTGACGGCTGCGGTCCGCAAGCATATCGACGAACGGCCGAACGATCGACCCTTTGTCTTTTCCTCCACTGGCGGCAAGACACCCTTCGGGGACTATTCGAGAACGAAGAAAGCACTCGACCAGAAGATCGCCGGACTCCGGGCAAAGGACGGCCGCGATCCAATGCCGCCATGGACACTGCATGATCTGCGCAGGACTGCGCGATCGCTGATGAGCCGTGCCGGCATTTCCAGCGATCACGCCGAACGCGCCCTCGGCCATGTCATCGGCGGCGTGCGCAGCGTCTACGATCGGCACAAATTTTTGGAAGAGAAGAAGCGAGCCTTCGAGGCGCTGGCTTCTCTCCTCGAGCAGATACTCAATCCCGCGCCGAACGTGACGCAGATAACCCGCGCCCGAGGCTGACCATGGCAAACTTTCGGGATGCGCTCGCGGCCTTCCGAAGGGAATTCGAAGCGCGGAACGCAGATCAAAAGGCTCATTTCAACTATTGCCTTACTCTCGAAGTTCTTGACCGGTGGCACGCCGCCGGTGATTGCGAGAACATCTGGGAAAGGCTGGGCCCCAAGCTTGAAATGCCGGCGGAGCTGTTCATCGGCGCTGTTATTCGTAGTCGAGTTTACGCCAAGCAGTCTGCAGCAATCCTGCGAGAATGGCCCAAGCTTGAAGGAAAGGTTAGGGCCCAGGAAAAGCGCCATTTGTCCAACAATGACATCGAGGGGCTAGAAAAAATCGTTTCCCTGCACGCTGCGTTTGATCGCGCTCGCGCCACCTACAGTCAGAAAACCGTCACCGCCGCGCGCCAGGATTTCATCATCAAATGGAGCAGGGATATTGAGTTGAGCTGCGGTAAGCCGCACGACCGCGAAGTCGCCGCGCTGACCGAGATTGCTTTTGACGAAAGGATTTAAACCGGATGGGTTCGGAAGACCCGAAAGCAGAACCGGACCATTTGCCCCCCAAAATAGCTCCGGAATGGTACGCCGCGCTCTGACTTCCCAGCGGTAACACTTCGCCATCGATCGGACGCGGCCACCGTTGGTTGGTCGTCATCCAAGAGAGTGGCGATGTCATCGACCATCTTGAGCGATTGGCACCCAGAGGCAGAGTTTGCGCGGCTTTTGCGCGAAAAGACCGGCTACGGAAGTGAGCCCACGCTCTACCGCTGGCGACAGCAGAACAGGGTCCCGAACTGGTTGGAGTGGATACGCGCCGGCCGCGCAGTGATGTGGCGCGAGAAGCCGAACCCGTCTGTGAATACGGCGAGCCCCGTGAGGAGCTCGCCGTAACTGTTTCCGGGCGGTGCAGGTTCGCCGCGTCACGGCCTTACATCCAACGACGCGTCGAGTTCGATCTCGGGCCGCCCACCAACTAACCCGTAGGGTCATCCGCTTCGCAGCGTGCCCCTACACCGATGAAGGTCCGCGCGTCAAGGCGCGTCCCGGAAAGGGGCATGGAGATGCTGCAAACAACCGAGTGTTTTTTGTGCGGTTACGGCATGGTCTACACGGGCTGCCGCTTTTGCAGTGACCGCTGCCGCGAAGCGTTCGACGCCGGCCACTCACGCCTCGACCCAAACCAGGCCCGCGCTTCGCTCGTCCTGCCGCTCGATGGTTGGCAGATCGTCGCCGGGCCGACGACCTCGCCGATCGGCACCAGCTACTACGCCCCGCTTCTCGCCCATGCAGAGGCCGGCAGACAGCGTCAGAAAGTGAGAAATGGGCTCCGGTCCATAAACTCAATTCCGGTCAAAAAACGCCAAGCTAGATCAAGAGCTTGCAAGGGCACCTTTGCTGAAGGTCGGTCAGCCGCGGGGGCCGGGCAATGACGAAGCATGCGGCGCTGCCCGAGCCGATCGTCGCCGCCGAATTTTGGGCGAACCGCCGCGGCGAGAGTGTTCGCGTTCAGCTGCGCGAGTTCGAGGGGGCCGCGCTAGTCGACGTGCGGAAGCACTACACCGGCGCAGACGGCAAATTGCAGCCTACCAAAAAGGGGCTATCGCTCGCGATACGTCGGTTGCCCGAGTTAGCCGCAGCCATCAACAAAGCACTCGCGAAGGCAAAACAGCTCGGCCTGGTCGACGACGAGGTCGCGTCATGACCGCGCGGCCTTTGCAACTCATCACATCCGGCCAAAGGCGAGTGGCTGATGTCCGGCTCGCGGCAGAGCTTGAAATAGATCCGCCTCGCAGAATCCGCTGCTGGATTGCGCTCCACAAAAGGCAGCTGCAACAGACCGGCGGTTATCTGCACTTCACAGTCTCAGACAGGGTCAAAGAATACTTTCTAAATAGCGATCAAGCACTTTTGTGTTTGATGCAGGCAAATACGAGAAAGGCTGCCGATCTGCGCATCGATCTAGTCGAGATGCTGTGTGATCGTAAAAGGCCTGCACAGCTATTGGCTCTTTGGCAAAAGCTGTTTGGCCGCTCAGGACAGCAGACATGAGCACGGCTGCCGCGATCAGACACTCGATTGCAGGCCCGTTGCCCACTCGCTCGCGCAGGTCGAGGAGGGCGAGCCATGATTGAGCGCTTTCCAATGCGACGCGCGGCTTGCATCCGGCTCTTTCGCGAGACGGGCGGCGCCTGGCTCGTGCTCGCCCTTGAACATGGCTGGCTGCACGGCGAGCGCAGCACAGCGATCGCCGACGCGCAGTGGCTCAGCCGGAATCTCGGGCTGCCGGTCCGCGAAACCGAAGATCGGAGCCGGCCATGACCAGGACGGCCGCCTTCGATGCTTGGTTCGCACAAGCTCGCGCTGTTCCGCTCGAGCAAATAGCCGAACGCCGCGGTATCAGATTATTCGGTAAGGTCGATCGCTGCGGGCCATGTCCGAAATGCGGCGGCCATGACCGCTTCGCCATCAATGTTGCCAAGCAGCTTTTTAATTGCCGCGGCTGCGGCGCCAAAGGCCACGGGGCGATTGATTTCACCAGCTGGCTCGACGGTATTGAAGCTATACCGGCGGCCGAGCAACTGAACGGAGAGCCGCCGCCGGAAGCAAACGGTAAGGATCGCACGCCTGAACCGCGCAAAGTGGTGACAAACAAATTTATCTATCAAAATGAGAGCGGCGCCACATTGTTTGCGGTCGGCCGCATCGAATACCAGAACCAGGACGGGTCTTTCGTCATGAGTGCGAAGGGTAAGCGCAAGAAAGCATTTTCGCAATGGCGCCCCGATCCAAATAATGCGGGCATGTGGCTGGCAGGCGTCAAAGACGTTCGCACCGCACCGTATCGGCTACCGGAACTCATCGAGGCGATCGGCAATGGATACACGGCCCTGCTCGTCGAGGGCGAAGCCAAAGTCGACGCGCTGCGCAAATGGAACGTGCCAGCTACCTGCTGCGCTGGCGGCGCGGGAAAATGGAAGCAGGAACACTCGGAATTCCTGCGCAGCGCGGAGGTTGTGATTCTGCCGGATAATGACGAAGCCGGACGCAACCATGCTGATATCGTCGGCGCATCACTGCAAGGTATTGCGGCGTCCGTGCGCGTGCTCGAGCTGCCCGACCTGCCGCCAAAGGGCGATATCCTCGACTGGATCAAGGCCGGCGGCACGCGCGAGAAGCTTGATGAGCTACTGCGGCAGGCCAAGCCGTGGGCGCCGCGGACGGAGGAGACCAAAGCCGAGGAACTGCGCCAGGAGGAACCGCAAATCAACGGGCATGATGAGTACAAATCATCGCCGCTCACTGTCGCGCCGTGGTGGCGTGATCCCCAGGCAATCCCCCGCCGGCAATTCCTCTATGATCGACACTACATCCGCAAAACCGTCAGTGCGACGATCGCCGCCGGTGGCCGCGCGAAGACAACCCGGGCAACGTATGACGCCCTATCGATGGCAACCGGCCGCGAGTTGACCAGCGGCGAGCGGTTGTTCACGCCCCCGCTGCGCGTCGGAATGCTCAATGGCGAAGAGGATCAGGACGAGCTCGATCGCCGCCTGGCCGGCACTTGCCAGCACTACGTCATAACGGAAGCTGATCTTGGCGGCCGCCTATTCGCTCAGTCCGTCCGCAAAACCCCGCTGCGGCTCGCCACCATGGTCAAGAACGTGGCCACGATCAATTCGGAAGCCATGGCTTGGCTGCTCGCCTTTGTGCAAGACAATCAGCTCGACGTTCTCATCATCGACCCGCTCGTGTCGCTCCATCGCGTGCCCGAAAACGACAACGGCGCCATGGACCTGCTGGTCAAGGACGCCTTCGGGGTCATTGCCGACGAGACCAATTCAGCCGTCGAAATCTGCCATCACTCCGGCAAGGCCAAGCAAGGCCAAACCGAAACCGCGGTCGAGGATAGCCGCGGTGCGTCGGCCCTGATTTGGGCTGCGCGCTCCGCCCGCGTGCTCAACTTCATGAGCCCCGAAGAGGCGAACAAGCTCGGCATCGCCGAAGACCAGCGCCGGCTGCACATCCGTGTCGCCAACGGCAAGGCCAACATGGCGCCGATCGGCAAGGCCGAATGGATAAAACTTGTGATAGAAATTCTGCCAAATGGCGACGAAATCGCGTGCGCCAGTTCGTGGAAGCCGCCAGACCCCTTCAAAGGGCAGTCCACAGCCGACATGGTCAAGTGTCGCGCACTGACGCAAACCGGCGCATATCGCCTCGATGCAAGGTCAGCCGATTGGGTCGGCTACATGGTTGCCGATGTGCTCAAGATCAACGTCGCCCATGGTGCCGAGAACGATCCAAAAGACATCGCCCGCACTAAGCAAATTCTCAGCAAATGGTTCAAAAACAAGGTGCTCACCACCGAGCAGCGCCAAGATAAGAACCGCCATAAACGCAGCTTCGTCATTCCTGGACCATGGGCCGAAAAACCCACAGTAGATGAACCCAACCTCGATGATGATGAACTGTCGCAAACCGACGCAAACTGACGCAGCGACAGTGCTTGAAGGTCCGTACTTTTGCGTCAGTGCGCCAGTTGCGCCAGTCCCTTATAGGACTGGCAACTGGAGCGACGCACGCGGACCCCGCCGGATAACTGGCAAACATCACCCACTTGCTTGTCGAGGGGAATGGACCTCATCGCGCCGCTCTGCCGGCTAAGACCTCAAAAACCACTCGACGAGACTCGTCGCTAAATATCGGCCGGGCGGGTCTTAGCTTGGCGCTGATGAGATCAATCACGGGCCGACGCTGCCAAATGCATTACTTGACGCCATTCCTCGCTAGCTCACCCCGCTGTGTCTGCAGCATGTTGGCGCTTGTGGCTGCCGGCGCTGCCCTTGCCGAGCCCCCTGCCCGATGTCCGGGCTAGGTGATAGCCACCCCCGCGCCGGTTCACTGGTGCCCTCGGCTGTGTCGCTGCGGGGCATTCCGCTCGATTGCTGCGTCTTCGGTCCCGCTGGGCGCAATGCGAGGTCGCAACATATTGAAATCGTTGGCAAATAGACCGGGGCGCCGTACGCCGTACCGCCGGAACCGCATTTGCTCCTGGAGTTCGACCTCATCGTCCGGTATTGCTGCCCTGTTTCCAAACTTTGTGAGGGGTGCCCCCTATGGCGGGCGGCGGCCGTTCCAAAACCTTGATGGCCTTCCCCACAGCGGCGGCGGGCGCATCAGAAAGCCGGTGCGGCCGCTGTACGGCAAATGTTGTGGACAACGCGGTGGCCGCGGCCGGTTGAGGATATGCTGCTGCTGGTCATCGAATTGGCGCGGTTCCGAGACTCCACAGCCGCGTTGTCAGGTGGCCAGCCCCGGCTTCACGGTCGGGGCTCTTTTTGCCACGGTTAATTTGGCCTTTTCGCCCAGGACGGCGCCGGTTGTCGGATTCACATGGTGGATCTGGCGGCACGCGAGACAGGTCACGGGCTCATAGACGTGGTGATCCTCGGCGACGTCTTCGGACGCGAAGCCCTGCACGCGGTGTCCGGTTTGGGGGCAGCGGTAGATGAAGAGGGGCATGGCCTGCATTTCGCCGAGCAGGGCTGGCCAGTTCAACTAAGGGAATGTCCTTAGGCGGAAGGCGGTGCGGCCGTTTTCTTCGGCATAGGGTTTTCACCGGAAAGCCGGTGTGATGCCGCGGTGTCGCCTGAAGCTTGCCACGATGGGGCGTAGGCTATTGTGTGCCGCTGCTGACGTGTCTTCCCTCCTTGTGCATCTACAGCGTCAGCCTCCGGGTGGAAGCGGCTTCCTTGCCCCGGCCAACATGGCGTGCCGGGGCTATTTTTTTGGCGGCGGGGTGTCGTCTGCGAAGCAGATCCGACGGCAATAGGGCGGCCCCGACCAGACTGGCTGGAAGGGTGTTGGCCAGGACCGCCCCCGCCGGAGACCACCCGTCCCGGCAAGTGGTGAATAGGGCTCACTCGTTAGCGGCGGCTTAAGGCTGGCGGCCCGGTGCGTTGTGGCTGCCGTCAACGCCCGTACCGTGCACGGCATGAAGCACGACGCACGCCTTGAAATTCGCATGACGTCGCAGCGCCGGCGCGAACTGGATGAGCTGGCCGATGAGGCCGGCTTGTCGGCGGCTGATGTGGCGAGGCTGGCGATCCGCCGGCTCCTCCTCGAGCACCGCGACGTGCTGCTGAAGCTGCCGATCGGAGAAGCGCGCCTATGAGTGTCCTCGAAGCGAGCGGCAACCGCTCCCATCAGGCGACCGTCAACGCCAGCGAGACGACCCGTCAAGCAGCGGACGCTGCCGCGCTGGCAACCTATGCCGCGGGCGGATCGGTGGCGACCTACAGCGCGTCCCTGAAAACGGACATCGTAGCGGACTACAAGCGCCGTCTCACTTCGGCTATCGCCACCGGGGTTCCGCCGGGGCCGTATTTGGATGGCTTGCGCACCGCGCTCGGGACCTACTTTTTCTGAGATGGAGGCTGTTCCATGAGCGTTGTTGATTTCCTCCGTGCCGTTTGCGCTGCAGCTTGCCTTGAATGCTTCGGAGCAGCAGCGTCAGCAGGACGAGGCAATCGCGCTCGCCCAGTTCAATATCCCGGGCGGCTTCGAGGGTAACGACAGCGTCGCGACCCAAGCGGCGCTTCGGACTGCAGCGATTGCCGACTACCGGCGGCGGATCGTGATTGCCAATACCTACGGCGGAAATCCGGCACCGTTTATGGAAGCATTGCGCACACTCGGCACCGGCGGGTGCTAACCACAGGAGCAACAAACAAATGGCCAGCCTTTCTTTGTCTTTACCGTTAGGGGCTGACGGCCTCGTGGCGTCAGATTATGTCGCGGGCGTTCTGGCGCCCAATGTTGCGAACAGCGTTGAAGTCCGCATCGACCTTGCAAATTCGGCCATGAACAAAAAACAGGTGACCGTCATGCTGGAGTCGATAAAACTGGCCTTGACCGCGCGCAATGATGTGACCACGACGCTGCCATGACGCCGCGGGCCGAACTCGAGGCGTTTGTTGCTGCTGCCGACGCGGAGGCGAGGGCGCGCGGCGGCAAGGAGCTCGGCGAGCCGGTAAGGGCTCTCATGAGCAACCTGTGTGACGACGGGCATCCGGCTTCGACCGCCGCGGCCGATGCCATCGTGTCGATAGTTCAGCGCCGGCATCTCTCGCATCTTGAGCGCGCTCGGCGGATCGTACCGATTTTACAACGCTATGCCGCTTCCTTCCCGACCGAGCACTGATCGAAGGACGGGCAGATGAACGCTGAAACAGAGGAGTTCCTCGTCGCCTTGGAGCAGTGCGGCTTTCGGCATGCTCGCGACTTGCCGGTTTTGATGTTGCAATACTCTTTGAGCGACAACTCGCACGGGCACGAAGCGGTTGATTCCATGAGGGCCGCGATGCGCGCCAAGCACCTGTCGCTGCAGGTTCGCGCCGGCAAGGTGGCGGCGATTTTGAACAATCATCGCCGGGCATTTCCGCTGGAGCACTGAGGATGGCCTTCGGCAACGCCACGTTTTCTGACATCGGCACGGCAGTCAGTGATATTTTTGCCGCCCAGGGCGATGTGCTCAAAGCGAAGGGCGCAGAATTCGAGCAGAAGTCCTATCTCGAAGCCGCCGATCTCGCCAAGCAGAACGAGCAGTTCACTGAGATGTCTACCGCGATCAAGGAGTCGCAGGCCGACCGCAATCTCTATCAAGCACTCGGGCAGACCAAGGCGGACGTGGCCGGCGCGGGCTTTGCGCAGAGCGGCAGTGCGCTCGACATTCTGCGCGAAAGCGCGAGCGAAGGGGCAATGACCAAGGCGGTGCTGGGCGAGCAAGGGCTGATCACCGAGGCCGGCTATAAGGAGCAGGCGCAGTCCTACACCGACATGGCGAGCGCAGCCGGTGTTGCGATAGAAGCGGATAAGTTGGCCGCCAAGGGCGCGACGATCGGCGCGATCA
This sequence comes from uncultured Alphaproteobacteria bacterium, assembly GCA_963833665.1. Taxonomy (GTDB): domain Bacteria; phylum Pseudomonadota; class Alphaproteobacteria; order Rhizobiales; family Xanthobacteraceae; genus BOG-931. The sequence goes on along the minus strand of CAWHZA010000057.1, from coordinate 160,735 downwards.
TCTCCGGCGCCGCCGCGGTTGGATCACTATTCACGGGCGGCGGCGGGCCCGACCTGAGCAACGTCAATCCAGATAGCGCGGCCGGCCAAGAGAAATACGCGGCATCGATTTTCTGAGGCTTTAAGCGGGCCGCCCCACGGAATGACCTGCGCAGGACGGCCCTAACCGCACGCAATGGGGGCAAACCCGACGGGCGGCTGCCGGCAAGCATAGCCGTTTAGCGGACCTGCTCGGTAATTTTACCCTGGGAGTTTCGGTAATCTTACTTGTTGACGGCTGCTTGGCGCCGGGCGCATCATTGCGCAGCGGCCGAGGGCTGAAGACCCCCGACCGCCACTTGCCACCGACAGCCCAGGCGGGGACGTCGATGACCAATTCCAGAAATACCACGAATCCGCTCGGCTTCCCGCCTTGGCTTGCGGTGGTTTTCCACCAACACAAGGAGACGAAGCTATGTCGAAATCCACATTGACTCGACGCGCGCTTGTCGCCAGCACCGCCGCCCTGCCGGCCGCGGCTGCTCTAGGCTTGCCGGCGGCCGCTCAAGCCGCCGCCGAGCCCGATCCGATCTTCGCTGCAATGGAGCAAACCGACAGCACCGAAAGAGCTTTTTTGGCTAGGTGTGCTTACGAAGAAGCTCTTCAGAAAGCGGGGCAGAAATTGCCACCAGCGCCCGGCGAATATTCCCGGACACAGGAAATGGTGGCAATCGTCAACACCTCATAGCGGGGCGTGAGGAACTCGCAGCCACATCGCCGACGACCTTGGCCGGCCTCACTACTTATCTCGATTTCCTGATCGCGCGAAGTGTAGAATTGAGTGAAGGAGATGATGTTTTCTTCTTCGATGGTGATGAGGAAACGCTAACCTTTGTGCGCTCGATTGCTCGCTCTGCCCGCGCGCTCGCGAGGCTGTCATGACCGAGGACAACAACGTCGTGGCGCTTGCTGAGCAGGCAACAAAGGCATGGGAAGAGTACAGTGCGGCCAATCCCCAAGCGTTTTCACCGCACGGTAGGGAAATGACCGGACGCTGGAGAACCGATCGGGTGAGAGAAGCTATGGACGCTCTCATGTTCGCGGCGCCTGCACCGTTTGCCGAGCTGGCCGCCAAGGCGCGCGTTGCACGTCTTACCGACGATGATGATATCGGCCAGCAGCTTATGTTTGATATTGGGCGGCTGGCTGGCGACATCGATCCTGATGCTGTCCCCGAAGGCTTTGAGGCGGTGTGAGCCACAAGGCACCGCTCGCCCGGCGCTCTGACTTGCGCTACTTTTGTGCAGGGATACGGTAGTCCTATTGCACAGAGCTTCTCAATGGCGACTTGGCCCCGCCTCGCCGCGGGGCCTTTTTCGTGGCGATTGTTCGCCCGGCGCTATGATTTGGGGCTAAGCTGAGCCCTACGGGCGCTATCGTGACCGGGCACAAATTCAAGATCGGGCGACTTGTACTGTTCTACCCCAAAGGAAAGGGGTTGCCACAGCTCGACCCGGCCCGCGGAACCTACCAAGTCATAAGACGAATGCCCCCGGCGGAGGATGGTGAATTTCAGTATGAGATCCGGAGCAACCGCGAAGGGCACAACCGCGTCGCAAAAGAGAGTGAGTTAATACCAGCCTAGAACGTGCGGCAGCTGATGTTGGCGTCGATCCGCCGTGCCTCGTCGCGGGTCATCAGTCGCGTCGCCGCTCGCCGGCCGGGCTCCTCCTCGAAATAGACGTACGCCAGCGAGTGCCCGGTGTGATCCTTCACGATGAAACAGGCGTCCATCTCCTCGACGGTCCATGGCGGCGGGAAGCGGCGCTCCGGCAAGTTCAAGGCCCGCGCTCGCCGATCTGCGTGCCTGACAATTCCTGCTGGCCCTCATCCTTAGACGAGGACGGAAGATTGCTGTCGTAGGTTACTCCCTGTCGGACTAGGTCAATTCTCAGCCGGTCGATGGCCCTTTCGACAGCGGTGGCGCGGTGGCGCGCACCCTGCTGTAGGTACCCGAGTTCGACCAGCTTTGTGATAACTGCCAAAGACGCAACACGCCGCTCAAAGCGGACAACGCCGCTCATGCGACACCCCCCCATATCCCCCGGCGGCCTCTTAGTCAGTTTGGCCGAAGGAGAGTAGCGCGGCAAGACCGACCAGGGCGGCGGGAAGCGGCGGGGCGGCATTGCTCAGCGGGGGCGTAGTATCAGCCGCCATTCGTCAACCGGCCGTAGATCAAACTGCTCGATGGCGAGCTTGAGCGCGGTCTGTTCGTCCGGCGCCTCGACTCGGCCGAGGAACGTGGCGGGGAGCCGAATTACGTCCCACTGCAACAGCTTCTTCTTTCGCTCGGCACGCGGCACGACAGGACCCCTCACACAACCCTTACTACCCTCGAATTTGGCACTCGGCCAGCGGGTCGAGCCATCAACCGGCCCGATTCGGATTCAGGCCAACCCCGGTGCGTTGATCCTGAACGCGCGGCGCTGGACAGTCCGCCCGATCCTGCGGGAAAGGGCCGCCTATGCGAAAAGTGCAGCTCCAGCGCCAGATAGTGCTGCGGATTCCTGAGCCGCTCCGCGTCGCCATGGAGCAGGCTGCCGAACGCGATCGGCGCACCCTGGCCGATTACTTGAGGCTGCTCATCACCGACGCCATGGCTGCGGGGCGGGCGCCGCGGCGGGAACAACAGATAGGGGCACGAACGTCATGAATGCCATTGCGAAGGCTAAGGCCGTGGAAGCGGCGCCGGCGGTACTGCCCGAGGAGATCAGGGCGAAGCTCACGGAGGCGAAGGCTCGGTTTGGTGCACTCACGACGCGGCAAATGGAGCTCGCGGAGAAGAGCGTCCAGAGTCCCGCGATTGAGGCGGAATATTTTCGAGTTCATTGACGAAATGTCGAAGGTCAGTGGCGATTTGGAGCGATACCAACTTGCGATCAGCGCAATGGACCGCCGCGCCACCGAGCAACTAAAGGCCGCCGAGGCTGCCGAAATCGCAGCGCTCTGCGGCCGGACCAGTGATCTTCTTGAACACAGGATCCAGGCCGCAGCGCGGTTCTCCGCAGCCGTCACCGAGGCCGTGAAGGCCATGAGGGAGATTGCTGCGCTTGGAAAGGCAGCGTTCGACAGTTGGCCGGGAAGTCATCAGCCGCAAAGTGGTGTGGTGTTCGGGGGTGAAGAACTTTCGACGCTCATCGCTGGCGAAATGTTTCGGTTAGGCGGGGTGAGGATCCCCAGCGGCGGCGCCCTGGCCTCCTCAGAGATGCCACTTCCAGCCCCGCGGCCGCCTACCATTTTCAATGTCGGCGAGCCTTCTTTGACGAAGCCGCTCTCCCTGGCGCTGGAGGAGGCCAATACGTACGCCAAAACCTTACTGACGATGGGAGGCTGATATGACCGACGCATCAAACAATTCCGCACCACCCCCACCGTTGCCAGCAGATGCCACGGCCGCGCAAGCTGGCGATCGGCTGGCTTTCCTCACGGCTCATAAGGAGTGGAGCGGCAAGCTCCTGGCTGGCGATGTCGCGACGAAAAACGAGTGGCAGCAATTGACCGAGAAGGTCGCCTCCGCCGATGCGACGGAGGGGGCCATCGACGGAACACCTGCCCCCGCATTTGAGCCCAACGTTGACGGGGTGAGCCGTGCCGATCTGGCAAAGGCAACATCGTGGTTAAGAGAGGACGGTTTGACTGATGGGGTTATCCGGGATGTCGTAAACGGCAAGGAAATTTCCGCCGAAGATCGTGCCACGGCGCAGCGGCACTGGGACCGGTGTCGGAATTCTGAGGAATGGGGGCGGCGCCTGGTGGCCGGCGATCCTGAGGTACGCCAAAATTTCGCAATGACAATGGCCCTTCTCAATGCAACTGTGCGGGAGACTGCAGCATGAACAATCGATATGCGATTGACTACCAAAACAAAAGCGGTGAGCGCCGCACTGTCGTTGTCGAACTCACCGACGAGGATGTTGAAAACCAGAGATTGCGCCGGTTTTATCTGGTGCATGAGAGCATGCAGAGCCGCGCCCGCCGGGAGTTGCCGGACGGGTTCGAGCATGTCTTCGGCAGCATGCGATCCGTTACCGCGCATTGAACCGTGAGCGCGCTGCGGGCTTTCCTCGACGAAATCAGGGCATTCCCCAAGATGCGGGAAGCGACCGCTGCCGGCACGATTCTGCAGGCCCGCTTTGCCGGCGTGCTGCTCGAGGCGAAGCCGGCGGCGGAACACCTGGCCGACATGGAAAGATTTGTCGAGCATGTTGAAAACAGCGACGATCCGGAAATCTGTGATCGGCTTTCCGAAATCGTGCGTCGCGATGCGCCGATCAAAGAGCGGCTCGATGCTTGGTTGGCGTGCCTGAAGCCGTACGATCGGAAGTTTCGAGGACAATGACGGACGCGCCTGCCGACACGCTGCAGCCGGAATTCGGGCCGGCCATGCGGGCGCTGGCGCCGCGCTGGCAAAAGGCGGTGGTGGCGCTGTTCCTGACCAAAGGCAATCGCTCCGCGGCGCTGCGGGCCGCCGGCTACAAAGCCAACAAGAACGCCATAGGCGTGCTGGCCTCGCGCATGTTTGCCGACGACAGGATGCGGGCAGCGGTTCGCGAAGTCGCCTTGGCGCAAATCGATATCGCCGAGCCGGAGCTCTTGGGCGCAACACTCTCGATCATGCGGGACACGAAGGAACTGGCGCGCGACAGGCTCACCGCGGCGCGGATGGTATGGGACCGCGCCAATCCGGTCATCAGCAAGCACAAGCTGGAGGTCGAGCATCACCTCACGAATGACGAACGCGACATCACCCACTATCGCGCGTTGCAAAAGCTCAGAGCACCGCAGGAGGCATTCCTCGCCCGGTTCGGTCACACGGGCATGGCGCGCGTCCAGGCGCTGGTCATGGCCGAGGACGCCAGGACGAAGCAGATCGCCGCTGCCGCCGGGGCGGTGATCGACGGCGAATTCGAGGAGGTGACCGTTGACGCAGCAGAATGAACATCAGGACGTCGAGCTCGGCCGCCTCGCCGCTGAGATCGAGGCCGCTGGGCAGGAAGCCCGGCGCTATCGTGCGAAGGATTGGTGGCGCCCTTACGGGAAACAATCGCAATTCTTCGCCACCGGCTTGCGGTTCCGCGAGCGCGGCTTGTTCGCTGGAACGCAACTGGGAAAGACCGAATGTGCCGCCTACGAGGTGGCGTGCCATCTCACCGGCGAATATGCACCGGACTGGCCCGGCCGCAAGTTCACCCAGCCGATCAAGGCCTGGGCCGTCGGCGATAATCTGAAAATGACGCGCGACATCATGCAGAAGAAGCTGTGCGGCGAGCCTGGCGACGTTGCGGCCTTCGGGTCGGGGATGATCCCAAAACATCTGTTTGTCGGGGATCCGACGCTGGCGCGCGGTGAGGGGAACGCGTTTGACACCGTTCAGGTGCGGCACAAATCCGGCGGCACTTCTACGCTGCGCTTTCGCACCTATCAGGCCGGCCGCATGGCCCTGCAGGGTGAGACTTTGAACCTCGTCTGGGCCGATGAGGAGCCCGAGCAGTTCGAGGTTTATAGTGAGCTCCTAGCGCGAATTTCCGCGACGGGCGGCATGCTCATGATCACGTTCACGCCGCTGCGGGGCATGACCGGCATCTCCACACGGTTCCGCGAGGAGTTCAGCCCCGATCGCACCTACGTGCAAATGGGCATCGACGACGTGCCGGCAGAAGGGCACATCCGTCCCGAAGATCGCGCTCGCATCATCGACGGCTATCCGGAACACGAGAGGGAAGCGCGGTCGCGTGGCGAGCCGATGCTCGGCGAGGGCAAGGTTTACAAGACCCCCGAGAGTGAAATCATCGAGGACACGAACCCGCTGGATTTCCCGTTCTACTGGCGGTGGGGATATGGAATGGACCTGGGAGTGGATCATCCCTGGGCGGCGGTGCTGATCTGCCACGACACCGACACGGACACCATCCATCTCGTTGCCGAGCTGCGGGTCAGCGGCCAGACGCCGGCTACCCACGTCACGCTGATGCGCGGGCTCGAGCAGCGCCTCTTCAATCGCCACATGGATTTCCCGGTGGCGTGGCCGGCGGACGCGGGGACCCGGGATCGCGGGTCCGGTGAGCCGATCAAGAATCTCTACAAGCAGTTCGGGCTGCGCATGATGGCGGAGCCCGCCACGATGCCGAAGCTGAAGGGCGTTCCGGCTTTCTCACTGGAAGGCGGCGTTGCTGAGATTGACGCGCGCGAACGTGCCGGCAAGTGGAAGGTCGCCCGTGGCATGATCAACTATCTGGAAGAGCGGCGGCTTTACCACCGCAAGGACGGAGAGATCGTACGCCTCAAGGATGACACTCTGGCTGCTGCCCGGTACGGGATGTCTATGCGGAGATTTTTCAAGGCGCTTGAGGAATGCGGCGGCTACTTTCCCGACCGGGCCGGATGGTCGGCTGGTCAACAGCGGCGGGACCAGCAGCAAGGGTTTGCGCGCGGCACGCCGAGCCATCCCGACGGCGATTTCGATGTTTTCACCGGCCGCTAGATCGCTGCCGCTGCTGTCGCCGCCCGCTGGCGCCATGTGTCGCGCGATCGCGCCGGTACTTGCGCTTAACTAGGCGCTGCCTGACGCGAGCCATGGCCTCGGGGTCCTCGACGGCGAGGAGCTTCATGCCGAGTGCGGCCATGATGCTGCAGAAGCTCACGGGCCCGAGCGTCTTGCAGTGGCCGGGGCCGAGCAGTTTGGCCGAATATCCTTCCTGAACGCCCGAAATCGAATCCAAAGTCGCGAACGTGATTTCGAGGGCGTCCATACGGGCCCGGGCGACGGCAATCAGATCGTCGTACGAGTGGATGGTCGCGATCGCCTGCGGAGCGTCCATCGTGGCCTAACCGAAGGGATGATCTCGCGGCAATGCTATTGCAGACATATTGCAGACACAAGCCCCGGCCACCCGATTGTAAGATGCCTTTAAGCCTTTGTATGGATTGGTGAGTCCGCTCGTATAGAACCCGGTGCTACATCATAGGTGGTCACCGAGACGGTGCAAGGGATCAGTCGGCCGTGCGCAACAGCCCGGCGATCACGAAATAGATCGCGATCGCGCTCAGCGCTGCCGCGACCCAGCCCGGCGGATCGAGGTTTTGCGCCAGCGCAACCAGCGCCAGCAAGCCCCACAGCACCAGGGCCGCGAGATTGATGAGGCGCCAGCGCGGTACGCGGATCGGGTGCACGAAATGGATGGACGCGAAGGTCGCCGCAGCCAGCACGGCGATCGCGATCGCGCCGGCCCAGGGCGGCGGCTTGAGCACGAACAGATAGAACGCCGCGATGTTCCACAGCGCCGGAAAGCCGCGGAAGTAGTTATCCGGCGTCTTCATCCGGCGGTCGGCGAAATAAAGCGCGCCGGTCACCGCGACCGTGAGGCCGAGCGGGAGCGCCAGCAGACGCGGCAGCAGCCCGCCGGTGGCCATGGCGTAGGCCGGTACGAAGACGTAGGTCGTGAAGTCGACCACGAAATCGAGCATGTCGCCCGACCAGCGCGGCAGCACCTCGGCAACGCGAAGTTGGCGTGCCAAGGTGCCATCGACGCCGTCGATGATCAGGGCGATGCCGAGCCAAAGGAACATGTTCGGCCATTCGCCGGCGCCCGCTGCCATCAACGCCAGGAGCGCGCACGCCGCGCCGCAGGCGGTGAACACGTGGACGGCGAACGCGGCCGCGATGTGCAGCGCCTTGGCGGGCGTGCGCGACCCCGTCGGCTCCATTACCCGTGCCCCCCTGTTCCCGCGCCCGGGAGAGGTTAGGAAGGGCGCCGCCCGTGCGCAATCTTTCTGCCGTTGCTAATCTTTCGCAGCGTAGTGGCAGGAAGATGCATGAGCGGCGGCAGCGAAAACCTCAGTGCCGAAGTGGCTGTGATCGGCGGTGGGCCGGCCGGCCTCCTCACCGCCATTGCGCTCCAGGCGGCCGGTGTCGACACGCTGCTGATCGCGCCGCAGCCGGCAGAGGACCATCGCACCACCGCCCTGCTCGCCGGTTCGGTGACCGCCCTCGCCACGTTGGCCGTCTGGCCGGCGTGCGTCGCGAACGCCGCGCCGCTCAAGGCGATCCGCATTGTCGATGACACCGGACGGCTCATTCGCGCGCCCGAGGTTATTTTCACGGCCGCGGAGATCGGGCTCGGCTCTTTCGGCCACAATATCGAGAACCGTCATCTCAGCGCCGCTCTTGATGCACGGGCCAAAGAGTTGAAGCTGCCGCACGTCGCCGCCGCGGCGGCGGCGATGGCCTGCGATCCGGCGGGCGTTACCATCACGTTCGATGGCGGCACCGCTCGCGTGCGGCTCGCGATCGGCGCCGACGGGCAGCGCTCGATCAGCCGCACCGCAGCGGGAATCGGCAGCGACCGACGCGCCTACCCGCAGATGGCGTTGGCGCTCAACGTCGCGCACGCGCGCGCCCACGAAGAAACATCCACCGAATTTCACGCCGCGAGCGGACCCTTCACGCTCGTTCCCCTCCCCGGGCGGCGTTCGAGCCTCGTTTGCGTGCTCGACCCGGCACGCGCCGCCGCGCTCGCGGCGCAATCCGACCAGGAGCTGTCGGCCGAGATCGAGCGCCGCGCCCATTCGATCCTCGGCGCGATGAACGTCGAAGGCGGGCGCGGCGTGTTCCCATTGGCCATCGAGACCGCGGACACGTTTGCGGGCAACCGTGTCGCGCTGGTCGGCGAGGCGGCGCACGTGGTGCCGCCGATCGGAGCGCAGGGGCTCAATCTCGGCCTGCGCGACGCGGCGACGCTTGCCGAGTTGGTGGCCGACGCGCACCGGCAAAAACGCGACGTCGGCTCTTCCGATCTGCTCGCGCGCTACGACGCCCGGCGGCGCGCCGACGTCATGAGCCGGAGCATTGCCGTCGACGTGCTGAACCGCTCGCTGCTCACTGATTTCATTCCCGCGCAGGGCGTGCGCGGGCTCTCGCTGTTCCTCCTCGACCGCATCGGGCCGCTGCGCCGCGCGCTCATGCGCGAGGGCGTAACACCGGCGGCGTCGCAGCCGCGCCTGATGCGCGGGGAAATGGTGTAAGCGACAGCCATTGGCTGGGCACGGCCGTGAAAATGGCTTGGCCGGAAGCTGCCCTTCTCCTACCGTCGGATCGATGAAAGGCCCGGCTGTTCCCCAGTCCAAAAATTCGCAGAGGATGTTCGCATGAAGGTGGTCGCATGAAGCTGCCGCGCAACTTCTTCAAGCCGCTCGCGATCGGCGCGCCGACCCCGTTGCGCGAACTGCCGGTCAAGCTTGAGCGCATGATCCACTTCGTGCCGCCGCACCTCGAGAAGTTGCGCGCCCGGGTGCCGGAGCTGATCCGCCAGGTCGACGTCGTGCTCGGCAATCTCGAAGACGCCATTCCAGCCGAAGCCAAGGAAGCGGCGCGGTCCGGCTTCATCGCGATGGCGAAGGCATGCGATTTCGGCGCGACCGGATTGTGGACGCGCATCAATGCGCTCAACTCGCCCTGGATGCTCGACGACGTCAGCGAGATCGTCGCCGCGGTCGGCGACAAGCTCGACGTGATCATGCTGCCGAAGGTCGAAGGCGCATGGGACATCCACTACCTCGACCAGCTTCTCGCCCAGCTCGAAGCCAAACACGCGGTGAGAAAACCGATCCTCATCCACGCGATCCTCGAGACCGCCGAAGGCGTCGACAATGTCGGCGCGATCGCGGCGGCTTCGCCGCGCATGCACGGCATCAGCCTCGGACCGGCCGACCTCGCGGCGTCGCGCGCCATGAAGACAACCCGGGTCGGCGGCGGACATCCCGACTACAAGGTGCTGGCCGACGCGGACGCCAGCGCGCCTGAGGCGCCGCGCGCCACCTACCAGCAGGATCTCTGGCACTACACCACCGCGAAGATGGTCGACGCGTGCGCCGCAGCCGGCATCAAGCCGTTCTACGGTCCGTTCGGCGACATCGCCGACAGCGCGGCGTGCGAGGTGCAGTTTCGCAACAGCTTCCTGATGGGGTGCGTGGGCGCCTGGACGCTGCATCCGAGCCAGGTGCCGATCGCCAAGCGCGTGTTCTCTCCGGAGCCCGCGGAGGTGGCATTCGCGCAGAAAATCATCGCGGCGATGCCGGACGCCAGCGGCACCGTGATGATCGACGGCAAGATGCAGGACGACGCCACCTGGAAGCAGGCCAAGGTGGTTGTTGACCTGGCACGGCTCGTTGCCGCAAAAGACCCGGAAATGGCAGCCCGGTACCAGTTATGAACGACCATTCACGACCTCGTCCCCGGCGCGCCATAATCGTTGAAGGTAATAAGCGGCGTGCGCCGGCTGCCGGGAACCTGCGGTCATGAACAAGGTCCGCAACGCCAAATTTCAGATCGGCCAAGTGGTCCGTCACCGCCTGTATCCGTTCCGCGGCGTCGTGTTCGACATTGATCCGATCTTCAGCAACACGGAAGAATGGTACGAGGCGATTCCGGTTGAAGTCCGCCCGCACAAGGATCAGCCGTTCTATCATTTGTTCGCCGAGAACGACGAAACCGAATACATCGCCTACGTGTCCGAGCAGAATCTTTTGCCGGACAACAGCGGCGAGCCGGTGCGTCATCCGCAGGTCGCCGAAGTGTTCGTGGACGACGGCAAGGGCGGCTATCGGCCGCGCCACGCCACCACGCACTGATCAAACAAATCTTCGCCTTGTGCGCCGCCGATTTTATTGCGGGGCACGCCGTGCCGAGGCAATCCAGCCGTTGCGCGTCGGCTTGGATCGCTTCGGAGCTTCGCAAGATTGCGGCTGTGACCTACTGGGTCTTGCCGGTCGGCGGCGCCGGCGTTGCCGATGAGGTTGGGGCGCCCTTCTCGGCTTCGAGCTTCTTGCGCGCCTCGTCCGCACGCCGCTGCAGCTCATCCTGCAGCTTGCGCTGTTGCGCCTCGAATTCCTTGGGATCGGTCGGCGGCCCGTCATAGGCCTTGGCGAAATCGGCGAGCGGCAGCGTCAGGCTGATCGGCTGCCCGGTGGAGTTGATCCCCTGGACCACGAGCCCCTGCCCCTTCTTCAACTTGCCGACCATGTCGGCGTTGGCTTCGTAGTCCGCCATGCAGCCGTTGGTGAAGCAGATCACGTAGGGCGCGGTCGCCGGCTGGTTCTGATCGATGATGACGCGCGTGCCGTGGACGAGTTGCATGCCGAGCGGCAAAGTCACGCGCAGGATCTTGCGCTCCTGGCCTTCCGGTTCGATGAGGACGGCAGCGACGACCGGCATGCCGGATTCGATGCGGGCGTCCTTGCCGGTGAAGCACACCTGCTTGGCGTTCGGATCCGGCGCCTGCCCCGGCTGCCCCTTGAGGCAGAACTTGGTCCAGGGCGAGTAGATGAGCTGCACCTGCTGCTGGCCGCCTTGGCCCTGCTGCTGCGCCTGCCCAGGCTGGGGTTGTACGGGTGGCATCTGCTGCGCCGCCGGCGGCGCCGCCTCGGGCGTCGCCGGTTTGGCCGGCTTCTTGGCCGGCTTCGGCTTGGGTGCGGCGGGCGCCGGATCTGACTGCTGCGCCAAGGCGTATGGGCCGGCGGCAACGGCGAGCGCGATCGCCAACAGGGCGCTCTGAAGGAGGGGCTTGGCGAAAATCGCGGCAATGGCGGCGAGCATCCGGCTCACCGGTCTCGCCGGTGCCGGCGCGGTCCGATAGGTCATGAGATGCAGTCCCTTGTTAGTGCTGCCGCACGCCAATCGACCCTGATCGACTTGCGGAACAATGGTCCGATATCGTGCCGACCCGTCACCCGTCACCGCCCCGCGCCGAGCGGGTACCCCCTGCTCAACGGTCATTCGACGCAGAATACGGCAACAGCGTGACACCGCGAAGTGACGGGATCAGCCGCAGATGATCCTCGAAATAGCCCACCTCGGCGCGCAGATAAAGCCACCGCCCTCGGCCTCTTATCCTGGTGATAAGGCCTCCAGGCTCGGTTGCGTGGCGGCCAAGCCGCACGGTAGCTCTGTCAAATCGCCGCGAGTTGGCGCGCCGAACGGTGTTTCGCACCGATGCATCTGATGCCGATGCCGACCGTCCTTGCCGCCGCGGGAATTGCCCTGTGCGGCGCGCTCGCGCTTGCCGGTCAGGCAGCGCCGGCTGGGGCGGAGGCGGCCCACGCCATCGCCATGCACGGGCGGCCGGCGATGCCCGACGGGTTTACCGCGCCCGACTATGTCAATGCCGATGCGCCGCAAGGCGGCCGCATGGTGCAGGGCGTGCTCGGCACCTTCGACAGCCTCAATCCGTTCATCGTCAAGGGTCTCGCCGCCCAGGCGATCCGCGGCTACGTCTTCGAAAGCCTGATGGCGCGTGGCTATAACGAGCCGTTCACCCTCTACGGCCTGCTGGCGCGCACGGTCGAGACCGACGAGGCGCGCAGCTACGTCACTTTCTCCCTCGATCCGGCGGCTCGCTTTTCCGACGGCGTCCCAGTGACCGCCGACGATGTGATTTTTTCCTGGCAACTGCTGCGCGATCACGGCCGGCCCAATCACCGCGCCTTTTATTCCAAGGTGGCCAAGGCCGAGAAACTCGACGCGCGCCGCGTTCGTTTTGACCTCGGCGGCAGCAACGACCGCGAACTGCCGCTCATTCTCGGGCTGATGCCGGTCTTGGCGCAGCATGCGATCGACGTCGCACGCTTCGAGGAAACAACCTTGGCGAAGCCGGTCGGCAGCGGCCCCTACGTGGTCGCCGAGATCGACACCGGCAAGAGCGTGACGCTCAAGCGCGACCCCAATTACTGGGGCCAAGCCCTTCCGATCAACCGTGGCCTGTGGAACTTCGACGCTCTGCGCTTCGACTATTACCGCGACGCCAACGCCTATTTCGAAGCGTTCAAGGCCGGCCTTTATGACGTACGCAGCGAGACGGATCCGGGCCGATGGCGCACCGGCTACGACATTCCCGCGGTGCGCGACGGGCGCATCGTCAAGGAAGCGTTCGCCAACGGCCTGCCCAAGGTCAATTCCGCATTCGTCTTCAACACCCGGCGGCCGATCTTCTCCGATATCCGCGTGCGCGAGGCGATCACGCTCTTGTTCGATGCCGAATGGGTCAACCGCAATTTCTTCTTCGATCTCTACCGGCGCAGCGCCGGCTTCTTTCCCGGCTCGGAGCTGTCCGCCTACCACCGTCCGGCGGACGCGCGCGAACGCGCCCTGCTCGCACCGTTCCCCGATGCAGTGCGGGCGGACGTGCTCGATGGCACCTGGTCCCCGCCGGCCACCGACGGCTCCGGCCGCGACCGCGCCAACCTCAGGCAGGCGCTCACCCTGCTCGACGCCGCAGGCTACGAGTTCAAGGGCACGACGCTGCGCGCACGCGGCGGCGGGCGGCCCTTCGCCTTCGAGATCATGGTTACAAGCCGCGACCAGGAGCGGCTCGCACTGGCCTTTGCCGGCAATCTGGCGCGCGCCGGCATCCAGACGCAGGTCCGCCTCGTCGACGCCGTGCAGTACGACCAGCGCCGCGTGTCGTTCGACTTCGACATGATCGAGAACCGTTGGGACCAATCGCTCTCACCCGGCAATGAGCAAAGCTTCTATTGGGGCTCGGCCGCCGCCGATGAGCAGGGATCACGCAACTACATGGGCGTGCGCAGCGCCGCCGTCGACGCGATGATCGAGGCCATGCTCCGCGCCCGCGCCCGTGACGATTTCGTCGCCGCGGTGCGTGCTCTCGACCGCGTGCTGGTCTCCGGCTGCTACGTGGTGCCGTTGTTTTATCTTTCCGAGCAATGGGTGGCGCGCTGGTCCTTCGTCGCCCATCCGGCGCGCACCTCGCTCTCCGGCTACCTGCCGGAAGCGTGGTGGCGTCAGCCGAAACGGGCGCTGCAATGATCCTCGGCGATCCCGCTCAAGCTTCGGCGCAGGCGCCACGCGGCCAGATCCGCGTCAGCATCGACGAGATGTTCCGCCGCCTCGCCGAACGGCGACCCGATGCGCTCGCGCTCGCCGACCCGCCGAACCGTGAAAACTTCACCGACGGGGCTCCGCGGCGCCTGACCTATGCCGAGGCCGACCGCATGGTGGCGGCGATCGCCGGGCGGCTGCGCCGCATGGGCCTGCCGGTCGATGCCGTCATCGGCGTGCAGATGCCCAACATCGTCGAAAACATCCTGGCGATGCTTGGTGTGCTGCGGGCGGGAATGGTCGTCGCGCCGCTGCCGCTTCTGTGGCGCCGCGCCGACGCGGTCGCCGCGCTCGCCCGCGTCGGCGCCAAGGCGCTGATCAGCTGCGGGCGCGTCGGCGATTTCAAGCACGGCCAATTCGGCATGCGCGTGGCCGCGGAAGTGTTCGCCATCCGCTACGTGTGCGGCTTCGGCGCGAACCTGCCTGACGGCGTGGTGCCGTTCGACGATCTGTTCACGGCCGACAAGCTCGACCCGATCCCGCCGCTCGAGCGCGAGCGGCAGGCCAACGCCGCGGCGCACCTTGCGGCGATCACCTTCGACGTGAGCGAAGGAGGCCTCGTGCCGGTGGCGCGCAATCATTCCGAACTGGTCGCGGCTGCGCTCGTCGTGCTGCTCGAGAGCCATCTGGCGCAGAACGCCAACATCCTCTCGACGCTTGCGCCCTCCTCGTTCGCCGGTCTGAGCCTGACGCTGCTGCCGTGGCTCCTTACCGGCGGCATGCTCTCGCTCCATCATCCATTCGATGCGGACGTTCTCGCTCGACAGCGGCGGGACGACCGATGCCCGACCCTGATTTTGCCTGGTCCGGTCGCGTCCCGGATGGCCGAAGCGGGCGCGTTGGCGGGCGAGGGCCAAACCGCGGTGATCGCCGCATGGCGCGGGCCGGACGGGCTCGCCATGAGCCCGACGTGGCGCGCGGCGCGGACCGCCCTGATCGACGTTGCGGTCTTCGGCGAAATCGGGCTCCTCGCCGGGCGCCGGGGCGCCGATGGACGCCCGGTTCCGATTCAATTCGGCCCGGTCGTCGCGCCGCGGGGCAGTCCCGGCGGGATCGTGCTCGCCGAACTGCTGCCGACCGCCGCTGGCACGGTGTCCTTTCGCGGCCCGATGGCGCCGCAGCATACCTTCCCGCCTGGCGCCGATCGTTCCGGCCTGCCGCACCTCAAGGTCGAACGCAGCGGGGTGTTGGATACCGGTTATGCGTTCCGCATCGATTCCAGTACGCACGCGGTCGTGGTCACCGGTCCGCCCTCCGGGATCGCCAGCGTCGGCGGCTACCGGTTCCCCCTCCACGACCTCAAGGAGATCGCCGGCCGCGTCGACGGCGATGCCACCATTGCGGCGCTGCCCGACCCCCTCGTCGGCCAACGCCTGATCGGCAACGCCGCCGATCGCAACTTGATGCAGGCTGCCCTCGGCGCCGTTGGCGTCAATCCGCTCGTCGTCGCCGCCTTCCGCGACCGCAGCGAGCGCGATTCCGCGAGCGCGGAGCGAAGGGAGTAGAACGAAAGCACGGCGCGTTGACGCGCCATTAACAGCGCTTTGGCATGGTGCGTGGCTGCCCCTCGAATTCGGCGTCCCGCCATGGCGTTGCAAGGTCCGTTCGTCGTCGTTGCCGAGAGCCCGGCGCCGGATCTGGTCGAGGCGCTGCGCGCGGCGGGTGCCTTCCCGATTGTCGAGTTCGAGCTGGGCCGACGCGGCCGCCGCCCTCGACTCGGTGCAGCCCGAGGGCTTCCTGCTCGCCGAGCCGAGCAGCGACCGCAAGCGTGCCGCGGCACTGGCGCAGGCCCTCGCCCACCGGCTCGAAAGCGGCAATGATCCATTCATTCCGGTCCTCGCCCGCGTCCGCGACGACGGCGCCGTTTCGCTGCCGGACGCGCTGACGATCGCCGCAAGCGCATCGGCCGAGCGCATTGCGCAGCGCTTCGCCGCCGCCCTGCGCATCCGCGCGCTGCACGGCACGGTGCTGCGCCGCACCCGGACGCTCGCCGCGCGCGGCGAACTGCCGCCGGAATTGCCGCACACCGATCCGCTCGAGGAAGCGACCGTGCTGGTTGCCGGACGCGGCCGCTCCTATCCGGAGCTCGCCGTCGCCGTCGGCGAACGCGTCGGCCTCGTCGGCGCGCTCAGCGTCGAGACCGCGGCGCGCGCGCTCAACGCCCGTGACATCGACGGCATGGTGATCGGCGACGGTTTTGCCGGGCGCGTCATCGAGGCGATGCTCACGGTGCTCGCCGAGGACGCGCGCTTTCGCGATTTACCGGTCGCCGTTCTCGGCGGCCAGGCCAATGTCGTCGAGCGGTTTGCCGAGCATCTGCCCAACCTCGAACGCGTGACCGAAGGGCCGGCCCGGCTCGTCGAGCGAATTCTGCCGTTCGTGCGCCTGCATGCGTTCGGCGAGCGGCTCAAGCGCATGCTGAAATCGCTCGACGCCAAAGGCATGATCGACCCGGAGACCGGGCTGCTCGTGCATGAGGCCTTCTGGCGCGACCTCAACCGTGCCGTCGACGATGCCGATAAGCGCGGCGTCGGCCTGTCGATCGCGCGCTTCTCCTTCGTCCGCGGTGACCGCCGCATGAGCCTCGATGCGGCGCGCCTGCTGAGCCGGCTCATGCGCCACGTCGACTTCGCCTGCCGGACGATGGACAATTCAATTTTTGCGGTGTTCACCCAGACCGATCTGCGCGAAGCCCACGTCATCGCCCGCCGGATCGCCAGCGTGCTCAAACACACGATGCTCGAGCCGGAGCAGCAGCGCGGCAGCATCGAGACGGCGATCACGCTTGCGACCTTGAAGCCGACCGACAACGTCGATTCCCTCATCGCCAGGGTGGTGAACGAGGCTGCCGTCGGTTGAATGAGACCGCCCTCTACGCTTCCTTGGCTCGCTACCGAAGCCGGAGGAAGTCCAAGGGTGGTTGCGGCGGTAGCGACCGGTCCCCACTTTTCGCGGAGGCAAGCGGTACAGCGGGCCGGAAATTGCGCTAGGCTGACCGCAAGCAATCGGAGGCGCGTTTCATGGCCGAATCCGCCGTTCCCGCCGTGCACGTCGATGTCGTTTCCGATGTCGTCTGCCCGTGGTGCTATATCGGCAAGCACCGCCTGGAAATGGCGGTCGCGCTCACGCCGGAGATCGCCGTCGAGGTCAACTGGCGGCCCTATTTCCTCAATCAGTGGATTCCGCGCGAAGGTATCGACCGGCAAACGTATCTGGAGACCAAGTTCGGGTCCCCTGGACGCTACGCGGTCATCGCCGAGCGAGTCGCCGCCGCGGCCGCGATCGAGGGGCTCCCCTTCGCCATCGACAAGATCAGCCGCCAGCCGAACACCCTCGACTGTCACCGCCTCATCCTGTGGTCGCGCAGCGCCACCGATCCCGGCGAGATGAAACAGCGGCTGATGGAACTCTACTTCGCCGAGGGCGCCGACCTCAGCGATCCGAAGACGCTGATCCGCGCTGCCGTCGATTGCGGCATGGACGGCGACTTGGTGCGCCGGCTCCTGGCCAGCGACGCCGACGTGGATCGCGTCGAAAATGAAGCGAACAGCGCCAAGGAAGCCGGCATCGACGGCGTGCCGTGCTTTATCTTCGGCGGCAGCGTCATCGTCACCGGCGCCCAGTCGCCGGAATATCTGGCCAATGCCATCCAGCGCATCGCCGGACAACACACGCGGCTGCAGGCATAAGCGCGGCAACCCCGCACGGTCTCGGTGCGGGCTCTGCGGTGTGCCTGTTCACGCGGCCACATGAGTTCCTGCGCATGGGTACGCATCTTACGGGAATAGGTCGAGCTTGCGTTCGCGCGTGATCTGGCGGGCGCTTGCCGCCGCGCGTTGCTGATAAGACACGCCGCGCACGATGACGACCGGCCGGCCTTCGTCGGCCTGACCCATGACCAGCGAGGCTGCGGCGGCGATCTCGTCGGCCTGCCCGACCTCGGTGCTCTGCAGCTTGCGGCCGAACAGATCGGCGCGGCCGCGCAAGTCGACCACGCCCGCCAGTCCCGCGAGCCCGATGGCGGCGCCGATCGTACCTTTGCGCCAAGCGCGGCCGAGACTGTCATTGACGATCACCGCGATCTTGGTCCCGCGCTGCTCCGCGATCTCGCGCCGGAGCAGGTCGGCGCTGGCGTCGGGATCGAGCGGCCAGAGCAGAGCCGCCTCTGCTTCGTCGCCCGCGCCGATGTTCGACTGATCGATCCCGGCATTGGCCAGGACGACGCCGAGCCGGTGGCGGGCGATGACGAGGCCGGGAACGCAGCGGACGATCTCTTCGGATTCGCGCAGGATCAGCTCGACGATGCGCGGGTCCTTCCCTGAAATCCGCGCCAGCCGCAAAGCCTCGGGCGAGCTCTCAACCTCGGCGAGGCGGACGATCCGTCCCTCCGCCTTGGAGATGATCTTCTGGGCGACGACCAACACGTCGTCAGGCAGAGGCCCGGCGCTTTCGCGGTCGCAGGCCGCGAGGATCAAGCCGGCGAGATCGTCGCCCGGCATGATCCGCGGGAGCGTTTCCAGCGCCAGCAGCTCGACGCGTTTGCTCACCGTTGCAGGCTCGCCGGTTCAGCGCGCCGCTCGCGAAGCGGCGTCTGCACCACCGGCGTGAGCAGTGAGGCCCGATAGCTCGCGCGAACGCGCGCCGGATCGGCCTCGCCGTAGAGGGTCGTGCGTTGCACCGGCTGCCGGCCGGTTTCGCGGATGAGCGCGTCCATGCGCGCCGGCGGCAATTCCTGGCCGTGCGCGGTTCCCGCGGCGCGCGAGATGCTCTCGTTCATCAGGGTGCCGCCGAGATCGTTCGCACCCGCCGCGAGCGCGCCCTTGGCGCCGTCGGGGCCGAGCTTTACCCACGAGGCCTGGATATTGACAATGAGCGGATGGAGCGCCAGCCGCGCGACCGCGTGCATCAGCAGGGTCTCCCGCCAGGTCGGGCCGCGCCGCGCCTGCCCTTTCAGATAAAGCGGCGCCTCGAAATGAACGAACGGCAGCGGCACGAACTCAGTAAAGCCTCCGGTTATTTCCTGCAGGTCGCGGACCGCCAGCAGATGCGCCGCCCAGGAGTGTGCCCTTTCCATGTGGCCGAACATGATCGTGGCGGTCGTGCGCAGGCCGATGCGATGGGCACTGGCGACGACGTTCAACCATTCCGCAGTGTTGATCTTGTCCGGGCAGAGCACGCGCCGCACCTCGTCATCGAGGATCTCGGCCGCCGTGCCCGGCAGAGTGCCGAGACCTTCGTCCTTGAGGCGCGCCAGGAAGGAGGTGACATCGATACCGAGCGAGCGCGCGCCCTGTGAAATTTCGAGCGGCGAGAAAGCATGAATGTGGATCTGCGGAGCGGCTTCCTTCACGGCGCGCAACAGGCCGACATAAGTCTCGCCGGTATAGTCGGGATGTATGCCGCCTTGCATGCAGACTTCGGTCGCGCCGCGCGCCCACGCTTCGTCCACCCGGCGGGCGACTTCCTCGAGCGAGAGATCGTAAGGGCGGCCGCGCAGCTCCTCGTGGGTCTTGCCCTTCGAGAAAGCGCAGAAGCGGCAGTGGAAATAGCAGACGTTCGTGTAGTTGATGTTGCGGTTGACGACATAGCGCACCGTGCCGCCGACGGCTTTCTGGCGCAGTTCGTCGGCGGCCTGGATCACGTCCTCGCTTTCCGGACCGCGCGCCGCGAACAGACGGGATGATCTCGGCCGCTTCGAGGCGATTTCCAGCCGCCGCAGCGGACAGCACGCGGTCGAGGGAACGTGGCCGCGGCGCCATGAAGGGCGCCGGCGTGATAGGTACCGGGACGTCCGCGCCCGGGGCCCATTCGTCCTCGCGGGCGAATCCCTCCATGTCGGTGGCGGCGAAGACCCGAGCAACCATTGCGGGCGCCTGCCATCGCGCCGGCTCGGTCGCGTAGGAGGGATAGACCGCGAGGCGCTCGACAAGCTGATAGCCGCGGCTTTCGGAACCGCGCGCCAGGCGCGCGATCGTCGGCCAGGGCGCTTCGGGATTGACGAAGTCCGGCGTCACCGGCGAGACGCCGCCCCAGTCATTGATCCCCGCCGACAGCAGCTTCGGGAAGTCGTCGTAGCTGAGATTGGGCGGAGACTGGATGTTCATCTGCGGGCCGAGGATCAGCCGCGCGACGGCCGCAGTCCAAAGCAGATCGTCCATCGCCGGTTCGGCGGCGCGCGCCATCCGCGTATCGGCCTTGGCGCGGAAGTTCTGGATAATGACTTCCTGGATGTGGCCGTGACGCCGGTTAAGCTCGGCGATCGCCAGCAGCGAGCCGATCCGCTCGGCCCGCGTCTCGCCGATGCCGATGAGAATGCCGGTGGTGAAGGGGATGGCGAGTTCGCCCGCCGCCTCGATCATGGCGAGCCGCACGACCGGATGCTTGTCGGGCGAGCCGTAGTGCGGGCCCCCCTTCTCGCACAGGCGCGGCGATATCGATTCCAGCATCAGACCCTGCGACACGCTCACTTCGCGCATCGCCGCCATTTCCGCCGAGCTCATAATCCCGGCGTTGATATGCGGCAGCAGGCGGGTGCGCTTGACGACCTCGGCAGCGGCGGCGTGAAGGTAGCCAAACGTGTCGTGGTGGCCTGCGGCTTTGAGCCAATCGGCCGCCTCCGCGTAACGAAGCTCCGGCTTGTCGCCGAGCGTGAACAGCAGCTCCTTGCAGCCCGCCTCGGCGCCGCTCACGGCAACGGTGAGCACCTCTTCGAGCGACATGTACGGCGCCTGAACCGCCCGCGGCGGTTTGGCGAAGGTGCAGTAGGCGCAGCTGTCACGGCAAAGATGCGTGAGCGGGGCAAAGACTTTTCGCGAGTACGAGACGATCCGCCCGTGACCGCGCTGCCGGATTTCCTCCGCTTCGGCGAGAAGATCCGGCAAAGGTCGCTTCGCCAGCGCGAGGTTTTGCCGGGCCCCTTCGGCGAGGAAGTCGGTGACGTCAAACGCCATGAGTGTGCGCCTCGTCGTCGATGCGATGCCCTGCCGTTTGCGGCGTCGCCTGGATCAATTCCCGCCACAGCGTGTAGTCGGCGGGAAGGTCGAGATCGAGAGCGAAGCTCGGCTCGCGTCGCACGAGAACCTTCAGGCCCGCAGCCTGCGCCGCCTGGCGATGGCGCTCGAAGCTGCCGTCGCCGAAGGCGTAGGACGCGACCCGGATGGGAGCCTGATAGATCAGGTTGGTCCCGGCGCCGCGCCGGTCGGGCACCAGCAGGCAGACCGGGGCGGGCGACGCTTGCGCCAGCAGGTCGCGAAGCCCGGCGGCGGTGATGAGCGGCAGATCGACCGGAAGCACGAAGACGCCGCGCGCGCCACGCGCGCGGGCGGCGGCCGTCGCTGCCGCGACCGCCTCATTGAGGCCGCCTCCAGGCGGATCGGCGACGGCGGCCATGCCGGTTTGTCGCGCGCGAGCGAGCACCTCGGCCGAACCGCTCGCGACGAGCGTCGAAGCGGCGCCGGGATAGGCCGCAAGGCAGTCGAGGGTTTGCGCAAACAGCTGCTCGTTGAGGCGCGCCCGTTCGCCAGCATCGAGCAGCGGGCTCAGCCTGGACTTGCCGTCAGCAAGGCTCCGCACCGGGAGAATGGCGAAAATGCCGTCGCTCATCGGCCGGATCCCGAGAATGCAGGAAGTGCGCAAATCTCCCGCGCGAGCCGCTCCCGATCAGCGAGGCTCTTCATCACGCTATCCATGACGACCGGCTCCATTCCTTCGGCGCGAATGGCGTGCGCGAGCGCCGCGTCGGCTCTATCAATGACGAAGAAATCCACGAGTCCGGCATAGAAGCGCGCGACGGCGAGCGCTGACGGCTCCGTTGCAAGCTCGGCCATGATCTTCGCCGCCGGCCCCTTCAGCGCCTGCCCGGCAACGATCGGGGAAACTGCCGCAACGGGGAAGCGGCGGTCCTTGAGCCAGGCGTGCGCAGCTGGCATCGCCAGGATGGGCGCGATGCTGAGATATGGGTTGGACGGGCAGATGATCACCCCCGCGATCTCCATCTCGGTCCATGGCCTGCCGCCGATTGGAGCCGGTCGCGCCGTGTCGGCATTGCGGTAGGAAAGGCTCGAGACCCGCGGCGCGCAGTGCCGGCGCACAAAATAGTGCTGGAATTCCAGCTCGCCTTCGTCGGTAGCAACAAAGGTGCGCACGGGATCGTCGCTCGCGGGAACGATCGCTGCGGCAACGCCAAGCTTCCGCGCGAGCCGCGTTGTGACCGCCGACAGCGGTGCACCTTCGGCGAGCAGCCGCGTACGCTCGACGTGGGTGGCCAGATCACGGTCACCGAGCCGGAACCAGGTCTCGCCGCCGAGGGCACCGAGCGCATCCATGAACGACCATGTTTCGCCGGCGACGCCCCAGCCGGTCTCTGGATTGGCGATGCCCGCGAGCGTGTAAACGATCGTGTCGATGTCTGGACTGACATGCAGACCGAGATGTTCGAAATCGTCGCCGACATTGACGACGATAGCCAAATCCTCGGGCGGCAGGATACGGGAAAGTCCATGCGCGAGCTTCGCGCCGCCGACGCCGCCGGCGAGAGCGCAAAGCATTTTAGTCCGTCCGCAGGAGGTGCGCGGCGCGGGCCGGCCTTGAGCTCACTCTCAGCATCGAGCCGCGCCGGCGGCGAGCACCTCGGCCAGCGGCCTACGGCTCGCCGTCTTGCCCGCGTTCGCCGGCCAGCCCAGCGTGATCAGGCATTGCGGCTGCCAATCGCGCGGGAGATCGAGCGCCTCCACCACGGTATCGGGACAGAACAGCGGCGCGCACAGTACGCAGCTGCCGAGCCCTTCGCTCTGTGCCGCCAACATCAAATTCTGCGCCGCCATGGCCGTGCTCTGCACCGCCATGAGAAATTCCGCCTGCGCGCGGCGGGAATCGGGATAGCGATCCATTTCCTGCATCGTCAGCGCGACGAGAACGAGCGCCGGCGCTTCCGTCAGCCGCGCGATCGAGCGCGCGGCGTCGGCGGCGACGACCTCGGGATCGTCGCCGTCCGCCAGCCGGTCGCGCCTGAGCCGCGCCGCCATGGCATCGGCAAGCGTTCGACGCTTCGTCGGCGCCACCGCTGCGAACCTCCAGGGTTGGCGGTTGTGCGCCGAGGGCGCCCAGGTCGCGTGCGCCAGGATGCGCTCGACCAGGGCCTCATCCACCGGCTCCGGCCGGTAGCGCCGGATCGACCGCCGGCTCATGACAAGGTTCGCAAACGAATTTTCGGCTGGCGCACGCGCGGAAGAAACAGCACCGCGATCCTTCGCCGGCTCGACGACGCCGGGCGCATCGAGCAGCAAGGATGCCGCATCGGCAGTAAAGTTCGCCGTCAAGCCGCTACGACTCCTGCCACCGGCACCGCCGCAGCCTTGGTGCGGAGTTTCGGCAGCACGTGCTTGCTGTAGAGTTGAAGAAAGCGCTTCTGGTCGGCGCCCGGCGCGTGAAACACCAGATGCCGAAAGCCGAGCGCGACATAGGTCATGATCTTGTCGATATGCTCGTCCGCATCGTCGGAAACGATCCAGCGGCTCGCCGCGCGCTCAATGGGAAGCGCGGCGGCAAGGCGTTCGATTTCGCTGGGATCTTCGACCGAGGTTTTCTCCTCAGGAGTAAGAGCGAGCGCCGCCCAATTGCGGGTGTCCTCCATCGCCCGGCGGCGATCGGTATCGAACGACACTTTCACCTCGATCACGCGGTCGAAGGACGAATCCGCCCTGCTCGCCTGTGCCAGTCCCGCCGCCACGTTGGGCAGCAGCGTTTCCGTATAGAGCTCCATCGGCTTGCCGCTCGTACAGATGAAGCCGTCGGCGGAACGCCCGGCGTATTTGGCGACGAGCGCGCCGGCGGCGGCGACATAGATCGGCACCGGAACCGCCGGCCGGTCATAGATCGTCGCGTTCCGGGTACGGTAGTACTCGCCGTCGAAGGTCACGCGTTCCTCGGTCCACAGCCGCCGGATGAGCGCAATCGAACTCGCGCAGACGCGCGAACCGCTCCTTGAATTCCGGCCACGGATTGCCGGTCGCCGGAACTTCGTTGAGCGACTCGCCGGTGCCGACCCCCAGGATCACGCGCCCGGGAAAGAGGCTTCCGAGCGTGCCGAAGGCCTGCGCCACGATCGAGGGGTGATAGCGGAACGTCGGCGTGAGCACGCTCGTGCCCATCACGATCCGTGACGTTTTGGCCCCCAAGGCACCGAGCCAAGCTAGCGAGAACGGCGCGTGACCGTCCGTGTGCTTCCAAGGCTGAAAGTGATCGCTGATGAAAACGGAATCGAACCCGACTTCTTCCGCGAGGCAGGCGAATTCAAGGAGCGCTGCAGGGGCGAACTGCTCCGCCGAAGCCTTGTATCCGAGTTTCATCAATGCAGCACCGGGGCTTGCTCGTTTGCGCGATGAGCATGGGTTCTGTTTCGGGAATGTCAAGCGAAGGGATCGCAGCGTTTACAAGACCTCCATGAGTTTTTGCGCGACATTCAGCGGCTTCGGGCTTCTGCTTTACAGCCGTTCTTGTTGCGTCTCGAACGCCCGCGTGGCACATCTTCGATCGCACAACGCCAAGATTTTCAAATCCGCTCATGCGCCTCAACGCTTTCTTTCCCACCCGTGATATCGGCACCGACCCGGCAAAGATCCGCGATTGGGCGCAAGCCGCGGAGGCGCTTGGATACGCGCATATCGAAGTGCCCGACCATGTGTTCGGTGCGACCGCGCGGGATGGCTGGGTGCCGATCTACAATGAGAAGGATGCGTTCCACGAGACCTTTGTCACGATCGGCTTTCTCGCAGCGGTGACCAAGACCATCGGGCTCACAAGCGGGGTCTTGATTTCGCCGCAGCGGCAGACGGGGCTCATTGCCAAGCAGGCGGCCGAAGCCGACGTGCTCAGTGGCGGACGCATCAGGCTTGGCATCGGGGTGGGATGGAATCACGTCGAATACGAAGCGCTGGGCATGGAGTGGAAGACGCGCGGGGCGCGGCAGGCGGAGCAGGTCGAGGTGCTCCGCCGCTTGTGGTCGGATGACCTGGTGAGCTTCAGCGGGCGGTTTCACCAGCTCAAGGAGGTCAGCATTTTGCCGGCGCCGGTGCAGCGCCCGATTCCGATCTGGTTCGGAGGATCGTCGGAAGCTGCGGTGACGCGCGCTGCCCGGCTCGGCGACGGCTGGATGCCGATCATGGCGCCCGACGCAGAAGGCGAAGAGACGCTGGCGCGTCTGCGCGAACAGCTCAAATCGTTCGGACGCGACCCCGCCAAGTTCGGCATCGAGGGCTGGCTGCGCATGCGCGAGTCTGACCCGCAACGCTGGGCAGCCGCGGCGGATGGCTGGCGCCGGCTCGGCGCCGACATGGTGATGCTCTACCCCATGTACCGGATCGGCGGCCTCGACGACCACATCGAGACCCTGCGGCGCTTCAAGGAGGTGGCCGGCGGATAGCATGAGGCGCTGCCCCATGCCTCCGCCCGGCCGCGAGTGTCGAGCGTGGCCGGCCCGCCCTTCAACTATCTTCCCGTCACAGTCGTGCCGCGACCTCCTCGCGGAAGCGCTTCATGTCGGCGAGCGTGCGATCCACCGTGTCGCCGACGAAGCTCATATCGACGGCGGTGACGCCGAGATCGCGAAACGCGCGCAGGTCGCCGGCAATCTCCGCCGGTCCACCGGAGAACAGCCGCCGCTCGCCGTCATCGGCCTTGGCGGGAACGTTGGCACCAAACCGCTGGATGCGATAGCCGATGGCGATCTGCCGGGGATCGCGCCCAGCCTCGGCGACCATCCGGCGCATGCGCTCGATGCCGGCCCGCATGCGGGGAAGCGAGTTCGAGCGGATGCTGCGGGTTGGTGCCAATCGGATACCAGCCGTCGCCTAGCTTGGCGACGCGGCGCAAGGCCGGCGGGCTCTCGCCGCCGACCCAGAGCGGCGGATGCGGCTTCTGCACCGGCTTGGGCGCCATGATGATGTTGCTGAAGCGGACATAGCGGCCCTCGAACTGCGGCGCGTCCTTGGTCCAGAGCTCGCGGAACGCCGCCATGTATTCATCGGTCACGGCGCCGCGCTCGGCAAAGGGCGGCGTGCCCACGGCCTCGAATTCCTCCTTCATCCAGCCGGCGCCGACGCCGACGGTAAGCCGGCCGTTTGACAGGAGGTCGATGGTCGCGAGCATTTTGGCGGTCAGCACCGCGGGGCGATGCGGCACGACCATCACCGAGGTGACCATGCGCAGGCGCGAAGTCTTGGCCGCCACGAAGGCGGCGGACGTGAGCTGCTCGTACCAGTCGGTCCGGCCGCCCGAGGGAAATTCGCCCGTCGTGGAATAGGGATAGCGCGCCTCTATGTCCCTGGGGATGACGATGTGATCGCTCAGCGTCAGATAATCGAAGCCCATGGCCTCGCCTTCGATGGCGAGGCGGGTGATCGTCTGCGGCGACGCCAGGGCGCCGCGTGTCGGCAAATCAAAACCAAGCAACATGTGAATGCTCCCGAATGTGCGCGAGGAGTCTAGCATGGCGGCCGAACGCGCCAGCCACAAGGATGGCGGCCAAACGCAAATGAGCGCAACATCTCGCTCAGCCGACGGGGCCGCCATGCTCACCTCCCACCAGCAACGTTTCCTGGAAACGCGACGGGTCGTCCGGCTCGCGACCGCCGACGCGCGCGGCGCGCCCCATGTCGTTCCGGTGTGCTTCGCGGTTGCCGACGGCACCCTCTACGTGACGATCGACGAGAAGCCGAAGCGGCGGAGCGGCGCACCGCTCAAGCGCCTGCGCAATATCGCGGAAAATCCCGCGGTCGCTGTTGTCGCCGACCACTACGATGAGGACTGGACGCGGCTCGGCTGGGTGATGCTGCAGGGACGGGCCGACATCCTCTCGGTCGGGGCCGAGCATGCGCGCGCCCAGGCACTGCTGCGCGCGCGTTACCCGCAGCTCGGCCCGATGAGCATCGAGGCCCTTCCAGTCATCGCGGTGCGCGTGGAGCGCGTCGTGAGCTGGGGCGATCTCTCTGTGGCCGGGCTTGCCTCGCCCGCGCAGGGCGGACTAAACCAGGACTGAGACGTGACGACCGGATCCGCGCGGGTGAGAGCATGCACATTGGTTTGACGATGTTTCCGACGGACTATTCGATCCAGCCGACCGACCTGGCGATGGAGGCGGAGGCGCGCGATTTCGAATCGCTCTGGCTTCCCGAGCACACCCATATCCCTACCAGCCGCAAGTCGCCCTGGCCGGGCGGCGCCGAGCTGCCGAAATACTATTACGACACCTACGATCCGTTCCTCTCGCTCGCCGCCGCGGCGGCGGTGACGAAGAAGATCAAGCTCGCGACCGGCATCTGCCTCGTGGTCGAGCGCGATCCGATCCATACCGCGAAGGAGGTCTCGACCGTCGACCGGCTTTCCGCCGGCCGCTTCATATTCGGCATCGGCGGCGGCTGGAACGCCGAGGAGATGGCCAACCACGGCACCGACTTTGCGACGCGTTTCAAGCTCATGCGCGAGCGCATCGAGGCGATGAAGGCAATCTGGGCGCAATCGAAGGCGAAATATTCCGGCGAGTTCGTCAAGATCGACGAGATGATGCAATGGCCGAAGCCGATACAGAAACCGCATCCCCCGATCGTTGTCGGCGGCGGCTTTCCGCACGCCGCGAAGCGCGCAATCGCCTATGGCGACGGCTGGATACCGATCGGCGGCCGCTCCGATCCGCTCGATGTGCTGCCGCAGTTCCGCCAGATGGCGAAGGACGCCGGCCGCGACCCCGCCTCGCTGTCCTTCGATGTATTCGGCGCACCGCGGGATCTGGAAGCGCTGAAGCGCTATCGCGACGCCGGCGTCGACCGCGCCATATTCATGCTGCCGTCGAAATCACGCGACGAGGTGCTGCCAATGCTCGACCAGTCCGCGGCGTTGGTGAAAGGGCTCTGAGCGCGGGCCCTGCAAATCAGCGGCGCGAGGCCGCTGCGGCCGCTTCCTCGGAAGCAACGGCAAGCCGAACGAGAATTTCGTTAAGGGCGCCTTAATCGCGTGTGGATAAGCCACTTCTGCTCTACCCCCGAAAGCGGCATAGCCCATACCGGTTTCATGCCCGCAATAGCTGACATCAAGCCGTCGCATGAGCACAGATAATACCCAATGCCGCATCCGCCTCGATCCACGACGATCTGCGTATCTTATTGGCATCCTGGCCGGCTGAAGGCATATATTCAGGCATATATTCAGAAGGCATGTATGCAGATCCGTATAGCTGCTATTCCGCCCGCCTTGGACTCGCCGACGCAATTCGCGTTATCGAAGCGTTGAAGGCCGACCGCTGGATGCCTGACGCTCTTGTTCGGTTGCAGATTTGACCGCCCTGTTGCGCAATGCCGCGGCAAACGGGCTCGAGGTTGAGGCGCGACACGTCCGCAATTGTAGCGGATAGGTGCGTGAATAATGTCAGCGTCCGACGGCGGCAGACATTGAGCGGCGACAAACATTCTGAGGAAATTGATCTGGATCAAGGGCGAAATAATTTATGAAGAATTTTATCCTCTTGAATAAAGCTCAAACAAAGCATTTGCTAGGATAAGGCCCAGGTCGTATCGCCGCCAAGGGTTGGCCGCTAAGGGTTGCAAGTGAATGCTGACGCCTACCCGTCTTGCGCCGCGATGCGCTTCACCTCGCTGCCCGCGCTTGGTGAGCAATTATACAGACTCACTTGGTATTCGGACGTACGACGGCATGAAATTTTGCGGCTTATCACCTGAGATAGCTTCCGTCGCGGAAAGGCCCGCCAATGTCCACTGCTGAGCAATATCGCGCCAAAGCGATCGAATATTCAAGGTTGGGGAGGATAGCGAACGGTCCTGACGAGTTGCGTGAGTTTGAGAGGCTCGAACGAAGCTTCGCCGAACTCACGGACAATGCGCAATGGGCAACCGAGCCTCAGGACCAGATGATGCGCGCAAGAGAGCCCGCAGCCGGACCGTCCAGGCCGGGCGGGGCATCAACAATGCGTCGGCGAACCAACGGGCTCTACAAGCCAAAAGTTCTTCTAGCTGGCGTCTTCGCTGATAGGCTGCTTTCTACGATCGAGCAGAGGTTTGCGGTCCGGGTAGTCGGCGACGAGTTCGTTGATCTCGACAACGTGGATTTCACAAATGTGAGCTTCGCTATCCTCTTCGGATACGGTCATCTAGTAGCGGAACGCCATCTGAATAAGACAGTCTTCATCAATCTTCATGGTTCGCTGCTTCCAATAGGCCGAGGCCCGCATCCACACATCTGGAATTGGATCAACGGAGATCCGCATGGAGTGACGATCCACAAAATGAGCGCTGAAATCGACAAGGGGCCCATCATCGTTCAAAGACAAGTGGAACTGAAGCCATGGGAACACTCGATCAATTCCACGATGTACGCGCTTGTCAACTCCGCGACGGAACTATTTCGGGAGAACTGGAATGATATCGCAAATGGGGCTTTCGCACTTAAGAACGCAGACCCGCGATTAGGGAGCAGTCATAGGTTGAACGACACCAAACAGATCCGAGATATTGTGAACCGCTTTGCGAATGTGCCGGTCCCGATCTTTCTGCAGGAAGTCAAGACTCGAATGGCAGCATCATCAAGTTAACCCGGAGGTTGCTGGAGTCAGCACGTTTTGGGCCTAGATGAGTCTGATAGATTCGTAGTCGCTTGCAGTTCGTCGGCTGCAAGCGACGAATTCAGTGTTCCGGAAAATGATCGATGACGCTCCCTGGGCGGCGAGTTCTTCGATTGCCTGGAAAATACGCAAGTTCGCCGTCGATACAACGCCGCGGAAGAGTTCGGCGAAGATCGGTCAGCTGATGCGCTCCGCAGTTTTCGGCGACGGCAGCAGCAGCCTCGCCCCTTGTCGTTTCGCAGCCTGAAATATTCCGCCGGTAGCGGCGTAGCTTGTGGAGGGAAGTCCCACGGCTTCAGTAGGCAGCGCTTTGCTTCCAGAAATACCTCGGCGAGATCGAGAAATGAATGGACGCCTTCTTCCGCGTCCGCGCTCATCGCGCTTTCAATTGGTCCGCAGAACTTCTAAATCAATCCAATGCGCACCGAAGAACTACGTCCAATCCGCCTGACGGACTATCGCTCG
Organism: uncultured Alphaproteobacteria bacterium; assembly: GCA_963833665.1. Taxonomy (GTDB): domain Bacteria; phylum Pseudomonadota; class Alphaproteobacteria; order Rhizobiales; family Xanthobacteraceae; genus BOG-931. The sequence continues at coordinate 130,716 of CAWHZA010000057.1, read as the reverse complement.
CCAGATTGGCTCATTGAGAGCGTTGATCTCGACGTCTCGCTCGATCCGACCGCGACCAGGGTCCATGCCAAGCTGAAAATCAAGCCTAACAGCGCAAGCGCACCGGCGCCGCTCGTGCTCGATGGTGACGAACTGAAGCTCGTCTCGCTCGCGCTCGACGGCAAGCCGCTGCCCGCCGAAAGCTTCGTCGCCAGGCCCGATAAGCTCACCATCGCGCAACCGCCGCACCGGGCGTTCGAGCTCGAGATCGAGACCGCCGTCGATCCCACGGCGAATACCCGGCTCATGGGCCTCTACCGGGCCGGCACGACCTATTGCACTCAATGCGAGGCGGAGGGTTTTCGGCGCATCACCTATTTTCTTGACCGGCCGGACGTGATGGCGGTCTACACGACGCGCATCGAAGCGGACAAAAGCGAGACGCCGGTCCTGCTCGCTAACGGCAATCTCATCGCTCGGGGCGACGTGGCGGGGACCACGCGGCATTTCGCGGTCTGGCACGATCCCTTCAAAAAACCCTCCTATTTGTTCGCGCTCATCGGCGGCAAGCTCGCGCGCGTAGCCGACAATTTCACCACGATGTCGGGCCGCGAGGTCACGCTGCACATCTATCTGGAGCCCGGCAAGGAGGAGCGCTGCTTCTACGCCCTGGACAGCCTCAAGCGCGCCATGCGCTGGGACGAGCAGGCGTTCGGGCGCGAGTACGATCTCGATATTTTCATGATCGCCGCCGTTTCCGCCTTTAACATGGGCGCCATGGAGAACAAGGGGCTCAACGTCTTTAACGACCAATACCTGCTTGCCTCGCCGGGGACAGCGACCGACACGGACTACGCCTACATCGAAGCGGTGGTCGCTCACGAATATTTCCACAATTGGACCGGCGACCGCGTCACTTGCCGCGACTGGTTCCAGCTCTGCCTGAAGGAGGGTCTTACGATCTTCCGCCAGCAGGAGTTTTCGGCCGATCAGCGTTCGCGCGCGGTCGAGCGCATCGGCGACGTGCGGGTCCTGCAATCGCAGCAGTTCGTCGAGGATGCCGGTCCGCTGGCCCATCCCGTGCGACCGCAACTCTATCACGAGATCAACAACTTCTTCACGACCACGGTCTACAACAAGGGCGGCGAGATCGTGCGCATGATCAAGACCCTGCTCGGGGCCGACCGCTTCCGCGAGGGCATGGACCTTTATTTCGCCCGGCATGACGGACAAGCGGTAACGGTCGAGCAATTCGTGCAGTGCTTCGCCGATGTGAGCGGGCGCGACCTTTCGCAGTTCATGCGCTGGTACACGCAAGCCGGCACGCCGGAGATCGTGGTCACGCCACATTACGATGCGCGCGCCAAAACCTATCGGCTCGACGTCGTTCAGAAGATCCCACCGACGCCCGGCCAGCCTGCCAAGGAGCCCATGGTTATCCCGCTTGCGATCGGACTCCTCGGCAAGAACGGCGGCGAGCTGCCGCTGGTGCTGGACGGCCGCCCGCTCGAGCGCGGCGTGCTGACGCTCAAAGAGCCAAGCCAGAGCTTTACCTTCAGCGGCATCGCGGAGCGGCCGATACCTTCTCTCAACCGCGGGTTTTCCGCACCGGTCAAGCTCTCGTTCCCAATCGAGCCTGACGATCTTCGTTTCCTCGCGGCGTACGATTCCGATCCGTTCAATCGCTGGCAGGCAGTGCAGACGCTGGCGATGTCGCTCCTCACCACAAATGTCGCAGCCCTACGCAAGGGCGCTCCGGTCCGCGAGGATGAAGGACTAATGGGGGCACTCGGCGCGATCCTCGCCGACAAGAAACTCGAGCCCGCCTTCATCGCGCTCACGCTCAAGCCGCCGAGCGAGGCCGACATCGCACGCGAAATCGGCCATGACGTCGATCCCGATGCGATCTTCGCGGCGCGCAGAAGGCTTCGCACGGCGACCGGCGAGCGGCTCGGCGCCGCGCTTGAGGATGCCTATGTGCGCTTGAATACGCCCGCTCCCTATCGGCCGGACGCCGAAGGTGCCGGCCGGCGCGCACTGAAGAACATCTGTCTCGATTTCCTGGCCGCGACGCAGGACAGCGGAGCCATCGCGCGCGCACTATCCCAATACGGGGGCGCCGACAACATGACCGACCGCATGGCGGCGCTGCAGACGCTTTCGCTGCACGACCGGCCTGAGCGAGCGCGGGCGCTTGATGATTTTTACCGGCGCTATGCCGACGATCCGCTGGTCATCGACAAATGGCTCGCATTGCAGGCGGTGATCCCCGAGCCGGCGACGCTCGAGCGCGTGCGCGCGCTCACCTCGCATCCGGCGTTTTCCATGGCCAATCCCAACCGGGTGCGTTCGCTGATCGGCGCTTTCGCGCAGGCGAACCACACCCAGTTCAACCGCCTCGACGGCGCCGGCTACGATTTCGTCGCCGATATCGTACTGGCGCTCGATCCGAAGAATCCGCAGATGGCGGCGCACATCATGGGCGCATTCCGCTCCTGGCGCACGCTCGAAGCGCGTCGGCGCGAGCGCGCGGAAACGACGCTGCGGCGGATGGCGGCGGTGCTGACACTTTCGCGCGATGTCGCTGATATCGTCGCCCGTACGCTTGCCGACAACTGATACGCGGCGGTATTTCGGAAACAAACTGCCGCTCGCCAGGGGACGCGATTCGCCGAACGCACGATGCCGTTGAGGCATTCTCTGCGCCCGGACCGGAGCAGTTCGGTCATCGCCGTCGCTCTATTTTTCAGGACGCCTCGTATCGCGCCTGAGGAGACGCCCGCTCCGCATCGACGTCGATGTCCAGCATCGACAGAATCTGCGCCACGATCTCGCGCGGCGGCGGTTCGATCGAGACTATGACCGGCCGCTCGTCCGGCCCGGGCTCTTCGAGCGCGGTGAATTGGCTCGACAACAGGCTCGGCGGCATGAAATGCCCGTGCCGCATGGCCATGCGGCGGGCGATCAGCTCTTCGCTTCCTTTGAGATAGACGAGGCGCACGTCCCTGCGTTCGCCGATCAGAATATCGCGGTAGCGGCGCTTGAGCGCGGAGCACCCGACGACGCCGCATGCCCCCGCGGCGCGCGTCTTGTCGATCCAGGCGGCAATCGCGCGCAGCCACGGCCAGCGGTCCTCATCGGTCAGCGCAATGCCCTTCCGCATCTTGTCGACGTTCGCCGGCGGATGAAACGAATCGGCGTCGCCGAATTGCCATTGGAGCGTTCTGGCGAGGAGCGCTCCGATAGTTGATTTGCCGCTTCCGGAAACGCCCATCACGACAAGGATGGCGGGCCGCAACGGACCCGCTCCACCTTCAATCGCAACGTGCTTGTCGGACACCCTCTACTCCTTGCTGGCTGCGTCAGCCGGTCACCTTCGGTTCGAGGTGACCGCCAAACCCATGCCGCATGGCCGACGGGAGCTTATCGGAACCCATTCGTGGCCGCGGCGCATGAGGCGGCGAACGATGTTGCCGCCCATGCGGCCCAGGCCGACGATCCCGAGCTGCATGGCGCTATCTTCGTAGCCCGAACGTGAGCAAGTACTCGCGCGGCAGGCAGAAACCGAGCTCGGTCTTGAAGCCGTCGTGGAAGTTGACGAAATCGCGCTGCAGGTCCTTGCGCCGCGCCTCGTCGAGGCTTGCCGCCAGCGCCTTGGTCGGGCCATAGCCGGTGACGAACTTGTTCCAGGCGTCCTGCCCGCTGCGGTCGTAGTAGTTCGTCACCCCTGTTTCAAATCGCACGTCGAAATTGCTACCGAACAATTCGCGGATGCGGTCCTGGCGTCCCCACGCGAACGGCGACGGAGGTGCCGGATTCGGCGGCGGCGCCATATAGGGCCGCATGACCTGAAACATCTTGAACACGCTGCTGTCGGGCAGCCACGTCGTCATCGCCAGCCGGCCGCCGGAACGGCAGACCCTGGCAATCTCGGCGGCGGCGGCTTCGGGCCGGCTGACGAACATCACGCCGAACGTGGAAGAGATGGCGTCAAATTCGCCGTCGCCGAACGGAAGCTTCTCGGCATCGCCGATCTTGTATTCGATTGCGAGATTCTCGGCCGCGGCACGCGCCCGGGCGTCGGCGAGCAGATCCTCGGCGATGTCCGCTCCGGTCACCTTCGCGCCGCGACGGGCCTCGAGCCTCGATGTCCAGCCGGTGCCCGTCGCGAGGTCGAGCACCTTCTCATCGGCCTTAGGATCGAGCCGTACGACGCAATGTTCGAGGGCCGAGGAGATTTGATGGCTCACCTCATCGTAAGCGCCCCCGCCCGAGCTCCAGGTCGCTGCGGGCTTCTGATTGTGCGCCTCAATGGACGCCGCCATCGTTACCTCCCATTCCTCGGCAGCCTGCTTCGGCGGAAAACCGGCCGATCCGCGCATTTTTCGAGACTAGACACGCCCTCCAGGGGACGCAAATCGCGCGCGGACACGGCCCCAGTCCGCGCGAAAGCGGCGACGCTTTCCAGCGGGTGTCGCTTTCCGCCGGCTTCATCTTGCTCCTATCCGGCCGCACGGATTAGCATGCACGGAAATTGGCGAGAGTGCGGCGCCGTCTGGTCATCGCGCCGCGGCCTCCGTACCGGCCATCGGCGAGTGCGACGAGCGGCCATGTCCGACATGGCAGTTTCGCAGACTGGCGTGAGAGGAATATCTTACCGCTTCAAGGAGAAGATCGATGCAGTTGATGAATTCGCCGGCCGCACGCGCGGAATGCAGCGCCGAGGAGTGGCAAGCGCGCGTTGATCTCGCGGCGGCGCACCGCCTCTCGGTCATGCACGGCTTTAACGAGGGCATTGCCAACCATCTCACCCTGGTCGTGCCCGGCCACGACGACCGCTACTACCAGATCCCGTTCGGCATGCACTGGTCCGAGGTGAAGGCCTCCTCCTTCATGGAGGTCGGGGTCGATGACGGCGAGGTCAAGCGCGGCGACGGCGACGTAGAGCGCTCGGCCTACTGCATCCATGCGCCGATCCACAATGCGCTGCCGCACGCCAAGGCGGTCTTTCACACGCACATGCCGTATGCCAGCGCGCTCACGCGCCTCGAGGATCCGCACATCAAGGAGATCGGCCAGACCGAGGTCGGCATGATGAGCGGCATCGCCTACGACGACCTGTACACCGGGCCGGCCTTCGACCCCGAGGAAGGCGAGCGCCTGGCCAAGATCATCGGCGACAAGACCATCCTGTTCATGGCCAATCACGGCATCACCACGGTCGGCGAGACCGTGGCCGATGCCTACGACCGGCTCTACTACATCGAACGTGCGGCGCAGGTGCAGATCTACGCCATGTGGACCGGGCAGCCCCTGAAGCGGATGCCGGCCAACGTGGTCGAGAAGACGAAGCGCGAGTTCACCGGCTCCAACTACTATGAAGGCCCGACGCCGGCACAGCGGCACTTCGATGCCTTAAAGCGCATCCTCGACCGGCAGGAGCCTGACTACGCGTCGTAGGCGGGAAGGCCAGGGTCATTGCGCGAATAAGACGTGGAGAACTTCGGCAGCGAGGCCGCTAATCTCTCTGCCGCGGGGTTTCCCGTCTGCTAGTCTAAGCGCATGAGGTTCCTTGCAAGATTGGCGACCGGGCAGATCGCTCTGTGGTGCGTGTTCTGGCTGATCGGAACTCCGCTTTCGCTCGTCTGGGATGTCAGCGGCGGCTGCATGGTCGTCGGATGCGGCGTCCAGGAGCCGTTGATTGTGGGATTTCTCATCGTGCTGTTCACGCTCTCGAGCATCGCCATGGTGTTCGTCTCGGTCGCCATATGGCGCAGCGCATCGAACTATCCGCGCGAGGCCTGGTGGCAAACGCCGCTCGCCATCGCCGCCAAGCTGTGTGCCGCGTTCTCGGCGCTTGTGACCACCCTGAGCTTCCTTGCCGTCCTCTATTTCAGCTTCGACTTCATTTACGCCGCCTTCTGATATTTTCCCGCGCCCGCTTGGCGGGCAGAGCCTGCCGCCGCGGCTCTGTTGTAGCCCGGATGAAGCGCACCGAAATCCGGAGCCGACGTTCACGCTCGCCCGATCGCTCCCGGATTTCACTTCGTTCATCCGGGCTACGCTTGCTTTGTTCATCCGGGCTACGCTTACTTCATTTACGAAGTCTGCGGCCGCTGCGCTGTTGTAGCCCGGATGAAGCGCAGCGAAATCCGGGGCCGACGTTCACGCTCGCCGATCGCTCCCGGATTTCACTTCGTTCATCCGGGCTACGCTTTACTCCTTTGCAGGACCGGCGCGGGACGACTATCTGCGTTCTGCACCATCCGGCCTCACCATGAAACACGAGCAGCTCGCACTCTTTCAGCCGCAATCGATGCCGGCCGGCTTCCGCTATGCGCCGGACCTGATCGATGCTGGCGAGGAAGCGCGCCTCGTTGCCGCCTTCGCCGACCTGCCGTTCAAAGAGTTCGCGTTTCACGGCTTCCTCGGCAAGCGGCGCGTCGTGTCGTTCGGCTTCCGCTACGATTTCAACGGCGGTGGCTTGACGGAGGCCGAGCCAATGCCGTCGTTTCTTCTTCCCGTCTGCGAGCGCGCCGCCGCGTTCGCCGGTCTCGCGCCCGACCGCCTGCAGCACGTGCTGATCACCGAATACCGGCCGGGCGCGGCGATCGGCTGGCATCGCGACCGGGCGAATTTCGGCGACGTGATCGGCGTCTCGCTCGTCTCGCCGTGCACTTTCCGGATGCGCCGCCGGCGCGGCACCGGCTGGGAGCGCGCCGCCATGCGGCTCGATCGCCGCTCGGTCTATCTCATGCGCGGCCCCTCGCGCGACGAATGGGAGCACAGCATCCCCGCGGTGGACGCGCTCCGCTACTCGATCACATTCCGGTCGATGCGCGATAAGGCGTAGCCCGGATTGAGCGCAGCGAAATCCGGGACGGGCGTCCCAAGCTCGTGAGCCGCTCAGTGAGTGCGCCGCTCTACATTGCGCAGAAAGGGCCTTACGCCGCCTTCTGCCCCTTCTCCGCGAGCGCAGTCAGCGCGCGCAAGATGCCGGCGGCGCCCTTAAGGCGCGCCTTGGGCGTCTCCCATTCGTCGAAGAAGACGACCTTCATGTCCGGGCGCACGCGGGCGCCGACGGGGTGCTTGGCGATGTAGGTGATGAGGCCGTCGGGGTTGCTGAAGACGTTGTCGCGGAAGGCGAGCACCGCGCCTTTGGGGCCGACTTCGATGCGCTCGACATTGGCGCGCCGGCACAGCGACTTGATCGCCACGACCTGGAGCAGATAGTCGACCTCCTCGGGCAGTGGGCCGAAGCGGTCGACGAGTTCGGCGGCGAACGCCTCGATCTCGCGCTCGTCCTCGATCTCGGCAAGCCGACGGTAGAGCGCGAGCCGCACCGGCAGGTCGGTGACGTAGTCCTCGGGGATGAGCACCGGCGTGCCGATGGCGATCTGCGGCGACCATTTGTCGGCGACGGGCGTGCTGATACCGGCCTTGAGGCTCAGGATCGCCTCCTCCAGCATCTGCTGGTAGAGCTCGTAGCCGACCTCCTTGATGTGGCCGGACTGCTCCTCGCCGAGCAGGTTGCCGGCGCCGCGGATGTCGAGGTCGTGCGAGGCGAGCTGGAAGCCGGCGCCGAGCGTGTCGAGCGACTGCAGCACCTTGAGCCGGCGCTCGGCCTGCGGCGTGATTTTCCGCCGGCTCGGCAGCGTCAGCAGCGCGTAGGCGCGCATCTTGGCGCGGCCGACGCGGCCGCGGAGCTGATAGATCTGAGCCAGCCCGAACATGTCGGCGCGGTGCACGATCAGGGTGTTGGCGGTCGGGATGTCGAGGCCGGATTCGACGATCGCGGTCGAAAGGAGGACATCGAACTTGCCGTCGTAGAACGCCGCCATCACATCCTCGAGCGCGGACGGCGGCATCTGCCCATGGGCGACGGCGACGCGCACCTCGGGCACGTTCTTGGCAAGGAAGTCTTTGGCCTCGGCAAGGTCCTCGATGCGCGGGCAGACATAGAACGCCTGGCCGCCGCGGTAGCGCTCGCGCAGCAGCGCCTCGCGCACCACCACGGGATCGAACGGCGACACGAAGGTGCGCACCGCAAGGCGATCGACTGGCGGCGTGGCGATGATCGACATTTCGCGCACCCCGGAAAGCGCCAGTTGCAAGGTGCGCGGGATCGGCGTCGCCGTGAGCGTGAGCACGTGCACCTCGGCGCGCAGCTGCTTGAGCTTCTCCTTGTGGGCGACGCCGAAATGCTGCTCCTCGTCGACGACGACGAGGCCGAGGTCCCTGAACTTCACGGTCTTGCCGAGCAGCGCATGGGTGCCGACGACGATGTCGATCGTCCCCTCGGCAAGTTCCTTCTTCACCCGGGCCAGCTCGGCGGCGGAGACGAGCCGCGAGGCCTGCGCGATGTGCACGGGGTAGTGGCGCAGGCGGTCGGAAAAGGTTTTTGTATGCTGGCGCGCGAGCAAGGTCGTCGGCACCACGACCGCGACCTGCTTGCCGTTCATGGCGGTGACGAAGGCGGCGCGCAGCGCCACCTCCGTCTTGCCGAAGCCGACGTCGCCGCAGATCAGCCGATCCATGGGCCGGCCGGAGGAGAGGTCGCCGAGCACCGCCGCGATGGTGGCCTGCTGGTCGTCGGTCTCCTCGTAGGGAAAGCCGGCACAGAACTCGTCGTAGAGCCCGCTGCCGATCGCAAGCTGCGGCGCCTCCCGCAACTGCCGCTCGGCCGCGATCTTGATCAGCGCGCCGGCCATCTCGCGGATGCGGTTCTTCATCCGCGCCTTGCGCGCCTGCCAGGCGGTCGAGCCGAGCCGGTCGAGATCGACGGTCGCCTCCTCCGAGCCGTAGCGCGAGAGAAGCTCGATGTTCTCGACCGGCAGGAACAGCTTGTCGCCCCCGGAATAGTGAATCTCCAGGCAGTCGTGCGGCGCGCCCGCCGCCTCGATGGCGCGCAGCCCGACGAAGCGGCCGATCCCGTGATCCACATGGACGACGAGGTCGCCGGCGGAAAGGCTCGTCACCTCGGCGATGAAGTTCTCCGCCCGCTTCGACTGCCGGCGCGGGCGCACCAGGCGCTCGCCCAACATGTCCTGCTCGCTGATGAGCGCGACATCGTCGGTCTCGAAGCCTGTCTCGACGCCGAGCACGGCGAGCGCGATCTCCGGCCGCGACAAAGCGAGCGCCTGCGGCCAGGAAGCGACCGGCGTGAGATTGAGGAGCCCGTGCTCGGCGAGCACGTGGCCCATGCGCTCGCGCGAGCCCTCGCTCCACAGCGCGATGACGACACGCTTGCGGGCCGCCTGCAGCCCTTCGACGTGCTTCTTCACCGCCTCGAAGACGTTGCTGCCGAGCTCGCTGCGCTCGGCGACGAAATTCCGTCCGGCATGCGCGGCGATCTCCACCGCATCGGTGGTGCCCTCGGGAGCGGTGAATGGCGACAGGCGGGCCAGCGCCGATTGCTCCAGGCGGTCGCGCCATTCGCCTTCGCTGAGGTAGAGCCGGCCCGGCGGCAGCGGCTTATAGGGCGCGCCGGCGCCGGCCTGATCGAGCGCGTCCTTGCGCGCCTGATAGTAGTCGGCGATCTGCGCCAGGCGCTCGTGGGCCGCCTCCTCGGCGAGTGGCTCGACCGCGAGCGGCGTTCCCGCGAGGAATTCGAACAACGTTTCCAGCCGATGGTGGAACAGCGGCAGCCAATGCTCCATGCCGGCGGTGCGGCGGCCCTCGCTCACTGCCTCGTAGAGCATGTCGTCGGGGCCGGCGGCGCCGAACTCCGCGACATAGCCGGTGCGGAACAGGCGGATGGTCTCGGTCGTGAGCTGGAATTCCGCCATGGGCACGAGGTCGAGCGCGCGCAGCTCTTCGGTCGTGCGCTGGGTTTCCGGATCGAAGCTGCGGATCGTCTCCAGCGTGTCGCCGAAGAAATCGAGCCGCACCGGCGCCGCCATGCCGGGGGCGAACAGGTCGACGATGCCGCCGCGCACCGCATAGTCGCCCGGCTCGCGCACGGTGGCGGCGCGGTTGAAGCCGTTGAGCTCAAGCCATTGCGTGACCCCCGCCATCGGCAGGAGGTTTCCCGGCGCCGCCGAAAGCGATTGGCGGGCGATCACCTCGCGCGGCGGCACGCGCTGCAGGATGGCGTTGACGGTCGTGAGCGCGACTGCCGGGCGCTCGCGCCCCTTGACGCGGGCGAGGCGCGCGAGCGCGGTCATGCGCTGCGCCACCACCCCCGGATGCGGCGACACGCGGTCGTACGGCAGGCAATCCCAGGCGGGAAATTCCAGCACCTCGACGTCGGGCGCGAAGAACGCAAGCGCGCGGGCGAGCGCGGCCATGCGCTGGCCGTCGCGGCAGACCACAGCGAGGCTGACCGGTGGCGGCGCCCGGCCGGCGGCGATGGACCGCGCCAGATCCGCGAGCACGAGCCCTTCGGCGCCGTCGGCTACGCCGGAGAGGAGGAGCGGCCGGCCAGCGGCAAGGCGCTCGGCCGGCGATCGCGTGGTTGATCTCGTCCGTGCGGTCACCGTTCCTCCCCGGCGCGCATCGTAGGGGTCCCCATGTGAAACGCTCTGAGCTTTGCGAGCACGGCGGTATCGTAGTCCGCGGTCGCGATCTCGGTGCCGACGACCCAGGCGTACAGCTCTGCGTTGGGCGCTTCGATCAGGCGTTCGAAGTCGTCGAGCGCCGCGGCGTCAAGCGTGGCGATGTGGGCGTCGGCGAAACGGCCGACCATCAGGTCGATCTCGCGCACGCCGCGCCGCCAGGCCCGGAACAAGACCTTGCGCCGCCTCTCATCCAATCCCTCGCTCGACCGCTCGGTCATCGCCGCGCTCCAACGCCAAAAGCCCGGACGCGGCCGGGCGAGGCGTATATAGAGGGCGAGGCAGGGGATGTCAGCGCCGTCCAGTTTCACCGTCATTCCGGGACGGCGCGAAAGCGCCGGGCCCGGTATCCATATCCGCGCGCATTGAGGTTATGGATTCCCGGTTCGCGGCCTCTGGCCGCGCCCCGGAATGACGAAGCGATGAGACTCGCATGCGCCCGCCGGTGCTCAATCCGCTGTTTGCTTCGCTCTCAGCGCTGCCCGGCATCGGGCCGAAGCTGGAAAAGCTGTTCGGCCGGCTGATCGGACGCGGCGGCGAGCCGCCGCGCCTCATCGATCTGCTGTTTCACATGCCGACGGGATACGTCGACCGGCGCAACCAGCCGAAGCTCTCCGCCGTCAAGCCCGACACCCTGGTCACCGTCGCGGTCACTGTCGACCGCCACCGGCCGCCGCCGCCGAACCGGCCGCGCTCGCCGTACCTCATCTATGTGAGCGACGAGACGAACGATCTCATCATCACCTACTTCAATGCGCGCCCGGATTATCTGCTCAAGCTCTTCCCGGTCGGGGAGAAGCGCTACGTATCGGGCACCGCCGCGTTCTACGACGGCCACCTGCAGATGGTGCACCCCGATCGCGTGGTGGACGAAGCGGGTTTCGCCAACCTGCCGCTGATCGATCCCGTCTATCCGCTCACCGAGGGCCTGCATCCGAACCAGTTGCGCAAGGCGATCGACCTCGCGCTCGAACGCCTGCCCCAGCTCCCCGAATGGCAGGATGGCGCGTGGCTCCAGCGCAACGCCTTTCCGGGCTTCGCCGACGCGCTACGCAGCATCCACCGCCCGGCGACGCCCGACGACCTCATGCCGGACAGCGCGGCATGGTCGCGGCTTGCCTATGACGAATTGCTCGCCGGCCAGCTTGCGCTCGCGCTCTTGCGCGCGCATCTGCGCAAGCGCGCCGGCCGCGGCAGCGCCGCCGAAGGCCTTTTACGCGCACGGATCGTGGGTGCCCTCCCCTATACGCTCACGCCCTCGCAGCAACGGGCGGTCGAGGACATTGTCGCCGACCTGGCACAGCCGCACCGCATGTTGCGGCTTCTCCACGGCGACGTCGGCTCGGGCAAGACCCTCGTCGCCCTGCTCGCCGCCGCGACCGTGATCGAGGCCGGCCGCCAGGCGGCGTTCATGGCGCCAACCGAAATCCTGGCGCGCCAGCACCACGCAACGATCGCGCCCCTCGCCCGCGCCGCCGGCATTCGCCTCGCCATCCTCACCGGCCGCGAACGCGGGCGCGAGCGCGGCGAGATCTTGTCCGCACTCGCGGCCGGCGACATCGACCTTATCGCTGGTACGCACGCGCTGTTCCAGGAGGAGGTGGCTTTCCACGATCTCGCGCTGGCCGTCGTCGACGAGCAGCACCGCTTCGGCGTGCACCAGCGCCTGGCGCTCGCGCGCAAGGGCGAGGCGGTCGACCTTCTGGTGCTTACCGCGACGCCGATCCCGCGCACGCTGGTGCTCACCTATTTCGGCGACATGGACGTTTCCGAGCTGCGCGAGAAGCCGGCCGGCCGGCAGAAGATCGACACTCGCGCGCTGCCGCTCGAGCGGCTTTCCGAAGTGATCGACGCGGTCAAGCGCGCGCTCGATCAGGGCCGGCGGGTGTACTGGGTGTGCCCGCTGGTCGAAGAATCCGAGATTGTCGACATGGCCGCCGCCGAGGAGCGCTACCGCGACCTGCAGAAGCGGTTCGGCGACGGCGCCGAACTCGTCCACGGCCGCATGCGCGGCGCGGAAAAGGACCGCGCCATGGCGCGCTTTGCCGCCGGCGCGGCTCGCATCCTGGTCGCGACCACCGTGATCGAAGTCGGCGTCGACGTGCCCGAGGCGAGCGTGATGGTGATCGAGCATGCCGAACGCTTCGGCCTCGCGCAGCTCCATCAACTGCGCGGCCGCATCGGCCGCGGCTCCGAGCGCTCGACCTGCCTCCTCCTCTACAAGGCGCCGCTCGGCGAAACGGCGAAGGCGCGGCTTGCGATCCTGCGCGAGACCGATGATGGCTTCCGCATCGCCGAGGAGGATCTGAAACTGCGTGGCGAAGGCGACGTGCTGGGCACGCGGCAGAGCGGCGTGCCCGGCTTCCACATCGCCCGCATCGAGGTGCACGGCGTGTTTCTCAAGGCGGCGCGGCAGGATGCCATGCTCGTGCTCGGCCGCGATCCACGCCTCGCCTCCGCGCATGGCGCGGCGTTGCGGCAGCTTCTCTATGTGTTCGCGCGCGACGAGGCGATCAGACTGCTGGGCGCGGGTTGACTTGCCCTCCGCCTGGCAACGGATCGGGGCCAAACCTGTTCGGGCCGTCCGTGCCTTTGGTGCAGAACCAGATCAGCAGCACGATGAGGCCGACGACGGGAACGAAGGCCAGCAGCAGCCACCACCCGGTGCGGTCCACGTCATGCAGCCGGCGGGCCGCCACAGCGATGCCCGGCAGGAGCACGGCGAGAGAGAAGATGGCGGTTGTCACCGACATTCCGATCACAGCGTTGTCGATGATCTCCGTCACCACTTGGGCGAGGACGTTGAACAACACCCAGTACCAATATTCGGACCGAGCAGCCCGACTTGAGAAATTGACATAGTTGGAAAATCCCGATGCGATCGCTTCTCCGAAGTTCATGGCGTCCTCCCGCGGAACCGTACTTCCAAGTCAGAATAGCAGATCCGGGGAACAAAATGCTGGTCCCTATTGCGCCGGCGTGGCGGCGCCGCGCGGCGGCGGCTCCGCGGCGCGCGCCGTCTGTGCCGCGCGGGCGGTTTCGGCGAGCGCGGCGAGCTTGCCCTGCGCTTCGGGGCCGGCGCCCGGCTGAATGATGCCGGCGGAGATCAGGAGCGTCATCGCCTGCTCGACGGTAACGTCGAGGTCGATCACGTCGCGCCGCGGCACGTAAAAGAAGAAGCCGGTGGTCGGGTTCGGCGTGCACGGCATGAAGGCCGAGACATGCTCGGTGTCGGGCAGATGCGCGGCAATCGCGGCGGTCGGCGACTGCGTCAGAAACACGAGCGACCACATGCCCGGCGCCGGGAACTCGACCAGGCCTACCCGGCGAAAGCTCGACTCCGAGCTGGAGAACAAAGTCTCGAAGATCTGCTTGGTGGTGCGGTAGATCGGCCGCACGATCGGCATGCGGCTCAACAGGCTCTGGCCGAAATCGACAAGCCTGCTGCCGATCAGGTTGGCGGTGAAGAACCCGAGGACCGTGAGCGCCACGAAGGCGATGATCAGGCCGAGGCCCGGCACTTTGACCGGCAAGTAGGTCTCCGGCCGGTACGCCGTCGGGATGAGGGGCCGGACGAAATTGTCCACCCAGGTGACGAACCACCAGATCAGCCACAGCGTCACCGCCACCGGTCCGGCGACGACCAGCCCGGTGAGGAAATAGTTGCGCACGCGGCTGATGATCCCGGCCTTGGCTCCGCCGCCGGGAAAGCCTGCGCTCTGGTCGCTGTCGTTGGTCATCGCTCCCGCTGGGCGTGGCTTGGCGCCCGCGTACATCTATACCGCGGCGCCCCGGGGCCCAAGGGGCAGCAGGCGGCGCCAAGCGCCGCTATTCCACCGTCACCGACTTGGCCAGATTGCGCGGCTGATCAACATCCGTGCCCATGATGACGGCGGTGTGATAGGCGATGAGCTGCACCGGCACGGCGTAGACGAGCGGGGCCACGGTCGAAGGCATGGTGGGCAGCGTGAGCGTCACCAGCGGCTGGCCCTCGGCCGCCGCCGCGCCCTTGGCGTCGGTCACCAGGATGAGCCGCCCGCCGCGGGCGGCCACTTCCTGCATGTTGGAAACGGTCTTTTCGAAGACACGGTCGTAGGGCGCGATCACGATCACCGGCATGGTCTCGTCGACGAGCGCGATCGGGCCGTGCTTGAGTTCGCCAGCCGCGTAGCCCTCGGCGTGGATGTAGGAGATTTCCTTGAGCTTGAGCGCGCCTTCGAGCGCGATGGGGAAGCTCGTGCCGCGGCCGAGATAGAGCACGTCGCGCGATTTGGCCAGATCGCGGGCGAGCACTTCGATCTGTGGCTCGAGCGCGAGCGCATCAGTGAGGTGCCGCGGTATCTCGATTAGGGCGCGGGCGAGCCGTTTCTCGTCGCTCTCGGTGAGCACGCCGCGGGCGCGGCCCGCCGCGATCGCGAGCGCCGCCAGCGCCGCGAGCTGGCAGGTGAACGCCTTGGTCGAGGCGACCCCGATTTCCGGACCGGCCAGGGTCGGCATCACGATGTCGCTTTCCCGCGCGATGGTCGAATTCGGCACGTTCACGACAGAAAGGACGTGCTGCCCGTGCTCGCGCGCATAGCGCAGCGACGCGAGCGTGTCGGCGGTCTCGCCCGACTGCGAAACGAAGATCGAGAGGTCGCCGGGATCGAGGGGGACGTCGCGGTAGCGGAATTCGGAGGCGATGTCGACCTCGACCGGGAGCCGCGCAAAGCGCTCGAACCAGTAGCGCGCGACCATGCCGGCATAGTAGGCGGTGCCGCACGCGGCGATCGAAATGCGCTTGAGCGCGCCGAAATCGAACGGCAGCGCCATCGGCAGCGCGACGCGTTCCGTCGTCATGTCGAGGTATTTCGCCAGCGTGTGGCCGACCACTTCCGGCTGCTCGTAGATCTCCTTGGCCATGAAGTGGCGGTGATTGCCCTTGTCGATGAGCATCACCGAAGCTTGCGACTTGAGCACCGGGCGCCGCGCCACCTTGCCCCCGGCATCGTGAACCTCGGCATTCTCACGGGTGACGACCACCCAGTCGCCCTCCTCGAGATAGCAGACGGTGTCTGTGAAGGGCGCGAGCGCAATCGCGTCGGAGCCGATGAACATCGCGCCCTCGCCGAAACCGACCGCGAGCGGCGAGCCTTTGCGCGCGCCAATCAGCAAATTCTCCTCGCCGGCGAAGAGGAAGGCGAGCGCAAAAGCCCCCCGCAACCGCGGCAATGCGGCGGCCACCGCCTCGACCGGCGACAGCCCGTTCTTGATCCCGTCGGTGACCAGATGCGCGATGACCTCGCTGTCGGTCTCGGTCGCAAACCTGGCGCCCTTCCCTTCCAGCTCGCGGCGCAACTCGCTGAAGTTCTCGATGATCCCGTTGTGTACGACGGCAAGCCGGTCGGTCGCGTGCGGATGAGCGTTGTTCTCGGTCGGACGCCCGTGCGTTGCCCAGCGGGTGTGGCCGATGCCGATCGTGCCGGCGAGCGGTTCGCGCGCGAGCTTTGCTTCCAGGTTCTTGAGCTTGCCTTCAGCACGCCGCCGCGCCAGCGCGCCGCGCTCCAGCGTCGCCACCCCGGCCGAATCGTAGCCGCGGTACTCGAGGCGCTTGAGCGCTTCGACGAGCTGCGGCGCAACCGGCCGGCTGCCGTCGCCGATGATCCCGATGATGCCGCACATCCGGGTTGGATGCTCCTCAGGCCCCGCGCCGCGGGTCCAGCCGTTAACGGTTAAAGCGCAGCCATCCGAGAAAACAAAATCAAAATAGTTTTCGTTCCGTCACCGGCGTTTCGACCCGGAGTTTGCAAATCGACCGGCGCGGCGTCGTTCGTGCTGCGTTCAATCGCGCGAATGCGCCTTTCCTTTGCCGAGCGATTTGAGCCCGCGCAAGCGCGACGCCCAACCTTCCTTAATGACCTGCCGCCCGCGCCCGAGCGCCAGCGCGTCGTCCGGGACGTTGGCGGTAATCACCGAGCCGGAACCGATATAAGCGCGCTGGCCGATGCGCACTGGAGCGACCAGCGCCGAGTTAGAGCCGATGAAGGCGCCTTCGCCGATCTCGGTGCGATGCTTCGCGGTGCCGTCGTAGTTGCAGGTGATGGTGCCGGCGCCGATGTTGGCGTTGGCGCCGACGAAGGCGTCGCCGATATAGCTCAGGTGATTGGCCTTGGCGCCGGCTTCGATCACCGCTTCCTTGACCTCGACGAAGTTGCCGATGCGCGCGCCGTCGCCGAGCCGCGCCCCCGGCCGCAGCCTGGCGTACGGTCCGACCGACGCGCCCCTGCCGATATGGGCGCCGGCGATGTGCGAGAATGAATGGATCACCGCGCCGTCCTCGACGGTAACCTTCTCGCCGAACACCACGTAGGGCTCGACCACCACGTCCTTGCCGAATTTGGTGTCGGCGCTGAGAAACACCGTCTCCGGCGCAACGAGCGTGACGCCGGCGTCGAGCGCCGACTTGCGCAGGCGCTGCTGTGCTACGCTCTCCGCTTCGGCGAGTTGGGCTTTGGTGTTGATGCCGCGCACGTCGTCCTCCTCGACTTCGACCGCCACGACGTCGAGCTTCATGCCGCGGGCGATCTCGACCGCATCGGTCAGATAGAATTCGCGTTTGCGATTGTCGTTGCCGATCCGCTCCAGGATCGCCAGCGCATGAGTTCCGGCGAGCGCCATCAGCCCGCCGTTGCAGAGATTGATCGCGCGCTCGCCGGCGCTTGCATCGGCTTCCTCGCGGATGGCGACGAGCTTGCCGTCGGCGACGACGAGCCGGCCGTAGCCGAACGGGTCGGCGGCGCGGAATCCGAGCACGGCGAGCGCCGCGCCCGCGGCCAACGGCGCGCGGAGCCGCTTCAGCGTTGCCGGCCGCACGAGCGGGGTATCGCCGTAGACGATGAGGACGTCATCGGCCTCAAGCCGCGTGATGGCCCCCTTGGCCGCGAGCGCCGCGTGGGCCGTTCCGCGCTGCTCGTGCTGCACAAAGGCAGCGGCATGGGGCAGCACGCGCCGCGCTGCGGCAGTGACGGCCTCTTGCCCGGGACCAATGACGACTGCGGTGTCGGTGATCCCGGCTTCGGCGATGGCGGCAAGCACATGGGCGATCAGCGGGCGCCCGGCGATGGCATGCAAGACCTTGGGAACGGCAGAGCGCATGCGGGTGCCCTCGCCGGCCGCGAGCACGATCGCCAGACAAGTCCGAGCCTTCATCGAGCAACTCCGCGGGCGCTCTCATAGCCGGTTGGCGGCTGAAAGTCGCGATCGTGGTGCCGCGCCCAAACGGCTGGCGACCGCCTCGCGTCGCCATGCTTTTCGCTAAGCAACAGTGGCGCAAACGCAAATCTGTTATTTTTACCATCGATTCGCTTTTAGGAGGCTCGGAGCGGCAGCATGGCAGGTCAGGCGCAGACCGCGAATGCCGCGGCCAAAAAGGTTACGCAGCCCGCATTCACCATGCAGAGCCTATGCCGAATCGCGCTGTGGGGCACGACGGCTGCGACCGCCCTGCTCGTCGCCATTCTCACGAGTCGGAGTGATGCCGGTTCGCAACGGATCGCCACGACGCCAGGCGCAACCCACGGCGCGCCGCGCCAGTTCGACGCGGAGTCCGCTGCCCGGCAGCTGAGTCAGGCGGTGCGTGGTCTGACCGAGGACCGTGACCGGTTGATAGCGCGTCTTGCTGCGCTCGAGCACAGCCTGGGTGACATCACTGGTGCAATCGCGGGACAAAGCGAGAAAGCCACGCCTCCAGCCGCCGAGGGAGCGACTCAGACGGGCGATCTCAAAACCGCGAATGCCCCGGCAGCGAACGCGCCCGAAGCGGATGCGCTCGGAGCGGATGCCCCGGCCGCAAATAGCGCCGCCGTACCGCCGCCTTGGTCGGCCGGCGATCTGCCAGAAGCGGGGATGGCGTCCAGCACGGCTGCCGCCGCACCGGTGGTGCCGCCGTTCGCCGGATTGCCGTCCCGGCTTCCCGTCATTTTCGATGCGCCATCGCCGAGGCAAGCGACGTCAGCCCTGACGGGCGCGGCTGAGGGGCCGCAATCGGCGGCATACGCCGTGGACCTCGGCAGCGCCGTCTCCATTCAGACGCTGAAGGCGCGCTGGTCCGGGACGCGCTCGGCTCACCCGCAGCTCTTCGTGGGTCTGCAGGCGGTCGCCACGCTCAAGGAAATCCCTCGATCGAGGCGTGCCGAGCTGCGGCTCGTCGTCGGGCCGCTGCCGAGCCCCGGAGCGGCAGTCGAATTGTGCGCCACACTGGCGTCGTTCCGCGTGTCCTGTCAGCCGACGAACTTTGACGGCCAGCACCTCGCGCTCCAGTAGCTCGCCGACTATGATCGTCGGCGTGACCGCCATCGACCAGCCCCGTTCGCTGTTTCGGCCGACCGCACGCCAGCTGAACTGGCTGCTGGTGATCGGCTTCCTCTCCGTGGGGGAGGCCCTCTATCTGCGCTACCTTGCGATCGAGAACGGCACCGTGTCGCTCGCCTGCCAGGCCGGGCTCGATACCTGGCTGTGCCGGACGTTTCGGCTGACCATCGTGCTCTTCAATCATCAGGTGTTCGGCGGCGCCGCACTTGTCGCCGCCTTGCTCAATCTCGTGCGGCCGTCGCTGGTGCTCGTTGCCGTCGCGCTTGCGGCGGCGGCTTTCGGGGTGGTGCTGCACAACGCCGATCTGTCGGCGCTCGCGGTCGGAATCCTCATCCTGGGCTTGGCGCGTCCCGCGCCAGTGCCAGAATGAAGGCAAGCCCGAACAGTCCCGCGCAGAACCAGACCGACTGCCAGTTGGCAAAGCCTTCGTTGAACAGGACGTAGCCGCTCGACAGCGCCAGGACCGCGGCGCCGACCGTCTCGGCCATTGCGCGCGCTCCCGCCGGCCGCGGCGTCGACACCAAGACCACCAGGAACGGCAGCGCCGCGGCCGTCAGTGGCGCGAAGGCGATGTCGCGGTAGCGCGGGTCGAACACCAGGCCGAGCGCGGCCTCGATGGAAACCAGCATCAGCGCGATCAAGCTGCCGCCGAGCACCCAATCGAGGCCGTCAGGGCGCTTGCGGCCGGGCCCGAGAAATGACGAGAACGCCGGAACGGCGCGACCCGCGGCGCAGGCTATGGCGCAGACGACCGGGGCGGCTCCGGCAGTCGCGGCGAAGGCGAGCGAGCGGAGCCAACTGCCGACGCTGAAGCTTTCGACCGGAACCGTCTCAATGGTCCAGCCGAACATCACGGCGGGAAGGAACGACAGCGCCGCTACTTCCGGCCACAGATAAGGGGAAATGCCCTTAGTGCGCCCGGCAGCAAAGGCGCCGGCAAAGGAAAGGGCCGCAAGCGCGATGCCGGCGGCCGCCTGCCAAGGCCACTGCGGATGCTCGGAAACCGTGCCGCCGAAGCGGAATTTGAGCCCGTCCGTCGCGCGGTCGAAAATGCCCCAGTAGCCACCGACCGCCCCTTCGAGCGCACGCTTCCAGGGCTGATCGAACGCCTCGATGATATTGACCTTGAAGTGCTCGCGCTCGGCGAGAGCCAGCGTTTCGCTGATGACGCGCGCCTGGTTCCAGGGCGAAGGCCGCGCGCGCTCGCGCATGCGCCCCGCGCTCGGCCAGCCGAATTCACCGATGAGGATGTCCTTGCCGGGAATGGCGGCCGCGACCCGCGCGTGGATCGCGGCGACGTGGGCGGCCGCAAGCGAGGCCGGGATCGGAAAATCCTCCCAGTACGGCAGAATATGGATCGTGACGAAATCGACGGCGTTGCGCACGTCGGCATAGCGCAGCCAGTATTCCCAGACGTCGGCGTAGGTGACCGGCTTTGCCACCTGCGCCTTGACCTCGCGGATCGCGGCCATGAGGTCCGTCGCCGACATCTCCCCGCGCAGCAGCACTTCGTTGCCGACAATGACGGCGCTGATGACGTCGGCATATTCCTTGGCGAGCGCGGCCGTGGTCGCGATCTGCCGCCGGTTCTTGTCCGCCTTGTTGGAGAGCCAGACGCCGTGCAGCACCTTCAGCCCGTGCCGCCGGGCGCTGGCAAGGACGCTCTCGGCGCCGTCATCGATCGAATAGGTGCGCACGCAGTTGCTGTACTTCGACAGCAGCGCCAGGTCCTCTTCGATCTGCCAGGGCTCGACCCGGGTCCCCTCCACCAGGGGATCCTGCCCGGCGCGGAACGGCGCATAGGAGACGCAGTAGAGCTTTGCCCTGGCTGGGAGCGGGGACGGCGGCAGCGCCATGCCGGCGCCGAGCCACCACCACACGATGCCGATTGCGAGCGCCGTGAGCGCAAATGACGCAAGCGCCGGGCCGACTGCCTTTGCGTTTGGCAAGGAAGACACGCGCCTCGCATTAGCCTTGACGACGCGCTGTGCCAAGATGCGACGGTTCGCGGCGCGATGCACGCTGGACAAATCGGCGCAGTTGGGGTGTTCTCATTGCGGCTTCGCCCGGACAATACAACGCCGGGCGAGGCCCAATCAGCTAGACCAGGGAAGCGTCACTCTCGGCTCGTGTCGGTTTTTCAACTCAATCGAACCATGTCCAACCGCTTGCTTCGGGCTGCAGGAGGGCTGTCGCTAGCTGCGTGGCTCCTCTGGACTCCCCTGGCTTTCGCCCAAGGCAATGAACCCAAACCGCCGGAAAAGCCTCCGGCGGCCGGGCAGGAACCGGTAAAAGAACCGCAGAAAGTCGATGAGTTCGCCGAGGCCCAGCGCGCCGTCACCGGGGCTGCCGGCAATCCCGAATGCGTGTGGCTCGGCCGCCGTGTCGTGAACCTGCTGTGGCGCGACGACCTCGACACCGCCTTCCGGCATCTCGATCTCTACGACCGCTTTGGCTGTCCGAGCGCCCACATCCAGGCGAGCTTCCGCTGCCTGATCCTGCATGGCAACAACATCGATCCCAAGGCCGCCGACAGCTTGAACGGGCGCATCCATGCCTGCTGGATCAACCCGGCGGCGCCGGCGATGCCGCCGCCTGCCCCGCCGGCGGCGAATACGCCGCCGAAAGGCTAGCGCAGCGCCGCCGCCGGCAGCGCACTTGCCGAACGCCGGAGGCACAGGGAACAAAAAACGCGCCTGTCAGTTCCTTGTCTTGAATTTGCCACGTCCGATCGCTAATTCACCGGCACCGCTCATAAGTGCCTCACCCCGACGGCCGATCACTGAACCCTGGGCAGGTTTCGGACCCGTTCTTTCATTGCCCGCGTGGTTAGATTTCGATGCGCACCGTCGCTGTTGTGCTCGCGCTTGTAACGTGCGTGCATGTCGGCCTGTGGGCTTCACTACGAACCAAAGAGACGGCGCCGGATTTCACCGGGCAGCTTGCCAGCATCTCATACGCTCCGTTCGTAGCCTCGCAGCATCCCGACTATGGCGATCGCCCCACCGTCGAGCAGATCCGCACTGACCTGAGGGCGATTGCGCCCTACACCCGTGCCATCCGCACTTATTCTGCGACCGGCGGCGCCGAACTGGTCCCGCCGATCGCCGCGGAATTCGGCCTCAAGGTCACGGTCGGCGCGTGGATCGACAAGAACCAAGAGCGCAACGAGCGGGAAATCCGCTCCGCTCTCGACCTCGCGCGCCGTTACAACAACGTCAACGCGATAGTCGTCGGTAACGAGACGACATTGCGGGCGGAGATGAGCGTGGCCGACCTCATGCAGCTCATCCAACGCGTGAAGAGGTCGAGCCCAGTGCCTGTTACTACGGGTGAAATCTGGACAGTCTGGATCGACCATCCGGAGCTCGCCTCGGCCGTCGACTTCATTGCCGCGCACATCCTGCCCTACTGGGAGGGCTTGGATGTCTCGCGGGCGGTCGACCAGACCATCGAGTTCTACGACAAGTTGCGCCGCGCCCACCCCGGAAAGCGCATCGTCATCGCCGAGTTCGGTTGGCCGAGCGCTGGCTACAATTTCCATGACGCCAACCCCGGCCGCGTCGAGCAGGCGATGGTCATCCGCGACTTCGTCGCGCGCGCCGAGGCCTATGGCATCGACTACAACATCGTCGAGGCGATCGACCAGCCCTGGAAGACGTTCGAGGGCGGCGTCGGCCCTTATTGGGGCCTGTTCGACGCCTCGCGCCAGGCCAAGTTCTCCTGGACCGGCGCCATTACCGATCCGGACTACCTCAAGCGAGCGGGTCTCGCCGTCCTTCTCGGCCTCCTCCTCTGCCTGCCGATCCTGACCATCAATGGCGCCACGGCCACGCAGACGCTCATGCTTGCGGCCGCGGCCAATCTCGTCGGCGCGTGGTTCGCGGCCATCGTCGCGTTCTGGAAGGGGCACTACTTCGTGCCGGGCGCCGCCTTCGCGCTCGCTCTGGGCATCCTGCTCCTGGTACCGCTGGTCGTCATCGCGCTCGCGCGCATCGACGAAATCGCCGCCGTCGCCTTCGGCCGGCCGCCGCGCCGTTTTGCCGGCGCTCCGCCGCTCGTTCCCGAGGTCTTCCTTCCGAAGGTGTCGATCCACATCCCGGCCTGCAACGAACCGGCGGCCATGTTGACGGCGACGCTCGATGCCGTGGCGCGGCTCGACTACGCCAATTTCGAATGCGTCCTGGTCATCAACAACACTCCCGATCCGGCCCTGTGGCGGCCGGTCGAAGAGCATTGCCGTGTGCTCGGCGACCGCTTCAAATTCGTCAGGGTGGAAGAGCTCGCCGGTTACAAGGCCGGCGCCTTACGGCTGGCGCTGGCGCACACCGCGGCAGATGCGGAGATCATCGGCGTCCTCGACGCCGACTACGCGGTCGATCCAGCCTGGCTCAAGGATCTGGTGCCGCTGTTCGCCGACGCGCGCGTCGGCATGGTGCAATCGCCGCAGGACCATCGCGACGGCGACCGCTCGCCGATGCACCGCGCGCTGAACGCGGAATATGCCGGGTTCTTCGATATCGGCATGGTTCAGCGCAACGAGGTCAACGCCATCATCATGCACGGCACGATGTGCCTGCTGCGCCGCGCGGCGATCGAGAGCACCGGCGGCTGGTCGAGCGACACCATCGTCGAAGACACCGATCTCGGCCTCGCCGTCCTCGAGCGCGGCTGGCTCGCGCACTACACCAATCACCGCTACGGCTACGGGCTCCTTCCGGATACTTTCGAAGCCTACAAACGGCAACGGCACCGTTGGGCGTTCGGCGGCCTGCAACTGGTGCGCAAGCACTGGCAGCACCTTTTGCCCTGGGCCGAGGGCCTGACGCGCGAGCAGAAGCGCGAATATGGCCTCGGCTGGCTCAACTGGCTCGGCGCCGACAGTATCGGCGTCGTGGTGGCCTTGCTCAACATCGTCTGGGTGCCGGTGGTCGCGTTCGCCAATATCGCGGTGCCCGACCGCATCCTGACATTGCCGATCCTTGCCGCCTTCATGGTCGCAGTCGCCCATTTCACGGCGCTCTATCGCCTGCGCGTCAAGGTGCCCATCGTGCACATGCTCGGCGCGGTGTTTGCCGCGATGGCGATGCAATGGACGGTCGCGCGTGCGGTCGGATCGGGGGTGCTGAAGGAACGCCTGCCCTTCCTGCGTACGGCGAAGGGCGGCGCGACCCGCAAGGGCGACTTCCCGGCCTTCTGGGAGGCGGTGATCGCCGCACTCCTCCTCATCGGCGCCGCGACCCTCGTCGTGACCAATTACAAGCAGGTCCACGAGATCAACATTTTTGCCGCCGTGCTCGTGGTGCAGAGCCTGCCCTTCCTGTCCGCGGTTGCGATCGCCCTGATCGAGGGCACCCGGCTCAACTCATTCGAGTTCTGGCGCCGGATCGAGGCCAAGACCGCCGCGCTCCTGCCGCGCTCGCAGGTCATCGCCGAGCCGCCGAAGGTTCCCGCCGAGAACCACGTGGAAGCGGCGCAGTAGCCTCGGCGTCAGCCCGCGAGGGCGGTCTCCGCCAGTCGCACCCAGTAGGAGGTGCCGACCGGGATCGCCTCGTCGTTGAAGTCGTAGGCCGGGTTGTGCAGCTGCGCGCTGTTGCCGTTGCCGATGTAGATGAACGCGCCCGGCCGTTCCTGCAGCATGAAGGCGAAATCCTCGGCGCCCATCAGCGGCGCACAATCGGTGTTGACTTTGTCCTTGCCGGCGACCTCGCATGCCACGCCGGCGGCGAACGCGGTTTTGAGCTCCTCGTTCACCAGGACCGGATAGCCGGTCGTATAGGTCAGCTCCGCCTTGGCGCCGTAGGCGCGCGCCGTCCCCTCGACCACTTCGCGCACCCGCTTCTGCAGCAGGTCGCGGACTTTCGGCGACAGCGCACGCGCGGTGCCGCGGAGCTTCGCCTGCTGCGGGATGACGTTGTCGGCGTGCCCGGCCTGGAACATGCAGATCGAGATGACCGCGGCCTGCAGCGGGTCGACGTTGCGGGCCACGATCGACTGCAGCTGGTTGACGATCTGCGCCCCGACCAGCACCGTGTCGACGCCGAAATGCGGCCATGCGGCGTGCCCGCCGACACCCTCGAGGTCGATGCCGATCGTGTCGGTCGAGGCCATCATCGGACCGGAACGAATGGCGAATTGGCCGATCGGCATGCCGGGATAATTGTGCATGCCAAAGACCTCCTCGATGCCGAAGCGGTCGAATAAGCCATCGTCCATCATCGCCCGGGCGCCGGCGCCGCCCTCCTCCGCCGGCTGGAAGATGACCACTGCGGTGCCGGCGAAATTGCGCGTCTCCGCAAGATATTTGGCGGCCCCGAGCAGCATGGCGGTGTGGCCGTCGTGGCCGCAGGCGTGCATCTTGCCGGGCACAGTCGATTTGTAGGCGACAGTTGTCGCCTCCTCGATCGGCAGAGCGTCCATGTCGGCGCGCATCCCGATCACCTTGGCGCCCGGCTTGCGGCCGCGGATGACGCCGACGACGCCGGTGCGGCCGATGCCGGCAACGACGTCGTCGCAGCCGAAGCTCTTGAGCCTTTCCGACACCGACCCCGCGGTGCGGTGGACGTCATACTGAAGCTCCGGATGGGCGTGCAGGTCGCGGCGCCATTCGGTGATTTCATCGTGCAGGTCGGCGACGCGGTTGACGATCGGCATGGCGTTCATCCTTGCTGGGGCATCCAGGCTGTGCGCACAGTCTAGCAGAACGCCGGCCGCGCCGCGATTGACCCCTCCCGGCGCCGAGTGCAGGAGACTGGAAACCGAAGCGCCTTTTCGCTATCTGAACGCTCGCGTGAGCCCGTAGCTCAGTCGGTAGAGCACGTGACTTTTAATCATGGGGTCGCGGGTTCGAGTCCCGCCGGGCTCACCAATAAAACCGTGTCCGGCCCGGAGACATGGGTGACGGAACGTACCTAAGACATGGGTGACAATCTCGTGCCGAACGGATTGTCGATGGTCTGCAAGGTCCTCTGCTCCAGGTCGATATAGCCGAGATCATAGTGCATGAAGCTGACGAGCCAAATGCCGTCGTCGACTTCCCTGATGCCGAGTTTCTGACCGGCGAGCACGGTCGAGATATTGATCTTTTTCCTGTGCATGCAGATGCGGCCGCAGGCGGTGACCAGGATGTCGCGGTCATGCCAGGGATATTGGAGTTCCGGCAGCCCGTCATAGGGCCGTGGCGAGGCGGTGTAGAACTCGGCCGGGCATCTCATGGCGAGCGCCTCGTGCGGGCGTTCGGCGTTGAACTCGCGCACGAAGGCATCGAACCTGGCCTGCTGCTGCAGACTGTTGAGACCGGGCGGGCGGGTTGCTTCCTTCTTCAGGGTCAGGTGCATGCGCTCATGGCGGCCGTTCTGCTGCGGATGGCCGGGCTTGATGCGCTCGATGGCGATGCCCAGCCGCAGCCACCAGACCGAGAGGCGGGAGAGATTGTAGAGGCCGTTGGGACTGGCGAACGGCAGCCCGTTGTCGCTGCGGATGGCGACGGGCAAGCCGCGGTCACGGAACAGCCGCTGGAACGCGGCGATGATCGGGGCTTCCCGGGTCGATTCGAAGGCCTCGCACAGCAGCAGATAGCGCGCCGCATGGTCGGAGACCGTCAGGGGGTAACAGTAGCGGCCATTGCCGAGCTTGAACTCGCCCTTGAAGTCGGCGCACCACAGGTCGTTGGGATTGGCGCCTGCCGACAGCGGCGATGCCGTTGGCGCGGTTGCGCCGGATTCGGGCGCGGTTGACCAGGCCGTGGCGGTCGAGCACCGCATGCACGGTGCTCCTGGCCGGCAGGCGCACGTCGCCGGCAAGCTTGCGAACGAGCAGTTCGCGGATTTTGCGCGCGCCCCAATGCGGCTTGTCGCGCTTGAGATCGACGATCAGCCGCTCCACCTGGTCCGGCAGCTGGTTGGCATAGCGCACCGGCCGGCGCGAGCGATCGGTGAGCGCCTCGAGCCCCTGATCCCTATAGCGATTGAAGATCTTGTAGCCGGTCTTGCGGGAAATGCCGAAATCGCGGCACACCTCGCTCATGCCCTCGCCGTCGAGAAGACGGGCGACAAAGCGTAGACGCTCCTGCGTCACCGAACACTCCTTCCACGGCATCAACACCTCCCGCCAAATGGCGAAAAGTGCTACCCATGTGTCCGGTACGGTCTGTCACCTATGTCTCAGGCCGCTCACCGGGGGATTTCTGCAAAGGTCCGCTTCCCTTAAACCCGCCGGGGAAGCGCCGGGGAAGCAAGAGATTGAGGAAGACGATGGCGGACGAAAATGAACACCTCGCCATGCTGGTTGCCGCCCGGTCCCGCATGATTACAGAGCGTCGGGAGGTAGTGATCGCGCTAACCGAAAAGTACAAGCGCGCTCACACTGACGACATGCGCGAGCTGCTGGTACAGATCCAAGCGACGATAGATGCAATTGACCGTGCCATTGCGGATGAAAAAAACATCGCGAGCGCGCACGCCCCGCCAACCGTCGTCGGCTTCATCGACCGTCAAAAACAATGAAGGACACGCGAGCCAGCCCGCGCGTCGGGGCATCCCCCTGACTCGTCCGAACTGGTCCCGGCCGTTGCCGCGGCCGCTGGTCATCCCCGAGGTCATGAAGCTGGTCACGCTCGCCGATGTGCGCGAGCTGATCGATCGGCACTTGCCGGCGCACTACCGCGACAAGGCGACGTGGCGCGTCGTGGCGAAGGAATTGAAGGCGGCGGCACTCGGCGCCGATCCGGCCGAAGTATCGATCGCGCTCCGCATGGCGCTATCGCTTGAGGGCGTCGAGTGTCAGCCGACATGACGCCCCCGACTTGGCCCGGCCGACCGCGAGCAGCGCGCCCGCGTCATCGGCGAGTGGCTCAAGACCGAGGCACGCTATCTGGCCTCGTGACGGACGCAGCTCAGTAGAAGCGAGGCCGTACTGCCGGGCCGCCCACGCGATGGTCGATAGCCGCTGCGGATGAACGCAACGCCCACGTTACTAGTGGCCGGGGGCGTATCCCGATGCGCCGGGGTGGCCCTTTTTGCTTCCGTGCATCTGCATTTCATGCCCGGGAGCATATCCCGATGCGCCGGGATGGCCCCTTTTGCTGCCATGCTTCTGCATTTCGTGCCCCGGCGAGGTTTCTGCAGCGGTAGCGAAGGCAACTGAACCAAGTAATAGGGCGGTCGCGACTGCGGACAGAGCCAGCTTTTTCATTCGAGAACCTCCTGTTGAGCGTCTCTCCCTCGCTTCCTAACATTCTATTAGAGGCTGCCGTTCCGCCATTTTTGGCCGCTGGTGCGGCCCGAAGTCGATGACCTAGATTTCCTTCATGCCGTTCCACCCGCCGCTTCCCGCCGCCGTGGACCGTCGAGGAGCTTGAGGAGTGCTTCGTCGTCCATGACTCCAACGGGCAAGCGTTGGGCTATTTCTATTTCGACGAGGACCCGTACCGCCGCCCCGTGAACAAGCGGCTGACCAAGGACGAGGCGCGGCGCATGGCGGTTAACTTTGCGAAGCTGCCGGAGTTTAGGCGGCTTAGGAAAGGTTCAATTTGAAAGGTTCTGTTAACTCCCGCCGGGCTCCAATGAGCCCGCCGGAGCGTCGGGGCTCCGGCTACAACGGGGAGGCCCCGGCAACCCCCAGCTACAGCACTGCCGGGGTCTCTTCTCTCTCTGATGACCGACAAGCCCGCCCGCCGCCCTGGTCGGTCGTCGCAGGACGATGAAGCAGGCGTCCGTCTCATCGAGCGCCTGCCCGTTGGCGTGCCACGTTCGTTTGATTTCAATCAAACTGGCGCGGCTCTGATAGCACGGGGTTCGCCGCAAACAGCTGAATCTCCAAACCTACCTGCGCCTGTAGTACACTGTTGCTATGACCCGCATAAATGTTGTGCGGCTGTTGCTCGAATACCACGGCGTTTGCCTGAAACAGCTCAGTCCGCAAACTTTGCTCCGGCTGTACGCTGTGACCCGTATAGATGATGTTGTGTGGTTGCGGCTCGGATAGCACGGTGTTCTCCGCAAACACGTTTTGACCCGCATTGATGTTGTCCGGCTGCGGAATGTAAGCTAGGGCGCCGCCGGTAAGCAGGAGGGTCAGCGCTAGCGCGGATATGATCTTAGCAAGCATCTATCTCTCCATTGTTCTTGTCGGACAAATTGGCAACCGGGACCCGGCGGGACCGCTGTTCCCGATCAGACAAATTAGTCGCATCCGATTAATCAATTGTTACGGATTTGAAGGCCGGCAGAGACTCGCCGCGAACATCGCCAAGCTGCCGGAGTTGCTTGCGAAGAAATACTAAGCCCTAGAGGGACCTGGTGCGTCCTCCGTCCTTCCGAAAGCGCGCCGAATCACAAGTGAGCGCGGGGCAGCGCCGGCCGGTGTGTTGATCCAAGCTTTTTGGGCCGGAGTTTCAGTCCCTCGAAGAAGTACTGAACCGGCACTTCGAGCGTGAGCGAAAGCTGGTACAGCGTACCGGCGGATATGCGGTTGATGGCCCGTTCGTATTTCTGAAATTGCTGGAACGTGACGCTGAGCCCGTCGGCAACCATTTCCTGGGTCAAGCCCGCTTCCAGCCGCCGCAAGCGCACGCGCGATGCGACGTGGCGATCAATCGCGTTGGGAAGACGGTCCGACACAATCGCGCCGCCTCGATGAAAAGAAGCCCCGACTGCCATCGTGGCCGGGGTGCAGCTGTACGAGCCATCCTGGATGGCTTCGGAACACAGTATATCATGCGGACCGCAGCGCCGGGCGAACAATCGCCACGAAAAAGGCCCCGCTGTCTGCCGCGGGGCCGGTCCTGTCTTTTTGACATAACGCAAAGTCTTCCGAACCAGTTGGGTCCAATACTCACGGGAACTTGGGGAACGGGAAAGAGATCCGTGTCTGATTCACAGAAATTGCGTGACCGAGCTGCTCGCGTGTTCGCGATGGCTCTTAAGAGTTGGGAGAACGGTTCCGAGAAGCATGCGAATGAACTCACGCAGCTCGCAAACGAAATGTTGCAGCATGCCGAGGAAATGGAACGGCGCTCTGCTCATGCGCACGGCGCTCAGGCGTCTCAAGCTTAGCAACTATGGATGCGGAGACCTTAATCGCGAGCTCTTTTTCGGCGATTGCGGCTGTTCTTGCGCCCGTATCTCAGCGCGATCCGCAAGCTTGTCGTAGTCATCCGCCACCTTGAGCATAATCGCCGCGGCTTCGGCGTCTGCGGTTTCGAGAGCAAGCGCGCGCATCTGCGCGGCGCGCTCCCGCCAATGATTAGGATTGAAACGGAACGGCATCCCACAGCCTCCTGCTGCTGCTTCGGGGCCAAGCTCCGGATGCTCAATTCTATCGCAGAAAACGTGGCCCTCAAGAGCCAAAAAAGCCCCCGCGGTGAAATACGGGGACAAGGATCCAATGAGGCGCCGGGCGAGCGGTTGCCGGCCCGGCTTGGGATTGCTTAATCAGTTCAATTCTACGAGCACCGGCCCGCGGGCGGCTTTAGACTGAGCGGCTGCCCCGCAAATCAGCGAGCTGGGATCAGCAGCAAATATCCAATCGAGCGATTGGCCGTGATCTCCCACCCAAGCGAGGATTTCTGTAAATCTCGGATCGTCTCCATTGCGCTCATCAAATGTTCGCATGTTTTCGAGGAATAGTGCTGCCCGCTGTTCGTTCAACCGCCAACCTTCGATGACGTGACACGTGCCTAGCAACGCAACGATCTGTTCGGCTCGTGCGACCATTGCTCCTCGCTTTTCGGCGAAAGCCGTTTGACCGGGCAGCGAAACGATCTGCGCATTTTGGGCCGCCTTCTTAGCGGCGCGCTCCTCGGGCGTGCCATTCTTCGATCGGCGGGGCCGGCGCGCCGCGATCTGGCGCGATTTGCTGGGCGGAAATAGCACAATCATGGCTTCCATCTCCCTGTGTGTTGAGGACACGCCAAGGCGGGAAGCCGCGCAGATTCGTGCTATTTTTCGAATCGGTCATCGACGGTCGCCCCTCGGCTTGGCTGTCGGTGGCAAGTGGCGGCGGGTCGTTGATAGCGGCCCGCCGCTGCGCATGATGCGTGCGATCTCGAGCAACAGTCAAGCGCCAAGCTGTCCCAACAAAAAGGGACTGGCTGCCCCTGCAAACAATTTCCCCGAGAAATAAGACTCGGTAAAATTACCGATCATGGTCCGTTCTTAGGGCAACGTGAAGCAATTGAGCTTCCAACATTTTTCCAGATCACCAAGACAGCTACGCGCGCAAAAGCTACCTAGATTTAGGGCAATCTGTCCTTTAGCTCCGTTAAAGCGAGCTTAATTCGCGCGGATTTTCAAGGGTCTAAGCCGCCGACAATTTAGGACGAGTTCACGTTTTGCGAACTGAGGTGCACGCCATGCACATCGCCTCGGTCAAGGTAAAATTACCGAGCGGCTCGCGCGGTAATAACGAAGCGCGTATCCTGTGCCTTGCCCGCTCGGCAAGGAGTCGCCATCCCCTGGTGGCGGGATGGGCCGTCCCGCGCATATGGCGCAACCCCCTCCCGACGGCCCGCTCCAACCCGCGTCCGTAGAATGAAAAATGGCCCCAGCGAGCGACGCCAGGGCCAAGGGACTTATGCCACCAGCGTGAGGGCGCTGGCGCCGAAACGATAGCCCCTGCTCCTACAGCAAAAAATCCCCCCAATTGCGGGGGTGCACCGCCACTCACAATATCGAAATGCTGCCGGCACCCGCTCAGTGGATGGGCACCGCCCTGGCGGTTAGGGCCGTTCTGTTCGGGGAAAAGCGGGACGGCCCGTCCCCCCATAGACTACGCCGACATCCGCTCGATCAGATCATTGTCGTTCGCCGGGCTCGGCTCGTCGAGCGTGCCCAAAACATCTGAGTAGACTGTAATCGCGTTGGTGCCCTGCTGTGCCCAGGTGCCGGGGTTCAAACCTACTGCTGGCGACACAAGTTTCCCATTAGGGATTTGCACCAACGTCGTGGACGTAAAAGTCACCGGTAGCTCAAGCAACCACAAAGGATTGAGCGCAGGCGGACGTGCTGGACGGCAAAACTACCTTGGAGCAATTGCCGCGCCTACGATCCAGTTACATCAAGGAGCAATATCGCAAAAACAGAGAGCGCTTCAGTACCGTCTCCCTAGAGCAGCCAATCCGTGGAATGCCCAACGCGGTGATTGGCGATCGGATATCGGCGGATCACGAAGTGTGGCGATGAAGGCCCGCCCCAGCGACCGATGCCGGGGCCAAAGTACTGGTGTCGCCGGTGTGCCCGGCGCAGAATAGCTTGCCTTCCGCCTAAACAAAACGGTTATGCTTCTGCGGGCCGCCCGGTACGCCCCCTGGCCGGGCGACTGCTAGCATTTGGGCCCTCGACACAAATCCCAAGCGGCTAGTATCGCGACTAGTAGCGGAGCGGGGCGCCGCTGTTGTAGCACCGGATTGTTCGCCGCGGGAAGCGCAAGGGCAATCAGTGCGGGCAGACGCTGCGAAACGCGGATTCCGCAATGCCTTCTGGGTCTGAACCGTTTTCTGGTGGGTGAGTTAACGTCAGCACCGCCGGGTGGCAACCGGCCACAACGGGGAAGGCGGACGCAGTTGATTTTGCCGGTTTCTGACTGCGGCACCAACGCATCGGCATGCGCTTGCGCCTAACCTGTTCCCGGCGGTGCGCCCGCGACCGCCCCGGCAGAGCCCATTCCTGCCGGGGCCATAGCTCTACGGCCCATCGCCGACTCAACTCTAGGGCAGCGGCGCATATCTTTCTCCCATGTCCGCGTCGCGTGAGTTACAGCGCGCTTCCTTCCCCGTATTGGTGCGTTGCCTGCGCTGCCAGCACGAGGGCGTCCTATCGAGAGCTGAGTTCAGGCGGTTTGGCCTCAAGCCGGATGCGCCGATTGCCGCCTTTGTGAAACGCCTGCGTTGCAGCGAATGCGGCAGCGCGAGCGTCATGGCGAGGCGAGCAAGTCGTGACCCGGTCGCCTATCCGCCGCGCCAAAGGCGGCACGCCTAGAAGGTGCGCCGCCACCCGGGCGAGGAAGAGAAAAGGTCGCCGTGATTACTCCCGCCACCTTCGTTCTGATGATCATTGTCGGCGCGTCGCCTGCACAGCAGCTTGGCGAGTTCGGCAGCTACCATGATTGCTACGAGGCCGCGCAACGCGAGGTCGCGAGCCGTGGGGCCGATGTGCGTTGGGATTGCCTGCCGAAATCGCGAGACCGCGAGCAGGAATGATGCGTGCGCTTAGCGTGGAAATGAAAAGGGCCGGCGCGAAGCCAAGCCCCTTCCTTAGGCGATGCCGGTATGCGCAAACTAGCCCTTAGTCACCACGGGCGGCGGGGCCTTGCCCTTACCTACGTTAGCGCAGCCCGCAATGCTCAGGAGAGCAAGTACCGCGGCCGTTGCTAGTGCGAGCTTCTTCATGAAAAATCCCCCTGTCATGACCAGCAGACGATATCGGGAGCGGGCGCTACCCTCTAGTGCAGAAAAGCCACACTGAACTTGTTTCTTTGTCCGGTCTATTTGCGGAAAGAGCCGGCCGGCCAGCCGCAACTATCCCAGGAATCGTGGCCTGTAGAGGCAAAAAAGCCCCGCGCCGAAGGTGCGGGGGCCGAGGATCAATGCCGTCCCCGGGGGGCAGAGGGGGGCGATTTGCGCGCTCTGTGGCGTAAAAGCTTCAGCACCGGGCTAGCGGTGCCGGCCCAGCGCCAACTGTTCCACGCTACTGAACCCGCACCAGCCCGCCCAATTCTGTTGCGACGGCGCGACCTCACCGGCGAGCATCGAGCCTGCAAGGCGCGCCACATTCTCGCTCGGGATAGCGAGGCGAACGACAACGACGCAAGAGCGGCATGATGTTGACGAAGGAAGAAGCCAGGGCCGCCCTCGAGGCCGAGCTTTTCGCGTTGAAACTAACAAAGCCGATGGCGCTACCGGAAAAGTGGGCATTTTGCGAAAGCGCCCACCGTCGTTTGGTTTTCCAATCCAAGACGGATCGTCTCCGGCTGATCATCGAATGGGTGGATAGCTGGCAAGCGCTATGGCTGCGGCGAAGCTAGCCCCTGGCGATATGCCCGCGCGCCGCCCAGTGCCTGCGGGTAGTCTATCGCCTCAAGGGTCGCGGTCGCGACGGATGGCCTCGTCTACGACGACAAGGAGAGGGCGATCGCTCTCGCGATCGACGAGCACGGGGTCCCAACCGGCCGATCAGAACCGGCTTTTCGCCCGGCCGCGCCGGATAGTCCCTGCCTGGGACGCTACAAATTCGTGATGAGCCCGGCGTCGATGAGCATCCGGTTGAAATGGCGCGCCTCGGCGCCGCCGGAGCATGCGTAGAACAGACCCTTGCAGCGCGTGAGGATTTTCTTCTGTTCGAGGAATGAGGAATCGAGGGGCAGGCCGGCCGCCTCCTGCACAACGAGCGGCAGGTAAGGGCCTTCGATGGTATCGAGCGCGGAGGACAAATCGGCCGGCGTGAAATTGATGGCGTCGATGGCGTAATAGGTGGTGAAATAGCGCGGATCGTAAGCCATTAAACGCCGCGCCACGGCATTCTCGGCGAGATCGGGTTCGATCAGCGCTGCGGCGAAGTCCGGCTGGTGGTCGCCGAACCTAATCAGCAGGAACAACTCGTCGGGGAATTGCCGCCTCAGCCGCGTCAGGAAGCCTGCATAGTCCTGCGCACTCATGGCCTGCCGCCGCAGATACTCATCGACCAGCGGACTGTTTCCCGGGTCTTGCCACTGCGGCATCAGGTCGGGCCGGTAACGATAGTCCCAGGGAAAATGGTTGGCGGCGAGATAGATGAAGACGAACATCGGACTGTGCGCATGCTCGTTCTCGATCATGCGCGCCGCTGCGTCATAGAAAAAACCGTCGGGCTCGATCCGGCGGGTGCCGAGATCGTGCTGGTCGAAGAAACGCTGCACGCCGGTGGTGGCCTGGAAGCTGCGGGCGCTCATGAAGGCGCCCAGCGCCGGGTAGAGCGAAAACGTGCGATAACCGCAGCGTCCGAGCGCGGCCGGCAGCCCGCGCTTGACGCGGCCGGCGGCGATGCGCGTCACGAAATAGGCGAAGCGGCCGAACGAGCGCGCGGAAAGGCCCGCGAGCACATTGTATTCCGTGTACCAGCTCGGGCCGCCGGCGCTTTCGACCAGAAAGCGGCGTTCCTGGCCGTCGAAAGACAAGAAATGCGAGCCATAGCCGCTCGGTAGCTTGATGCCGGGGGCCGTGCGGATGTCGAAGCTTGATTCGTCGTGCACGAGGATGATGTGCGGCGGCTTCGTTGCGGGCCGGCAGGTCGAACCCTCGACCGATTTCAGTCGCTCCGCGACTCCGGGGTCGGATTCCATGAGGCCATGGCTCATCAACTCAGAAACCGCATCGACACCGGAGCGCGCGAAATTGGAAACGTGATTGCCGCCGTAATAGGCCACGAACGGTTCCATCGGCGAATGCTTCGCCAGCGCCGTCAACCCGCCAAGGCAGAGCAGTGCGAGAGAAAACGCCGTTGCACGCTGGACGCGGATGGTATCGAGCCGCCACGCCAAGGCGAGCAATGGAACGAATGCGATCGCGCTCAGGGCGACGATCCAGCGGAGCGCCGGAAAAATCGTGAACAGGAACGTGACGGTGTCGGTGTCGATGATCATCAGGTCGACGAAACTCGCCGTCATCATCAGCACCTGGTATTTGAGCTGCGACAACAGGACCAGGACCGTCATCATGACGAGCGAGAGCATTGCGGCGGCTGCCGGCCGGCGCAGAAGCGCGAGCCAAAGGAAATTCAACAGGCCCCAGGCGAGCAGGAACGCCGCCATGGCCGTGAGCGTGCTCTCGGTCGAGCCCATGATGGCGAAGGCGACGAGATGCGGAATGAGAACCGACTTGTGACGCCAAAGCCGGCGCCCGGAGAAGAGTGCCGCGCGACCGACAGTCTGGCCAAAGGACAAGAGAACGCTACGCATGACAGGCGCGCTCGTGCCCGGCCATGATCCCACCCAGCCCCCGGCGCACGGCGCCGCTGTCATAAAACTGTAATTATTACGTCACATCAAGGGCAAGACCCTCTATTCGATTGTATTTTTCGCGGGCTTACCCTGAAAAACGGCGGCACGGTCTGGGTAAGCATGCTCGCGCGTTCGACGGCGAGCTGCGCCGCTCGGGCTTGGTTAGAGCCGCTTATTGGCGGCGAAGTGCCACATCGCCACGAACACCAATGAAAAGAGAGCAGCCTCCCAACCCAAGCGAAACGCCGCTCCGGAGAGAATGACCGCAGCTCCCAACGCCATCAGGACCGGGAGCCTCCTCGCGACTTCCGACCACCACGCCAGCGAGAACGCCAGTCCGAACAGCAGGCCCAGCGATTTCTCTCGGAACGTCAAAGTCATGATGACGCAGCAGACGATCCCGAGAATGGAAACGGAAATGCGGACGCCGCGCGACCTGTCCGGCGCCCGTCGGGTAGCGATGTGATCCTCTGCCGTGGTGCTCAAAGCCGCACTGCAGCCTCTCTGCGGCACAGGATATTTGGTCGGCCGCGAACCTTTTCCCAAGACGCGTTCGAAGACGCGGCCGCTTGGCCGCGCGGGCAGCTAGCAACGAGCCGGGACAGCTCCCGCGGTACCAAAGTATTCCGGTCGTCTCTTTACCCCCAAGCAGCACCCCGCGAACCGGTTCCTAGCGGGCGCGCCCGGCGCTCTGCGGCGAGTGCCCGCACCCGCGTAAATTTGATATTCGTCGCGGAACCGGAACCGGTACTGCGGTGCTTGGCGGGTATCACCCGCGGAACACGGAGGCCCCTCATGCGGCCCACGCAAATTCGCCTGCCGGCTGTGGCAGCCGGCATCGCTTCGCTCCTCGTCGCGTCCAGCGCAAGCGGACCCGCCGCCGCGAGCCAAGATCGCCATGCGCGGCGTGCTCACGGAGTGGCCGCAACACACCACGGCAATTTTGGCGGCTACAGGCCGCTCTACGGCTACTACACCCGCCACGGCCAGTACGTGCCCGGCGCCGGTGATCGCCTGATCTACGGCCCCGGCTACGTCTTCGTGCCGGGACGCGGGATACTCGACGAGGCCTGTAATTTGCCGTCGAGCACCTGTACGAACGAGTACCGTGACGTGCATTAACCGCAGCCCGGCCAGCGTTCCCCTCATTCGGGGATGAGATACTCCGAGCCACAGGTACGGCAAATGAGGATTTCCTCGCCTTCCGTGCCGGACACGGCTTCCAGCGTCGATCGCGCCTCGTTTTGAACCCAGCAGTGGGGACATTGGAAATCCGCCCCGATCTGCGCGCGGAAATCGAGCAGGCGCGTTCGCGCAAGCTTCGCGTCCTTGATCTCGGCGTTTATCTCGGCGACGCGCTGGTCGATCGCAGCAAGCTCCGCTTCCAGCACCGCCACGCCCTCTTCGAGGCGTTGGACGGCGTTCGCGGCCTCGTCCAAAAGAACTCTGTCGATATCCATCGATACCGCCGACCGGTTTGGCGTGCCCTGCGAGTCTTGGATTTGCTCTTGGTGCCAGGGAGGACACCACCAACAAGGTGCGCTTGGCAATGTCGGAGTTGAATAGCGCTTTGCGAATGAGGCAAAGCGGTGGCGGCTATTCCGCCTTGGCTCCCTGCTCTGCGCCCAAAGTCTTCCGCACAAGAGGATGATCGGCGATCTGGCAGGCCGGATGCTTAGCTGCTTGCACCACGCGGTCGGCAAGATTGAGCCATGCCCCTGCCATCGCGAGCAGGCGCGTTTTCTCGGTGGGGGTGGAGCTGCTCTTGGCGAGATCAATGCAGGAAGCGGCGAAGCCCCTGTATTGTGCGTCCTTGCGTTCGGTACTCAAGGGGTTGAAATCCCCAATTCGAGTCAAACTTGCGGACGCTCACTAAGCAGCAATACCGGCTCGCGATCCAGTGCAATCCGGCCACGGTAGAAGGCAATTTGCGCGGAAGCGGCGGCCTGGGCCGGCCGTCTTGGCGGCGGAACCCGTCTTTGCGGCTTCACCATGCCCGGTGCCTTTCTCGCGGCGCCATCGCGCGCCAGCGTGCGCGCGCCCTCGCGGGTGTCCATATCAATGAGGATCGCCACCCCGCGCGACGGCTCCGATGGCGGCTAACCGCAATATCGGCAGGCAACCGGAAGCGCCCTCACCGCTTATATCTGGCATGAGACCAGTTGGCATGAAACGGACGGCACTCCTCCTCGCGGCAGTTGCGGCCTTGTGGGCGGCGCCCGCGCATGCGCAAACCGATTTCCTGACGCTGCAAGAGAACGTCGACGCGTCAGGCACGGCGCTCATGTGTCCAACGCGAGCCGACAATTACGTCGACTGCGCCGACGCCGGCACATTACCGGTCCCGAGCATGCGCGGAAGGGCGGCGGCGCCTGGGCAGCCGCGGCTGGCCACGGCTCATCATGGGCACGACCGGCACAGTCGCCGCGAAGCTCGCCGGCGCGGATGGCAAGACCATCTATATCTGCGGGCGCACGGCGAGGGGCAGCATCGCGGCCGCAAGGGCGGCGACTACGCCGGCCGTGGGCACTCGCGGCGGCATCATTTGTCCGAATACTGGCCGACCCACGCCCCCAAATGGGCTTGATCGATATCCGCCCGGCAGCATCGCATCTCCTGCGGAAGCTTGTGCGGCAGCCGTCAGCGTTTGTTGGCGGAATTGTGCTGAGCACTCGGATGCTGCGACAATGACGGACTGCTATTTGCGGTAGCAGAGGCCACGCGCATGAGTGCCTTTCGCAACGCCCGCCCTGCGCACGGCCAGGCGTGCCGAATCAAAAGTGGCAGGCGCGGCCCATTGGCACTTAGTCTCGATCCTCGGACAGGCTAAAATCCATCGAAAGCGGTCTTGTTCGGGCGCTGCGGGGCCAGATCCGTCCGCGCGGCCTTGAAGGCGAAGAGTTCGCAAGGATGGATGCCGTTTCGACCCCGGCACGGCCGGTTCACGCGGCCGACCGGATTTTGCAGGCGATCGAACGCAACCCTGTTGCCGCTTTCGCCGTCTTCGTGCTCGTTCACGTGCTGCTGTGGACGGTCCTTCCCGCTCTGCTGCAGAGAGACCTGCAGCTCGACGCCATCGAAGGCGTCGCCTACGGGCGCGACTGGCAGCTCGGCTACTGGAAGCATCCGCCGCTGCCGTGGCTCCTGATGGACATCACCCATCGGATCTTCGGCGCCCGGCTGTGGCCGTTCTTTCTGCTCGGTCAGCTGGCGGCGGCCGTGGCGTTCTGGGCGACGTGGCGATTCGGGCGCGAATTGTTCACGCCGCTCGAAGCGTTCGTTGCCGTCGTCATCCTCGACGGCAGCATCGAGTACGGCTTCAACACGACCGCGTTCAACCACAATATCCTGGAACTGCCGTTCTTTGCGCTCGCCGGCTGGTCGCTTTATCGGGCGTTCGTCGGCAACGCGCTGCGTGACTGGCTGCTGGTCGGGCTCTGGTTCGCGCTGGCGTTCTACACCAAGTATCAGGCGTTCGTTTTGTTGCTGCCGGTCCTGGCCTTCGCGGTCGTCGATCCGCGCGCGCGGCAATGCTGGCGCAAGCCCGGACCGTATGTCGCGGCGTTGGTCAGCGCCGTGCTGTGCGCGCCGCAATTCCTGTGGATGGCGCTCGTCGACCACTTCGGCCCGATCAAATTCGCCGAAGGCAAGGCCGAGTCCGCCCTGTCCCTGTTTGATCTTTTGTGGTCGACCTTGAAATTCATTGTCAACGGGCTGTTCTACATCATTCCCGTCGGGATGCTGTTCCTTCTCCTGATGGGGCCGGTGGACCGGAACAGGCCGCCGCCGAGTGCCCGCTCCGATCCTTTCGCGCGGCGCTACCTCGCCTTCCTCGCGTTCGGTCCCTTGGTGACGTGCGTTCTCCTAGGGCTCTTGTCCGGCCGGCGCTTGCAGTCCGGATGGGCGGAGCTCTCGTGGTGCTTCATCTCTCTCTATCTGATCGCGCAGTGGCGGCCGCCGGTCGATCAGCCGGCGTTGCGCCGCCTGCTGGTCGGATGGTGCGGACTGACCGGGATATTTATCGCGGCAAAGATCGCCACCGAGACCTTCTTGGTCGCGCAGGGATATCTGATGCAGTCGCAGTTCCCCGGGCAGCAATTCACCGCGATGGTGACGCGCACCTGGCACGAGGAGGTCGGACCAGCGCCGCTTTCGTATGTCGTCGGCGAGTTCTGGTCGGCCGGCAATGTGATCTTCTTCTCTTCCGAGCACCCGCGGCTGTTCGAAAAAGGCGATCCGACCCACAGCCCGCGGGTCGATCCGGCCGACATCCGCCGGCGCGGGGCGGTGATCCTCTTCGACCCGCAGGCCCGGCTCAACAAGCAGCCGACGCCGGAGACGAGCGCACCGTGGCTCGCCGAATTCCCGGGCGCGCAAGCGCGCCCGCCTTTCGTCATCCGGCAGCAAACGCCGCGCGGCGAGATCACCTGGGCGATCGGCTGGGCCTTGCTGAAACCGCAGGCCGCGGATGCAAGTGCGGGACGCTAAGCTAGGACGTACTCAACAGGGGCCCCAGCGCGACAAGGCTTGTAATGAGGAAGCAGCTGTAGCGGGCAAAGACTAGGGCGGAGGAAGCGAATGCGTGTTTTCACTGCGCTGCCAATGACCGACTGGCGCGAGGCTGGACCGGCGGCGCGAGCAGCCGAGGGTATTGGTTTTGACGTGCTGAGGACGGCCGAGCTGGGGCATGAGGTGTTCATCCCGCTGGCCTTTGCCGCATTGGCGACCGAACGCGTCGAGCTGACGCCTTCTGTTGCGATCGCGTTCCCGCGCAGCCCAACGATCACGGCGAGCATCGCCTGGGACTTGCAGGCGAACTCGCGAGGGCGTTTCGTGCTGGGGCTGGGCAGCCAGGTGAAGGGACACAATGAGCGCCGCTTCGGCGTTGCATGGACGCCGCCGGCGCCGCGAATGCGCGACTACATCGGCGCCCTGCGCGCGATCTGGCGCTGCTGGGAGACGCGCGGAAAGCTGGACTACCACAGCGACCACTACACGTTGACGTTAATGACACCGGCATTCTCGCCCGAGCCGACCGGTCTACCGATGGTGCCGGTCACGATCTCCGCCGTGGGTGAAGCGATGCTGCGCGTTTCCGGCCAGGTCGCAGACGGTGTCCGCTTGCATCCGCTCTGTTCGCGCCGGTACCTGCTGGAGGTCTGTCTGCCACTTATCGCTGAAGGTCTGGCGCGCTCCGGGCGTGCGCGCGAACACCTCGACGTTCATGGCGGAGGGTTCGTCGTTACCGGCCCCGATGCGGCGGCGCTAGCCAAGGCGATGGACCGCCTGCGCGAGCGCATCGCCTTCTACTGCTCGACGCGCACCTATTTTCCAGTTCTGGCGCTGCACGGGCTGGAAGAGCTGGGGCAGAAGCTGCACCGGATGTCGGTCGCCGGGCGCTGGCATGACATGGCGGCCGAGGTCTCGGATGACATCGTGCGGATCTTCGCCGCCTGCGCCACTTACGAAGGGCTTGCCCAGGCTATCGCGCAGCGTTTCGGTGATGCTGCGGACTCGATCGATCTGGAATTCCCGGCCGACGCACCATCCGGCCTGCAACGCGAGCTCTTAGCAGACATCCGCCGCATCCCGCATCGCTTCACTGGCTTCGATACGACCAGATAGGAGGAACGCTCAATCCGCTGCGCGCCGAATTGCTCGACCGACAGTGATCGCCATGTCCGTCGCTCCTATTTAAGAGGACGGGCCTGGGTCAATGCAGTTTACGGGTTGTTTGGGGGCGTAGTTGACCACAACGTCCTGTTCGGCGTCGTCGACCACAAACACGTGGCGCGGCAGCAATTCTTCCAACTCGTGCATGAGGCGAACATGCACCGTCAAATTTGTTTGGCTCACTTGCATGTTCACCATGTCGGTGCACACGCCGGGCGCGTAGCGGTTGAGAAACAGGACCACGACCTGTTCTCGGGATTTGCCCAGGGCGGTCGCCTCCGCCAGCAGACCTTCAGGCAAGGTTACGTGCAGCCCGGTGGAGTTGAAGGTGATTGAAGGATAGCCACGTTTGGCATTCCAGCGCAGCCACCCTTCGGCGGAAAGCGCTGTGCCGGCCCAAGCGATCGTTAGGGTCCCAAGAGCCGCAGCGATCGCAAAACGTTTCGAGTTCATTTTCTACCGTCCTAAGAGTGGTCTCGTTGCCATCACCTCCCTGACCGTCCTCCTTCTCGACAACAGCGCGGGAACTGATGCGTGGCGTCCCGCTGATTCGAAATTATAGCGCGCCTTAAGGGGCCAGCAATCGCCAAGAGCGAGGCGTCCACTGCGCACAACGCAAAAAGGCCCCTGCGGCGCGGCTACTCGCGCTTGGTAGCTGGCCATGCAAATGCGGGGCCAAGATGGGGAACCGGGGGTAAAGTTCCCCTCCCTTATCGGTTCTTGTCGCGAAAGCGATCCATCAGCGGCTTGTCCTGGCCGCCATCGATCTCAATCATCGTCCCGTTGACCATCCCCATCAGCGGTGACGCAAGCATCACCACGAGGTTGGCGACCTCCTCGACTTCGGCAATGCGGCCCATCGGGATCGAGGCCGGTGCCAGCGTGTCGGCGTCCTCGTACGAGATCTTCATGTCGCGCGACATCGCCTTGACCAGCCCGGCCCAGCGCTCAGTGCGCACCGGCCCGGGATTGACGGCGACGAAGCTGATGCCGTGCTTGCCGTACTGGCCGGCAAGCGAGAGCGTAAGATTTTGGCCGGCCGCATTGGCCGCCCCCGGGCATATCTCCCAGTACGAGGGCTTGACGCCGTCGTTGCCGATAAGGTTGACGACGCGGCCGCCGCCCTGCTTGACCATGATCGGGAGCGCGTAGCGCAGGCAGCGCACATAGCCCATGAATTTGAGCTGCAGGCCCTTTTCCCAATCATCCTCGGTCAAATGCTCGATCACGCCGCCGGCGGCCGAGCCGGCGTTGTTGACCATGATATCGACGCGGCCGAGCGCCTTGTGGCCTTGCTCGATGAACGCTTTCGCATCGGCGTCCTTGCGCAGGTCGGCGGGGATGGCGACGATCTTGCGGCCGGTCGCCTGCGCAATCTCCTTGGCGGCGGTTTCGAGCGGCTCCTTGCGGCGCGCGCAGATGGCGACGTCAACGCCTTCCTTCGCCAGCGCCCATGCAATGCCCTTGCCGATGCCCTCGCTGCCGCCGGTCACCAGCGCCGTCATGCCTTGAAGTTTCAGGTCCATCGTTGGTTTCTCCCGGGAGTGCCGCCTGTTGATTATCGGGCCTCATCCGGCCGGTCCAGCGGCTGCGGTTTG
Source organism: uncultured Alphaproteobacteria bacterium (assembly GCA_963833665.1). GTDB lineage: Bacteria > Pseudomonadota > Alphaproteobacteria > Rhizobiales > Xanthobacteraceae > BOG-931. The sequence goes on along the minus strand of CAWHZA010000057.1, from coordinate 87,590 downwards.
GCGGCAAGACGCTCGCCGCGGCCTGCGTGCCCGATGAGCCGCTTGAGCCGTAGCGGGGTGATCGGAAGCTCGGTGACGGCATTGGGCGCGCCCAGCGCATCGTCGATCGCGGCGGCGAGCGCAGCGCCGACCGCATTGGCGCCGCCCTCCCCCGCGCCCTTCAATCCCAGCGGATTGAGCGGACTTGGCGCGTCCTCGCGGATCAGGACTTGGACCGGCGGCACCTCGCGCGCGGTCGGCATGAGGTAGTCGGCAAGCGTCACCGACAGCGGCTCGCCGCGCTCGTCATAGAGGAACTCCTCGAGCAGCGCGCCGCCGATCCCCTGTGCGCAGCCGCCGACGATCTGCCCCTCGATCAGCATCGGATTGACCGCCTTGCCGACATCGTAGGCGATGAGGAAGCGCTCGATGTCGACAGCGCCGGTTTCCGCGTCGACGCGCGTGACGGCGATGTGCACGCCATAGGGATAGTTCATGTGGTTCGAGGTGAAGGAGCCCTCCGCCGTCAGTCCGAGGGGATGCTCGGCGCCGAGCTTCGAGCCGCGGCCGAGCGCGCGGGCGATCGCGGCAAGACCGATCGACGGACCGGCGCCGGAGTCGGTGCGCACCACCTCGCCATCGACCACATCGAGCACGGCGGCCGGCGCCTGCAGCAGTTCGGCGGCGGCCTCGATCGCCTTCGTTCTGAGCGCGGCCGCAGCGATCCGCGTTGCTTCCCCGGTCATGACGGTTACGCGGGAGGCGAATGCGCCCATGCCGCGCTCGATGCGATTGGTTTGGCCGTGGACGACCCGCACCTTCCGGTAATCGACGCCGAGCGCATCGGCGCAGATCTGCGCGAGCACGGTCTCCATGCCTTGGCCGACCGACGCGGAGCCGGACACCACTTCGACCGTCCCTTGCTCATCGACGCTGATCCGCACCTCGTCGATGGGACCGAGCCCGCTTTTCTCCACGAACAGGGCGACACCGGCGCCGACGAGTTCCCCGGCGGCGCGGCGCTGAGCGAGTTTTTCGCGGAGCCGCGGCCATTCAACCGCGGCGAGCGCCTTGTCGAGCAGCCCGGCATAATCGCCGGAATCGAGCACGATCTCGGTGCCGAGCGTATCGAGCGGACGCGCGTAGGGCATTTCCTGCAGCGCGATCAGGTTGCGCCGGCGCACTTCGATGCGATCCAACCGCAAACGCGCGGCGATCGCATCGAGCAGGCGCTCGCGCACAAACGTGCTCTCAAAGCGGCCGGGCGCGCGGTAGGTTCCGCACGGCGTCTTGTTGGTCAGCCGAATGTGCACGTCGGCGCGATAGGCCGGAACGCGGTACGGGCCGGGCAGCATCGCCGCCGTGAGATCGGGAACAGTCGCCGCGTGGGTGCGCATGTAGGCGCCCTGGTCGTGGAAGATCTCGTCCTCGATCGCGAGAATGCGGCCGTCGCGATCGACGGCGGCGCGAACGTGGTGACACTGCTGGCGCGAATGGTTTGCGGCGATCAGGTGCTCGCGGCGATCCTCGATCCACTTGACCGGCCGGCGCAGGCGCATCGCCGCGGCGCACACCAGCACGTCTTCGGGATAAAGTTCGCCGCGGACACCGAAACCGCCGCCGACATGGCCCTCGTAGAGGTGCACCGACGAGAGTGCGCGCCCGAACATGCGGGCAATCTGGGCGCGGTTCCAATGCGGCACCTTGGCGGCGCCATGAAGCTCGAGCATGTCGTCGGCCGCGTCGTAGCGCGCAATGGCGCCGCGGGTCTCGATCGGGACGGCCGAATGCCGTCCGATCGAGAGCGTCGCCTCGACCACGGCGTGAGCGGAGCGGAAGGCGGCGTCGATATCGCCGTAACCCTTGCGCACGATGGCGGGCTCGGTCGAGCGGCCGGGTTCAAACTCGCCGGGCTCAGCGTCGGCGCGAAGGAGCGGCGGCAGTTCCTCGACGTCGAGCACGACGAGCTCGGCCGCATCCTCGGCGAGATAGGGATCGTCGGCGAACACCGCCGCGACCGGCTCGCCGACGTAGCGCACCGTGCCGGTCGCGAACAGCCGCTGCCGGTAGGGCTCCAGGCATTCGATCCGGGTCAGGCGGAAGTCGATCGGCGGAATGTCGGCAGTGTCCGCGGCCGTCCACACTGCGTGGACGCCCGCTTTCGCCAGCGCCGCGCTCGGGTCGATCGAGCGGATGCGGCCGTGCGCGAAATTCGAGCGCACGACGCGCATGTGTAGTTGCCGCGGAAACGAAATGTCGGCGGCAAAGCGGCCACGTCCGGTCAGCAGCGGGCGATCCTCGAGCCGCGGCACCGACCGGCCGACAAATTTTTCCTTCGGCTTTGCGTCGGGCGGAGCCATCGGGCTTCCTGACCTGGCGGGCTTTGTGTGGGCTTCAGCGGCGCATCTGCGCGGCGGCCGCGCGTACCGCCTTCACGATGCTCTGATAGCCGGTGCAGCGGCACAGATTGGACGAGAGCACGTCGACGAGGTCGTCATCGCTGATGTCCGGCTCGCGTTCCAGCACGCCGGTGACCAGCATGAGAAAGCCTGGTGTGCAGAAGCCGCACTGCAGGCCGTGATGCTCCATGAAGGCGCGCTGCAACGGGTTGAGGTCGTCGCCGTTGGCCAGCCCCTCCACGGTGCGGATCTCTCTGCCATCGGCCTGCACCGCCAGCATCAGGCATGAGCGCACCGGCTCGCCATCAACCAGCACGGTGCAGGCGCCGCACACGCCATGCTCGCAACCGATATGGGTGCCGGTCTGCCCGCAATCCTCGCGGATCGCATCGACCAGCGTGCGGCGCGGCTCGACCCGGATCGCGTGCGCGTGCCCGTTGATCGTCAGCGTGATGTCGCTTCGCTCGCTCATCGAGGTTTCTTCGTTGCCTGCCGCAGAGCGGCACGGATGCGGCGCGGTGTCGCCGGGATTTCCTCGATGGTCACGCCGAACGGCGCGAGCGCGTCATTGACGGCGTTGAGCACCGCCGCCGGCGCGCCGATGGCGCCGCCCTCGCCCAGCCCCTTGGCCTGCGTGACGGTCGTTCCGTCGAGCGTTTCCAGGTGCAGCAACTCGATCGGTGGCATCTCACGGCTCGTCGGCGGCAGAAAATCGGCGAGCGTCGCCGTGAGGATATTGCCGCCTTCGTCATAGACGATCTCTTCCAGCAGTGCATTGCCGATGCCTTGCGCCACCCCGCCGACAATCTGGCCGTCGACAATCATCGGATTGACCAGGCGGCCGGCATCCTCGGCGACGACGAACCGCGCGATCGTGACCCGTCCGGTCTCCGGGTCCACCTCGACGATGCAGGCGTGGCAGGCGTTCGAAAACGTGCCGGGTGGGTCGTAGGTCGCGGTCTCGCAAATAGCCGGATCGATCTCGCCCTTGAACAGATGAACCTGGTGATAGGCGGCGCGCGCCAGCGTTTCGATCGGCAGCGTCCGGTCCGTGCCGGCGACGCGCGCGACGCCGTCTGTGAGCACGATGTCGTCCGCAGCGGCCTCCATGAGGTGGCTCGCGATCTTCTTGAGCTTCGCGCGCACCTTGCGCGCGGCCAGCACGCTGGCGCCGCCGGCAATGACGAGCGAACGGCTGGCGAAGGTCCCCCAGCCATAGGGCGTGCGGTCGGTATCGCCGTGCACGACTTTGATGCGGTCGGGCGCAAGACCAAGCTCATCGGCAACCAGCTGGGCGATGGTCGTGCGCAGCCCTTGGCCGTGCGGGCTGGCGCCGATCCGCACTTCGACCCAGCCGGACGGGTCCATGGCCAGCTCGACGGTCTCCCATCCGAGCGTCACACCCATGCCGCGCGCCGCAAACGCCGGTGTGCCGTAGCCGGTGCGTTCTGAGAACGCCGCGAAACCGATGCCGAGATACCGGCGCTGCGATCTTGCCTGTTGCTGGCGGCGCCGGAACGCCGGCACGTCGATGGCAGCTGCCGCCATCTCCAGCGTCTGCTGGTAGCTTCCAGCGTCGAAGACGAGGCCGGTCACCGAGGTATAGGGGAATTTTTCGATCAGGTTGCGCCGGCGGATCTCGACCGGCTCTATGCCGAACTCAGCCGCTGCGGCATCCATCAGCCGCTCCAGCGCCGTGGTGATCACCGGACGTGATACGCCGCGGTACGGCGCCATCGGACAGGTGTTGGTGAGGACGCCGCGAGCGACGCACGCATAGGCGCGTACGTCGTAGGGACCTGGCAGCTCGGCCATCGCCATCAGCGGCTCGACCGCGCAGGTGGTCGGATAGCAGGAATAGGCCCCGACATTGGCGACGACTTCGGCGGAGAGCGCGAGAAGCTTGGCGTCGGCGGCGAACGCGCCCTGCAGGCGGATGGACTGGTCGCGGCTGTGAAACGAGGCGATGAGATTCTCGCGGCGATCCTCGGTCCAGGCGACCGAGCTTTCGAGCTTCCGCGCCAGCCAGACCAGGACGACGTATTCGGGGACGAGCGACATCTTCTGCCCGAAGCCGCCGCCGACATCCGGCGCGATGACGCGCAGGTCGCCCTCCGGCATGCCGATCAGATCGGCAATCGCCGTGCGCAGAAGGTGCGGCATCTGCGTAGCGCAGGTGAGCGTGACACGCCCCGATACCGGGTCGAACGCAGCATGGCCGGCGCGCCCCTCGAGCGGCGTCGCGTTCTGGCGCCGCGAGCGCAGCTCGATGGCGATCAGCCGATGCGCCGCGCCTTGCACAGCGGCAAATCCCGGCGTTTCGACCTTGCCTTCGACCACGAGGTTGCGCGCGGCCTGCGCATGCACGAGCGGCGCGCCGTCGGCGAGCGCCGCGCGCGCATCGATGACCGCCGCGGAGGCGGCGATATCGACCGACACGGCGTCGGCGACGTCTTCGGCCTGCGCTTCGCTCCCAGCGAGCGCCGCCGCGATCGGCTCGCCGACGAAGCGCACGCAGCCCGATGCCAGGACGGGCTGGGCGATCGGGACATACCCGAACTTGTGCAGCGCCGGCATGATCGGCTTCACAGCCGCGAGGTCGGCCGCGGTGACGACGTTGGCGCCTTCCGGAATCGCGATCCGTTCGATGCGGCCGGCGGCTACCGGGCTGCGCACGAAACGCACGCGCAGCGCCGCCGGCAGGTCGGCAGTGAAGCGGCCGCGGCCGGCGAGCAACGCGGGATCCTCGACCCGGCGGATGGCGCGGCCCACCCAGGCGAGCCCCGAGTCCTTGGTCGGTGCGTTCATGCGTGCGCCCGTTCGAGCGCCCGCCGCGTCACGGCGCGCACCAGGTCGAGCCGGAATTCGGCGTCCGCATGAATATCTTCCATCGGCTCGACCGCGTCGGCGGCGGCCTCGGCTGCGGCCCGGAAGCTCTCGGAGTCGGGCCCGCGGCCGGCGAGAACGGCTTCGGCCGCGGCCATCCTTCGCGGCCGCGCCTCGGCACCCCCGATCCCGATCCGCGGCGCGACGATCACGCCATCCTGCAGCCGGAAGGTCACCAGCGCCATCGCGAGCGCGTAGTCGCCGGCGCGCCGGCTGAATTCGTAGAAGCCGAAGCGCGTCTCCGGCGGCAGCAACGGGAGGCGCGCTTCCAGCAACAATTCATCCTCGGCCAACGCCGTTGCCATCATCCCTTCAAAGAAATCGTCGGCCGCCATGACGCGGCGGCCGCGCCGGCTCATGGCGACGATCTCGGCGCCGAGCGTCACCGCGGCCAGGCACCATTCGGAGGCCGGGTCGGCGTGGGCGAGGCTGCCGCAAAACGTACCGCGCAGCCGGATCGGGTAGTGCGCAATGTCGCGCACGACACGGGACAGCAGCGGTCCGGTCGGACCTTCGACCACCGGGCGGTGGAACGCGGCATGGCGCACGCACGCCCCGACCGAAAGCACGCCGCTCTCGACCGCGAGGCGATCGAGACCGGCGACCGTATTGATGTCGATGAGATGCGCCGGCCGCGCCATGCGGAACGCCATCATCGGGATGAGGCTTTGACCGCCGGCGAGGACGCGGCCGTCCTGCGGACCGAATTCAGCGAGGTTCGCCAGCGCGTCATCGACCGTCTTCGGCGCGTGGTGGACGAACGGCGCAGGTTTCACCGGGCGAGACCCTTTGGCGGTCGAGAACGCGGGTTTGCCGGTATGCTAAGCAGCCATCGCCCGCCCTCGTCAACGCAGGCTTCCCGAGCCCGGAACAAGAGACAACGCAACGAAGTGCATGTTAGAGTGACCGGCCGTTCACTGGGCGACGGGGGCGACGATATCCACGCCAGCGCCAGCACGCGGGAAGGATCAGTTCTTTCCGCGCCTCGAGGCCTTGCGCGGCCTGGCCGCGCTGGTGGTCGTGGCTTCGCATGCGTGGCGGTCGCCTTGGAATGATCCGTCGGGCAGCACCACGACGTTCCTCTACTCGTCGGCCGAGCACGTCTATGGCGGATGGACGACGGACGTTCTGTCGATCCTTGGCAACGGAGCCGCGGCGGTCAATCTATTTTTCGTCATCAGCGGCTTCGTTCTGCTGCAGTCGCTGACGCGCGGGCCGGATTCGAACTGGGTCAACGCCGCGCGCTTTGTTGTAGCGCGAGTCTCTCGCATCTACCCGGCCGTCCTTGTTACCATCGGCGCGTTCATACTGATCTTCTATGCGACGGGCGCTTCCATTTGCTCGGCAGCCGCGTATGAGCCCGTCAAGCTTTTACGAAACGCTTTGCTGCTGGATACCGAGATCGTCGGTGTAATGTGGACGTTGCGGGTCGAGATGCTCGCCATTCCCTTGTTCATCCTTGGATTTTTTCTGTTGCGGCGTTTCGGAAACGTCGCGTTGGTGATCCTGCTGGCAACACTCCTGGCGCTGGCGACGTGGCGAGTGTGGACCGGGCTCATCGATCCGACACTCGGTCTGGCGCTGCTGCCGTTTTTCGCGTCGGCATGCTGGTATTCGGCGTGGGAAAAAAGCCGTGGTCGTGGATCCCCTCCGGCCTGGCGGCGGCCCTCCTCATCGTCGCCATCGCGGTAATGCTGTCGGTGCCTTTGCTGCCACGCTTTGGCGCGCGGCCCTACCATATCGAGACGGTCTGCGACGCCTACATTGTCGGCTTGCTTGCCTTTGCCAATCTGGGAGCCGTCGGCAGGTTCTTCGAACACCCGATCGTCCGGTTCTACGGCCGGATCTCCTACAGCTTTTATCTGATCAATCCGCTGACCCTGTTCGCGTTCTGGCACATGCCCGAGGCCCTGGGCCAAATCATGCAGCTGCCCATTCCGGGAATTCTCGTTGCCCTCACGATGTTTTTGATCTCAGTCGTCGTGACCACTCCGATAGCCTGGCTGATGTACAAATACGTCGAGCGGCCGGGCGTCGCGCTCGGCCGGCGCCTGGCCGCGGTTCAGTTCACGGAGTGGCTGCCGTTGCGCCCCGCTCCGGCGGACCTCGCCAGCCCGCACGCATGACCGCGATAGATCCGTTTTAGTCCTTCTTCGGCAGCACGAGGTTGAGCACGACCGCCATCACGGTGCCGACCACGATGCCGTCCGCGGCGAGGATACGCACTGACGGCGCAAGCGCCTCGAACAAAGCGGGCGGGGCGAAGTCCACGGCCATCGCCAGGCCGAGGCTCGCGGCCAGCAGCAACAGGTCGCGCTGGCTCCTCATGCTGTCGGCGAGCATGCCGACCCCGACCGCCGCGATCATGGCAAACATGAAAATGAGCGTCCCGCCGAGGACGAATGGCGGGACGATGGCAATGAGCGCGCCGACCTTGGGCACCAGCGCCATGAGGATGAGAATGGCGCCGGCGGCGGCGACGACGAAGCGGCTCCCTACCCCGGTGAGCGAGATCGCTCCGACGTTCTGATCGTAGGAGATGAGCGGCACGCCGCCGAACAGGGCGGCGACGGCGGAGCCGAGCCCATCGGCGGCAACGGCGCCGCGCACGCGCCGCTCGGTCCCCTCGACGCCGAGCATCCGGCACAGCGCCAGCGTGATGCTCATGGTGTAGACCGCCGCCACCAGATGAAAGACGAGCACGGTGATCAGCCCGGATGTCTGCGGCCAGGTGAAGGAGCCGTAGGGCAGCACGGACGGCAGGCGGAACCAGGGGGCCTTGGCCACGACAGCGAAGTCGGCGAGACCAAGCGGTATTGCAACGAGATAGAGCACCACCAAGGCGATGAAGACCGACAGCGCGCGCCAAAAACCCGTGGTCAGGCGATTGACGGCGAGGATCAATACGACGCTGCCGATAGCGAAGGCGAACACGAGCGGTTTGCCGGCATAAGGCGTGTTGGTGCCGCCGGCGATGTTGACCGCAATGCGGATAAGGGTGATGCCGGTGACGACGAGGAGCGTGCCGATGACCACGGGCGGAAACAGCGCGCGCATCTTGCCGATGACGGGGCTGGCAGCAAACAGGACGAGGCCACCGAGCATCATGGCGGTGCTCGCACCGGCGAGACTCGAGGCCTTGGCCATCGCCACCACCGCGACGATGTAGACGGAATGGCTGCCCAGCACGATTGGCAGCCGCGCGCCGACAAAGCCGAATCCGAGCGCCGACACGGTTGTCCCGATCCCGCAGCCGAGCATCACGCCGGTCAGCATGTTGGTGCGTAGCTCGGGCGGCAGATCGAGCAATTGGCCGATCACCAGCGGCGCCGCAATCATCCCCGTGAACATGACCAGCACGTGCTGCACGCCGAACAGCGCGGTGGCGACGGCGCCCGGCTTGTCCTCGAGCGCGTAGCGCAGCTTGAGGATGGTCACGCCGCTGCGGTCGCCTTCGGCGGCCATCACGCTTCCCGCCTGTTCCGTCGGCGTAACGGATGTCATCAACTCCCCCGTTTTGCTCACAGCGTCAGGTAGCTGCGCTGCACTTCCACGTTTTCGGCAAGCTCGGCCATGGTCCCGCCCCAGCGGATCTGGCCTTTCTCCAGCATGTAGGCGCGGTCGGAAACGATTTCGGCGAAGCCGACATTCTGCTCCGAGAGCAGGATCGACAGGCCGCGCTTTTTCAGCTCCACGATAGTGTCGGCGATCTCCTCGACGATCACCGGGGCGATGCCTTCGGACGGTTCGTCGAGCAGCACGACCAGCGGATTGCCCATGAGCGTCCGTGCGATCGTCAGCATCTGCTGCTCGCCGCCGCTCATGCGGCCACCGAGGCGGTGGCGCATCTCGGCGAGGTTGGGAAAGAGCCGGAACAGGGTCTCGCACGTCCACGCCGGGGCTGGCGTGCCGTCGGCGAAGGCGCGCGGCGGCTGCCGTCCGGCGTCGAGATTTTCCATGACCGTGAGGTCGGAAAAGATGCGGCGGTCCTCCGGCGTAAAGCCCAAGCCGAGGCGGGCGATCTCGAACGGCCTGAGCGCCGAAATATTGCGGCCGTTGAGCAGCACCGTGCCGCTTCGCCGCGCCAGGAGCCCCATCACGGCCTTCATGGTCGTCGATTTTCCGGCGCCGTTCCTGCCCATCAGCGCTACCACCTCGCCGCGCCCGACGGTGAACGCCACGTCGTAGAGCACTTGCGCGGCGCCGTACCAGGCGTTGAGCCGCTCTACCGCCAGTGCGGGGGGCGCCGACGCGGACGGGGCGCTCATGAGGCGACCTCTCGCCGTTCGAACGTGCGCCCGCTGCCGAAATACACCTGCTGCACCACGGGATCGCCACGGACCGCCTTGGCGTCGCCGTCGGCGATCAGCCGGCCGCGCGCCATCACCACGATGCGGTCGGCGAAGGCGAACACCACGTCCATGGAGTGCTCAGTGAAAAGCACCGAGACGCCGCGCTCGACGACAAGAGCCTTCACCAAGGCGATCAGGTCGTTGCGCTCGCGCGGCGCCATGCCCGCGGTCGGCTCGTCCATGAGCAGCAGGCGCGGATCGCTCGCGAGCGCAATCGCAAGCTCCACGCGTTTCACGTCGCCATAGGCGAGCTCGCGGCTCGGCCGGTCGGCGGCTTCCTCCATGCCGACCTGGCGCAGGAGCTCGAGCGCGCGGGCGCGATGGTAGGACGCCGCTCGCCGCCACAGCCCGTAGGTTTCGCGGGCGTGGGCGATCAGCGCCATCTGCACGTTTTCGGCGACGGTCATCGAGCTGAACGTGGCGGCGATCTGGAAAGTGCGGGCGATGCCGCGGCGGCAGATCTCGCGCGGCGGCAGCCCGGCGATGTCGCGGTCCTCGAAACGGATCGTTCCGCGGTCCGGCTTGAGCTGGCCGTTGATGATGTTGAAGCAGGTCGATTTGCCGGCGCCGTTGGGGCCGATCAGGGCCAGAAACTCGCCGCGCGCCACCGCGAAGCTCACGTCATCGACGGCGCGCACGGCGCCAAAGCTTTTGCTCAGCGAGGCGACGGCGAGCTCGCTCATGAGGTGCGCAGGCGTCCGGCAAGCAGCGCAAAGGCGCCGGCGAGACCCGAGGGAAAGGCCAGCACCAAAACGAGGATGATGCCGCCGAGGAGCGCGTGCCAGTATTCGGTCTGCTGCATGACGAAATCCTGCAGGACGGCGAACACCGACGCGCCGACGATCGGACCCGACAGCGTCTGAATGCCGCCGAGGAGCACCATGACCAGGCCGTCGATGGAGCGGCCGATGCTGATCGTTTCCGGAGAGATCGAGCCCTTGGCGAAGGCGAAGATGCCGCCGGCCACGCCGCACACCGTGCCGGCTACGGCAAAGGCGAGCCAGTGCACTCGCTTCACGTGAATGCCGATCGCCTCCGCGCGCAGCGGCGAATTGCGGCCGGCGCGCATCGCATAGCCGAACGGCGCAAACAGGATGCGCCGCAGCAGGAGCACGCCGGCAACGACGAGGACGAGCGTGAGCAGGAAGAACAGCGAGAGCCGGTCGAACGGGACGCTCGGCCAGATGCCGAGCACGCCGTTCGAGCCTCCGGTAAGCTCCTGCCACTGGAACACGATCGACCAGACGATCTGGGCGAAGGCGAGCGTCAGCATCGCGAGATAGACGCCGGAGAGCCGCACGGCGAACCAGCCGAAGAGGAGCGCCCCGAGCGCGGCGGCGACCGGCGCGGTCGCCAGCGCCACGCCCATCGGCGCCGCGAACCATTTGACGGCAAGCGCGGCGCCGTAGGCGCCGAGCCCGAAATAGGCCGCGTGGCCGAAGGAGTGCATCCCGCCCGGCCCCATGATGAAATGCAGGCTGGTCGCGAACAGCACAGCGATGAGCACGTCGACGCCGAGGACGAGCGTATAGGGCGAAGAGCGCGCCAACAGCGGCAGCGCCGCCAGCACCACGAAAACAGCCAGCCCGAAGAGCGCAAACGCGCGCGAGGCCGGGCGGAGCGGCGCCTCCGGCTCGGCGCCGCTGCGCGCGGCGAGCTGCGGGCGCCCGAGCAGGCCCTGCGGGCGCGCGATCAGCACCAGGGCCATGACCAGAAACTCGGCGACCAGCGTCAGCTTGGAAAAATTCACCGAGAACCCGCCGAGACTGACGAGCCCGATGCCGATGCACAACGCCTTGACCTCGGCGATGAGTACGGCGGCAACGTAGGAACCGACGATCGAGCCCATGCCGCCGATGACGACGACGACGAAGGCGTCGGTGATCACCGTGAGGTCGATGCCGAGATTGGCCGGCTCGCGCGCGACCTGCAAGGCGCCGCCGAGCCCGGCGAGCACGGAGCCCAAGGCAAAGACCGCCGTGAACAACACCGATTGATTGACGCCAAGCGCGCCGAGCATCTCCCGATCCTCGGTCGCCGCGCGCACCAGTCGGCCGAAACGCGTGCGCGCGAACACCGCGTGCAGCAAGACGAGCACGACGGGCGCGATGATGATCAGGAAAGCGTCGTAGCTCGGCATGCGGCGGCCGAGAATTTCGATGGCGCCGCGCAGGCCCGGCGCGCGCGGCCCGAGCAGATCTTCCGGTCCCCACAGCCACAGCGCCGCATCGTTGATGACGAGAAGCAGCGCAAAAGTGGCGAGGAGCTGAAACAGCTCCGGGGCGACGTAGATGCGGCGCAACAGCACGATCTCGATCAGCGCGCCGAGAACGCCGACGATAAGCGCTGCGGCGGCGATGCCGCCCCAGAAGCCGAGCGCGCCGTTCATCGCCGTCGCCAAGGTGACGGCGATATAGGTGCCCAGCATGTAGAGCGAGCCGTGCGCGATATTGATGATGCGGGTGACGCCGAAGATCAGGGAAAGTCCGGCGGCGACGAAGAACAGGCCGGACGCCGAGGCCAGACCGTCGACGGCCTGAAACGCAAGCCCTTCCCAGTTCATTGCCGGACGATATCAGAGCCCGGCAGCAGCGTCATCGTTGGCGCGTGTGCCCTAGGGCCGTCGGCGTAGCTTCAGCCGTGCGGCGGATGCGTCAACAGCGGCGGCGGCTGTTGCGAGTTCGCGTCCGTGATCAGCGTCCCGCCATGGCCGTCGGCGACCGCGACGAAGCTTCCGGCCATGTAGTTGCCGAGGAGCGCGATCGCCGCCGTGTGCCGGCCATCGCTCACCGTCAGCGTACCGCCCGTTCCCGCCGCGTTCTGTGCATAGGCAAGCGTCGTCTGCGCGCCGAAGGCGATGTCCGGCAGGTCGATGCCGCTGTGCGGCAACGAGGACCCGGCGGTATCGCTGCTGACAGTGCCGCCGTTTGGCACCACCGGATCCCTGATGGTGACTGTGCCGCTGATCGCCCCGGAAGCGTGCGCGCCGTCACCAAACTCAAAATTACCTGACGAATAGGCCCCGACGAAATTGATTGCGGCGACCAGGCCGCCGCTGGACACGAACAGAGTTCCGCTGGTGTTGCTGCTATTAGCGGAAACGTAGCTCCACGATACATTCGGGTTGAAGGTTACGGACGGCAGGTTGATGAACTGCACGTTGTTTGAGTGGTCCCCACCGCCAAATCCGGACACCCTGCCGCTGAAGGCACTGGTTTGGTCCGCCTTATCCGCAATTGCGAGCCCGCCGTCTCCGAGGGGGAGGAACTTAACGCTTTCACCACTGGAGCCGGCGATCTTGACAATGCCGTTGTTGATCAGGGCGACGCCGCCGTTGACCACGGCGCCGAGCGTAATCGAAACTTGGTCGCCGGCGCTGTTGGCGAACAGCGTGCCGCCGTTGCTGACGGTGCCGGAGACGACCACATTGCCGCCGCTCGTCTCGACGACTGCGCCTGCACCGATCGTTCCGCCGCTAAAGATAACGTTGTTGACCTCAATCAGCGAGGAGGCGGCAATGGTGACACCGCTCACCGCACCGAACTGAGCCGCAATCGTTCCCCCCGCTGACGTCTTCAGTGTACCGCCCACGATCGTCTCGCCTACAAGCTTCACTTGTGCCCCATTGCCGGAAGCGAGAATCAAAGCCTTCGGATTGGAATTGATGACGGTTTCATTTGTGATCACAACCGATGCGCTGGTGCCAAGCGCCGCGATGGTCCCGGAGTTTATGAGGGTGGCTGAATCTATGAAAAGACCTTGCGATGTCGTTCCCTCGATCAGCCCGGCGTTGGTGACGTTCGCGACCAGTTCCAGGCGGATCGCGGTGCCGTTGCCATTGATCACGCCGGAAGATTGATTGTTGATGGTGAAGTGGCTATCGCCAATTTCGCCGGCGCCGATGATCTTGTTGTTCACATTGGTCAATGTGAACCCGCTGCCTCCGGTAATTAGACTTCTGATTGCCGGACATTGACACCGTCCCGCCGCCGGAGAGTGTCACGTTCTGCTCGATCAGCAATTCGGTGGCGCTGAAAGTACCCAAAAGATTGATGCTGCCCGCGTTATTCAGCGCTGCGGCACCCACCGTCTGCGTGGCGCCGTTTTGCACGTTGACCGCCCCGGAATTGATGAGTGTCCCGAAATCCGTCGCGCTGACCGCGGCGTCGAAGCTGCCGCCAACGGAGTTGATCGCCGTGCCGCCGCTGGCAATAGTGATATCGACGGCGCTGCCACCGCTTCGGACGAAGAGCTTGCCGCCCCCGAAAACCGTCGCGCTGGCGTCGAAGCCATGGCCACTGACGATCTCTGTGCCACCGCTTGAGATCGCGCCGCCGACGGCCGTTCCACCGCTGAGGACGAAGAGCCTGCCCCCAGCGACTTGCGCGCCGAGGTCGGTGCCGCCGGCGCTGACGGTCTCGCTGCCGCCGCTGAAGATGGTGCTCGGATCGGCCGTGCCGCCCGAAGATACGACAAGCGCGCCGCCGCTCGACACGTTGGTGTCGCTTGCGACGCCGCCGCCGGACACGATCTCGGTGCCGCCGCTCTTGAGCGCGACATCGATGCTGGCGCCGCCGAACGTCACCTTCTCGACGCCGCCCTTGAGGATCGTTGCCCCGCTGTCCGTTCCGTCGGACCCGACGATGAGCGCGCCTCCGCTGCGGACGGTGGCGTCCAGATCGGTGCCGCCGGAAAGGACTTTGAGTGTGTGGCCGCTGCTGACGATGAGACCGCTGTAGACGCCACCGCCGACCCCCAAGGTGGCGCCAGCCGGGATCGTGACGCCGGACGGCAGCGGGATGCCGCCGAAGAGCTCGAGGGTGGCGCCGGTCTTAATGGTCACGCCGCTCACGGTGGCGCCGGAGTCGATCGCCAGCACGCCGCCGCTGCTGACCGTTGTGCTGGTCAGCGCGCCGCCGCTCGTAATCTCCAGCGTGCCGGCCTTGATGGTCCAGTGGGCGGTGCTCGCGCTGCTGACCGTCCAGGTGCCGCCGACCACGTTGAAGATGGTGAAGCCTTGATACTGCGCAGCGGCGCCGATGGAGCTGAGATTGAACGTATCCGAGCCGAACCCGCCGAGCTGGAACGTATTGTTGCCCGACTGCGGATCGACGATGCCGCTGATGAAATAACCGGCGCCGAGGGTCAGCGTGTTGCCGCTGCCGGCGAACTCGATCGCCGTGCCGCCGGTGCCGATGATCGTGCCAGCGTCGAAGATGCTCACTGCATGGGCGCTCTTGATCTCGATGCCGGCCGAGCCCGACACCACGCCGGTGTTGAAGATGCCGCCGGTGAAAGTGGGGCCGGCGATGTCGATCGCGGTCTTGCTGGAGAGAACCTCGCTCAAGCCGTCGATGCTGATGCCGGCTTCCGTCGCTTTGATGCTGCCGCTGTCGACGATGCCGCCGGCCACCGTGGCCGTGAAGACGCCGATGCCGAGTTTCCCCGCGATGGTGCCGGAATTGACGATCCCGCCCGAAAGCATGCCTATCTGAAAAATATCAACGCCAGTAGCGCCCGCAGAGATCACGCCGGCGTTGGTGACGCCTCCCGCAAAAGTACCTTCACCGAGCCGCAGACGCAGTCCATCGTGGGTCGCCGAGATCAAGCCGCTGTTGACGACGGCGCCGCCGCTGCCGGAGCCGCCGAATATCGCGACCCTGGACAATCCGATACCATTGGTGCCAACGATCTTGCCGCTGTTGCTGATGTCGCCAAGGAAAGTCGCGGCGTTCACGGATATGCCGCCACCGCCGGAGATCGTGCCGGCGTTCGTTATCCCCCCGGCGACGCTTCCCGCCCCGAAGAGGGTGCCATCATTAAAATCAATGCCGCCGCCGATGATTTTGCCGGCGCTGCCATTGACGATGCTGCCAAAAAAGGTCTCGACCGTTTTCAGAAAGACGTCGCCTTGCATAGTACCGGTGTTCGTAATCCCGCCGGCACCATTGCTATTCCCGAAGACGCCAACATCGGTTACCCGAATGCTCCTTACCGCCGCCGCAATTTTACCGCTATTGCTTATCCCGCCCGCGAAAGTGCCGACGGTGACAACTGCGATGGCGCTCTGGCCCGCGGAGATTGTGCCGCTGTTGACAATACCGCCGCCGGCGCTGCCGTTCCCGAAAACGGCGACGCTGACAACGTCGATACCGTCCCCTGTAGTCGCGGTAATCTTGCCGCTGTTGCTCACTCCGCCGAAAATCGTCGACACACCTGTAATTTTGCTTCCAGTACCGTGCGCCGAGATGACGCCGCTGTTGGTAATGCCGCCGGCGAAGGTCGTAAAGTTCTGAAGCAGGATGCCGCTGTTATGCGCCGAGATCGTTCCGCTGTTGGTGATGCCGCCGCCGGCGCTTGGGTTGCCGAAGACGGCGATGCTGGTGCCGACGAAGACGCCGATCCCCGTGGTGGAGACAATCTTGCCGCCGCTGGCGTTACTGATACCGCCGGAGAAGCTGTTGACAAGCCCGACCCGAATACCGGAGTTCTTCGCCGCGATCGTGCCGCTATTGGTGATGCCGCCGCCGGCGCCGGTATTGCCGAAGACGGCGACCTCGTTGACAAAAATCCCTTCCGCGCCCGTCAGCTTGCCGCTGTTGCTGATGCCGCCGGTGAAGCTGCCAACGTTGGTGGAAACCTCGATTGCGGCCGCACTGCTCACCGAAATGGTGCCGATGTTAGTAATGCCTCCCCCGGGGCCACCCGATCCGAACATCGCGACGCTGCTGACCACGATACCATGCGACTTCGCGGTGATCGTGCCGCTGTTGCTGATACCGCCGGTGAAGGTCGTAACCAGCTTGATCTGGATGCCGTTGGAGCCGGCGGCAATCCTCCCGCCGCTGTTATTGACGATGCCGCCGGCGAAGAGCGAGGCGTTGTCCACAAAAACGCCCGCGTTGGAGTGCCCACCGGAAATCGTGCCGCTATTGGTAATGCCGCCGGAGAAGCTCGATACCGTAGCAGGCGTGCCGCTAGTCGTTCCCACGACAATGCCGTCACCGGATTTCGCAATGATCGTACCGACCTTGCTGTTGCCGATTCCACCGGCAAAGGTACCCACGGAATTGAGACGAATTCCAGCGAAGGGGCTGTTGATTTTGCCGCTGTTGCCGATGCCGCCGGTAAAGCTGGATAGCTGGACGAGTACAACGCTCTCGCCAAGTGTACCGCTATTGGTGATGCCACCAGCAAAGGTCGAAACGTTGAAAGCCAAGATAGCGGCGGCTTGCGCCGAAATCGTGCCGCTGTTGGTAATTCCGCCGCCAAATGACGTGATGTTTCGCACCGCGATGCCGGCGACCCCGGTCCCGCTGGAAGTCAACGGCAGTGCAATTATCTTACCCTTGCTGGAAACCTGTATGCCGCCGACGATGACCGCCGCGCTGTTGACCTCGATGCCGGCGCTAGCCGCGCGGATTGTGCCACTGTCGACGAGCGCACCTTGAATGGTGCCGTCGAGGATGGTGAAACCGGTCTCAGCGACGGTGGTGCCGACGTTGACGACGCTGCCGAGAAAAGTCCCGACACTGGTCAGTTCGACACCCGCGTGGCCAGCGGAGATGGTGCCGGCGTTCGTTATTCCGCCAGCGATGCTGCCCGCCCCGAAGACCGCGACAGTGCTGACGTCGATCCCCCCGTCGCTGGCAAAAATCTTTCCGGTGCTGCTGTTGACGATGCTGCCGAGAAAAGTCCCAACACTGGTCAGGTCGATGCCCGCGTGACCAGCGGAAATGGTGCCGATATTCGTTATCCCGCCGGCGGTGCTGCCCGCCCCGAAGACGGTGACAGCGGTGACGTCGATGCCCCCGTCGCTGGCAACAATCTTTCCGGTGCCGCTGTTGACGATGCCGCCGAAAAATGTCCCAACACTGGTCAGGTCGATGCCCGCGTGACCCGCGGAAATGGTGCCCCTGTTCGTTATCCCCCCGCTGGTGCTGCCGCCGCCGAAGACCGCAACGGTGCTCAGATCGATGCCGGCGCGGCAGGCGAAAATGCTCCCGGCGTTGTTGATGCCGCCGGCAAACGTGATCGTATTCTCTACGACGATACCGCTGGAGCCGGCGGAGATTTGCCCTGACTGCCGACCTGGATGCCGCTGGAAACCACGCCGCCGCTGACTAGAATGCCGTCTTTAGTTGCGCGGATCGTGCCGCTGTCGACGATCGCGCCGGCGATGGTGCTGTCGCTGAGGACGCTAATGCCGTTCGCGGTGCCGGAAATGAGGTTGGTGTTGACGAACCCGCCGGTGAGGAAGGTGCTGCTGGTGATGATGACGCCGCCGCCGGGGCCGATCGTACCAGCATTGGTGACGCCACCGCTGAAGGCGGTGGCGCCGATCAACATCGCGTTGGTGTGACCGCTGAACTTGGTCGGATATGGCCCCGTAAATTCCATTGGCACCCCCCGAAGGCGTTATGCCGGAACGAGATGTAGCGTGCTGAACGCGTTCACCAGACTGCCGCAGAACGGCACCTTGGTCGAAGCCTTCTGCGGTGTCCAGTCGTGTTTTCCTAAAGCATGTCGATTAAGCTGACGTGACCGGGAACAATTGCGCCGCAGTCGGTGTGGGCTTTGATGAACGTCCGCGGCGGAGAATTCTGCTCGAGACGAACGATAAGGCGATCGCATCAGCGAGCACGAAGGCTTGCCCCGGCGCCGGCACCCCGGGATCGCGGAACGCGCGCGCCGCTCGATCCGCCGCCGGGCGCAGCTTCTTTATCCCCGTGTTTCTTTATTGTGTTGATCTGCACCCGCACTAGCCGTGCGGCGCATGCGTCAACAGCAGCTGCTGTTCGGGTCGCGTTTCCGTGACCAGCGTGCCGCCATGGCCGTCGGCGACTGCGACGAAGCTTGCGGCCATGTAATTGCCGAGGAGCGCGAACGCCGCCGTGTGCCGGCCGTCGCTCACCGTCAGCGTCCCGCCCATGCCGGTCGCGTTCTGTGAATACGCAAGCGTCGTCTGCGAACCGAAGGCGATGTCCGGGAGATTGATACCCGGCCGCGGGAAGGTGGAGGCCGCACTCGGCTGGACGCTGCCGCCATTGGGAACCGCCGGATCGGTGATCGCGACAGTGCCGCCGGCCCCGGAGGTGATATGGAAGTTACCCGCCGAATAGCTGCCGACCATCTTGATGGCAGCGACCATCGTGCCGCCGCTGGAGATGAACAGCGTTCCGCTGCCGGCGGCGGGCGACGTAGCTCAGGCTGATCGTGTTGGGGGCGGACGCGACCGACACAAGGTCGATGAACTGCGTCGGGTTTCGAGTGCCCCGAACCGCCGAACCCGGACACCCTGCCGCTGAAGGCGCTGGTGTGGCCGACCGTGTCGGCGATTTTGAGCCCGCCGCTGCCATTGGACAGGAACCTGACGCTCTCGCCGCTGGAGCCGGCGAACTCGACGATACCATCGCCGATCAAGGCGACGCCGCCGTTGACCACGGCGCCGCTCGCGATCTCGATCAGGTCGCCGGTGGCGCTCGCGAACAGCGTGCCGCCATTGGTGACGGTGCCGCTCACGATCGCCGTGCCGCCACTCGTTTCGATGATTGCACCAGCGCCGATCGTTCCGCCCTTCAGCGTCAGGATGCTGTTGTTGATGTCGACCAGGAACGACGAGGCCGCAATGGTGACGCCGCTGAGCGTACTGCTATCGAAGCCCGTAATCTGTCCGCCGGCTGAACTCTTCAGCGTGCCGCCCGAGATCGTCACATCAACGAGGGAAATTTGCGCCCCGTTGCCGGACGCAAGGATCAGGGCCTTGGTCGTGGAGTTCACAACGGTAGTTTCCAGACTTTGCGCGAACGCGCCGGTGCCCAGCGCCGCGATCGTCCCGGAGTTCGTAGTGAGCGAGGCGCTGCCGCCGATGGCAACCCCTCGTGAGGTCGTCCCCTCGATCAATCCGGCGTTTGTTACCGTCGCAACGATGTCCAGTTCGCCCACGGTGCCGCTGCCGTTGCCATTGATGATCCCGCCGGCCTTGTTGACGACGAACAGCGCAAACTCTCCGCCGAGCCCGCCGCCGCCGACAATCTTATCGTTGACATTGGTCAGTGTGAAACTGTGGCCGCTGTCGGTGATCAGATTGTGGCCACCGGCCATCGACACCGTGCCGCCGCCGGAGAGCGTCACGTCGTGCGCGATGAACAGGGTCGTGCTGCTGGTGCTGCCCAGAAGGTTGATGCTGCCCGCATTGTTGAGCGTCGCAGCGTCCAGCGTCAGCGTCGCGCCGTTTCGTACATTGATCGTCCCGGAATTGACCAGCACGCCGGAATCCGTCGCGCCGGCCACGACGTCGAGTTCACCGTGGGCGGAATTGACGGCCGAGCCGCCGCTGAAGATCGTGACGTCGATGGCGGTGCCGCCGCTCTGAACGAAGAGCTTGCCGCCACTGGAAATGCGGGCGCCGTCATCGGTGCCGCCGGCGCGGATGGTTTCGGTGCCGCCGCTGAAGATCGTGGTCGGATCGGCCACGCCGCCCGAGGACACGACCAGCGCGCCGCCGCTTGAAACCTTGGCGTCGATTGCGGCGCCGCCGGCGGAAACGATTTCGACGCCACCCTTGCGGATCGTCGCCCCGCTGTCGGTGCCGCCGGCGCCGACGATGAGCGTGCCCCCGCCGCTGACGATCGCGCCGAGATCGGTGCCGCCGGAGAGGATTTTGACGGTGTGGCCGCTGCTGACGGTGAGACCGCTGAAGGCACCCCCGGCGAGCCCAAGGATGGCGCCCGCCGAGAGCTGGACGCCGGGCGGCAGCGCGATACCGCCGACGAGCTCCACCGTGCCGCCGTTCGAAATGATCGCGCCACTCACGATGGCGCCCGACTCGATGATTTCCGTGCCGCCCGCCTTGACGAAGCTGCTGCTCGCGGTGCCGCCGGATTCGATCACCAGCACGCCACCGCTGCTGACCGTCGTGCTGGTCAGCTCGCCGCCGCTCGCAACCTCCAGTGAGCCGCTCTTGATGGTCCAGTGGGCGGTGCTGGCGCTGGTGACCGTCCAGGTGCCGCCGACCACGTTGAAGGTGGTGAAGCCGAGGTATTGAGGCCCGATCGAGCTGAGATCGAACGTATCGGAGCCGCTCCCGCCGAGCTGGAAGGTGTTCTTGCCGGAAGGATCGACGGTACCGCCGATGCTGTAGCCGGCGCCGAGCGTGAGCGTGTTGCCGCTGCCGGCGAATTCGATCGCCGTGCCGCCGGTGCCGACGATGACGCCCCCATCGAAGATGCTCACCGAATGGGCGCTCTTGATCAAGATGCCGGCCGAGCCGGAGACCACGCCGGAGTTGGAAATGCCGCCGGTGAAGGTCGGCCCGGCAATGTCGATCGCGGTCTTGCTCGAGAGGACCTCGCTTGCGCGTTCGATCAGGATGCCGTGGCTCGTCGCCTTGATGCTGCCGCTGTCGAGGATCGCGCCGCTGATGGTACTCGCGAACAGGGCGATGCCGGTTTTAGCGGTGATGGAGCCGGAATTGACGATACTGCCCACGACGCTCGCAACGCCGAACGCGTTGGTGGTCGACTTGCCGAATTCGATGCCGATATGTCCGGCGCTGATCGAGCCCCTGTTGCTGAGGCCGCCCAGGAAGGTTCCTACGCCGCGGACGACGATGCCGTCGCTGTGCGCGAAGGGATCACCTTTCGCCACGATCACGTTGGCGTTGATGATGGCTCCGGCGATGGTATCAGCCTGGACGACGATGCCCTTCGCCGCCGATATCGTGCCGCTGTTGACGACGCTGCCGCTGGCACTGGTGCTGCCGAGCACCGTGGCGCTGCTGCTCTTGCTGATCGCGATGCCGGTCCCAGAGGTCGCCGTGATCTTACCGCTGTTGCTGACGCCGCCGGAAAGCGTCTGCACACGTACGATGTCGATTCCGGTGCCATGCGCCGCGATCACGCTAGTATTGGCAACGGCCCCGGTGAAAGTAGCGCCTGCGGCAAGAAGAATGCCGCGGTCCGACGCAGTGATCGTGCCGGTGTTGGTAATGCCGCCGGACGCGCTACCGCCGAAAACCGTGAAGAAGCCGTAATGGATGCCGGTCTCCGCCACCAGCCTTGCGCTGTTGACAATGGCGCCGGCAAAAGTGGCCACTGATTGGAGTTGGATCGCATTAAACGCCGCCGAGATCGTGCCGGTGTTGGTGATGCCGCCGCCGGCGCTGCTGTCCCCGAAGACGTTAACCCGGGTCACGGCAATACCCATGGCCAAGGTCGCCGTGCCTGCCGTGATCGTGCCGCGGTTGATGATCCCGCCGGAAAGCGTGGTCACGCCGGAAATATTGACGCCGGTCCTTCCGGCCACCACGGTGCCGCTGTTGGTGATGCCGCCGAGCGCTGTCGCGCCGAACACCTTGATGCCGCTGAACGCGGAAATCGCGCCATGGCTGGCAATCTGCACGCCGCCAAAAACGTCGCCACCGCTGACCAGGACGCCATTCGCCCCGAAATTCGCCGCCACAATCCTGCCGCCATCGACGATCGCGCCCCCAATGGTGCTGTCGAGGATGCTGACGCCGGTCTTGGCGACGATCGTGCCGCTGTTGACGATGCTGCCGGCAAATGTTGCGACCGGGAGTGTGCCGTCGATTTGGGAGCCGCCGATCACAATACCGCCCGATCCAGCGGAAATCGTGCCCTTGTTGTTGATGTCGCCGACAAACGTCTTGATGTCCTCGAGGAGAACGCCGTTAAGGGCGGTCGTCAGCGTTCCGTCGTTTTCGATGTCGCCTGAAAAGACTGTCACGTCGAGCGCTTTGATGGCGCTGAAATCCGAGGAGATCGTACCGGTATTCGCAACGGAGCCGTCGAAGATCGATACGTCGCTTACGAAAATGCCGCGAGCCGAGACCCCCGCAGAGATCTTGCCGACGTTGCTGATGTCGCCCGTGAAGGTAGTGACCAGCTTCACCTCGATGCCGGTGGAGCCGGCCGCAATTCTGCCGACGCCGCTATTGACGATGTCGCCAAAGAAGAGCGAAGCGTTTTCGACGAAAATGCCGTCAGCGCCCGCGGAAATCGTGCCCGCGTTACTGATGCTCCCGGCGAAGGTCGTGACCAGCTTGACCTCGATGCCGGTGGACCCGGCCGCAATCCTGCCGCTGCCGCTGTTGCTAATATCGCCGGAGAAGAGCGAGGCGTTGTCGACAAAAATGCCGACGCGTCCTGTCGAGGTAATTGTGCCAGCGTTGCTGATGCCGCCCGTGAAGGTCGACACCAGCTTGACCTCGATGCCGCTGTCGCCTGCTGCAATCCTGCCACTGGCGGCGTTGCGAATGCCGCCCGAAAAGATCGAGGTGTTGCTGACGAAAATGCCGTCGTGGGAATGCCCGGCGGAAATCGTGCCGCTGTTGGTGATGCCGCCGGTGAATACCGATACGCTGCTGACGAAAATGCCTGTGAAGACAGCCGACAGCTTGCCGGCATTATTGATGCCGCCGCCGAACGTCGCTGTGTTCGCCACCGTGATCGCGGTATTGGCGGTGCCGCCGCTGGCGACGATCCTGCTGCTGGCGTCGACCTTGATGCCGCCGATGATGACGCCGCTGTCGAAGATGTTCCCGCCGCTCAGGAAGGCGCCGCTGATGACCGAGATGCCGCCTTAACTGATCGTGCCGGCATTGGTGACGCCACCACTGAAGGTGGTGTGGCTGATCACCATTGCGGTCGTGCTACCGCTGAACTTGGTCGGATATGGCCCCTTGAATGGCATCTGGCCCCCCGCGACATATCGGGACGGCGTTCAACGGCACGCCGCCAAGTCAATCCGGAACGCCCCTGGGATGAGCTTGATCGAAGCCATCACCCTTGTCCAGGCACGTTCGTCCTATTGCTTTTGATTAGGTCGGGTGGACAAACCTATTGACGCAAGAATTGCGAATTCATTTCAAGGCTGCTCTTTGCGGAGGGCAGCCTTGATTTGCGGACTGATGACCGACGATGAGTGGGCGTACTTCGAACCGTTCCTGATCCATCGCGGCGGCGGCCGGCCGCCACGCAATCATCGCCGCGTGCTCGACGCGGTGTTTTGGTTGATGCGAACCGGCGCACCATGGCGCGACCTGCCGGAGGGCTTCGGCAACTGGAATTCGATCTTTAGGCAGTTTCGGCGGTGGGCCGACAGTGGCGTCTGGGACGTGATCCTGGAAGGGCTCGCGGGAAGCGGAGTGTCGGACGCCGCGCTGCAGATGATCGATGCGACCATCATCCGTGCGCATCATTGCGCAGCCGGTGGAAAAGGGGGGCCGAGCGTAACGCGCTCGGTCGCTCGCGTGGCGGCTTCTCAACCAAAATCAACGCCCGCACCAATGCCGAGGGTCTGCCGATCGGCGTTGTGATTACGCCCGGGCAGGCACACGATGTCACCGCGTTTCCGGCCTTGATGCAGGAGATCGACTGCGATCCGGAACAGATGCTCGGTGACAAGGGCTACGACAGCGAAGCCGTCCGCAACGACATTGAGGAACGTGGTGGTGAAGCCGCAATCCCCAGCACTGCAACCCGGAAAATACAGCATGCCGTCGACAAGGCCCTCTATGCCCTGCGCAATCGCATCGAGCGCTTCTTCAATCGTGCGAAGAACTCACGCCGTGTCGCCACCCGCTACGACAAGCTGATCGAGAGCTTCGCCGCCTTCGTGCTGCTTGCCTGCATCCGAATCTGGATTAAGTTTGTCCACACGACCTAAACCGATGTGACCGCAAATATTTCGGCTACGGTATGCCAAGTCTTTCCACAAGTATATTGAGTCTTAGTGACGGCCCGCAGCCGGAGAACACTACTCAAGCCGGACGACGAGAGCGTCGCTCTCTAAGCTGGCTTACTCGCCGCCGCATAAGTCCCGAATACCGAAAGCCTGCACCCGTCGCTGGCGCATCGTACACTGCGGAACGCGAGCGCCCGATCAATCCGCCGCCGGTCGCAGCTTCTTCACCTCGGCGTCGGAAGGCAGCACGCTTGCGCCGTCCACATATTTGAAGTCGGCCATGGTGCCGCGGCCGTCCTTCAGCGCGAGCTTGCCGACGAAGGCGCCGAGCGTCGCCTGATGATCGCTGGCGCGGAATTCGAACGGCCCGAACGGGCCATCGAGCTTGAGGCCGCGGAAGGCGTCGACGAGCTTCTCGGTGTCGGTCGCGCCCGCCTTGGCGATCCCGGCGGCCAGCGACTTGATCGTCAGATAGCCGACGATCGAACCCATGCGCGGATAGTCGTGATAGCGGTTCTGATAGGCGGCGACGAACGCCTTGTTCTCCGGCGTCGCGATTTCGTTCCAGGGATAGCCGGTGACGATCCAGCCGGCCGGCGCCTCGTCCTTGAGCGGATCGAGATATTCCGGCTCGCCGCCGAGGAGGTCGACGACGACGCGGTCCTTGAACGTGCCGCGGGTGCCGCCCTCGCGCACGAACTTGATGAGGTCGCCGGCGAACAGCGCGCTGAAGATGCCTTCGGGCTTGGCGTCGTCGATCGCCTGCACCACCGCGCCGGCGTCGATCTTGCCGAGCGGCGGCGCCTGCTCGGTGACGAACTCGATGTCCGGCTGCCGCGCTTTCATCAGCTCCTTGAAGGCGGCGGCGGCAGACTGCCCGTACTCGAAATTGGGATAGACCAGGGCCCAGCGCTTCTTCTTGGTCGCGAGCGCGTCAGGCAACAGCATCGCCACCTGCATATAGGTCGAGGGCCGCAGGCGGAACGTATAGCGGTTGCCGTTCTGCCAGGTGATCTTGTCGGTCAGCGGCTCGGCGGCGAGGAAGAACACCTTCTTCTTGCCGGCGAACTCGGTGACCGCGAGGCCGACATTGGAGAGGAACGTCCCGCAGAGGATGTTGACGCCCTCCCCGGTGGTCAATTCCTCCGCGACGCGCACGGCATCGCCGGGATTGGCGCCGTCGTCGCGCGACACGATCTCAAGCTTCTTGCCGAGCACGCCGCCGGCGCTGTTGATCTCCTCGATCGCCATCTCCCAGCCTTTCTTGTACGGGTCGAGGAAGGCGGGCTGGGCCTTGTAGCTGTTGAGTTCGCCGATCCGGATCGTCTGCTGCGCGGCCGCTGGCAGCGCCGCCGACAGGGCGAATGCACCGGCAAGGACGATGGCGCGAGCGCGCATGGTCTCTCTCCTCTGCGTCTTCGGAGGCTCGCCCGTTCCCTATCATGCCGGTTCCTGGCGCGCAGCAACCATCGCGCCGCAGCGCCGACGGCTAGCCGCGCCAGAGAGCAGCTAGTGCGGCGGCGGCGAGCGCGAGCCACGCAGCGATGAGGATGATGCCGCCGGCAGGCGCCGCCATGGCGAACAGCCGGTGCCCCGTGAACGCCCGCAAGGCAAGGTCGCCGGAAAACAGCGCGGCGCCGAGAACCCAGCCGGCAAGCGCGAGGATCAAGAGCGGCCGCCATACGACGCCCTGCAGCAGAAGCGCAGCGCCTCCGACCACAGCAGCGGCGTGAAAGAGCAGCATGTAGCCGGCGCTGGCGCCTGTCGCCGCCGCAGCGTGGGCATGCGCGCCGGCGGCGGCAAGCATGATGCCGCCCGCTCCCATCAAGCCGGCCAGCAGCAGAAAGATCGTCGGGGTCAAGGATGGAGGCCCTCCGCTGCGCCCGCGCGCCGCCACGCGCCGGCATCGATCATAGGGGAGCGCGCTTCAGCTTGCCACGCTTGCAAGCGCGCGTCCGGACGCCGGCGCGCCGACGCTGCGGCTTTGGCGAAGCCTTTGCGCCGCGTGCGGATCGTGCGCCGGCAGGTACACGACCGGACGCTGCGAACAGAATTCGCGGATGCGCGCGAGCGTCGCGGCCGCAACGGTCTCATCGGGGCTGACGCCGTCGACCGTGCCGCTCAGCATCGTCGATTCAAGGTACGAGGCGTCGCCCGCCAGCATGATCTCATGGTCGCCGTCGCGCACGACGACCGAAAGGTGGTTCGGCGTATGGCCCGGGGTCGGCACGGCGATGACGTCTCCCGCCGCCGATATCGGCGCACTGCTGGCGAACGGCCCGCAGGCGGTCGGCTGCCAGGCCAGCGGTTCGGGCGCAAACCACTTCGGCCATCGCTTCGGCAGGTAGCCGAGCATGGCGCCGGCGATACCCGACGTGCGGGCGATTTCGCCGGCGCTGGCGAGGATGCGGCTATGGGGAAAATGCGCGAGGCCGCCGTCGTGGTCGATATGCAGGTGGGTGAGCACCACGGTCTTCACGTCGCGGGCGCCGATGCCGAGCCCTCGCAGTTGCGGGCCCACTTCCTGCTCTGGCTCGATGTCGAAGCGGACGGCAAATCGAAAATACGGATGCCAGCGCGGCAGCGATTTCAGATGCGCCGCCGCTCCGGTATCGACGACGATCACGCCCTCGGGATGCTCGATCGCCCAGGCATAGACCCGCGACCAGTCGGCCCATTCGGACGAGAGGATCGGCTGGAGCTGGCGCCACGTCCCGTGGCCGCGGCCTTCGATCTGCGCCTGCTTGATACGAACGCGGCCGGTCTCGATAGCGTGAATGCGCATGACGTTCTCCTTTGCGCGTGAGCGCGGCTTTCAGCGTCGGCCGATGCGGCCGAGATGGGTGTCGCCGAACCCGGACGAATATTTCAGGCCGTAGCCGAGGGCGCGATCGAACCCGATATGGGCGATCCAGATCAATCCGCCCGCCGCCGCCGCCGGCACGCCGCCAAGAAAACCCGGCGAGCGTGAGCGCCAACGCCAGTGCATAGGTGTGCGCGAGGTTGTAGGCGATGGCGCCGGCGCGCGGCCCGGCGAGGTAGGCGAGCATGGCGAGGTCGGGCGCGAGGAAGAAAAACGCGGCAACCGGCCATGAGAACCCCGCCTGCGCGTAGAACGCGACGGCCGCGGCAAAGGCGGCGAAGCCTTCGAGCCGGAGCAGCATGCGTGCGCCGCCGGTAACGAAACCTCGCGCGGGCGTAGGCGACACGCGTGAATCGATCGGCGGACTGGGTGCCAGCACGGAAGCCTCCTGGCCAACGGCGAGCGAGCCGTGGGGTCGCGTCGCATTCTTGAGGTAGGCTCGCCGGTCGATAAACGAAATTGCATATTTTTGTCGTGCGGCTATACGATAATGTATGACCGCTCGGCGCCCGCCAAACTGGGACGAGCTGCGCACCTTCGTCGAGGTGGCGCGCGACGGCGCCTGTCCGGCGCGGCGCGGCGGCTTGGCCTGAGCCAACCGACGGTCGGACGCCACATCGACGCGCTCGAGGCGGCGCTGGGTCGGCATTGTTCGCGCGCTCGCCCCGCGGCCTTGCGCCACGCCGGCGGCGCTCGCCTTGGCGCCGCACGCTGAAGCGATGGCGGCGGCCGCGGCGGCGCTGGCGCGCACCGCCTCGGGCGAGGCTGCGGCCGACCGCGGCGTCGTGCGGGTGACCGCGAGCCACGTCGTCGGCTGCGAGGTGCTGCCGCCGATCCTCGCCGCGTTCCATGCCGAGCATCCCGGTATCGCGATCGAGCTTGCGCTCACCAACCGCAACGAGGACCTCGCGCGGCGCGACGCCGATATCGCCGTGCGCATGGTGCGGCCGACGCAAAGCGCCCTCATTGCGCGGCGCATCGGCGCCTCGCGCATCAGGCTCTATGCCCATCGCGACTATCTCGCCCGCTTCGGCGAGCCGCGCTCGCTCGCCGACCTGAAAAACCATTGCGTGATCGGCTTCGACCGCGACAATTCTTCCTTCCGCGGCGCCGGAGACTTCGCCCAGCGGCTGCATCGCGAGGATTTCCGCTTCCGCTGCGACAGCGACCTCGCTCAGCTCGCGGCGCTGCGTGCCGGCATCGGCATCGGCGGCTGCCAGGAAAACATCGCACGGCGCACGCCGGAGCTCGTCGCCGTGCTGCCGAACGCGATCCAGTACGCGCTGGAAGTCTGGCTCGCCATGCACGAGGATTTAAAGGCCACCCGGCGCGTGCGTTTGATCTTCGACCGCCTCGCGACAGGTCTGACGGACTTTGTGAGGGGTCGCTCCGTTTAGAGCGGGTCCCGATCGAACTGAAACAGTGCCGTCATTGCGAGGAGCCCGAACGGGCAACGAAGCAATCCAGTACTTCGCGCGCCAACGCCGGATTGCTTCGCTACGCTCGCAATGACGGGTCAATCTGATCGGAATCTGCCCTTGATGGCATGACATCCTAGTCGGGGATGACCGCGGTCGCCTCGATCTCCACCTTGGCCTCGTCCTCGACCAGGGCCGCCACCTCGACCGCGGTCATGGCCGGATAATGCCGGCCTATCAGCTCGCGGTAGACCTTGCCGATGCTCTTGTAGGAAGCGAGATACTCGCGCTTGCTGGTCACGTACCAGGTCATGCGCACGATGTGCTCGGGCTTGCCGTCGCTCGCCGCGAGCACGGCAATGATGTTCTTCAAGGCCTGGCGCACCTGTTCGCTGAAATCGCTGCTCTGGATGCGGCAGTGCTCGTCCCAGCCGATCTGTCCGGCAATGAAGATGAGCCGGCCGCGCGCGGCGATGCCGTTGGAAAAGCCGTTCGGCCGCGGCCAGTTCGGCGGTTGCAGTATCTCCATACTCGGATTTCCTTTCTGTTCGGCCGATCCGCTTTCCGGCCGATGCTGTTTGGTCATCGAATTTCCTGGCTCATCGGACGGACGCCGCGGCTTGTGAAGCTTTCGCCTCGCGCAGCAGCTCGCGCGCGACGATCAATTGCTGCACCTCGCTCGCGCCCTCATAGATGCGCAGCGCGCGGATCTCGCGATAGAGCTGCTCGACCGGCTGCCCGCTGACGAGGCCCAGTCCGCCCCACATCTGCACCGCCGCATCGATCACGCGCTGCGCCTCCTCGGTTGCGGTCAATTTCGCCATCGCCGCCTCGCGCGTGACGGTCTTGCCCTGGTCGCGCAGCCAGGCGGCGCGGTAGGTGAGGAGCGCGGAAGCATCCACCGCGGTCGCCATCTGCGCGAGCTTCGCCTGGGTGAGCTGGAAATCGGCGAGCGTCTGCCTGAACATGCCGCGCGTGGTCGCGCGCGTTGAGCGCCTCGTCGAGCGCGCGCCGCGCGAAGCCGAGCGCCGCCGCCGCGACGGACGTGCGGAAGACGTCGAGGTTGCGCATGGCGATCTTGAAACCCTCGCCGGCGGCGCCGAGCAGCCGCGATTTCGGGATGCGGCAGCTCGGTGAACTTGAGCCGCGCGAGCGGATGCGGCGCGATCACTTCGATACGCTCGGCGATGATGAATCCCGGCACGCCGGCATCGACGATGAAGGCGGAGATGCCGCGGCTGCCTTCGCCCTCGCCGGTGCGGGCGAACACGACGTAAAAATCGGCGATGCCGCCGTTGGAGATCCAGGTCTTCTCGCCGTTGAGCACATAGGCGTCGCCGTCCTCGCGGGCGGCGCAGCTGAGCGCTGCCACGTCCGATCCGGCGTCCGGCTCGGAGAGGGCGAACGCCGCGATCGCCTCGCCCGACGCGGCACGCGGCAGATAGGCGCGTTTCTGCTCCTCCGTGCCGTAGAGGGTGATCGCGCCCGAGCCCAGGCCCTGCATGGCGAAGGCGAAATCAGCGAGGCCGGAATGGCGCGCCAGCGTCTCGCGGATAAGGCAGATCGCGCGCGTGTCGATCACGTCGGAAACGCCGCCATAGGCAGTGCCGCCGATCGCGTGGCGCGGCCAGCCGGCGGCGCCGAGCTTGCCGACCAGCGTGCGGCAGGCAGCGTCCACGTCGCTGTCGTGGTGGTGAGCAACGTTGGCAGCGGCCCAGGCGTCGAGCTCGCGCTCGAGCTTGCGGTGCCGTTCCTCGAAGAACGGCCAGTCGAGATAACTTTTGTCGCTCATGGCGATCGGAAAGCGGGCGCGACGCGATCTGCACGAAGATGCCCGGCCCGCCTGTCCCCTGCCCCCTTCGATTTTCAGTTGCCTTCGAAGCGCGGCTTCTGCTTCGCCACGAAGGCATGATAGGCACGGCGGAAGTCCTGCGTCATCATGCAGACCGCCTGCGCCTGCGCCTCGGCGTCGATGGCTTCATCCACGCCCATCGCCCATTCCTGATGCAGCATCCGCTTGGTGACACCGTGGGCGAACGACGGCCCGTTGGCGAGCTCGGCGGCGAGCGCCATGGCTTCGCCGCGCAGCGCCTCGGGCGCGCAGAGCCGATTGTAGAATCCCCAGGCGTACGCCTCCTCCGCGCTCATCGCCCGGCCGGTGTACAGCAGATCCGAGGCGCGCCCCTGGCCGATGATCCGCGGCAGGATGCTGCACGCGCCCATGTCGCAGCCGGCAAGTCCGACGCGGGTAAAGAGGAACGCGACCTTGCTGCGGGTCGTGCCGACGCGCAGGTCGGACGCCATGGCGATGATCGCACCGGCGCCGGCGCAGATGCCGTCGATGGCGGCAACGATCGGCTGCGGACAGGCGCGCATCGCCTTCACGACGTCGCCGGTCATGGTGGTGAAGGTGATGAGGCCCGGCATGTCGAGCTTGGTCAGCGGCCCGATGATCTCGTGCACGTCGCCGCCGGAGCAGAAATTCTCGCCCGCGCCCTGGATGACGACGCTGCTGACGTCGGGAGCATTCTTCAATGCGCCGGAACACGTCCCGGAGCTCGGCATAGGATTCGAAGGTCAGCGGATTCTTCCGCTCCGGACGGTTGAGCGTCACCGTCGCCACCTTGCCGGCGACTTCCCAGATGAAATGCTTCGCCTGGTACCCGGCGATCGGCGCACGGTTGCCGGCGGCGAGCGCCGCATTCATCTCACCGTCCATTGCGCTTCTCCTCCCCCTTGTCGTTCGGCGACACGAGGCCGGGACGCTGCAGCCCGAGCTTGAGCTTGGCGAGCAGGCGATAGGTCTGCTCCTTTTCGGCGGCGTTCAATCCCGCGAACAGGTCGACGACCCATTGCTCGTGAACTGCCGCCATCTTGGCGAACACCCAGCGGCCCGCCGGCGTCAGCTTCACCGTATAGGCGCGGCGGTCGCTGGGGTCGGAAACCCGCACGACCAAACCTTCCTTCTCCAGCTGATCGGTGATGCCGGTGACGTTGCCGCCGGTCACCATCAGGCGCGCCGACAGCTCGTTCATCTTCAGCCCGGCGGGATTGCGCTCGAGCTGCGCCATCAGATCGAAACGCGGCAGCGTGGTGTCGAACTTGCTGCGCAGCCGGCCGCGAATTTCACCTTCGATCTTGTTGGTGCAGGCCAAGAGCCGCAGCCACAGCTTCAATGCCTGGTGATGCTGATCGTTGACCCGCGTCTCCAGATCGTTCTGCTCAAAGGCGGTCGCCCTGGCCCGCACCGCTTTGCGCGTTCTCACATCACTTCTCCCCCCGAGACGGAAATCGCCTGGCCGGTGATCGCTTCGCTTCCCGGCAAGCACAGCCACAGCACGGTGTTGGCCACTTCCTGGGGCTGCATCAGGCGGCCCTGCGGATTGCGCCGCACCAGCTCGGCGCGCGCCTCATCGGCGCTGCGGCCGGTCTTGGCGACGATGTTGGCGACGGCGGCGCCGACCATGTCGGTCTCGGTATAGGCCGGGCAGACCGCGTTCACCGTGATGTTCTTGCGCGCGAATTCGAGCGCGAGCGCCCGCGTGAGCCCGACGACGCCGTGCTTGGCCGCGCAATAGGCGGCGACGTAGGGGGCGCCGGCGAGCCCGGCGATGCTGGCGATGTTGACGATGCGGCCGTATCCGGCGTGCAGCATCCCGGCCAGCGCCGCCTGCGCGCACAGAAACGTGCCGGTCAGGTTCACGTCGAGCATCCGCTGCCACAGCGCCATGTCGGTCTTCTGGAACGGCGCGCTCGCCGCCTGGCCGGCGTTGTTGATCAGGATCGCTGCCGGACCGAATTCCTGCTCGGCGCGCGCGAAGGCGCGCTGCACGGAGGCGGGCTCGGCCACGTCGATCTCGATCGCCTGCGCCGGCGCGTTGCGCGGAGAGCTTTTCGGCCTCGGCTTCAAGCGCGTCGCGGCTGCGGCCCATGACGGTGAGCCGCGCCCCAGCGCCGGCGAGCGCCTCGGCGACGGCCGCGCCGATACCGCGCCCGCCGCCGGTGACGACGGCGTGTCGGCCCTCGAGGCTGCTAGCCATTGGCCTCGGGTCTTTCCTGCAGCTGCGCGGCGCGCTCGATGTTGCGGTAGAGCTGGTCGCGGCCGGCGAGATATTGCTGCGGCCACGGCATGTCGCGGTAGCCGAGCTGGGCGGCCGCGTGCAGCGTCCAGTACGGGTCGGCGAGATGCGGACGGGCCAGCGCGGCGAGGTCGGCGCGGCCGGCGGCGATGATGCTGTTCACGTGGTCGGGCTCGAAGATCGCGCCGACGGCGATGGTCGCTATGCCCACTTCGTTGCGGATGCGGTCGGCGAACGGGGTCTGGTACATGCGGCCGTACATCGGCTGGGCGGCCCGCGTCGTCTGGCCGGACGAGACATCGATCATGTCGGCGCCGGCATCCTTGAACAGCTCGGCGATCTCGACGGCGTCCTCCGGCGTGTTGCCGCCGGGCGCCCAATCGTGCGCTGAGATGCGCACCGAGGTCGGCTTTTCGGCCGGCCACACCGCGCGCATCGCGGCAAACACTTCCAGCGGATAGCGGCAGCGGTTGTGCAGCGACCCGCCATATTCGTCGGTGCGCCGATTGGTGAGCGGCGAGATGAAAGCGGAAAGCAGATAGCCGTGAGCACAGTGGAGCTCCAGCCAATCGAACCCGCACTCGTTGGCCCACGCCGCCGCGCGCACGAAGTCGCCCTTGACGCGCTCGAGGTCGTCCCGCGTCATCGCCCGCGGCACCTGGTTGCGCGGCCCGTAGGCGACGCTTGAAGGCGCGATCAGCGGCCAATTGCCGTCCGGCAAAGGCTCGTCCGCCTCCTGCCAGCCGAGCTGCGTCGAGCCCTTGGGACCGGCATGGCCCAACTGGATGCCGATCGCCGCTTCCGTGCGGGTGTGCACGTAGTCGACGATGCGCTTCCACGCCGGTCTGTGCGTGTCCTTGTAGAGGCCGGCGCAGCCCGGCGAGATGCGCGCGTCGGCGGAGACGCAGGTCATCTCGGTGAAGACGAGGCCCGCGCCGCCGTGGGC
This sequence comes from uncultured Alphaproteobacteria bacterium, assembly GCA_963833665.1. Classification (GTDB taxonomy): domain Bacteria; phylum Pseudomonadota; class Alphaproteobacteria; order Rhizobiales; family Xanthobacteraceae; genus BOG-931. The sequence continues at coordinate 53,962 of CAWHZA010000057.1, read as the reverse complement.
GCGGCTGCCGATATGCACGAGGTAATAATCGTCCGGCGTGCCGTCGGCGCACGAATACTGCGCCATGGGCGATACGACGACGCGGTTTGACAGGGTGAGGCCGCGCATGCGGAACGGCGTAAACATCGGCGCCACGGCCCGGCCGTTGATGCCGCTCTTCTGCGCCATCCAGATCTCGACGCCTTCCACGTATTTCTTGTCGCGCAGGCGCAGATTCTCGTGGGAGATGCGCTGCGAGCGGGTGAGCAGGCTGTAGGCGAACTGCTCCGCCTCGAAATGCGTGTAGCGTTTGACGTTCTCGAACCAGTGCGTGGAGTTGCGGGCGGCGTTCTGGATCTTGAGCACTTCGACCGAGCGCGTCTGCTCATAGGCCTTGAGCACATCGAGCATGTCGGCTTTTGCCTTGCCGCTCGCGGCCTGCAGGCAATCGGCGAGCTCGATGGCGTCTTCCAAAGCGAGCTTGGTGCCCGAGCCGATCGAGAAGTGCGCGGTGTGAGCGGCGTCGCCCATCAGCACGACGGGGACGCGCCCGTTGTGGTGCACCCAGGTCTTGCACACGACCCGCGGGAACTTGAGCCACTGCGCCGAGCCGCGCAGGTGAGTGGCGTTCGACATCAGCTCGTGGCCGTCGAGGTATTTGGCGAACAGGTTCTCGCAGAAGGCGATCGATTCCTCGGTGCTCATCCGGCCGAGGCCGGACTTGCAGCCACACGTCCTCCGGGGTCTTCGACGATGAAGGTCGAGGTGTCGCGGTCGAACTTGTAGGCGTGCGCCTGGAACCAGCCGTGGTTGGTCTCCTCGAAGGCGAAGGTGAAGGCGTCGAAAAGTTTGCGCGTTCCGAGCCAGACGAACCGGCACTTGCCGACCTCGATGTCGGGCTCGAAGGCGGCGGCGTATTTGTTGCGGATGAAGCTGTTGATGCCGTCGGAGGCGACGATCAGATCGGCGTCCAAAGCCTCTTCGTTGCGCACCTCCTTCTCGAACACGAGCCTGACGCCGAGCGCCTCGCAGCGCGCCTGCAGGATGTTGAGAAGATGCCTGCGGCCGATGCCGGAAAAGCCATGGCCGCCCGAGGTGATGGTGCGGCCCTTGAAGTGGACGTCGATGTCGTCCCAGCGGCTGAACGAACCGGTGATCTGCTCGTAGGTCTCCGCGTCCGCCGTGCGCAGATTGCCGAGCGTCTGATCGGAGAACACGACGCCCCAGCCGAAAGTGTCGTAGGGCCGGTTCCGCTCCAGCACGCTGATGTCATAGGCCGGATTGCGTTTCTTCATCAGCAGGGCCAAGTAGAGCCCCGCCGGACCGCCGCCGATGCAGGTTATTCGCATGCGCCTCGTCCCGCGCCTTGGTCCCCTTACATTGGGAGAAATAGTTTAGGTGTCAAGTATTTTGCGCCCGCCCGGTTGCTTTGATCACACAATCGTTCCGCTTGCGGCGGCATGGCCGTCACGAGCCGGCCAGGATCTTCGCCAGCATGAAACCGGAGCCCGCGCCGGTTCCGGCACCCGGCCAGGTCGAGGCGCCCACCATGTAGAGGCGTGGAACCGCCGTTCGGTATCGCGAAAAGCCGAATGCGGGCCGGAACAGGAAGTTCTGGTCGAGGTGGTGGCTGCCGGAAAGACTGTCGCCGCCGACGAGATTGGGATTGTCGCGCTCGAGGTCGTGGGGCGAGAGCACCGTGCGGGCCAGGACCTTGGCGCGGAATCCTGGAGCATAACGTTCGATCAGATCAACGACGCGGTCGGCGTAGGCTTCCTTGGCGGAGTTCCAATTCGTGGCGGCGATGCGGCCGGCGGCGTCACCGTCAATCTTCGCCGGCAACACCCGCACCTGGACCCACAGAACGTGCTTTCCCGGCGGCGCGCGGCCTGGATCGATGGCGGTCGGCTGTCCGACCACGAGCACCGGCTCCACGGGCAGCATGCCGGCGAGCGCCTCGGTATAGGCCTTCGCCATGGCGGCGAACGACGGCGCGAGGTGCACATAGGCGAAGGATTTGAGCGCGGGCCCGGCGGCCCAGTCCGGCAAATCGGAGAGAGCAAGATGCACCATCATCGTGCCCGGGCCCGGGCGCAGCCGCGCCATCTGCGCGTGCGCGGGAGGCGGCGGCGCGAGCAGGCGCGAAAGCACCCGCGGGTTGAGATTGGCGATGATGGCGCGGCTTGCCTCGATGCGTTGCCCGTCGGCGAGTTCGACCGCGCTCGCGCCGCCGCTCGCCGTCAGCACCCGGACCGCTTCCGCTCCGAGCCTTACTTCGCCTCCCGCCGCTTCGAGCGCGCGCACCATGGCCGCGATGATCGTATCGGCGCCGCCCTTGCCGATCACCATGCCGAATTTCTGATTGGCCATCGATTCGAGATATGGAAACAGTGCCCCGCCAGCGATGTCGGGCGCGAAATCGAGGTGCATGCCCCAGGCGCCCATCATCACCTTGAGCTTCTCGCTGGAAAAGTTTTCGTCGAGCCAATTGCGCGGCGAGGCGAGCACGAGCCGCGCGAGCCGGGCGAGTAGCGCGGCGCCGCCGGCGCGCCAGGCGCCGAAGCTCGCGCGCAGCGCCGTAATCGACGGCATCGGCGAAGCGAGCAGCGCAAAAATATGCGGTGCGTCGCCGTCGAACGCTGCGGCCATTTCCCGCCAGCGTTGCGCATCGGTCGGATTTTGCGCGGCAATGCGGCCGGCAGTCGCCTCGAGGTCGGTTTCGACGCCAAGCCAGGTGCCGTCGGGAAACGCGGTGGCAAAACTTCGCGCTGCCGGCGCGAATTCAACACCGGCCTTGATCAGCCGCTCCTTGTGGGCGGCAAAAAACGGCGAGCCGGCGAACAGGCTGAGATTCATCGCGTAGAGGTCGTGGCGGAAACCCGGCAGCGTGACCTCGGCGGTCTTGACCGCGCCGCCTGCGACCGCCGCGCGCTCAAGGACCGCGACCTTCCAGCCCTTGGCGGAGAGATGCACGGCGGCGGCAAGCCCGTTGACCCCCGCGCCGATGACCGCCGCGTCGTACCGCATGCCCCGTACTGTGGCTCCACGCCGGCCGATACTTCAAGCCTAAATAAATTCAGCCGGCCGGCGCGGCCGCGATGTTCCCCCTGGTGCGCTTTTCGGCTAGTAGTCTCCGTTCGATCTCCATTGCGGACCAGGAAACGCCGCGACCAGCGAAGGTGAGCGATATGGACGGCACGCAGCTTCTCGGACAACTCGCGTCGGCGCTTGCTTCCGGCGCCGTCGAAGTGGTGGACCTTTCCGCGCCGCTCGGGCCCGACACGCCGTTGATCAAGCTGCCGCCGGAGATCGGCAAGAATACCCCTCCGATCGAGATCCATGCGATCTCGCATTACGACAAGGACGGGCCGTTCTGGGCGTGGAACTGGCTGAAGCTCGGTGAGCATTCCGGTACGCATTTCGACGCGCCGGTGCACTGGATCAGCGGCAAGGACCATCCGAACAACACCACCGACACCATTCCGGCCAAGAATTTCGTGGGGCCGGCCTGTGTCATCGATTGTTCCGGCGAAGCCGCGAAAAACCACGATTTTCTGCTCACCGTCGACGGCGTGAAGGCCTGGGAGAAGACGCACGGCGACGTCCCGCCCAACTCCTGGGTGCTGATGCGCACCGACTGGTACAAGCGCAACAACAGTGAAGCCAAATTCCTCAATGTCGATGACAAGGGGCCGCACTCACCTGGCCCGACCGCGGAAACGATCCATTATCTGATCGCCAAGGGCGTCATGGGCTGGGGCTCGGAGACGGTCGGCACCGACGCCGGCTCGGCGGGCGGCATGGACCCGCCCTTCCCGGCGCACACCTTCATGCACCAGGCCAACCGCTACGGCCTCGCCAGCCTCTGCAACCTCGACCGGCTGCCGCCCAAGGGCGCGATCCTGATCGCCGCGCCGCTGAAGATCGTCAAAGGCACCGGCAGCCCGTTGCGGGTGCTCGCGCTCGTGCCGCGGCACTGACGCTCCGCCTGCGCCATGGCGGGCGCCGACTACGTCATCGTCGGAAGCGGGATCAACGCGCTCGTCGCCGCTGCGCTGCTCGGTCGCCAGGGCCGCAAGGTCCTCGTGCTCGAGCGCAACGACCGCATCGGCGGCTGCATCCGCACCGAGGAGATCACCGCGCCCGGCTTTGTCCACGACGTCATGGCGACGACGTTCGTCCTGTTCCTGACGTCACCGGGCTACGCCGAGATCGGCCCCGAACTGGAGAAGCGCGGGCTCGCCTTCGCGCACACGGCGACGCCAACGGCGGTGCTGCTGCCTGACGGGCGGCACGCCATCCTGTCCATGCACCGCCACGCGAACGTTGCCGCTTTCGACAAGCTCGCTCCTGGTGACGGTGCGCGCTTCGCCGCCGACCTCGACCGCGTCGGTGCCGACGCGCCCTTTCTCTTCGCGCTGCTGGGCGGCTCGCTGTGGTCGAACGCGACGCTCAAGATCGTTGCGCGCGAGGCATGGCGGCGTGGCCTTCGCGGGCTCGCGGCTTTCTTTGGCGAGGCGCTGGGCACCGCGCGCGGCTGGCTCGAGACGCGCTATCGTTCCGAGTTGATCCACGCGCTGTTCGCGCCCTGGGTGCTGCACGCCGGGCTCGGGCCCGAAAGCGCCTATTCGGGCCAGATGGCCAAGGTCATCGCGTTCGCCCTCGAAGCCGCGGGCGCGCCGATCGTCAAAGGCGGCGCGGGCCAGGCGCTGGCCGCGTTCGACCGCCTGATCCGCGACCAGGGCGGCGAGATTCTCCTCGGCGCCGACGCCGACCGAGTCCTGCTCGACGACAAGGGCGCCGCCCGCGGCGTGCGGCTCGCCGACGGCCGCGACTTCGAGGCGACGGCGGGCGTCATCTGTTCGGTCACGCCCAACCAGCTCTACGGACGGTTCCTCGCCGACGCGAAGCTTCCGGCCGGCGTCGCCGATGCGGTGGCGCAGTACCGCTACGGCAAAGGCAACATGCAGATCCATTACGCACTGCGGACGCCGCCGAAATGGAAGACGCCGGCGCTCGACGCGGTCGCGCTCATTCACCTCACGCCGGGTCTCGACGGCGTGTCCAAGGCGGTGAACGAGGCGGAGCGCGGCATGCTGCCGGCGGTGCCGACCATCTGCCTCGGCCAGCCCGCCGCGCTCGATCCGAGCCGCTGCCCGGAAGGCCGCTCGATCCTGTGGCTGCAGCTCCCGGAAGCGCCGCGCTTCATCAAGGGCGACGCGGCCGGCGAGATCGCGCCGCCGGCGGATGGACATTGGACCGAGGCGGTGCGCGAGAAATACGCCGACCGCATCGAGGCGATCCTCGCTTCGCACATCGATAATTTCCACGACGGGGTCATGGCGCGCAAAGCGTATTCGCCCGCCGATCTCGAAGCGCTCAACGTCAATCTCGTCGGTGGCGATCCCTATGGCGGGTTCTGCGGCATCGACCAGTTCTTCCTCTGGCGCCCGTTCCGCGGCTCGGTCAACCACCGCACGCCAGTCGCGCGCCTTCACCACATCGGTGCCTCGACCCATCCGGGCCCGGGCCTCGGCGGCGGCTCGGGATTTTTGGTGGCGCAGGCGTTGGCGTGAGCCGGCTGACCATTCGGAAAATGTGATCCGGCTGCAACGGTTGCGCGAAGAAAGCGCCGGCACAGCCGCTTTTGACTCGCGGATAGATACAGGGTCTGCGAGTATGCAACCAGCGGCTCTTGGTCGCCGCCTTTGGATATGGTCGTGACGCGCAGGTTGCTTGGGTGGGCCGTCCTTTCGGCGTTCCTCATCGTCGCACGCTTGAGTCCCGCTGGCGCAGCGGACTTGCTGCTCAAGGCTCCGCCTCACGCGCCGCCGATCTATAGCTGGACCGGCTGCTATCTCGGCATCGAGAATGGCGGCGGGTGGGGAGAGAGCCGAGTCCACGCGGCTTCGTCGGCAAGACCGGCTCTCGCCGGCCTTCCGATCACCAATCCCTTTGATGTGGGCGGCGCGCTGATCGGCGGCACGGTCGGCTGCAACTACCAGATCGCCAATGTGGTGTTGGGCATTGAGGACGATTTCTCCTGGACCAATGGCCGAGGCAGCGCACACGACGTCCCGCCCTTCAACGTGCGAGCGACGAATTCGATCAAAGAAGATTGGATGGACACGCTGCGCGGCCGCGTCGGCCTGACCTGGGGCCGGTTGCTTGTCTACGGAACCGGTGGTGCCGCCGTCGCCAACGTCGGGCTAAGCGTCTGCACTTCACTGTTTTGCGTCTCGGATTCGCAGACCCGAATCGGATGGACTGCCGGCCTTGGCGGCGAGTGGGTGGTTTGGGCTGATCCCGCCAGGACTTTCACTTTGAAGGTAGAGTACCTGCATGCCAATTTCGGCACGGGCCTCTTCATCAATCCGCCTGTGATCGTAGGCAATTCAACTGTCGTCAGCCGCAACGTAAGCCTCACCGAGGACTTCGTCCGGGCCGGTGTAAACTGGAAGTTCGCCACAGCACCCGCTCCTACTTCCAACATGGCGCTGAGGGCGCTCAAGGCCACGCCTGCGCTGCCGGTGTCGGCATGGAGCTGGACCGGCTGTTACATCGGGGCAAATATTGGCGGAGCGTGGGATAAAATTTCCGACATAAGAACTGGGCAGGGACGCCCGCTCCCACCTCAAGATTATGGCAGCGACAAGGGAAGCGCTTTTGTTGCAGGCGATCAGGCCGGCTGCGACTATCAGGTGGGGAAATGGATAGTTGGCGTTGAAGGACAATACGATTGGGGCAAGGTCAACAGTACCCACGTCATTCCGCCATTTCCACGGTTCAGCTACAATACAACACTCAGCAACTTTGCGACCTTGGCGGGTCGGGCCGGTTATACCGTGCTGCCGCAGGCATTTCTGTATGGCAAAGCTGGCGGCGCCTGGACGCGCGACAACTTGATCGTCACCATTCCCGCGAGCTCAGGTCTGTCCGAATTCGCCAACGTGAATTTCACCGGCTGGACGATTGGCGGCGGGCTCGAATGGCTTGCCCTGCCCAACGTATCGCTATTCGCCGAGTACGAGTTTATCGACTTCCACGCAAAGTCGGTGACTTTCACGACACCACCTGGCAATGTCGGCGCGCCTGACGTCATAACCCATAGCCAAAAAAACGTCGAAGCCCTGTTGGCCGGCGTCAATGTTCGATGCTGTGACCGAGCGCTGCGATGACGCGCGAAGCGTGATCGACCTCTTCCGGCAGACGCGCTGCTACCAGGTCGGATCGTAGTAGTCGTAGGCAGGCGGCGGATAGGGATAGACCGGGCCGGGGCCGGGCGGTCCCCCTACCCGATTGCCCTTGGCGGCCATGCATTGGGCGTAGACGGTGTCGTAGCGCGCCTGCAACGAGCCGCCGGCGGCGTCGGCATTGCCTGCCCCCACCACACTGCCAGCGACCAAGCCGGTCCCGGCGCCCAGCGCCGCCCCTTGTCCCACGTGCCCCGCCGCGGATCCGATCGCCGCGCCGGCGAGTGCCCCGAGCGCCGTCCCGACGGCGGCAGTACCAAGCGCGGCCTGATTGGCCGCCGCGCCGGGGGATTGGTACCCGATCGCCTGCTGGGCCGAAGCCTGGCAGTACTGATCGTCCCGCCGGAAAGCGTCGTACGATTTCCCTTTGCCGGGCAAGGCGGCGAACGATGGAACCGCCGGACCCGGGGAGGCGCACCCCGCACACGCAAGACAAACTGCGCCTAACGCCAAAAGACAGAAGGATTTCTTGAGCACCGCAGCCCCACCACCCCGGACCTGCAACCCCCATGGTTACTGGAGTAGAATCGTGGCAAGAGAAAGATAATAACAACTTAATTCGCGGTAATGATCGTGGCTCCAAACCTTGTCGGCGGCCGCTCGATCGAAGCCCGCAACGAGTCTCGAACCGAAAATCTATAGCCGCCACGCAAGCCGGCAGAGTTGTAGCGTGTACTCACCCGGTGGCTGCCTGCAATTCGCGCAGGTGTCCGCTTTCGGGCACTCGCGGATATCGACCGAAATGTCGCGACATGTCCGCTTCCGATCGTTGTCGGCATACACCGAATTGCCTATCTGCGATTTTCGGGAAACCGGCGCGATTGACCGGAAGGCGACATCGGGCACGCAATCAGCCGGCGCCAACAATAACTCCAGCCGGCAACGAAATCTGAAAGACTGATCCTCGAGGAAGGGCGGAACGTGCCGAGAGATACCCATTGTGGGCCTCGACAATGGATCGGCAAATCGACAGACCCATCCCCATGCCCTGCGACTTCGTCGTGAAGAACGGATGAAAGATGCGGTCCACGTTTTCCGGATCAATACCAGGCCCGGAGTCTTCCACAGTAATCAACACGCCGTCGGATTTGCTGATCGCCGATTTCACCCGTAGCGTCCGCGCACCATCATTGACGGCATCCATCGCTTCCAACGCATTGGTAACAAGATTGACGATGACCTGCTGCAATTGGAGCGCATCCGCCAGAACCGGCGGCAGTTTCGGGCTGAGCTCGTCCTGGACCGCAATTTGACGATTTTGCAGTTCGGAACGCAGCAGCGCCATGACCTCGAGGATCACCTCGTTGACGTCCAGCAACGCCTTTTCCCGGCTATCGTTCTTGAACATCGAACGAATGCCCTCGATCACCTGACTCGCCCGATCGCTCGCATCGGCGATCCGGTTTAGATCCGCCCGCACTTCCGCAAGACTGGGCGGCTGTTTTGCCAGCCAGCGCAAGCCCGCGCTACAGCCCAATGCGATAGTCGCCAGCGGTTGCTTGATTTCATGCGCCATCGAAGCGGCCATCTGCCCCGCTGCGGTCAGGCTGGTGACCCGAGCAAGCTCCGCCTGCATCGCGCGCAATTTATCCTGCGCGCGTTTGCTCTCGGTAATATCGATCATCGTTCCGATAAACATTTCTGATCTGGATTCCGGCGCCCGCGCCACAGAAATATGGCCCCAAATGACTCATGCCGTCCTTACGACGGTATTGTTCCACGGCCGCGTAACGATCGATCTTTCCCTGCTGGAGTTCGGCGAGCCGGACCTCAGCCCTCTCGCGATCACTCCCGGCGGTGATGTCCAAAGGTGTGAGCTGTCGCAACTCCTCTTCCGCATAGCCGAGTGTGGCGCGAAACGCCGGATTTGTTTCTATGTAGCGCATGTTTCGATCGAACGTCGAAATGCATATGCTCGATGTCTCAAATATTGACTGCCACCGCGCCTCGCTCGCCCGAAGCGCCGCCTCCGAGCGTTGACGCACGAGTGCTTGCGCCATTACTTCTCCAATGACCCGCACGCGCGCGATGAATTCGTCTGGCCATTCTCGGGTCGAGCGGAACGCGCCAAAGCCGACCGTGGCGACGACACGACTACCAACAGACAGCGGAACGAGAAGCTGGGAGCGAATACCAACGCGACGATAGTATTCGGCTGCGGCGGCTTCCTCCGGCGGGATGTCCTCGTGTGATCGAATGACGACGGTGCGTCCAGAAAGAAGCTGGCCGGTAAACCAATTGAAGTGAGCCGGTATTGGGCCTCGCAAAGGTGCCTTCACGCCTTCCGCGGCTGCCGAGCATAGAATGCATTGCTTGTCGCCGTCGATGACCTCGGCAAAGGCGCTGCGGTCGAAGCCGATAAATTTTAGGAGTCGCTCCAACGCGGCTTCGATTTCCGCGACGACCTGGTCAACGGCAACGTTCGCAAAGCGGGCGGAAAGATCGGAAAGCAGACGTTCAAACGCCAGAAGTTCTTCCAGCGATGGCGCAGAAGCGCTGCTCGTCGCCGCCCTCTTATCGCGCGAAACCCGTATTTTCTTGGCCCGCCGTGGTTGTACCTTCTCCCTGTCAGCGCGCCTCCGAGCGAAGCCGCCCGCCGCACCAGCCAGCGACGAACTGCGCGATCGACGACGTTTTGGCATGGCTACATTTTTCGCATGCTACAATGACGATTAGGCGGCGAGATACCACTCTGTCTTTGAATGACGACGAAAGGCTACCATCGACAGGCCCTTGAGCATAGGGTTGGAAATGCTCCTCAACGGCTACAAACGTCGCTTCCGGGCACTCGACGCTCGTTTCGGGCGGCGCGCCGTCATGCCAGCTAATTGAGACGTGAACAGAGGTAGCGCAGACATCGCAATTCGGGGGTGACTGGTGCGACATCGAGCCGGACGCGACCCGCGTGAGAGCTCACGCCAGACCGCCCCATTGTGCTAGTTTGCCCATAAGATGCCTTGGCCAAGGGCGTTGGGGGAGGCCATGAGGAGGCGCTCGAAAGCTGGCAGCAAATTAGCCAAGGCGCGGCGCGGCAAACTCCCCGCGCGCAAGCGCCGCAACGTTTCGAGGACGGTGCGCCGTCCGCGTTCGACCGGTACCGGGCAGGATGCCAAGGTGACGCGCCTTGCCCGCGAGCTTGATGAGGCGCTTGAGCAGCAGGCTGCCGCGTCGGAAATCCTCCAGGTCATTAGCAGCTCTGCCGGCGATCTTCAGCCGGTGTTTGCAACCATCCTGGAAAAGGCCGTTCGCCTATGCAGCGCCACCTTCGGAAACATCTATCGCTGGGAGGACGGGGCCCTGCACCTGGTGGCGACGCACAATACGCCGCCTGCCCTCGCTGAAGTTCGCCGGCGTTCTCCGCTTCGTCCTGATCCGCAATCGTTTGTTGCCCGCATGGTGGCGACGAAGGGGGCGATCAACATTCCCGATTTGGCCGCCGAACCGTTCTATATTGAACGTAATCCGACGGCGGTGGCGGCTGTTGAGCTCGCGGATATGCGGTCGATTCTGCTTGTCCCGATGTTACGAAACAATGATCTGATCGGGGCGATCAGCGTATATCAGCAAACAGTCCGTCCATTTACCGACCGGCAAATCGCTTTGCTCGCGGGCTTTGCCAATCAGGCCGTCATCGCCATTGAAAACGCCAGGCTGTTGACCGAGCTGCGGGCGCGCAGCGAGGAGCTTGGCCGCTCGGTCGGCGAGTTGCGCATGCTCGCGGAAGTATCTCAGGCGGTGAACAAGACGCTAGACCTGGAGACCGTCCTCTCCACCATCGCTGCCAAAGCCGTGCAGGTCTCCAACACCGACGCCGGAGCGATCTACGTCTTCGATGACGCTCAACGTCTATTTCGTCTGCGTGCCACCTATGGCATGGATCGAAAACTGATTGACGCCTTGACGCATCAGCGTATCGACCTTGACAGCGTCGATGTGGCGCTTCCCCTGACGCGGGGCGAGATTTTCCAGGTTGCCGACTTGCGGGAAGAACCCGCCACTCCGTTGAACCAAATCATTCTGGCTGCCGGCTACCGGGCATTGCTGGCGGCACCCCTGATGCGTGGCGCGGACATTGTCGGTGTCCTGGTGATCCGCCGAAGAACCCCCGGTTTGTTCACGCGGAACTCCGTCGATCTGGTCAACACTTTCGCAGCACAATCAGCCCTGGCGGTACAGAACGCGCGCCTATTCGATAATGTTCAAGCACGCACGCGCGAACTGGCGAAATCCATTGAGATGTTGCAGCGTGAACGAAGCAACAAACTGATGAACTTGGAAGCCATGGTGGCGTCGATTTCGCACGAGGTGAAGCAGCCTTTGGCGGCAATAACGATGAATGGCAACGCGGCGCTGCGCTATCTCGGACACGCGCCCCCCGATCTGGAGGAAGTGCGGTTGACGTTGGGCAGGATAGTCAGGGACGGTCACCGAGCCAGCCAGGTGTTCGACAGCATTCGTGATCTGTTTAGCAAAGCCGATGAGGGAAGAGAGCAGATCGATTTGAATCAATTGACACGCGAGGTGCTGCAGACGCTGCGCGAACAGCTGAATGATCACGGAATAACGACCGACGTCAGGCTGACCTCTCAACTACCCCTCGTTATGGGCCACAGGGGTCAGTTGCAGGAAGTCTTCATCAATCTGGTGAACAACGCCATCGAAGCAATGGATGGCGTCCAGCACGATCGCCGGATACTAAGGTTGAGTGCTGAGCATCATGGCGATAGAGCCATTGTGGTAGCGGTGGAAGACTCGGGGTCGGGAATTGATCCAAAACAGGCAGACCGAATATTTGAAGCGTTCGTTACAACGAAACCGCGAGGGATGGGCTTGGGACTGGCTATTTGCCGAATGATCGTAGAACGCCATGAAGGTCAGCTAATTGCTTCCCCGGCTAGTCCTCATGGCTCTGTATTTCAAGTAGTCTTACCTACTTGAACTTCTGCTGTTGAAAAACACGTAGCTCTACTGTGCTGCTTTGCTCCGGCACTTGCTGTTCAGCCTTGACAATCGCGGACTTGGCACGACGCGCAATTGACAGCGCTTCGCGTACCCAAGCCAAAAGGGCTCACGACAAAACAAGGCAAGAGGCAACTTTGGCGCGGCTTGCATCCACTATGCCGGGACAAGGCTGGGACTCGCGGGGACAGTCGTTCGAGGCAAGTCAGAAGTTGGTGCATGTGCTCGGGTCGGAGCGCTCCGAGCGGGCGCCTTCGCTACCGCGTCGGCGACCACTACGCGAGCCTGACCCCAGCCGTCGATCGGCGGCAGCAGATCGCGCGCCGACAGGCGTGTGTGCAAGCTCGCGCCCAGCTTGCGCGGCGCAAACGACCGCGGCGCGTACCGAGACGTTCTCGCCCGCCGCAAGTCTGCCGTCAGTTCCGCCAAACTCTTTTTCAGATCATCAGCCGGATCGGTTGGCGTGAGTGGTCGCGAAACGTGTTGGTCTTGTCGGGCTCGTACACCCGAATTGCGATCGACCACTTCCTTATCCACCTCTCGCTGCGCGGGCAGCTCATCCGGTACCCGCCGCCGGTCGGGGGAATGACTTTGACGAAAGCGTAGAGCCAGGCTGAAGACGCCACCCGCAATCGCCAACAAGGCCGTCAGCAGCATACCGACCTGAAGAATTTCTCCCCAGGCAGTCTCGCCAGCGACGTCGAGCGGCGGTCGAGTCGGTGTGGCCGCCGTTCCCGGCCACACCAATGGCGTTTGCTCATCCGCGTCAGCGACTGAATAGTTCTCGGCATAACTGCTGGGAATCACGGCAAACTCACGTACGTCGAAATCCCAGAACTTGGAGGAGCTCGGCCAGCGCGCAGAAAAATGCGCGGCCGTTTCATCTTCACCGACTGATGGACCATCAGATACTGTTTCGGCTGGTGCCGGCGCGGCCGCGGCCCGCACGGAGACCGTTTTTACCGATGCCGGTCGTAGTGGAATAGCCGCTGCTGTTTCAGCAACTAATGTTTCAGCGGAAGAGTCGCGCACCGCCGCCCGGTCTGGTTCCGCGGTGCGGCTTGCTGATGCCAAATCCGACATGACTTTGCGTGTGTGAGAATGAACCTTGACTCGCTCAAGGCTCAGGAACCAACAACGCCGTTGGTCCGTGCGACTGACGCGGTAGTGCCAATGGGTGCCCTGCGGACCCGACGGACCGGGCTTTGCCCTGCACTCATCCGCAATGGACCCGGTGACACCTGTGTTCAAGCTCAACAAAACGGTTGCGGGTAACACGACGAGGATGGCCGGCAGGATCCTTGACCTCGACATCGATCCGTCCCCCTATTCCACTGTACATACCCCCGATCCTGGCGGCGGAAATGGTCCGGGCGGATTCGGGCCTTAGTACGCCGCGAATGTGACGACTCACAAAAGCGGCTCGACAAGTCGGACGACGCGTTTGTCGAACAGGAACGGAGAACTCAGGACGAGGCGCACAGATGCGCGAGGTCCTTCGAGTACGCGCGGGCTTACACCGGCCACTTGCACAAGATCAGAGGACGCGCACGCTACTCGGCCAGCCAGAATGGGTGCTTCCACGAGCACCACCGAACCCAGCCGGCGTCATCATATTTGAGGCCTAGTAGTCAACTGAAGTCCGACATTTTGAACTTCAGAGCAGATTGAGTTCAGAATCGTGTGGTTTCTGCCATTAAGCCCAGGCTACGTTCATGAGCCGGTGCTTCAATGCATCGGCCGCATTGCACAACGCAGATCAGATAGCTAAAAAAGCCCCGGGGCCAGTCTGTCTCATCTTCCAGAGCACGGTGAGGGATGTGAGGGCATCCCGGAAGATGAGATGCAGTCAGCTTTCACTCCCTTCGTGGCGTGCTGTCGGCAAAATTACGGCGAGCTTCAAGGCGCGGTGGATAACCGCAAAACAAGCTGCCTCTCCAAAGTTTTAGAAGATGGGGCGCCTCGGCCCGTCAGCCAAAGCAATCGCCGCGGGTAAACGTAAGCGCGGTGCACGACAGGGACGCAAGCACCGCAGCAGGTATCTCTGCATGCAACGCGTTGCCTGCGCCTTGTCGTTGCCCTTCCAGTGCCTTTCGTTTCTGATGCTGGGCTAGAGCGTCGCCACGGTCTTGAGCGCGCCGTCGAGCGCGATGCCGTTCTCGTCGAGCAGCGCCGCTTCGCGCAGCCGCCGCATCCACTCGGCGCCGTCGGGACGCTCGACCAGGAGCGGCACCGTGCCGACGACCCGGTCGAACTTCGACAGGCCGCGGGTGTGGGTATCGGAATATCCCTTCACCAGCCGGCGCGCGCGGATGATCTCGACCGCGAGGTTGTAGTTCTTCGGGACGTTGGCGGTGGCGAGCCAGAGCCAGCGGTCGAGATGCTCCATCTCGCGGCTGTGCCGCAGCGTCGAACGGCGCATCGGTTTGAGCGCGGCCAGCGTGTAGAGCAGCAGGAACCAGCCGATCGTGCCCGAACGCACACGCCGGCCCTTGCGGAACATCCAGCCGAACAACTGCGGATGCGCCTCGAGCCAGGTGCCGACCTGCGCCGGCAGGCTGCCGGCCACCTCCTGGAGACGCGGATGCATGTACTCGGTGGTGTAGACGATCTGCCCGGCGAGCACCGCGTTCTCGTGCTTCACGCGTTCGAAGCGATGCTGGCGTGTCTTGAGCTCGGCGACGCGGATCACGTCGTCATAGGACATCGCCACCGCGACGTATTTGGCGGCGGCATTGGTCAGCGCGTAGGCCTTGGTGGCGCCGCCGTTGCCGCGGTCGAGTTCGAAGAGCTTCATCAGCCGGTCGAGGTACTCGTTGGCGTAGGCGGGGTCCTGGAAATCGGTCAGCCGCTTGACGCCGGCGAAAACGATATTGTGCAGCGGCCGCGGAAATTCGCGGATGCGCGCCAGGAGACCGTCAAGCTCGGGATGGCCTGCGAATGTCGGCAATGAGGCGAAGCGCTTGGCGGGCTTGGTCGCGACGGCGACGGTTGCGCGCGCGGCACTCGGCGTTTTCGTGGCCTGCGTATGCGCCGCACCGAAAGCGCTGAGATTTGGGGCGACGCTCTTGCCGCCGGCCTTGATCACCGCCTCGAAGCTTTCGCGCTCGAACGGCAGGACTCCGGAGCCGGCGAGCGCGCCGAACAGGCAGGCCGAGATCACGCTGTTGTTCCGGTTCGCCAGCACCTCCATGTCGAAGGCGATGACGCGCTTGGCCGCGAAGTTGGCGCCTTCCATAACCACTTTCGGATCGGCGATGGCGTCGCCTGGCTTCTCCTTCTCGGCGACGGCATAGAGGCGGTGCGTCGAGGCGATCAAGGTCGAGCGGTCCGGTGTGACCAGACCGCGCAGGATCGAGCGGCCCGCTTCCATCAGCTCGGCGGCGATCACGACGTCGACCTCGCCCTGGGCCGGCATCAGCGACAGGATCGGCGCGTGGCCCTCCTTCGGCGGCAGCATCTCGACGTAGTAGAGGGTCGTGCCGGTGCGCTGGGCGACCCCAGGCACCGAGGTCGATTGGGCGTGCCAGCCCTGGGATTCGGCAAGCTCCACGATCCAGTCGGTCAGCACGCCGCCGCCCTGGCCGCCCATGGCGAGAACCGCAATGGAGATCGGCCGCTCGGTGGTGAATCGCGTCAGGGTCCGCGATACGTCGTTCATCTCTCGCGATTCCCGCGTCAGTCGGCGAAGACGATACGGCCCGCGTCGCGACGACGCTGCAGGAAGCCGATCACCGCGCGCCGCAGCCCGGAGATGAGGCGATCGAACCAGTTCGGGTTGTGGATGATGTCGGCCCGATAGAACGACGGGCAGAGCACGGCCGCCTCCGACACCTCGCCGCAATTGCCGCAGCCGACGCAATTGTTGTCGATCGCCGCGACCGGATCGTCCTTCAGCGGGTCGTCGGTGTGCTTGACCGAGAGCGACGGGCAGCCGGAGAGCCGGATGCAGGCGTGATCGCCGGTGCAGACGTCCTCGTCGACGCCGAAGCGTTCCTGCACGATGCGCTCGCCCTCGCGGACCGACTTCTGGAATAGCGGTTTCACCCGGCGCTGCTTGTTGAGCATGCATTCCGAGGACGCGACGATCACCTTCGGGCCGCCCTCCTTGGTGGTGAGCGCCTCGCGCAGGATGTCGCGCATGCGGCCCACGTCGTAGGTGCGGTCGAGATGGCGCACCCATTTGACGCCGATGCCCTTCACCGCGCTGACGATCGTGTTGTTGGTCGAGCGCGCCGGATTGAGCGCGCGCGAGGACATGATGTCCTGGCCGCCGGTCGCGGCCGAGTAGAAATTGTCGACGACCAAGATGACGCCGTCGTGCTTGTTGTAGACGGCATTGCCGACGCTCGAGGACAGTCCGTTGTGCCAGAAGCCGCCGTCGCCGATGATCGAGATCGGCCGCTTGTCGGCCTTGACGTTGAAGGCGGAGGACGACGCCGGGCCGAGGCCGTAGCCCATGGTGGTCGCGCCGATGTTGAACGGCGGCAGGCTGGCGAACAGGTGGCAGCCGATGTCGCCGGCGACGTTGTGCTCGCCGAGCTCCTTCTGCACGAGCTTCATGGCGGCGAAGATCGGCCGCTCCGGACAGCCGATGCAGAAGCCGGGCGGCCGCGGCGGCACGGTCTTGGCGAGCTCCTGGATCTTCGGGTCGGCGAGCACGCCGGAAGCGTCGGGCGTCGGCGGCGCGTTGCCGAGCAGCGCCGGCGCGTACCGCTCGAGAAAGCTCTTGATGCCCTTGGTCACCAGCGCCGGCGTGTATTCGCCGGCCATCGGCAGCACGTCCTTGCCGGAAATCTTGGTCTGGATGTCGCGGCGGCGCAGGATGGTGTTGAGCGCCTGCTCGATGAACTCGGGCTGGCCCTCCTCGACCATGAGGATCGCCTTCTTGTCGATGGCGAAAGTGGCGACCTCGTCATCGATCAGCGGATAGGTGACGTTGAGCACGTAGATCGGCACCGCGGTCTCGCCGTAGACGTCGGCGAGGCCGAGCTGCTGCAGCGAGCGCATCACCGAATTGTAGAAGCCGCCCTGCACGACGATGCCGACTTCGGCGACTTCGGGACCGAAGAATTCGTTGAGCTTGCGCTCCTTGATGAATTTGACCGCGGCCGGCCAGCGCTGCTCGATCTTCTCGCGCTCGTGCAGGTAGGAGGCCGGCGGCAGCACCACGCGCTCGATATCGCGCCGCGGCTTTTCCAGCGCCTCGCGCAAGGAAAAACTCGGCCGCTTGTTTTCCTTGGCGGTGAAGCGGCCGTGGACGTGGCAGGCGCGGATGCGCACCTCGAGCATCACCGGCGTATGCGAGACCTCGGATAGCTCGAAGCCGTCCTCGACCGCCTTGACGATCGTGGGCAGATTGGGCCGCGGGTCGAGCAGCCAGACCTGCGACTTCATCGCGTAGGGGTGGGAACGCTCCTGCATGATCGAGGAGCCTTCGCCATAGTCCTCTCCGATGATGATCAGTGCCCCTCCGGTGACGCCGCCGGACGCCAGGTTGGCGATGGCGTCGGAAGCGACGTTGATCCCGACCGGGGATTTGAAGGTGACCGCGCCGCGGATCGGATAGTGCACCGAGGCGGCGAGCATGGCCGCGGCGGCGGCCTCCGACGCCGAGTTCTCGAAGTGCACGCCGAGGTCGTCGAGCACGTCCTTGGCGTCGGCCAGCACGTCCATCAGGTGGGAGATCGGCGCTCCCTGGTAGCCGCCGACATAGGAGACGCCGGACTGCAGCAGCGCCTTGGTGATCGCGAGAATTCCCTCGCCGCGGAATTCCTCGCCTTCGCCCAGCTTGAGGTCCTCAACCTCGCGGGCAAACGACCGCTCCGCCATAAAAAACCCTCCGCGTCGACAGCGTCGATTGAAAAAGTGGCCGTCCGCCGGTTACTTATGAGACGTTCCCAGGCATCTTGCAACGCCTCCAAGGAAGGCCGGCGGAGCCCCGATCGCGGAACCGGGGCGCTGCTCCGCGGCACGGCTCAACCCCATCTAAGTTGCGGCAACGACGGCAAAAAGACCGGCCAATGCCGCTGCGTCAGCTTGTCCTGGTGTTGTTTTAAGTCTAAAGTATTCCGTGCACGGGTCTCGGCCATCTGTACCGAACGCGGTATAGTCGAGTGCAAGCCATCGCCGGCGGCAGGCGGCAGTCAAAACGGGGAGTTTTCAATATGTTCAACGTTACGCGGCGTCAGGCCCTCGCGGCGAGCGGCGGCCTTGTCGGAGCCATGCTTGCGCCCAAGCGCTTTGCCAGCGCGGCCGGCAATACGCTCAACATCGCCTACAACGTCAACCTGCCGTCCTTCGACCCCGATGTCGGGCCCTCCTCGGTCAATCCGACGATCCAGGCGATCTATCGCTCGATCTTCGACCAGTACATCGGCCAGAAGCCGAACCTCGCGTTCGAACCCGGCCTGCTGACCGGCTGGGGCTGGAGCGACGACAAGTCCAAGGTATGGATGGACGTGCGGGAGAACGTCGTCTGGCATGACGGCACCCCGTTCACCCCCGACGACGTTATTTGGTCGATCCAGCGCGAAGGCAAGCCGGACGGCGGCAACCCGGTGGCGTTCATCTGGGCCGGCATCGACAACTTCAAGGTCGATGGCCACCGCATCACCGCCGACGTGAAGAACTACGATCCGGTGCTGTTCAAGTGGATGGCGTTCCTCACCGGCTACATTCTGCCCAAGGCCTATTACGAGAAGGTCGGCCCGCAGGGCTTCGAGAAGAAGCCGATCGGAACCGGCCCCTACATGGTCGATGCCTACGAGGGCAACGCCTATCTGCGGCTGAAGGCCAATCCGAAATACTGGGGCGGCAAGCCCGCGTTCGAGACCGTGGTGTTCAAGTTTGTCCCCGATGCTACGAGCCGCGTCGCCGAGATCGAAAGCGGATCGTCGGACGTCACGCTCGAAGTGCCGTACGAAGAGTTCGACCGCCTCAAGGGCAAGGCCGGCCTCAAGGGCGTGGTGACGCCGATTTCCGACATCGCGCAGATCTTCATCACCAACGGCGGCGTCATGGACGACAAGAACGTCCGCCTGGCGATGTGTCACGCCGTCGACAAGCAGGCGATCATCAAGCGGCTGCTGCGCGGCTATGGCGTCGCCATCGACACGCTCGAGGCGCCGGAATATGCCGCCTTCGATCCAACCATCAAGGTGTCGCACGATCCGGCGCTCGCCGCGAAGCTCCTTGCCGCCAGCGGCTATTCCAAGGAGAAGCCGGTCAAGTTCACCATCCAGACCACGCGCGGCTTCAAGCCCAAAGACTACGAGATGATCCAGGCGATCGTCGGCATGTGGCGCAATGTCGGTATCGACGCCAACATCGAGATCTACGAGATCGCCAAGCACTTCGAGCTGCGCATGTCGCATAAGCTCGCGCCGGCGGCGTTCTACAATTGGGGCAACGCGATCGGCGATCCGACCACTTCGACCGGGTTCGCGATGTTCTCGAAATCGCCGCACTCGGCGTGGCACTCCGACGATCTCGACGCCAAGATCGGCCCGCTCTGGGGCGAGAAGGACGAGAACAAGCGCATCCAGGGCTGGAAGGACGTCGACCGCTACATCGCCGAGCAGGGCTACATCCTGCCGCTGCTGCAATACGCGCAGCCGATCCTCTACAAGTCCGATCTCAAGGTGACACCGAACGTTTCCGGAGCGTTGCAACCGACGCTGGTCGCGAAGTCCTAAAAGCCGCGTCGATGCGGTCCGCCGCCGCGCCGGGGCGCGCGGCGGCAATCGGCGGGGTCAGTCGCAAGGACCGTGCATGCTGCTCGCCGTCGTCGTCAACCGCATGGCCATGGCGCTTGTCACGCTGGCGGGCGTGGCGGTTGTGATCTTCGTCCTGCTGCGCGTGGTGCCGGGCGATCCCGTCGCCATGATGATCTCGCCGGGCGCGAGCGCCGCCGACATCGTGGCGCTCAAGGCGCACTACGGCCTCGATGCGCCGCTCCCTACCCAGTTCTGGATCTGGATCAGCGGGGTGGTCCACGGCGATTTCGGCACTTCGATCACGCTGCACGTCTACGTGACCGACGTGCTCGCCTCGCGGCTTCCCGCCACCATCGAGCTTGCGATCATGGCCCTCATCGTCGCCGTCGTGCTCGGCGGCGGTGTGGCCGTTGCCGGCACGCTGATGCGGCGCACCGCCGGCGAGACGGTCATCGACGGCCTGAACAGCATCATGCTGGCGGTGCCCGACTTCATCTGGGCGCTGGCGCTGGTTCTGCTCTTTGCGGTCGCGATCCCGGTGCTGCCGCTCACCGGCCGCATCGATCCGGCGCTCGCCGAAGGTTTTGCCACGCGGTTCTACCTCACAGAAAGCGTCCTCACCGGCCGCTTCGCCGACGCCGGCAACATTTTGAGCCACATGGCGATGCCGGCGCTGGCGCTGGCCTTGCCGCTCGCCGCCGTGATCGTGCGCCTGCTCAAGCAGTCGCTGAAGGAAGCCATGGTGCAGGACTACGTGCTGCTTGCCCGGATCAAGGGCTTCCGCGAATTGCACCTCGTGCTGCAGGAGGCGCTGCGCAACGCCGTCGGTCCGACTTTAGCGCTGACCGGCGTGCAGTTCACCTTCCTGATCGGCGGCACGGTCATCGTCGAGCGTATCTTCTCCTATCCCGGCATCGGCAACCTGGCGATCGATGCGGTCATCAACCGCGACTTCCCGCTGATCCAGGGTTTGGTGCTGCTGTTCGGATTGATCTTCATCCTGGTCAATATGGGGGTCGATCTCGCGGTGGCGGCGCTCAACCCGCGCCTGCGTCATGCCTGAGCCGGAACCGGCACCCCGTGGAGCATTGGTCACCAAAACAGACGATCACGGATGCCGGCCCGCAGCCGCCGACGGCCGTCGAGCGGCTGCTGCGCGATCCCAAGGTCGTCGGCGCCGGCGGCTTCATCGTGTTCCTGATCGTTCTCGCCCTCGCGGCGCCGCTGGTCGCGCCGATGGATCCGCTGGCGCAAAACCTCGTTCTTGCCACCGTGCCGCCGGCCGGCTTTGCCGAGAGCGAACCCGGCTATCTGCTCGGGACCGACGGGCTCGGGCGCGACGTGCTTTCGCGCGTCATCTTCGGCACGCAGGTCTCGCTTACGGTCGCGTTCGTCGCCGCCGGGCTCGCCTGCCTCATCGGCTCGCTGCTCGGCCTCCTCGCCGGCTTTCTCGGCGGCTTCGTCGACGCGCTGATCTCGCGCCTGGTCGATATCTGGATGGCCTTCCCGCCGGTGCTGCTGTCGATCCTGCTGGTCGCGGTGCTCGGCACCGGCCTGCACTCCGTGATCGCCGCCATCGTGGTGATCGACTGGACGCGGTTCTGCCGCGTCGTGCGTACTGAAACCATGGGCCAGGCGCAGATGGACTACGTGGTCGCGGCGCGCACCATCGGCTTCGCGCGCCCGGCAATCCTGTTCCGCGAGATTTTGCCCAATGTCGCTCCGGTTCTCATTGCGCTGCTCACGCTCGAAATGGGCATCGCCGTCGTGGTCGAAGCGATCCTCTCCTTCGTCGGCCTTTCGGTGTCCTCCGACACCCCGACCTGGGGCGGCATGATCGCCGAGGGCCGCCAGATCGTGCATGAGGCGTGGTGGGTGCTAGCGGCGCCGCTTGCGGCGCTGTTTGCGACCGTCGTCGCCTTCAATCAGCTCGGCGACGGGCTGGCGCGCAGCCTCGATCCGGTGCTGCGCCGATGACGCCGCCGCGGCTTGCCATAGAAGCGCTCTCCGCGATCTCGCTCCGCGACGGCGACCGGCCGATTCTGCGGCGGGTTTCGCTCTCCGTCGGCGTCGGCGAGGTGCATGGCGTCGTCGGCGAGAGCGGCGCCGGCAAGTCGACCATCGCCAAGGCCATCCTCGGGATCATTCCCTCGCAGGTGAGGATCACCGGCGGCACCATCAACTTCGAAGGCCAAAATCTCCTCTCGATGCCGGCGAAGGCGTTGCGCGCGGTGCTCGGCCGCGACATCGCGCTCGTGCCCCAGGATCCGTCGACGGCGCTCAACCCGTCGCGCCGGATCGACGCGCAATTGACCGACGGATTGCGCCTGAAGCGCGGCCTCTCGGCGCGCGAAGCGCGCCTGCGCGCGCTCGCGCTGCTGGAAGAGGTGCAGATCCGCGATCCGGAACGCGTGCTCAAAAGCTATCCGCACCAGCTTTCGGGCGGCATGCGCCAGCGCGTGCTGATCGCCGCCGCGTTCGGGCTCGAGCCGAAGCTTGTCATTGCCGACGAGCCGACGACCGCGCTCGATGTCACGGTACAGAAGCAGATTCTCCGGCTCATCCGCCTGCTGCAGGAGCGTCACGGCACCAGCGTGCTGTTCGTCTCCCATGACCTCGGCGTGGTGGCGAAGATCTGCGATCGCCTGACCGTGCTCTACATGGGCCGGGCAATGGAACAGGGCGCCACGGAGGAGGTGCTCAGCGCGCCGCGCCACGCCTATACCAAGGCGCTTCTCGCCGCCAATCCGCGCTACGACCGGCCCGATACCGGTTTGGAACCGACGCCGCCGGAGGTAGTAGCAGCGCTGCGCGCTGAAATCGCCGCGTTCGATGCGGCCGCCGCGGAGGCCGGCCATGGCTGATCTGCTGGTCGCGCGCGGACTGGTCGTGACCTACGCAAAGCCTTCCGGCCTGCTCGGCCGCGGCCCGGCCACGCCGCCGGTGCTCCATGGCGTCGACATCTCAGTCGGCAAGGGCGAGACCGTCGGCATCGTCGGCGAGTTCAGGCTCCGGCAAGACCACGCTCGGCCGGGCCCTGCTCGGTCTCGTCATGCCGGCGGCCGGCTCGGTGGTATTCGACGACGTCGACATCAGCACGCTCGACGAGCGCGCGCGGCGGCCGCTGCGCCGGCGCATGCAGATGATCTTCCAGGACCCGATGTCCTCGCTCAATCCGCGGCATACGATCGGACGCATCCTGATCGAGCCGGTCCTGCTCCACGGCCTGGCAAACGACCGAGCGGCGGCGCTCGCGCTGGTGCACGGCGTGCTCGATCGCGTCGGCCTCGCCCGCGGCACGGTCGACCGCTACTCCTACGAGCTTTCCGGCGGTCAGCGGCAGCGCGTCGGCATCGCCCGCGCCGTGGTGCTGCGGCCCGATTTCGTGCTCGCCGACGAGATCGTGTCGGGGCTCGACGTTTCCACCCAGGCGCAGGTGCTGCGGCTCCTTCAGGAGCTGACGCGCGAAATGCATCTCGCGCTCGCCTTCATCAGCCACGATCTCTCCGTAGTCCGCTCGATCTGCCAGCGCGTCGTGGTGATGCGCGAAGGCCGCGTCGTCGAGGAAGGTATCTGCGAGCAGGTCTTCGCGGCTCCGGCCGCCGCCTATACGCGCATGCTCATCGATGCCATTCCGCTGCCGGCGGTCGATCCCGGATGGCTCACCCGCGGGGCCTCGGTGGAGGCCGCCGCGACCGCCTGACAAGCGCATGATTCCGCGACCGGTTATCGCGCTCGGAAAGTCATGCCCGAACAACCATCGCGCCGAGGATCTCGGGCAACCCGGCGCGATCTCCCATCCCAGTCCCGACAAGGAGAAGTACCCGTCTTCGATACGCTCGCTGTTTCGCCATTGCCGCCGCCGCGCTCGCCGGCGCCACCGCCGCCCGCGCCGACGGCGTGCCCGGGTTGCGCGGCCACGACCATACCGGCATCACCGTGCCCGACATCAAGCAGGCCGCCGATTTCTTCATCAACGTGCTCGGTTGCAAGGAGGCGATGTCGTTCGGCCCGTTTGCCGACGAGAAGGGCAACTTCGTGGCCGACCTGCTCAACGTCAATCCGCGGGCGGTGATCCACCAGATCACCCTGGTGCGCTGCGGCTACGGCTCCAACATCGAGCTGTTTCAATACAGTTCGCCCGAGCAGAAGACCGTTACGCCGAAGAACAGCGACGTCGGCGGCTATCACATCGCTTTCTATGTCGACGACATCAAAGCGGCGAAGGACTATCTCGACGGCAAGGGCGTAAAAACCTTCTTCGGTCCGTTTCCGGTGAACGAGGGTCCGGCCGCCGGCCAAAGCATCGTCTATTTCCTCGCGCCCTGGGGCCTGCAAATGGAGATCATCAGCTATCCGAAAGGGATGGCCTACGAGAAGTCGGCACCGGTGGTGCTGTGGTCGCCGCGAGATCCGGCGAAGTGAGGTTCCTCTCCCCCGGAGCGGGAAACCAGGTGAAAAGTACTGACATCTCCGGCACATCCGCTGGGTCCCCGCTTCCGCGGGGACGAGCGGATGGGAGTAACCAGGTCAATTTTCACTAAACTTGCGGCAACGCGCGTCGGCAACCCGCGCTGCACTGCAGCATGCCGCCGCCACAAGAGTTTCACGAAGGCGTCGCAGCACCGCCACAGACCTTGCGCAGAATGAATGCTGATATCGGGTGAAATCGGGGACCGGAGGGGGGTGCGTCGAGGAGGATCGACGATGACCATCCAGTCTGCCTGTTGCGCAGAGGAAACCGCGCTCCGCACCGCGACTGAAGATTTCGGCCGACCCAACTGCCCGCATTGCGGGAGTGTGTTGCTTGTGGCCGAACAATCCGAGTTTAATCTCAAAGGCCGCATCCGCCACGCCTGGTCGTGCGACGATTGCGGCCACGAATTCGTCACCTCGATCCGGCTGCGGCGGCAACACTAGGCCGCGGCGGGAACCGTTCGCGGGCTGCATCGTTAAAAAGCGTAACAGTATAGTCCTAACGTAACGATTGCCGTGGAAGGCGGCTCTATCGGGAAAAAACCGCACCGCCACCGCCTCTTTCCACGGGCCCGAACCAGGGAGGAAACGCCCGCCAGTCGCGGACTCCGGGCGACAAGGTGCACGGGCCAACTGTAGGATGTATCGCGCCCGTCGTTGCGTCCGTTGAAGGCGCGCATGAGTGACCCGCCGGCCCGCGTTGATGCGGCCGGCGGGTTCTTTTTCGTCAGTCAGGTTGTTCTCGGTCCCACACCGCGCTTGAAGGAATCGCACGCCCTCAGGACCGATCGACATCGCGCTCGTCAACGTCGCGCTTGGCCGCCCATTGTTCTCTGGTCTCGGCGGCGTAGTCGGAAAAACCGCCGGCCGCGATCGCGGCGCGCGCCCCCGCCATCAGGTCCTGATAGTAGTACAGGTTGACGATAGACAGGAGCGTGCCGCCGAGCGCCTCGCCGCTGCGAAAGAGGTGATGCAGATAGGCGCGGGAAAAGTCGCGCGCCGCCGGGCAACGGCTTTCCGGGTCGAGCGGCCGCGGATCGTCGGCGTGGCGCGCGTTCTTGATGTTGATCGGACCGAAGCGCGTGAAGGCGAGGCCGTGACGGCCGTTGCGCGTCGGCAGCACGCAATCGAACATGTCGATCCCGCGCGCCATCGCTTCGAGAAGGTCACCGGGCGTACCCACCCCCATGAGATAGCGCGGCTGCGCCGCCGGCAGCGCCGCCGCGGTTTGGGAAACCACCTCGAGCATCACGCTCTGCGCCTCGCCGACGGCAAGGCCGCCGATGGCGTAGCCGTGGAAGCCGATGTCAACGAGCGCACGCATGCTCTCGCCGCGAAGTGTTGCGTCATCGCCGCCCTGCACGATGCCGAACAGTGCGCGGCCAGGGGCTGCCCTTTCGAAGGCGCGCTTGCATCGCTCCGCCCAGCGCAGCGACAGCTTCATCGCCCGCTCGATGTCGTCGCGCCCGGCCGGCAGCCGCACGCATTCGTCGAGCTGCATGGCGATGTCGGAGCCGAGCAGAATCTGCACCTCGACGGCGCGTTCCGGCGTCAGCTCCACCATCGCGCCGTCGATATGCGAGCGGAAGGTGACGCCCTCCTCCGCGATTTTGCGCAGCGGCGCGAGCGACATCACCTGGAAGCCGCCGGAATCGGTGAGGATCGGACCCGGCCAGCCCATGAACGTATGCAGCCCGCCAAGCGCGGCGACGCGCTCGGCCGAAGGCCGCAACATCAGGTGATAGGTGTTGGCAAGCAGAAGCTCGGCGCCGGCGGCGCGCACGTCGTCGTGATGGACGCCCTTGACCGCCGCCTGCGTGCCGACCGGCATGAAGGCCGGCGTCTGCACGGCGCCATGCGCGGTCGTCATCGCGCCCGTGCGCGCGGCGCCATCGGTGGCAATGAGGCGGAAGGAGAAGGGATCGGACATCGGCAATCAGACGTGATGCGGCAGCCATAGATTGAGCGGAAGAGCCCAGCAAGTCCGCAGGGCGGGCGCGCTTCCCGAACTCATGCACGGCTGACAGCCAGTTCCTTTCGCTGACGAACGATATGGCCTGCGATCCGGACCGCCTCCTTGGCGATTTCTCTGAGCAAGCCACTGACGGGACTCCGAAATCCGACAAAATGAATAGTCGAGTTCCGAGTCTGCTCGTTTGGTGTCCCGTCGTTGGCTGCGTTGATATGGTCGTCCTCAACAAAATCTCGATAGTTGGGACGATATCCGGTCGCGAAGATGATCGCGTCGAATTTGGCTTTGTTTCCTCCTTCGAACACAGCCCCGTCCTCGGTGATTGCAGATAGGCCCGGCACTATCTTGATCGCACCCTGGGCGATCTTTTTAGTTGTGCCGACGTCCAGCACCGGAATCTTGGCCAACTCGGCAATTTGTTGCAGGATGCCTTGCTGCGGACGCCTGAGGCCATACTTCGCCGGGTTGCCGAGAGCCAGGTCTCATCTTCGCGACCGGATATCGTCCCAACTATCGTGGTTAGGCATGACTATAGCCTGAAGGTGGAGCGCCGTTGAGGCCCCAGGCGGTTCGGCAAGAATAGTTCTACAATCGCGGAGGGTCGCCTGGCCATGCGCCGGTGCGGGCGCGCGAGAGTGCCGCGATGCACGCCTTTAAGCTCTACACCGGTGAGGACAGTGCCTCGCACGTGCTCGAAGGCACACTGACGCTCGATCAGCGCACCGATGTCATCGCCGCACACTTCAAGGAATCGCCGCCGCATTCCTCCTTCGACTGGCACGACGCCCCGGAGACGCAATACGTCATCACGCTCACCGGCACGCTCGAATTCACCACCCGCGACGGCGAGACTTTCATCATCCGGCCCGGCGACGTGCTGGTCGCAACCGACACGGCCGGCACCGGCCACAGGTGGCGCCTGATCGACGACGCGCCCTGGCGACGCTGCTACATTGTGCTCAAGCCGGGTGCGGCGGATCTGTTTGCGGCGCGGGCGTAGCACGCGCGACATCGCCCCATGCTACGGACACTCCGGATGCCTACGGCGCATACCCGGATCGAGGAAGCTGAAACGGGCGCCGTCCTCGCGCAAACGGCAAACCCCGCGCGCGGCACGGCGCCCAATCTAACCGTGCCCGATGTAGTCCATCCGTCCGCCATCGACCGTCAGCATCTGTGCAGTGATCCAACCCGATTCCGGTGAAGCCAAGAAGACTATCGCGTTGGCAACGTCTTCCGGTTCACCGATCCGACCCATCATTGCGCGTGAAGCGAGACGGGCCTCAGTGCCCTGCCAATCTTCCGCGCCCCGGCCGCGCTGGGTGAGGTCGGTGCGGACAAAACCTGGCGCAACGGCGTTCACGGTAATGCCGTGCGGGCCAAGCTCCAAGGCAAAGCGTCGCGTCAGAATCGCCACCTCGGCTTTGGTCGCCGCGTAGAATGCGTTGCCGGGCAGCGCGGTGCCGGTCGCCGCAATCGAACTCACATTGACGATCCGGCCATAGCGGCGCGCACGCATGCTTCCGATCACCGCGCGGGTCGTGTTGATGACCCCCTCGACATTCACCTCGCGCATCTGCGTCGCCCGCTCCCGGTCGTAGGTGTCCAGTGTGCCTTGCCATGCTACGCCGGCGTTGTTCGCCAGGATCGTCACCGGTCCCAACTCTTTTTCCGTGCGGGCGACCATCGCATCGACCGCGGCGGCCTGCGCAACATTCCCCCGCGCGGCGATCGCCCGCCCTCCCCCAGCCGCAATCTCGGCGACGAGCGACTCTGCCGCGTCGGCATTCGCGGCAAAATTAACGCACACCGCCGCGCCACGCTCTGCCAGCAACCGCGCCGTAGCTCGACCGATTCCCCGGCCGCCCCCGGTTACCAGGGCCACTTGATCGCGCCATGCCACCATGTTTCCGCCTCTCAGTCAGCCCTATTCTATGCGTGTTTTATCGTCGGCGGCCGCGGGAAACAGCAGGCAGGCGTCGCCGTAGGAATAGAACCGGTAGCCCGTTTCGATCGCGTGCGCATAGGCGCGGCGCATCGTGTCCAGGCCGCTGAAGGCAGAGACCAGCATGAACAAGGTCGAGCGCGGTAGATGAAAATTGGTCAGCATGACGTCGACGGTGCGGAAGCGGTAGCCGGGCGTGACGAACAGCGCAGTCTCGCCGGAGAAGGCCGCGAGCGTGCCGTCCGCGGCCGCCGCGCTTTCGAGCAGCCGCAGCGCCGTTGAGCCGACGGCGACGATGCGGCCGCCGGCACGCCGCGCCGCGTTGAGCGCCGCCGCCGTCTCCGCGCCGACGCTGCCCCATTCCGGCTGCATTTTGTGCGCCGACGTGTCTTCCGCTTTGACGGGAAGGAAGGTACCCGGCCCGACGTGGAGCGTTACCTTGTGCAGGCCGCCGCCGCGCGTCTCTAGCGCCTCGACGACCGCGTCGGTGAAATGCAGCCCCGCAGTCGGCGCGGCGACCGACCCCTCCTCCCGCGCGAACACTGTCTGATAGTCAGTGCGGTCCTGTTCGTCGGCCGTGCGGCGGCCGGCGATGTAGGGCGGCAGCGGCATGTCGCCGCGTTCGGCAAGCGCCTCGTCGAGGACCGGCCCGTGAAACGCAAAGGCGAGTGTGACCTCGCCGCCCTCTCCTTTCGCCTCCACCGTGGCGTCGAGCTGGTCGAGGAAGCACACCCGGCCCTCGCTGCCGAAGCGCACGACATCGCCGACGGCGAGGCGCTTCCCCGGCTTCACCAGCGCGTTCCAGCGCGAGCCGTCGAGCCGCCGGGTCAATGTCGCCGCAATCGCCGGCTCGTGCGTGCCGCGGCCGATGCGGCGGCCGTGCAGGCTCGCCGGAATGACTTTCGTGTCGTTCGCCACCACGGCGTCGCCTTCGCGCAGCAACGCTGGCAGGTCACGCATGACGCGGTCCTCGAACGGCGTCGCTGCGCCCGGCCGCACCACGAGGAGCCGGGCGCTGTCGCGCGGAACCGCCGGACGCAGCGCTATGCGATCCTCGGGAAGCGCAAAATCAAAAAGGTCGGTGCGCATATCTGACAACGCAATTCACGATCCGCTCGTCCCCGCGAAAGCGGGAACCCAGCTTTTGCGTGTCAGGAATACTGGATTCCCGCTTACGCGGGAATGAGCGGAGAAACTCGCGGAATTCGCGGCAATGAGCCGCGCCGGCAGATTACTTCCCGCCATCCGTATCGGTCGCGCGCTCGTCGACGAAGCGGATGGCGATCGGGCGGCCGGCGACCGCTCCGGCCATCCCGGCGCTGAAATGCAGCGGCGTGCAGCGCTGCAGCGCCGCATCGATCGTTTCGCGATAGACGCCACGCAAAGCGGCCGGCGCATCGTGTGTCGCATAGGTCATGCGCGGCGGCGCGATCACCTGGCCGTCGCGCTTGAAGGCGAAGCGGATGGTGTATTCCATCCCGTGGCGCGCTTCGTCCTTCGGCGGCGGCACCCAGCAGGCGCGCAGCGCGGCGAACATGTCACCGATCGAATCGAGCTTGCGGTCATTCGCCGTCCGCTCCGCATCGGAGCCGGCGCTTTCCCTCGCATTTTCCGCCGCATCGCCGTCGGTCGAGACGATCGTCAGCTGCAGATCCTGGCCGAGCGGCGGCAGGTAATAGGGAAAGCACGGCCCCAGATGGAAGACGCCGCAGAACGAGGGATGGCAGGGCTGCCCGCTGAGCACGCTGCACGGTGCGCGTGCCGGCGGCAGGCGGTTCAACGGCTGCGCCTGCGCGGTCGGGACGGCGGCGGCTAGGCCGCCGAAAAGGACGCCGCAGGCGATCGCAATCGCACAGCGCGGCACGTCAGACCTTTACTGTTTTACGTCCGCCGCCACCTGCATATGGACGATGCGGTCGGGCTCGGCCGGCGGCTCGCCGCGCTTGAGCTTGTCGACCAGTTCCATTCCCTGCACGACTTCGCCGACCACGGTGTACTGGCCGTTGAGGAAAGAACCCTCGGCGAACATGATGAAGAACTGGCTGTTCGCCGAATTGGGATCGCTGGTGCGCGCCATGCCCAAGATACCGCGCTTGAACGGCACCTTGGAGAACTCGGCCTTCAGGTTCGGGTGCTTCGAGCCGCCGGTGCCGTTGCCGTACTGGCCATCGCCGGTCTGCGCCATGAAGCCGTCGATCACGCGGTGGAACGGCACGTTGTCGTAAAAGTGCTCGCGCGCGAGCAGCTTCAAGCGCTCGGCGTGCTGCGGCGCCACGTCAGTGCGCAGCTTGATGATCACCCGGCCGTATTTGGTGTCGAGAAAGATCGTGTTCTGCGGATCTAGTCCGGGCGGCAGAGTTTCGGCGATGACGGGTGCGGCACACATGATGGCGAACAGTACGGCAAGGATACGGGTCATGTCACCTCCGGGTGAGGCCTTTATTTCGCGAATTTCCGCTGCAGCCGCGCGGCGACCTGCGCCGGCACGAAGGCTGAAACGTCGCCGCCCATGCCGGCAATCTGGCGCACCAAGGTGGCAGTGATCGGGCGGACTGCCGGCGAGGCGGGCACGAACACGGTCTGCACCTCGGGCGCCATCACCGCGTTCATGCCGGCCATCTGCATCTCGTAGTCGAAGTCGCTGGCATCGCGCACGCCGCGGATCAGGATTGTCGCGCCCGCCCGCCGCGCCGCGGCGACTACGAGATCGGCAAAGGTCGAGACCGCTATCTCGCAGCCGGCGGCGCGCGCAAGCGGCGTGCACACCTCCTCAAGCATGGCGACCCGCTCCTCGGCCGCGAACAGCGGCACCTTGCCGGGATGAATGCCGACCGCGAGCACGAGGCGGTCGACCATGGCCACGGCGCTGCGCACCACCTCGAGATGACCGTTGGTCATGGGGTCGAACGACCCGGCAAAAAGCGCGGTGCGCAGCATGGCGGGGGTCTAGCCCGAGGGTCCGGCGATCGCAACCCAGATCGGCGAAAACGGGTCGGCAGCGCCGGATTATGCCCGATTTTTGCGGGTTCGCGGCAAACGAAGAGGCTCCCTGCCTACGCGATACCCGCAACCTGTTCGGACAGGCGCCGGAAGGTCGCGGCGACGCGCTAACGCGGGTCCGGGGCGGTATCAGCATCAGCCGTCAACGCCGCGACGCCGGCGCGCAGCTCGGCGATCAGTTCGCCGCTGTTCGGCAGATGCGGCGCCTCCGCGTCGAGGATCTGCATGAAGCCGCGCTTCTTGAGCGCCAGCAGCTCGGACTCCGTCAGCAAGTCCCGGCCTGCCGAATCGCAGACGATGTCGAGGAGCCGGTCGAGCGCGTGCAGCCGGCCCAGGAGATAATCGTTCTCGCGGTAGGCACGGGAGAGAAACGCTGCAGTGTGCTCGAAGAAAATGCCTTTGAGCTTTTGCGCGCACTCGATCGTCTTGAGCGCGCGCGCATCGTGGACGCTGATGCGATCGACCAGCAACTCGTTGAATTCGCCGACCTCGCGCCACGTCATCACTGGAAAGGTCAGCAAGTCCCAGAACGGAAAGCCGAGATAATTGATCAGCACTTCCTCTCTCGCCTCGTGCGGCCAACCCTCGCCGAAGGTTTCGGCGAGCAGCCCGTCGATTTCGCGGGTGCTGGCATCGAGATCGATGGTCATCGCCAGCCGGTTCACCAGGCTGTCGATACGCGATGCGAAGCGAGCGGCGACCGACTGCGCGTAGCCGGTGATGTCCCTGACTTCGTCGGCTGACGGCGGCGCTGAAAATATTTCCGTGACCAGCGCGCGAATTTCCTCATCGAATTGCGCGAGGTTCTCGCGCTGTTGCAAGTCGTCGAGACAGTCGTAGAACCGGCGCTTGAGCCGATCGACGCGTTCGGCGCCGATGTCCTTGAAGCGTTCGGTATCCAGCATCTCGTACAGCCGGTTCTGTCCCTCGATCATGAAATGCAGGCGGCGCCTGCGGTAGTCGAGGTCGAAGTCGAGCAGCATGGTCACCCACCGCGGGGCCGCGAGCAGGTCCTGTGCCGCACCGCTGCGGAACGAGCCCGATTTCGCCAGGCGGTCGGACGCCTCGGCCCGCGCCGCCCAGGTATCGATCACCTCGGCGATCGTGCGCGCGAACGGCGAGCCCGCCTTCACGCCGCGGGTGGTCATGATCAACTGCGCGACGAAGGCGCGGGCCGAAGCGAGCTTGAGGCCGACATAGCCTTCATAGGCGAAGCCGCCCTCCTCCGCCGCCTGACATTGGCGTGCTCGCGCCATTCGCGGATCTGCGCCTCGCTGATGTCCTGCGCGCCGGTCATCACATTCGCCACCAGGCGGCTGACCTGCGGCCGCGCCCGCTCGATGATCGCCTTGAGCCGGCGCGCGCGCTCGTTGAACGCGGCGACCCAACTCAGCTCATCGGTCACCGGCTCGGTACGCGGGATGTCGGACAACGCGCCTTTGAGCGTCGAGAAGAAGCCCGGCACCTGATCGTGCGCCCGCGCTCCCGGCGGCCGCGGATCGGGGTCGATGTAGACGATACGCCGGTCCACCTCGCGGTAGGCCGGGCGGCCGGGTATGGCCCTGATCGCCTCGCGGAACGGGCGATTGTTGAGCACGCTGCCATCGATGAAAGGCACCGACGTCGGGTCGACGCCGCTCTCCAGATAGTTGGCGAAATTGCGCTTGATGAAGTCAGCGCGGCGCGGCCATGTCGCGCCCTTGCTGCGCAGGAGTTCGTCCATTTCCGCGATCCGCGCCGGCGGGAACGCCCCCGGCACCGAGGAGGTGGCACGCGCAGCGAAGGCGAGAGCCGGCGCGTTGGCGAGGTCGAAATCGCTCTCGACCTCGCCGTTGGGGCGGCGCCGGTATTTGAAATGAAACAGATGCCGGTGCACGCGCTCCTCGATGATCGCCGGATCGTGGATGGGCACGGGTTGCAGATAGCCGTAGTAGTCGGTGACGGTGACGAACAGGTCGAGGCCCCGTCCCGACGGCAGCAGTGAAGCTTCCGCGCTCTTCGGACTACCCATCGCGGTCGCGGCCTCGTACATCAGCGCGGCCATGCGCATGCCGTCGAGCGGCGGCTTGAACCAGCGCGAGCGCACGAACATCGAGAGGTTGGCACGCACCTCGGCATCGCGCACGAGCGGCGAGCGCCGTGTGCCGATGGCCCATAACACCGGGCGAAGGAACCACTTGCTCCAGCCGCGCGCCCTTGCCTCCGGCGAAAGGAGGCGGCTCACATCGGCATTGTTGAGCCAGAGATCGCGCAAGGGCGCGGTCGGCAGATCGTGACAGATCGCGCGCGCGAGCATCGTACCGTTGATGCCGCCCGCCGAGGCTCCGGCGATGATGTCGACGACGACCCGCAGATCGATCTTGCGCCCGACTTCGCGCAGCAGATCGAAATAGACCGCTTCGGTGTCGTACTCCGGATCGTTGCGGTCGACCAGCGAGTCGAAGGAGGCACTCGCGCGCTTTGCCCGGTCGGCGATGCCGTGCAGCGCGCGCGAGGCGCGGACGAGCTTGAGGATTTCCTTGTTGATGCCATGCATGTAGATGGCGAGCGAGACGCCGCCGAAACATACCAGGGCAAACCGAAGTTCCTTTTCCTTCACCGCTCAACCCCTGGCCCCGCCGTCACGCCGGGCAGCATCATCGCAAGGTATTTTAGCGCCGTTGCCGAAGCCTTTGGAATCCGTTACGAAGATGCCTCCTTTCGGACTATTCGGCTGCACACGCGATGTCGCACCAGGAAGGGCGCATCTGGCGATTTTTGGTCGGCGACCAAACGAAGTACGCGAATGATCGTCTTGATCGACAATTACGACAGTTTCGCCTTCAACCTGGTGCACTATCTCGGTGAATTGGGGGCCGAGGTCCGCGTGCACCGCAACGACAAGATCACCAGCGCGGCCGTCGTCGCTGCCGATCCCGACGCGATCGTGCTTTCGCCTGGCCCGTGCACGCCGAAAGAGGCTGGCATCTGCCTCGACCTGATTGCGGCGGCGGCCGGCAAAGTCCCGATCCTCGGCGTCTGCCTCGGCCATCAGGCGATCGGCGACGCCTTCGGCGGCCGGGTGGTGCGGGCGCCGACGCCGGTGCACGGCAAGCTCTCCGCGATCCGCCATTCCGGGGCCGGCATCTTCCGCGGCATCAACGCGCCCTTCCAGGCCACGCGCTACCATTCGCTCGTGGTCGAGCGCGCGAGCCTGCCGGAGGAACTGACCGTGACGGCGGACACCGAGGACGGCCTCATCATGGGGCTCGCTCACGCCCGCCTGCCGGTGCACGGCGTGCAATTCCATCCCGAAAGCATCGCCTCCGAGTACGGCCACCTGCTGTTGAAGAATTTCCTCGACATCGCCGCGTCCTGGAACGCGGCGGCTGGACGGCGCGCGGCGGCGCCGCTCGCGCCGACGCCCGACCGGCAGCGCGTCCGCGCCCCGGTACATTGAGGACTTCACCGTGACCGACGAAGTCAGGGCGCTCATCGGCAAAGTCGCGACCGGCGCCGCGCTAACGCGCGAGGAGGCGGCCAGCGCCTTCGAGCAGGTGATGTCGGGCGAAGCTACTCCCTCGCAAATGGGCGGCCTCCTCATGGCGCTGCGCGTGCGCGGCGAGACGGTCGAGGAGATCACCGGCGCGGTCTCGGCCATGCGCGCGAAAATGCTGCGCGTGAGCGCGCCGCCCGATGCCATCGATGTCGTCGGCACCGGCGGCGACGCTTCGGGCTCGTTCAATATCTCGACCTGCGCCGCGCTTATCGTCGCCGGCGCCGGCGTTCCGATCGCCAAGCATGGCAATCGTGCGCTGTCCTCGCGCTCGGGCGCGGCCGATGTGCTGACCGCACTCGGCGTCAGGATCGATCTGACGCCGGACAAGATCGCGCGCTGCATCCGCGAAGCGGGCATCGGTTTCATGTTCGCGCCCGCGCATCACCCGGCGATGAAGAACGTCGCGGCGACCCGCGTCGAACTCGGCACGCGCACGATCTTCAATCTGCTCGGCCCCCTGTCCAATCCGGCCGGCGTCCGGCGGCAGATGGTCGGTGTGTTCTCGCGGCAATGGACGCAGCCGCTGGCCCAGGTCCTGAAGAATCTCGGCGCCGAGCGCGTCTGGGTGGTGCACGGCTCGGATGGGCTCGACGAGATCACGACCGCCGGGCCGACGAGCGTCGCCGCGCTCGAGAATGGCACGGTGACAAGCTTCGAGATATCGCCCGAAGAGGTCGGCTTGCCCCGGGTCAAGCCGGAACATCTGCGCGGTGGCGATGCCGAAGCAAACGCCAATGCGCTGCGTGGCGTTCTCGAAGGCACGCATTCCGCGTTTCGCGACGTGGCGCTGTTCAATGCCGCGGCCGCCCTGGTGGTCGCCGGCAAGGCCAACACCCTCAAGGAGGGACTGCACCTTGCCGTCCACGCGGTCGATTCCGGAGAAGCCGAGGGCCGACTCGACCGCCTGATCGTGGTCTCCAACGATGACTGACGTCCTTGCCAGGATCGGCGCCTACAAGCGCGAGGAGATCGCCGCGGCGAAGCGGCAACGCCCGCTCGCGCGGCTCGAAAGCGAGGCCAGGGCCGCGGCCGCGCCGCGCGGCTTCTTGGCGGCGATCGAGCGGCGGCTGACGGCCGGCGGCTACGCGCTTATTGCCGAGATCAAGAAGGCGAGCCCGTCGAAGGGTTTGATCCGCGAGGACTTCGATCCGCCGGCGCTGGCGGTGGCCTACGCGGCAGGCGGCGCGACCTGCCTTTCGGTGTTGACCGACACTCCCTCCTTCCAGGGCTCGCTCGATCACCTGCGGGCGGTGCGCACCGCCTGCGCGCTGCCGGTGCTGCGCAAGGATTTCATGTACGACGCCTATCAGGTGCTGGAAGCGCGCGCTGCCGGCGCCGATTGCATCCTGATCATCATGGCCGCGGTCGATGGCGGCTGCGCGGCGGAGCTTGAAGCGGCGGCGGCAGCGCTCGGCATGGACGCGCTCGTCGAGGTGCACGACGAGGAGGAGCTTGAACGGGCGCTGCGCCTGAAATCGCGGCTCATCGGGATCAACAACCGTAACCTGAAAACGTTCGAGACGACGCTCGCGACCTGCGAACGCCTGGCGCGGCTGATTCCGCCCGGGCGCGTAATCATCGGCGAGAGCGGCATTTTCTCACCCGACGATCTCGCCCGGCTCGCCGCGGCGGGGATTGCAACCTTCCTCGTCGGCGAAAGCCTGATGCGGCAGAACGACGTCGCCGCGGCAACGCGTGCGCTCCTCGCGCGCAAGCCCGCGCTTGCTTCTGCCCGGTGAAGGCCAGTGGCGCGGCGTTCGGCATTGACGCATCTTTCCGCCGGTGGCGCGGCGCATATGGTCGACGTGTCGGCCAAACCCGCGACAGAGCGCGAGGCAGTCGCCGCGGGCCGCGTGGTGATGCAGCCCGAAACGCTCGACATCGTGCGCAAGGGCGATGCCAAGAAGGGCGACGTGCTCGGCGCCGCCCGCATCGCCGGCATCATGGCCGCGAAGCGCACGCACGACCTCATTCCGCTGTGCCACCCGCTTTCAATCACCAAGGCCGAGGTCGACATCAGGCCGGATGCCGCCCTGCCCGGCCTGGAGGTAACGGCCCGCGTCAAGGTCGCGGGCAAGACCGGCGTCGAGATGGAGGCGCTCACTGCCGTGGCGGTGGCCTGCCTCACCATCTACGACATGGTGAAGGCGGTCGACCGTGGCATGCGCATCGAAGGCATCCGGCTCATCGAGAAGCGCGGCGGCCGCAGCGGCCATTTTCGCGCAAAGGAGTAGAACGTGGCGTTGCTGTCGGTCGCCGAGGCGCTCGAACGCGTGCTGGCGCACGCGGCCCCCCTGCCCGCCGAACATGCCGTGCTCTCCGAGGCCTACGGGCGCGTGCTCACGGACGATCTCAAGGCGCTGCGGACGCAGCCGCCGGCCAACGTCTCGGCCATGGACGGCTATGCCGTGCGCGCCGCCGACGTGACCCACGCGTCGGTGCGGCTCAAGATCATCGGCGAGGTCGCGGCGGGCCGGCCGTTTGCGCAGGTCGTCGGTCCGGACCAGGCCGCGCGCATTTTCACCGGCGGCGTGTTGCCGGCGGGCGCCGACACCGTCGTGATCCAGGAGTTCACCAAGCGCAACGGCGACTGGGTCGACATCCAGGGGCCGACCGCCAGGGGGCGCCACATCAGGGCGGAAGGCCTGGACTTCAAAGCGGGCGACGTTCTGCTGTCCGCCGGGCGCAGGCTGACCACCCGGGATCTTGCGCTCGCTGCCGCGATGAATCACCCGCGCATTCCCGTGCACCGCCGGCCGAAAGTTGCGATATTCGCGACCGGGGACGAACTGGTGCCGCCCGGTACGCAGCCGCAGCCCGGGCAGATCGTCTCCTCGAACACGTTTGCGCTCGCGGCGCTGGCACGCGCCGAGGGAGCAGACGTCGCCGATCTCGGCATTGTCGGCGACCGGCTCGACGACACGGTAGCGGCGGTCCGCGGCGCGCGCGAGCGGCGCGCGGACATTCTCGTCACTAGCGGCGGAGCGTCCGTGGGCGAATACGACCTCGTCCAGTCGGCCCTTGCCGCAGAAGGCGTGGAATTGTCATTCTGGAAACTGGCCTTGCGGCCCGGTCGTCCCTTGATGCATGGGCGCCTCGGCGCCATTCAGGTGCTTGGCGTTCCCGGCAATCCGGTCTCGGCGTTCGTGTGCGCTCTTCTGTTCATGGTGCCGTTGATCCGCCGCCTCGCCGGCCGCAACGACACCGCGACCCGGACCGAAATCGCCGCGCTCGGCTGCGACTTGCCGGAAAACGACGAGCGCGCGGACTATTTGCGTGCGACGCTCAAGAATGGAGCGGATGGCCCGGTCGCGACGCCCTTTTCGGTGCAGGACAGTTCCATGATGGCGCCGCTGGCGAAGGCCGATTGCCTGGTGATCCGCGAACCCTATTCGCCCGCCGCCAAGGCTGGCAGCCCTTGCACGATCATGCGGCTGGCGCTTTAGCGGCTCGGCGCTTTTGTTGCTCCGGCCCGAGGTCGAATGAGCGCGCTTACTCGATCGCCGGACGCAAGGATCGCGAACGTCGAACTGATCAGGGCGTCCAATTCAGCTTGTAGACGAGCTCGGTCGCGAGCGTCTGCACCTGGCTGCGCATGTGCTGTGCCAAGCCGATCGGCACTCCCGGCGGAGTGGCGAGGATCGCAAGATCCGCACTCTGATAGCTCGAATAGCGATATTCGTTGCGCCAAAAGAAACCCGGGATCGGGAGCACCGTCAGCGCAAATTCCATTCCGCCGCCGATGAACCAGCCGCGATAGTTGTGCCCCGGGATGACAAAGGGAGAAGGTGTCGCCGGCGCGGCCGAGAACGAGAAATTGATCTGATCAAAGCGAGTCTGGGCGTAGCCGCCGTTGAAATAGGTCAGCACCGTGGGCGTCACCAGATAACCGATGCGGCCGCCCGCCGCCCAGGCCCAGCGCTCATTTTCGTCGCCTACAACAGTTGAGGAAGACGGCGAAAAATCGCCGTGAATATGCATGAAATCAAAATCGCCGAATCCGCCGATGACCAGGCCGGCGCCAAATACGTTCAACTGATAGTCGCAGCCGCCGCCGACCACCCCGAACCATCCGCGACCGCCGTTGGTGGCGTTCGCGGCGAGCGGGACAAAGGGCGCGGGAAAGGTCTCGAAGTAACTGTCCTGATTCCACATGCCGTAGCCGCCGCCGCCGTTGACGTAGCAGCCGGTCCAATTCGCCACGGGGGGTGGCGGCGGTGCTGCCATCGGTTTAACCGGAAGGGACAAGTCCGCGGCAAGGGCCGCGCGAGCCCCCAGCACGAGCGCAGCCACGGAACCAATCAACAGTGCTTTCGCGACGCTGCTCCCCACAAATGACTAGGCCCCCTGGGTCGGCATCCTAACGCGCCACAACCCCGACGCGCTGTGCCCGGAAGGCAACAGGCGCTGAAATTTAGCGGATACTCACACGATAGATTTGCCGAACGCGAGAGCTGAGCGAATCAGTCGGCGCGCCACCGGGGCGGCGCTTTGGCGCCGCAGCAGCGCGTGCCGCGGCCAGCCCAGCCCAGACCGGCCGGCCCAGATCGTTAATTCGCAGCGTTAAGCGCCCCTTGGGCGCATCCCGTCACTTCTTCACTTCAAATTAAATGGTTGCGGAACACATATGGAACGGATAGGGTATGTTCATGATTTGTTTTCGCCGCCAAGCGGCCAGCGAGGGAAGCGCCGATGCTCACGCGCAAGCAAGCAGAACTCTTGCGTTTTATCCATGAGCGTCTCAAGGAGGCGGGCGTACCGCCTTCCTTCGACGAGATGAAGGATGCGCTCGACCTGCGCTCGAAATCCGGGATTCACCGTCTGATCACGGCGCTCGAGGAACGCGGCTTCATCCGCAGGCTGCCCAACCGCGCGCGTGCGATCGAGGTGATCAAGCTTCCCGAATCGGTTGCACACGGCATGTCGTCGAGCCGCAGCCGCGGCTTCACCCCGAGCGTCATCGAAGGCAACCTGGGGCGTGTGCGCGCCGCCTCCGAGGACGAAAGCGGCAGGGCGGTCGCCGTGCCGGTGATGGGCCGTATCGCGGCCGGCACGCCCATCGAGGCGATCCAGACCCGCAGCCACACCATCAACATTCCACCCGACATGCTCAGCACCGGCGAGCACTTCGCCCTTGAAGTGCGCGGCGATTCGATGATCGAGGCCGGCATCCTCGACGGCGACATCGCGCTGCTCAAGCGCACCGATGGCGCCGACACCGGTGACATCGTTGTCGCCCTGATCGACGACGAAGAAGCAACGCTCAAGCGCTTCCGCCGGCGCGGCGCCTCGATCGCGCTCGAGCCCGCGAACACCGCCTACGAGGTGCGCATCCTGCCGCCCAACCGGGTGCGCATCCAGGGCAAGCTCGTCGGCCTGTTCCGCCGGTATTGATTGTCATTCCGGGGCGCGCCAATCCGGTCACACCGGGGCCGCCGCCATATCCGGGGCGTACGCAGCGCGACGGCCGGAATCCATACCCTCTGACCGCGATGAAGCGCTCGCCCCCGCGAAAGCGGGGACCCAGCCGATGATTTGCCCGCAAGTTCGACGATCACCGTGACTACTTCGGTTTGCCGCTGGGCGCGCTGGACGACGAACCGGGTATCCTACCAAAGCTCCACATGCACGTCGCCAGCAGAGCTCTTGGTTTGCGATCACCGACGACCTCCCGCAGATACGTGGCCAGGCGTCCGCGTCGGCAGAGCAAAATTGACTCGCCGCTTTCCGCCGCCCTGGTCGGTCACAACGAGCACGCGGAGTATGCATCGTGTGCGAGGAGAAAGCGGTGTGGCAACCATCGTGACGCGGTATTTGGCTAGCGCAGCTTCGCTGCAGAATGCGGAGCCGTTGCTACTTCGGGCACAATTTGTCGAGCCCTTCGAGCGTCGAATTGATCTCCTTGCTGTCCTTGGAGTTCGGGTCCATCTCCTCAAGCCCGCCAACGAGTGCAACATATTCAGGACCCAGTTTCGCCGCCAACTCGTCCATTCGCTGATTCAGCTCATCGATTTTCTTCTTATCTTTTGAGTTCGTTTCGTCAATCTGGTCACCAAGTTCAGCGACATCGCAATAGATCTGGATCTTGGCCTTGTCGCTCCCGATCATTTTGACGACCTTTTGCGCGTCCGCGTTAGTCACCTTCGCAGCTGTAGGCTTTTGAGCATGTGCGCAGACCGGCAAGGAGATGATCACTAAAGCAGCAGCAATTAGCTTCGGGTTCATGAAGCGTCCTCTCGTCATGTGGTTGAGCTAGGTTTTATAGCGCACAAATGTGGTTTTCCTTTAGCGGGGCCGTCTCGGTACGACGATTGACGCCGCTTCCCGCCGCCGGGGTCCGTCGAAAAAACGGACGCCTGTTTCATCGTGAAGGATCACACCGGCCTGTCACTGGCCTATTCGTACTTTGGGGAGGAGCCCGGTCGGCGAGCGGCGACGAGACTGATGACGCGCGACGAGGCGCGGCGGATCGCCGCAAACGTTGCCAAGCTGCCGGAGCTGCTGCAAAAGGCATATCGGGAGCAACTCGCCCGGAATGACTGTTCTATCGGGGCTTTTTTCGGCGACCGCTCAACCCCTCGAAGAAGTATTGCACCGGAACTTCGAGCGTAAGCGAAAGCTGGTACAGCGTACCAGCGGATATGCGGTTGATGGCCCGTTCGTATTTCTGAAATTGCTGGAACGTGACGCCGAGCGCGTCGGCAACCATTTGCTGGGTCAAGCCCGCTTCCCGCCGCCGCAAGAGCAAGCGCGATGCGACATGGCGATCAATCGCGTTGGGAAGACGGTCCGACACAATCAGCGCCGCCTCGATGAAAAGAAGCCCGACTGCCATCGCGGCCCGGGCATAGCTGTATGAGCCATCCTGGATGGCTTCGAACCGAGTATATCACGCGGCCATCGAATCCAACGCGGGGCAGCACTGGCCGCCCAAGTCAGAGCGCCGGGCGAGCGGTGCCCGACATTGCTCCCCAGCACCCCGTACAAATACGGGTCTCGGTCTGTTTCTGTCCATGATATTTTGCAGCGTGCTTAAAGGCACGGGCAACCTGGAAATCGAGAAGCCTCGTCAATGTCGCCCACATTCCTGAACAACTCGCGGCGTTGGCGGGATCGTGCGGATGAAATGCGCACGCTGGCAAGCGAAATAAGCGATCCTGGGAGTAGGATGATAATGCTCCGACTGGCCAATGACTATGAGTTGCTCGCGCGGCGCGCCGAACGCCTCGCCGACGAGCTGCCACAAGGTAAGAACTGAGCCGGCGGTAGTCGGTTAGCTCACTCTCTCGGTTGAGGCATGCGACCCGTGCCTCCGCATACCCGACAGGGTGGGGGCTCAAGGACATAAGGTCCGGTCTTTATCGGCAGCGCGCCGGCGACGTAACCTGTCCCGCGGCAAGCTTGGCATTCGCTCGCGGGCTGCACCTGTTTGTTGCTCATGACCCCGCGTCCTCGCTTGGGGGTCGCCCTTGCGAGCCATTTTCCGGTCCGACACGCAAAGGTGCAAGCATGAAAAAGGCCCTGCTGCCTGACGGCGGGGCCTAATTAGTCGCCCTGGAGCTACTCGTCGGGCACTATCCAACGTCCTTTTTGTGAGGACGGCTTGTCACTTGACTGGCGCTTGAGACCCGGGGGCAGTCGAAAAAAACCCGGCGTGAAGCCGGGGCGCCCCAAGTCTGACGCTTTCCCCTATCCAGCATCAGCCGGCGAGCAAAGTCATGGCCGCCGTGTACAGTACAAACCGACGGCCCACAGCAGGGCTGTCGATGCCCCGCCGCCCTCTCCGTTTGCAGCACAGGGGAGTGTCACGTCTTGTTATTGACGGCCAAAAATTTGCTTTTTCCCGCCATCACGCCACCGCCCTATGCCGGTATTCTCCATTTGGATTCCCGCGTGCGCGGGAATGAGCGGAAGGTGCGTCGCGCGCTCGACGACCGCGGCTGCCGCTCACTCATTCGGGTCGAGAGCCTCGGCGGGCGGTGTCGCGTCACGTGGCGGCGGCTGCGCTACCTCGGGCGCGGTGACCGCACCTGAAGCCTGGCTCGCCGGCGCTGAACGTGGCGGCAATGGCGCCGGGGCCCAGGGGCGGTCGTAGTTCGGCGGCCGTGCCGCCTCCATCACGAAGCCTGAGCCATTGCGGCGGAGCGTCAAAGCACCGCGGGTGCGCCACAGATCGCGACCGACCACCGTGGCGGCGCAGCCGGGCGGCGTGTCGCGCGGTCACGATGAGGACGGCGCGCTCGCAGTCCTCCTCCAGAGCATCGGCGGCGAGCGCGTGGGAGACCAGCCGGCCATCGGCGAGTTTGCCGATGCAGCCGGACGGGTCGCAGGCGATGCCGTTGCCGAGGCTCGGATCGCGAACGTCGCGGCCGTCCGCGTCGGCGGCAAGCCACTCGCGCGTCGCAAAAGTGTCGCCGCCGGTGTGATGGAAGGCGAGCCGGCCGTCCGCGCCGCGCACCGCGAAGGTGCGGCCGTCGGCGCCGACGAGGATGTCCGGCACCGGCGTAAGCCCCGCCCAGATCACGGCGACGAGCATGAGCATCACGCCGATGAGCACGATCGCAATCATGATGAAGGAGCGCTGGGTTGCGACCTCCGCGCCGGAAAGGACGAGATAGAACGCGGTGACGATGAGCGCGGCGAGCGCAGCCCATTTCTTGATCGGCGCCCGGTCCGCCAGTCCGGGAATGAGCGCTAGGATGGCGCGCACGACGAAGAACACGATGCCGGCGACCACGGCCATGTGGAGCCGGACAGAGGGCATGGGCCGGTCGGCATGCAACTCATGCCCATGCCACCGGCATTTCTGGCGCCTTGTGCTTCCCCAAAACAGGGGTGGGAAGCAAATGGGAAGCGGCTGCTGGCCCCGGCAAGGCCCCCGGCTGCCCCAGAGAAGGCCGCTGGCTGACTTTCCTGGCTAGAGGGCTATCCCCCAACTACCCCTGAGCCAAAGGCCATTCCTGGCCCTTCCCTGAGTCACCCAGGGCCATGTGAATATCTGTCAAAACCTATTACTTCTGTTTTTCAATGATATAGTGCATCTACCTACCCACCTGGTAGGCGCCGCGACGGGGTGTTCGAGCACCCCGCCGCGACTTGGCACACCGGCAGCCGCGAGACAGCCGATGCACCCGGGCGCACCCCTACAGCATTGCGCACGCGCATTCGAATCCTCGCGGCCCAAACCGCGAGAGGTTTCAACAATGCCTTGCCCCCGCCAGACCGCAGTGCTGCGGCTGATTACGCTATGGGCCACCCGCTCGGCCGAGGACGATCTGTTCTCGTCCCGCGTCGCGCTCGGCGACGTCTTGCAGGACAACGTCGTCGACATCGTCGCGGCCGGTGATCTGTTCGCCGATCTGGACAGCCCCGCCGAACAGCCCGCGCCGTATGACCGCGAGACGCAACGCCGGCACGAGTTGATCGAAGCGTGGATCGCACCGCGCAAGGGGTGCGTGCAATGAACCCCCGCAAGAACAACGGCCACATCACCACCGGCCGCGTCGTCGGCTACGCGCGTGTCAGCACCGACGGGCAATCGCTCGACGGCCAGCTCCACACACTCAAGGCCGCCGGAGCCGCCACCGTGTACCGCGAGAAGATCAGCGGCGTGC
Source organism: uncultured Alphaproteobacteria bacterium (assembly GCA_963833665.1). Classification (GTDB taxonomy): domain Bacteria; phylum Pseudomonadota; class Alphaproteobacteria; order Rhizobiales; family Xanthobacteraceae; genus BOG-931. The sequence goes on along the minus strand of CAWHZA010000057.1, from coordinate 9,508 downwards.
GCGCCGACAGGCCGCAGCTCGCCAAGCTAATGTCGTCACTCCGCAAGGGCGACGTGGTCGTCGTCACCAAGCTGGATCGGCTCGGCCGCTCGACCCGCGAGCTGCTCGACCTGATCCACCGCATCGACCAAGCGGGAGCCTCGTTCAAGTCGCTCGGCGATCCCCTCTTCGACAGACAACGGCTCACCGGCTTGTCTCCGCTTCCACGCCTCTGCCTTCTGGAACGCGGTGAGCACCGGCGGCCTTCCGAACTTGACGCCTGCGGCCATTGCCCGCCGTCTGCCCTCGCCGGTGCGTTCGCGGATCAGTTCACGCTCAAACTCCGCGATGGCGGCGAGCATCGTGACCAGCAAGCGGCCTTGTGAGCTTGTGGTGGTTGCTCGCCCAAGCCTACCGCGTCAGCATCAGCACCATCGCAAGGCTATCGCCATGACGAAACGCGCCATGACGAAACGCCAGTGCACGCGCCTGCTGATCCTGGCCATCCGCAAGGAGAAGCGGTCGAGGCGACACATGTGTCGGGTCCGCCGGAGGAGGCGACCTGCCTCGTCCTCTTCCTCGCCCAGAAGGAGACTTGAGATGACCTTGGTTCTCTATCACCGCGCTACCATCCAACGTGCCACCGCCGTCCTGCAAAACGAGGGACGGCCACGGAAGATACATGACCGATCAGGAATGGTCTGGCGTATGGCTGTCGCTTCAGCCGCTCGACAACAACGAAGGCGCATGGGGAGACGCACTTATCCAAGTCACGCTCGACTGCGCAGAAAGTGAAATCGCCGAGTACGAGTGGGTCGAGTATGCCGCTGATGACGAGGCAATGACGGAGCCACTCGCCAAAAAGCGGGAGTGGCTGATCCCTGCCGCTTTCATCAATGCACTTCCGGCCTTTGACAACGGATGCAGTAGCCACATGAGCCTCACATCAACCGAGGCTTGCTATTTTGTGCTTGTAGGCGGGGGTGCGGTGCCCTGGGCCCATTTCTCGAGCTTGCCGAGTACACCCCAAGCTGTCAGGGCAAGGAATAACGGCATGGTAAAGCCGCTGAGGCCGGGAACGGACCCGGCTATCAGTTGGATGAGTCCTAATAAGCCACTGGGAGTCGTTCCCGGTGGTAATGCAGGGACACTTGAAAGCCATGCCGTTAACAAGCTGCCGATAGCACCAATCGCAGTTTTCTTGCCATCGAGCATGTTGCCGATTGTTTCACCGAGCGCGCCATTGACTTGGCCCAGCGGCTGGGAATTGCCGCTCGGATTTATCAGGCCACTGACGAAATCAAGGATCTTCTGCAGTTGGGCGGCTTGATCCCGCGGCGGCGCCATCGAAATCGGTGTTGCTGACGTGGGAGCGACGTTGATGTTGAGCTTTTGCAGGATGTTCCCCACCTGCTGCAGGGTACTTGTGAGATCATTTGCGGGCACCGGAAGCTTCGCTATTTGAACGCCTCCGCCTTTCTGTAGCCCATCGAGCAGTTGTTTGATCGGAACGATCAGGTCGCCTGACGCTTGCCCACTCGCTTGTCCACTCGTTTGTCCACCCGCTTGCCCATTCGCTGCGGCCTGCTTGATGCAGAGCATCACATGATCGAACATTAGGTCTTGGCTGTAGCCCCAATCGTCGGGGTGTGGGCCTGAATGCTGTGTCAGTGTCAACTTCGTTTTTGCTCCCGGCGTTACCACGTAGTGGGCGTTGCCTAGTCCTCCCGTGTCGAGGAACACCGGGTCCCAGATGCAGTGGGCGACCTGCACGTTCTTCGCCACCACGATCTCTCGATTGGTGATTGGGCCTTGTCCGATCGGGTCCCACGCGGACGGCTGAAAGCCGCCGGCAAAATCCACCGCGCCGTCGAGATCGCCGGAGTAGAGAGCAGCCGCGCCCGCGCCGAGGCTGTCGCCAATGAGCGCGCGAAAGCCACTGTGGCCGTGCAGCCAATCGTGGATCGCCTGTCGCGCATCGTGAGCGAATGTCTGCACCTCAACGCCGTGGGCCGAAAGACGCTGCTGCAGCATCGGCAGTCCCGCGGCGGTTTCGGTGAGGGGCCAACCTTGGCCACCGATAAGGGCGATCCGTGCTGCATTGCTCATTGCGATTTCCTCGTTACTTCAAGCCCGAGCAGCGGCGTTTCACGGCTTCGGATTTAGGTTTGGAAAGACACGCACCGCTTGGCCTACGATGAATTCCTGATCGGTGGACGGAACGGTTGCCTCGTCGGTCCCGTCGATAAACCTGCGGCCGATGTGTTCGCCAAGTGCCCGGTAAGCCTCGAACTGCTCTTCCGAGAAGAGCTGCTCCATGGTTGATTCTCTGGGGAAACGCGGGATTCCTCGCTTTGTAGGCGACAACGTAATCGTTCTCGTCCCCGCTCATCGAGGATTTCACGTAGACCAACACTCCCCGCTGCCGCGCACCGCCTGAAGAAAGAGGCGGGTAGTCGATCAGTCCCAATGCGACGTGCGGACCAGGCGAGGGGTTGCGCTTTCCTGACGCGATGTCCTGCGAAACGGCTCGGGAGCGGTCGCCGATCCGCTGCCAGTTCATGACTATCCGGGTCCCAAGATCGATCCGTGCAAAGCGCTGCAGCTGGATCAGCGACGACGAAGTGTAGTTGGGATCAGCTTCGGCATCGACGGCCACGATGAGAGAGCATCGTCTCCGAAGGAGCTCATAGATTCCCAGGTTCTCGATGTGCCCACCGTCGGTCAGGAAAAGGAAACCAGCCCATCGACGATCGTCGGGCTTCCGATCGGTGATGGCTGATCCTGACTTGAAGAATGCTTCGGCAAGAAGGTGCGTCGGACCGGCCGATCCGCGCCAGCAGCGCACGAAGGCATTCGCCTGTGCGTACCTAACGATATCTAACGGATGGCGTATCCAGCGCCCGAGACGCACGTTCAACAATGCGATCGTCGCCGATAACGGCCGCATCGATGCCATCCCCATGTTTGGCGCGGCCGCCGCTCCTGAGATGGCCATGGCCGTCCCGACGTCAAGCCCGTCGGTGGCTTCTTCCGCAAGGCGCGTATCAACATAGCCGGTTGCTTCGCTACCCACGTAGCGTTTGCTGAAAATGAAGAAATCGGCATTTCGTCCGCGTCGGTTGGCGAACCTGGAACCCGGAAGGTTCAGCGCAGCGTTGATCAGGTGATATGGCGAGGCTCGGGGCACGATGTCCGAGAGCTTAAACCGGTCGGCCCCTTCCAGAACTCCGTCCTCACCGTTCCGCCGGATGAGAAATGCGCTGCCCAACCGATCGCGATACAATTGGTGAAGCGAGTTCGAATTCACGTTCAGCAGTAGCCAGGTTACGAATAGGACCGCGGCTATCAGTATATAGACCACGCCGGGCGCGATCGCGCCCGAGATGTGCGTCCCCTGATCGAATAGAGAAACGAGGAATGCCGGAGAGTGATCGTCCCAAGTAGTTCCTCCCCAAGCGAGGCATCCGGTCGACGAGGGCTTGGAACATGCGGTAACGCCGATCGCCCAATACGCGAGCTGCATGATGGTCAGCCACAACAGTATCGGTACGATCGCGGCCACGAGTACAAGAACTACCCTGCTGGTCCATTTCGAAACGGCGTCTGAAATCGATTCTGTCGCGGCCGTCAGGGCCTTCTGCGCGATTTGTCGGACAAACGGAAGGATCGCCAGGACGATCGGCGTAACAACTGCGACGACTCGCGCAATGTTGTCGAACCAGTGCGGTCTGCCTCGGGCAGCGCCACTCGCAGCGGCTGCTAAACCAAGCGCGTCCGATCCGAACATGACCCTCAAGAGAGCGAAGTGGATCTCGAACACGACCGGCAGCGCGCAAAGTACTAGCACGATGGTTGCAACCCTGGAGAGCCGCTTACGGACAGACTTAGGCTGGATCGGAGAGATCGAAACGCCGAAGGCATAAACGGCCAAAAGAAAACCGAAGACTAGCGCGGAACATATCGACAAGGGCCAACCGCTCGTTCTTACCGAGTTCGGGCAGCCACGCCAGCCAGGACGGGGCCTCCGCGAGCGCGCGCGTGTTCGGTTTTAACAGCGCCAACAGGGCTGCTCCGACCAACAAGAACGGCAACACGACGAAAACGTTCATCGCGATGCCGCGTAGGTAGATGACCATCGCCGACAGCGCCGACCACACGCCTTCCTGGAGCAGGTATCTCGAATTATCGCGAAGATGCCGCGTCTCGTCAGTCTCGCCGACCTCCTGCCCGGTCTTCCCGAACGGAAAGCGCCAGCTATCATTTTCCACGGGCGATTGAGCAGCAGATTCCACGCTTTCCTTGTCTTCTTGACGGATCCGGCTTTCCCCTTGTTCCGCCTTGGCGTCAGCGATAGCGGCCGCCGACATGGCAACGGTCATTGACGACCCGATGTACCCACCGCCAGAAACGGTCGACAGGTAGTCGATTTTTTGGAGAACGCCCGCGGCGTTCAGGGCCTGCATCACGCCCAGGCAAAATGAGGCGGATCTGATCCCCCCACCTGACAGCGCCAGGCCCTTCATCTCATCCGCCGTAGTCGGCTCTCTACAGCCGCCTTCGACACCCCTGATCTCCCGGTACTCTGCGGCATAAACTTCCCAAAAGTCCGTCACCACCTGCTCGTTGCGTGGAGCAGGCTCACGCGGTGTGCGCATCTTCCCGGTATCCCCACCTACGGTGTTGGCATTCACCTGGCTCCTCCATCCGTCGCTCACGCCCAAGCGAGGTTGAAATGCACTAAAAATCAGCTGTTTGGCGCGCATTTTTTGTCTAAATGCGACAGAGGTTCAGCACCTGGGGCGATGACGTCGACCCCTGAGGCTACTGGATATTCGGGAGCGGCTAGGGCAACAAAAGCACGTGGGGTCGATGGTTAGATTTTGCCCTTCGATCCAGCCAAGCTGTCGAAGCTGATCTGAGAACCCTGAATTGGCGGCGGCAAACAACGGCATATTTGGCCGAGCGTCTAGCAAGCCGATCCGGGCATTCTTTCTCGGCTGTTGCGCGCGCGCGGCAAGCGGCCACGAGGCTGCTGTACCGCCGAGCAACGTGATGAACTCCCGTCGCCTCACTGGCCTCACCCTGAAACCGAGGACCACAACCCTATCACATTCAGCAAACGTGAGCGTTGTGCATTACAGCAAAGTCTGCGTCCGATTGGCAGCTATGGGGTCATGAGCGCCCCGATCCAGGTGTTCTCGACGAGTCCGCTTATCCCCCGATAGCGACGGAATCGCCGCATCGCGACAAGTGACGTCCAGGGTAGAGATCCTATGCAGGCGCGGCGGGCGGGGTGATACCGGTTCGGTGTAACCCCACCACCAAAGCATAGGAGCGCCTGATGACGGTCCGGACAGTAAGCAGAGCCGCAACGCATGGTGAAACGGTGCGGTGTTTATTTGCAATCGAATTGAGCAAGCAGAGCTGGGTTATTGGATTCATTACGCCGCTTTCCTCGAGGATCAGCCGCCGCATCTTGAGTGGTGGCGATTGGAAAGGGCTACTTGAATTGATCGAGGAGGTGCGGGCACGTGTCAGCCGGGAGATGGGCCGGACGGTCGAAGTGATGTCATGCTACGAGGCCGGCTATGACGGCTTTTGGCTACATCGACAGCTCGAAGCGCATGGGGTGCGCAATTACGTTATTGATCCGGCGAGCCTGCAGGTGGATCGGCGAGTGCGACGCGTAAAGACGGATCGGATCGACACCGAGCGGTTGCTACGTTCGCTGATGGCGTATCTACGCGGTGAGCCAAAAGTGTGGAGCGTGGTGCGGGTACCCAGCGTTGCCGAAGAGGACGCGCGGCGGCTGCACCGTGAGCGTGATCGCTTGATCTGCGAACGCGTTCAACACGTCAACCGCATCAAAGGGCTTTGCGCGCTCCAAGGCATCTACGATTACCATCCGTTGCGCCCGCAGGCGGTGGCGCGCCTGGAGCAATTGCGCACGGCCCAGGGCGGCGCGTTACCGCCGCGGCTAAAATCTGAGATCAAGCGAGAATTGCATCGCCTTGAGGTGGTTGTTGAGATGATCACCACTCTTGAGGCGGAGCGCGACGCCATTGTTGAGGATGAAGCATCGACGCATGTCAACGCCGAGAAGATCCAGGCCCTCCATAAGCTCAAGGCGATCGGCCCGGAGTTTGCCGCTGTGCTGGTTGGCGAGATATTCCATCGTGACTTCAACAACCGCCGCCAACTGGCGAGTTATGTCGGCTACGCGCCGAGCCCGTTCCAAAGCGGAAACGTGGCCCATGACCAAGGGATCAGCAAGGCCGGCAACCGCAAGGGGCGAACCACTGGGATCGAACTCGCCTGGCTGTGGCTGCGCTATCAACCCGACAGCGATTTGAGCGTGTGGTTTCGGGCGCGTGTCGGTACCGTGAAAGGTCGCATCCGTCGTATCGCCATCGTGGCGTTGGCGCGCAAGCTGCTGGTGGCATTATGGCGCTATCTTGAAACGGGCCTGGTGCCGCGAGGCGCCGTCCTCAAGGGGTAACGAATGAACCGATAACAGACGCTCATGAGATCCAAGGTGGATGTGTGACCGGATCTCGACATGGCTGAAAGACGCCGCGGTAGAGAATGGTCCCATCCCCCTTGGAGCCCGCGCCCTCGCAACGCGCATGAGGGACCTTGGAACGGATTACATCCGGCCGGATATAAGTTGGTGCGGCGAGCGCCGCACGCCACGCAAAGGGCTCGCCTTGGATCGGACCGAAACCATAGCTCAAACAAACGCAGGAGCGACGAGTAGGAAAATATTTGCGATCTCCACGATGATGTTACGGATTTAGGCGCACCCTCAAGCCCTGCGCCTTCGGCGCACCGCTTCGCGGCTGCGGGGCTTGACCGTGCGCCCAAATCCGTAACCGGGAGCTATCAAGATCGCTAAGCACCACCGAAATATCCCCTTGACAGCGGCGTCCTCATATAAGTCGAGATGTGGCGCGGTGGCTGTAGGTCAAACATATCTGTTGCCGCCTCTTTCGTCTGGCGGTGCCTTAGTGGTTCGACCATGACTCCGTTTCCACACCCCGCTCATCGATCCGGACATGCAGATTTCCCGCATCCGGCTCTCGGAGCGCTCGCCGGGTGGGATTTGCACCCACTGGAAAGCGCCGCCTTTCCACGGCGCACGCCAACAACAGACTGACGCAGCGCAGCAAACAACCTCGTCAGTCGATCACCTTGTCGGCGCGTGCCACTAACGTTGCGGGCATCGCAATGCCAAGCGCATTGGCGGTCTTAAGGTTGATCACCAACTCGAACTCGGTCGGCTGCTCGATCGGGATATCAGCGGGCTTGACGCCGCGAAAGAGCTGGGCGAGCTGTCGGGCCTGAAGGTCTCGAAAGATGTCGATGAGGCGCGGTCCATAGGCGACAAGGCCGCCTTCCTCCGCCATTTCGGGCCATTCATAAATCGCCGGTAGGCCCAATGCTGCAACGCTGTCGATAATAAGATGGCGATTAGCGAACAGCATTGGTGATGCCAAAACGTTGAGTGCTGTAGCGCCCGATCCCTTCGCCATGTCGATGGCCGCTGCGATCTCCTCACCTCTCGTGATCTGATGAATTGAAAGCGCGATATTGCGCGCGGCTGCCGCCTCCTGCAGTGTCTGAAGTTTCGCGATCGGTGTCGTGTTCGTATCGGCAAGAGCCGCCATCCGCCGAAGCCGGGGTACCGCTTCGATCAGGACTTCCTGCCGTTTCCCGTCAAGCTCGGTCGCGAGGATGCTAACGTCGGTAGTATTGCCGTCAGGGTGGGCCATTGAATGGGCCAATCCCTGGCTGCGCGAAAGCCCTCTCCTTATGGAACGCAAGTTATCGTGACTTCGCGCCAACAGCGGGGGATCCATACGTAGTGAGCCTGATATCTCTTTAACGGGCGCTGCTGTGCCTCGGCTACGTCGACCAGACGCGCCTACGGCGGAACGAGATGCTGGCCGAAGCGCGAAGGCTTTCGCCGTACACCGTCGCTTTTGCGTTGGTTTCGACTTGGGCGGTCGATTGGGCGATCGAGGGAGTGCAATCTGCGGCGAGGGCGCTCGACGTCGGCGGACGAGGTATTAGCCATCTCAGGCGAGCAAGGCTATCCGTTGTGGATGGGCTTTGGGAACGTAATGCGCGGCTGGTCTCAGCGCGCTCGGGCAGACCGCTGAGGGCCTCTCGCTGCTCCTGGAGGGAATAGGCACCATCCGCGCCACGGGTGGCAGGCTGTCGCTACCATTCCATCTCACGACGCTCGGGGAAGCTTACGGAATGCAGGCGCAGCCGAAAGCAGGGCTCGATCGGCTCGCTGAAGCCGCCGAGTTGGTCGAGACGACGCAAGAGCGGTGGGCCGAGGCCGAAACGCACCGCCTGCGCGGCACGCTGTTGCAATCCGTGGGCGAGCACGCAGCAGCGGGGATAGCTATCGCCACGCGCTCGAAGTGGCGCGGCGGCAGAGCGCGAAGTTCTGGGAGTTACGCGCGGCGATCAGCATAGCACGGCTCTGGCGCGATCAGGGCAAGCGCGACGAGGCCCGCGATCTTCTCGCTCCGGTCTATGGCTGGTTCACAGAAGGCTTCGACACGCTCGATTTGAAAGAGGCCAAGGCGCTGCTGGAGGAGCTGGCGGCTTGAGAGCGCTCATTCCTCTGGTATACCAGCCTTGCGCATGGCGTCCGCATGGTGCTCGCGTTGCTTCAGGAAAACCGGATTGTCGCTCTCAGGACGGTCGAGGAAACGACGAATGGTGAACGTGGGATCAAGCGATAGCCCGACCTGGGCTTCCGTTTGTGCCTCCTCCAGTCTGCCGAGATTGGCCAGAGCCGCAGCCAGCCAGAAGTGAGTTAGTGGAAAATCGCGCCTCAACTCGATCCACGACGAAACCACGCAATGGCCTCTTCGTCTGCGCCGAGATATAGCTTCGCGCTGCCGGAAAAGTGCATCCACGCCCATGCGCTTTTGTCACGGGGAGAGAGCCGGAGCGCCTCGTTCTCGTCGCGCTCGGTCTCCTCAGCGCGGCCATCGAATATCTTGGCCAAGCCTATCAATGCGCGCGATTCGGCCAAGTTCGGATCAAGCGTCAGCGATCGTTCGTATTCGGCGATGCCCTGACTGACCCGCTTCGTTTGCACTAGGACCAGCCCCATGTACTGGTGCGCGACGGCATTGTTAGAGGCTTGCAGCAACGCCTTCGTCAGCGTCGTTTCGGCCCTCGCGAGAGCATTCGCGCCATCATCGGTCTGGTAGGTAGCACTAAGGACAGCGTCGACCTGCCCAGTACCGATCCATGCATCTAAATTCCCGGGGTCAAGTGCAAGGGCGCGCTCGAAAAACTTCCGCGCTTGGGTAAGGTTTTCGGCGCTAGCGCCCTTGTTGAACAAAGCTAAACCTTGATAGTAAAGGTCTGTCGAATTGGGATTCGGTGCCCGTTCCGCGCGCCGCGCTTCGGCGACGACCAACTGTGTTCCGAGTTCATTAGCGAGACGCGCCACGATTTCGTCCTGCATCTCGAATAAATCAGCCACAGGCTTATCGAA
>CAWHZA010000056.1:0-24395 GCA_963833665.1 uncultured Alphaproteobacteria bacterium | reverse complement strand
CGATGTTCCTCCGGCGAAGGAACTGGATATCTCCGGCGAGATGTCAAAACGCATCACCGAGGATTTCGGCGTCTCGATCGGCAGCGGCTGGACGCAGATCCGCCAGCCCGGCAACCCCACCATTTCAGGTTTCGGCAACCTCGAAACTGCATTCCAGTACCAGTTGCTCAAGGACCCGACGCATGAGACGGCGATGTTGCTCGGCCTGGTCGTCGAGTGGGGTGGCACCGGCGCCATTCATTCCGGAATAGCCGACCCCTACAGCACACTCACCCCGACCTACTCTTTCGGCCAGGGGTTCGGCGGGCTTCCCGAAACGATGGGATGGGCAAGGCCGATCGCGGTCACTGGACAGATCGGCTATCAGATCCCGACCCGGTCAGCGTGTCGACGAAGATGTCAACGTGCCGCAGGTGCTCGCCTACGGCGGGTCGGTGCAGTACAGCATGGGCTACCTGAAATCCGAGGTCCAGGACCTTCAGCTCCCCGACTTCATCAATCATCTCATTCCGATCGTCGAAGCGCAGTTCTCGACGCCGGTCGCCAACAATGTCGGCAACAGTTTCGTGACGACCGGCACGATCAATCCCGGCGTGATCTGGGTGGGAAGCTATTTCCAGGTCGGCGTCGAGGCGATCATTCCACTCAACCGCGACAGCGGGACCGGCATCGGGGTCATCGGCCAGCTGCACCTCTATCTCGACGACATTTTCCCGAGGAGCTACGGACAGCCGCTGATCGGCGGCGCCTCGGGCGCTTCCGGCAAGCCAGCCTCCTGAGGCACCGCCATGCGCACACGCCTAATAGCCACAACGCTCCTGTTGGCGACGCTCTCGGCGCCCGCGGCGCACGCCCACGCCTTCCTCGACCATGCGAGCCCGCTCGTCGGCGGCACGGTCGCCGCCGCGCCGCATGAAGTGACCCTGTGGTTCACACAGAATATCGAGCCGGCCTTCAGCCGCGCCGAGGTGAGCGATTCAAGCGGCGCCCGGGTCGATCAAGGCAGGGCGCAGGTCAGCGGCAGCACCATGCGGGTCGGGCTCAAGCCGCTCGGGGCGGGAACCTATCGCGTGCACTGGCACGTGCTCTCGGTCGACACCCACACGACGCAGGGAAGCTTCACGTTCCATGTCGGCGGCCGATAGGCGTACCGCTCGGAAAGCGCACACCGGGAGGTCCGATTGGATGACCCGCTGATCTACGTTCGCGCAATCCATTTCGCCGCGACGATCGCGGTGGCGGGTGTGGTCTTCTTCGTCGTCTTCATCGCCGAACCGGCTTTTGCGAAAGCCGGCGACCAAGCACGCCTGCCCGCCGCCGTGCGGCCGCCCCTCGCCTTCTTGGCGTGGATCGGCCTTGGGCTGACGGTGGTGTCGGGGGCGGCTTGGCTCGTTCTTGTCGCCGCGTCGATGAGCGAGCGACCCGTGGCAGATGCCCTTTCCGAAGGCATCCTCTGGGTCGTCCTCCCGCAAACAGATTTTGGCCGGGCTTGGCTGATGCGCGCGTTCCTGGCCTGCGTGCTCGCCGCAATATTCGCTGTGACGCTGACAGCGAAACACAAACAGCCGACGGCGATGTGGCTCAAGGTCGTCGCGGTGGCCACGGCGGCGGGCCTCGTGGGCATGCTGGTGTGGGCTGGCCACGCCGCCGGTGGCGCCGGAGCCGAAGCCGTCGTTCACCCGGCCGCCGACTTCCTGCATCTGATAGCGGCAGCAGCATGGTTGGGCGCACTCATCCCGTTGGCGCTGCTGCTTAGAATGGCGGGACGCGATGCCGCCTCGGTCGCGATCGCGCGGACCGCGACACTGCGCTTCTCCGCCTTCGGCCTCGCGAGCGTCGCCACCCTCATGGCTACCGGCTTTGTCAACGCCTTCTATCTCGTCGGCAGCATTGCGGCGCTCTTCGACACCGGCTACGGCCGGTTGCTGATGGCAAAGGTCGCCCTCTTCTTCGTCATGGTTGCGGTCGCCGCGATCAACCGGTTTCGGCTCACGCCCCGGCTTGTGCCGGACGCAACTCTTGCTCCGGCGCGGCATGTGCTTCGCCGGCTGCGGCGCAACGCCGTGATCGAAATCGTGCTCGGCGCCGTCATTATCGCCATCGTCGCGAAGCTCGGCGTGACGCCGCCAGCCTTCGAGCAGGAAGCCATGCCGCATATGCACCACCATGCCCATTGACGGCCGCATGCGGCCGAAGTGACGATGACCGTCTCTCCAGGCGAGGTGAGAAGGAAAGCCGATGCGCTCGCTGCTCTTCGTTCCCGCCGACAGCGCCAAGAAGCTCGACAAGGCAATGACCAGCGGCGCCGATGCGCTGATCATCGATCTCGAGGATTCGATCGCGCTCGACGGCAAGGCGCGCGCACGGGAAAGCGCGGCGGCGTTCCTCAAGGAGGCGGTCGCGGCCGCGCAGCGGCCCTATCTGCTGGTGCGGGTCAACAGTTTGCAGACCGGCCTCACCGACGCCGACCTCGACGCCGTCGTGCCGGCGCGGCCTGATGCCATCATGCTGCCGAAGGCCGAAGGCGGCGCTTCGGTCGTGCACGCCGACGCCAAGCTCGCCGTGCGCGAGGCGATCGCCGGGGTGCCCGACGGCCACGTCAAGATGATCGTGCTCGCGACCGAAACCGCAGCCGCCATGTTCCGCGCCGGAAGCTACGCCGGCGCAAGCGCGCGGCTCATCGCCCTGACCTGGGGCGCGGAGGACCTTTCCGCCGAACTCGGCGCCGAACGCAACCGCGATACCGAGGGGCGCTTTCTCGATCCTTACCGGCTGGCGCGCGTGCTCTGCCTCGCCGGTGCTGCTGCGGCGGAGGTGCCGGCGCTCGACACGGTCTACGTCGACTTCCGCGACAGCGAGGGCTTGCGCCGCGAATGCGAAGAGGCGCGCCGCGACGGTTTTGCGGGCAAGATCGCGATCCACCCGGCGCAGGTGCCAGTCATCAACGAGCTGTTCACCCCGACGCTGGAAGCCGTCGCTCACGCGCAGGCCATCGTCGAAGCCTTTGCCCAAAACCCCGGCGCCGGCGTGGTCGCCATCGGCGGCGTCATGGTCGACCGCCCGCACCTCGCGCAAGCGAAGCGCGTGCTCGCGCGCGCAAGCCCCGCTCCCGGTCATACGCGGGCCTGATCCGCGTTTCCGCGCAGCGTCTCTGCCCCATGGATTGCCGGACCGAAGTCCGGCAATGACGCGTATCATGACTGATCGCGATACACCTTTTTCGGATCAAAGACGCGCTCGCCGCGGAATTCGAGCGTGACGGCGCCGCCCTTGCCGACCGGCACCGCGCGGTAGAAGCAGGAGGGGCGCCCGGTATGGCAGGCGCCGCCCACCTGCTCGACCTTGATCCAGATCGCGTCCTGGTCGCAATCGACGCGCATCTCGACGACGCGCTGGGTGTGGCCCGAGGTCTCGCCCTTCCGCCACAGCACGCGGCGCGTGCGGCTGAAATACCAAGCCTGCCCGGTGGCGATGGTCTTCGCCAGCGCCTCGGCGTTCATGTGCGCGACCATCAGCACGTCGCCCGAGCGGGCGTCGGTCGCGACGCAGGTGACGAGCCCGTCGGCGTCGAATTTGGGCGTCAACGCCGAGCCTTCCTCAAGCTCTACTGCGGTGCCAGGCGGCGCGAAGGCTATGTTTTCCGTCATATCCAGCCCGTCATTCCGGGGCGCCGCGCAGCGGCGAGCCCGGAATCCATAACCACAGAACGCGCAGAATTGGTATGGAGTATTGCCTGGACCATCTGTGACTATGGATTGCGGCCCTCGCTGCGCTCGGCCGGAATGACGCCCCTCGCCCGCGCCTGCCCGCGCCTATATATAGTTGACGGACAGGTGGACGGCGCCCAAGCGCGATCTGGCAATGATCAACGAAGTCTACAATCGCCGCATCATCGAGCTCGCCGCCTCGATCCCGCGCATCGGCCGTCTCGCCGCACCCGACGCGACGGCCAAGGCGGTGTCGCGGCTCTGCGGCTCGACGGTGACCGTCGATCTCAAGATGGACGGCGACCGGGTGACCGATTTCGCCCACGAGGTGAAAGCCTGCGCGCTCGGCCAGGCGTCGTCCTCAATCATGGCGCATCATGTCGTGGGCTCGAATGCCGACGAGCTGCGCGCGCTGCGGGAGATCGTGCGCAAGATGCTCAAGGAGAACGGCGCGCCGCCGCGCGACGGCAAGTGGGCGGACATCGCCGTGCTCGAGCCGGTGCGCGACTACAAGGCGCGCCACGCCTCGACCTTGCTCACCTTCGACGCGGTAGTCGATGCCATTGGCCAGATCGAGACCAGGCGCAGCGCCAAAGAAACCGCGAAGACCGCGGCGGAATAACATTCACGGCGGCAAGCGATGACTTGTTCCGTCACCCTGAGGTGCGAGCGTAGCGAGCCTCGAAGGGCGACGGCCCGGGCCGAGCCGCATCCTTCGAGGCGCGCCTGCGGCGCGCACCTCAGGATGACGGGTCAACTTCAAACGGCACCGGTATAGCTTGCCTACGACCGCCAAGACTTGGCGTCACGCGCCTCGCCTGTTCGGCCGCGGCCTGGTGAGGGCCTACCGCTACACGCTCTCGCCGCTCGTCGGCTTCGATTGCCGGCACCTGCCGACTTGTTCCGAATATGCCGACCAGGCGGTCGAGCGCTACGGCTTGTGGGCGGGCTCATGGATGACCTTGGCGCGGCTGCTGCGCTGCCAGCCCTGGGGCACCGCCGGCCTCGATTTCGTGCCGGCGGCGTTGCCGCCCAATGCGCGCTGGTATATGCCGTGGCGCTTCGCGCGCTGGCGCGGGACCAACCCCGGCCCGCCGGCGCCCATTCCCGCCGCACCGGGCGCGGCTGGGGAATGACGGAACAAGAGACCGCCCGGCCGGGCTTACCTGCGCTCGTCCGCAGGAGTGAGCAACAGGAGTGGACCATGGTCGCGTTGACCTTCCCCGACGGCGCACGTCGGGACTATCCCGCCAACATCACCGGCCTCGAGGTCGCCAAGGGCATTTCGCCTTCGCTCGCCAAGCGCACGGTTGCCATGGCGCTCGACGGCAAGCTTGCCGACCTTACCGATCCGATCGAGCACGACGCCAAGATCGAGTTTCTGACCCGCGACGACCCGCGGGCGCTCGAACTCATCCGCCACGATGCCGCGCACGTGCTCGCCGAAGCCGTGCAGACGCTGTGGCCGGGAACACAGGTCACCATCGGGCCGGTGATCGACAACGGTTTTTATTACGACTTCTTCCGCAACCAGCCATTCACGCCGGAAGACTTCGTCGCCATCGAGAAGAAGATGCGCGAGATCATCGCCCGCGACAAACCCTTCACCAAGGAGATCTGGTCGCGCGATGAGGCGAAGAACACCTTTCGCGACAAGGGCGAGCTGTTCAAGGTCGAGCTGGTCGACGCCATCCCCGCGGACCAGCCGATAAAAATCTACAAGCAGGGCGACTGGTTCGATCTCTGCCGCGGCCCGCACATGACCTCGACCGGAAAGGTCGGCGGCGCCTTCAAGCTGATGAAAGTCGCCGGCGCCTATTGGCGCGGCGATTTCGAACCGCGAAATGCTCTCGCGCATCTACGGCACCGCGTTTGCCAAGCAGGAGGAGCTTGAGGCCTACCTCAAGCAGATCGAGGAGGCGGAGAAACGCGACCACCGAAAGCTCGGCCGCGAGATGGATCTTTTTCACTTCCAGGAAGAAGCGCCGGGCTCGGTGTTCTGGCATCCGAAGGGCTGGACGCTGTTCCAGACGCTGGAGAACTACATCCGCCGCCGGCAGACCGATGCCGGCTATGCCGAGGTCAACGCGCCGCAGCTCATCGAACTCCTCACTGTGGGTCGCTACCGGCCACATGACGACCTTTCGCGAAGCGATGTTCCTGGTGCAACCGCGCGAAGAGGACGAGCGCACCTTCGTCATCAAGCCGATGAACTGCCCGGGCCACATCCAGATTTTCAAGAACGGCCTCAAATCCTATCGCGATCTCCCGTTCAAGGTCGCCGAGTTCGGCAAGGTGCACCGCTTCGAGCCGTCGGGCGCGCTGCACGGGCTCCTGCGCGTGCGCGCCTTCACCCAGGACGACGCCCACATCTTCGTCACCGAGCAGCAGATCGCCGACGAGGTGCTCAAGGTCAACGATCTCATCCTGTCGATCTACCGGGATTTCGGCTTCGACGACGTGCGCATCAAATTCTCCGACCGGCCGGAGAAGCGCATCGGCGAGGATGCGGTATGGGACAAGGCCGAGGCGGCGCTGATGCAGGCGCTCGAAGCCTCGGGGCGGCCGTGGGCGCTCAACAAGGGCGAAGGCGCGTTCTACGGGCCCAAGCTCGAATATGTGCTGCGCGACGCCATCGGCCGCGACTGGCAGTGCGGCACCGTGCAGGTCGATCTCAACATGCCCGGCCGCCTCGGCGCATTCTACATCGACGAGCACTCGAACAAGGTGACGCCGGTGATGCTGCACCGGGCGATGTTCGGTTCGCTCGAGCGCTTCACCGGCATCATGATCGAGCACTATGCCGGGCACCTGCCGCTCTGGCTGTCGCCGCTGCAGGCCGTCGTCGCCACCATCACCTCGGACGCCGACGACTACGCGCGCGAGGCCATCGCCGCGGCGCAGCGGGCGGGGCTGCGGGTGGAAGGCGACCTGCGCAACGAGAAGATAAACTACAAGGTCCGCGAGCACTCGCTAGCGAAGGTCCCCGTACTGCTCGTCGTCGGCAAGAAGGAGGCCGCCGAGCGCACTGTCTCCATCCGCCGCCTCGGCAGCGAGAAGCAGCAGGCAATGCCGCTCGACGCGGCGCTCGCCGCCTTGGCGCAGGAAGCCGTGCCGCCGGACATGGCGCGAATGAAAAAGGCGGCGTGATCGCCGATTGCACGCTTGAAAGCGGCGGCGCGTAGTCGGCGGCGTCAACGTCTAATCACGCCAAGTTTTCAACGCTACGCGAGCGGCCTGCGACCCCCACCTCGATCCTCCCCTTTCAGTGGGAGCAAGGAGAGTTGCCGCTCTTTTGGTCGCGACGAGAAGCGCCGGGGGTGCCGCATACGCTTCCCTCCCCCTGCTAGGGGGAGAGCTAGAGTGGGGGTTCTGCTGACTCGTCGCAATGTAGTGAGTCGGAGAAGGACGCAAGAGCGAGTCAGGAAATGGTGAAAGCCGGGACTACCGCGCCAGCACCTCGACCTCGCCGTCGACGCCTGTGATCACCTTGAAGTCGCGCTGGAAGGTCTTGCCGTCGTTGCGCGCGACGGCGTGATAGTCGCCCTCGGCGAGTACGACGCGCGGGAAGGCGCCGATCAATTCCTTGATCACGTCGCCGCCCGGGGTCAGCACCGTCCATTGCGTATTGGCGAGCGCCTCGCCGCGGGTCTCGTTGACGAGCTTCAGCGTGATGACGGCGGCGCGGTGGGTGACGGCGATATCGATGAGCTTGCCCGCCTGAACGTGCACATCCGAGCGCACCGCGGAATTGCCGTCGCCGTAGTTCGAGACGATGTAGTAAGTTCCCTCGGGAAGCAGCACGACGTCGCCAGTCAGGACGTTCTGCGCCAGCGGCCGGCGGTCGGTGGTGTCGAACTGGCTTCCGCCGTAGAGGTCGAAGGCGATTTGCCCGGCGGGGATGCGCACGTCGCCGACGCGGCCTTCGAGGCGCAGGCCGCCGGCGGGAATATCTAACACCTCGCGGACGGTCTCGGAGGTCAGTTGCACGGCCTTGGCGGCGCTGGCGAGCCCAAAGCTCGCGTGCACGACATAGTTGCCCGGCGGCAGGACGAAGGTCGGCGTCGGCGCCTTCTCCTCCTTGATCAGGGGAAACACTCCGGTCGTATCCGGCCGGCCGGCATAGACGCGCCAGATGACGCCGCCGGTGATCAGCGGCGCGTCCCGCCCGTAGCGGGCCGCGACCACGAGCGCCACGTGACCGGCCGGAACCACGGGTGCGACCTGTGCCTGCGCCGGAGCGGATGGCGCCGGCCCTGGCGAACCCGTACCGGGCGTGAGCTGTCCTGGAACCGTAGGCTGCGGCGAAAATAGATTGCGCGTCTGCGCGTGCGCCGAGACAACGAGAAGGAGCGCCAGCGTTGCCGCCGCTGCTGCCGCCGCGCAGCGCCGAAGCCGGCTCAAGCTCCACCTCGACATGGCGGGCTGTTTCGGTTGCAATCGCGGCAATTTCAAGCCGATTGGAACGAAAGTGTCGCGGCTCGCTTGGCTTGGCGCCTTCACCATAATAGGGCTAGCAGCTTGTTGCGGTTCTTCTCCTGGCTGATCATGCAGCGGTCGCGAAGGGAGCGCGACGTCGGGCAGGCCGCTTCGCCGGGAAGAGAGTGAGGGTGAAGTGAGTATCATAGACGTCGGGCGAAAGCCTGTTGTTGTTGCGGCAAGCCGCGGGCGGCCCACGGTCGGCCTCGTCCTCGGCAGCGGCGCGGCGCGCGGCTTCGCCCATATCGGCGTCATCCATGCCCTGCGCGAGCACGGCATCCTTCCCGACATTATCGTCGGCACCTCGATGGGCGCGCTGGTCGGCGGTTGCTATGCGAACGGCCAGCTCGATCAGTTGGAGGTCTGGGCGCGTTCCCTGACGCTGCGCCGCATCCTCGGCTATCTCGACATCAGGATCGGCAGTTCGGGCCTGATCGGCGGCGGCCGGCTGGCGCGACGGCTCGAACAGGCGATCGGCAACACGTCGATCGAAGATCTGCCGGTGCGTTTCGCGGCGATCGCGACCGAGGTCGGCACCGGCCATGAAATCTGGCTGACGCGGGGCACGCTCTCGCTGGCGCTGCGCGCCTCCTATGCGCTCCCCGGAATTTTCCCGCCGGTCCGGCTTGGCGGGCGCTGGCTGGTCGATGGCGCGCTGGTCAATCCGGTCCCGGTCACGGCGGCGCGCGCCTTTGGCGCGCGCGTCGTTATTGCAGTCAACCTCGACGCCGATCGCTTCGCCCGCGGCGCCACCATCGCCAGCCATGGCTCGGACGAGACGGACGAACCGCTCGCTGCGCTACCGGGCAAGCCTAGCAACGGATTTCCCGGCTTGGGCGGCTTGTTCGGCGCCGAACGCGCATTACGCCGTCAGATCTTCGCCCCCATGGTGCGGCCAAGCTTCTCCACTGTCATGATCGAAGCGTTCAACATCATGCAGGATCGCCTCACCCGCATGCGGCTCGCCGGCGATCCGCCGGACGTGCACATCACGCCGCATATCGGTCATATCGGCTGGCTCGATTTCCACCGCGCCGAGGAAGCGATCGCAGCGGGGAAGGCGGCGGCGGAAAAGGCGCTGGAGCCGATCGCGGCAACGATCGCAGCCCTGGCCTGACCCCTTCGGTTTCCACCGCCGGCCGAAAGAACCGTTGCGCCACCCTGCCCGGCGCCTTGAGCCGCGGTTGCGCGCAGACTGCGTCGCCGCAACCGTCTCGCGCTTGCGCTCAGGCCCTGGTGCTCAGGCGGTCGCGATGTAATCGCGCATCGCCTCCAACTCGCGCTCCATCTCATGCAGCCGGTGCTTGACGATGTCGCCAATCGACACGATGCCGACAACGCGGCCGCGATCGACCACGGGCACATGACGAAACTTGCCCGCGGTCATGCGCTCCATGATGCTCGAGACGGTTTCGGTCGCATTGCAGGTCTCGACCTTGCGCGTCATCGTGCGGCTCACCGGCTCGTCGAGCGCGCTCGGTCCGCGCTCCGCTAGGACGCGCACGATGTCGCGTTCCGAGATGATGCCGGCGATACGGCGATCGGCGCCGAAGATGAGAGCCGCGCCGATGCGCTTGCTGGCGAGCAACCGCACGGCGTCGGCGAGACTGGCGCTGGGTTCGACGCTGATTACCTCGCGGCCCTTGCCCGCGAGAATGGTGCTGACGGTCATCGTAGCCTCGCTCGCTTCACCGCAAATGGCGGCCCGCCCTCACGGAGCGGGTCGACAGACGTGTGAAGGTGACGTTCTGGGTCGGCGCCGAGTTCCACCGGCGGGCACTATTTGATCGTTTCGTCCTCGTCTGCCTGCGCCATGCTGCGGCGCAGCATCGAGCCTCGCTTGGGGTCGCCCGCAAAACCGGCGCTGACTCTGCGGCTAGCGTAGCGGACGAATACGGCAGCGGCGTGGTGCCCATAGCGGATCGGCGCGCGGATCAGCCGCGCGGCTCGGCCTCGACTTCTTCGTGCGGCGTGGGTGGATCGAAAGCATTGAACAGCACGAGGCCCGCGAGGAAGCCACCGATATGCGCCTGCCAGGCGACTTGCTGCCCCTCCGCGGCGATCGGCAGCGTGCCCAGACCGAGAAGCAAATTCAACCCGATCCATACCGCGAGGAACATCAGGAACCGCGGGTCGCGCAGCGTCGCGTAGAGCGACGCCGCCGGCACGCGGTAGGATTTTGCGTCGCTCTGCCGCCGCCAGACCGCGAGCGGTCCGCCCTGCTGAAACACGAAGCGCATCGCCGCAGCCATGGTGCCGGAAATCGCCGCCGAGGCGCCGATCATCGGCACCATCCCGTGCGGATAGCTGATGAGATGGGCGAACGCGCCGGCCGCCGCCGTCACCAGCATGAAGGCTGCGTAGCGCCAGGCGCCGAACCGGCGCGCCAGCGCCGTGCCGAACGGCAGCAGCCAGGCCAGATTGACGGTGATGTGCAGGAGATCGGCATGGAGGAATGCATAGGTGAAAAAGGTCCATAGATCGGCGCCGAAGCCGCCGGGGAGCGAACCGCGAACGAGACCGTCGGTGTCGTAGCGTGCCGGAATGAAGGCGAAGGTGAGCAGGAATTGCACATCCTCGCGATCGGTCAGCAGCAGCGTCCGCGCAGCATGCACGAGCACGAGCACAGCCACCGTCGCGAGCACGACCGGCGGCACGTTGAACATCGGCTCGGAGGACGGAGAGCGCTGCGTCACCGGGATGGTCCTGGGCCGCCCTGGATAGGCGGCACCAGCGGCGGCGGCAAGCAAGCCTCGGGCCGCAAAAAGAACAAAAGGGAGGGCTTGTGCCCTCCCTTTTGCGCCCTGCGCGGGGGTTCCGCACTCGACGCCGGCGATCCGGTCGCCCGGTTCGCGAGGCGGCACCCGTTTGGCGCCGCCGCGGCGTCGGTCACATCCCCTCGCCTCCCGTGTCGAGAACGCTGCCGAGCCGGCAGCCGGTGAACATTGCTTGCCGTCACCGTAGGGGGGCGCGACCGCGCCGCCAACGTCAATGCTTTGTTAACATTAACCGCGCGCCGGCGCCGCCTCCCCGCTGCAAATGCCCTGCGCGGCACGCGCCCTGCTCAACCCTCCGTTACGCAGCCGATCCTGCGCGCCGCTGTCCCATTCAGGGACGGATGCGCCGCAGCCGCGCGAGGGCGGGGAGCCGATTTTCATGAAACACGCGGCAAGCCGCGAGCTCTATGCCCATTGGGAAGAGCGGCGCGGCCGACGCGCGGCGCCAGAGCGCGCGGAGATCGAGCCTGGCGCCATCCGCGGTGCCCTGAGCGATGCCTTCATCCTCTCGCTCGACGCGGCCCGCGGCCATCCGCTGCGGCTCGCCGGTACCAGGGTATGCGCGCTGTTCGACCGCGAGCTCAGAGGCGAGCCATTTCTGCGGCTCTGGGCAGCGGACAGCCGTACCATCATCGCGGGCCTGCTCGCGATCCTCGGCGACGAACGCATCGGCACCGTTGCCGGCGCGACCGGGCGGAACCGCGCCGGCGATGTCCTCGATCTCGAACTCCTGCTGTTGCCGCTCGACGCGCCACGGCCGAGTTTCGCCCGTGCCATCGGTGTGCTGGCACCCCTCGAAGCTCCGCCATGGCTTGGCACGAGCCCGCTCGGTTCGCTCACGCTCGGCAGCCGCCGCCACGTCGGCGCGGCTCTCGAAAAACGCCTGCTCCCGCGTTTCCTGGCGCCGCGGGGCCGCCGTGGTCTCGTTGTCTACGATGGCGGCCGTTCCTAGCGGTTCCTTCGCCGGCGCAACGAGCGTCGGCGTTAACGCCGGCTAACGGGCCATTAACGTCGCGTGCATACGCTGGCCTGCGAGGTACAGGCGAAGGCGCATGGCGTTAGCCGAACGAAGACCGCAATTGCGGCCGATGAGCGAGGAGCGCCGCCGCTTTCAGCGCGATAGGGCAACATCCCTGGGGCAGTGGCGAATGTCCCTGCAAGACAAGCATTTCCTGCTAAGCCCATCCTGGGGAAGCAGGCTCGGGAAGCGGTTGGGAAGCATCCCCTACCCACCCCCCCCTGCCCCCTCCCGGAGAAAACGCACTAGCGGGCTCGGCTGGCCCGGCACGGCGGTCTTTAAGCGCCAGCACGGTGCGCGGCAACTCGGCAACGCACTGAGCAGAACTGTTTCGTGGAGCGTTGACACACAGGCCGCTGGTGCGCCTGCCGGGATCGGCGGCGGGAAGTGGCGGCCAGGAAGCCGGACGCGCCAGCGGCCACGGCAAGGGCGGCGCGGGCCGATCTGAGCGCCGCGGAAGGCGGCAACCTTTAGGCGGGTTCCTGGTCGGCGCGCCACGGCCGCACGGCGTTCTGATAGGCCTCGGCCCAATCCGCGCGCTCGTCCGCGAGCTGCGCTCGCGCTCTTCCTCCCGCGTCTCCTCGTCGACCGCCGCGAGCTTCGCGATGATCGGGTACCCATCGGCGACCCGGAACAGACGAGCGGCGTCGCACGCGGAGCAGCTGCTGCGCACTATGCGCCGTCACCCCCGCCGCAGCAGCCTGCGGTGCGACGCAGCGATATGGAATCGGGGGAAAAGCGGAAGTGCGCGACTTGCGCTTGAAAAGACGTTGATGACCCATTGCTGCCAATCGCCGACAGACTTTGCTGTAGTGCACAACGCGCACATTTGCTGAATGTGGTATGGTTGTAAATCCTCGGTTTGGGGTCGGGGCCAATGAGGCGGCGGGAGTTCATCACCTTGCTCGGCGGCGCAGCGGCGTGGCCGCTCGCGGCTCGCGCGCAGCAGCCGGCGATGCCGGTGATCGGGTTTCTCAGTCCCGGATCAACCGAGTCCGATGTTGTGCGGCTGACCGGCGTGCGACAAGGCCTGAAGGAGTCCGGCTACGTCGAAGGTCAGAACGTGGCGATCGAATATCGCTTTGCGCACGGCCAAAATGACCGCCTGCCGGCGCTGGCGGTCGATCTCGTCGACCGCCAGATCGCCGCGATAGTCAGCGTCGGGACGCCCGCGACGCTTGCCGCCAAGGCGGCAACCGCGACCATCCCGATCGTCTTCCACATCGGTGTCGACCCGGTGCAGTTCGGCTTCGCGACCAGCCTCAGCCGCCCCGGCAGCAACCTCACAGGCGTGGTGGGATTTTCGGCCGATTTGGTCGCAAAGAAGCTCGAGATTCTGCATGAATTGCTGCCCGATGCAGCCGTCGTCGCAGTGCTGGTCAATCCGGCTAACCCGATTGCCGAGCCGAAGTCGAGTGCGGCACAAGACGCCGCACGCTCCCTCGGAGTAAAGCTTCATATCCTGCGCGCAAGCACCGCCGGAGAAATCGACGCAGCTTTTACGAGCCTTGGCAAGCTCCGAGCCCGCGCGCTGGTCGTGGCCGACGATCCTTACTTCTTCAACCAGCTTGCCCAAATCATGGCCCTAGCCGCCCGGGACTCGGTACCGACGATTTCAAATTGGCGCGAGTTTCCGCGGGCTGGCGGCCTGATGAGCTATGGAATCGATGTGACCGATGCTTATCACCAGGTCGGCCTCTACGCGGGCAAAATCCTCAAGGGCATCCGGCCCGCCGATCTGCCGGTGCAACAGGTCGTGAAGATCGAGATGCTCGTCAATCTCAAGACCGCCAAGACGCTTGGCATTACTTTCCCGCTGCCGCTCATCGGCCGCGCCGACGAGGTGATCGAGTAGCTTCGTTACTGCGCTGCACTTCGGTCGAAAATGGCCCATGACGTCAGTGAGCGCAGTGCAGCGAAATGTCCGAAGTTGAGGTCATAGCAGAAGTGGGTCGATAGAGGTCTGTGGCTTGCTTAGCAGCTCCGGCAGCTCGGCCATGTTGGCGGCGATCCGCCGGGCCTCGTCGCGGGTGAGCAGCTTGGCCGCCGCGCGCCGCCCCGGCTCATCCTCGAAATAGACATAGGCCAGCGCCTGGCCGTTGTGGTCGCGCACTACTGGAGCAAGCGGCTTGTTCCTCGACAGTCTAGGGCAGGCTAACTGGCGTTTCGCGGATCGAGGCCGTATTTCGCGCACATGTTGGTGACGAGCGCAAAGTCCTTGCCGCCAGCGATCAGACCGACAACGGCGGACGACACTCGGTTGCCGCTCATCTGTGCTTCGACGACATAGGCTTGTCGGCCATTATATGCGGCATAGGGACTCTGAGCGTCTACGGTCGCGCAGTAGTTGACCGAGCCCTCGGTGACCACTGCTGGAAACTTTGCCCAATGGTATTTCGCCGACCCGGGATTGCGCAGCGACTGCGCCACCGCATCCATAATCACTTTCTTCTCTTCCGGGGTGAGATCGCGTTGGCCGATACTGACGCCGGCGGAGGGCGGTGGCGCTTCGCTGGACGCAAGGGGGGTCTGCCCGGCGGTGCACCCTGAAAGCGCCAAGCCAACGGCCAGCGGGGCAATTAAACTGAAGCTTGATATTTGCAAGGCTCGTGCGTCGTTAAGAAGAGCGCTCTGTTTTGTTTGAGAACGGTGGCAAATATTCGGCAGCGCCCCGGAAGCAATAGCAACTCCGGCAACTTGTCGATGTTCGCAGCGATCCCGCCGGGCCCCGTCGCGGGTAAGCAGCTTGGCCGCCGCGCCCGTCCCGGCTCATCCTCGAAATAGACGCGGGCCAGCGCCTGCCCGTTGGCGTCGCGGACGATGAAGCAAGCGGGTTTCCTCGGCGGTACAAGGCGGCGGGAAGCGGCGCACGGAAGGCATCAAGCGGTCGGCCCTCAAGGGCGGCTCAGCGGCAGAATGCACCACCGGCCACGCCAGAGGCGGCGCGGGGCCTTCTACGGGCGCTTGTCGTTCTCGCGCAGCAGCTCTCCTCCTCGACCTCGCGCGCCTTCGTCGCTTCACCGGCTCACCATTTTTGGTAGCGATCGGAGGGAGAGCGGACATTTCTGGCGGACGCTCGAAATGTCGAAGATGATGCTGTGGACGGCGCCCACTCTACGGCATCGATGTGCCAAAGGGTGGTTGCGTTAAAGCGAACCACTATGAGGGGAACCGTCCATGGGCGAGGTTAGCACAATTGGTCTCGACATTGCGAAGTCGGTGTTTCAGGTTCACGGCGTGGATGCTGATGGCGCGGTGGTGATCCGCAAGCGGATCAGCCGTGCGAAGGTCTTGGAGTTCTTTGCGGCTGTTTCGCCGTGCCTGGTGGGTATTGAGGCTTGTCCGAGCGCACATCATTGGAGCCGCAAGCTTCAGGCGCTCGGCCACACGGTAAGGCTGATGCCGCCGAGCTATGTGAAGGCCTATCTCAAGCGGAGCAAAAACGACGCCAACGATGCCGCCGCGATTTGCGAGGCAGTAACGCGGCCGTCGATGCGTTTCGTGCCGACAAAATCTGAACAGCAGCAGTCGGGATTGATGTTGCATCGCGGCCGGCAGCTTTTGGTGCGTCAACGAACCATGTTGTCGAATGCGATCCGCGGGCACATGGCCGAACTCGGCATCATCTCGGCCAAGGGCCGCAATGGCACGGTCGAGCTGTTGGAGATCATTACTAATGCGGATGATGACCGCGTTCCAACGGTTGCGCGATTGAGCCTCGACGCTCTTGCTCGGCAATACGCCAATACCACGGCAGAGATCAGAGCCTTTGAGAAGCATATTCATGCCTGGCACAGATCATGTGAAGAAAGTCGGCGGCTCGAGGGAATCCCTGGCGTGGGCCCGATCGTCGCCACTGCGCTGGTTGCCGAGGTCGGCGATTGGAAAGCATTTTCGTCCGGACGCAACCTAGCGGCCTGGATTGGTCTTGTTCCAAAGCAGCATTCGACGGGTGGCAAGGAGCGTCTCGGCGGGATCTCAAAGCAGGGCAATCGATATTTACGATGGTTGCTCATCGCTGGAGCTATGGCTGTCATTCGATACGCGCGGCAGCACGGTACGAAACGGCTTTGGCTCGCGCGTATCATGGAACGTCGGCCGATCAAGGTCGCTGCTGTCGCGCTGGCCAACAAAATCGCACGTATGGCCTGGGCCATGATGGTGCATGGCGAACGTTTCAAGGAGCCGAGATTGCTCTCGCAGGCGGCATAGTCGAGAGTTGATCGAGGGTGCAACGAATTGGCGAGGGCATGACGACGTAATGCAGATACGGTCGTTCCGGGGATCGGGAGAACCCGCTTGGGTCATCGCACTTCCGAGTGCGTGTAAACGATTGGGACCCGATCCGCGCAGAGCATTAGGGCCAGCGGCCATCCGCGCCGCATCAACAGGCCGGACACGTGACCGCACCCGACCAATGCTGCACAAACGTCAGAAAGTTCTTGCCAGGGCGCCGTCCACACGTGACCCAAAGCGGTCCTAGACACGCCGTCTCGCCTGGACCAAGATTGCGTTGCCCGATCGGATTTTGGGGCACATCATGGATATCGGGGGTTGGCTGCGGAGCCTCGGCCTCGGGAAGTATGAGGCGGCGTTCCGCGAGAATGAGATAGACGAGACTGTTCTTCCGAGCCTAACGGAAGAGCACCTGAAGCAGCTTGGCGTCACAGCACTCGGGCATCGGGTGAAGCTGCTCGATGCAATCGCTGCTCTGCGTACCGACGCGAGTGCTCAGGGCCCTCTCGGTGACCCGAAGGCCGCTCCTGGTGTAAGCCCGACTCCCGAAGATCGCGCCGAGCGCCGTCAAGTCACCGTGATGTTCTCCGACTTGGTCGGTTCGACCGCGCTGTCGGCGCGTATGGACCCCGAGGACTTGCGCGAAGTCATCTCCGCCTACCAGAACTGCGTTGCCGAGACTGTTCAGCGCTTTGGCGGTTTCGTGGCGAAGTACATGGGCGATGGAGTGCTCGTGTATTTCGGATATCCGCAAGCACATGAGGACGACGCCGAGCGGTCAGTCCGGGCAGCGCTGGAGTTGGTCCAAGCGGTGGGTAGCTTGAAGTCTAGCGTTCCGCTCCAAACGCGGGTGGGCATTGCGACCGGGTTGGTCGTCGTGGGCGACCTGATCGGGACGGGTTCGGCTCAGGAGCAAACAGTTGTTGGCGAGACGCCGAACCTTGCGGCACGTATGCAAGGGATTGCGGAGCCGAATGCGGTGGTCATCGCCGAGAGCACGCGAAAGCTCCTCGGCAATCTGTTTGATCTGCAAGACCTCGGTGCACGAGACCTCAAGGGCGTAGGCAGCCTTGTGAGACCCTGGGCTGTCATGCGACCCGCTTCAGTCGAGAGCCGCTTCGAAGCCCTGCACGCGAGCGGATTAACTGAGCTTATTGGTCGCGAGGAAGAACTCGAACTCCTGCTACGGCGATGGTCAAAGGCGAAGGCAGGCGAAGGTCAGGTCGTGCTCCTGTCCGGTGAGGCAGGTATTGGCAAGTCTCGGCTTACGGCGGCGCTTCTTGAGCGTCTCACAAACGAGCCGCACACCCGCTTACGCTACTTTTGCTCCCCTCAGCATACTGATAGCGCCCTTTACCCCGTCATCGTTCAGATGGCACGAGCGGCAGCGTTTGGCCCTGAAGACAGCGTGCAAGTGAAACTCGACAAGCTCGATGCTCTGTTGGTTCAGACCGTCACCTCTAAGCATGATGTGGCATTACTAGCTGAGATGCTGTCCCTGCCGAACGACGGACGTTATCCCGCTATTGAACTGCCGCCCGAGCAACGTCGGAGGAGAACGTTCGAAGCGCTTGTTTCGCAGTTGTTGGCTTTGACCCAAAAAAGTCCAGTGCTGATGATCTTCGAGGATGCCCATTGGACCGATCCCACCAGTTTGGAAGTCTTTGGGCTGATCATCGACCGTATTCGTAGCATTCCTGTGTTGCTGCTCGTTACGTTCCGACCAGAGTTCGATGCGCCCTGGGCCGGACGCCCCTATGTGAGTTCCCTGGCGCTTAATCGTTTAGGAGAGCGCGATATCAGCGCGATGATCGACCGCGTCGTCGGTAATAACATGCTTCCGGCGAACATTCGGCAAGACATCATCGAGCGTACCGATGGCATTCCCTTGTTTGTCGAGGAAATGACGAAGGCGATTTTGGAGGCCGGAAGCGAAGGAGACGTACAGCGGACTGTCGCCTCCATTCCGTCACGCACACTCGGCGTTCCAGCAAGCCTTCAGGCATCGCTGATGGCGCGGCTCGACCGGCTAGGCTCGGCTAAGGAAGTGGCGCAGATCGGCGCGGCCATTGGACGAGAGTTCTCACACACCCTGCTATCTGCTGTTGCGAGAAAGTCCGCGCCAGAGTTGGCATCAGCCCTAGACCGTTTGATCTCCGCTGGCTTGCTGTTCCGGCAAGGCGTACCACCACATGCCAGCTACATGTTCAAGCATACCCTGGTGCAGGACGCGGCTTACGGAACATTACTGCGCGAGCCTCGACGCGCGCTTCACGCTCGCATCATCGAAACGCTTGAGGACAAGTTCGCGGACATTGCCGAAAACCAACCCGAGCTGCTAGCGCGTCACTGCACCGAAGCAGGACTGATCGAAAAGGCAGTGCGTTTGTGGGGTAAGGCGGGACAACGATCACTACGACGCTCGGCGCTCCTCGAAGCTGTTGAACAGCTCACCCGAGCCCTCAGCCAGATCCCAGCACTACCCGCCACGCCTGCCTTGCGTCGCGAAGAAATCGAACTCCAAGTCTCCCTCATAACCCCGTTGATGCATCTCAAAGGCCACAATACGCCCGAAAGCCGGGCGGCTGTGGAGAAAGCACGCCTACTGATCGAGCAAGCCGAAGCGCTAGGAGAGTACCCCGAAGACCCTCTGCTGCTGTTCTCGGTCCTCTATGGCTTCTGCACGGTTCACTTGTTTGCGTTCAATTCTGACTTACTCCGGGAACTTTCTGTGCAATTTTACGAGCTTGCCCAACGGCAAAGAGCGGCAGCGCCCCTGATGGTCGGACACCGCCTCATGGGCTTGTACTTGGCGTACACGGGGAACATGATAAAGGCTCGCGAGCACTACGATCAATCGCTCGCGCTTTACGATCCTGCCCAGCATCGTCCGTTAGCTACCCGATTTGGCCATGACACCCGAGTAGCTGTTCTGGTCTATCGGTCGTTGGTGCTGTGGTGCCTCGGTTTTCCCGAGGCCGCAATCGCAGACACCGAGGACGGGCTTAAGGATGCGCGTGAGATGGGCCTAGCACATACGATGTTGTTTGCGTTGTTTCAAACATCGTTAACCCGTATGCATTGCGGAGACTATTCAGCAGCAAGCACGTTTGCCGATGAGCTTCGACGCTTGGCAGATGAAAAGGACATTGCAATCTTCAAAGCAGGCGGGGTGATCATCCACGGCTGGATATCTGCGCAGAGTGGCAAAGCCTCGGACGCGATTAAAGCAATTACCTCTGGAATTCCTGTATGGAAGGCAGTCGGAATGAGATTGTTTATGCCTTTGAGCTTATCAAGTTTAGCCAGAGCCTACGGCGACCTCGGTCAATTCGATGATGCTTGGCGCTGCAGCAACGAGGCGACCTCGACAATTGAAGCGGGCGGCGAACGGTGGTATGAGGCGGAAGTCAATCGCATTGCAGGTGAAATCGCCCTGAAGTCGCCGCAAACGGGCGTGGCGAAAGCTCAAGTGTACTTCGAGCGCGCGCTCGCGGTCGCACGTCAGCAGCAAGCCAAGTCCTGGGAACTCCGCGCGGCAATGAGCATGGCGCGGCTCTGGCGCGATCAAGGTAAGCGGGACGAGGCTCGTGAGCTTCTTGCTCCGGTCTACGGCTGGTTCACCGAAGGCTTCGACACGCGCGATCTGAAGGAAGCGAAGGCGCTGCTCGACGAGTTGGCGTCATAATCTGTCGAATACCCGGCGACTTCCGTTGTTGGCCCATGACGTCAGATAGTGCGTTGCGGCGATACTCCCGGAATTGGGGTGTAAGCGGACGTGGCGCGGACCGTCGTGAATGTGCCGCTGCAACCTCGTCACGCCTCGTTCATCGGCGGCGGCGGGCGCAGCAGCGCCGGCAGCTTGGCGATGTTGGCGGCGATCTGCCGGGGCATCCTCCTTGGTCTGCCGCTTAGGTTTGAGGGAATGATCTAGATCAAAGCGCGGATTGCGTAACGGCCGATAATTTTTAAATGTATTGGAAGCCAATATCTACCGCGCCGTACACCGGTGAGCTTGAGTTAGCTGTCATTAAAAAAGACGGCGCTTATACTGTTGCCTTTCCTTGTCGTCGCGTTGTCGGCGGATGGATCGCGGCCGAAACCAATAAATGGATTAAGGTGAAGCCGACACACTGGCGGGTGTGGCAGGCAGCTTGGCGAAGTTCGCCGCCATCCGCCGCGCCTCGTCCTTGGTGAGCCGCCTATTGACCGGCGGTGCGCGAGCGCCTGCCAGGTCGTGTCGCGGACGACGAAAGGTCCTCGGCGTGCTCCTCGATTGACCACGGCGGTGGCATTACGTATCCGCTACGTCGGTGGTCGCCCACGCGCTCGACGCCCGCCAGCCCGCCGGTGGCACCAAACTCGGGTCATGACCAATTCAGCAGCTCCGGCAGCTTGGCCAAGGTCGCCGCCGCGCTGCGGTCCTTGGTCAACCTTTGAGACGGCTCGGCGCGTCATCTCGCGGCCCAGGCTGTGTGAAAAGCTATTTTGAAGGCTACGGCGCTGACCTGAAGTCGATCTCGACCGCCGGGTCCTTCATTTCTTGTGCGAAAATAGCTATCTTTCGCACTGGTTCGTGGTCATCCGGGAGTTCGTCACAACCCGATGAGTAGGAGATCGCTTGCGTCCGCGTTGGCGGCATTGGCGTGCTATGGAGCGGCGTATCGCCTGGCGCCGAACCCCTCGGCACAGCGGATGACGCGAAGGCCATGCTGGAGCGCGCAGTCGAAGCGTTGAAGGCCCACCAAGCTGAAGCGCTGAAGGCATTCAATGACGAGAAAAACAAACAATTCCACGACCGCGACCTTTACGTCTTCTGCTTCAGCCTGCCCGACGGTAATTTCACGGCTTACGAAAGTCCCGTTCTGCTCGGCACTAACATCCGCGAATTGACGCTGCCGCCGAACGACGCGATCGGACAGCGCGCCTACGACGCGGTTGCCAACGCGCCAGAAGGAACCATAGTCACGATGGACTACGAGTTGCCGAAGCCTGGAACAAAAAAGCCCGCTCCAAAGCAATCTTTTGAGGTGCGCGTCGGCAATCAGGCCTGCGGCGTGAGTTATTTCAAGTAGCTGGTAGCAGCAGTCCCGGCACGTGGGCGAAGTTCACCCCCATCCGCCTCGCTTCATCCTTGGTGAGCAGCTTAGCGGCCGCACGCCGGCCGGGCTCCTCCGCGAAATAGACGTAGGCGAGCGCCTGCCGGTTGGCGTCGCTCCTCGCGACGGACTGGGGCGGCGTTTAGCGCTGAAAGCTCCACATCAATAACACCAAAACGCCAAACGCCAGCATTAGCCCACCGGCGATCAGGTCCGCGATCATGTCATCCGTCGTCGCCCAGTGGCCGGTGAGGATGATCGCTGCCCCGGCAATCACCAGCAAAGCCCCAAAGACTTTTTCTCCAAGGGCGATGATCACGGGCTCGCTCCTTGCTCCCTCAACGCTCCTGCTGCCGGTCGATGATGCTGAGCGCCAGGATGAGCGTTCCCCTGCGGCGCTGCAACTCCTCGGCTACGCGAGCCCGGCCAGGAAGGCTTCGGTGCGCTGGTCCATCGGGTTTCCCCGCCGTATCGCCTGTCAGCTTAACGGATAGTCGTTCGCCGCCGAAGGCCCCGCTCCGGGCCAGAGAAGGCCGCTGGTAGTTTCTGGTGCCCCACGGCTGCGTAGCAGCCCCGGCAGCTTGGCGATGTTGGCGGCGATGCGCCGGGCTCATCGCTCTTGTTTGCGATCGCGGTTAGGCGGCTCACGCTGATCGTGTAGCCGACCAGCGATGAAACCTCCGCCGCGTTGCGCTTCAATCCTAGCCCGATCAAACTTCGGCAGCTGGGGGACCGAGGCCGCGTAAGCGCCATCCCGGCCGGGGGGCGGCCTCGAAACCGGGAGGAAGCGGGGTCGCCCCGTCGGCCCCTTGATCCACCGCGTTATTGCCGTAACAGCCTCAGGCAACTTGGCGTTGGCGGCGATGCGCCGCGCCTCGTCGCGGGTGAGCATCTTGTGGACGACGGCGCGGCCCGAGCAGTGAGCCGAGCCGCTTCGACACTATGAACCACCGTCGCGAGACCGTTTCAGCTGGAACCTTGTAGCGCCTTTGAACGCTTGCCCGTTGCCACCTCGGATGCAGGGGAACCATCCCTGCACACGGTATTCATCGCCTCATACCCAGCAGCTCAATCGCCATGGAGGCTCCCCCCGTTCGCTTGCTAATGCTGCAACAGCCCCTGGCAGCTTGGCAATGTTAGCGGCGATGCGCCGGGCGGCGTCGCGGGTGAGCAGCTTGGCCGCCGCGCGCCGACCCGGCTCGTCCTCGAAATGGAGGTAGGCGGCTGTTTGTCAGACGCCCTTGCTGTCCCAATACCGCCAATGGCTCGGCTCAAGCAGAAAAAAACGGTCGCCTCACGCCGCAGATCCTTGACCTCGTCCGAAGTTGCGGCACGAGCCGTGTCACCGGCCAGGCGCTTCTTGCCAGCCTCCAGGAAGTCCTTCGACCAGCGATAGTACAGGTTCTGCGCGATACCCTCGCGGCGGCACAGCTCGGCGATGCTGTCCTCGCCGCGCAGGCCTTCCAAAACGATCCGGATCTTTTCCTCCGCCGAATACTGCTTGCGTGTCGCCCGGCGGATGTCCTTGACGACCTTCTCGGCCGTATCCTTCTCCAAATTGGAATGCTGTCTCATCTTCGCTCCTGTGAACGCTACGATGAGCCAGAAACACTCCCTTCTTCAATCTGCCTTATTTGTCCCACGAGTGCTGACGGTGGACACGGCACCCTGCAGATTCGTGTCTTCTCCTCGTTGACCGTAAGCTTCAGCTTGCCCATGAGCTCGCGCAGGCGCCGCAAGGCCTCTTCGGCCTTGCCCGTCCGGCACAGGATCACGAGATCGTCGGCGTAGGTCACGATGCGAGAGCCGAGGCTTTGCTCAAGCCCAAGCATCTTCCATCCCAACACGAACCGGCGCATGTAGAGGTTCGCCAGCTGTGGTGAGATCGGTGAGCCTTGCGGGATGCCGCGCCGGTTGTCCTGAGCCGCCGTCGTGCGTGTCTTGCGTCCGCGATCGTCGGTTTCTTCCACGGGGCTTTCCAACCACATCTTGATTAGATGCAGCACGCGCCGATCAACAATTCGGCGCGCCACCGACTTTAGAAGTTCGGCGTGCGGAATGCTCCCGAAGTAGTCCGCGAGATCGGCGTCCACGACTTCCGGGCGGCCGCGAAACAGCAGCGCTTCCACCTCGACCACCGCCAGTTGGGCATTGCGCCCAGGACGGTAGGCATACTGCTCTGGTGGAAGATCGGCTTCGAAGATCGGTTCCAGCACCAGCATCGCTGCCGTCATGCAGACCCGATCGCGCAAGGTCGAGATGCCCAGTGGCCTGAGTTTGCCATTGGTCTTCGGTATGTACACTCTTCTGATGGGGTCCGGTCGGTAAGTCTCCTGCCTGAGCGCAAGCGCCAGTTCGCCAAGCCACCGCTGCACCCCGTACGCTTCGATGTCCGCGAAGTCCTGACCGTCCACCCCCGGTGCGCCCTTGTTGGAGCGGCACTGAGCGTAGGCATGGGCCAAGATGTCCTCACGGCTGATCTTGTCGTACAAGGCATAGAAGCGATAGCCGGCTTCTGCCTTCGCTTTCGCATGCAACGCCGTCTGCAGTTTCTGAACACTCTTCGGAGTTGATAGGTTGCCCAATCTCCAGGTCCCTCACTACGTGTTGCGTTCGTCTTGAACTGAGGTCCCTTCCCTCCCCCGGCGTTACCCGGCTTCAGCGGTACTGCGGACCTCTCCGTCTCCCCACGGCGCCCGGCCTGTCCCTCGCGGGCGTCCGGTTGATCATCCCTGATCACACCCTGGGGTCTCCCGTGTTGCGTACGCTTTCCTTGTGTACATGCTGTCGCCACTACCCCGGCGCAGCGGCTGGGCGTACCACTTCGCTCGTTCACCCAGACGTATCAGCCTTCCCCGAAAGGGTTGTCGGGTCGGCCTGCGCATCGTCCTTTTCGAGGTTTGCTCGGCGTTCACTCGCGTTACGGCCTGCACACTCGCGCTGTCACCAACTCGTGACACGCATTCCGAAGGCTTCAGCTATTTCGTCACCTCCATAGCTGCTCCGGTTGCTTCCGGCTGGAGCGGTCGCCGGGTGGGATTTGCACCCACTGGAAAGCGCCGCCTTGTCACGGCGCACA
>CAWHZA010000055.1:0-53525 GCA_963833665.1 uncultured Alphaproteobacteria bacterium | reverse complement strand
TATTTCAATAAGTTTGACAATCGCGGTTGACCGGGTTGACAATCGGCGGCCTCGAATTGTTCCGGTTTCGACGTCATGACCTTGGCGAGCCCGCTGGCGGCGAGCCGCTTCTGGTTGGCGCCCTTGGTATAGCGCTCCACCTCCCTGAGCGTCAGGTGACCGGACCACGCCGCAATCTCATGTGTGCTGCAGCCCGCGTCGGCGAGGATGGTGCAGCCGGAAGCCCGAAGCCCGTGAAAGTAGCAATCGGCCGGGAGCCCGGCCTGATCGCACCACGCGCGAAACATCTCACCGAAGTCCTTTCCCGTGAATTGCTTGCCGCGCTTGGTCACAAGTAACGTCAGGTGCCCCCCGGGGGTCGCCTCGATGATGGTCCGCAACTCCGGCCGCACCGGCAGCGCTAGCATGGCGCCTGTCTTTTCTTGCCGCACCGAGAGCATGCCGTTGCGAATGTGCTGCCTCCCCATGCGGATCACGTCGCCGCGGCGCTGTAAGGTATAGAGCCCGAGCGCGAACGCCAGCCGAGCTTTGGTGCCGATCGGATGCGTCGCCTCGAAGCGCTCGATCTCCTCTTGCGTCCAGGGGCGGCGCCGCTCCGTCTTGGCTCTCGGCAACCTGACGCTGGCCGTCGGGTCAACCTTGATCATCTCGGCGGTAACGGCGAATTTGCACAGCGCACGGATTGCCTTGAGCCAGTTGCGAGCGGCGTGCGGCCTCAGCTTGCCGAGAAGTGCGGTGATAAATCCCGGCGGCATGAGGCCGATCGGCTTGTCGCCGTACTGATCGCGGAAGCGTTGCAGGATGATGCGGCGGTCTCTCTGTGTCCCGGCCGCGAGCTGCGCAAACTGCGGTGACACGAAATAGGCGGCGACGGCGGCGGCCACCGCGCCCGGCTTCGAGCGCGACACGCCGATCGGTGCCGGTGCGAGCGCCATAGCGTCCTGATAGGCCATCATGAACTCGGGCGAGAAGGGCAAGCCCGGAAGCCGCACACGCGGGAATCCGGTGCGGCGGAAATAGTGATAACCGTTGAATGTCTGCACAAAGGGCAGCGGGGGTTTATGCTTCATTGCTTCGTCAACCTCTCGATCTCTGCATCCCACGGGTTGCTCGCCTCGCTCGGCTCCGCCTCGCCGAATTGCAGCGACACGCTGCCATCCGCCGCCATGGTTGCACCCCTCACTTTCGCGCCCGCTTTGCTGGCTTGCTTGAGCGCTCCGGCGAGCGTCGGCTTGCGCTCGCGGCGCTTGCGCGCGGGTTTCTCCGTGGCCGCGCCCTCGACGTCGTCGGGCTCCGGCTCGGGGCGCGATGCCCGCCGTTGAGGCTGCCATTCCTCATGCTTGCGGCGTTGCTCCGCGAGCCATCGGGGGAGCCATTCGTCGGGAGACTGGTAGGTGGAATCCGAACCCCGTGCCGCGGCGAGGCGCGCCTTCAGGGCGGCGACCGTGGCGTCGTCGACCCACTCGACGTCGTAGGAGTCCATGGCACACTCATGCGCGGCAACGGACCCCAGCTCACCTGACAGGGTGAAAGAGCCGAGGTCCGCCTTCCGCGCGGGCAGATTTGAAATGGTGGAAGCCGTGTCAGGCCGTCCACATAAAGAACGTGATCGCGCCAAATGCAAGGGTGGGGAGCGTCAGTTTGCTGGGTTTTCCCAGCATCGCCAGGAAGGCCGCGGGTGCGGGCTTCCGGGGTCCGTGTACCCAGTCGCACCGCGGTATGGCGGTTCTTTCGGCGCCACGAGATCACGTTCAGAAAAACGTTGCGCGCGGCGGAACAGGAGCGCGCGGACGTGGCGCGGGCGCGGCGGCGGTGGATGCGAGAACAGGGCAAGTTTGACCCGGCCCGGTTAGTGTTCATCGACGAGACATCCGCCAACACCAAGATGGTGCGGCTGTACGGCCGTTGCGCCCGCGGCGAGCGGCTGGTGGGGCATGTGCCGCAGGGCCACTGGAAGACCATCACTTTCGTGGCCGCGCTGCGCCGGCGTGGCATGCGAGCGGCGCAGACCATCGACGGCGCCATAGCTGAAGCGCAAGGGCAAGCGCAGGGAGACGTCGCCGAGCGCACCGACCGATCGTCCACCCCCCGCTTCTCAAGGTCCTGCTGTAAAGCCGCGACGCGGGTCTGACCCTCCGGCCACTGTCACATGTGATATGTGACAGTGGTCTGGTCGATGTTTCACGACGAACGTGTTTCACGACGAACGCCCGGGCTTTTCACGTGTGACATCGACTATCCCCTTTGATCCACTCACAAATTTCGGTTAATCCGCCCACAACCGACGCTTGTGACATCTTCCGCCGGCACGGGTGGACAGCAGGATTTGCGCGACCGCACCTTCCGCCAGGGTCAGGATCAGCGCCGGCGCGGCGCCGAGCGCGGACCGCAAGGCAGACAAGGGCAAAAGGGTCATCAGGGACAGCAAGGCCAGCAGGGCCAGCAAGGCGACTCGTTCGGCGACTTGCGGCAGAGCCAGCAGGCCTTGCGCGACCGCCTCAACAAATTGCTCGAAGAGCTCAAGAACCGCGGTTTCGGCCAGAACCAGCAAGGTAAGCCGGGCCAGCAGGGTCGAGGCCAAGGCGATATGAAAACGACCTCGGCCGCGCCGGAGAAGCCATGAGCGAGGCGGAGAGCAGTCTCGGCGAGGGCAACGCCGACAGCGCCGTCGACTCGCAAGGGCGCGCGCTCGATGCCTTGCGCAAGGGCGCGCAGGGTCTGGCGCAATCGATGCAGCAGCAGATGGGACAAGGTCCCGGTCCCGGCCGCAGCGGCCGGCTCGGCCAGCCGCGCGCGCAGAAGGACACCGATCCGCTTGGCCGTCCGCTGCGCGGGCGCGAATACGGCGACGACAACACGGTGAAGGTGCCGGGCGAGATCGACGTCCAGCGCGCACGCCGCATCATCGAGGAGTTGCGCTGCCGCTTCGGCGACGTGCTGCGTCCGCAGGA
This sequence comes from uncultured Alphaproteobacteria bacterium, assembly GCA_963833665.1. Taxonomy (GTDB): domain Bacteria; phylum Pseudomonadota; class Alphaproteobacteria; order Rhizobiales; family Xanthobacteraceae; genus BOG-931. Next base: position 50,574 of record CAWHZA010000055.1, on the reverse strand, counting down.
GGAGTTCGACTACATCGAGCGGCTCTTGAAGGATTATTAAGCAACGCGACCTCACGCACCTCGAGCCGCGCACCGGCGCGCCTGCCGGCCTCCGAAATACTCCTGCTCGGGGTCGCCGCCGAGTTCCAGTGTGTACGACCTGCTCATCGTCGGGATGGAGAAGACGCGCACGGTGCGCGGCGGATTCAGCCGGGAGATCACCCGCGTCGTCGGCGGCTTCGACGGCCCGCTCGCGGTCGCGGTCGCCGGCGGACCGCTCACCACCGGGAACGAGCCGATCGGCAGGATCCTCATCCCGGTCAACGGCACCGACATTTCGCGCCGCGCCGCCGAGACCGGCTTCGCGCTGGCGAGAGCCGCCGGATCGCGCGTGAGGCGCACTCTACGTGGCGAGCGGCCGGTCCGATGGCGCCGGCCGCAGCTTCCGCCGCAGCGCCGACACGCGGCGCAACGAGGAGCGGTGCTCAAGGACATCGCAGAGCTTGCCGACCGCTACGACGCCAGGGTGCGCACGGCGCTGCGCGTCGCTTGGCCGGTAACGCCATCGAATTGCCCATGTCGCGGCAGGACATCGCCGATTATCTCGGCCTGACGATCGAGACCATCTCTCGAACGCTCACATCCCTGGAAAGCTGCGCCGCCATCGAGGTGCCGAGCTCGCGGCGTATTGTGCTGCGCAATCGCTCCGCACTGAACCGTATGAACGGCTGAGTTCGTTCCACGTGCCCCCGCGCATCGCTCCCGAATATGACCGTTCATCCACGCTTCTCCTCGTCTGCACGCTTCGCGTCAGAGCTTATCCAACTGTGCACGTACAGCCGACTTAGCTCCTCCGGCTTTGGCTTCGGACCGAATATGGTAGCGGCCAAGCTGTCGGGTTTAGGGTTCGGAACCGGTTCGCCCGTCGGTTGGAAGCGCGTCCACAGCATGTTCATGCAGCCCTTGAGGACTTCGAAGGCGAAAGCGTCCTCCCACCAATCACCGTAGTCGTCAGCGATCTTCTCGGCGCAGGAAGAGATTGCGTCGAGCAGATAGATGGTTTTCGGGTTCGCCGGTGCTATTTCGGCATCAAAGGATGCTTGCAACCGACGGCGGATTTCCTCCCCCATCCCACGCTCGCCGCCTGCTCTTTTCAGGCGACCGTGCAGCCGTCGTGGCAACCGTATTGCGGATTGAACCATGTCGTCTGCGACTTTTCGTTTCATATCAGCCACATGCCCTTTGGTCATGCCTCCATCGCTATGGAGTTGACCTTTACCCCATTGCGGGGTTACCAGTTGTCTAATATACCCCATAACGGGGTTGTACGTCCAAGCCTGTGCTTAGTAAGGAGAGTAACAATGGACGCCAGAAATACCAAGCCGGCGCGTCGCGTCGTCACGGTCGGCGAAGCCGCTTCAATATATCGCGAGGCTCGGCATACGAGGCGGCGAAACGTAAGGAGATCCCGACAATTCGTATCGGCCGCCGCCTGCTTGTGCCCGCTCGCGGCCCTGGAGCGCATGCTCGCCGGCACCACAGTCGGCTACGACAACCCGCCGGGCGCGCGATGACCTCGCCGCCCGCCGCCGGACAGCGTCCGGATTTGCGCGTTGATGCTCGGGGATTACATGATGCTGAGCGGCTTGACGATCATCCTGCTCATGACTTCGGCAGCGAAACCGACGGCGTCCGATCTTGCCTCGCCGCCGCCGGGCTGCTCGCCGCAAGGGCAAAAACCGTGGAGGCGCGCCGGGTTCGCCACCCAGATCGTCGCACGGCTCGCCGAGGGAGCCTCGATCGCCCGCTGACCCAGTCCGCGCCGGCCCACGCCGTGCTGCTGCTCGTCGCGGAAGGGCTCTAGGGGGGCATCCATGGTTGACGACCATGCAACCGCGCAACCGCTCGGCCTGACGCTCGAACAGTACGCGGCGGTTACGGCCTTGCCGGTTGATTTCGTGCGAGAGTGCGGGTTGTCCGACATGGTCCTGGCCGGCCGGTCTGCGGTGCGCATTCCGTACCTCGGGCCTAGTCGCGAAGAACTGGCCGTGCGCTTCCGTATTGCCCTGGACGGCGACTGCTTCCGCTGGAAATCCGGCAGCAAGCCCTGCCTCTACGGCTTGAACCGGTTCGGCGATACCCAGGCCGCAAGGGATGTGGTGCTCGTCGAGGGCGAGGCCAACGTGCACACATTGTGGCACCACGGCATCCCGGCCGTCGGCCTGCCGGGGGTGATCGACTGGCGTGAGGATCGCGACGCAAAATGCTTCAACGGCGTCGAGACTATCTACATCGTCGTTGGGGCCGGCAAGAGTGAGCAGGTGCGCAAATGGCTTGGGCAGTCGGCGATACGGGCGCGAGCGAAGTTGCTTGAGCTTCCGGCCGACCTGTCAGCCATGCACATCACCAATTCCGCCGGCTTCAAGCGGACATGGCAAGTGGCGCTTCTCGGCTCGGTCTCCTGGACGGTGCTGGAAGCACAGCAGCGCGCCGAGGAGCGATTAGAGGCGTGGGACATGTGTGCCGAGCTGGCTCGCTCCGAAAACATTCTCGCGGAGTTCGACCGGGCTCTCGCGACAGCCGGACTGGTCGGTGAGCGTCGAATCGCCAAGCTGATCTATCTCGCCGTCACATCTCGGCTTTTGGACCATCCTGTCTCGGTCGCGCGTCAAGGGTCCGTCCTCCGGCGGCAAGTCGTTCACCGTGGAGTCGGTGTTGCAGTTCTTCCCTGGCGAGGCGTTCTATGCACTAACCGCGATGAGCAATCGGGCACTCGCCTATTCCACCGAACCGCTGAAGCATCGGCACCTCGTGATCTACGAGGTCGCCGGTATGGCCTCGGAGTTCGCAACCTATCTCATCCGATCGCTGCTCTCCGAGGGGCGGCTGCGTTACGAAACCGCCGGCAAGCTCATCGAACGCGAAGGGCCGACCGGGATAATCACCACCACCACGAGCCTGCGCCTGCATCCCGAGAACGAGACGCGAATGCTCAGCGTAACGGTAAGCGACAGCCAGGAGCAGACGCGCGCGGTTTTCAGGGCCCTGGCAACTGGCGGCGCACGGGCCGATCTCTCACGGTGGCAGGCGCATCAGAAGTGGCTCGCCGCATCGCCGTGGGAGGTGGTGATCCCTTACGCTGCCGACCTTGCCGAGATGGTGCCGCCGGTCGCAATTCGGCTGCGGCGCGACTTCACGACGCTGCTCACCCTAATCCGCGCGCACACCTTGCTGCATCAAGCAAGCCGCCGGAAAGACGGTGATGGCCAGCTGATAGCCGAGATTGCCGACTACGCGGCGGTGCGTGAATTGGTCGCCGATCTGGTGGCGGAAAGCGCCGAGGTCGCGATCAAACCCGAGGTGAGGGGGACGGTGGCGGCGGTGGCGGAACTGCTGGCGGACGGCAAGAAAGAGGTAAGGCAGGAAGACATCAAGAACGTCTTGAAGCTCGACAAGTCAGTGGTGTCGCGGCGCGTCGCCGCGGCCATGCAAGCAGGTGTATTGCGCAACCTGGAGGACCGCAAGGGTCGGCCCGCACGACTCGTTCTAGGAGACCCCCTGCCCGAGGAAATCGAGATATTGCCGAGACCAGAGCGGTTGCACGGTTGCACCGGCGCCGAAGGGGATGAGCACGCCCCCTCCGGTGAAATAGCAGTCGCGGAAAGCAGTTCCAGCTGAGTGAGGTTCGCGCAGACGCGAGACATCGAGGGTCACAGAGATATCCTCATCATAACAAGGAGGCTTACAATAAGTTTCCGTCGGACTTTGCCGGACCTGCAGTGCATGAAACTTCTGCTACTCTGCGGCGTCGTCCGCACCGAGGTCGTATTCCCTTGGTGCGATTAAGCCGATCTGAAGTTGGACCCGGGTTTCCCGGAGCACCTCAGACTGTCGCCACGGGCCGTCATCGGCCCCGGAGCACGCTTCCTAGACTAAGTCTAGATAGGCGGGTCCAACGCATTATCTACTTCCGACAGCTGACCTGCGCGGCACTTTGAAGATTTCGCCAGTCTCCGGCACCAGATAGCGCAAGGCATTCTTTTGCCAGCGCTCGAGCAGGCCAATCTGACCGGATTCAGTCGAGTACGCCCTTGCCCATGGTTGCCACTCTGAGACCTGGAACTCACCGTCGGTCTCCGGGATACGACCCCATGATTCCAACTTTAGCCCCTTCGTGACGTGCTTCTTGATCTCAACGAGCGACAGGCTCCGCCGACCGTGAGCCAGATCGTTGCGTTGGGCATTAATGATTTCCAACGCGCGCGCCGCCACCTCGTCTTGCACTACGCGGGCAAAGAAGCGGGCCCCCCAGGCGCTGTCATCCACTACTTTCGTCGCGACCAGGATTTGAGCCTTGTTGCGAAAATCCCCAAAAGTTGGGGCTCGACCTTCCTCGAACAGGGATTCCGGTGTTGTGGACGGGCGCGTCGCCCGGCTGAGTCCACAGCAGATCATCTCGACGGCGACCTCAGCGTATCGGCAGAGCTGCCACTTTGCCCAGTCCTCGTTGGTCCGCTCCGACAAGCGAGCAGCAAAGCGGTCGAGGATCGGCACCCCAATTCGCTGAACCCGAACCAAAACCATCGGAAAACAACCCCATACAAAGTAGTTTTTGGGTGCGCTTCATGTGCCCCAAGACAAGGAGAAATTGGGCTTCGCCTTCCAATTGTAAGATTCCATCCGGGGTCCAGTTGCCCCCAAGCAGCCGCCCTGAGGCGAAGCCACACCCGCGGCCGAAGGCCACCGCCATTTTCCGCGGCCTATACCGGCAAGCCGCCGGTCATTCTCGCCGGCATCCATCCCGGCGAAACGCGCGCGCCGCGGGTGCCGCGTCACCGTCCCCGCCGGCAGCACCCTGGTCGTGCGCGCCACCGGCAAGCTCCACCTCGATGTCACCGGCAGCGGCGGCGTGACGGCCGCCAACGAGGCGACGCATGCCCCGAGCGGCACCGCGGAGCACCGCTTCAAGATCGCCGCCACGGGGACAGCGACCCTGCGCGGCGTCGGCGACGACCTGACTTGGGCGTTCAACGCCACTCCCGACAAGCCGCCGACGATCGCGCTGACCAAGGACCCTGAGCAGCAGAACCGCGGCGCGATGCTCCTGTCCTACCGCGTCGAGGACGACTACGGCGCGACCGAAGCGCACGCGACCTTCGCCCGCAAGGACGAACCGGCGGCGAAGGGCGACGGCCCGCATCCGCTGTACGAGCCGCCCGATTTCTCGCTGGTCCTGCCGCAGGCGCGCACCAAGAGCGGCGTCGCGCAGACCATCAAGGACGTGACCGACCATCCCTGGGCCGGCGCCGAGGTGGTCATGACGCTCACGGCGCGCGATGAAGGCGGCAACGAGGGCAGGAGCGAGCCGTTCGCCTTCCGCGGGTGGCGCGCTGTTCGTCTTCGAGTTGGCCGATTGAGCCGTTCGACTGCGCCGCCACGGCTAAGGAGGCAGCCCGCTGGGTTGCCTCCACGAGTCGACGAACCAAGCCGCAAAGCACGGCCGGTAAAGGTCGCTGCCGCGGTCTCTGCCGGGGCGAGTTTACTGACCGCTCTGTTTGGTCTGCCGATCGCAGCGCCGCATGTGCGCGCCGACGATCCTGCCGTCGCGGCCGGTTCTTACGACGCAGGCCGGACCGCTGCCGGGCGCAGCCTGTTCAACCAGTATTGCGCGCATTGCCATTCGCCGGACGCGGTTAGTCCTGATCCGCCCCGAGACTTGCGCCGGCTCAAGCGCCGCTACGCCGAGAAGACGGCCGACGTGTTCTACTTCACGGTCACGCATGGCCGGGCTGAAAAAGGCATGCCGAACTGGAAGGGAGTGCTGGACGACGAGACGCTGTGGACCATCTTCGCCTTCCTCGAGACGGTGCAGACAGAGCAATAGCGCGACCAGGAGCCGCCATCGCCGTTCGTGACGGCCCCTGCCAGAAGACGCGCACATCACCGGCATTCTTGATGTAGAGCGTCCCCTCGCCGTACCGCAGCCGCTTGAGCAGGCGCTCGCCTACGTCTATTTCGAGGGGGAGCTAGACCGTCGCTCGGCGGCGCACTTCCGCTGCTGGGGCTTGTAATCGGCGGTTTGCTTCTGCTGGTCTTCGACGGCAGCCGAAACAGCCCGATCGATAGTGTTGGGGATTGGTCCCGAGGATGCCGCGCAATACCGGCGAAGCACTACCGCGGAGATGACCATGACGCTCGGCACCGCAGTCACAAAAGGCCGATGCATCAGCTCGCCGCTCCACTGCGGCGGGTATCCAATGCGCACAGTTTTAATAAATGCTTACTGATCCAATTGGTGGGCAAGATTGCCAGTTGCCCGTTAATTTACCGAGCAATAACCACATCCCATCTGTCGGGTTGCCCCCACAGAGCCAATCGCTCAATTTGGCTCAATCATGTTCAGTGGGAGTAAACCATGGGTGGACCAGTCGAGATTTCGGGTGATCAGTTGCGTTCCATCGTCGAGCGCATCGAGCACATCGAAGAAGAAATCAAAGAGCTAAACGAAGGAAAGAGGGAAATCTTTCAAGAAGCCAAGAGCAATGGCTTCGATGTTAAGGTCATTCGAGAGATCGTCCGCTTGCGAAAGCAAGACCAGAAGGAGCGCGAGGAGCACGAGTCCCTGCTCGAGGTTTATCTGAGGGCGATCAAAGGAGCTCGTGCCTCGAAGGCCGCCTAATTCTCTCCACTGATAAGGCCTCGCGTGATCGCGGGCCTACGCTGCAACTACCCTAAGGACGGCCCGGGCTTTTTCGCCGGCAGCCGCAGCGACGGGTTCTGTCGACTTCGACGGAATCAAGCCCCTCTGTCGCTTTACACCATCGTGCTCACACGAAAAATATCCGAGGATGCGCAAGACCTGGTGTGGATTCAGGGCATTCGTCCAAAGGATGATATACACGTCGCCACCGCCCTTGACGGCCATGTGACCGCTTTGGAAACGTTCGATGAAAATCTTCTAGGAAGAACAGGTAAAGTTGGGAATCCGCCGTTGGTGATTCGAAAGCCTATGCCTCCTGCCCAAAAGAGCTTGTTCGATGGCTAAAATCAAACAGCGAATAAAGCCCGACGACAAAGAACAATCGAAGCTCTTCATCAAGAAGGCGCGCGAGATCGGGGCGGACGAACGGCGATCGGCAGCGGATGAACTCCTAGGGCGCCTTGCGACAAAACCACCAAAACCGCACGCGAGAGCGGCGAGGCAAAAAACCTAAGTCCATGGCAGGGCTGAGGAAGACAGTTATAATCGTCGCCATACTGAATGCCGCTTATTTTGGCGTAGAATTTGCCGTCGCGCTCGCCATCGGCTCGGTGTCGTTGTTCGCCGACAGCATCGACTTTCTCGAAGATGCTTCGGTCAATCTTCTCATTGCGGGCGCTCTCGGATGGTCCGCAAAAAATCGCTCGCGCCTCGGGATAGCGCTGGCAGCCATCCTGCTTATCCCCGCTATCGCCACATTGTGGACAGCATGGAGTAAGCTAAACATGCCGGTGCCACCTGCACCGATCCCGCTTTCTCTGACCGGCGCTGGCGCACTCGTATCTTGCGCGTTCATATTGGCGCGATTTCGGCATCACGGCGGTAGCTTGACTAAGGCTGCGTTCCTATCGGCTCGAAACGATGCTCTCGCCAATATTGCCATTATCGCGGCTGGGTTCGTTGCCGCGCTTTTGTGGCACTCCGCATGGCCCGACCTGATCGTCGGGCTCGGGATCATCATTATGAACGCCGATGCAGCTCGTGAGGTGTGGACCGCTGCTCGGCGCGAACATGCTGAGGCTTAGATTTTCGCTCGATTTAGGGCCGTACTTGTCAAGTACATAATTTCGAAGCGGCACGGCTTCAGAATGATCTGCGCCGCGCCGGGATCGAACCCTGGGGTGGATCGTTAATGCCAGCCTGGCAGAGACGGATACCAAGCACCCCCTGCTGGGGCGGCGCGCGGTAGCTGAATCGACCCACATTGTCAGGGTGCGCGACGACCTGGCGCGGCGCTATGCCGTCATCCCTATGACGGCGGACGAACCTGTCGGAGCAAAAAGACTGCGCACGCTCTGCGCGCGTTCCAGGACGGACCAAGCCGCCTGATAAGACCACAGAGTGACAGAGTTCCACTTTTGAATGCTACCTCAAGCCGCTCAGGGTAGAACGCCTCACGGTCGCCCCTTCGATCATCGATTTCGTTGCCTACTGGCAGTCCCGCGCTCGCAAGCACGCGGGGCCGAAGCGCTCGATTCAGGTTGAAATCGGCGATGGGGCCAGGCCGAATGCCGCCTTGCGCCTACAAATGTCGTCTGAGAATTGGCTCTCGATCAGCCAAAAGTCCATGTCGCCGACCGCTGTCCGGCGACTGTTGCAACGGCCATGCCGAGCACGACAATAATGGCCTGAGCTAACGACCGGCCCTCACACGGGGCGGCGATCGTTTGCGCCAGGAACCAGGGCGCATGAAAAAAGCCATAGAAAGGGGCGATCCAGAAAAACGCCATATGGATCATAAGCCCAGCCCGCACATGGGGGCTTCGAATTCTCGTCGCGCCCGAGAGCCAGCTCATCCCGAAAGCGCCGAAGATCGCAATCGAGAAGTTCCAGGGTACCAACGGCTCGCAAACGAAACCGCCGACGGCGGGCAGGATGTTCGCAACGCCCCAAAGCCCGATCATCGCGGCAAGGGAGCTTACGAGATGAGTGCTGAGCTGACTGGGCGTGGAATAATCGGAATCGAACGGGTCCTGCACTGCCAGGACGAAAGCCACACCGGCCGCCACTAGGCTCGCGACAAGAGCACTGAAAATAGGCGGCGCACTGGTGAATTGCGCAAGAACTCCCGCGGAGCCCAATGCCGCGACGAATGTGACCCCTGAACGGAGGCCCGCGAGGACGGAGGAGGATATGTTCGCGAAGAGGCTTGCCAGGGACACCGAAGTCAACTATTTCGTATTTCGTCGATCGACGAATAGGTTACGAGATGCCTGCTGTCAAACTGCGTGCGGAGCGAACGGCTTTGGTGCAAAGCGACGTTGAGCGTATCGCTCAACTCGCAAAAGCATTGGCCCATCCGGCACGTGTTCAGATCATCCGGACGCTGTTGCGGCGGACGACCTGCATCGGCTGCGACATCGTGGAGGAGATCGGCCTCGCCGCCTCGACCACCTCGGAACACATACGCATCCTGAAAGAGGCCGGATTGATCGTTGGCGAGATCGAACGTCCGCGCGTCTGCTATTCGCTCAACCCGGCTGCACTCAAACCGCTGGCAGTCTTCCTTGATCGCGCAACCGCCGGTCCCACTCCGGACCACCGAGCCTGACCATGTCCACGTTCGAACGCTATCTCACCGTCTGGGTGGCTCTCTGCATCATTGCGGGGGTCGCGCTCGGGCACTTCTTTCCCACCGTCTTCCATATGATCGGCGCGGCAGAGATTGCCAAGGTCAACCTGCCGGTAGCCATCCTAATATGGCTGATGATCATTCCCATGCTCGTCAAGATCGATTTCGCGGCGCTGTCCCAGGTCAAGGAGCACTGGCGAGGCATCGGGGTCACACTCTTCATCAACTGGGCGGTGAAGCCGTTCTCGATGGCGTTTCTCGGCTGGCTCTTTATCGGCTGGCTGTTCAAGCCTTACCTCCCGGCCGAGCAAATCAACAGCTATGTCGCCGGTTTGATCCTCCTTGCGGCAGCGCCCTGCACGGCGATGGTGTTCGTCTGGAGCAACCTCTCGGATGGTGAGCCGCACTTCACGCTGAGCCAGGTCGCGCTCAACGACGTGATCATGGTATTCGCCTTTGCGCCGATCGTGGGACTGCTCCTGGGCCTGTCTGCGATCACTGTGCCATGGGAGACACTGCTCCTCTCGGTTGTTCTATACATCGTAGTGCCGGTCATTATTGCGCAGATCGTACGGCGCAGCGTGATCGCAAGCGGCGGAAGTACTGCGCTTACGAGCCTGTTGTCTACACTACAGCCGATTTCGCTTGTGGCGCTGCTCGCCACACTGGTGCTCCTGTTCGGCTTCCAGGGCGAACAGATCCTGGCGCAACCGCTCATCATCGCAATGCTGGCCGTGCCGATCCTGATCCAGGTCTATTTCAACGCGAGCCTCGCTTATCTTCTGAACCGGGCAACCGGGGAGGCGCATTGTGTTGCCGGTCCATCGGCGCTCATCGGCGCGAGCAACTTCTTCGAACTCGCCGTCGCTGCCGCGATCAGTCTGTTCGGCTTCAACTCAGGGGCGGCACTTGCGACCGTGGTTGGTGTTCTGATCGAAGTTCCGGTGATGCTTTCTGTTGTGAAGATCGTGAATCGCACCCGTGGCTGGTACGAGGCGGGCGCGACTGTGCAGCAGCGCGTCGCGAGCCAAAAGACAGGAAGTTGATAGTCGATATTACGGCCTGTGGCAGAGTTTCCTTCAGATGGCAAGCGCGGACTTCCTGCAGCCGACGTAGACGGCAGCATCGGCTACCAAATCCTGCGACAGTTCGTGATCACCTTCGACTACTCGCGCCGCGAACTCTGGTTCGAACATTCGGCTGCCTTTGGAATGAAGACGGTTCAGTGGAAAACTGGATTTCAAGCGGTCAAGGCTGAGGGTCCGGAATTCCGAGTCGTTACCGTTCTACCCAACACACCGGCGGCCGCGGCCGGGATCAGCGTCGGCGATGTCATCACCGAGGTCGATGGCCGACCCGCCGGCTCCATCGGCCAAGCTGAATTCAGCGGCCTCATGCGAGGCAGCGACGGAACCATGGTTCGCCTCGGCATCGTCCGGGACGGCACTCGCCATCCGGTCGCGCTGACCCTCAAGGAATTGCTGCCTTGAGGCGGTCGAACGGCCCGCGTGGGTCGGGCATCTGGCGGCACTCAGGAAACGTGATGGTACTCCAAATGCATCTCACGCCGGCGTGAACTGGCGGAGGTCGTTGATCCCGATATCTCGTTCGAGAGCGGCCACCCGATCGACAATACTCTCGAAGCCGTCCATCCCGAATTTCTTGCGCTCATCCTTCTCGAAATCCTCGGCCATGGCATCAAACTCGTTTGTGGTGACGACGCTTCTTAGGGCGGGGAACAGCCCCGTGTCCTCCCGCGCTTCATGGGGGCGGTACATTCTCACGTAAGCCTGGACGGCCCTGACCAGCCGATTGCGATCATCGCCGGGCACGCCGCTGCTCGGCGCAGAGCGAAGAATGACGTCGGTCAAGCGCCGTCCCGCCTGATGCTGTTGTTCCAGGATATTGACCAATTCGACCAGGCTGTCTCTACGACGGAAGTGTGGAAACACCCGGTTTTCTTCATTTCGCTCATGGTAGTCCTCGATGAATTCCCGAGTGGTCTGCGCCGATCTGGAAATGATCAAAGGGTCAAGGCTCTTATTATTGCCTAAGCTGTGGATCACAGCTTCGTAAATTAGGAGCACACGGTTGAGAACGCCGTGCTCGCGCATTAGACCCTCTGGAGGGTTACGCTTTTCTGTAGGCTCTCGGGATCTTGCGTACATGCGCTCAAGCCAGCTATTCCACCGGCCACCCCAAGCCCTATTGCTCCCCGAATAATCCGTCTTCGATCATACTGAGACGTCATTTGGTGACGCTCCCCCATCGGTGCGAATGATTGCCGCCTCCAGCCGCGAATGTTTATCGGGCTCCAGGGCGCACGCAGGATACTCTGAAGCGGTGTCGCGGCATTTTCGCTCGCCCGGTTCGAGGATCGTTAGCAGGACCGATCACGCATCGCCTCATCCGAGCAATATCGCAGTGGCGGCTTGGCTGGTGACGCGGCGTGTAGTGCTGCAATGTTTCGGAATGGTAACGTTCTGCCTAGCCACGCGCCACCCTAACCACGCGCCACAAAGTCCGATAGCACGGCGCCGCCGAGAGCACACACGACCACAACGAATAGAGGGGGTGTGCGCCACACAGTGAGAAGAACGAAACCGACCATGGCAACAGCGAAATCGCCTGAGTTGTGAACGGAGCTGGTCCAGACCGGATTATAGAGTGCGGCGCCAAGCAGGCCGACGACGGCAGCATTGATGCCGCGCATGACAGCCTGCGCGTCGGCACGTTTGCGAAATGCGTCCCAGAACGGCAAGGTGCCCAGCAGAATGAGGACGCCCGGAAGAAATATGCCAATGAGCCCCAGGATGGCTCCCGGAATACCATGCGGCGAGGCGTTGGCGACGGCGCCGAGATAGGCTGCGAAGCTGAATAACGGTCCCGGAACGGCTTGTGCCGCTCCGTAGCCAGTGAGAAACGTATCATCGTTGATCCAGCCCGGCGTGACGAACGCCTGGCGCAACAGCGGCAGTACGACGTGACCACCGCCAAAGACGAGCGCACCCGAGCGGTAGAAGGCTTCGAACAAAGCAATTGCCTGCGAAATATGCAGGCTGCCCAGGACGGGCAAGAGCGCCAGCAGCACAAAGAAAGTCGTGAGCGCCACGAGCCCGGCGCGGCGGGAAACCGGTATCGGCATCGGGTCTTCCGCAACCGCCGGCGCAGCGCGGCAAAACCAAAGGCCCGCAATGCCGCCGAACAGAATTGCCCCGATCTGAGCGATGGAAGAGCTGCTGAACAAAATGATTAATGCTGAAACGGCTGCAATTGAACCCCGTTCGCGGTCCGGGCATAGTGTGCGGGCCATGCCCCAGACGGCTTGCGCAACAATCGCAACGGCAACAAGCTTGAGACCGTGGAGTAGACCCATACCGGCCGTGCCGCCGAGAGCGCCAGCACCGTAAGCAAACAGAACGAGGATGATCGCGGAGGGCAGGGTAAAGCCGGTCCAAGCCACGAGCCCACCGATATAGCCGGCCCGCATGAGGCCGATCGAAAATCCAACCTGGCTGGAAGCCGGACCCGGCAGAAACTGACACAGGGCCACGAGGTCCACGTAGACCTGTTCATCGAGCCATCGCCGGCGGACAACGAACTCCTCGCGGAAATAACCAATATGAGCGATCGGCCCGCCGAAGCAGCTCACGCCGAGCTTGAGAAAAACGAGTAGCACTTCGAGGGGAGAGCCCATGCGCCGAAACTCTGGCGCGACCCCTTCAGCCCTCATGCCAAGCGGTTTATTTGCAATCGCTTTCGCGGCGTCACCAGTCATGTGCGGCGGCTCGTCGGTAGCCTGCGCGAACTGCGGCACCGCGCTCAGAATGGGAAGTGCTGTGGTGAGTTTTAACAAAGAGCGGCGATCCGATTGCCATAACCTTAGTCTCCTGATCAGCGACTTAGCAGCGCACACTATTTGCCCACCCTCTAGCCGCGATGACTCAACGTGGCAATATATCGCTCATGATTACTACGCTCCAAGCACAAGGCGTGATGCATTGTACCTACTGCCTCAACGGCAAGTCCGCCTCGCGCTGGCTCAGCCATGCGTCAAGCGACCGAATATGCCCATCTCCTCATCCGGGCCGGTCTCAAGCGCGACCGCTTTTCCGTTCGTGAAGTCCACGAGGATTTCAAAGCGCTCGGCGGGTGAGATCGTGAGCTGTGTGACCGCCACCGGTGCTGACAGAAAACCCCCGTCCCACGCTATGACATAAAACGTGCGTCTGTCGGAGAAGCGTAGTTCGAAATTCTCGGCGTTAGCGGCATTGAGAAGTCGCAACCGCACCAGACCGGGTGGAACTTTGGCGAACGGGGTAATTGCTCCATTCACGATAATGGTCTCGCCTCTGGCTCCGTATATTACGTCCAGCGCGTTTAACTCCTTGTTGTCGTATTCGAGCGATCCATCGAAACCGAACGAGCGATCCTGCAGGATGATCGGTAAGTCATCGACCCCGAACGTCCGCGGCAGGCCCAGCCGAGCATCGGAGCCATCATCGACGATGATCATTCCCGCCAGGCCCATATAAATCTGCCGAGCCGTGTCGTGATGCGGATGAGGATGGAACCAGAGCGTCGCAGCGGGCTGGTCGATCTTCAAAACCGGACGCCAACTATCGCCTGGACGAATAAGTTGCTGCGGCCCGCCGTCGTTATAGCCTGGTACCAAGAGCCCGTGCCAATGCACTGTCGTGACAGTGTCCAGCGCATTTTCGACCGTCATCTCCACTTCATCGCCGCGGCGCAGCCGGATGACCGGTCCAAGGACGGGGGCCGAATAGCCATAGGTCCGTGTCGGCTTTCCCTTAATGAAAGCGTGCCGAGCGGTCATAACATTTAGTTTGGCAGCATTGCCCTGCTTCGCCGCATCGATCAGCTTCGGGATTGGCAGAGGGGTGCTGAAGGGTCCAGGATGGCCAATTCCGAATCGCGGAGCACGAAAAACAACGCCACGGTCCGGAGCGAGAAGTCGAATATTCCGGAAATATGCAACGCCCCGTGACCCGACGACATCACCTGCGGCGACGCGATGGCCAAAAGGCCGACCGCAAGCCCGCCAACCGTTGTGCGCAACGCCGGCCGCGCCCATAAGCGAACAAATAACATTTCACACAGCGCTACTCCGCGCATGAGAAGAATGCCAAGCGCGGCGGAGAGTAGTCCGATGGTAGCGGCAATGACCAAATCGTGCGTCGCCACGACCATCTGCTCGGGCGCGACGACGCCGATCTGCGCGGGCGCGAGCGCTTGTGCGACCAAGAAGCCGATCAGGGCCGAGATGCCGACCGGCGCCAGGCTGTTTGGCGAATAGCCGCCGATAATGAGCTCGAAAGCATAGAAGGCGCCGGCCAGCGGGGCACCGAATTCGCCAGCAATGCCTCCGGCGGCGCCGCAGCCCACCAGGACGCGCAGGTCGGCGCGTCGCAGCCGGAATGCCATGCCGATGCGCGAGGCGATACCGCTGGCAAGTTGTGTATAGCCGGCCTCCAGGCCGACCGAGGCGCCGACCCCGCTCGACCAGATCGTCTGCGCCGCGACGATAACGCTGCCAAGCGACGACATGCGACCGCCGTGCAGCGCGTTGGCTTCGATCGGATCGATTTCCCGCTCAGGCCGATGGCGTGCAACAGAAACATGCCCCGGCAGGCTCACGACCACCAAGGAGTGCCGCTGCAATGCAGGAACGAGTGCGGGCCACTCCCCACCATGATCACGATGCCGTTCAGGAGCTTTTTGTTATCTGACGAGTTTTGCCCAGCGCTGACCAACTTTTCGGATTGACTGCCGGACGCCCGAAGGTGCCACACCGGCGCCGATTTCACCGCTGGCGTCTCGCAATTGCGGTTGCGTTGGGCACAATAAGCCGGCTATTCGTTGGAACGCTCGAGACCGCGCTACGCACAGTGGATGTATCAGGAAAGCGATGCTGCAGAATTGCATGGTATGACGGTAATTCGTTGACCAAACATAACCTGGAGCGGCTCGCCCAGACCGAGCTTTGCCTATCAAAGCGCCCTACAGATTGCACGACAACAAAGCATTAAGACGTGGGAAGGTACGTCCATATCCCCGCGACGACTTTCCCGAGCGTCCGCTCGCCGCCCGCCGCGACTGGTTGTAACGTCAGCAAATAATCTCCTGTGGTCTAGAAAAGTACCCGGAGATACAGTTTGACTATCACTGGGAGAATTAGCCTTAGGAAATTCGGCGCGCTCGCTCCGAAGCTGCTGAGAGCACCGGTCATATTGACCACCAACATCAGCCATGCGCTCGGGAAAGTCGTCGCGGGGATATGGACGTAGTCGCTGAATATGGTCGAGATCGACATCGGCGTCCTGGCGGCTCAATGCCTTGATCGCCGCATCGCAAGCATCGAGCAACTGACCACCGAGACCGCCGCCTGGGAGCGACAGCGCAGTGCGGCCCGTGCCCGCATCAAATGGATGTTCACAACCGAAAAGGCCCGCGCCAAAATGGCCCGAGCCTATCCGCACCCGCAGCCTGATTCACACCAAACTCAAAGAGTCAAAACTACTGTGCAGCGGTACTAGTGCCAAATCTTGCTGTAGTGGTTGATAGTGGCATCATCCATCGCGATTGGAGTCAACTGAAACGGCTTCGATACGACGACCGTTTCGCTAAAGGGCCTGGTCTACGAGAGCGACCCACATCAGAACCTGCTTTCGGCAGCATTGAGTTGGGGTATTGGCGGGTCAGGGGCGCGTGCAGTGGGCGCCAGCGAACCCAGTACAGTTCGCCGGCTTTCTATTTTGGCAAAGGCTTCGGCGATCTTCCTGGCTATTTAGGCTGGCTTCGGCCGTTTGCCGTCACGGACGAGTTCGCACTCGAAATACGAAACCGCTATCCTGACCCTCCGGTGGCTGAGTTGTTACGTTACCTAATCGACAGTGCTCCTCCGGATTTCTATCATGAGGTTGAAGAACTGGTTCTTCTCCAGCGGGAGCCAACAACAATGATATCGCGCATTGCAATTATGCTTGTGGTTATGTTCGCTGTAGTAGGCGACTCACCGGCCCAGATGCCAAGCGATTCAGCGCAACCCAAATTGCCGATAACCTTGATACCAGATCCCCATAGGTGCAGCGACTTGGTTGAACTTGAGCAGTTGCCTTATGATGCCCAAAACGACACAATGTCTTTTCCGATTGACCCACGCGGTATCGATCTATTGCTGGGCTATTATGCGATAGAGGGATGCGGGGATATTTCACTGGCCTTAATATCGCGACGTATTCCCGGACGGGAGGCGATATAACAAAAGGCACTAAGCCGCGGGACTGGATGATTTACATTTTCAACTATTGCAAACAGAATCCTTGGAAAGAACTGACCGATGCTTCGGCTGCGCTTTATACCAAGCTATCAGGTAATCCCGTGTATCAGCTGCCGGGATCATCTAATGAACAGCGCGAATGATTCTGAAATGGCCCAGTCCAAAACGACGATCACAGTGAACGGCCGATCATATCGCCGACCTGAGCGTCCCACTGTGGTGATCTGCTTCGACGGCTGCGATCCCGCCTATATCGAGCAAGGCGTGAGGGATGGGTTGCTGCCGACGATCGCCTCTTTCCAGCAGAGCGGCTTCTTCGGGTTTGCCAATGCGGCCGTCCCGACATTCACCAATCCCAACAACGTTTCGATTGTCACTGGTGTTCCTACTTCGATCCACGGCATCGCGGGTAACTATTATCTTGATCGCAGCACCGGCGAGGAGCAGATGATCACAGACGCATCACTGATGCGGTGTGGAACGATCCTGGCCGCTATGTCACATGCCGGCGTGCGGACGGCAGTAGTGACCGCGAAAGACAAGCTGCGCTTGATGCTATCGCACGACTCGGATGGGATCGCGATCTCGGCGGAGAATCCCGAGAAGGCCATCCTGGCAGATTCGATAGAGAGCATCGAGACGCTGGTTGGAAGCGCGAAGCCAGACCGATACTCGGCTGACCTGTCCATTTGGGTGCTCGATGCGGGCGTACGACTCGTCGAACGCGGAGATGCGACTTTACTCTATCTGTCACTATCAGACTTCGTGCAGCACGCCTATGCGCCCGGAGAGCCGGAGGCAAACGCATTCAATCAGAAGGTCGATCAGCGGATCGGCAGTCTTGTGGCGGCTGATGCCATTGTTGGTATCGTAGCAGATCATGGGATGAATGATAAGTGCAGTCCCGACGGCACGCCTAACATCATTTTTCTAGAAGAAGAATTGACCACGCGTTTCGGCTCCGGGTCTGCACGGGTCATCTGTCCAATTACCGACGCATTCGTGCGACACCACGGGGCACTGGGCGCTTTCGTTCGCGTCTACGCCCGCGACCAATCGGCCATACCGGCACTTATGCAGGCGACCGCTGCCCTGCCTGGAATCGAGGTCGTCGCCGACGCCGAAACTGCCGCCCAAGAGCATAGCCTTCCGCTGGATCGAGAGGGGGACTTCATAGTCATGTCGGACGCGGCCACGGTTATCGGTTCGCGTGCAGACGAACACGACTTGTCCGGCCTCTCCGGCCATCGTCTCCGCTCGCACGGCGGCTTGCACGAACAACGGGTGCCCTTTCTTGTGTCGCAGCGCCTGCGGCCGGACTACCTAGCGGAAAAGCGAAACCAACTGCGTAATTTCGACATCTACGATGCCGTGCTAAACGGCATTGCTTGAGCGTACTTTTTCGAGTGACGCGAACTTCACCAGTTCGACCTTGATCTTCGCCAATAGCTCACAGAGCGAGGCGCCGTTTGTGTGCTGGCCCCGCCCTTGCGGGGCAACTGAAGGACTGCTCGCATCATGGATTGTGGTTGACCATTCCGGCCTCGCGACCTTAGAGATGACGCTCCGGGGTAGACGGATTTCGTCGTGACGCAAGGGGCCCTGGTGAGGAATCGTCCGCTGATCAGGACTGGACAGTAAGGGAGGTGCGTCGTGCTAGGGCATCCATTACGAAGATATTTTCTCGCGATCTGCGCGCTCACGGCTCTAACCGTAGCACCAGCCCAGGCGCAATCGCCGCGCGCTTGGACGCAGGCCGGAGTGCTTACTTGCAGGCTCAATCCAAGCATTGGCTTCATTATCGTTGGCCACCAGTCGATGGAATGTAAGTTCCAGCCGGTGGGACCGAATCCGCCGCAGGCCTACGAAGGGGCGATCAACACGGTCGGTCTTGACTTTGGCGTGACGGCGGGCGGCGTGCTCGCATGGACTGTATTCGCGCCCACCACAGGACTGCCCGCCGGCGCGCTTGCGGGCGAATATGTCGGGGCTTCGGGTGACATTGGCATTGGTGTGGGCGTGGGCGCTAACGTTCTGGTTGGAGGTTCCGCTCGCACCGTCGCCCTACAGCCTCTTTCGGTCGAAGGCTCAATTGCGCTCAATATCGCGCTCGGCTTGTCCATGCTCAAATTGCGCGCGGTTTAATGAAGGAGTTGCCAGTGCAGTCATGCTTCCGCGTTGCCGGCGCAGCACGGGACAGAAACCTTCGAGGTGCAACGCGCTACCGCGTAAAGCGTCTTGTTTCGATGCCTGCGTCATTGCTGAAGTGCATTTCAGCGGTGGTCATCTTAGCGCTAATTGAACCCGCCCAAGCTGAAGAAATCCCGACCCTTGATTTGGATCCCGTCTGTCGTGTGCCTCAAGAGCGAACAAGTCATGCGGGAGAGACTACTCAAAGAGTGGTCGACGTTTGCGGCGGCCGACAAGCGTTCGGCGAAACGGTCATGGCTCAAGGCCTGGGCGGGCCGTAGGCGCCGACCAGGAGGTTCTCCTCGACGGACAGCGAGGGAAAGAGCCGCCGGCCTTCCGGCACACATTAACCCGGCGTAGTCCGCCAAATGTCGCTCGGGATGCTCGCCGCCACGATCACGCGAATAGAAGAACACGGCCGCAGGCGGATCGGGACCGACGAACGGGCGGTCATCGCGTACATAGGTCCATAGTCGGCCGACACGGGTCTTGCCCTTGGCCAGGACCGGTACTGTGGTGTCGTCGGCATGGATGCGCTCGGCGGCGAAGACGTGATCGCGGATCACATCAACGAGCGGCATCAGGGTTGCCGCGGCGGCGCCAACCCAATCTGCCAGCGTCGAGACATCGAGATCGATGCCTTCGCGTTCATAGACGTCGCTCTGGCGATTGAGCGGCAGGTGCAGGCCGTACTTGGCGAATAGCACGTGAGCGAGCAGCTTGGGGCCTGCGCGCCCGCGCGCGATCGGATGCGACGGCGCCGGCGGCTGGGTGATCGCTTCGCAGGCCCGGCAGGAGAACTTCTCGCGGACGTGTTGGATCACCTTCCACTGCCGCGGAATGAGCTCCAGCGTCTCGGTCACGTCCTCGCCGATCTTGCGCAAGCGGTGAACCCTCTCGATCACGTTGAAGGGTTTCAGATCACATTCTCGTCCCCCTCTTCTGGATTTTTCCTGGCGCAACGTACGGTGAGTTTTCCCCAGTACGGCTGCAAGGCTGGCTTTCCAAGCGGCGCCTTCCCGAGTGATCAGCGGCTTAAGCCTGCTCCCGGCATGCGCCGTCTGACATCCAGTTTGCGTCCGCCCCTCGCGCGTCTCGTGGTCACGTCGATTTTCCCGTACTGCGCCGGGTCAAGGACTCGATAACGCACCGCCATGGTGGGCGACTACCCCACCGTCCCAGAGGCCCTCGCTCGGGTCCGGGTTATTCTGTCCCGGTCCATCATCACTTAATCGGCCCCATCAGCCCCACTCGCGGGCGCATCCCGATTTCACCGCATGGCGGCTTATACGCGATGCCTTCGCTGTGCGGGAGCGCCTAGGCGACCCGCGAGTGGTTCCGAGCTTTCGCTGCTCATCCCTTCCTGACATGCCGCCCTCTCCGACCACGGAGAGTCCGACATCGATATTTTCCAGAACTTCGATGCCGACATTGGCCTTCGCCGAATGACCGCCGGCCGGCACTCCCAACACTCCCGCAATCCGTTCCACGCGGGCGGTCGATTTCGTGGCTTCTCTACAGCCTGCCAGGTTGCTTGCCCCCCTGTACGGATCAGACTGGGATACTTCCCCAGCCACCGGGGACTTTTACTTCCAGGCTTTCACCGAGTTCCGTTGGACCCGGGAAGTCGCAGTGGGATGAGGGCAGGATGTCCCTCGCGGGACGATGGATGAGATGAGTTCGTCAGTCTGCTTGGACCTACCGTAACGTCTAAACTAACGGCAAGGCCGTTTTTCAGTTTTTCAGATTGTTCCATCTCGTCTTCGAAACCCATAATGGAAGAGCCTTGGTGCTGATTCCGAAGAGCAGCACGAGCCCGCGAAGTGACATCGACGCTGTGATGGTGGATAGTCTGAAAGCGCTTGACCCCGAACGGCCGATTAGAGAAGCAAACTGCTAGGAGAATATTTCGCGCGGTGACGGACAATCACCGCCCGTATCTGTCGTCGTACCCAAATACTCCAAGGCCCGATCCCGTACCCCAACGGCTCAGAACGCCGTAGTGGCTTCCGTACGCCCCGCGGATCAAGCCGTTACTACTATGCCCGCCCGCGCCCGCGCTGTTAAGCCCACGGTCGGCAAATCCACCGTGATGGTATCCGCTATGCCTAAATGCTGCCGTTGCGTTCGTCGTCACTCCAACGCCGACCGCGATCGTCGTCACCGTAGCGACCAATCTTAAATTCATCGAAAGGCCCTACCTTCTAAATCGAAGACACACCAACTGGCGTCAAACGAGCTGGCTGGATTCGTCATTAGTACAGCGCCTATTGGATATCACGGTACTCGTTCGTACAGGTACTTGTCGGCATGTCGCAATCCTCACCGAGAATCCCGCGTCCCGGCACGAACACGTACCCAGGACCATAGATCAGCTGATCACCAGCATAGCCGCAAGCCTGTTGCCAACACCACAGTTCCGCCTGGGAAAATTAAATTTTCGCAATAGACGCGTTATGCTGGCCGAGGGCGCGACGAGGGGGTACAAGACGACCGATTCCATGAAACTCATCCTATCGGCTGCCACCATAGTTCCCTGGTTAACCTGGCATGCCGCAGCTACATCTTACTGATCCGATCTTGGTCGGCATATGATTCGAACCATGGAAGCGCCCGACTAGCCGCTGCCACGGCACTAGCCGGTGCGACTGTGACCACCACTTTTGGCAAAGCGCTCTAAATCGCCAGAAACAAGCCCATGCGTCGCAAAATAGACAATATGGTATTGATCGAGCTTTGCCTGCTTTACGGCTGTTACGGTCGCATTCAAGCCCAGCTTCAGATCGCTCGGGTCAGGGTTGCCTGCACATGCGCTTGCTTTGAGAAGACGGGATCGGCAAATGCAATCATCGGCTTTGCGGCAGACGATGTTGCGGATGCCCCCCCGCAGGATCCTCGCGACCTCCGCTTCCGTACATCCCGCAAGTGCGAGCCGTGTCACGGCCGTCCCCGAAGGTCATTGAAGGTAACACCAACAATCTCGCCTTCGCACAAGCCTTGCGCCAGGACGCGCGGAAGCCGCCCGCAGTCCAAGGCTTCTTGTCGGTCGATGTCAGGATGATCGGCCCGTATATGGCCTTTGCGGCAGTATCGAGCGCAGCCTTCAGCGGCGCGCCGACCGGAATAGTGACGCGTACTGGTCGGGCACCTCGCCGTATGCTCTTCGATTGCACCAACCGGATGCTCGCCCCGTCATAAGATGACCATGGAAGAACGCAACAAGTCTCCCAGGGCCGTGCCGCTTCGCGACCGCGTGTAGCTCGCGGCGTTGATTGGTGGTCGTCTGCTCAGTTGTCGAAACGCGCAAATAAATTGCCACCCTCTTGGAGACCCTCTTTCCCTCTGTTTAAGCCATCCGATCCCTCCCACCACAAGCGGAACGGGAAAAACAGGCGCGCATCATTCTCAGCTCGGCCGAGGCGGCAATCGCCTCACCCGACAGCGCTGCAGCTGCGCGCCATGAACATCATCTATGAGACGACTAATATTAAGGAGCGCGGCGCCGCCATCCTGATCCCGACGTCGATGGTCGACAGCATGAATCCCGTCGTGGCGTTGGCACTGGCGGGGCAGCAAACCGCGCCGCAAAAGACGAGCGGACCTCTGCCGCTGTCAGCCAACGAGGGGAAAGAACGCGTGGCGGCTCCGCAAACAGCCGGTACACAAAGGCTTTCCTAAAGCACCTACGGCCGATGCGACAAAAGAGCCGGCCACGAGGGCCGCTGACGTGAGAGGCGGGGATATCCCTCAAGAAAAAACTTCTGACGCCTCGGGCGCGCCATGCGGAGCATCTGCATGCCCAACCGGCCTCTAAGTTGATGAAGCCGGTGAGATTTCCGCCCGGGTGGGTCAGCGCGGTCATGGAGGCATCAAGGCGATACCGTCATTATAGCCCCCTGTTAGCCCACAAGTAGCCGGGCTCCTGCGGACAGGAAGGCGCTGTCCCGCACATGGTTATTGAATGGCAAGGGTTTGCTGCCGAACGTGGACGGCCGCAGCCTTCCCGCCAGACGTTATCGCGACATATTCAGGCCACGGAAACTGGCGGCGGAGGCCTCATGGCTTCTTCTCGAACATTCGGATGACATCGTCCGGGATCAGCCGTGGCGGCGCCGTGATGCGGTCCCACTCCGCTTGCGTCATCGTCGGCGGGATGGGCGAGCGCACCGGCGCAGGCTCAGCTCCACGCCCGCTTCCAAAGTTCGAGGTCGACGTAGGTGTTGCCGCTGAGCAGCTGCAGCACGCCGCAGACGGCGTTGGCATGGTCATCGTGGCCGTTGCGACCGTGATCGACCAGTCTTTTCCGCTTCTGTGGACCCGGCGCTCAAGCAGACGCAGCTCTCGGAGAAGCTTGGGGTGGTTGGGCAGCCGGACCAAGCCTCGCGCGAACAGCGGGGCGCATTCCAAGTAAATTTCGGACTTGGAGAGATTGCTCTGCCTATAGGTGATGCCGTGTTTGGTCCAGGCGGAGCTGACCCAGGCCGCGGTGTAGTGATCTCCGGTTACGCTGTAGGTCCGGTAAGACCTCAACAACTGGGCATATTCCTCAGTCACCGCGGCGGGGTCGAATGGCACGCCGGGACGGGTACCGCGCACCACGTCGATGATGAAATTCACGCCCTGCTTATGGCCGATTGCGAACGCGTAGGCATCGTTGCCAGTCCCGCCGGCTGCGTCGGTGAAGGCGTGATAGCTAGTGTTGGTCATTGCCGGCAGTTCCAGCGGGCGGTCATAGTCGACGGCGCGCTCGACCAGCTCGTCATCAAGGAAGGCCGAGAGGTCGGCGCGAAATTCGGCATCCCATTCCGATGCATGCGCGGTTGGGTCGGCGGCGCGCATGGCGGCGATGCCAGCCTCGCTGAGCGTAGCGTTGAAGGTCCGGCTCGAACCCTGGACCACCAAAACATCTGGAGTGTCCTCGCCGAAATGGTCGCGATACTTGGCGTAGAGCAGGCCGGCACGACGGTACCCGGTGCTGATGCCGATCAACATGCCGTTGGTCGTGAGGAGCGATGGTAGGCAGGCCGTATAGGTTTCGACATCGGGCTGAGCGCTGCTCTCGTCGCGCCAAAAGCTCACTTCATCAAAGATGCAGGCGAGCAAGGTCCAGCCGCGAACACTACGGAAGCTGTTGGCGTGAACCGCGATGGTGATGCCGTTGCGGAGCCTTATCTCGCTCTTCGTCACCGACACGATCTCACGCCGCAGCACCGGGCTCTCGGTAATGAAAGCTTTCGCGTAGCTGAAAACGAGGCCGGCCTGATCGATGCCGTTGGCGAGAACGAGGACCGCGCCGCGTTCGCCGGGCGCAAGCTTGACCGGCGCGAACAATGCGGTGTAGACGGCGACCAGGGCGGCGATCCTGCTCTTGCCGGCGCGACGGCCGCAGAGGCACCATAGCTCGCGGACGCTGTGCCGCGGCGGCATGCGCTGTCCGGCGACGCTTGCAAACAGCTCACGCTGCTCGTCCGTAAGCCCGAGCCCGAAAGCAGCTTTGAGCACCGCGATCCATGTCGACCAGGATGCGGTATTACCCAATGCAGCCCCGAGCAACCGATCATCGCGCATTGCGACATCGATCGTGTAACCGTGCTGGGTTCCGTTCATGGCGTAATGCTCCCACGGCAGTCGACCACGCAGCTACCCTCATGCGCGATCTTCTCGTTGACCATGTCGACGAGCCGGACAACGCGATGATGGGATGCGCTCATGGCTGCCCCTCGCGAAGGATATCGGCAAGAGATGGCGATGAGATATCACGTGGGACGCGATCGAGGCCTATCCGTTGAGCGACCCGAACCATCGTCGAGGTAAGCTGCGCGTGCTCGGTGATGTCGATTTGCCCGCCGCGCACGAGCCGGCTTTCCATCTCTTCGGCTAGCACGCAGCAAGCAGCGTAGCGGCGAATGAGTTGAATCCGTGCTTCGGACAACTGATCGATGCCGCCCTGGTCTGCGGCGATCGCCGAACAGATGTCGCGATAACGTCTGGCAATTAGGCTGCGACCATCAATATTAGGCAGCAAGTCCTTGCCGTTTGTCAGCCGCGACCGGGCATAAACCTTCCGGTCTGCAGGGCACAAGGAGCGGGCAGTCATGTTCCCGCTCCTCTATTCCCTTCCGCAGCTGCCTCGGCTTCGCGCTGGCGCTGCCACTCATGGCGCGCGCGGTGAGTAATGCGGCGCGTCACGCCAACCCAGTAGAAGTCGGGACCCCAGCCCTCCGTCCAGGCTTTGTAGAGCATCGAGCGTGACATGCGCTCTGCGGCACAAAACTCGTCGACCGTATAGGATGGGTCGTTGACCGCCGCGTTTTTCCGATCGCGGGCAGGGCTGTGCTCGTAGGACACGGTATGCCTCCACGTTTTCTGTACGTGGGGGCATGCATAGTCGTGGACGCTGAGAAGGAATGCTTAGAAGGAATTTATTTGCGTAATTTTCGAGAGGTAGCTTTCCGCCGTAGCGTGGTCGCCGGCGCACGCCAATTCACGATCTCCAATACCTTTTCGAGGTCCGGCGCCTCGAAGTCAATGCGCTCCGGCGCCCTCCGGTTGAGGATTTCGGCGATCTGGGTCTCGGTCCAGCCTTGGGTCCGAAGCGCTGTCTCGGCCGCTCCGGCGCGTCGTCGTTGGATGGCATCACGGCGCAATTCCACCACATGCGCCACTGCCAGCCGACAGAGCTTTCGCTTGATCTGGGGCGGCACCGTATAGCGCCGATCGTTCCCGCAGCTTGCTCCAGCATTCCTCGATCAGGGCCTGCGCCTCGGGGTTCCCGGCAAGAGACGACAAGCATGACTCGAATTTCGAGCACTGGAGCGTCGGCTAGCCACGCCTCCATCAGCACTTGAGCGTGATGTGCCGCGCGGCGATTTGGATTGCGCTGCCAGCTTGTGGCACCAGTTGGTCGCCCGCGCTTGGCCATTCTTCATCCCCGCAGTGGCGTCACTTGCGCATTGGGCTTGAACCCGAACCGGGCAGGGGATCGGGCGCCCGTAAGTATCTTCCAGGATAGTAACGGTTTGCAGCACCAAATGGGTCTACTGCGGGACGCGGTTCCATCATTGGGGGCGCCGGCCCTCATCATGGGAGGGCGCACGTTGGTGGCCGCGACGAAGCCGGCAAGCTTCATTCCGAGGACGACAATCCCCTTGCCGAGGGCGTAGCTGCTGAGCGTGTAGCCAGAGGTCACGTCGAGGGTCGCGCCGGAGAGGAACGCGTGATCGGGGATGCGCTCAGGCTGCCGGTGAGTTCAACCGCACCGCCGCTGGAGACGGTCGCAAGCGCGAGATCGTGGTCCCGCTCGCCATGCCCGCGGAATTGACGATCTCCGTTCCGCCGTTTGAGATCGTTGTCCCGCTCGCGGTGCCGCCCGGCCCGACAAGTTGCGCGCCGGTGAACACTATCGTCCTGCTCGCGAACCCGTAGACCAGTTGCGCGCCGCCCGAAACCCGCGCCCCGGCGTCAGTAGCGCCGGCGCTGACGGCCTCCGCACCGCCGGCCGAAATCCGCGCCGACTTGGCCGAGCCGCCACTGAGCACATCCGAGCGTGCCGCCGCCAGCAACAGTGGTGTTGCTCGCGCTGCCCCCGGATTTGATCACCTGCGAACCGGCGAAGATCGTGGCTCCACCGGCATTGCCGTAGACGTCCTGACAGGAGCGCACCACGGTCGTTGCCACCGGCACTGATGATCTCCAAAGCCGTCGCCCAAGATGGTGGTTGGATCAGCCAAGCCGCCGGCGGAGACGACGAGGCCGGCGGAAATGAAAGCGGTGCCGGTGCTGATGATCGTCTGGCTAAGGGAAATGAAGTAGTCGCCGGATCCGTCGGAGGTCAGCGCGAACGCTTTGCCGTTAAAGTTCTGCGTCGGATCGAGATAGAGGTAGAGACCGCTCCCGGCGGGCAGTTCGTGGCTGTTGCGAGCGAAGCGCGAGACCTCGCGGGCCGCCACGGCACCAACCTTGCCGAGGCATACCTGCCGGCGAGGCGATCAACGTTTATTGTGGCCGCGGTTTTCAGGAGGCAGTTTCTGCCGCGCGCGCAGGGCGTGCAGACCTTCGAATTATTTCAGGATGGTGGCGTAGTTCGGGCGCCGCCAAGCTGTCTCGCCATCTTTGCCCTTCACCGGCAGATCAAGACCATTCTCGTGGAACCAGAGCAAAGCCTGCCGAGCGCTGCCGAGCTCCAGGGTGCAAGCAGTTCAAAACTAGGATAAGCGCGGGGCGTACACTATTAGCGCCAATCATGCGCTTGCGACGCTGCGCGGAGGCTAAGATCAGGACGCCGTGTTCCGGCGCTTCGGAGCTCTCTCGCCGACACAGGGGCCGGCTTCTCACCATATTGAATGGTCGTGCGATTTTGTGGTGAGATCATCTGTGTAGCGCCGTCGGAGTCTTGGCAAATTTGGCCTCTTCGACATGCAGGACGAAATAGTCGCTCAGCTTGCCAATCAGACGGCGGTAAGATTTGGCGACGCGAAGCCGCTGGCTCCGCGAACCGGCGCAATCGTTCCGCTGGTGGACAAGAAGACCGCAACCGTCGGGCCGCCGCTATGGTCGCGCCTGCCGCGGGCAGGGCCGCGGCTACTTCGCCTTGAACGGATGACGGCGGCGGAAGTCCTCGGCAATTTCCTCCATGGTCATCCACTTGACTCCCGAGTGGGAATTGATGTGGCCGACCAGTCGCTCCAGCATGAGCAGCACTTGCGGCCTGCCCGACACGTCAGGGTGGATGGTTATGGGGAAAATGGCGTAGTCCATTTCCCGGTACACCCAGTCGAATTCGTCACGCCACATTTGTTCGATATCGCGCGGATTGACGAAACCGTGGCTGTTCGGGGCCTTCTTTATGAACATCATGGGCGGCAGATCATCGACGTACCAGTTGGCGCCGATCTCGACGAGATCGATCGGCTTGCCATGCTTCATCGGCCGCATCCACTCCGAGGCCTTTTTCGAGTAGTCGATCTTGGTCCACTCATCGCCGACGCGGGCGTAGAACGGGACGAAGTCGTTGTAGCCTTGACTGTGGTCGTAGCGAAAGCCGTTCTGCAGCAGCAGCTCGGCGGTGGAAGCGGACATCTCCCACCAGGGAGCGACATAG
Source organism: uncultured Alphaproteobacteria bacterium (assembly GCA_963833665.1). Taxonomy (GTDB): domain Bacteria; phylum Pseudomonadota; class Alphaproteobacteria; order Rhizobiales; family Xanthobacteraceae; genus BOG-931. The sequence continues at coordinate 22,673 of CAWHZA010000055.1, read as the reverse complement.
CCGCGCGGCTTCTTGCCGGAGAACTTCTCGATCAATTCGATCGATTTCTTGAGGACATCCTCCTCCTGCTGGCGCGTCATCGCCACCGGGTTCTCGTGCGAATAGCCATGAGCTCCGATCTCGTGCCCAGCCGCGACTATCATCTTCGTCTGTTCAGGAAAGGTCTCAATAGAGTGGCCAGGGATGAACCAGCTGGCCTTGATCTTGAACTTGTCAAACAGCTTGAGCAGCCTCGGTGTGCCAACCTCGCCCGCAAACACGCCGCGCTGGATGTCGGACGGCGAATCTTCGCCGCCATACGATCCGAGCCAACCGGCTACGGCGTCGATATCCACACCGATAACGCACTGAATCTCCTTGGCCATCTGAACATTCCCTCCATTCGCGCTTCCCGGCGCACGGCGAAGATCCGCTGTCGCGGTCCATCACCGAGCGAACACCGCGGCGGCTTTTGTCGCAAGCGGCGCTACTCGTGCAATCCTGAAAGGATGGACCGAACCGTGCCCGCGAGCAAGGCCACGTTGCTCCTGCAAGCGACTTCCACCGACGAACGCACCGCATCTCCGCCAGCAAACTGACCGGCCGTGGTGCAATCAAGAGTACTTGCGACCTTGACGGCGCTGGCGCAGTAGAAGTACGGCAACGACGATGACAGTCAGCGCAGCAATGCCGACGCGGCATAACTGGAGCCGAGGTGGAAGATGTGCGGCCTGTGCGGAGCCCTTGGCATCCAGGGTGATTGGACCGACGCCGCGGCTACGCCGCTCTCCGGCGCGGGCACAGTTCGCGCACAAAGGCTCGAGCGCGTGCACGTTGTCAACACGGTGCTGAAGCAGTTCAGCCTTGTCCTCTCGGATTGGGAGGGAGCCAAGTACCAGCTCAGCACGCGCACCGGGCGCACCGAAATCGTCGAAAACCTCGCCCAAGTTTGGCAGGCCGCGGAGCGCTTGTTAGGACGGACGTGCGACCCGCTCGATCCCGTGCTGATCGAACGCATGGAGCACGCGAGTGGGGTGCAGGGCGTGACGGATTGAATGCCCATGACTGCAGAGACGGCGTACATCCCGGTCAACGTGATCACCGGCTTTCTGGGGAGCGGCAAGACAACGCTGCTGCGGCAACTGCTGAGCGCGCCTGGGCTCGCCGATACTGCAGTCCTTGTCAACGAGTTCGGCGAAGTCGGGCTCGATCATCATCTGCTTCAACGGCTCGATGGGGAGATTGTCCTTCTGCAGAGCGGGTGCGTTTGTTGCACCATCAGGGGCGACCTCAGCCTGGCGATACGCGACCTCTACGAGCGTCGCGAGCGCGGCGAGATCGCGTTCCGCCGGCTGATTGTCGAGACAACGGGCCTCGCCGACCCGGTGCCGATACTGTCCACGGTGATGGCGGAGCCCGTCATTCGTCATCATTTCCGGCTCGGCAACGTGGTCACCACGATCGATGGCGTCAACGGCCTCATGCATCTCGCGCGCCAGGAAGAATCTGCCAAGCAGGTCGCGGTCGCCGATCGCATCGTTATCACCAAGACCGACATTGCCGACGCAAGCAATATCTGCGCGTTGCGCGGGCGCCTCACCGAGCTCAACCCGGCGGCTCCGCAATTGGAGGCCGCGCCGGACGCCGCGCTCGATCCGGATCTGTTGCTGACCCGCGATCTCTACGATCTCGACGGCAGGGCCGAGGAGGTGCGCCAGTGGCTGGCCATCGAAAACCAGAGGGCGACTGCGCCGCATCACCGCCACGACAACGTCAGCCGGCACGGCGCCGACATTCATGCCTTCTGCCTGCGTTACGAGCGGCCGATCGACTGGAACGTCTTCGGTGTCTGGCTGACAATGCTGCTCAATCGTCACGGCAATGACGTGTTGCGGGTGAAGGGAATGCTGAACGTGGCCACATCGAGCGGCCCGGTTGTGATCCATGGCGTTCAGCATCTCATTCACCCGCCCGATCACTTGCCGGAATGGCCCGATGATGACCACAGCTCGCGCATCGTCTTCATCGTAAGAGGACTGTCCCGCAACCTGATCGAGCGCTCATTGGCCGCCTTTGCCGGCCTCGTTGCCCGTGCCGAGGCCGGCTGACACGGCGCAGCATCGATCGGCCGACCCGCACTTGGGGAAGGGTGCTCTTGCTCCCTCGCCGCGTCCCAGCAACACGACTGGGGGGACGTTAATTCTGCCCCGAAGCGTGGGACCCGTCGCTGCGGTTCGAACCGACCAGCGGATGGACGTTGGATCGACAAAGAACTCGGTGTCTGGCATGTTGACGACGAATTCCTCGTCGCTGGCACCCTCGAGCGTGATCTTCACCCAGGTGGCCCTGATATTCGATGGCGCGTACCTTGCCGCTCACGGCGTTCGGCTAGTCAACCGGCTTCTGCTTCGCCAATGGATGCGGTCACGACGCACGGAGACGTGGAGGATCGAACCTGTCGGCGGCACCGGACAAACTCAACTCGCCCGTGCGTTGGCAGATCGAGCACGATCATTCCATTCGACACGGCGCTGACCCGGCCCCCGAGCACGTTCTGGCCACCAATGAAGCGAGCGACATAGGCGGTCAGAGGCTTGGCGTACACGTCATAGGCGGGGTGCCGGAGTCAAGCGCGCGCCCGGGCGCGTCGCACCACCCCAAGGTGTTTGGTCAGGTGGAAATCATCTTTTTTTCGACCCCGACGCCGGCGGCCACCGCCCGCTCGTATTCAACCGGGACTGTCGCCGAGTCCTGTAGCGCGATGCCGGTGGAGTCGAACAGGGTGATCTCGTCGTCCGAGGTCCGTCCAGCCTTGCGGCCAGTGACGACCTCGCCGATCTCGCCGGCAATATCGCTCTCTTTGATCAGGCCGGCGCGCAACGGGACGTTTATTTCTCCGTCTGTTCGACACTGGCGGATGTCGTCGACGAAGATGCGCGCCCGCTGCAGGATCTTGGGATCGAGCTCCTGATCGCCGCCCTTGTCCGCGCCGAGGGCGGCGATGTGCGTTCCCGGCGTTATCCACTCGTTCATGACAATCGCGCCACGCGCCGGCGTCACCGTGACGACCACGTCGGCGCCGTGCACGACCTCGGCCAGCTTGATGGAAGCCTTGAGCTTCAGCTGGGGGAATTTGGGCTGCTGGCTGGCGATGAAATGATCGAGTGTCGCCTGGCTTCGACTCCAGACCCGCACCTCTTCCCAGGCGAAGACCTCGTTGCAGGTGGCGAGAGTGCCTTCGGCCATGTGTCCGGCGCCGACAATGGCGAGCCGCTTGGAATTCTTACGCGCCATCCATTTCGTCGAGACGGCCGCCGCGGCGCCGGTGCGCATCACCGTGTGATAGCTGCCGTCGCAAATGGCGAGCGGGAAGCCGGTCTCGGGATGCGTGTAGATCAGGATCGAGAACACGGTCGGCAGATCGTACTTCTCGCGATTGCGCTCGCGGATCGACACCCATTTGCACGCGGCGGCCTCCGGCTCCTCGATGTAGGACGGCATCGCTTCCCACTCGCCGGGATACTTGTCGAGGACGATGTGACCCTTCGGGTCCATGTAAAAGCGGCCTTCGCCGTGCATGCGATAGGCCTGTTCGACGCAGGCGACATAGTCGGCCGGCGTGAGCAGACCGATCATGTCCGTGCGGCTCAGGATCAGCGTCTTGCGATTGCGCCAGCTCTCCATCTCTCATCCCCAATTTCGATGTCGCCGGGCCGAGCGTCTACTTCCGACGTGGCTCCTCCAGCTCAGCCTGCCCGGAGCATTCAAGCTTGCCACGGTTCGGATCGCAACCGAAACGATTCGTGCTCGCCCGCAGGCCAGGTAACAATTTCCTTAAGTCGAGGTTCGATGGCGCCCAAATCTCGGCGCAGGTCCTGGGGCCCCGAGCAAAGGAGCCATCCTGCCAATGAGAGCTGGCCGTCGTGCGTACGGTCGGAATCCGATGGATGAGATGTGGCGCACCAGGATTTCAACCCGGGAGCTCAGCCCGAACGGAAAAGGCCCAGTGAGCGCGACCCGACGGCATCGACCGATTGGCTCGGTTTTCCGTAGCCAAACTGAGGCGACGAAGGGCAATGTCTCAGATCAGATCGCTGAATTCAGTTGCGGCACGTCACTCGTGTGGTAGCGTGTAGAGAGGCTGCTGGTTTCATTTGAGCGTGGTCATCCCAGGATGTCGGTACGGGTGGAGGGAGAAAATCATGTCTAGCCGCCGCAAGCTCGGTTTCCCATTGCATCGCCGCGACGTGCTCAAGGGTGGAGCTACTCTGGCTGGTGCGGCAACGCTGCCTGTTGGATGGAATTTGGACGCGGTCGCGGCAGCCAGTTCGACCCTAGTGATCGCGGCGCCGGCAACGCCGCAGAGCCTCGACTGCAACTTCGATGTCAGCCTTGGGACTTTTGAGGCGATCGCCGTCCTCTATGACAACCTGCTCGAATTCAAGAAGATTCCCGACCCGAAGCAGTCCGGTGCGTTTCGCGAGGATACTGCGGACCACCCCGACCTGCCCGCCGGCCTTGCGATCCAGGGCAAGCTGGCAGAGTCGTTCGAGCTCGATCCGGCCGGCAAGTTCATCCGCTTTCAGTTGCGGCAGGGGATCAAGAGCAACTGGGGCAATGAGCTTACCGCAGACGACGTGAAATGGAGCTGGGATCGCAAGTTCGAGCTTGGTGCGATCGGCGCGTTCTTCCTTTCTACGCTGGGCTTGGAGAAGAAGGACGAAGTCAAGGTCGAAGGCAAGTACACCGTTTCGATCAATCTCGATAACCCCAATCCGCTGCTCGCCAAGCTGCAGCCCAACCTCTACAACCCGATCTACAATTCGACGAAGTGCAAACAGGAATCGAACTCGGACGATCCCTGGGCGCGCAAGTTCCTCGAGAACAACTCGGCAGGCTTCGGTCCTTACCGCCTGGACCAGCTGCAGCGAGGACAACAAGCGGTTTTCAAGGCGAGGGACGACTACTATCGCGGCAAGCCCGCCATGGACACGGTGGTCTTTCGCGAGGTGCCGACTTCGGCCACGCGGGCTTCTCTGCTGCAAGGCGGTGCCGTCGATATCGCTCAATACCTGCAGCCGCTGGAGATCATCAAGTTGCGCGGCGAGAAGGGCGTGGCGGTCGACAGCGTCGACGCCTCCTTCATGATCTGGCTGGAGCTCAACGCCCAGATTGAGCCGTTCGGCAACGCTAAGGTCCGCCAGGCGATGAACTTTGCCTTCCCGCAGGAGCAGGTGTTGAAGACGGTCTTCCAAGGCATCGCATCGCCGCTCAACGGCTGCATGCCCAATATCTATCCGGGCTTCACCAATCAGTTCTGGAAATACAAGTACGATCCCGAGATGGCCAAGGCCCTGCTCAAGGAAGCCGGCATGTCGTCGGGTTTCAAGACGAGCCTCGCGTATAACGCCGGCGACCCTGTGCAGGAGCCGATCGCGATCCTGTATCAGACCGCGCTACGCGACATCGGGGTGGAGCTCGAACTGAGAAAAATCCCGCCGGCCACCTTCTACAACGCGGTCTCGGAACGCAAGCAGCCGATAATATTCTACGTGGACAGTCCCTGGTGCCCGGATGTCGGGTATTCCATGACGCTCTACTTCAACTCCAAATCCTTCGTCAATTACAGCAACTACAAGAACGACGACGTCGACGCGCTGATCCGCGACACTGCGCGGACCAACGATCAGGCAAAGCGCCTCGAGATGATGACCACGGCACAGGGGACGGTCATGGCCGAGGTGCCTTGGGTCTTCATCGCCTTCCCGGGCTACCATTTCGCGCGGCGCGCCAATCTCAAGGGCTTTACCTACTACACCTCGAACAACATCCGGTTCCAGGATTTCAGCCGGGAGGCATGAGCAATTCAACGATATCCGGGCCTGCCATCCCAGCGGGTCCGGAAGTGGTCACGAGTGGCGCGGGACGGTTCCCGCGGCTGCGTTTCTTTTTCGCCTTCCTGCGATTACGACCGAGCTTTGCCGTCGGCTACGCGATCGTGACGACCGTCGTTGCGATCGCGCTGCTCGCCCCCTGGCTGGCGCCATTCGGGCCGATGCATGCCGATCCGAGCGTGTACCTCCTGCCGCCGGGCGGTAGCCATGTATTGGGTACCGACGGAACCGGCATGGACATCTTCAGCCGCGTCCTGTTCGCGCCGCGCGTCGATCTTGCCATCGCCATCGTCGGTACCTTGCTCTCCGCCACAATTGGCGGCGCCATCGGTGCGTTGGTCGGCTATTACGAGGGCCAGCGTGCATGGCGTCGTGCCCTGAGTACGGTCGTGATGCGGTCGGCCGACGTGCTCCAGGCGTTTCCGGTGTTCGTATTCGCAATTGCGCTTGTGGCCGTGTTCGGGCAAAGCGTGAAAAGCATTATCTTGGCGATCGCATTCGTGAATACGCCGATTTACCTGCGGCTGATGCGCGTTCAGGTGCTCTCGATCAGCAAGCTGCGCTACGTCGAGGCGGCGTATGTAGCCGGTGCTTCGGATGTCGCTATCCTGCGGCGCCACGTCATTCCCAATGCCATCGCGCCATTGGTGGCGCAGCTTTCCGTCAATATCGGCTGGTCGGTGCTGCTGACTGCGGGACTGAGCTTCGTCGGCGCGGGCGTCGTGGCGCCGACGCCGGAATGGGGCAGCATGATCGCCATGGGGTTTCAGAACATCGTCACCGGGCAGTGGTGGCCGTCGGTCTTCCCCGGCATTGCGCTCTCGATCACCGTACTCGGCTTTGCGCTTGTCGGCGCGAGCATCGAGATACTGGCGGATCCAGCGCGCCGCAGGGTGCTCTCCGGTTCGCTGAGCTGAACATGCTGCGCGATACATCGCCAAGCGCATGCCCTACGTGATCCCGCAGCTGTTCGGGATCATCCTGGTCAGTTTTTTCATGGTGAAGCTGATCCCGGGAGACCCCGCCGTGATGATGCTCGGCCCGACGGCGAGCCAGCAAAGTCTCGCGGCGCTGCGCGACAAGATGGGCCTAAGCAAGCCGTTGTGGCAGCAATTCGCGTACTATATCGGCGATGTCCTCCACGGCAACCTCGGCACGTCCTGGCAGACGACGAGACCCGTCACCGAAGATCTGCTTCAGCGCTTCCCCGCAACTCTGGAGCTCGTCACGTTCGGACTGCTGTTGGCGATCGCAATCGGATTTCCGCTGGGCGTCGCGGCATCGCGCCTTCAATCCGGGCCCGTACGCAAGTTTGCCGACTATTACGGCCTGCTTGCCGGAGCCATGCCGGACTTCTGGTTGGCGCTGGTGCTCATCTACATTTTCTACACGCAGCTGGGATGGATCGCGGCACCCCTCGGACGCATCGATCTGGCAGTGGTGCCGCCAAGGACGATTACCGGCAGTCTTGTTGTTGACAGCCTCCTCACCGGCAACATCGACGCGCTCTCTTCGTCATTCGGACATCTGGTGCTGCCGGTGCTCACGCTGGGCATCATCAACGCCGGACCGATTCTGAAGATGACGCAAACCATGGTAACCCGCGCTCTGTCTTCTGAATTTGTCCAATATGCCGAGATCTGCGGCTTGCCGCGGCGCGTTGTGCTTCGTCAAGCGGTGCGGGCTGCGCTCCCGGCGATCGTGACGATCATCAGCGTTCTCTTCGGCTTCCTGATCGGCGGCGCGGTGTTGGTGGAGATAGTGTTCTCCTGGGGCGGCGCCGGCCAGTATGCGGTGCAGGGCGTGCTCAATGCCGATGTCAATCCGGTCCTGGGTTTTGTGGTCTTCTCGGCAGTACTGTCGTTGGTCATTTATCTGGTCGTCGACTTGATCTACTACGCTCTCGATCCGCGGACGCGGGGTTGAGCGGCACGGTGGATAGATGGAGCCGATCCTTGCCGTCTCGGACCTGTGGGTGACATTCCCGGCCTACCGCCAGGAGTCCGTACGCGCGCTCAAAGGGATCAACCTGCGCATCGATCCAGGTGAATTCATCGGCCTCGTCGGCGAGTCCGGCGCGGGGAAGACGACGCTTGCCCGCGCGGTGATGGGACTCGTGCCGCCGCCCGGCGTGATCGAGCGTGGACAAGTGCTCTTCCTCGGCCGCGACCTGAGCGCCCTGGACGACAACGCGCGCCGCGCAGTGCTGGGGCGCGAACTTGCCATGGTGATCGCCAATCCGCGCGCCGAACTCAATCCGGTCATACCGGTCGGCCGACAGATTGCGAATATCGCGTACTACCATTTGCGGGTAGGCCGGAGCGAGAGCGATCGCCTAGCACTTGACATGCTGCGGGCCGTCCGCATTCCCGATCCTGAGCGGCGCTTCGGTGCCTATCCGCATGAACTCAGCGGCGGCATGGCACAGCGCGTAGCGATCGCTATTGCGCTGATTTGCTCGCCCAAGCTCGTAATTTCGGACGATGCCACGAGTGGTCTCGACGTTACCGTTCAGGCGCAGGTACTCGACCTGCTGCAGCGGTTGGTGGCGGAGAAGGGCGCGTCGGCCCTGTTCATCACCCGCGATATCGCGATCACGGCGCACTTCTGCTCGCGCATAGCGATCATCTATGCCGGCGAAATCGTCGAATTGGCCGAAAAGTCGGCCTTCTTCGCACGTCCAGCGCACCCCTACAGCATCATGCTGCTCGCCGCCTTCTCGCACAGCCCGGAATTGCGCGCGCGCTGGACCCGCCTTCCGGGCGCGGGCGAGAAGGTTCCCGCTGGCGGCTGCACCTTCGCGCCACGGTGCGTGCGCCGGCAGAAGCGCTGCGTTGATGAGGCGCCAGTCCTTCGCCAGCTTGGCGGCGGCCATCACGTGCGCTGCCACTTCCCGGTCGAGATGACTGCCGCATGAGCCCGCTTCTCGAAGTGCAGAACCTGGTGAAGCTGTTTCCGATCGTCGGTTCACGTAAAGTCGTGCAGGCGGTCAATGGCGTCGATTTCACGATCGGGCGTGGCGAAACGCTGGCTCTCGTCGGCGAATCCGGGTCAGGCAAAACCACCGTTGGCCGCGCTGTCGTTGGTCTGATCGAGGCGACCGCGGGTGACATCTGGTTCGACGGCAAGCCGATGGGACGCGGCCGCAACATTCGATCCAAGGATATACGAGGCCGCATCCAGCTCGTGTTCCAGGAGCCGGCAAAGTCGCTGGATCCGCGTATCCGGGTCGGGGAGACGCTGAGCGAGCCCCTGCGCTATCTTGGGCTATCGCGAGCAGAGCGGAACGCGCGGGCGCGCGACGTCGTCATGCGGCTTGGCTTGACCGAACGCGTGCTCGACCAATTTCCGATGGAGTTGAGCGCCGGCCAACAACAGCGTGTCGGCATTGGCCGCGCCATCGTTACGCGACCTCAGCTCATCATACTGGATGAGCCGACTTCGGCGCTTGATCCAACCGCACGCGCCGAGATCGTCGACCTTTTGATCCGACTGCAGCGCGAACTTGGCACGGCTTATCTGTTCATCTCGCACGATCTGAGCACCGTCCGATTTCTCAGCCATCGCGTTGCGGTGCTCTATCTAGGCAAGATCGTCGAGGAAGCAGAATCCGAGGAGCTGTTCGCCAGACCACTGCATCCCTACTCGGTGGGGCTGCTCGCCTCAGTGCTGCTGCCGGACCCGGCACTCAAACGTGCCAGCACCATCACGCTCGAGGGCGAGATCCCGAGCCCCATCGACCTGCCGACCGGTTGCTCGCTGGCCGGGCGCTGTCCGCTTGCCGACGCTCACTGCCACCTTACGTCGCCGCAGGCGATCGCCGTCGAAGAAAAGCACTATGTCCGCTGCTACCATCACGACAAAGTCGCTGCCATCGATCAAACAGTCGATCATTTTGCCAGGTTCCAGGCGGATTCGAAGAAGCTTCTGAGTGTCGGAGCGGGCTAAGGCACTTCAAGTTCAAACATGGAGGACGGAAATGGGGAAACTGGAGAAGAAGCGCGCCGTCGTTACTGGGAGCAGCTCGGGTATCGGCGCCGGCGTGGCGCTGGCCTTCGCCAAGGAGGGCGCCGATGTCATCATCAATTTTCCGGGTCCGAAACAGAAGGATGCGGCTGAGAAAATCGCCGAGATGGTGCGCGGGCAGGGGCGGCGCAGCAAGGCGATTCAGGCTGACGTCAGCGAGCCCGAGGAGGTCTCACGGCTGGTCGAGGGGGCCGTGGAAACGCTTGGCGGTATCGACATCCTTGTCAACAATGCGGGGATCGCTGGCACCAACAATGTCGAAGACATGTCGATCGAGGAATGGGACCGCATGATAGCGATCCACCTCCGCAGCGTCTTTCTGGTGACCCGCCTGGTACTGCCGATGATGTACCGGCAGAACAGCGGCAAGATCATCAACACGGCATCGCAGCTCGCTTACAAGGCATCGCCCGGACTTTCGCACTACGTAGCGGCAAAGGCGGCTATCGTCGCCTTCACGCGCTGTCTTGCCCTCGAGATCGGTGCGCGCAATGTCAATGCCAATTGCGTGGGGCCTGGCGCTACCCGGACGCCGCTCATCGCTGACATTTCCGAAGAACTGATGGGCAACATTCGCCGATCCATCCCGAAGGGCCGTATTGGCGAAGTTGACGACATTGTCCCTTCCTACGTCTTTCTGGCGTCGGACGAGGCGCGGTTCTATCAGGGCCAGTGCATCAGTCCGAACGGCGGCGACATCTTCCTGTAGGTGACTGCGCCCTCCGCGCTGCGGCATTCGTGTGCATCCGACGCGATAGACCGGCCGCTATTGAAGTTTTGAAAGGGAGCAGTCGGCGAAAGTTGGCGGCGGTTTGCTCGGTAGTCATCCAGCGGATTGTCCCCGTCGTAAACTCAACTCGAGGTACCGCTTTGATAGCGGATCGCGCCCGACACGCGGGTTTTCTGGCGTTCAGCTGGGCGCCGTGCTATCGTTGGCAGCTTACTTCATGCTGAGCCGGGTCGGCGAGTTTGCTTAAGCAAAAACGGAGCAGTGACCCGCATCGAATGCAGGGAGGAGATGGTGAACACGAAAATGAGAGAGCTTGCTAATTCGTTCAGCGGGATTTCCGCACTGACGCTGGCGACGTTGTTGGCCGGCGCCGCGCTTGCCGGTCCCAAGGAGGTCAGCGGACCGGGCGCCGATCCGGCATGCTTCGCGCCGCGCGACGCTAAAGTGAAGTATCTGCAGTATCCGGGAAAGAAAGGTCCGCTGCGCGTCGCTCTCGTCAATGGTTACGTCGGCAACACCTGGCGTATCCAGATGGTGCAGACCGCGAAAGCCTATGTCGAACAGCCCGACGTCAAGCCCGACGTGGCCGAATTCAAGGTGGTCAGCGTCGGCGAGGATGTCGCGGCCCAGATCGGCGCGATCGACCAATTCATCAACGCCGGCTATGACGCCATCGTCATGATCGCCAACAACTCGACGTCGTACGGTCCAGCGATGGACCGCGCCGCCGCCGCGAACGTGGTTGTGGTCCCGTTCGACGTTGTCGTCGATTCGGACAAGGTTATCCTGGTCAACGAGTCGCAGACCGAAATCGGCAATTTGGCCGGCAAATATCTGCTCAGCCACATGCCCGAAAAGAGCGGCAAGATCCTCGAAGTCAGGGGGATCGCCGGAACCTCCGTCGACCAGGACCGTTCCGCCGGCTTCCATGCGGCGATGGACGCTGGCGGCAAGTGGGAATATGTCGAGGTGCGCGGCAAGTGGGACGAGGGCATCACCCAGAAGGTCGCGGCGGACGCCATCGCGGTGCACGGCCATTTTGCCGGCGCCTATGTCCAGGACGGCACGCCCGGTCTTGTCCGTGCGCTGATCGAGACTAAGCACGGCTTCATTCCGGTCGCCGGGCAGGCCGAGAACGGCTTCAAGAAGATGTGCGTCCAGTATAAGGACCAAGGGCTGACTTGCGCTTCTGCCGGTCAGGTTCCAAGCCTTGTGGCCATCGCCCTGAAAGCCGCCATCAGCGCCGCCAAGGGGAACGTCATGCCGCAGTTCATCTCGGCACCGATACCCTATAGCGACACCGAAACGCTCAAGGCCGGCGTCAACTACTTCCCCGACCTGCCGGACAGCTTCTACACCAACAATGAATTCCCGGCTTGCAAGATTAACATCGGCGCCAAGGAAATCACGGCGCAGACGAAGGCCAACCAATAGGCAAGCGATGCTCAGGGCGGCCACGGCAATTCAGCCGTGGCCGCCGTATGGGCTGCGGATAAGATCGTCCGATGGCGCAGGCGGACCCTTTGCCGTTCTGGCGGATGAACGGCATCAGCAAGCATTACGGAGGAGTACGCGCGCTCGAAAACGTCGGACTGACCGTCGAGCGGGGCCGCATTCATGCGGTGCTCGGCGAGAATGGCGCTGGCAAGTCGACCCTCATCAAGATCATGAGCGGAGTGGTCCAGCCCGATTCCGGGACCACGGAGCTAGAGGGCCGGCCGGTCCGTTTTGCCAGCCCCAGCGAAGCCATGCTCGCCGGTGTTGTTGCAATCTTCCAGGAACTGTCGCTGGTACCCGACTTCACTATCGCTGAGAACATTTGCGCGCCGGAGCCGCCGCGCCGGTTCGGACTGATTGATCGGCGCGCCCAGCGCCGCCGCGCCGAAGAGCTTCTTGCCCGCGTGCATTGCGAGGATCTGCACCCGGACGAAATCGTGCGCAATCTTCCGCTCTCACGGCGCCAGATGATCGAGATCGCACGCGCGCTTGGGCGCTCGCCGAAGCTCCTGATACTCGACGAAGCGACCTCGGCACTTACCGCGGTGGACGTGGAGCGCATCTACGGGATCCTCGATCGTCTGCGAAAGGACGGACTTGCGATCGTATTCATCTCGCACCGCCTACGCGAGATCACGACGTTCGCCGACGATTGCTCGGTGTTCCGCAACGGCCGTCGCGTGGACACGTTCGCCAAGGGCAGCAAGACCGACGCCGAGATCGTCAAGCTGATGATCGGCCGCGATTACAACGATGTGTTTCCGGCAAAATCCGCGAGAGCCGGCGCGGCGGCTCCGCTCCTCGAGGTCGCCAACCTGAACTGGGGCGACCGGCTCGCCGGAATCGGTCTCGTCGTGCGCAAGGGCGAGATCGTCGGGCTTGGCGGACTCGATGGCCAAGGCCAGCGCGAACTTCTGCTCGCGCTGTTCGGCGTCCTCCGCGGCGTCGATGCCAGCATCAAGGTCAGGGGCAAGCGAACGCGGATCAACAGCCCGCACCAGGCCAAGCGCCGGTCTGTCGGCATGGCGCTGATACCCGAAGACCGCAAAACTGAAGGTCTGGTTTTGCCGCTCTCGGTACGCGACAACATCTCGCTTGCCGCCGTCGATCGCTTTGCGCGCGGCGGCCTGATAAGGACCAGGGCTGAGATCGAAGCCGTCAAAGGCGCCTTCCAGACGCTTTCGATCCAGGCGCGCGGCTCTGATGTCCCGGTCGGGACGCTTTCTGGCGGTAACCAGCAGAAGGTCGTGATCGCCAAATGGCTGCTCACCGACGCCGACCTGATCCTGCTCAACGATCCGACCCGCGGCATCGACGTCGGCACCAAGCAGGAAATTTACAAGCTGCTGCGCAATCTCGCGGAAGCAGGCAAGGGCGCTCTGTTCTACAGCACCGATTACGCGGAACTTATCGGATGCTGCGACCGTGTCGTGATCCTGTTCGAGGGCCGCATTGTGCGCGAACTCGCCGGTGATGAGCTTACCGAGCAGAAAATTCTCAGCGCGGCGTTCAATCTGCCGGACGAGGAGAAGGCTGCTTGCGCAGCGGTTCATTGAAGGGCGTCCGGCTTTGGTTTGCGCGCAACAACGGCGCCCTTTTCGCGCTTGTTCTGTTCATTGCCATGTTCGCGCTCTACGTCGCCAAGAATGGCGTTGGGGTTCGGACCGGCCTGATCACCGCGGTCGCCAACAAAGGCGTGCTGCTGGCGCTGGTCGCCATGGCGCAGACATTGCCGATCCTTACGTCAGGCCTCGATCTTTCGGTGGGAATGATTTTCGTTCTGACCAACTGCATCGCTTCCACCATCCTCAGCGGCCCGCCATGGCTGGTCGCCGCCGGCGTCGCCGCGGTTCTCCTCAGCGGCGTCATTTGCGGCGCGATAAACGGCGCCCTCGTCGTCTATGGGCGGTTGCAGCCGATTATCGCAACGCTGGCGACCGGCGCCGTGTACAATGGATTGGCCCTACTGGTCCGCCCGGTCCCCGGCGGGTCGATCGAACCGACTTTCGCGGCCGTATTAACGACCCAAATTTTCGATGTCGTTCCAACGACGCTGGTGATTTTGCTGGCGGTCGTGCTTGGCCATTTGGTTGCCGTTCCAGCTGTCGACCACCGGGCGCGGCTGCTACGCGATAGGATCGTCGGAATTAGCGGCCTACATGACCGGCATAGCGGTCCGCCGTTCGCGACTTGCTGCGTACATGTTCGCAGGGCTGCTGGCCGCCATTGGTGGCCTGCTGCTGACCGCCATGACGCTGTCGGGCGACGCCAGCGCGGTTAGCGGCGGCATCTACACTTTAAGCTCCATCGCGGCGGTAGTGATTGGAGGCACCTCGCTGATGGGCGGGGTCGGCGGTGCGGTGGGCTCGATCTTTGGCGCTTTCGTGCTTAGGGAGGTCAGCGATCTGCTGTTTGTCTTCGATATCCAACCACTCGTGCAGCCGTTCATCCAGGGGCTCATCCTGCTCGGCGCGGTGAGTTTAGGCGCGCTGCGTGTGTTGCGCGCGCGCAATCGCCTCGAATTTCTCGGGGTCGGTCGATGACGCGCGCGCTGCGGAAGCTGGACCGCCCGGTTGTCATCGCCTTCGGCTTCATCCTCGTTCTGCTGATCCTCGGCGGGATTTACAATCAGCAGTTCCTGTCGGGACTCTACCTGCTGCAGCAGCTGCGGGTGGCCTCATTTCTCGGGATCATTGCCAGCGGTGCTGATGGTGGTGATTCTGCTCGGCCATATCGACCTCTCGATCCCTTGGGTTGTCACCATTGGCGGGATTACCGCCACCGCCGTCGCCGGCTGGTGGGGCGCGTCATGGACCGCGCTCGGGGTGCCGCTTGCCATTGCCTGCGGTGCTCTGGTCGGCCTGGCCAACGGGCTCGGCGTCGCATTCCTGCGCATTCCATCCATGGTGTTCACGCTTGGCATGAACGCCGTGGTGCAAGGCATGGTCGTCATGTACACCGGCGGCAATGCACCCCCTGACCAGGCGACCCCGATCCTGCAATGGCTCGCGGTGCGCGATACCTTCCACCTGCCGCACGCCGTGATTGTCTGGGCCATTAGTCGGCGTGCTGGTCATCGTGGCGCTGCGTCGCACGCCATTCGGCCGCTACGTCTATGCCATCGGCAACAGCGAGCGGGTCTCGTACCTGTCCGGCATCAGCACGCGCACAATTCTGATAATCGCGTTCGTGACCAGCGGTGCCTGCTCCGCGTTCGCCGGCGCGATGCTGGCCGGCTACGCCGGCAAAGCCTATCAGGCGATGGGTGATCCCTTCCTGCTGCCGGCGATCGCTGCGGTGGTCCTTGGCGGCACCAGCATTCTGGGCGGACGCGGGAACTATCTGGGCACCGTCGCCGGGGTGATCCTGATCACCGTTGTTGGAAAGCATCTTATCGGTGATGCAGATATCCGACTCCGCGCGCCAGATCATCTATGGCGCGATGATCATCGTGATGATGCTAGTCTATGGGCGCGATCGCAGAGTGGAAGGGTAGAGACTTCACAAGAGCTCGTCCCTAAAACTGACATGCACGGCTCTGCGGTCGCCCTGAGCGCAAGCGCGCTACGACCAAGTCCCGTCTGATGCCGCCGTCAAGTCCTTAAAGTCGTACCTGCCCACGCCCTGCACAATTAAAAACCGACAATCAATTCCGCCGCGATTTAAAATCTGACGCGCGTGTCCTGCATTAATCCGATAGATCTCGCCAACGCCAAGGGTACGACAATCACCGGGCTTGCGCGTCTCGACTGTCAACTCGCCACCTAGTGGTCCGATTCCAACGGATGAGTCCTATCAATGCTCGCGATTCCCCGCTTCTAGACCACCGACAGCGGAAGCATCCGATTGAGTCTCACCACTAGTACGAAGAAATGGTCCGCAATCTCGCTGATGGAATGCCAAGGAATAACCTCACCCGGCGCCAGCGTGAAGAGACGTGCCCGAACGTCCTTCCCGGCTGCAATGGTCTCGACATCTTTAACTGTATAGTTCGGTCCTGCTGGCTTTACACTTGCAGTCATCGTCCCCGCTCGCGTCCCCGACCCTAAGAGTATGCGGCAGGCGGACCAGACTCAAGAAAAGCAGTGGCCATGTTGTCAGCACTACGGCAGCTGACCATGTTTCACACGCTGGCCCGGCGATGCCCGGCCGCTAGCTCCGCGCGCAACGCTCAAATGTGAAGAGTACCGAAGTGGCGCCTGCCTTGGACAATGCTCACTACGCAGCGTCCAGCAAGTCCACACAGCTAAGGCGATCCGCTGCGCCGCCTCGGGGCCGGAGAGACCCGGCCGCAGATTGCTACGAGGTGATTAGATGCCGCAGTTCGATCTGGCTATCAGGGGCAGAACGATCGCCACAGGTGCTGATGTTGTTCGCTGTGATGTAAGTATTGCGGATGGCCGTATCACGTCCTTGGCGCGCGACATTGCCGATGCCCGCGAGGTAATCGACGCATCCGAATTGCTGTTGATGCCTGGCGGCTCGTTTCGGCTGTTATACGGGTTTTGCCGCTGACCAACCGAACACGGTTCAACCCGCACCCAAGAGCGTGCCGGCGGAAGCAGAAATTCAGTACCAACCAAAGCTATCACTAGGTCGGCCCGCGGAGCAAAAAAATAGCGCGGCTCAGCACGTCCATGCCGGGGACATCAGTGCCAAGCAGGTGGGAGAAGCTGGTGGCAGCAGGTAGGCCAACGGATCGGCGGTGACCGGCGAGTAGGGAGCGATCAGGGGCGCCGCAAGCGCAAATATCGTCATCACGGCGACCATGAGATAGCCCACCGCACAGACCTGATGCGTACGCAACAAGCTGACCTGGCGCGTACCCCTATGTAGTATGCTTGGCCAAATTCAGCATGCGGGGTTTTCAAGCACCACCTTCCGTAGTCGGAACAGTGAATTGAAAAGTGGTGCCATGGGGCTGACGCGGCAACGCCCAAATACGGCCGCCGTGGCTCTCAACGATTGACTTGCAAATCGCCAGCCCCATGCCCATGCCGTGGGACTTGGTCGTGAATAAGGGCTCAAAAATACGGTCCAACAAGCGGGCCTCAAGCCCGGCGCCGGTGTCTTCGACCGCCACGAGCACGTTGCCGGACGCATCGATCCGCGATTCGAGTCGCAACATCGCCGGCCTGTCGGAGACAAGGGTCATGGCGTCGACGCTATTCAAAATCAGATTCAGTATCACCTGCTGCAGCTGAACACGATCGCCGCGCGCGGCCGGGAGCGTTGCCGACAAGTCCGTGCGGATTGAGACGCCGCGAGCACGTAGCGCGCTTTGTATGATTGCGATGACTTCTCGAATGACATCATTAACATCGAGCGCAACATACGTAGGTTTCTGGTCCTTGAGCAGCGCCCGGATGCGCCCAATTACATCGCTCGCCCGCCGAGCATCCCGGCTGATGCCTTCCAGTGCCTGGGTCGCCTCAAGCACGTTCGGAACTTCGGCACCCAACCAGCGTAGCGCTGCAAGGCTGTTGGCGTGGACGGCGGCGAGAGGTTGATTGATCTCATGAGCAATCGATGCGGCAAGCTCCCCAATGGTCGTCAACCGCGCGACGCGTGCCAGTTCCGCCTGCGCCAACTGCAGAGCCTCCTCGTCACGTTTGCGCTCGGTTACATCCATGGACACCCCGATATACCTCGGTCAGCTTGCCGACCTCGAAGAAGGGCTTGCCAACGCTGTGGATGTATTTGATCGATCCATCCGGCAGTACGATACGAAACTGGAATCTCGTATCCCTTTGCTTCTTCAACCGCTTGCTTACTCGTTTCTTCGACATTTCTCCGATCTTCGGGTGGATCATCTGCAAAAACAATTCATATGACAGCTTCGTCTTTCCCGGATCGAGGCCGAAGATGTGCCACTCCTCCTGTGACGCAGAAAAGCGCTCCGGATATGGGGTTTCTGGCCCAACAGCCGGTGTGGCTTATCCTTTGCGCTTCTGCCAAATAAGCTTCACTACGCCTGAGCTCGGTTTCGGCCCTGATCTGCTCCGTCATGTCGGTTGCCGTACCGACAATCTCGTAGACCTCGCCCGACCTATCGGTGACAGGGTCAAGAACGGCATGAATGTGCTTATCGAGCCGTCCGAAAACAACAGCCGGTACTCGTGCTCGCAGCCACGACGCGCCTGCACCGCGCGGTCTATTTGCTCTGAACGTCGAGCCGATCCTCAGGATGGACCCGCTCAAGAAGGGCGGAAAGCGCGGGGTTTTTCCCTTTGGCGTCGAACCCAAGTATTTGGAAAAGCTCGAGTGACCAAGAGCTTCGTCCGGAGGAGATTTTGTAGACCGAGCTTCCAGTTCGAGTGAGCCGCTGCGCCCTCGCCAAGTAGGTTCCGGTGGGCAGTGTTCGACTGTCCCGTTTGCGAGTTCGGGTCTGCGCTCTGTGGTTGGGCCGGGCATTTTTGGCGGTCTTGCTGGTCATGCTCGCGTCCCCGACAGTTTACTCCGGTGACCTTGGCCTACTTAAGCCAAAACATGCAAAGGCTGTTCTAGTCGAAGATTTGTCTCGATTTAATGGAAAGCGTACCGCGTGCAGGTAGCGTAAGGCGCGTCACACCATGTAGTCCCCACCGTTCATGTTCATCGTCGCGCCGACGTAATACGAGCCAGCATCTGATGCGAGCAGAACCACCGTCAGAGCGACTTCGTCGACGCGGCCGAATTGCCCGATCGGGAGCTCGGTGAGCTTTGCCTCCCGCCATTCTTGCGACAGACCAGCAAGCATCTGCGTCTCGATCGGACCGGGGGCAATCGCGTTCACGGTAATGCCATCACGAGCAACCTCGTGCGCGAGGGATCTGGTGAAGCCAATCACGCCCGCCTTGGCCGCACAGTAGTGTACCAAGTCCGGGGAACCCTTCATACCGAGTTGCGAGGCGGTGTCTATGCACCCGACGCCACTTCTTTCTCCGCATTGCTGGCAGGACCAGGCGGGTGCAGAGAAAGACGCTTCGTAGATTAGTCCCAATCATTTCATCCCACATATCGACCCACAAATCAGAAAGGGCTGCTCGTGCCAATCCCAGCGTTGTTGCACAGGATATCGACGTCGCCTAGCGTCCCTGTGATGCTCGAGAATGCGGCCCTCGCTTGCGCCTCATCGCCCACGTCGGCTTGCGCGAACGAGGTCCGCACGCCGAAGCGCTCAGCCTCCGTAGCAACTGAGTGGCCCCATCTGCATTCTTATCGACAACGCCGATGTCGGCGCCCTCGGCGGCCAGCGCGTCTACGATGGCACGGCCGATGCCGCCAGCCCCACCTGTCACCACGGCTACTTTGCCACTCAACTTGCCCATCGTCCTTTTCTCCGGTTGCAGCGGTGAACACTAGGGTGACCCCGACATTACGCAAAAGTAGCCACAGGCTGAAAATGCCTCGATTGATCCAGCGTCGAGGCGACGCTGCAACCAGCAATATCTTAGGCTAAAGACTAGATCAGGCAACGCAAACGATATCCGCCGCGGAAGACCGGACCGCATCCAGCCGCAGTCTAGAGTGCGCACCCGTTTTCCCGATCATTCGTCCCTCGTGAAGTCCTGGAATTGGATGTTGTTTGACGTGTAGTAGGTGAAACCCTTCAGATTGGCGCGGCGGGCCAAGTGATATCCGGGGTAGGCAATGAAATCGACGGCGCCTCGGACATGACTATCTGCTGCGCTTCCGTCATCATCTCTAGACGTTTGGCTTGGTCATTGGTCCGTGCGGTGTTGCGGATGAGTGCGTCGACGCGGTCGTTCTTGTAGTTGCTGTAGTTAATAAACGACGCTGAATTGAAATACAGCGTCATCGAATAGCCGATGTCCGGACACCACGGGCTGTGTCAACGTAGAAGATCATCGGCTGTTTGCGCTCCGACACGGCGTTATAGAAAGTCGAAGCTGGTATCTTCCTGAGCTCAAGTTCGACGCCGATTTCACGCAGCGCGGTCTGGAAGAGAATGGCGATCGGCTCTTGAACCGGGTCACCGGCGTTGTACGCGAGGCCCGTCCTGAAGCCAGATGTTAAGCCAGCATCCTTCAACAGCGCTCTAGCTACATCCGGATCGTATTTGTATTGCCAGAACTTGTCGGTGAACCCGGCGTAGATATTTGGCATACAGCCGTTGAGCGGCGATCCCAATCCCTGGAACACCGTTCTGAGGACGTCCTGCCGCGGGAAGGCGAAATTCATGGCCTGCCGCACCCTTTGATCGCCGAAAGGTGCAATATTGGTGTTCAGCTCCACCCAGATCATGGAAGAGGAGTTAACACTGTCGATTGCAACGTTCCTATCGCCCCGCAACTTTATGATTTCCAGCGGCTGCAGGTATTGCGCGATATCGACGGTCCCTTGGAGCAAGGACGCGCGGATCGCGGAGGTCGGCACTTCGCGGAAGATCACTGTCTCGATCGATGGTTTGCCTAGATGGTAATCTGGCCTCGCCTTAAAGACCGCCTGTTGGCCGCGTTGCAGCTGGTCGAGGCGATATGGGCCGAAACCAGCAGAGTTATTCTCAATGAATTTGCGCGCCCATGGGTCATCGACTGTTGCGACCGCTTTGCACTTAGTCGAGTTGTAGATCGGCAGAAACAAATTCGGTTGAAGCTTGGCGAGCAGAGGGTTTGGATTTTCGAGATTGATCGATACGGTATATCTCCCCTCAACTTTGACACCGTTCTTGTCCTCGAGCCCAAGCGTAGAGAGGTAGAAAGGCGCCTATCGCGCCCAGACCGAACTTTCGATCCCAGGTCCATTTGACGTCTTCGGCGGTAAGCTCGTTGCCCCAGTTGCTCTTGACGCCTTGTCGCAGCTGGAAGCGGATGTATTCGCCTGCTGGGTCCAGTTCGAACGACTGAGCAAGTTTGCCCTGTACGGCCATGCCCGCAGGCAAATCGGGATGATCCGCTATATCCTCGCGTGAAACTTGCGGATGACCGGGGTCAGAAATCTTCCTGAACTCAAGCAGATTGTCGTAGAGCGCCGCTATAGCCTCGATGGTTCCCAGGCTACCGTCAAAGTTGCAGTCAAGACTTTGCGGCGTTGCCGGCGTGGCAATGGCTAGGGTGCTGCTGCCAGCGGCTGCAGACACCGCCCGCGAACCCATCGAGGTCGGCAGCGCTGCCGCGTAGGCCAGGGTAGCCAAGTTCTTGATCACCTGTCGGCGATGCATCGGCGGAGAGCCTGCCTCGGCTGCGACCAGTGGTGCAAATTCCAACAATTACGGACACCGATTCCGATTGAAGCCGGACGGTGTTCCGATTGATGGCGGACAGCTATTCCCGTCGATGATTTTCTAGGGTCATGCCGCGGTTTGCGTCAAGCCCTGATTGCCCATGAGGAGGTTGAGGCTGCCCAAGCTTGAGATCCCTGCTCGACGAAGCGCGCCATCACGGCGGACGTTCCGGCCCGATCCGGGATTGCGGCCGGCGTGCCATTAGCTAACGATTGGCCCCGCGCCGCGACGAGCACGGTGCGCTTTGATCGCAGCGTTTGATGCGTTTCGAACAGGCGATGGCCAGGTGACAGTCCCGCAACGCCTGCGACATCGACAACGCCACCTTCCCGCAACTTGCCGCTGGCGCCTTCAGTGAGGCGAGCGATGCGGGAGGTATGTCCGTCGCGCTCGGCCACTGGCCAGCACCAGCGCTCCCGCCGCTCTTGGACCCGCTGCGACGCCTGTCGCACGCCGATTTCTTCATCGTCGGCGGTCGACCAGGAATAGCCGAGGTAGTTGCAGCCGAGGCAGCGGTTATCGATGTGCCACGGCAGCGACTGCCAGTCCGCATGCGTCAGCACCTCGCGCAGGTCGTTGCGCAGAAAACGGACGATCCGGCCTAGCACCACCTTCGGCGGCATCGTCTCGAGGTCCTGCTCGAACGCCGGCGGATATCGGCCGAGGTCCCGACCTTCGATCCGGTTCCTCGCGTCTTCCCGCATCAGCTGATCGAGAATTCCAGGCATCGTGCCGGCCCGGCCAGATCGCCGCCTCGGCGAGAACGATGAAGCAGTCACTCCGGCCGGTTGCCGTAAGCCAGGCGGCCAGCGCCATGCCCTAGCACTACAGTTGAAGGAGCTACCAAGAGTTGTGCAAGCCATCAGCTCAGCGCGCCAGGTATCGCGACGCTTTGTAGGCGGAGTTTGGTGCAATTCCCCCGGCGCGAGGCGCGCGATGTGAGCACAACGTCAGAACCGGGTGTCAGAATCATCCCGCTACGTCAGAATCAACGAGAAATTCAACGCGTTGCGTGGTGGGCGCTGTAGGGATTGAACCTACGACCTTCAGGTTATGAGGGTGACTTTGAAGGCCTCAACTCCTTGATTTAACTTAATTTACTGCCCGCCATGTGCCGCTGGTGTGCCGAGCGCGCCAGATGGCTTCTCCGCCCATAATTATAACTGTTGAATTAGAACAATTAGAGAACTATGTTCCCTGTTCGTTCTGGTAGAGTAGGAGAAGGGCGATGGTTCGCGTGGTTGCAGTAGAGGTTCTGGCGTTGGCATCGATCTCGTTGTTTGTGGCCATGGTTGCGATCTGGACGCAGGTGCTCAGCGTC
>CAWHZA010000054.1:0-36500 GCA_963833665.1 uncultured Alphaproteobacteria bacterium | reverse complement strand
CCAACCATCGGAAGAATTGCCGGAGCAGCAGCCTATAGTCGGTGCTCCGCCTGTAACGGAATTTGATACAGTCGTTGTCGACATGGCGAGCGCGCGGAACTCTGCTGCAACCAGCTCCTAGCCTTCCGTGCAAGCCCTGCCGTGACACACTTGGCTAGTTCTTTCCTACCTGAGCAAGTCCCATGCGCTGTATAGCGTGCGGTGGGACGACGAGTTCATGCCGATCTCCGGTTTTCAGCGTCATGCCTTCATGTGGGCGTCCTGTCATGATACCGACCAACGCCTCATGTTTAGTAAAAACACGCCGGTGCCAGAAACGGAGACTGCTTTGGAGCCAGTGCGCTCGCCCACTTCAGTATTCCGGAATTTACGCGCGGTCGCCAAAGGCCTCCTGGGGCTGGCGTTTTGCAAAATGCCGCGCATCCGGAAGGGATAGCAATGCTCTCTCTGACGGTCCGCGTAGCCGCTTTGGCAGGCAACGACCGGGGGTGCAATCGCCGATGGGATTTGACACCGTCGTTGTCGATATGGCCAGCGCCCGGAACTCGGGCAGCTCTTAGCCTTCTATCAGCGTTACCACTGCCTTAATCTCTTACTGAGTAGCTCCGATGCGCTGTATGGCGTGTGGTACGGACATGATCCTAACAAACGTCGCAACAGACGACACAATGCCGGTGTTCGGTTTTCAGCGCCACAGCTACATGTGCCCGTCCTGTCATGACACTGAACAACGCCTCGCGTTCGACAAGCATTCTCAGGCGCTGGAAACTGAGACTGGTTTCGCCCCAGCCTCACTGTCAGCGTCAATGATCCGCAAGCTGTGCGCGATCGCCAACGACTTCCTGCGCCTGCTAGCCAGAATGCCGCGCGCCTGGAAGGGGTAACCGACTTCGCTCTCAAACTGCACGCGCAGCTGACCTCATCAGCGTTGCTCGCGTCCGCGGCCAGCCGACAGCCTATCCGTGTCGGAGGCGACTGATTTCCTATCGAGGTAATGACTCTGATCGAAGGTGCGAGTTGAAGGAATATTAGGAGCATCCGTGCGCTACAGCATTGGCCGTCGTGACGTCCCGCAACCATGGTCGAGCTGGCGCTAATTTGGCCGTATTCTGGTCCGAAAGCACTCTGTGGCAGAAAAACACTAGGGCGCCGCTATGGCAGAACGTCGTCTGATCTTCAATGCGAAGGGCTTTCAGCTTGGCTACGTTGAAGGCGACGCAGCGTTCGACCAAAGCGGTAGACGGCGTTGCAGTTACACTGCAGCGACGGGCAATCTTGGCGATTTCGATAGTGGAAAAATTCTTGGCCATATATCATTGAATGGAACATTCGTTGGAGCCTCGTGGCTAGCGGACGACCTGTTTGGAAAACCTAGAGGGGAAGCTCACCCCGATCGCCTGGTCAAAGTGCAGGGAGCCCATAACCGTAAAGTGCGGGGAGCCCGTAGGCGTGTGGAGAGAGCACCCACACAGCGCCCCGAAGATCTGCCGACGAAGACGGCACCGCAGTTAGCGGACCCGTCCGGGCATGCGGAGACGCTTTCTAAATCTGGTGGCGACCCGGAGCCCGGTTTGAGTGCAGCCGATCAAGTTTCGGACCAACCGCAAGCGCTGCCTTCGGTCCCTGATGGGGAAGATACCCAGGGGACGCCTGGCTCGATGACACCCTCCCCGGCCGAAAGTGAGATGTTGAGCCGTGCGATTGGTATGATTCGAAGCGCATTGGTGAAGAAAGAATCGTAACCACTTGGCGCAAATGGCGCAAAGCGGTCGCGGGGTTCAGAGGCTTTGCTGCGGTGTCCTCAATGGGCGGCGCCAGTGCTGAGTACCAGGGGCGGGGTCGACCGGAAGTAAGTCGAGCCCACGCCGGCGGCAACGGCCGCGTCCGTGAAAACCCCCAGGATCGCAGTTGCTGCGCACGACGCATCGCCGCGCCCTTCCGACCCACTGAGTGAGTTTGCAAGGGTAACAATTGCCCAACTTGTTCACGTCAACGAACTCCGTTGCAATTCACGGAGTTGCCAAACCACGCGCAATTCGCCGTTGTCACGCGTTGCCGCCCTTGGCGCGGTTGCGACGCAGCCATCTGCGTATTGGTTCGGAGCATTGCCTCTGCCTCCCGCTGCTGCTGCACTTCTTGAGGACGGACAGCGTCGGCACGCTCTTTCAACACCTCTGCTTGAAATTTTCCTCTGCTTTCGATGGCCAGCTTGTTGGCCAGCCCAACGGGAATTTCACCGGTCGACAGCTTGTAGAAAATGGCGTCGCCCCTTTGAAAATATTCTTGCCAGGGCGGCGATTGCCAAGCGGCGTAGCGCTTGTCTTGAGAGACGATCTGCCTGCACTGCGCCGACCGTTCGTGCACCTGGGCCAGCGCCTCGCGCTCCGGCGGTGACAGTGGCTTGGCGTCGTTTAATTTGGTGACCCCATCGGTGCCGTCGCCTATCCAAAGACGCGCTGAAACGAGCTGGGATTCCGGTGTCGCGCGGACGTCAACTACGCACTTCGCGTATACCGCTGCCGCGTCGGTCGACGATATTTGATTTGTGACCTGTGCGCACCCCGTGAAGACAAGCGCGATGAGCACACCCGGCAAACTGATGTGAGCACGCATCAGATACACTCTCTGAAGAGATCATCGACCAAGCAGGGTTGGAAAGCAAGGGGATTTCCGGACTCATCTCAAAGTCATATTTTTAAGCGAAATCAATATGTTCTTATGCGCCGATATGCTGCGCCGGCCGATAGGCAAGAAGGAAACTTTTTCATTTTCTCAGCCGTCTGGCGGATAGCAGAACAGCGGTCGCCACCGGCGTGCGCTTGCGTGACAAGCGCGCCGCCATGACCGTCGGCGGCGATGACTAAGCTCCGGTAGTCACTGAGGAGCACCATCTTGCGGCATGGCGACCACAGCAGCATCTCGGACCCCGGCGCTGACTGGGGTTTTTTGGTTTCTCGCCGTGTGAAGCGAAGCCCTGGCGCGGCCTCAAGAAAATGCCGGATGGGCGGTGTCATTTGCTGATCAGGAAGGTATAATTGATCCTAACATCCATTGTGGCATCGAAAATTTGCGCAAAGTTTTTGCCTAACATGCAGCTCGGGGATTGGAACCTATGTCGGACCGTCTGCCCAACGCCATAGATCGCCATATAGCTCGCGATTGCGTTCGCGGCGGCTAGAAGCTGGCATAACCCAGAAACAGCTCGCGCATGCCGTTGGAGTTACCTTTCAGCAATTCCAGAAATATGAAGGGGCGATCAATCGCATATCGGCGGGCGCCCTGTATCAACTTGCGCTCGCCCTCCAAATCCCGGTGCAATACTTCTTCGAAGGGCTGACGGCGCGGCACGGAGCTCTTGCTCGAGGCGGAGGAAAACGCGGCAAATCCCCGAACTCGAGAGAAACACCAAATCCATCTCGGCGGGCGCTCGCGGAGACGAGGTCGCGGTCAGCGTGATGCTCACAGCATCACGCTCATAACCCAGCTTCATTGTGCCGTTCGTTGTAGGCTCGTCACCGCCACCCCCAGATAGAAGGGCCGCCCTTCACGTACTGAGAGCTGTTCCAATAGTCATACCCTTGGTAAGTGCGCGCGTCATACCCTTGGTAAGTCGAAGTGGGACTTGCAGTGCGCGTGCTCCCCAAGTGGTGGATCAACTTATTTTGGCTGAGTTCAACCTGGCCATCCTCACCGAGCCGGAAATGCTCGACGAAGCCGCCGCGCGTCACCCGCTGGCCCGACGCAAAGTCGATCGGCAGATCGATGAGATGAGCCTGCGCCTCCGGCGAGGGGCCGCTGAGCGGCGCCTTCGGCGCGATATTCTCCGACCAGACCGCATTGATGATCGGCTCAAAGATCGGAAGCGCCAGCCGCGCTCCGGTCTCGGTGGAGCCGAGCGAGCGGCGCTTGCCGTCGCCGTTGTCGTAGCCGACCCACACCGCGACGGTCACGTCATTGGTGAAGCCGATGAACCAGCCGTCGACCGAATCCTCGGTCGTGCCGGTCTTGCCGGCGACGTACGGCGAGAGCGCGCCGATCGCGCGCGCGGTGCCGCGGGCGACGACGCCCTGCAGCATGGTCTTGAGCTGATAGAAGGAGGTGTGATCGGCGGCGGCGCCGATCGTCGGCGGCGGCGTATTCAGGTACTGATAGATCGTGCGGCCGCCCACTTCGATCGAGTTCGATGGCGTGCGGCTGCGGCCGCGCGCCTTCATTGGCTACGGCGGCGTAAAAAGCGGCTAGATCGATCATGCGCACCGGCTGCGCGCCGAGCACGAACGGATAGTAGCGGACGCAATCGGCGTAGATCTTCGCCGCCACCGCCGTCGCGCAGATGTCGTCGAGGCTCTTTTCCGGGTCGGTTTCGATGCCGCCGTCGAGCAGGCGCGCGGTGACGATGTTGATCGAATTCTCCAGCCCGCGCCGCAACGTGTAGAGGCCGCCCGCGGTGTAGCCGTAGTTGCGCGGCGTCCAATAGTCCTCTTCGCGCGCGTCGATAAGTTTGCGGCCAACAATGCCGGTGTCATAGGCTCCGATTCCCTGGCTGGCGATCGGCGGCAACGTGAAGGATTGGTCGGAGACGAGGGTGTTCGGCTGCAGGCCCTTCTGCAGCGCCGTGAGATAGGTCACCGGCTTGATCGCCGAGCCCGGCTGACGCCGGGTCTGCGACGTGCGATTGAGCTGACTGAGGCGATAAGAGAAGCTCCCTGCCATGGCGAGGATGCGGCCGGTCTTGTTCTCCAGCACCAGCGTCGCGCCCTGCACCGTCGGCCGCACGCGCAGTTGCGCCTGCGCGGCCGTGGCTCTGGTCCTGTCGTCGCTGCTCCCGGCCTCGTCGCCTTTGCCCTCGATCACCCGGACATAGACGACATCGTACGCATTGAGGCTTCTCCTCGTGACGAGGCCTCGCGTCGTCAGCGGTAGGATGCGGCCGTCGGTGAGACCAACGCGGAGCGCCTCGTCGCCGCGCTTGCCGCTCCTGAGAATGACCGCCGGCTTCCAATGGACGTCGTAGAGGGGAAGGTGAACGTTCGCCAGCGCCTGCTGCCAGGCCGGCGTTGTCCCCGGCGCGGCGTCGGCGGTGGCGCCCGGCGCGCCGCCGTGATTGCCGGCAGAGAGCTTCTGCACCGCGTCGGCAATGTTCGCTTCCGGACCGTGGAACTGCACGCGCCCGTTTTCGATCTCGTAGTGCGCCAGTCCTTCCTGCAACGCGGCTTCAGTATCGCGCTGCAGGGTGGCGTTGATGGTCGAATGCACCGTGTAGGGTTGGGCGGTGAGGCTCTCGATGCCGTCCGCCTTGGCCTCGCGGCCTAAAAAATCGACGAAATGGAACCCCGTGTCGCGCCGCTGCCGGTCCAGGGCGACGATCTTCGGCGGCGCGGCCAATGCCTCGGCCCTCTGCTCCGGGCTGATGACGCCGTCCTCCTGCATGCGGCCGAGCACATAGGCAAGACGCTCCTTGGCGCGCTCAGGACGGCGGTCGGGATTGAAGAAGTTCGGTCCCTTGAGGAGACCCGCCAGCATGGCCCCCTCGCCAAGGGTGAGCGCCTTGGCCGATTTGCCGAAATAGCTCCGCGCGGCCATCTCGACGCCCCATGAACTGCGGCCGAGGTAGGCCGAATTGAGGTAGAGCTCGAGAATTTCCGCCTTGGTCAGGGTGCTCTCGACCCGCGACGCCACGATGATCTCGCGTATCTTGCGCTCGTAGGTCACGTCCTCGCCTACCAGCAGGTTCTTCACCACCTGCTGCGTGATGGTCGAGCCGCCCTGGGGGCGGCCCGATTCGCCGAGATTACCCATGAAGGCGCGGATGATGCCGCGCTCGTCCACGCCATGATGCTGGTAGAACCGCCTGTCCTCGGCGGCCACAAAGGCCTTCTGCACAGATTCGGGGATGTCATCGAGCGACACCCAGATGCGCCGGTTGCTCGGTTCGAAGACGTCGGCAAAATTCGTGCCCTTGCCATCGAGGATGGCGGTCATGCTCGGCAGCTTCCGGCCCTTGAGGCGCGCATGGTCGGGCAGATCGGCCGCGGCGTCGTTGAAGAACTCGATCACCTGGCGGAGATCGACCACCGAATCGCCGACATTCTCGTTCTTGCAGAACCGGTGATAGGCGACGTTCAGGTCGGCGAAATTGATGCCGTGAAAGGCCTTGATGCCGGTGCCTACCGCCTTCTGGTCGTTGAGCGCGGTGGAAATGAGTTCATCGACGTTGATCGATTCGATATCGAACGCCCGGCGCATATGGGCGCACCCGGCGCGTAGCGTCTGGACCACCTTGTCCTGGTCGGCCACGGCATCGAAATGGGTCTTCACTGCCTGCGGCTGAGTTATCACTTCGCTCAGCGCGAGCGCGGTCGCAAAAATCTTGACGAGGATCAGGTCCATGAGTTGCCGGGATCGCGTAGCCACCCTCGAGAACACTTCACGCGTCGAACGCCGTCAACACCCAATCGGTTCCAAGCTCCGTGACTGCCAGCGTCCTATCGCCCGTGATGCTCCTCAAAGTCATTCGCGTTCCCGGAACGGAGGTTTGCCAAGCGCGTTGACGGATGCGGGCTTTTCGGGCGGGAGATGCGTCGGCAGCGATGGAGCAGCGGGCTTCGTTGACACCACCGAATCAAGGAACCTTTCACCTCGGGATGCTGTTGCTTGGAAAAATGGAGATCACCATGAGAGGAACGGCGATTTTCTTGTCGGCGGCTCTGGCTTTGGGCTTGGGAACTGCGGCCCCCGCAGCCAGCTTGAACGGAACAGTAAATTCAGGGATCGGAGCGAAAGGAGCCCATGCCGGGGTGAACGGCAGCTTGCACTCAAGTGCCAATGCTCGCGTAAACGCGAAAAATCGAAGTTCGAATGGAATCTACAACTCCACTGTCGGTTCGAAGGGCGCTCATACGGGCACGAACGGCAGATTGCATTCGAATGGCAACAGCGCGATCAACAGCCTGTAACAACAATCAGGAAAAGACAAACCCGCAAGACTACCGCCTCGGCCTTCAAAACGGGCCGGGGCTTTTTCTGTCGTCGGTGCACGATGGCGCCAAGCAACAGTCTGTCAGCCCGTGTAATGGCGCACGAAGATCGCGGGCTAGTGCGTGTTAACGACGCGCAACTTGATTTCCGCATCGACCGGCCTACGTTGTAATTCCCTAATGCACGAGGCTCCAATGAACCGCATGGGATTCGCAGCCAGGATATCCACTCTGGTTTTCGCTGGATTTGTCGTGATGGCACTGCCGTCTTCGGTCTCTGCCGAAGATGCTGCCGATCCTTCGCATTTCACCTACGCACGCCTCTATTGCACCCCGGACGGAGAGTCCCATTTTCAGAATGTGACGGTTGAACTCCGCCAGATGAACTTCGCGCCACCGGCTTCTCCAATCAACATCGGAGGCAACTCTGCGGCCGCGAGCGCGTTCTTCGCAGGATTCGATCAGCATTGGGGCACTGAGGATCTGCAGAAGCGTCTCAATCACCCCACTCCAGCGGTGCAGTTTCTTACAGTCCTGCGGGGCATCTTCTCAATCACTGCGACCGACGGAGAGACGAGGCAATTGAATGCCGGTGAAGTGCTTCGGCTGGAGGACACCTCGCCGTGCAAGGGGCACATCACTGTCGTGGGCGACCAGCCCGGATTCCTGATGTTCGCTCGGTAGCGCCCGCATAGAGGAGCGTCCCAGCCCCGCCAGGACTTTGCGTGGTCCAGCGCAGCGGGCGCCCATAAGGAATCAGCCTTGCCGAGCGCGACGCTTCGCCACCAGCTAAATTTGCCTCGTGACACGCGTACGCAAGGAATCCGGTGATTGCGGGCGGCGGGCACTGCGTGCGTCAGGGCGCCACTAAGACCGCTTGGCCTGTTGGCCATCACGAAACGACCGCGGCCGGCCCTTCTTTCCTGCCCAGCTAGCCGCCAAATCTTATAAATCCAGGGAAATTGGACGGATTGGAAACGCGGGAGACTTCGACTCCGTAGCGCGGCGATTGCGGCTGTTTAGCCTGGGGTACACGATTTGGGGTAGCAATCACGATCGCGGCAAGTTGCTTCACGGCCGATTCTCCTGCCGCGCGCTCGGTTGCGTCCATTTGGTCCAAGTCCTTTAGAATGTCGGGCGACAGTGGCTCGCCACACAGGAATCGATTTATGATGTCAAGGTGCTTTTTTAGTACGTCTATTGTTTCTTGCGGATATCCGACGCGTGACAGTCTTTCTGCCAGCGCGTCGCCATGGCTCCAGTCTGGTTGCCATATTTCATGCTCCTCTTTTCGCAGTCGGCGCTCAAATGCGCGCCACTCCTCTTCCAGCTCGCGGAGCTTTATAAGGAGTTTCGTTCTATCGACGGGCTGTCGGTGATTGTTCGGCATTGGCCTCATCCATGATTCAAAGCACGGCCTGGCTACCTTATCTAAGTTGACGTCTGGTAGCGGCGCCGCGGACGGCGAGCCACGCTTGAGCCGAGCAATCGCCTTCGCGTCGAGATCGTCGGAAGTTTGTCTCAATCCGGCTGCCCAGGACGTTGCCCTTTCGATCGATGGTGAACGCAAGACTTACCACCACCTCCTCCTCCGCAGCGTTCCCTTGCACTAATGCTTCCGCACGGCTGCTGGATCAGCAACTAATCGCGCATCGAAACCGCCCTTGGGAGCCGTTGCCAGTTGGTTGAGAACGTCGGCTGCCAACGTTCTTCAAAGCTGCGCGCCCTATTGAGCTGCGAGTCTTGCGAGGCGACCGGCTGAGCGCTCGTAGCCTGGAAAACAGCGCCTCCTATTGTGATTGTCGCCTGTACGGTTGCAATCGTTGCGACCGCAAAACCGACGACGAACGGCCCAAACCACCAACCGCGCTTCAAAATCCCGATCATATCGTCCTCCATTCTTCACCGGAACAACAGCGGGACTCACAACGCTACGGGCGATGTAGGGCTTAGTAGTTAAGCATTCGTTAACCACAACTAGCTGAGCCTTGTTTCATTTTTTATCGTTGAAAAGCAGACTTGGTTGTTTACATCATGCGAGCACGTCATCGCGGTTGAGGGGAAGAGGAAGTGAGGCGCAGTGCGGTACCACCCCACGCGACGATCAAGACACCGCCGCTGCTCGCCGTAGCCCTGACATCAGTGCCGCCTGTTCAGCAGTTCGATAACGGTACCGCGCCGACGGTATTGGTTGGTGAACAGCTGGCCGGAACGCAACGCGAGGATGGCGCCGATGGCGAGGGTGACGCTAGCTGCGGTTGCTGACAAGCGCTAGCGCGCGTCCCGCCGAGACGGCCTCTCACCGTGCCGCCGCGCTGCCGCCGGATCCGATTGTCCTGGATGCCGCCGCGGCCGATCGTAGCGCTGCTCGCGAAGCCGCCGAGCCGAACGAGCCGCGTGCCGTTCAAATTGATCGTGGCCGCGATGTCACTTTCAGCGTCCCACCTGAGGACGGCACTAAAGCCCACTGCGCCAGAGTTGGTAAGCAACAACCCGGCGCTGCTGACCTTCGCCGCCCTCGTCGGTACCGCCGGAGAAAATGCTTTCCCGCCCGCCGGTGTTGATGAAGTGGCGACTGGCCGCAGAAAACGCCACTACCCCCGCTATTCACCGACCTCGTTGGCGGTTTTGCCGGTGAAGGCTTCCCTGACAACACGGTGTGCGTGTACCTTGTACCCTCCAATGTTGCCCAATGAGGTGCGACTACGATGGGCCAAAGGGGGAGAGCAAGAATGGGACAATCGAAAATCAAGAAGCGTTCGATCATTGTCAACGGTCACAAAACCTCGGTCTCACTAGAGGATGAATTTTGGAACGAACTGCGCGACCTTGCCGCCGAACGACGTGTTCCGGTGACAGCCTTAGTTAATGAGATCGATCAAGTACCCGGCCGTAATCTTTCCAGCGCGATCCGCGTGTATCTATTCATGCAAGCTCAGCAAAGGCGATCGAGGGCGGCGTAAAGCCCAAAAGTCGTGCTGCTGGGTCGGGAATTGGCCGGTCCCTCCCTGAACGGGTGCTGGCGAACGCGCTGCGCTCCCATGGACCACATGAGGGGGAGCCAACCCGCCTCACGCAGCGGCACTCAGGCGACGCAAAGTCCATCAGCGAGGCCGCGCTGGATCCGAGCGGCTAATTGCCACGGGTGAACGTGTTGCTTTTTCCGCCCACCCGGGAAATTTTCCTGTGTAAACAGTTGTTTAGGTATTGACTGTCGACTAAAGACAAATTGTTTTACGAGGTTGGTCATGACCTCTTACGTATTCCGTTGTGCGACTTATGCTCGCGTGCGATGAACCGACCGACGTGTATGCTGGAGACTGTTGATGCGCAATCCTGGAGCCGAATGGGGCTATTCCGGTTTGGGACGTGAACCTGGCCGCGCCGCCAGTCTGATCTTCGTCGCGTGTGCCGTTGGTGCCATCGCTGGCGCCGGCGCCGTATTCTCGTTGGTCGTCCAGCCGGAAAGCGAAACCTCAATAGGTGCAGCCCATCCGCTTGGATCGGCGGTCGCCCGCGCGGCTGCACATTCTTCAGTAAAGGAGGCCGCGCCGCCTTCTCGACCTCGGTTGGCGTCGACCTTGTCTGTTTCGCAAGAACAACTTCCATCGCACGTCGCGGTGATCGACGAAGGGACAGTCACGCCGACAACCGATGGGGCCGGCTCCGCCACCGTCGAACCCACTGCAGTGCCACCCGAGCGTTCCGCAACCACACAGCACGACCCTGCTGCCAAGGCCCCTGGTCCAGCCGGCCCAAGTCAGTCCCACACTGAAACGCTACCGGCTGAGAAGAAGGCCAACAGGAAACCAGCCTATTTGTCGCGATATGCTTGGCGTGGCAATTATCGCGACAGTGGGCGTTGGGGGGGCTTTTTCGAAGATCGTGGTTGGCGCTCTCGGCAGTATTGGTGACCTCCCGGCGGTATTGGTGATTCAGACTTACCTGATAGCGCCGACTGACTGGCGGGGTTGAATCCCGGCCGTGCGCTGATAGCAGCCGATGGCCCTTCCGGCACAAGCAAGTTAGATATACTTAGAAACTAACATCTCCGAGATCCAATTGAATGCGATGCTTATGTGCGGCTTTGAGTATTATCGCCGAGCGCTCTGTGCGGTACTAGCGCCTATATGAAGCTTGTGGGCCGATTTTCCGTCACCATCTGGCCGCCACTGGCGCTCCACCGAAATTGCCCCGAACGTTGACACCGACCAAGATCGTCTGGATGTGTTGAGAGATGTTAAATGCGTTGGAGTTGCCTGAAGGGAAGGTGAAGTTCACGCTCGGATTCCCAAAATTCATGTAGTCGTACTCCACGAAAACCGACCAATTGGGTGCGAACATATATTCGGCGCCTATACCGACAGTCCAGCCGAGTTGGGTAGTGGTAGCATCCACTTGGTTGCATCCCAGCGAACCAAAACCACAGAAGGCACCCGTTTGTATGTCCTGGTATCGGTTGTTGACCCAGGCGGCACCGCCCTTCGCATAAAGAAGCGCCTGCGGTGTCATCGTGACGCCAATGCGGCCAGTGGCCGTAGCAAACCAGCGAGCCTGCGCCGATTCGTCAAAGGCCCCTGTGGTTGAATCGAAGAACCTACCCTTTATCTGGGTCCAATCGCCCATCCCCTGAACGCCGAATACCCATGCTCCGCCCTGATAGTCACAGCCGACCTGACCGCCGGCAACGACGTCATTTCCCAAGATGGCCCCCCGTTCACCAGGGCGGGTTGGATTGTCGGTTGGATTTGAATAGGTCCAAGTCGACCATCCGGTCCCAACGTTGCCGCCCAAGTAGCATCCCGTCCAGCTGTAAACCGGTACAACGGGAGGTGGCGGCTGATAAACTGGCGCCGGCTCCAGATCAGCAGACATCGCCGGACGTGCCGCAAACACCGCGGCCAGGGCGAATGCTACGAGCAACAGCCTTTTCACGAGGGACACTCCTCCCAGCTAATAAGTTTTTTACCATACCAGTCAGGCATTCGCGTGACATTTCTGCCACAGACAGGACGAAAGGTTCGCGCCGCCGGTTGGTATCCACCGCGTTTCTCCCCCGTTCCCTCAGCAAGCCCATTTTTTGGGTTGGCAGGTGCCCGAGCGGGGCTCGTGAAGGGCGTCGTTCGTTCGCAGCTGCGACGGCGCTCCATGTGGAGAACGAGGGTTTCAAGTTGCTAGGGCATTTTCCGGGTTTGCGTTTCGCAAAAAGAGGCGAGAAGCTACTTATCCTGATTCGGACCGCGAAGCTTCGTACCCGTGCCCCGCGGACCAAATCCCTTTCAACATTGGCGGGCTCCTCGGATGAGCAAGAAGGAAATCCTCGATCCAAGCGAGCTCGTTCGAAGCGACCGCCGGAGTTGGCGAGACGACGAACTTCTCGCTTCGGGTGCATTGCTTGATTTCCAGAAACTCTGTGATGATGCCTTTCAATCGATGCGAAGAAAGTACTTTCGCCCCGCAGACCTTATCGCAGAAATGAGGCTACGAAAGCGTCGGCGGATCAAGATGCCACATCCGCGCAAATCCAACAGGTGCGCAGGTTAGTTGGTTTGGAATGGGCTTTTGGCGCCCAACAGCAGCGAATCGTTTCTAAATGATCGACTGAGCGATGTTCTCTAGCTAGCAATGAAATCTGAAAAATTGATCCTCGATTAATCGCGGACCTTGCCGAGAGATACTCATTGTGGGCCTCGATAATGGATCGGCAAATAGATGGGCCCATTCCCCTGCCCTGCGACTTCGTCGTAAAGAACGGAAGATGCGCTCCAAGTTTTCTGGATCAATACCGGCCCAGAGTCCTCAGTGCTGGCACTGAGCGTGTACGTACGAGTGCTTGCGCGATCACTTCTCCGATGACTCTTACCCGCGCGATGAATTCGTCTGGCCATTCTCGAGTTGAGCGGAACGCACCAAAGCCAACAGTGGCAACGACGCGACCACCAACAAGCAGCGGCACGAGAAGCTGGGAGCGAATGCCAATCCGACGATAGTTATTCGGCTGCGGCAGCTTCCTCTGGAGGGATGTCCTCGTGTGATCGGATGACGACAGTGCGCGCAGAGAGAAGCTGGCCGGTAAACCAGTTGAAGTGAGCAGGTATTGGACCTCGCAAAGGCGGCTTCACGCCTTCGGCTGCTGCCGAGCATAGAATGTATTGCTTGTCGCCGTCGACGACCTCGGCGAAGGCACTGCGGTCAGAGCCAAGAAATTTTAGAAGTTGTGTTAGTGCGCCTTCGATTTCCGCGACGACTTGGTCAACGGCAACGTTCGCAAAGCGGGCGGAAAGATCGCAAAGCAGACGTTCAAGCCCGGAGCTCTTCCAGCTACGGCTCAGGAGCGCGGCTCGTTGCTACACTCTTTCCGCGCGAAACGCGCATTTCTCGGCCTACAGCGGCCGTACCTCAGCGCGCCTCCCGAAATCGCCCGCCGCGCCGTCTACAGGCGAATTGAGCGATCGATGACGCTTCGACATGGCTACATTTTTCGCAGCTAGAATGACGGCTATGCGACGTGGTATTACTCGGTCGTTGAATAACTAGGAAAGGCTAACATCGACCGGCCCTTGAACATAGCGTTGGAAGATATCTCCGCCGCCACGCCTTGCCGAGATGCCAGCCCCAAACCGCGGAGAGAAGCTCAAAATCTGCTGCCGCACAGACGCGATCTGCCGAGTTCAGCGGATGACCGGGGGTACGTTATCTTGGCGCGACGCGGGCCCTGGACATAGTGTTTCGCCAAGGGGATCATGTGCGGGTAGCGAAGTCAGGGCGCCATCATGGACCTCCGAGCATGGCTGCGCAGTCTGGGCCTCGAACGCTACGAGGCGGCGTTCCGTGAGAACGCGATCGCCCCCGACGTTCTACGCGACCTTACGGATCAGGACCTGGAGAAATTGGGCGTCTTACTCGGAGACCGCCGCAGACTGTTGCGTGCGATCGCCGCGCTCGATGAAGCCCCTGCACCGCCAACCTCCCCGGTTCCCGCCCCGTCATCGTCCGCCGCAGCATCTCCAATTTCCGTAGAAGTCGAAGTATCTGGCGAGCGCCCCAACGTCGTGACACTGCGGGCGAACCAAACCCCGCTCTCGAAGGCAGACGTCTCCAACGAGGGCTTGGCGCTTGAAAATGCTATTCGCCAGGTAGTAACCGAAACGGGCAAGCCGCGAACGGAGTCGCGAGCGGAACCACGGGCGAAACCGCCGTCGGCAACTCCTCCTGCGGGGCCGGCGCGCCCGGATCGCGCCAGTGCGCCTCCGACCAATCTGCCGGGGGAGGGTTGGCACGATGCGCTCCTCAGCGCTCGTCAGAGGCTGCTGAAAGGGCGGTCTGCGGCGAAAGGACAAGCAGCAACGAGCCTTCGCCACGACGTTGTCGACGAAGAGCACGATTTCGGCGCCACGACAGTCAAGGCGCCGCAAGCTGCCCTTCCCCCGCACGATACGTACGAACCGGAGGCAGGCGCCGCGACCGAAAAGGTGCCGCAAGCTGCTCGTCCCCCGGGCGATACGTACGAACCGGAGCCAGGCACCGCGACAGCGAAGGCGCCGCAGGCCGCCCGTCCCCCGCGCGATACGTACCAACCGGCGTGCACGCCGCGACGGCGAAGGGGCCCCAACCTGCCCGTCTCCCACGCGATCCACACCAACCGGCTGTGCCCGCCGCGACGGCGAAGGGGCCCCAACCTGCCCGTGTCCCGCGCGATTCTCGCAGGCGCGCACCGCGTCCACCAAGGCGCCGCAACCTGCCCGTCTCCCGCGCGATTCATACGAGCCGGAGCCACGCGCCGCGCCCGCCAAGGCGCCGCGAGCTGCGCGACCCCCGCGCGATTCATACCAACCGGAGGCGGGCGCCGCGACAATCAAGGCGCCGCGAGTTGCCCGTGTCCCGCGCGATTCCTATCAATCGGAGGAGCTGCGTTACCCTCCGGTCATAGAAGCTGGGCCAACCTCCCCCCACATCGAGTTAGATCTCGCGCAAGAGGATTTGGACTCTGCCGACTACGATACGCAGCACGAACACGATCTTGAACCCGGCTACGAGTTGGACGACGATCAGGTGCCGGCTCCAGCACGGCATACGCCGCACCGCACAGCGCCGAAAGAGAAGCACCAACAGAAGCGGCTTGGACCCGCCTACGAGCTGGACGACGACCAGCCCGTTCCGGCTCCACCAGCACGGCATACGCCGCGCCGCACAGCACCGAAAGAGAAGCACCAACAGAAGCGCGCATCGCTCTCCTACTTGATAAGGCTCCTCGTGGTACTGCTCATCCTCGCAGGGCTCGTCGCGGCGGTATCTTGGCAATGGTCCACGGTTGCGCACCTCTACCAATTCCTTGGCCGCATTGGACAGCAGCTGCAAAACCAAGTCAGCGGCGACAAGCCGTCAGCGAAACCCGAATTCTGGCCGCGCGCCGCGCAGGAAGAAGCCAGTGGACGAGCGCTCGGCTTGTCCGGCCAGACCGCTCCGGCTCAGGCCTCGCTCATCGAGGCGGACCCGAGCGATCCGAAGGGCAAGCGCTACATCGGCTCTGTCATCTGGCGCACAGAAACGGTCTCGGCCGGCCCCGGCGTCGCCCCTGAACTTGCAGTTCGGGCGGACATCGAAATTCCCGAACGCAGAATGACAATGACTTGGTCAATCCGCCGCAATACCGACAAGACTCTCCCGGCGACCCACACGATCGAGATGACGTTCAATTTGCCGGCTGATTTTTCGGCAGGAAGCATCGCCAACGTGCCCGCAATCGTGATGAAACAGTCCGAGGAGGAGCGCGGCAACAAGCTTGTAACACGCGTCGCCAAGGTGACGAACGGGTTCTTCCTCATAGGGCTTTCCGCAGTCGACGCGGACGTGCAACGCGACACAGCAACTCCTCCAAGATCGCCCATGGTTTGACATCGGAATCATCTATACCAACGGCAATCAGGCCATCCTGGCCTTGGAAAAGGGTGAGTCGGGCAACCGCGCGTTCGCGCAAGCATTCGCCGCCTGGGACAAGAAATAGCGTCTTAGGTCGGCATTCGCCGCCTGGACAAGAAATAGCGTCTTAGGTCGGCATCCGCCGGAAGGGCGAATGAGGTGGGCGGCA
The DNA here is from genome assembly GCA_963833665.1 of uncultured Alphaproteobacteria bacterium. GTDB lineage: Bacteria > Pseudomonadota > Alphaproteobacteria > Rhizobiales > Xanthobacteraceae > BOG-931. The sequence goes on along the minus strand of CAWHZA010000054.1, from coordinate 20,435 downwards.
TTTGGCTGAAGCAGACTGGCTGAAGGTCACGGCCTTCACATCGCCTCTTCGTTGCTCGGTAGCCTTTTGCATCGCATTCCCGGCAGTTGAGAACCGGGCGGCGGCCCTATCCTGGCCGCACGACAAACGACCCCGACGCGATTGAAAACAAGCTGCCACCGGAACGGCGGCGCCGAGTGGACGAGTTCTGTATCGCGTGCGGATCACGCGACCAATCTGGGCCGGTTGACCATCAGGCAGCGATTGAATCGTTTCGCAACTGCGGTTTGAGTTAATCCGGCCGCGACATCAAGCCGGATTCCTCCAACATTCGCGTGCGTGCCGGTTGTAGCCGGCGGCTCGTCAACCGCGCATATCTCGTGCTTTCTCTGAGGGCGGCGCGACCCAGGGGCGGGAGGATTGCCGGCTCAAGTCCGTTCACCCGGCGCTTTAGGGGTCCGAGGTGGAAGGCCTGGTCCGTGCTCCTGGCGGCGTTGTTCGCCCTGCCGATGACGGTCGAGCAGCTTGCCATCTCGTATCAAAAACACACGTGGCGCAACGCGCATGAGCCTTCGCTGGTCATCGGTCGAAGATGCGGCAAATCTCATGATGGCTTCCTCCGATTACGACTCTCAACTAGAGGCACTTCTATCGCCAAACGAGCATGCCATAGGCCGGGCAAGCGGTTTGTGACCGGTGTCACACAAAGGCCGATCTTAGCGGACCGGTACGTCACTCAAGTGACATAGGAGGACGCGCCTTGCCTGTTGCAAGAAGGCGCTCCTTGCCCTAGCTCTATTGCTCGTCGGCGATTGAAATACCCTGCAAGACTCCCTGAAGAACTCGTTGGCGAACGACGTCGTCATTGGCCAAGGCGTCGGGGCGGGGCACACCTCAGACAGCTTTCACGTGCCCACATGCTCCGCCGCGCGCGCCGCTACGGCTAATACCCTTCCACTCGCAAGCCCGTCATGATCTGGAAGTTTCCATCTAAAAGAGGTGTAACGTTCCTTGGGCGATATGGCGTCGTAACACAGGTGCCGTTCTGATCATCCGAACAGATCAAAGCCTGTTTTTGACACCTTTCAATAACGCTTCGGTGGATTGCCTCGTTTATAGTTGGAAGAGGCTTTCCAGAACCATCCATAGGTGCATATAGCCGCTCGTAAAATGAAACATCAAAAGCCTGCCCGCAGATTTCGCGGTAAGTTGGCGTCAAGCGATCCTTAGCAAAGACCAACGTGCGAGAATCGTGCATCGGGGCATGTGGGTCGAGTTGGGCTGGATCAGGAAGGCAGGACCAATCTAGCACCAAGCCGTCTGCCTCGGCCTTTTTGGCCATCCACACGAGAGGGATGTCAGCAAGTTTTCGAGTGAGGTAGCCACCCCCGACGTCCGAATGAGCTCCCGCAAACCATACTTGCTCGATCTTCGCCTCGCCGGCCGGCGCTCCTGTCCAGAGCGTCGGAACGAACTCGTTTCGATGCTCGTCAACAGCCAGTGCATGGCACCCGTGCCTAACGGTATTGCAGGGACCAGTATCGTGAAAGCCATATTTTTCGCTGTCAAACGATGAAAACAGCTCGCCGGGAATTCCGAGGGCACCAACGGTATCCCATACGCCAAGAAACTTGATCTCAGCCCCAAGGTGGCAATCTGAATGAAAGTTCTTCATAAACTCAGCTGGAGAATGCGGCCCAGTGCTTCTGTAGTATCTCCATGCCAATCCGAGATCACCAAGCTTTTGGCGCTTCAGTACGCCACAAGCATTGACTAGCCCAGACAAGCTGCGGGCTGTGAAAGCACCACGCGAAAATCCGAACAGGAAAATTTCGTCCCCTGGTAAATAGTTCTGAGCGATGAACATGTAACCCGAGCGGATGTTCTCATCGACCCCAAGCCCTGTGGCTCCCTCGAAAACGATTTCCGCATGTAGGCCTGCAGTTCCGACGCCGCGCAAGTAGAGTACGGATTGAGGAATTCCTTCGGTGCCTACTGTAGAATGGATTGCTCGTGCGAGCAGCGCGACGTTTGTATCAGCCTTTTGGCCATCCGCGGTATTCCAAGTGCCATCGAAACAAATGATCAATCGTTTCATTGTTCTTTCTCCGTTGACTCTTCTCGCAATCAACAGCGACTGCCGGCGCTTTGGCGAGGACCCGAATGCGATCCGGTCTGGAATCAATAGCAGCCTTTGCATCCAGCTTGGGTTTGTACGTTTCCACGGCCCGCTTTGCTCGCCCCATCCTTTGCTGCAGCAACTGACGCCTAAAGTCTTTCCTTAGGTTATGGTCTGCATCTGCGTAACAACATCACGCATGCCCGCAACTATCGTCGCATGTACTTCAGGCGAGGACGCAATATCCAAACCGCCCGGCGGACTCGCGTGAGGCATACCTAGAGTCGTGTCCGTAAGATTTGTGATTGTATTTCCAGCTGCGAGCACAATCCTGCCGCCCCCGGGGAACGTGTTCGTTCGATAACCGATCACGCGTTCGACGTTGCTGCCGACCTCCCACCGCCCGGGTACGACCTGCTGTGCGTTGCTATCCCAACTGACAGGATCGATCGGACAGATAAGAGGAATGTGCGCCGCCTGAGCAAACCTCAGCGCAGAGTCCGCGCCGAGCGAATGACCAATGTAAATAACTGTCGCTCCCTTCGCCAGGGCCGACAGTAAATCCGATGTTATTGTCGCCTCCTCGAGGCGCGGATCATTGCCGCCGCGCACCGTGAAGTGACAACCGACAGGCGTGACCCGGTTCAACTCGGTAGCCAAGGTGTCCATTCCGGTCGAAAAAAAATGCCGCCGAGACCATGTACGCAGACGCCGACGATATTTAAGGGCATGACATTGTCTCTGCTGACGCGAGGGCCAAGAGCTTCGCTCGTCCGAGCGATTCCTCGAATGGTCGTGAAACAGTTAGATACTCGCGTTTTTTCGAATTTTTCGCAAGATAGAGGCGGGACGTCTGGCGCGCCAAGCCGAAGGGATACTGGCTCCCATAAAGCGCGTGGTCACTGCTTTCCTGGTTTACACCACTTTACTTTCGCGCGGGGGAGAATTGGTCCGCCAGGCCATCCAGCAAGCGGAACACGGCCTCTACGCCGTAGCCGGCGAGGAACGCAAGCGCCGGTGCGCCGAGGGAGCTGACGGGATTGGCGATGACATTCTCGGCGGTGGTGAAAAAGCCGATTGTCACTCCGAACACCGTGCCAAGCACCAGCCGTACGATGTATTCGCGCAGGTCGCGCGGGGTAAGGAGACGATCGCCGACACTGCGCAGATAGCGGCGCAGAACGTAAGTCATTGAACCGAGCAAGCCCATCAGGACAGGCAGCACGTAGCCGCTCACGACGTTGAGCTCGGCGGGCAGCGAGCGGTCGTCGGACGAGTACAAAGGCGAGAGGTTCATATAGGCTATCTTCTGCTTTTGCAGCAAATCGCCGAGCTTGGAGCAAAGATGCGATTGCGCGACGCTGCGAAACCGTTCAACCGTCTCCGCCGCGTTGGCGGGACTAGGAACCGTCTCGACGTCGGTGCAGTAGGGCAGGATGGTGGTGTTTGGCGGACGGTTGACTGCAACCTCTTCGCGGAGAATCTCCTCGTCCAGCAATTTGAACTGCGAGTTGATCTCCGCGATGTTCGCGATCTTGGCGCTGCCGAAATAGATGTACGCGGCAAGCGCCGCGATCGACAAGGTGATCACCACCGCCAGATGCAACAAGACCACCATGGCGCGGCGCAATCCCCGCGCCGGCTGGATCCATTCAGGATAGGCGCGCTCGGCATCAGCCTTTCCCTTACGGGCTTCCGGCGACTTGCGGACAACCAGCGTGGTGAACGCAATCGAAGCGCCGGTAGCAGGCTCAGCCCAGCTATTGAGATAGTCACGCAAATCGAGCAGAAATTGAAGTTCCGATGACGCAAGGTCTTCACCGCGACGGACCTTATCGTCGATGGGGAAATAACGAGAGAGAGCGTCATCGTAAGTCTCGCAACCTGGCGGGAGATGTCCGTGCTGGGACGTGAGAATTCGCTCGGGCAGGCCAGACAGGTAGTCAAGCAACAGGCTGATCTCCGCTGTCAACAGGTCGGGATCGAGCGCGGTTGAGCGAGAATGATCCGACATGCAATGTCTCCCGCAACGAGCGTAATTATCGGGCCTCCAACTTCTTCTCTGCTCGTGGTTATGGGCTGCGCCTAATCTCGCAAGCTAGGCCACGTTTCCGTAGGACAGAGTGGTGAACATACCCTGTATGGGTAAGGTCGGACAGCGGACGATATTGCGCTGCGATGCGAATCACCTTTTTTTGGAAACTTGGTTAATCAGGCCATGGCAGAAGACCCGATAAAAACCTGTATTCACACAACGCTATTGTGAGCCTGCGACGAAACTGATTTCGGAACGGGCTTCCTGCAGCACCTGATTGCAACTACAGGTCCCGGACGCTACAGTCCCTCTCAAGATAATCGGACCGGGATCGATCAAAAAGGGTACCCGGCAAGAAGACTAGCCATCTTTGTGGCGCAGCGGAGGAGGTCAGTGCAAATAAGGACCATAGCCGGGTCGGCGGACGGCTATAAGACCCGCATCAGCTTGCATGCAGGCACGCGGGTAATCGTCGCTCATTATTGTGACACTCACCGACGGTCACGGCGAAATCGCTCAATTCGATGTTTCGCATTGGCTGCTGAAGCTATTCGCTTTTCTGCTTAGGATGACATCCCGTTCGGTTTCAAAAAGCGGGAGACGGCGCCGAGCGCCCTCGGAAGTCAACGTTGAGAGGCAGCGATCTACTGCGTCCGGAACACGAAACGTGGGTACCACCATGGCCATTTCAACTTCGTTGTTCAAACAAAACTGGCCGCGCGAGTGGGTCCCTGGAGAGCTGAACAATTTTTACGGCGACCCGCGCGGGGCCGCCGGTCGGGCCGATTCGGCGTGGGCGCAGCAAAACTTGACGACTATCGTGCCGCCTTGGGCCATGAGATTTGACGACAGCGCTGTTTCCCAGATCACTATTCACAAAAAATGCAAGGATTCGCTCACCCGCGTCCTCAACGCCATTTGGGATTTCGCCGGACACGATCCTGAGAAGATCAAAACAGCGCACCTGGACGAGTTCAACGGCTCTTATAACTTCCGCATGAACGTTAATTCCCCCTCGCGACTGTCTTTGCATGCCTATGGCGCTGCAATCGACCTCGCGGCCGCAGAGAATCCTAACGGCGCGCCCTGGCGGGATAACGGCCGCATGCTGCCGCGGTGGGCAATCGATGCGTTCCTTGCGGAAGGTTGGTGTTGGGGCGGCGATTTCTCCGGAACTCCGGACGCGATGCATTTTCAAGCGACGTTCAATCGCCACGCCGATGCACCGCAAGATCAGCAGCAGCCGGCTTCGATATCGAGCGCCAGCGCGCCGTTGACGGCGAACACGAAGTTCACCGTGACGGGAACGGTATTTGGTGGCCCGGGAGACGACCAAGCCGTGGCGTACGCCGACGTTGCCCCCGGTTGGGCCAATCGTCCCGGCGTCGCGCTGCCGTTCAGGTTCCGCGGGCCGCGCCCCAGAGCCATCGTGTCGGCGCACGGCAAAGCCGTCACGTGCCAGATCGTCGATGTCGGTCCGTGGAATACCGACGACCCTTATTGGATGACCGGCAAGCGCCCGCAGGCCGAGTCCGGAACGGACCCGTCGGGGCGGCGGACGAACGACGCCGGCATCGATCTCACGCCCGCTGCGGCAGCGGCAATCGGCCTCGACGGAAAGGGCGAAGTAGTCTGGTTCTTTGATTCAACAGGAGTAGGGCCAATGCCTGATACGACCACCACCATACCGCAATTGAATCTTCTCAACTTGCCTCAGCTACAGGCGATCCAGAAGCAGATCGAAACATTGATTAAGCAGGGCGGGGCCGGGCCGCTCACTCTTCCAACGAATGTTAATCTGGCCCAGCTTGCGAACATCAACAAGCAGCTCGAAGCGTTCGTGCAACTCGCTTCGACGATCCTGCCAATCCTCTCGACGTTCGTGCCGCAGCTGAAGATCCTGATACCGATACTGCCGGTGCTCACGGGCCTCCTCAAGATGGGCGATGACATCGGTCAAGCGGGAAATGATCCGGGGAAGATTGCGGATGCTCTCGCGGCGCACTTGAAAGACGTGGCACAACAGGTACAGGCGTTGAAACTTCCTGCCCCAAGCTGAGGCACAAACGACCTGCGACGGAGGTAGAGTAGCTTAGAGCGGTATGACTTTGATCAAATCGTCCTCGCTCTCTAGTTTCACCTGAAAGCATGGTGCTCTTCCGAAAGGCGTGTGGCAGTTAGCTTTCGCGACCAACAGACCCCCGGTGGGCTACGAGATCGATCAAATGCGGGGCTCGCGTCTTGAGGATAAAAGCAATTTGCCGCTCGATCATACATGGCGAGCACAATCGAGCCACCTCGCCATTCTATCTTATAGAAGAGGCGCCAAGGGAATTTTCCATTGTACCGGCAGAAGGGAAGATTGGCCTGCTGACGCCGCTTTCGGGACCCAATTTCCTGAGCTGCTTCCTTTTTCTCGGCTAATTTTGGACCACCGCGAAGGAGCTGGGGAGGGTCTCGGCAGGTCGATTTCACTGCAGAAGTGACCGGCGCCGGAGGCGCAAGTGGCAAATTCTAACAAGCTCGAGAGTCTCCATCGTGATGTTGAGTTCGTTGTAGGAAGGCTAACATGGCGTCATTCGCGGAATACAAAAATGCATACGAGAACAATTGGGCCCACATGGAAATTCGATCGAGTCGACTTCAGGAAGCCTGCAAGGAGGCCAACAGGCTGCTTCACGGCAAACCGACTTACCAGCAAATCGAGACCAAGACCGGAGTCCCATGGTGGTTTGTGGGTCTGTGTCACTATCGCGAATCCAATTTCAATTTCGACACCTACCTGGGAAACGGCCAATCGCTCGCGAGGGTGACCACCATTGTGCCGAAAGGGAGGGGACCCTTCACCGGACCCGACGCGTTCATAAACGGGGCCATCGATGCGTTGCGCCTCGAGGGGTTCATCGGCGCCAATGATTGGGGGATCGCCAGGGCGCTCTACCGGCTCGAGGGATTCAACGGCTATGGATACCACGGCGCGGGCGTGAATTCGCCGTACCTCTATGGTGGCTCTACCATCTACGGTCCGCCGGAGGCCAAAAGCGGCAAGTACGTCGCCGATCATGTCTTCAATCCGAGCGTGGTCGATACGCAGCTCGGCACCGCGGTCATTCTGAAGGCGCTGATGCAACTCGATTCGTCGATAGATCTCGGCGGCACCGCGACGGATGGGTCCTCGGAGCACCCCGAGTCGCACGAGCCGGATGACGAGCTTACCCAAGGCATTCTCTGGCTGCAGGGGTCTCTCAACAAGCTTGGTACCGATCCGCCATTGGCAGAGGACGGGAAGAATGGGCCAAAGACGATGGCGGCGGTGTCTCAGTTCCAGCGGCAAAACGGCCTTCCGGATACCGGGCTCGCCGACGCTTCGACCATCGCGGCGATCGGCCAGAAGCTAAGCTCACCGCCCGCGATTGGGCAAGCTCCCGGCGACCTGATCGTTGCAATCAAACAACTGCTCGATCAACTGCAGAAAGGCGGAGGTATCCCAATTCCGGTGCCTGGGAACGATCTAACAACTATGCTGCAACAGGTGGCGAATATCCTGCAAAAGCTCAACATTGCTCCCAAGTCGACGCTACCGACTTCGACCCCGCCGCAGGATCAAGCCGCTCAACTACAGAAAATACTTGATTTCGTCGGTGGCCTTGTCAATCCAAGCGGCAAATCGCTGCCGTTGGGCCAAGTCAATGGCGCGCTCGGAGAAACAATCGGCAATCTGCTCAATGGCAATAAGACCGCGATTGGTCTCATCGGCACCTTGCTAACCGGATGGCTCTCAAATGTGCCTCAGTTGCCACCAGGAGCCACTGCCAGTGGCTTGACGGGGTTTCTCCAGCTGATAGCCGGGGCCATTCCCGGCCTCAGCGGCTTTACCATGCCGTTATTCCTTATCCTGACGGCTTGGGGCGTGCTTGGCAAGCTTGAGAAATGGGCCCAGGGCACCGCGCCGCTGCCCAAGTAGCAAACTCTCGCTCAGTGACCTGGACTCGGCGGCGGGTTGGTGCGAGACGAATCTCGGAGCCACGCTCCGACGCCAGGTCGAGCGCGCATGATCCACCATTTGCCGTTGCCGGTATCCTTGCTGAGGTTGGGCTAGCGTTCGTCGCGGTGAGGCGACAGGCTAGGCGACGCGGGTTGCGGGAGGGGACCCGTTGGCTCGAAAACCCGCGTCGCTCGCTTGGTTCGCTCGTTGGGTCGGTCAGCGGTGACCCAGGGCGAGAGTGCACTATCATGGTTAATGAAGCGTAAAGATCGCCCGGTGCAAAAGACTGCCGACGAGGCGTCACGCTCGATTCTCCCGGCTTGGCAAACCGACCGACAACCCCTTTATCGAATCGTTCAATGGCAAGTTCCGCACCGATTGCTTGAATGCGCACTGGTTCATGATCCTCGGCGATGAGCAGCGAACATGCGAGGCTTTGGCGTAGCGACTACAACAAGGAGCGACCGCACCGCGCGAAGGTACGCTCAGCACCTTGGTGTCGTCCGTTTTCCGACATCCTCTCAGATCGTCCTGAAACCAGACCAGCGACGGCTTGGCGCGCGGTCCCGTGATATTGCAGTAGCCATGAGGGCAATAGGGCAATGCTCACATTGAAAGGATCAATTCATCCAGAACCACCTTTCGAGCGGCCCGCGATCTCACGGCTTCGGCGACGTGTCAGCGCCGAGCGAGGTAATTTTTGCCTATCAATGAGCTAGACTAGGTCGTGTGGACAAACTTAATCCAAATTCGGATGCCGGCAAGCAGCACGAAGGCGGCGAAGCTCTCGATCAGCTTGTCGTAGCGGGTGGCGACACGGCGTGAGTTCTTCGCACGATTGAAGAAGCGCTCGATGCGATTGCGCAGGGCATAGAGGGCCTTGTCGACGGCATGCTGTATTTTCCGGGTTGCAGTGCTGGGGATTGCGGCTTCACCACCGCGTTCCTCAATGTCGTTGCGGACGGCTTCGCTGTCGTAGCCCTTGTCACCGAGCATCTGTTCCGGATCGCAGTCGATCTCCTGCATCAAGGCCGGAAACGCGGTGACATCGTGTGCCTGCCCGGGCGTAATCACAACGCCGATCGGCAGACCCTCGGCACTGGTGCGGGCGTTGATTTTGGTTGAAAAGCCGCCACGCGAACGACCGAGCGCGTTGCGCTCGGCCCCCCTTTTCCACCGGCTGCGCAATGATGCGCACGGATGATGGTCGCATCGATCATCTGCAGCGCGGCGTCCGACACTCCGCTTCCCGCGAGCCCTTCCAGGATCACGTCCCAGACGCCACTGTCGGCCCACCGCCGAAACTGCCTAAAGATCGAGTTCCAGTTGCCGAAGCCCTCCGGCAGGTCGCGCCACGGTGCGCCGGTTCGCATCAACCAAAACACCGCGTCGAGCACGCGGCGATGATTGCGTGGCGGCCGGCCGCCGCCGCGATGGATCAGGAACGGTTCGAAGTACGCCCACTCATCGTCGGTCATCGGTCCGCGAATCAAGGCTGCCCTCCGCAAAGAGCAGCCTTGAATCAATTCGCGATTCTTGCGTCAATAGGTTTGTCCACGCCACCTAGTTTAACTTTTGAGACTGGTTTTTGTACGAGTTCGCACGCTCGCGCGTAGCAAACGCGCGTTAACTCAAGAACGTCGTGTTCACTCATTCCCGATTTCATGGCCAGGCCACATCCCACTCTAATCAATTCGCCTGCCACAAATGGAAAAACAACACTCTCACGAACTTTTTTGGCAGCGCCGGCACTTATGCACTTTATGCCGGTAGCCGTGATGGTCTCTTTGACAATTTCGGCAAATTCAATTTCCTCGGGCTTAAGGCAACCAGCCCAGTGGAGTGAGTATTCGTCCCCTTGTAGATAGGCGTCAAGCCTCTCCGAGTAGGCCGTGGCGGTATGGTTCGTGGATGGGTCACATATCCACACGTAGTATTCAATTTAATACACAAGTAATCTTTTAGGCTGATACTGCACTCCCTTATTTTCAATGATGGAAACGCTTCTTCGGTAGGCGCCGCAGACGAACGATCGTCAACAGAGATGACCCCCACGATTTCTATAATCGACGATGACGAGTCTGTGCGCGAGGCCACCAAAAGCCTAGTTAGATCGTTGGGTTATGCGGCCGCTACTTTTTCCTCCGCGGGGGAATACTTGCGGTCGGACAGCATTTGGCAATCGTCCTGCCTGATCACTGATTTGCAAATGCCAGAAATGAGCGGAGTTGAACTCCAGCGACGCTTGACTACGGATGGCAATGATACGCCGATCATTTTCATGACGGCAAACTCCGACGACAAGACCCGCTCTCAGGCCCTGAACGCCGGAGCGGTTGCCTTCCTGCGCAAACCCTTCGATGCTGAAATTCTGATCGAGTGCCTAGACAAAGCGCTCCGTTTGAAGGCGGCCTAGTTTTGCGCTCTGACGGTTGGTGTTTTGTTGGTCGAAATGGCATGGCAACTGCATCCGCAATGGCACCATTCGTTTGGGGCGAAGTCAGCTTTGATGCTGGTGAAAGTCCAGAGCACATTGTTGTCCGGAAAGAAGCAGAGCGGATCGCGGGTTCCGGAGAATTTTGGTGGTGTGTTGATACGCCGCTTGGCATTTCCGTTGAAGTTAAAGCAGAACAGAACGGCGGCACTTTGCCAGTACTTTTTTCGAGATCCAGGAAGACCCACAAACAACAGAGCAGTCAAGTGCGGGTCTGGGAAACATGGCGAAGTCTCCTTCACCCCCAACAACATGGTCGCATTCCCGGTCATATAATTGTTACAAGTGGCCATAATCCGGGTAAGAGACAGACGCGCTATGCGTTGACTTGTCATTCTGACGTTAAGCTAGCTCTCGGAGCCATCGGGTTTTGCGACTTAGCACAATGCCGATCGGCGAAGGGTGGTGGGCGAGTTGACGGTCTTCGCGGAGCAAACGTGTTGATAAAACAGCAACCCTTGGTCTCCCGCCACGGTCCTGCTTCTAAGAGCCTGCACAGCATTGCTTTTAAAGCTAATCTTGTAGGGCACAGTTTCGTCCTGCTTGAACACTTCAGGGTCCTTACCCGAGCTGAATTGAACAGCGTTCTGCAATTCAAGACAGGCGATGATTGGTTGAGCTTAGTGAAAAAGCTCCGTCCGCGCCCTTAATCCGACTTCAGCAGCGCACGCTCCCGGTTGCGCAACGGCGCCGAGACCACTTCAGCACCCCGGCCATACTGATATGAAACGTAACTGCTACCTGCCAGCAGCTTGCACCAGTCAAATCGCAGTTACCGCCCGCTCGCGAAGGTGAAGGGAATAGGGTTGGGCCGTCAGACACTGGGCTCCATTCCAGCCGCGTCAACCTCAGCGGCTCCAAATAACACTCCCATCTTATGTCCTTCACTCCACACTCTTCGGCATGAATGAGTCGTTCCGGTTTGCTTGACCGTCATCTTGAAATATTCTGTAATTGCGCCTGGGTACAGCACTAGTATCAAAGCTCCGCGCGCGGAAATGTTGAATATAGCACAGTCTAAGGTCGACGCGCCATTTGGAATCGCAATCATTCCAGTTTTCAGCGTAACTGACCTTTCTCCTGTGCGCCGGTCCCACATGGGATGCTCCTGGTGCGTGATCTGCCGAAGATACTCGACTATCCAGGGTTTTATCAGCTAAATGTCGAGACATAATTAATAGCAACTTGACGCAGTACTCTGTCGAAGCCGGGGTTATTCTGATCGCGGCTGCATTTTCCAAATCTGGTTTACTTTTCAAAGCCCGATGCCTCATACCATAAAAACTATTGCGGCAGGGTTTCGCTGCATTCCGCGTGCCGACTACATGCTTGCCACAAACCCCAAAGCAGCGCCGCGATCCCCATGATTTCTCCGATTGGTGTCGGCACACAGAAAAAGCCAAATAGCGCGAGCGCGCGCCAATCATTGCCACCTCGTTTGAGCATCTCGATCATAGTGCTGCATACCCGAGCTGGCATTGCGCGATCATTCCCGACGCCGTTCGTGCATCATTAGGCGACCAGCCCGCGAACCTGCGATTTACCATTGGTTTACCCAATAGAAACACTCTGTGTCAGGTCGAACCCAAGTTCGCGCGAGGCAAGAAAGTCGTCTCGGTTCTCGACTTCGGCGACGGCACGCCCCCAAAGCCGTTGGCTAGGTCGAGGAGTTTGCGACACACCGCCCGTTTTGGGCCATCGTCGCAGCCCCGAATCAATTCGTGATCCGCAAGTGTGGACCGATCGCGACAAATGTCAGCAAAGCTGCTGACAACGATAACGCCATTCCTTCAACATCATTCGCTCCACTGGGCGTGAGATCCTCCACGACGGGAACCGATCATTCTGGCATTTTCACGCTCTGGCGCATCATGGTTCTTGCGAACTTTCGCATTCTCATGGGTTTTCCAAGCAAGGAGCCCTGAACCATGTCGAAACCCAGTTCGCGTACAGCCAGGAAGTCCTCCCGAGTATCGACCCCTTCCGCTACGGTGCGCGCACCGTAGTTCTCGGCAAGTTCCCGAATCTGCCGGCACATCGTCTTTTTAAGGCGATCATGTGCGCAACCCGAGACGAATTCGCGGTCTACCTTGATCTCCACGAATGGAAAATCCTGAAGACCCACCAGCGATGACCATTCCGCACCGAGATCATCTATCGAGATGGCGACCTTGTGAAACCTACCCTGCTTGGCAATGTCCCGTGCGAGAGATAGATTTTGAATGATGTCGGTGCCGTTGACCTCGATGATGAAGCCGTCGAAGGCCGGGTGATCGGGTAGCTGCTGATATAGATACCGCACAGATGCAGTGCTCTGCAAAAATGAGAACGGGAGATTGATTGAGATATCGATACGGCCATATTCGGCGGCGAAATTGCGCCAATCAGCGGTGGCCTGACTGATGACAAATTCTGACAAGACCTGGAAATTCGGGTCACGATCATCGGGTATAAAATAGGCAGGCTCGACAATCCCCCAGTGGGGATGACGCATTCGGATGAGTGCCTCAGCACCCTGCAGGGTTAGTTCGTGCAAGTGAATTTTAGGTTGATACCAAAGTTCGAGCCAGCCGGCGCGAATAGCTTCTGCTGCATCAACTGCAGGGCTGGGCGTCTCAATAGGCAAAAAACCGTCTACGCTGTTGCGCAGATCGTCACTCGCGAAAGGAGTAGCGAGCGTTGGCAGCATGCACAGGCCAAGCCCTTCTCCAAGTTCTCGGACCGCAGCTATCATAGGTGAGTTTTGCGGGCCAATCAGCAAGACCAAACCGTCAAATTGCTTTGTTCCGAGCGTCTTGAGCATTTCGGTGATCTCGGTCTCGCCAGCGGATAAGCCTATCAACACAAGGTCTGGTAGCTTCACGCCGAGAACCGCCGCGAGCTCGTCAGCCTGTGGACACTCGCAAACGATAAAACCGAATTCTTCTAGGGCTGTTCCAAGAAACGCGCGGATGTGTCGCTTCGCGTCCACAATGCAGACGCTAGGCACGACCCCGCGCCGGCTAAACATCGGACGCGCGGTGACTTCAGCACTCTGACGGTTCATTTCGCACTCCCCTTGCAAGTCCGAGCTTCTCACTGAGTTCCCGGCACGCGGTTTCGCTTACCGAATATTGTGTGTTCAGTTGCGTTGGCAGTTTTGCTATTTTCCAAGTCGTTGCTTTCAACTCACGACAGCGCAAAACTGGTGATGTAGAATTCAGTCAGCCGGCGAGTAGCCCAGTGCTGCTGAAGCACATAACAGGTGACCGTGTTGCTTTTCTCGATCTAGTTCTTGCGTTACGGCGGGTGCGATGAGGTCATAGGATAGGTCGATTACACTTGACTGAAACTCGCAGTAAAAATTTTAAGAAAATTCACTTATATATGAGGCCGAGAGCGAACGCTGTCGCAACAGATCAAGTTCGTACTTATGTTGGTTGCCTTGGAAGCATGGCCGCGAGAGCAGCGATCCCGCTTGTCGCGCGCGGCCTCTGTTGCTCAGCCAATCGATTACATGCTCAAGCGCTGGGACGACTTTGCGCGTTGCCTTGGCAATGGACGAATCTGTCTGACGAGCATTCCGGCGAAGCCCTTCGCGGATTTGCACTAGGGCGCAAATGCTGACTGTTCGCCGGCTCCGAACGCGGCGCCGACCGCGCCGCAGTGATCGCTGATCGTGACGGCGAAGCTCAACGACATCGATCCGCAAGCCTGGCTTGCATGCCGTGCTCGCCCGCATCAACGATCACGCCATCCACAGGCTTGATCAACTGGTGCCTTGGAATGGAAGCCGGCCAACGGACCACGTAAGCTGGCGGCATGATCGCTGATTCTCTTTCGACATGGCTGGGCTTTTTGACGTCGCCGACAGCGCCCAAAGGCCCGGCGACACCCGAAGAGTCCTCGCTAACAACACAGGCTGCACAGGCCAAGACCGTCGGCGTCTGCATGATCGTCAAGAACGAGACCGCCATGATCCGCCGCTGCCTTTCTAGCGTGCTGCCTCTCGTCGACTATGTCCTGATCGTCGATACCGGCTCGACAGACGGCACCCAGCAGGTGATCCGCGAGTTTCTCAGTGAGCACAATGTCGCAGGGGCGGTGATCGACGAGCCGTGGCGCGATTTCGCCTACAATCGAAGCTTCGCGATGGAGCGATTGCGCGAGGTCGCGAGCATCGATTACGGCATGGTGATCGACGCCGACGACACACTTGAGTACGACGCCGGCTTCGATCCGCGCGCTTTCAAGGCACAGCTGACGCACGATCTCTACTACGTGCCGGTGCGTCACGGCAGCGTCGTACATCATCGACCGCAACTGTTCAAAAACCGGCTGCGGTTTTCATTCAAGGGCGTGTTGCACGAATATCTGGAGACCCCCCCTGGCGAACTCTCCCGCGAAACGGTGAAGGGCTTTGCGGTGCACGCCAGCACCGGCGGAGCGCGCAGCCAAAATCCGCGCAAGTATCAGGACGATGCGGCGGTTCTGGAGCACGCGCTCACGACCGAGACCGATCCCTTCCTGATCTCGCGTTACACCTTCTATCTGGCGCAAAGCTATCGGGACAGCGGCGAACGCGAGAAGGCGCTGACCAACTATCTCAAGCGCGCCGAGCTCGGCTATTGGGACGAGGAGGTCTACGTCAGCCTGTTCGAGGCCGGCAACATGATGGCGGCGCTCGACCGGCCGTTCGAGGAGGTGATCGCGACCTATGAGCGCGCCGCGCAGAAGGTGCCAGCGCGCGCCGAGGCCCTACACAATGCCGCACATTACTGCCGCAGCAAGGGCAAAAACGCCGAAGGCATGGAATTCGCGCGCCGCGGCATCGATCTGACGCAGCCGAACGGGCTCTTCGTTCAGCCCTGGGTCTACGACTACGCCATTCTCGACGAATTCGCCATCAACGCCTACTGGGCCGGCGCCTACCGCGACTCGCTCGACGCATGTTTAAAGCTTTTGGCAAGTGACAAACTGCCGGCGTCCATGGTCAAGCGCATCGCCGCTAACGCGCGCTTTTCCTTCGACAAGCTGCCGGCGGCGAAGGCGCCCAACCTCGGCGCGCTAGGCGCCGAGGACCTGGTCCAGCAGCACGCGCTAGTCCCGCAGCGGCCGTTGCACTCTCGCGTCAAGGATTCCCCGCGTGTCCTCGTCGCGATCCTGGCCAAGCAGAAGGAGCCCGCGCTGCCGCTCTACCTCGACTGCATCGAGGCGCTCGACTACCCGAAATCCTCGATCGTCCTCTACATCCGCACCAACAACAACACCGACCGCACCGAACAGATACTCCGCGACTGGGTTGCGCGGGTCGGTCACCTCTATCATTCAGTCGAGTTCGACGCGACGCAACGTCACCGAGCGAGTTGAGCAATATGGCGAGCATGAGTGGAATGCAACACGGTTCAACGTTCTGGCTCGTATCCGCAATCAGAGCATGCGCCGCGCCCTGGAGCTCGACTGCGACTTCTATTTCGTCGCCGACGTAGACAATTTCATCCGCCCAGCTACCTTGCGCGAGCTCGTCGCGCTCGATCTGCCAATCGCGTCGCCGCTGCTGCGCTCGATCGCTCCCGGGCAGTATCTACTCGAACTACCATGCAGAGATCGATGCGAACGGCTACTACAGAAGTTGCGATCAGTATCTGTGGCTTCTAGAACGGCGCGTGCGCGGCGTCGTCGAAGTGCCGGTCATTCACTGCACATACCTTGTCCGCACCGACGTTATCCCGAACCTCACCTACGAGGACGTAACCGGTCGCCACGAATATGTCGTGTTTTCCGACAGCGCGCGCAAAGCGCAGGTTCCGCAATACCTCGATAATCGGCAGGTCTACGGCTACATCACGTTCGGCAAAGATGATGATCATTATGTCGCCGGCGGGATCGAGCACGCGCGTAATCTCTTGCACGCCGCCGGCGACTTATCTGTTTTGAGTGCGAAGCAGCGCGCTGCAGCGTCTCGCACAATCAGCCCAGTCCGTATCTATCTGCTGAACCTCGATCGCAGCCCTGAACGGCTCGCAGCGTTCCAAAAACGCAATCCATATCTGCGCAACTTCATCCGGGTCGCCGCGGTGGACGGCAGCCTCCTTGACAGGGAGAAGCCTGTCAATGAAGGTTTGGTGGCGCGAGATTGCGAATACAAGGCCGGCGCGCTGGGATGTGCTCTTTCGCACGTACACTTGTGGAAGAGGGCCGTTGAGGAAAACAGCGCCATTACGGTGTTCGAAGATGATGCGGTCGTGACGAGCCGATTTGAGGAAAAAGCGGCCCGTGTCATCTCGACCCTGCCCGAGGATTGGGATTTCATTCAGTGGGGCTACAACTTCAACCCGCTCTTCGTCTGGGCCGATTTCGGATTCTCAAAAGCAACTTTGAGATTTTACCATCAGCAATTTCAGGGTCCGGGCATTTCAACATTCCAGACTACCGACTTCTTCGCCTCCGCCGTCAGGCTCGCGCATTCATACGGCACTGTAGCTTACTCGGTCTCACCAAAGGGCGCTCGTTCGCTCCTTGCGCAATGTGTTCCGCTCAGCAGCCGGCTTATCCCATTTCCAGGGACGGAGGTCGTCGCTGACAACTGGGGCATCGACTCCGCGATGAACGGTGCATACAGCTCGATGCAGGCCTTCATCTGCATGCCTCCACTGGTGCTCGAGGATAAGGCGCTGGACTCCGACCGCGTCGCGATGGATGGCAAAGTGCCAAGTAGCACAGCCTTGCCGGATATGCCGGTAAAAGTCGTGCCGTGAAGGGCAACTAAATGGACTCAGCTCCTTTGCCAGCGCAACATACACCGGGTGAAGGGCCGATAAGAAGTGCTAATAAGAGAGAACAAAGTCTATTCGCAAAACGGAGAGGACGGCATTATTGCCTCAATATTCGAGGCGATAGGTCCAACAAATCGCTTTTTTGCAGAGATTGGCTGCGAAAATGGCGATGAATGCAATACGCGAAAGTTATCCGAAATTGATGGCTGGTCGGGCATCCGAATTGATGACAGATACAGCGATCCGACGCGACACATTTACCAACACACAGTGTCGCCCGAGAACGTTACTGAACTGCTGCTGAAGTATGGCGCTCCCGAAGTTTTTGATCTCTTTAGTGTTGATGTTGACTTTTTTGATTTTCACATTTTGCAAGCAGTTTTGACAAAATACAAGCCCAGAGTGATAGTTTCAGAATATAATTCGTCGCTTGGACCACAAGTAGACTGCGTCGTTCCATACATTCCTGGTCGCTCTTGGGATCGAACTAATTTCTTTGGCGCATCTTACACCGCCTTTGATGAGCTAGGTCGTTTCTACGGATACAAAGTGGTGCATTGCGACGTGAATGGAGTCAACATATTCCTCGTCAAAAACGAACTTCTCACCAAAGCCGAGATCGGAAAGCCAGACAGCGCTTTTAGACCTCCTGGTTACAACGGCGGTCGCGGGCACCCGACTGATCCCAAACGCCGTAGATACCTTAAGTCTGACCATTACCTGCTGCCCGGAACTTCGACAACACAGACACAGTTCGGCGTAGTGTCGTACTTCAATAATGACGTCTACATCGGGAGGACGTTTTCCGAAGGACGGTATTGGGAAATCGATACCATCATGCAAATCGCAAGGATGCTTGATGGTGCTCAGGGGCTAGTTCTTGATATAGGTGCTCATATTGGGAGCCACTCATTAGCGTTGGCATCGATAAACCCAGCTCTGAAATTTGTTTGCTTTGAACCTCAGCGACCTGTGTTCCTTCTATTGGAGCGAAATATCTTGGAGAATGACCTTGCCAGCCGGTTTGAGTTGCTAAATGTCGCAGTTACCGACTCAACGGGGCAGATTCGCCTGTCACGCACTGTTTATGTGGAGGAAACCTCAAAAAGTCGGGCTATTAGCTATGGAGGGACGGAAGCGACCAATTTAGGCGGGGTACAGCTTGGGATCGACGGCCAACTCTGTCAAAGTATGTGTATCGATAAACGGATTTGGCCTCGCGTGATCTACGTCAAGGTAGATGCTGAAGGTGCGGAACCGCTTGTTGTTTACGGCATGCAGGGGCTTTTGAAAGCTGATCTACCCTACATCCTTTTCGAAGAGCGCTCTGACAGGCGTCTAGACAGCGCAACCCTCGACTTGCTTGGGACTCCAGCGCACGTTCGAAATTTCTCACCAACCTCCTACCTGGAATCACTTGGATACAAGCTGCAGAGGTACCGTCACGACGTCATCGGCCAACCTCCTCAAGAGCGGTGGCTGAAGGCCCGGCACGCTACAGCGGATTACCTGATTCCGGCCAAACTCTTCCAAACCTGGAAATCAAAACACGATTTTCCTGAAAATTACTTCATTTGGTCTCGAACCTTCTCAGAGCATAACCCTAGCTTTGAACGTATCCTATGGGACGATGATGACAATCGACGCTTCATTGAGGAAACTTTCCCCTGGTTTCTCGAAACATACCGAAACTATCCCCTCGCAATTTACCGCGCGGACGCGATCAGATACTTTTTTCTTTATGCTATAGGCGGGATTTACGCAGACATGGACACTGAGTGTTTACGCCCGCTCGACGCTCTTTTAGATCGCGGTGACATCCTGCTGGGACGCATGGGAAGCAACCCGGAGCATCCCCACTCCATCCCAAACGCCATCATGGCGTCGAAACCCCGCCAAGAGTTCTGGCTGCTTGTTATGTGGCTCTTAGTTGACTTCGCAAAACGGGGCGGCGACCCCGAATACCTGACAGGACCTGTCTTGCTAAAAACGGCGGTTGATCTGTACCTAGCGCGCGATCCCGAGTGGGTAAAATCGGCGATCCACGCAATAGCGGAATTGCTGCCACCAGAACTTAAGCCAGTGACTGCACGATCAAAAGTGATGTTGTTATCAAATCGTGAATGGTTTGCAGTCGATTGGACTGACCCACTTCATCAACTTCTTCGGCGAGAAATACTCATTGGCAATTTGTTGTCAGATGAAAGGAAGAGAGAATTATTCCCGGATTCGTGGATGGTGACCTATTGAACTCATAATTGGTAACCTAGCGCGGCACGGAATTCATGCACATAATCGCATCGATGACAACCACACCTTCGCGAATAGAGCGCATTCGTCCCGCGTTAGACAGCGTTATCGCTCAAAGCGCTTCGATTGAGCATATAGAAATGAACATCCCTTACGTGTCCGCTCGCACGAATGAATTGTACGCCCTGCCGAGATGGCTAGAAGGCATGGATAGGGTGAAGATCTTTAGAACGGAAGACTATGGACCCATCACGAATGTTGCGCCCACCCTGTTGCGGCACCGCTGCGATCATGACACGTACATTTGGTCTGTGGATGGCGATTACGCGTATCCCACCAATCAGCTTGAAATGCTATGCCGCTGTCATCGCCCGGAAAACGGCGCATACTCACTCGCCATGGCGGAATATTTCAGCCGGACGGCAGCATCAACTTCATGTTTGGAAAGACAGAAGTATCGATGTTCGAGGGTTTCGGCACCGTCCTTTATCCCTCAGATTGCATCGGCGACGATTTTCTGGATTATGTAAAGGTGACCGGACAGGAGTATGCTCTAGTCGGCTGGGGGCTAGGGAGTGCCCCAATGTGCGACTACAGCCTTCACCACGTCAAATCCCGGCCGGCCAAGGTCGGTGACAAGCTGGTCACCCGCGAGTTTATTGGCACGCTGACCCGAGGCTTCGCTTCACCGGAAGATTTGGACGTCGCCGTTTGCGTACTTTCGGGGACGGAGTTGTCCTTTTCGGACAATGTTAGGCGGATACGCCTATGGGCCTGGTCCACAAATGTTATCAAACACAAGACCGCAATCTTTCGAC
>CAWHZA010000053.1:0-46611 GCA_963833665.1 uncultured Alphaproteobacteria bacterium | reverse complement strand
TGAAAGCGGCAAAGAACTCAATACCTTGAGCGATGCTTATGTGTACGCGCGAAATCTCATTGATAAGATATTGTTTCATGTGGGCTACGATGACGCCGAAGCATGGAAGGTTATTATCTCAAACAGGTAAAGGCGGCAATGATTTCGTTAGTCTTCCGCAGCACCTAGGGCTGGAAATGAAGCCCTGCTGCTGCTAGCCTGTAGGATAAACAACTATCTGAAGGCGGTTGGACCATAATACGCCGACGAAACATGAGAGGAGGAGCAGATTGAACAGCCACAAAAACGACAGCGATTGCTAGCTTCGTCGCCTCCGAACTCCCCCGTCGTTACTTGTGTCAACGCGACATGTCTAGCAACGTCCGCGGCGATCTGGCCGGTCTCGTCGCAGGATAAAGCGATGAATTCGTGAACTGTTTCTAAAATTGCTGCAGTGCGAAAGTGCTGGCGCGGCGATTGTTCTGACTTGACCACGTTGGCTAGCCCGTTACGCTGGTGTTTAGGGTGTCGGGACGTCAGGGAGGACGTCCCATGGAGAGTTTACAACGTATATTCGGAATAAATGGCACTAGCGGAAAGCCACTCCATCTGTGCGCGCAATGTGGTGCGGCTATAATAGCGTCCTCGTGGTCGGAGCACGTAAACGATCGACGCGTCCGTAACGTGTGGTCCTGCGACGCTTGCGGATATGAGTTTAAACTGCCACCTTTTTTCCGTTCTGGAATTCGAGCATCAATCTCGATCAACCGCCTGCGGTAACGCTGAACAAAGCGCTGGTCGCCGGCAAGCGCTAAAGGAGAGCAAGGCGCCCCAGGCCAGCCTACTCCGACGGCGTTAACACGCCCGCATATTGTTAGACCGGACACCCCTATGGCGGTTAGCACCATTGAACTTGTCGTTCAACACCGCGAAAACGATCGCGTCTGTGACATGGACGGGCAGGACGGCGGCATGAGGAATGATCCCGTTCCTCGGGCGAAAGTGAGCGACCCGCTTGCGCTTTCGCTAAGCCTCGCTGACATCGCCATACGGATCAGCTCAGTAATCGTCGATTTTCTGACGCGCAGCCCTGAATTGGGGAGCATCGGCGACCCGGCGGGGATCGGACGAGCCTTCCTCGATTTGACCGTGAAGATGATGGCCGACCCGATGTCGATCGCAATGGCGCAGCTCGATCTGTGGGGCGGCACCAGGCAAGGCTTTGGCAGCACGCCACCGGGCGGTCGTTGGGATTGGTCGAGGAATCGACCCACCCGATCGGAAGGACCGACGCTTTCAGCACCCGGCCTGGACCGAGCACTTCGTGTTCGACTACATCAAGCAGAGCTACGAGATCTTCGCGGGCGCAATTCTGTCCGCCGTCCACAACGTCGAGGGCCTCGACCCGAAGACTGAGCACAAGGTCCGGTTCTACGCGCGCCAGTTCGTGGATGCCTTGGCGCCATCCAATTTCATCGCCACCAACCCGGAGGTGCTGCAGGCAACCATCGAGACCGGCGGCGAGAATCTGCTCAAGGGTCTGAAGCATTTGGTGCAGGATCTCGAACGCGGTCGGGGACAACTCACGATCACGATGAGCGACCCTAATGCGTTTCGGGTCGGCGAGAACCTTGCCACTACGAAAGGCAAGGTCATATTCCAGAACGAGCTGATGCAGCTGATCCAGTACGCGCCGTCAACCGCCGAGGTCAAACGTCGGCCTCTCCTGATCATTCCGCCTTGGATTAACAAGTTCTACATCCTCGACCTTCAGCCCAAGAACTCGTTCATCAAATGGGCGGTCGATCAGGGGCATACGGTTTTCGTGATCTCCTGGGTGAATCCGGACGAGCGCTTAGCTCACAAGAGTTTCGAAAATTATCTCCTCGAAGGCCCGATCGCCGCTTTAAATGTCGTGGAAGCTGCAACCGGCGTGCGCGAGGTCAACGCAATCGGGTATTGTCTCGGAGGCACTTTGCTCGCTGCCACCCTTGCCTATCTGACGGCCAAGAACGATGATCGGATCGGGAGCGCGACATATTTCGTCGCTCTCGTCGATTTCACCGACACCGGCGATTTGGCGGTATTCATCGACAAGCAGCAGCTCGCGGTCATCGAGAGGCGCATGCGCAAGCGCGGGTATCTCGAAGGCCGGGAAATGGCCACGGCTTTCAATATGCTACGTGCCAATGATTTGATCTGGAGCTTTGTTGTCGACAATTACCTCCTGGGGAAGAAACCGATCCCATTCGACCTGCTGTATTGGAATTCCAATTCGACCCGCATGCCGGTTGAGATGCACAGTTTCTATTTACGCACCATGTATCACGGGAACCGACTGGCAAAGCCGAGTGGCATCTGTCTCGCAGGGGTCCCGATCGACCTTACCCGAATTAGAACCCCTACCTTCATAGTGTCCGCGCGTGAGGACCATATCGCACCGTGGCGGTCGACCTATATGGCAACCCGGCTGTACCGCGGCCCAATCAAGTTCGTTCTCGCGGAGTCCGGGCACATTGCCGGGATCATCAGTCCGCCCGGCAGCCGGTACGGTCACTGGCAGAACCCGGAGCTTCCAGAGCGTCCGGAACAATGGTTCGAGGGGGCAGACCTCGTCGAGTCCTCCTGGTGGCCGGTGTGGGAAGAATGGGTCGCGGAATATTCAGGCGGTTTGATCCCCGCCCGCGAACCCGAGGGACAAGGCTTGCAGCCGATCGAGGACGCGCCCGGCTCGTATGTTCGCGGCCACGAAGCAGGCATCCGAGTGCGGCAAGTCAAACGCGAAGAAGTGGGATCTTGCGCTCTACGCCCCCAATGATGCTGATGGCTTCACCAAAGTCTGCCTGAGCATGCCCTGGCGGATGCACCAGCGGTAGGAACATCTCCTGAGCCCGCTGCCGCTAGCCGGCCACGTAATCGTGGGGGGCCGAGATCAATCGCATTGGCGGCGAAATCGGGCTTCTGCAACAGCGTCCGGACGCCGCCAAAGCGGAAAGCTATTTTGAGCGTTTACTTGCGCGGGCGCAGCAGGCAAAGTCCTGGGAACTATGTGCTGCGATGAGCATGGCTCGGCTCTGGCGCGATCAAGGCAAGCAGGATGAGGCCCGCGATCTTCTCGCTCCGGTCTACGGCTGGTTTACTGAAGGGTTTGATACGCTCGATCTGAAGGAGGCGAAGGCGCCGCTCGACGAGTTTGCCGCTTGAGAGCGCTCATCCCTCCGGCACTCCCCGCGAATTGCCCGCCAATTTGGAATTTCCCAGGCCAATGTGCGATGAAAGGCGCCCAAGTCTCAAAAATGACAACTCGTAGTCGCGAGTGATACGAAAACGTGCATGACGGGTCAATCTAATGCCGAAGCAATTCATATTTCTTTGGACGATCCCACTCTTCTTTAGTACGAGCCTATATGCTCAACCGCAAGACGCGTCGCCCCCGGCTGAACGTACGCTTTGGGACCATAACGGCTCAATAATGTATTTGATCGCAATCGGCTCTTCGAGAGAGTTACATTATCAGAAGCCGCGTCCTGGAATGTTGGAAGCTGGAGCGCACCCCGACGATGTCCTATTCAAAGGTGAAATCAACGACGGACAAATCTCCGGAACAGCATATATCTTCAACGCGCAATGCGGGCAAGTTCCATTCCACGTCAAAGGGCCCATTCTGGATAACGGCGGAAGGATTGTGCTGACAGGTCAGGCTCCGCGCATCGGACGAAATTGCCAGACTTTTCACGACTATACGAGCACTTTAGAGTTCAGACTGCTGAAAACATCTGAAGTAGCTCAGCCGTCACCCGCGACGGTGCAGGCGCCAAACGTTGAAGAACCAACTCGTGAACCGCCACCAAGCGACGCAGCGGAACCCAATTTGTCCAATAATTCATCCGCTCAACCAGCCCGGACGAGGCAAACGCCATGGATGGAGGACCCATGGCCGAAGACGCCTCCGAGTGGCACTATGGGTCCCAATCTGCATGGCAACCTATCCGCTCAAACAAGCCCGGCGGCGCAACCGAATATTGAAGGCCCAAAGCGTGCCGCCGACGCGAAAACGGCTACCAGTCCATCAGCTCAGCCGTCGCTTACAACCTCGGCTCCCACAGCCCCAAAAAGTTTTATCGACAAGAATCTTCTAGCGCCTATAATCATTGCGCTGAATGCGGCGCTTCCGTTCTTATCCATATTATTCTTGGTCATGATGCTCAGATCGAGCGCATGAGGCGTCGCCTTCGAAATCGATACTTCAAACTTGTGTCACTGACGGATTCAGCATGAGAGAACGAAGTTGCGTTGATCTGGGTCCACTATAGCTGTTGGCATAGCCCTTAAAGATGCTTCGGACCCGAGAAGGGATCCGTTTTACGGATGCATTGAAAGCGGCGTTACGGCTCAAGGATCAGTTCGCAGATCATAATGTCAAAGTGCGCGCGATCCGAGCAAGCAACTCGTCACACAAGTAAATCTACAGCTTGCACTACCTGACCTGTTTCGAGTTCTCTCCAAGAGCGGATGAATAGTTGTTTGTCAAAAGCGAAGCTGCGCCATCAACTAAAAATCGACATGGCTTTTGGCAGTGCAGCGCTTGCTCCCATGTGAAAAGACAGCGGGCGTTTCATGTTCGTGTCCGCAGGCCTCACAGCACCACAGGTTGCTCATGCAACGCTCGTTGATATACCTCGAAATTCGAGCGGCTATCAGCACCGCGCGGCAGTTGGGACAATGATAAAGTGCTTTTGCAGTCATGCCCGTCCATACCCACCCGAGATAGGATTACGAGGGTGCTTCCGGACCGTGGCAGTTTTATAACAAACAATGTTCATACAGAAGGCAAAACTCGGATGAGGTTGTCGCCGCCATATCTCCGCGGCAGGTTGTCGTTAACACAGTGTTAAGCGAAACTGTCGAACCGCCGAGACCTCTGCACCGCATACTGCTTCAATACTGCTGTTACGGTAGGGGTGCATTGTCATGCCAAGCGAACAGCCGACCGCAGTGGGGAGCTTTACATAGTCGAGGTCGATGGCGTCAAAAACTCCGAACATCGAATTTTCATTGAGGCGCTAAAATATGGAATGGAACTCAAGCGATGCCTTCCACGCAGTGAGGTGAAGCTGCGGGATGCAGGCGAGAATATGCCGCGTAACGACACTGCAGCGCCGAAGCGAATTGGGGAATTCGGTCCGGTGGGCAAGTGCGCGAAGTCGAGACAGTATAACGCTAAAGCGTCACCGGGCGTTCCGTTGGGGAGAGGTTCTGCGCTAAAAATCCGCGTAGAGAGCCCGGCCTTCAGCCGGGCTTCTTTGTTTCGAGGGTGGCGGGCTAGGCTGAAGCGCGGCCAAAAGCAGACTGCGGGCACGGGCCTGGTGAGGCGTTTCATCTGGCCGTAAAATCCAACATTACCCTAGGGGCAGATTTGCAGACTAGCGGTGTGCTTAGGAGGGTGTGCATGAAGTCCGAGGAGCCGGTGCGAGCCCTCGTCGCAGGGGGCGTGCTCGCGATGGCACTGATGGGTCTGGTCGCCTGCGCGACGACCACGACTACTCCGGTGTCGCGGCAGGCGGATCCGGCCTTTGCGCGTAAGATCGTGACCTATCCGACACCTGTCCCGACGGGCACAATCGTTATCGATCCGGGAAGTCACTTTCTCTACCTGGTACAGGGCGGCGGACAAGCGATCCGTTACGGCGTCGGCGTCGGCGGAGAAGGATTTGGGTGGTCGGGTTTGGCTACCGTTCACAGCAAGCAGGAGTGGCCGGATTGGTACCCACCCGCTGAAATGCTGCAGCGGAAGCCCGAGCTCAGAGAACACATGACGCAACTCCAGAGCGGAATAGGGATGCCCGGTGGCGCAGAAAACCCGATAGGCGCACGGGCGTTGTATCTCTGGCAGGGCAACAAAGACACGTTATACAGGATCCATGGCACCAACGAGCCGTGGACTATCGGCCAGAACGTTTCATCCGGCTGCATCCGTTTGACCAATGATGACATTGCCGATCTTTACAACCGCACCCCAGTCGGTACGAAGGTTCTTGTTCTGGCTACCGCGTATAACGCGTCCGGCGCCTCGGAGATTGTTCCTGCGCCGCAGCGCTAGATCGTGCTGCACGCTAATGCGCGCCGAGCAACGGCACACTGCATCATGCGGCCCGATTGCGGCTTCTCCGGTACGGCAGGTCGCTGGCAATCTGCTCCTCAGTTTCTGTCAAGCGTTGCTGAGCAGCGGCCTCCGCTGAGTTATGCGGGGCGTTCGGCTCGGCGCCAACCCCTTTACACGCACAGAAGATGTTTTAGTTTCACTTTAGAGATTGACGCGCACGAGCTCCGGCTCCGGCCGCTGCGGCCTTGGGTTCGGCCGCGAAACGCGAGACCTGGCATTAGTGCCCATGATGTTAATGACACGGGTGAGATCATAGGCCAGCACGTGCAGCGCCATTACATACGCGCTTCGGTGGCCCTTTAACGGGTTAGACATCCGCCACCCACCACCGCTTAGGCCGCAGTCGCGTTTTAAGAGATCAAGACCAAGCCAATGTTCTTTTGTAGCGAGAATGCCTCTTTCAGAATCACTGCGGCGAGAAGCGCCACCATCAGTGGCATCACGCCGGGAAATAGAGTGCCGCGCTGCGGAGGGGGCCCCGACCACACATCGCAGATCAGCGGGAAGCCCGGCCCCGGGCCGTGAGGACATTCTAAGAGTCGCTGGTGCGTTTTGATGGCGGGCAGTCCTTGGGGAGCCCTGGACATCCAAAACGAGCCCATGGCCACGGCTGACTCATGGCGAGGCATTTAGTCGGTGGTCGAGATGACTCCCGGCATGCCCACCCCGTGAATAGGCCCGCGGCTGACCTGAACCACGCAGGGCAGGCGCGAGGGCTTCCTTGCCGTGTCATTTCTTGCGAGTTTCGGACAGCAAACCCGCTTGACAGTGAGGCCGTTGGCCCGACCACTGGACCGCTCTGAACAGTCGGCGCCTCATCGATACAGGGGAAGAGCGATATGGTCGCGCGGCATGCGGTTGCAGTTGTCGCCTTGCTCTCATTCAGCCCAGCGCTGGCCGAAAATCTTGATGCCGAGGCAGCGCGGCGGTTTATTGTTGGTAAGCTGTTCACATTCATTTGTGCCGATGGATCGCGTGGGGCTGCCCGTGTCTACGATGACGGCTCGGTAATTGGGACTATCCAATTCCACGGCTCGGAACAGCCCCGCCCGGTATGGCTGCCGGCGGAAACGCTCAAGCTTACAGGCGAAACAGTCTGCGCTTCACTCAATCGCACCGAACTGTGCTTTGCTTTTAGCAAAACCAGTGATCAAAGTTTTCGGGCCTCGGTTACGGGGTTAGATTTCGCCTATTGTGACTTTACCGAGCGCGTGCGCACCCCCGAAACGGTACCGCGACCAGAGTCTTCAGAGTTGCTATCACTTGACCCACCGCGTGATGGGGCGGTCCATTAGCGCGCCGCCTAGTACCCAATGAGTATCTCGGTAACCGACGGTCTCACAGCGCGCAGCGCCTCATCGGCGGAGGAAAATTCGCGATCAACTGGCAAGACGGCAAGAACCTCGGGCGGCGCTTTGGCTTCGGCACTCAAAATGACACCGGCCTTGCAGCCCCCCGGAGAGCGCAGCGAGCGCACCGTGGTCCCAGTCGCTCACCGTGGCTGTTTTGTCCTTATCGAAGCCTCTGAGCTTAAACGGTTTACGATTTAGCTTTTCTAAATCCGCAAGACTGAGACCAAGGCGCAATCCGCCTGGACCCGTCCAGGTCGAAGAACCATTGATCGCAATAAGATAAAGGTTCTTGCGCTTGTCCACGTCCGACCACCAGACTTCGAGCCGACGCTTCGGGTCACTGGGGTAGATGATCGAAGCCATGCTCTTGCCAGACCCGGCATCGACTTCGCCGAAGTCAACGTTCTTCCGATCGTAGGTCATGGCGAGCTTGAGGTGGTGTGAATCCCTGGCGAAAGCACCGCTGCACGCAATAACGAGAGGAGCTGGATTGGCGCGCGTTGGTTTCCCGGTCCCCGGGGTCGAGGGGGCATCGGAAGGCCCCTGCGAATTGCCGATTTGCTGCGCCGACACCGACGCCATTGTTGCCATCATCGAACACCCAAAAACGGCCACGCCGACCACCACGACCGATCCTGCAACCATTGTTCCCCCCTGCACCCCGGCGGTAGTAAACCAGCAGGAGCCGACTCAAGTCCGCCGCCGCAGCATGCCGCTGCGCCTCACCGCAATTTGTTGGCGCGTCATTAGAAGCGAACCTCTCCCGGAATTGTGTGACAAAGGTCACAGAAAATGCTGGTTATGGAGCAGAGGAGACTTCCTTGGCGCCAACTGACCGCCTGCACAGCGTGAAGCGACGTGACGATCGTCGGATCGCGACGTCAGACCCACAACGGCATGCGCGAGCATCGGGAGCGCGATCGCGGAGATTGCCCGCTCGGGCTGCCCGGAGGCGACGTCGTTCGTCCGCCGTGCAGCACGGCAACGGCGGTTCACTGCGGTGGAGGGCCGACCGCTTTCGATTCGCTCACCGCCGACGGTAGCGGGCTGGTGGCCCTTAGCTACCGCGGCTATGGCGGCTCGAGCGGGCGGCCCACAGAGACAGGCCTCATCGCGGACGCCGCGGCGGCCTATGCCTTTGCCATCGCGCGCTATCCCGCCGAGCGCATCGTCCTGTGGGGTGAATTGCTCGGCTCCGCGGTCGCGCTGGCACTGGCATTGGTAGCGGAAAAGCCTGTTTGCGGCGCAACGTCCTCGGTTGCGGCGCAACGCCACCTGTGACGACGTTACAAAACATCGTCAGCCTCGGGCGCCGGAGCCTCCGCCTTCGTCGGCGTGCCCGCCCCGATCATCGCGCCCTGCGCCGGCCGCTTGACGATGAAGCACGTCACCCCGCCGGTGGCATCGATGGCTGGTCCTGCCAGCCGCAACACGGACGCGGCAGTAAAACTTCGCCCCGAATCGATCGCCACGCGCTCGTCGCGCGTGATGTTCTGGTTGATACAGACGCATAACGTTTCGTCCGGCGCGCGAACGGCGAACGCCTTGAGGCCGCTCGTGTCCGGCGCAAGCTGCGCCGGAATTAGCGAGCCTGGCGCAGCCTGCGCAAACATGAGCATGCCATAGTAGAGCGTCGCCGCGCGATAGCGGTTACCCATTCTTGCAATCGGTGTATAGGCTTTGTCATCGCTCGCCCGGGGGCTGTGAATCCCGCCATGGAAATTGATTCCGGCTGCTCCCGCTGCTGCAGCTTGGAACATGAGTTCAAGGCCCCAGAGAGCCGCGCCGAGCGTGTCACTAACGCCTTGTTGACCTTCATCGTAAATGGAATTCGTTTCAACGATCCGAAAAGGTCAAGTGTACCAGTCCCTCCGGCATCGCCTGCGCAAATGCGGCAATCCAATCAGTGGCGCCGGAAACGTCGGGTCCGGCGAATGAGAGCGCCGGGCACTCTCGCGCGAATCGCTGCATGAAAGGTGCGCCAGTCCGCCAAATACGCCGAGATGTCATAGCTGGCGGGTCGCACTCCGCTCAGCGACCAAATCCGTCTGGCTCGTTCCCGATTGGAATGCCAGCAAATTTATAGGCAATAACTGGAACAGCAGTTTCTTGAATCAAAGTTCCATTCGCGGGGCTTGATGCGGAAAAATGTTGCTCGCTTCGGGGTCCGAAATAGTTTGCAATGCTATCAAGGCAAGGGCCGACATCCGGCCTCGGTGCCGGTCGTGACGCGTATGAGACGTCAACGGCTCCGGCGTTTTTGCTGTGCAATTATCGTAGAATCCGGTTTCGTTCGCCAGAAATCCGTACGGAGCTGAGCAGACATCAAACCTGATCTAGGAGTTCGCGTCCGAATCCTTAGGCATGGGATCTCTCAATCTGGCCGCGGCATTTCGAACATGGCGTCGGGACGGATTTCGAAGTAGTCCCCTCGGCGCCCTGCGCGCGCGATGGGGCGCGCGAGCGCAGTCTGGTAGACGCCGTCCTTGATGAAGGCTTTGTCGATGTGGACGGCCACTACTTCGCCCAGAGTTAGCCAAGCCTCAGCTTTTCCGCCGTCCGCGCGTTTGAGCCGAACGATCTCCGAAAGCCTGCATTCGAACGATACCGGACTCTTCGCCACCCGCGGCACCCTGACGATCTTGCTCGGGGTCGCCGTCAACCCGGCGATCGTGAATTCGTTGACATCATGGGCGACATGGGCCGAAGTCGCGTTCATCTGCTTAGCGAGATCCATGATCGCGAGAAATCTTTGTTGCTTTCTCGCCAGCAATCAGCGCCACAAGAGCGCGGCTGCGATGCCGAGCACAACAAACCCAATCCCCACAATATGTAGGATTGGGTTGCGTGCGGCAGTTATCCGCCGCTGCTCATACCAGCCAAGTCCCGTTCCGGGGATGCCGACACTCGTTCGCACGCGATCGCGGCCAATCGTGAGCCACGCGCCCCCACGGCCGATGCTCGACGAAACTCCAGACCGGCTGAGGTTGATCCGAAACGGCCCGGCATTGAACCGACGATAAAAACGCAGCGGCATGTCTTGGATCCGTCTGGTGATACGCGGGGGCCCGACTCCAACTCGTTAAATTCCAACACCTAAGGAGGACCTGGTCAATAGCCTAGGTACCAAGACATGTAAGCGTCGGCCATACGTCCATGGCGACGGATTGCTTCTACAGGACTAGCGCCCTTGCGCTTCCCGTCTTAGTCCCCCCGCGCCCGGTTGCGAAGCTTCGAGCCTGGGGTAGGTCGAAACGCGCGACGGACGCCTCCCCCGCGGAGCCATCGAGGTGCCGAGGCTTCTTGTCGATGCCGAGGTCACTCAACTTCACGGTCGCGCGTTGCGACCGTGATTTGCAATCACCGCCTTTGCCCTGATCGCGCTCCTTCCGGGCGGCCATTTCGATCCCTCGTGCAGCGACGAGACGGCCGCCTCTATGAGGCCGACGACGGCTCGCTTGTTTGCGTCCCCGACGAGTGGGGCGACGCCGCGCTGTCCGAGGCCGCCATCGAGCACGCCCGTTACCTCGACCACCTCACCAGCGCCTGGAAAGGCGGCAAGGCGCATCGCCGCCAACATCGCCAAGCTGCCAGACCTGCTGCCAAGCAGGGCCGACCTCGAATCCAGGGCCAATTACGGGCCGGCACCGGCATGCTGGCGGTTGCTCGGGAGTGCAGCGTCGGCACAGGCACAGTGCAGCGCATTGCGCGGTGGTTTCATGGGCGGGAAGAACTGAGCCCCGGACATGTTGCCGGGGCTTTTTTCTGTCGGGGGCTTTTACTGGAATGCCGATGTTGTGCCGGACTTAAAGTTTGCGGGTTGGACATTCGCACCCGCCCTTTTCAATCTCGCTAATCCTCGCTGCACCGCCCTGCAGCGCAAGATCCACAAGGATAGGATCGTGAGTGATGCCTGCTTTAATTGCGCCTTTGGCCATTACATCTTCGCTCCTGTGAACGCTACGATGAGCCAGAAACACTCCCCTCTTCAATCTGCCTAATTTGTCCCACGAGTGCTGACGGTGGACAGACCTGACTTAAGCATGCGTCCGTGTCGTCGACGGACCGCCGTCTCACCCCAACTCCCTGTTTGCTCGGTATCCTCAGCCGACAGTATGCACGGTATGGTGGTCACCCGCCGGATCTCACGCGCACCACGCGTCTCTCGGCACGTCTGCAAACATGTATTGCATCGATTCAGGTGTAGCGATTGAATGTTCTTGGCGCGGCTAGGCTGATCACCGAACGCCGGGTTCCGCACCCGGCTGCCGCGCCGACCGACCATGCGGGGACACCTTGCGGGGGTGTGATGTTTCCGATTCCCCCTGAACGGAAGTTGTCGTTTGCCGAAATTGCCAATTACTGGTCACGCGAGATAGAGCCCTCTGCGTCGCCGCAAGAACTACGAGACGCTATCAGCAGGGCATGGTGGCGCGGCGAGTTGATTGCTACGAATGGGTTAAGTCGTCTCAGCGTTCTCCGCGCATATTATTCGAGATCCGCCCCGTTTATTGCCTTTGTCATCCCCGATGCGGAGGAGCCTCCGCAATGGAGCCCAGCCGATGACGGCGCGATTGAATTTTCCCGCCCTTTGAGGGTGCCGCTTCCAAATGCAGACTCAAGCACTTGGACTGACGATAATTTGCGCACCTGCATTCGAGGCCATTGCAGAGCAGTGGCAGGAGACTGTGATCTCCCCTTCCGGACCGTTATTTTTAGATGTTGTTCTGACCTCACGGGAGTTCCTTCAGTGGATAGACAAATCTCGATACCACCGTCCGACCTTCTGGTCTAATGCGCTTGAGAAAGATTTTCCGCCGCACCCCAGCGACGGCACTGTCCCAAGACTCGACGGTACCAAATGCGAACCTGAAACAGCCATAAGCGCTTCAGGAATGACTACCGCGACAACCCTCGCATTGAATCCGGGTAGCAGCAGAAGCTCCGGCAATCTGCCACCGCGCAAGCGCGCCAAGCATGTTCAATATAATATCGGGAGGGCAGTTGAGGCACTGGCAAGGCAATTCGGAGGGAAATTTCCGCCAGATAATATGCCCTTAAAGGAGCGCAACAGACTCATTGGGGAGTGGCTGAAAGGCGATGATGATCATCGCAGGAAGCCGAGTGAGCGCTCACTTCGCGACTACTTTAAAAGCATCAATC
Organism: uncultured Alphaproteobacteria bacterium; assembly: GCA_963833665.1. Lineage (GTDB taxonomy): Bacteria > Pseudomonadota > Alphaproteobacteria > Rhizobiales > Xanthobacteraceae > BOG-931. The sequence goes on along the minus strand of CAWHZA010000053.1, from coordinate 33,954 downwards.
ATAACTGAACGGCAATCAGCGGCAGCCGAGCGGCAATACGACGGCAATTGCCGCTTCCTTGCCGCTTGTACCGTGTCGAACGCTTGCTGCGCTTTCATCCTAAAGCCAAGTTGAGGCCTCTGCGATTTACTGCATAGGAAGGCACATGCAATCCGTCGAGGAACTCGTCCGCGCGCCCCGGTTCGATCGGCTGCTTGGCCTCGTCGTCGAGCTGCCCCATCGATGCAGACGGTGCGAAAGCATCGCGGCAGTGATCAGCCCCGACTTAAAGGCACATTTGGCTCCGCTTCATTGCCAACAGTGTGACGCGCATCGCGGGTGGCTGTCGCGCTCTACGCAGGCGTTTGTCACTGAAATCGTCAATAGGTTTGGCAGCCCCACCGCACCGATCAAAATTCGGTGCAGCGAGCAAGCCATCGAAAATTCGGAAACCTGTCCAGGATGCGCACCGACCGCTTCGTCGGTTTCACAAGGAGATTGGTAATATGCCGCGCAGAAATGAAATTTTCCCATCGGCCTACTACAACTCGAGGGACGTTCGTCGAGGGCCGATTATGCTGACGATCGACTTTGCAAGAATGGAGCCCGTCGGCGAGAGCGCCGCCAAACAGCAAAAAATGGTAGTGCACTTCAAAGAGGAGAGCTCAAAATGCCTAGTGCTCACCCCTACGAAATTTGACGCAATTGCCCTTATCGCAAAAAGCGATGAAACGGACGATTGGGGCGGCGTCAAAGTCGTCCTCGAAGCGGGCAAAACTTCATTCCAAGGTAAACTTGTCGATAGCGTCGGCATTAGGCCACCGCGAAAGCCGGGTTCACCCAAGCAATACTCCGCTCCGCCAGTCGCAGAAGCTGATACTGAAGCCGAAGTGGAGTTCGAAGACGCACCTGGGTTCTAGTTCCGGTTAATCTCCGGCGAGACTAGGTCGTGTGGACAAACTTAATCCAGATTTGGATGCAGGCAAGCAGCACGAAGGCGGCGAAGCTCTCGATCAGCTTGTCGTAGCGGGTGGCGACACGGCGTGAGTTCTTCGCACGATTGAAGAAGCGCTCGATGCGATTGCGCAGGGCATAGAGAGCCTTGTCGACGGCATGCTGTATTTTCCGGGTTGCAGTGCTGGGGATTGCGGCTTCACCACCACGTTCCTCAATGTCGTTGCGGACGGCTTCGCTGTCGTAGCCCTTGTCACCGAGCATCTGTTCCGGATCGCAGTCGATCTCCTGCATCAAGGCCGGAAACGCGGTGACATCGTGTGCCTGCCCGGGCGTAATCACAACGCCGATCGGCAGACCCTCGGCATTGGTGCGGGCGTTGATTTTGGTTGAGAAGCCGCCACGCGAGCGACCGAGCGCGTTACGCTCGGCCCCCCTTTTCCACCGGCTGCGCAATGATGCGCACGGATGATGGTCGCATCGATCATCTGCAGCGCGGCGTCCGACACTCCGCTTCCCGCGAGCCCTTCCAGGATCACGTCCCAGACGCCACTGTCGGCCCACCGCCGAAACTGCCTAAAGATCGAATTCCAGTTGCCGAAGCCCTCCGGCAGGTCGCGCCATGGTGCGCCGGTTCGCATCAACCAAAACACCGCGTCGAGCACGCGGCGATGATTGCGTGGCGGCCGGCCGCCGCCGCGATGGATCAGGAACGGTTCGAAGTACGCCCACTCATCGTCGGTCATCAGTCCGCGAATCAAGGCTGCCCTCCGCAAAGAGCAGCCTTGAATCAATTCGCGATTCTTGCGTCAATAGGTTTGTCCACCCGACCTAGCTCGCCGGAGATTTGTTTTCCTGGTTTTTGAAGATGCACACAACGAATACAAATCCAGTAACATATAGCGGCGACATCGGCTGCCTGCCAGCTGCGCTTGCACCGCTTAGCGCAATGTCGAATTGGGTTATTTGGCGCTGGACTAAAAATGATAGCGGCAAATGGACCAAGCCACCATTTCAATCTCAGTTTCCATGTCGCATGGCTCGTAACAACGCCGAGGCGACATGGTCATCTTACGCGGCGGCGGTTGCGGCTGTTAAAGCCGGTGAAGCTGATGGCGTCGGCTTTGCACTTACCGGAACGGATATAGCCGCTATCGATCTGGACCACTGTCGCGATCCGGCAACTGGCGAAATTGAACTGTGGGCACAGGCTATCATCGATCAGACAGATTCCTACGTCGAGACCACAGTTTCAGGCACAGGCCTTCGCGTTATCGGCATGGGCTCTGGCGAAGAAACGCACACAAATTACAAGGTCGAGGGACGTAACGGCGCCAAGATCGAAATATACCGCCATGCAGTACGTTACATAACTATTTCGGCTCTGGAGATCGGTCACTGCGCCGCGTTGTCAAATATCGATTCCCAAATCGACAATCTTATTGCGCAGTACAGCGGGAAGCCATTGGGCCTAACCAGCCAAGGCAATTTTAATTTCCGCGAACTCGGGATTAATGATCTGATCAGAAACGGAGCTCCTGAGCGCCAGCGCAGCGAGGCCTTTCAGTCGGTTGTCTTTCGAGCCGCCAATGCGGGCTTATCGATCGACGAGATCGAGGAGGTGTTGACGAAATATCCGAACGGGATTGCAAAAAAATATGAGAATCGACTGCGCTCCGAAGTCGAGCGCAGCTATAGCAAATGGGCCAGCGGCGCAGAGATGGAGGAAACCCGTCACCGGAGTGTTGGCCCCAGCGAGCGCGCTCCTAGAGATGAAGCGGCTTATGATTGGGAAGAACCGGATTGGTCCATCCTCGATGATCGACGTGGCGAATTGCCAATTTTTCCTATTGAAGCCTTGCCCGACATCTGCCGGGACTGGGTAGAGCGCGCTGCACACGGTGCTGGTGCGACCGTGGCGCACGTCGCCGTTCCAATGCTGGGGATCATTTCCAGCCTTATCGGAACCGCCCGACGCGTGAAAGCATCCAGGCCATGGACTGAGCCGATGACGTGTTGGGCAGCAGTTGTCGGATTTTCTGGGACCTCCAAGACACCGGGCATCAACGCAACGAAGCGTGCATTGTCGCAGGTTGAGCGTGATCGCAAGCCTAAGATTGCCGAACAGCAACGCGCCCATGAGAGCCGCATCGAAGCAGCTAAAGCCGCGCGCACATTGTGGAAGAAAGAGATTGAAAAGCTCACAGAACAAAAAGTGGTGCCGTTTGACCAGTATCGCAGCACGGTAGCATCTGAACCGATGATGCCTGTGGAAGCCGTGAATCCGGGACCATTTGTGGCGCCAAGGCTGTACGTATCCGACTCAACGATTGAACGCCTTGCCGTTCTCTTACAGGCGCGACCACAGGGAATGCTCATGCTGTCGGATGAGCTGGCGAGCCTCTTCCTCAACATGAGCCGATACTCGGGTGGTCAAGACAATGAATTCTGGCTGGAAGCTTGGAATGGGGACTCTTACACGGTAGAGCGCATGGGGCGACCGCCTATTGTCGTTGACCATCTGTTGGTCGGCGTCGTCGGTGGGCTGCAGCCCGACAAGTTAGGTCGATCATTTAAGGGGGACCATGATGGCATGTATGCCCGCGTTCTTTTTGCATGGCCACCGGAGCCCGGCTATCGCCGCTTGACCAACGACGTAACGGAAACAGAGCCTGAAATCATCAACGCCATTACGCGCATCGTTGGGCTCGATAGCGGCCATGACGCAGACGGCGAATTTGTACCCCGGTCTATTTTCCTATCGACAGAGGCGACCGAAAGCTTTGAGCAGTTCCGGCAGTATGTGCATGCCGGTAAGCACAGCTTGGATGGTCGTGAGCGAGAATGGTGGAGCAAGATGCCGGCGCACGTGCTCCGCCTAGCCGGTACCCTTGCCTATCTCAACTGGGCAATGCCCGGTGGAGAGGAGCCGAACCTGATTGAGAACCCCTTCCTACAGAACGCTGTGTGGCTTGTCCGAGACTACTTCTGGCCGCACAGTCGAGCGGCACTCCGGCAAATCGGCCTAAACGAGCGCCACGCCAATGCACGTCGTGTTCTGCGGTGGATTGCCGCCCGGAACCTGAAAGAGGTATCGATCAAGGACATCCGGCGAGACGCTCTCGCTCAGAGCATCGACGCGGAGCAAACACATGACCTGCTCGAAAGCCTGGCCAAGGCTGGATGGCTGCGCAAGGAGAGTACTCAAACAATGGGTAGAGCGCGGCATCGGTGGCGGATCAATCCCAAGCTTTTCTCTATCGGTGATGCAGAAAGTGCAGAAAGCGCAGGAAGCCGGGAAGCCAACCGGTAAATTGAAATGGGTTTCCGCAGTTGCTGCACTTCCTGCAGGGCTCGTGGTGAGGCAGCTATGACTAATAGCCGCCCTATCATTGTCCAGGCTGGAGCACAGCCCCGCCGCCTCGGCGGGCGCCGCTCTCGCAGCAATCGCAGCTGACAGCGTGACCATGCCCCGGCGCCCCGCTCAGATGACCCAGGCCGATGTAGCGCGCATAATCCGCGCGGCGAAGCAGGCTGGCGCGTCCGAGGTCGAGGTGAAAATTGGCGAGCAATCGGTAATCGTGAAGCTATCCACACCCCAGACGAAGGCCCTTGAACCTGATGGGGAGATCGTCCTGTGATGGATATGATGCCGCGCCCACGGCCACCCTATCTTTCGCGAGAAGTGAACCGACATGGCAATGCCGTGTGGTATGTGCGGCGTTCCGGGAAGCGAACGCGGCTACGCTCGAAGTACGGCACGCCAGAGTTTGACGCCGAGTACCAAGCCGCGCTTGCTGGTAAGGCAAAAAGTCATAAGAGGGGCCCGTCAAACACCTCGCTTTCCTGGCTGGTTGCGAGATACCGCGAGACGACCGCTTGGCAAGGACTTTCAAGCGCCACGAAAAAACAGCGCGAAAACATCCTTCGGCAAATTCTAGAGTCCGCGGGTGATCAGGCTTTTGCAAAAATTTCTATGGCAACGATTACAGCAGGCCGTGATCGGCGTGCTGGTACACCATTCCAGGCGCGACATTTCCTAGACACTCTGCGCGGCTTATTCCGGTGGGCGCTTGAGGCCGGGTTTGTGAAGGCCGACCCGACAATGGGCGTGAGAAACCCGCCGCGCCCGAAAGGCGACGGCTTCATTCCATGGACCGAAGAGCACGTTGCCGCCTACGAGAACCGCTGGCCGGTCGGCACGCGGCAAAGGGTATGGCTTGTGATGTACTGCTCTATACTGGATTGCGTCGGGGGGACGCCGTTCGCCTTGGGCGGCAGCATATCCGCAATGGTATCGCGACGCTCAAGACGGAGAAGACCGACACGGTGGTCACACTTCCGATCTTGCCTGTGCTCGCCGAAACGCTCGCAGCTGGTCCTTGCGGGGACCTGACGTTTATCGCGGGCGAAAACGGCAATCCTCTCACGAAAGAAAGCTTTGGCAATTTGTTCAGAGATGCCTGCCGTACCGCAGGTATACCTGGGTCGGCTCATGGCGTCAGAAAGATAGCGGCAACGCGTGCGGCCAATGCTGGAGCTACGGTGGCACAACTTGAGGCGATCTTTGGTTGGCAAGGGGGTACCATGGCGGCGCTTTACACCAGAGCCGCAGACCGGCGCAGGTTGTCGATTGAAGCAATGTCGAAGCTTGAGAACGACAAGCGAACTTCTATTGTCGCACCTTTGTATGAGGTGCGACACTCAGGGGAAAAAGATAAATGAACTCAATGGTAAAATTTACAAGTGGTGGGCCCGGGAGGACTCGAACCTCCAACCAAGCGGTTATGAGCCGCTGGCTCTGACCATTGAGCTACGGGCCCGCGCCACCCGCGCACCCGCGCGGCCGGACGGCTTCATCGCAACTCAAACACACGACCGTCTGAACGATGAAGGTTACGCCACCATATGCCATCGCCTGTTGATGCGTCCACCGCAGCCCGGGACAAGTGAAAGCGGCCGGTCGTTCACGTTGGGCAATGATCGCGACCTGCACCAACAACCGGACGTGAGACGCGGGCGATCCCGCGAAGCCTGGCGAGCGGATGCGAGCCTTCGCGCCCGCCGCTTCGTGCCCGTCGAGAACGCATGTTAGCCGCTGCTGCGTCACCTCCGTGGCTGGCGCAGGCGCAACGGCGCCGAGGTGGCGCCTGGGCCTAGCCCCGCCGGCTCAGCAAAAACACCGCCTGCTCGCCGAACAAGTTCCAGAACCACCACGGCATTTTCAGCCGCATGCGCCGGCCCCAGGCATTGAGCGCCACCGCCTCCTCCATCTCGGCGCCGGCGACGCCGCAGAGCTGGCGGAAATCCTTGATGCTGCAGAAATGGATGTTGGGCGTTTCGTACCAGGCATAGGGCAGATTGTCGGTGTGCGGCATGTGGCCGCCGAGCGCGATCTGCAGCCGGATGCGCCAGTGGCCGAAGTTCGGGAACGAGACGATGGCGTAGCTGCCGATGCGCAGCATGTGCTCGAGCACGACCCGCGGCCGCCGCGTCGCCTGCAGCGTCTGCGACAGGATGACGAAATCGAAGGCGTCGTTGGGATAGTCTTCGAGGTCGGTGTCGGCGTCGCCCTGGATCACGGCGAGGCCCTTGGCGACGCACCGGTTCACGCCCTCGCGCGAGAGCTCGATGCCGCGGCCGTCGACGCCGCGCGTCTCCAAGAGCCGCAGCAGCTCGCCGTCGCCGCAGCCGACGTCGAGCACGCGGGCGCCGGGTTGCACCATGTCGGCGACGACGAGCAAATCGACGCGCGAGCCGCCCCGGCCGCGGGCGGCTTCCGCCATGGTGAGATCATGCTCGAGGCGCGTGAGCATCGCTCACCTCCGCGCCGGCGGCAGGCCGCGCGCCTTGGCGGCCCCTTCCAGAAAACCGCGGACGATGGCGAACAATTCCGGCTCTTCGAGCAGGAAGGCGTCATGGCCCTTGTCGGTCGTGATCTCGGCGAATGAGACGCGCGCGCCGGCGGCGTTGAGCGCGTGGACGATATCGCGCGATTCCGTCGTCGGGAACAGCCAGTCGCTGGTGAACGAGATGACGCAGAACCGCGTCGGCGCGCCGCGGAACGCATTGGCGACGACGCCATCGTAGTCGCCGGCAAGATCGAAATAGTCCATGGCACGGGTGAGGTAGAGATAGGAATTGGCGTCGAAGCGCTCGACGAAAGTGATGCCCTGGTGCCGCAAATAGGATTCGACCTGAAAGTCGGCGTCGAAGGAGAAGGTCGGGTTGTCGCGGTCCTGGAAACGGCGGCCGAACTTCCGGTGCAGCGCGGCGTCCGAGAGGTAGGTGATGTGCGCGCCCATGCGCGCGACGGCAAGCCCGCGGCGCGGGTTGGTGCCTTCGGCGAAATAGCGGCCGGCGCGCCAATCCGGATCGGCCATCACCGCCTGGCGGCCGACCTCGTGGAAGGCGATGTTCTGCGCCGAATGCCGGGTCGAGGCGGCAATCGGCAGCGCCGCGAATACCCGCCGCGGGTAGCTCGCCGCCCATTGCAGCACCTGCATGCCCCCCATCGAGCCGCCGGCAACCGCGAACACCGAGTCGATGCCCAGATAGTCGAGCAGCATCGCCTGCGCCCGCACCATGTCGCGCACGGTGATGACGGGAAAGTCGAGGCCCCACGGCATGCCGGTGGCGGGGTTGGTGGAGGCGGGGCCGGACGAGCCCATGCAGCCCCCGACGACGTTGGGGCAGATGACGAAATAGCGCTCGGTGTCGATCGGCCGGCCGGGCCCGACCATGGTGTCCCACCAGCCCGGCTTGCCGGTCACCGGATGCTCGTTGACGACATGCTGATCGCCGGTGAGCGCGTGGGAGACGAGGACGGCATTGCTGCGTGCGGCGTTGAGCGTGCCGTAGGTCTGATAGGCGATCTGCAGCGGGGCGAAGTCGACCCCGGCATCGAGCCGCAACGGATTGTTGGCGGGAAAACGCACGAGCAGCGAATGCGGATGGTCCGCCTCGCGCTTGCGGTCGGCGCGATCGAGCGTGGCGTAGGCTTCAGCCATGGCGCTTCCCGGCGTTGTGGCGCCCCGCCGCTTTGGCGGTCGAAGGGGCGTAAATAGGCCGCTCGCCGGCGGAGTCAACGATTTACTCGATTGGTCTTTGATTTTCCTTTGCTTTCAACCTTGGCCGCTCCTATCAATCAGCGCGTTTTTGAGGCGCCGAGCCGGACCAATGCCGAAGCCACCGCACCAGCAGCCAATGTCGCTTGCCGATCTGCGCCGGGACATCGACCGCATCGACGAGGCGATGCACGCGCTCCTGATCGAGCGCGGCGAGATCATCGACCGCCTGATCGCGGTGAAGAAGACCCAGGAATCCGGCTCGGCGTTTCGCCCGGCGCGGGAGGCCGATATGATGCGCCGGCTGGTGCAGCGCCACCACGGCAGCCTTCCGCTCGACACGGTCGAAAGCATCTGGCGCGTCATCATCTCGACCTTCACCTATGTGCAGGCGCCGTTCGCGGTGCGCGCCGACCTCTCCGCCGGCGACGCGCTCATGCGCGATACTGCGCGCTTCCATTTCGGCTTCACCGTGCCGTTCGTTGCGCACATGGGCGCGGCGAGCGTCGTCGAGGCGGTCTCGGAATCGAAAGGCGATCTCGGCCTCGTTCCCGCCTTCGCCATCGCCGGCGCCGGGCCGTGGTGGACGGCGCTGGAATTCGCCGCCGCGCCGAAAATCATCGCGCGGCTGCCGTTCGTCGAGCGTTCCGATCACCCGGCTGGGATGCCGGTGTTCGTGATCTCGCGCGTCGCCGCCGACGCGATGGTGACTGAGACCGAGGTCTGGAGCGTGCGCGTCTCTGGCTGGAGCGCGGCGTCGGTGGACAGTCTGGCCGGGCTCGCGGACGCGATCGCGGTCCCCGACCGCGCCTTCGACGGCGCGGCCTTGCTCGTCTCGGTCGCCCAGGGCGGGATCGACCCTGTTGCGGATGCCCTCCTCCGCACGGGCGCCTCCATCCGCTCGAGAGCCCTCGTCGGCAGCCACGCGACCCGTTATACGGTGCCGCCGAAACAATAATTTCCTCCGCCCGCTCGCGGGGGAGGTGGCGAACCAACGAGTCCCGGGCCGGAGTGGCCGGCACGGTGACAAGCTCCGCGCGCCGGTCGGGATCAGTCAAGGCTTGCGCACGAGTTCATGCAGCCGCCCCTCCCCGCGCTTGGCGGAGGCGGACAAGAAGACACGAGCGAATGACAATGAACGCATACCCGAAACCCCGGCCCGGCGTGCTCGACATCGAGGCCTACGTGCCCGGCAAAAGCAGCGCGGCGGGCGTCGCCAAGGTGTTCAAGCTGTCGTCGAACGAGACGCCGCTCGGGCCAAGCCCGCGTGCGGTCGCGGCCTACAAGGCGGTGGGCGCGCACCTTGAAGACTATCCCGACGGCGCGGCGTCCGACCTGCGCGATGCCATCGGGCGCGCCTTCGGGCTCGATCCGGACCGCATTGTCTGCGGCGCCGGCTCCGACGATCTGTTGAATTTGCTGGCGCGCGCCTATCTCGCCGACGGCGACGAGGCGATTCACACCACGCACGGCTTTCTCGTTTATCCGATCGCGACGCGCGGCACCGGAGCTACGCCGGTCGTCGCGCCGGAGACCGCCTGTACGGCGAGCGTCGATGCGATCCTCGGCTGCGTGACCAGGAAGACGAAAGTGGTCTTCCTCGCCAATCCGAACAATCCGACCGGCACCTACGTCTCCTTCGACGAGGTCAAGCGGCTGCACCGCAGCCTGCCGCCGCAGGTACTGCTCGTGCTCGACGCCGCCTACGCCGAATACGTCCGGCGCAACGACTACGAGTCCGGCATCGAGCTCGTCGCCACCAGCGAGAACGTCGTCATGACCCGCACGTTCTCCAAGATCCACGGTCTTGCCGCCCTTCGCCTCGGATGGATGTTCGGGCCCGCGCATGTCGTCGCCGCCGTCAACCGCGTCCGCGGACCGTTCAACGTCAATGCGCCGGCGATTGCCGCCGGCATCGCCGCGATCGAGGACGCGGAGCACCAGGAGCGCGCGCGCGAGCACAATGCGCACTGGCTCGCCTGGCTCACGGCCGAGATCGAGAAGCTCGGGCTGAAGGTGACCCCGAGCGTCGCCAACTTCGTGCTGATCCACTTTCCGGAAGCGAAGGGCCGCACCGCCAAGGACGCGGATGTTTTTCTCACCGCGCGCGGATTGATCCTGCGCCAGGTCGGCGCCTACAAGCTACCGAACGCGCTGCGCATGAGCGTCGGTAGCGAAGAGGCGAACCGCCTGGCGGTGGCGTCGCTCAAGGATTTCCTGGCAAGGGCGGCGTGACGCTGTGACCAAATCCGCTCCGCTGTTCGGACGCCTGGCATTGGTCGGCGTCGGCCTCATCGGCTCCTCGATCGCGCGGGCGGCGCGCGCGCAGGGCGTGGTGGGCGAGATCGTCGCCACTGCGCGCTCAGCGGCGACGCGGCGACGCGTCGTCGAGCTTGGCCTCGCGGACCGGGTCGTCGAGACCAACGCCGCAGCGGCCGCCGGCGCCGACCTCGTCATCCTTTGCGTTCCCGTCGGCGCCTGCGGCGCCGTTGCCGAGGAGGTCGGGCCGCATCTTGAGCGCGGCGCCACGATCTCCGATGTCGGCTCAGTCAAGGCCGCGGTGCTGCGCGACATGGCTCCGCATCTCCCGGACGGCGTGCATTTCGTCCCCGCCCATCCGGTCGCCGGCACCGAGAATTCCGGCCCCGACGCCGGCTTCGCCGAACTGTTTGTAGGGCGCTGGTGCATCCTCACGCCGCCCGACGACGCCGACCCCGCCGCAGTCGAAAAGCTCGCCGCGTTCTGGCGCGCACTTGGCGCCCATGTCGAGACCATGCCGGCGGCGCATCACGACCTCGTTCTGGCGATAACAAGCCACCTGCCGCACCTCATCGCCTACACGATCGTCGGCACCGCCGACGAGCTGGCCGAAGTCACGCGCTCCGAGGTGCTCAAATTCTCCGCCGGCGGCTTTCGCGACTTCACCCGCATTGCTGCCTCGGATCCGACCATGTGGCGCGACGTGTTCCTCGCCAACAAGGACGCGGTCCTGGAAATGCTTGGCACCTTCAGCGAAGACCTTTCGCAGCTGACCCGCGCGATCCGCCGCGGCGACGGCAACGCCCTGTTCGACCACTTCACCCGCACCCGCGCGATCCGCCGCGGCATCGTCGAGATCGGACAGGATTCGGCGGCGCCTGATTTCGGCCGCCCGCATCCTGAGCTGCCGGTCGAGCCGTTGCCTCGGCCTTATGCGTTGTCGGATGACGGCTGAACGCGGGCGCAGCGCGGTCCTTTCGCGGCCAGCAATCGACTACGCGCGCTTTAAAAACGCGCCCGCACCGCCAGCGCCTCGTTGATGGTGGCGCGCAGCACCCCGACCGTAAACGGCTTCGCGATCACGTCATGGATGATGGCGTCGAGGCCGTGGGCGCGCTCGCGCTGGTCTGCATAGCCGGTCATCAGCAGGATCGTCAGATCAGGGAAGTCGCGCGCCGCGGCGAGCGCGAGCGCAATGCCGTCCATGAGCGGCATGCGGATGTCGGTGAGCAGGAGGTCGAAGCGACCTTGCTCGCCCGCCAGCAGATCGAGCGCCTCGCTGCCGTCGCAAGCGGATTTGACCTCGTGGCCTTCGCTCGCGAGAGCGCGCGCACAAAGCGCGCGCAGGGCGTCTTCGTCTTCGGCTATGAGAATGCGCGCCATGGACGGACCCGATCTCAGCGCGTTCCGGCGAGCACGTCGCGGCGATTGACGAAGCGCACCAGCACGTCCTGGGCGTCGGTCGGCGGCGAGGCGAGCCGGCTGCGGAATGGGATGACCTCACCCGGCGAAAGCACGGTGCGCGCCGGCGCGGCGGTCCAGGAATAGATTTCCTGCCGGGCGGCGTTGCGGGCGATGAATTTGATCCGCGGCACGTCGACGACCTTGCGGGTCGTGTTGGCGATGTTGCCCTGGACCACCAGGATCGGCACGCCCTCGTGCTGCTCCGCAATCGTCGTGACGCCCGCGAAATCGACGCCGCGCAGGTTCACCGACAGCCCGGTCAGGGCGTAGAACGCGGCAGTCTGCGGGAAAAGGCGGACGAAGTCGTTGCGCCAGCCGACGACGATCGCGTCGACGATCACCAGCGCCAGGATGAAAGTTTGCAGATGCGACAGCGGCCAGCGCGGCCGGCTTCCGAGATCCAGCCGGAAGCGGCGGGCGGCGACGCTCTCGACATCCGCGCCCGGCCCGATGCTGCGCTCCGCGAAATCGGCGGCATCGATGTCGATCGGCGGCCGGCCCTCATCGAGGTCGACCGGCACGATGGGCGGCGATTCTACCTCGGCGGCTTCAATCGGCTCATCGGGCAAAGCGGCGCCTTCGGCTGTCGGCGCGTCCTCATGCTCGGCGGCCGGCGCGTCGACCGCTTCGCCCTCTGCCGCCTCCTCATCCTCGCCTTCCGGCTCGTCCATGGCGGCAATGCGCCGCCGGAGTTCGCTCACTTCTTCGGTGGGCGCTTCCACGGCGGGCTCGTGCGGCGGCGCTGCGCCGGCATCCTCCAGTACGGGTTCGGCGACCGGCGCCGGCGCGATCGCCTCCGCCGCGGCGAGAAGCTTGTCGGCATGGGCCGGCGCCGCGCGCCAAACCGTGCGGCAGCGCGAGCAGCGCACCTGGCGTCCGAGTGGCCCCAGGCTTGCCAGCTCCACGTCATAGGAGGTAGCGCAGGACGGGCAGACGATCAGCATCGGCGAATCAGCAGCGCGGCACCTTCCCCGCGACCGTAGCAGGCGATCCGTTAACGGATTGGAAACCAAGCCACGCGGCAGAGAGATTGCGGCGCCGTGGTGTTAGGCTTGCGGGGGGCTCGAATCAGTCACGGCCCCTGCCGCCGGTTGCCCTCGCGGCAGGAGCCTTCGGAGGACGGCGTGATCCGGTTCGAGAATGTGGGCTTGCGCTACGGGCTCGGAGCGGAGGTCCTGCGCGACGTCACCTTCGGCATCGAAGGGCGTTCGTTTCAGTTCCTCACCGGCCCCTCCGGCGCCGGGAAGACCTCGCTGTTGCGCATGATGTTTCTGTCGCTGCGGCCGACGCGCGGCCTGATCAGCGTGTTCGATCATGACGCGGCGACGCTTAGCAAGGACGGGCGGGCGACCTTGCGGCGCAGGATCGGCATCGTCTTCCAGGACTTCCGGCTGCTCGACCACATGACCACCTACGAGAACGTGGCGCTGCCGCTGCGCGTCCTCGGCAAGGAGGAGGTCCAGTACCGGCCGGAGGTCGTCGAATTGCTGCAATGGGTCGGCCTCGGCGAGTGCATGGGCGCGTTACCGCCGGTTCTTTCCGGCGGCGAGAAGCAGCGCACCGCGATCGCGCGCGCGGTCATCGCCCGCCCACAACTCCTGCTCGCCGACGAGCCGACCGGCAACGTCGATCCCAATCTCGGCCAGCGCCTGCTGCGGCTGTTCATCGAGCTCAACAAGTCGGGCACGGCGGTGGTGATCGCCACCCACGACATCGCCTTGATGGACGAATACGACGCGCGCCGGCTGGTGCTGCACGAAGGCCGCCTGCATGTCTATGACTAAGCCCATCGAGACCATGGCGGAGCCGTGGGACGATTTCGAAGGGGTGGCGCCGCTCGCGCTGGCGCCGCCCGCTGCGACGCCGATCGTCCCCAACACCTCGATCGCCGGCCGTTCGCTCGCCGCCGTCGTCGCCATCATGACCTTCCTCGCCGCGCTGACGACCGGCGCCGTGATGCTGGTGGTCAGCGCGGCGAGCGACTGGCAATCGGATGTCGGCCGCGAGGTCACCATCCAGGTGCGTCCTGCTCCGGGGCGCGATGTTGAAGCCGACGTGCGCAAGGCGGCCGAGATCGCGCGCGCGACGCCGGGCGTTGCCGACGTGCGCGCCTATACGAAGCAGGAATCGGCGCGATTGGTCGAGCCCTGGCTCGGCGGCGGGCTTTCGCTCGACGACCTTCCGATCCCGCGCCTGATCGTGGTCAAGCTCGCCTCCGGCGTGCTGCCCGACTTCGAGGCCCTGCGCCGGGCCCTGGCGGCGCAGGTCGCCGGCGCCACCCTCGACGATCATCGCCGCTGGATCGACCGCATGCGCACCATGGCGGGAACGGCAGTGGCGGCCGGCGTCGCCGTGCTTGCCCTCGTCCTCGCCGTCACCGTGCTCTCGGTCACCTTCGCGACGCGCGGCGCCATGGCGACCAACCGCCCGATCATCGAGGTGCTGCACTATGTGGGCGCGACCGATGGTTTCATCGCCGGGCAGTTCCAGCGCCATTTCCTGCTGCTCGGCTTCAAGGGCGGCGCCATCGGCGGCGGGGCGGCGATCTTCTTCTTCGGCGCTGCGGAAGCGGCTAACGCCTGGCTTGCCGGGACTGCGGGCGGCGACCAGGCCGCCGCCTTGTTCGGCAACGTCTCCATCGGTGTTTCCGGCTACCTCGCGATCCTCACCCAGGTCATACTGATGGCCATGGTGACGGCGCTCGCGTCGCGGCGGACGGTTAACCGTACCCTGGAGACTATGGACTGAGGCTGCAAATCAGCACCAACTTGCCGCCGGAATCACGGCTATGATCGCGCACCATCGGTGCCGAAAGGGGCCGGCGCAAGGAATCTTGGCGCGGGGGACGCGCGCGGCGATGCTCAGCCTTAACTCCGCTGTCACCACGCGGCGCCTCAGGTCGTTTGCCGTCAGGTTCTCCTTGCTCTGCGGCATCGCCATCGTTCTTGGCTTCGTCGGCTTCGTCTCCTTGGTGCCCGACGAAGAGATCGTGCTCGACCGCAATGCCGACGGCATCGTCGTGCTCACCGGCGGCACCTCGCGCGTCACCGATGCGCTCGAACTGCTCGCCGCCGGTCGAGGCAAGCGGCTGCTCATTAGCGGCGTCAATCCCGGGACCACCACGAGCGACATCGCCCATCAGGTTTCCGAATACAGCCGCTTCCTGTCGTGCTGCGTCGATCTCGACTATTCGGCCCTCAACACGCTCGGCAATGCGGTCGAAACGCGCCGCTGGGTCATCGACCGCGGCTTTCACTCGCTCATCATCGTCACGTCGGCCTACCACATGCCGCGCGCGCTCGCCGAGATCGCCCACCAGCTCCCCGACGTCGTGCTGATCCCGTTCCCGGTGGTCGCGGACCGCCTGCGCGTCGAGCCGTGGTGGTCGAACAGCACGACCACCCGGCTGGTACTGTCGGAATATTTCAAATACCTTTTTGCCAAGGTGCGCATGCGGTTCGACTCCGTGACCGCCGGGGCCACCAACAATCGCGTCTCCGACGCCCGTCTGCGCTGAGGCGCCGGCGCCAGCAACGGATTCCACTCGATCGAGCGCCCATTGTCGCATTCCCCTGCCCTGTTCGCCCGTTCGTTGCTGTTTAATCTGCTGTTCTATGTGAACATCATCGTGCGCATGATCGTGGCTTTGCCGACGATCGTGCTGCCCCGAAGCTTCATGCTTGGCGTGTTGCGCCGCTATGCGCGGAGCAGCCTTTGGCTGCTGCGGGTCGTTTGCGGTGTCACCGTCGAATGGCGCGGCCGCGAGAAGATCCCCGCGGGGGCGTGCATCGTCGCCTGCAAACACCAGTCGTTCTGGGAAACTTTCGCGTTGTTCGAAGTGCTGCGCGATCCGACCTACGTGCTCAAGCGCGAGCTGATGTGGCTCCCGCTTTTCGGCTGGCTCGCGCAAAAGTCACGTATGATTCCGATCGACCGCAACGCGCGCGTGGCGGCGCTGGGGCGAATGGCGGCGGCGGCGCGCCGGGAGCTCGCGGACTCACGTCAGCTCGTGATCTTTCCCGAAGGCACGCGCCGCGCGCCGGGCGCTGAGCCGCGCTACATGCCTGGCGTAGCGTATCTCTACAGCGAGATCGGGCTTCCTTGCGTGCCGATCGCGCTCAATTCCGGGCTATACTGGCCGCGCCGATCGCTGCTCCGCTTGCCCGGCACCGTGCTGGTCGAGATCCTCGACCCGATCCCTCCCGGCCTCGACAAGCGGGCATTCCTGGCGCGGCTGCGGAGCGTCGTCGAGGAGGCAACCGCCCGGCTCGTCGCCGAAGGCAGGAAGCAGCAACGCTGACGTCGGAAATCAGAAATCGGAAATCAGAGATTGCTGATTCCGGATCTCCTGTTCCTGATTTCCGGCTTCTGATTTCCCACTTCGGCTTTCCGATGCGCGGCATCCGATCTGAGCCGCTCGGCGACGAGATGCAGGTCGGTCTCGCGATAGCCGAGCGCTTCCAACGCCTGCACCGTTTCGACCACGTAGTCGCGGTTGGCGCCCGACCGACCGTGACCTTGCCGCACATGATGCACGCACTCGGCGAGCGTCAGCCGCCCGGCATATTGGACGTGGCTGCGGTCGACGATGAAACAGAGCGCCCTGACCTGCCGCCGCGCCGGCTCTTCCAGCTCGATCCTCCGCACGGTCTCGAGATAGACGGTCGTGACCTGCTCGCGGGCGCGCAGATAGGCGACGGTCTCGGTGCGTGCGGAGCCGGCCACGCGAAAGGCGATGCCGCGGCACATGCCGCCGCGATCGAGGCCGAGCACCAGGCCGGGACGCTCCGGCGTGCCGCGATGGACGAACGAATAGACACAGAGCGCGCGGTGCAGCCCGATAAGCCGCGCCGGCACCCGCTCGAGAAACTCGAACCCGGGCCGCCACATCAACGAGCCATAGCCGAACACCCAGAGGTCCCCGGTGTTTTTCGTGTCGGTGGGCTTTATCCCCCTCGTTTTCAATTGCGTCGTTTCCTTGCGTTGACTCGCGGCCCGATTTTCGGTTGGCCTGAAAGTCGACAAGACCGCAGAGGGAACCGGTCTCGTCTTTGAAACGCCGCACTGTGCGCGCGAAACAGGAACAATGCCGGGCGAATCTCCCCTTAGCATGATGCGGCCTTCGCGCCAGCGGCTACACAAGCCTGCGGCCGCGCCGCCTGTGGCCGGTAAGGCCAAGCCTTCGGCCGCTGCTCCTGCGCGGCGCCGGCCGCTGTGGCGGATACTCGTGCCGGTGGCAATTGTCGTCGCGCTCGTCCCCGGCTGGGTCTGGGGCTGGTACTATTCCGCCGCCGTCGCGGACCGGACCTTGGCCGGCTGGATCGAGCGGGAAGCTGCCGGGGGCCGTATCTATTCCTGTGGGTCGCAGGCGGTCGGCGGATTCCCGTTGCGCATCGAGGTGCATTGCGCCGACGCGGAAGCTCAGGTCAACAGCTACCATCCTCCTTTTGCCGTCAAGGCAAAGGACGTGACGTTCACGGCCCGGGTCTACCGTCCGACCCTGCTGGTGGGCGACGTGACCGGGCCGCTCAGCCTGTTCGAATCGAACGAGGCGCCGCGCCTCGTCGCCGATTGGTCGAGGGCGCAGGTGAGCGTGCGCGGGCTGCCGCCCGATCCTGACAGCGTGTCGTTCATGCTCGACCGGCCGCGCCTCGACCGGGCCGGCAGTGCCGGCGCGGCCGCGGACGTCGGGGAAATGCTGTTCAGGGCCGAACACGTCGAGTTCCACGGACGCGTTGTCGCGGGCTCGCCGCGCAACCATCCGGTGATCGAGGCGGAGTTGCGCTTGACGGCTGCCACCGCGCCGACGCTGCATCCGCTCGTCGCCGAGCCGATACAAGCCGAAGGCGATGCCGTGCTGCGCGGCTTCACGGATCTTTCCCCCAAATCCTGGGCCGCGCGCTTCCGCGAGATGCAGGCGGCCGGCGGCAGCATTGAAATCAAGCATCTGCGGATCGCGCGCAGCGACGCCATTGTCGTCGGCGCGGGAACGCTCAACGTGAATCCGCATGGCAAGCTTGATGGCCTCATCCGCATCGCGGTCGTCGGTGTCGAACGCATCGTGCCACTCCTCGGGATCGATCAGCTGATCGGGCGCGGCGTTGATCGCCTCGCCGGCGTTGACAACGCCTCGACCCAGGGGCTTGCGGCGCTCGACCGGCTGATGCCGGGACTTGGCGGCACCCTCCGCAACACCGCGAATGCGAGCGTGATCGAGAACCTGAAGAAGATGGGTGAGCCGACCGAGATCGACCACAAGCCGGCGATCGTGCTGCCGCTGCGATTTTCCGACGGCGCGATCTATCTCGGCATGCTGCCGCTCGGCGATGCGCCGGCGCTGTTTTGATCGTTACTCGCGCGGTCTACGGATCCCTCTCCCGCGGGCCCGGCGGTGTTCGGCACCCCGGCTTGCCCGGAGAAGAGGGTCAGCGGTTGCGCCCGGCGTGCCAGCCCACCGCCGCGTCGGGTATCGAATTGGTCGAGGCGAAATAGGGCTTGAGATCGAGCAGCGGCGTGTCGTCCACGCAATCGAGGCCGACGACCGACAGGTTGTTGCCGTCGATGCGGACGAGCCGCGCCACCGAGACGGCAATTGGATTAGGCCGCACCGGCGAGCGCAGCGCGAAGGTGCCGCGACGCTCGGCGTAATGATGCGGCGCCTGCAGTACGAGGTCGCGGCGCGCCCGGTTCATCCAATAGAGCACCACCACGTGGCTCACGGTCTCGAGGCCGCTGAGCCCGGCCGTCCAGCGCGGATCGAGCGCGATCGTGCACTCGGCATCGGATTCGCGCGGGTTCTTCGGGCAATCTTCGCGGCGTTTCCACGGGGTGCGAATACGTCCGATATAATAAAGCGAGGCGTCGAACCGCTCCGGCAGCTCGACGGCGACCTCGCCCTCGCGCAGGCCGTATGCGCCCTGGTCGATTTCACTCACGGGGGCAAATTCGCACGCGCACGGCGCCGCCGCCAATAGCCTCTGGGGTTGCTTGGGCGGCCCCTCGACCTCCCCCTTCATGGGCCGCCTCCCACTGCCCTTGCCAATTTAAGCGCATAAAGATATCTTTATGTCGCTTGAGAGTAGGTACCCCGACCGCGATGGATTCCGCCCAGTTGAGCTTTCCGGCCCTTACCGCGACCCTAAAGGCCGCGGGCGAGGCGACGCGCCTGCGCCTGCTCGTACTCATCGCCGAGGCCGAACTCACCGTCTCCGACCTGACCGCGATCGTACGCCAGTCGCAGCCTCGCCTCTCGCGCCATCTGCGGCTTTTGGCCGAGGCCGGGCTGGTCGAGCGCTACCGCGAGGGGTCGTGGGTGTTCTTCCGCCTCGGCGAGCGCGGCAGCGCCGCCGACATCGCGCGTGCGCTGATCGCCCGGCTCGATCCGAACGATCCGGCCGTCGCCCGCGATCGCGAGCGGCTGGCGGCGGTCCGCGCCGCGCGCGCCGCCGCCGCGCAGAATTATTTCCGGCGCCATGCTGCCGAATGGGACCGCATCCGCCAGCTTCACGTCGCCGACGCCGCGGTCGAAGCGGCGATCCGCGCGGCGCTCGGCGACAAGCCGATGCGCACGCTGCTCGATCTCGGTACCGGCACTGGGCGGATGCTGGAGCTCTTCGCCGGCGATATCGAGCGCGGCCTCGGCCTCGATCTCTCGCGCGACATGCTGGCGCTCGCGCGCGCCCGCCTCGACCGCGCCGGTTTCAAGCATTGCAGCGTGCGCCACGGCGACATCTACGATCTCGCCGTGCCGCGCGATTCCTTCGACGTCGTCATCATCCATCAGGTCCTGCACTTCCTCGACGACAGCGCCCGCGCCATCCGCGAGGCGGCGCGCGTGTTGCGGCCCGGCGGGCGTCTGCTCATCGTCGATTTCGCGCCGCACGACCTCGAATTCCTGCGCGACGAGCACGCCCATCGCCGGCTCGGCTTTGCCGCCGAAACGGTGACGCAATGGCTCGAAGCCGCCGGGCTCGACATCGTCCGCGAGCAGACGCTGCCGCCCGAACCGCAGGGCAAGATCGCGGTCTCGCTCTGGCTCGCCCGCGACCCGCGCGTGGCGCTCGCCGAGCCGGCAACAACACTCGAGGTGGCCTGATGAACGCTCCCCGCGCCAGCCGCTTTGCCAGGGGCGATGCGCCGCGAGGCGTGCGCGTCTCGTTCGAGTTCTTTCCGCCGAAGACCGCGGAAATGGAGCAGGCGCTGTGGGAGGCGATTGGCCGGCTCGCGCCGCTCAATCCGAACTTCGTCTCGGTGACCTACGGCGCCGGCGGTTCGACCCGCGAACGCACGCACGCGACGGTCAAGCGCATCCTCGCGGAGACGATGCTGACCCCGGCGGCCCACCTCACCTGCGTCGCGGCGACGCGCGCCGACGTCGATGCGGTGATCGGCGCCTACGCGCAGGCTGGCGTGCGGCACATCGTGGCGCTGCGCGGCGATCCGACGGGCGGTGTCGGCGAACGCTACGCGCCCCATCCCGGCGGCTACGGCAACGCCGCCGAACTCGTCGCCGGCATCAAGCGTATCGCGCCGGTCGAGGTTTCGGTTTCCGCCTACCCGGAGAAGCATCCGGACAGCCCGACGGTCGCCGCCGACATCGACATGCTCAAGGCCAAAGTCGATGCCGGCGCGACGCGCGCGATCACCCAGTTCTTTTTCGAGAACGCGCTTTATTTCCGTTATCTCGACCGCGTGCGCGCGAGCGGCATCGACATCCCGGTCGTGCCGGGCATCCTCCCGGTGCAGAATTTCAAGCAGACGAAGAATTTCGCCGCGCGCTGCGGCGCTTCCGTGCCGGCCTGGCTCGCCGAGCGGTTCGACGGCCTCGACGACGATCCGGCGACGCGCAAGCTCATCGCCGCCGCGGTCGCCGCCGAGCAGGTGCTCGACCTCGTCGATCACGGTGTCACCGATTTCCACTTCTACACCATGAACCGCGCCGATCTCGTGTTCGCGATCTGTCACCTGCTCGGCGTTCGCCCGAGCATCGCGCCCGGCGCTTCGCGTCCTCTTCCCGCAGGGGAGAGAGTGGGATGAGGTCTCGGCAATGACCACAGCCGCCGAAACGACACTGCGCCGTCTCGCCGCTGAGCGCATCCTCGTGCTCGACGGCGCCATGGGCACGATGATCCAGGCGCTGGGGCTCGACGAGCAAGGCTACCGCGGGGCCCGCTTCGACGCCTGGAATCGCGAGGTGCGCGGCAACAACGACCTGCTCAATCTCAGCCGGCCGGATGCCGTGCGCGGCATCCACCTCGCCTATTTCCGCGCCGGCGCCGACATCGTCTCGACCAACACATTCTCCTCGACCCGCATCGCTCAATCCGACTACGGCATGGCCGAGATCGCCTACGAACTCAACCTTGAAGGCGCGCGGCTCGCGCGCCAGGCGGCACAGGTCGCCGAGAACGAAGACGGGCGCGCCCGGTTCGTCGCCGGCGCCATTGGTCCGACCAACCGCACCGCCTCGATTTCACCCGACGTTTCCAACCCGGGCTTCCGGGCCATCACCTTCGACGAGCTGCGCGCCGCCTACGCTGAACAGGTGCGCGGCCTGATCGACGGTGGCGTCGACGTGCTGCTGATCGAGACCATCTTCGACACGCTCAACGCCAAGGCAGCGATCTGCGCGATCGCCGAGGTGTCGGAGGAACGGCGCCTGCGCCTGCCGGTCATGATCTCCGGCACCATCACCGACCGCTCCGGGCGGCTCCTTTCCGGACAGACGCCGGAGGCGTTCTGGAACTCGGTTACCCACGCGCCACCGCTCTCGATCGGTCTGAATTGCGCGCTCGGCGCCAAGCAGCTGCGCGCGCATATTGCCGAGCTGGCGCGCGTCGCCGATACGTTCATCTGCGCCTATCCCAATGCCGGGCTGCCCAACGAATTCGGCCATTACGACGAAAGCCCCGCCGCAATGGCGGCGCTGATCGGCGAGTTCGCCGCGGCCGGCCTGGTCAACATCGTCGGCGGCTGTTGTGGCACCACGCCCGATCACATCCGCGCCATCACCGCGGCAGTCGCGGGCAAGAAGCCCCGCGCCGTCCCGGCGGTCGCGCCGCTGCTGCGGCTCTCGGGCCTGGAAGCGTTCGCGCTCACGCCGGAGATCCCGTTCGTGAACGTCGGCGAGCGCACCAACGTCACCGGCTCGGCGCGTTTCCGCAAGCTCATCACCGCCGGCGATTATGCCGCCGCGCTCGCCGTCGCCCGCGACCAGGTGGAGAACGGGGCGCAGATCCTCGACGTGAACATGGACGAAGGCCTGCTCGATTCCGAGAAGGCCATGACCACGTTCCTCAACCTGATCGCCGCCGAGCCCGATATCGCACGCGTGCCGCTGATGATCGATTCCTCGAAATTCTCGGTGATCGAAGCCGGGTTGAAATGCGTGCAGGGCAAGGCGGTCGTGAACTCGATCTCGCTCAAGGAAGGCGAGGAGTCGTTCATCCGCCACGCCGAGACCGTGCGCCGCTACGGCGCGGCGGTCGTGGTCATGGCGTTCGACGAGAAAGGCCAGGCGGACACCCTGGAGCGCAAGACGGCGATCACGGCGCGCGCCTACGACATCCTGGTCAACCGCGTCGGCTTTCCGCCGCAGGACATCATCTTCGATCCGAACATCTTCGCCATCGCCACGGGCATGGAGGAGCACAACGGCTACGGCGTCGCTTTCATCGAGGGCGCGCGCTGGATCAGGCAGAACCTGCCGCACGCCCACGTCTCCGGCGGCGTCTCCAACCTTTCCTTCTCGTTCCGCGGCAACGAGCTGGTGCGCGAGGCGATGCACTCGGTCTTCCTCTATCACGCCATCGCGGCGGGAATGGATCTGGGCATCATCAACGCCGGCCAGATCGCGGTCTACGACGATGTCGATCGCGAATTGCGCGAGGCCTGCGAAGACGTAGTGCTCAACCGCCGCACTGACGCGGCCGAGCGGCTGCTGGCGCTCGCCCAGCGCCACCGCGGCCACGGCAGGGAAAAGAAGGAGGCCGACCTTTCCTGGCGCGAATGGCCGGTGGAGAAGCGCCTGTCGCATGCGCTGGTGCACGGCATCACCGACTTCATCGAGGCCGATGTCGAAGAAGCGCGGCGCAACGCGCCCCGCCCGCTCGCCGTGATCGAGGGCCCGCTCATGGACGGCATGAACACGGTCGGCGACCTGTTCGGCTCGGGGCGCATGTTCCTGCCGCAAGTGGTGAAGTCGGCGCGGGTGATGAAGCAGGCCGTCGCCTATCTGCTGCCGTTCATGGAGCAGGACAAGGACGGGCGCGCCCACACGTCCTCGAACGGCAAGATCGTGCTCGCTACCGTCAAAGGCGACGTGCACGACATCGGCAAGAACATCGTCGGCGTCGTCCTGCAATGCAACAACTACGACGTGGTCGATCTCGGCGTCATGGTGCCGGCAGAGAAAATCCTGCAGGCGGCGATAGCCGAACAGGCGGACATCATCGGGCTCTCCGGCCTCATCACTCCTTCGCTCGATGAGATGTGCCACGTCGCGGCGGAAATGGAGCGGCAGGGCTTCGAGGTCCCGCTGCTCATCGGTGGCGCAACGACGAGCCGCGTGCACACGGCGGTAAAGATTCATCCGAACTACCGGCGCGGGCAGACGGTCTACGTCAATGATGCGAGCCGCGCCGTGGGCGTCGTCTCCTCTCTGCTCGGGCGCGAGACGCGCCAGCGCGTTGTGACCGAGATCCGCGCCGAGTACGCCCGCATCGCCGCCGCGCATGCGCGCGGCGAAGCGACGAAGCAGCGCCTGTCGCTCGCCGACGCGCGCGTCAATGCGCTGAAGCTCAACTGGTCCGGCAATTACGTGCCGCCGGCGCCGCATCTCATCGGCACCCATCGGCTCCCCGACATTCCGATCTCCGAACTCGTCGGCTACATCGACTGGACGCCGTTCTTCGCCACCTGGGAGCTCAACGGCAAATTCCCCGCGATCTTCGACGACGCCAAGATCGGCGAGGCGGCGCGCAGCCTCTACGCCGACGCGCAGGAGATGCTCGGACGGATCGCCGCCGAGGGCTGGTTCCGCGCCGCCGCCGTGATCGGGATCTGGCCGGCGAACGGCGAAGGCGACGACATTCTGCTGTTTGACAACGAGGCGCGCAGCGAGCCGATCGCCACGCTGCATACGCTGCGCCAGCAATTGGCACGGCGCGAGGGCCGCTCCAATGTCGCGCTCGCCGATTTCGTGGCGCCGCGCGCGAGCGCGCTTGCCGACTATATCGGCGCCTTCGCGGTGACCACGGGCCTCGGCGAGGATGCGGTGGTCGAGCGCTTCAAGCGCGCCAACGACGACTACTCGGCGATCATGGTCAAGGCGCTCGCCGACCGCTTCGCCGAGGCGCTCGCCGAGCACCTGCACCAGCGCGTACGTCGGGAATTCTGGGGCTACGCCGCCGACGAGGCGCTCGCCCCCGCCGATCTCGTCGCCGAGAAATATCGCGGCATACGCCCGGCGCCCGGCTACCCCGCGCAACCCGACCACAGCGAGAAGGCGACGCTGTTTGCGCTTCTCGACAGCGAGCGCGCGATCGGGGTGCGGCTGACCGAGAGCTTCGCCATGTGGCCCGGCGCTTCGGTATGCGGCCTCTATTTCAGCCATCCGGAGAGCCACTACTTCGGCGTCGGCCGCATCGAACGCGACCAGGTCGAAGATTACGCGAACCGCAAGCGCTGGACGCTCGAGCAGGCGGAGAAATGGCTGGCGCCGATCCTCAACTACGATCCGCTGGCGGCGGTGCGCAGCGCCGCGGAGTAGTCGTCAGTCGCGATACGCGATGGTAGCGCTGATCCGGGTTGGGGTTGGCAACTCACCGGAGCATGCAAATGGCCCTACTCGTCGTGATGTACAAGACGCCGCACGATGCTGCCGCTTTCGACAAGCACTATTTCGAAAAGCACATCCCGTTGGCAAAGAAGATTCCCGGCCTGAGAAAATACGAAGTCAGCCGCGGCGCCGTGGCGACGCCTGCCGGACCGTCCAACTATCACCTGGTGGCACTCCTGCACTACGACGACGTCGCGGCCATTCAAAAAGCCTTCGCCAGCGCCGAAGGGCAAGCGGCCGTTGCCGACGTACAGACCTTTGCGACCGGCGGCGCCGACATATTCATGTTTGACACACGCCCGGTGTGATTCGCCGTCGCGGAATCAGAACACCGGAGCGGAAGCCGCTCCGGTGTTCTCTTATTCCCGACCGCCGGTTGAACGCGGCGATCCTTGATGGCTTCTGGCGTTGGACTTTCAGAAACTCAAAAGGCCCCCAGCAGGATCGCGCCAACGAATACAAATACGGCGCACACCGCCAGTACATTGAGCTTCGATCTAAGGTCCACTCGTCGCACCTCCATCAGAGTTGTGCTGGCGGGAAGGCTAGCAGAACGCCGCAGAACGCGAAAGCAAATCTCTTGTTGCGCTGCCGCAGAATTTGCTGCGGAACACGCTTGCACGAGATTTGTTTGCCAAGGTCCTGAGATTTGACAGCAATTTTTGTCGGATGAACGGTTGCGCCTGAGACTAAGATGTTCATGGCGCGGTGCATCTGACATTTTCCGAAGGAATGCACGCCAACAATTGCTCCTTGATCGTACGCGGCAACAGTTTGCGCGCATGCGGCGTCCGCATGGTTACGCGCCGCTTAACGCGGCCGACGCATGCGTTGAAGAGTCGTTAACGGGATTGCCCGCATTCTCGGAACATGTCGCGTGGCGTCCGCTCGTTGCTCTTCAGCTCGACCGCAATCGCGGCGCTCGGCGTACTCGCCGGGTGCGGCCACTACTGGTTCGGCGAGCGCGAAGCGTGGCGGCGCGAGGCGGAAGTCGCCTGCATCAATTCCGGTGCCGTGAAGGAGACGCCGGAACGCGTGCGCATCTCCGCGATCAACGGCCCCGGGATTTGCGGCGCCGATTTTCCGCTGCGGGTGTCGGCGCTCGGCGACAGCGCGCCGCTCGGATACGACGACGAGCCGTTGCGGCCGCCAGGCAACATTCCCACGGGCGCGATGCCACCGCGCTGGCCGGTGGTGCAGTCGAATCCACTCCCGCCGCCGGCTGGCCCGCCGCAAACGCGCGCGGCGCCGCCTGCCGCTTCCCCCGCCCCGCCGCGGGCCGCGCCGCAAGTCGGGCAGCCGATATCGCTCATTCCGCCAGGCGCCGCCGAACCGGATGACGACGATCTGGGCTACAAACCCCGTCCGCCGCGTCCCTATGACGGCGCGCCCGCCGCGCGCGCGACGCCCTCGCCCGCGGCAGCGTATCCGACGTATGCGCCGCCGCCATCCGCGCCGCGCTCGCCACCGCAACTCTCACCCAGTGCCGAAGAGCACGTACCACTCGGCCCCGCGCGCGGCCCGGTGGTGACCGGATCGATCGGCCCGGTCGAGGTCAAGCCGGCGGCGACGCTGGCCTGCCCTCTCGTCTCCAGGCTCGACAAGTGGATCGCGACGGCAGTGCAACCGGCCGCGCTCCACTGGTTTCGGCAGCCGGTCGTCGAGATCAAGCAAATATCCGCCTATTCCTGCCGCGGAATGAACGGCAACGCCTATGCGCGGATTTCCGAGCACGCGTTCGGCAACGCGCTCGACATCGCCGAGTTCGAACTGGCCGACGGCCGCAAGGTCAGCGTGCAATATGGCTGGCACGGCGCGCCGGAGGAGCAGGGTTTTCTGCGCGACGTGCAGGCGGCGGCCTGCGAGGAATTTAGCACCGTGCTCGCGCCGGGGGCCAACATCTATCACTACAATCACATCCACGTCGACCTGATGCGGCGTGCGAGCGGCCGCAGCATCTGCGAGCCGGCCGCGATCCCCGGCGAGGTCGTCGCCGAGCGCGCGCGGTCGCGCTACGCCGCGCAGCACTACGGCGACGCCTCAGTCACTGGCTCGATCAGCCGGAAGCCGCAGCGGCACGCCCTCAGCTATTCCGGCGAGGACGATGATCGCCTGCCGCTCGCCATGCCCGGCGACGACTGAGGTTTTTTTGCGCGGAGCAGAAGCGCGCGCCGCCGGAGAGTCGCTACGGGCGCTCCATATGCGCGAGCAGCGCGGCGGTCGGCCAGCAGTCGACCTTCAGCCCGTTGCGTTTCTGATAATCGCCAAGCGCTGCGCGCGTCTTCATCCCGGCCTTGCCGTCGATCTTGTCGTGATAATAGCCGCGCGCGGCGAGTATCTGCTGCATGCGATCGAGATCGCGGGTCGGCAGCTGTGCCACCTTGCTCCACGGCGTCTCGAACGGCCGCGTATCCACCATGCGGTCGCTGAGGTGGCCGACGAAGAGCACGTAGAGGTCGGAGAAATTGTACTCCTTGATCGCGAAATAGTTTCTGGTCGCCAGAAAGGCTGGGCCGTAGAGGCCGGCCGGCTGCAGCAGCGAAGCGGGCTCGGCGCGCTCCGCTGCCGACAATTGCCGTCCGTAGGCCGGCGCGAAGCCGCGCTGCACCCAGTCGCCCATCGGCAGCGTGTGGTCGGGAACGCCGATGGTGCAGTCGACATCGGCGGGCGGGTGCACCTCGTAGGCCCAGCGCAGGCCGCGCTGCCAGCCCTTGTCGACGAGTTGCTTGGCGGCGGAGGCGAGCGCGTCGGGCACCGAGTTCCAGATGTCGGCACGGCCGTCGCCGTCGAGATCGACGGCGTATTTGAAATAGTCGGACGGCAGGAACTGGGTAAGCCCCATGGCGCCGGCCCAGGAGCTGCGCATATCGGCGAGCTTGATCTGCCGCTGATCGAGGATCTTCAGCGCCAACAGGAATTCTTCCTGAAACTTTTCCTTGCGCTTGCCGACATACGCCTGCGTCGCCAGCACCCGGATCGCGTTCAACGTGTCGCGGGAGCGCCCGTAGTCGGTCTCGCGCCCGAAGATGGCGAGCAGGACCGTCGGGTTGACGCCGAACTGCTGCTCGATCGCACTCAGCGGCGCGTGGTATTGGTCGAGCAGCTTGCGACCGTGCGCGGCGAGGCCGGCGATGGTCCCCTCCTTGAGGTAGTCTGCCGGCGTCTGCACGAACTCGGCTTGCCCCCGCTCCGGCCGTTCTGGCCGGCCGGGCAGGACCAGGTCGGGGAGCGATAGATCCGGCTCGAGACCGTTCGTCGCCAGATCGAATGTGGCGCGCGACACGCCGAGCGTCTGCGCCTGTGGCCACAGCGATTGCAGCCACGCCTGGAACGCAGCGTCGGCGCGCGCTCCGTGTATGAGCATGAGGCCGCTCAGCAGCGCGCTAAGAATGAATGACGGGGCGATTCTCATCGTCCCGCACTATCACGGCAGCGGCGCCGGAATCCAATCGTTACGATGCCTTGGCCTGTTGCGCCGGCGGCGGCGGTATCGTGTTCTGAAAACTCGGTCGCGCCGCCATGCGCTCATAGTAGGGTGAGAGCGACTTCGCCGCCCCTATGGCGCCGCCCGCCTCGGGAAAATTCCGCAGGTAGAACAGGATCGGCAGCAGATTGACGTCGGCGAAGGTAAAGCTGTCGCCCGCGAGGTAACCGCCCTTGGCGACGGCGCGATCGAGCAGGCCGATCTCCTCCTGAAGCGCAGGCGTCACGCCTTCGATCGCCTTGCGATCGGGCGTGCCGTCGCCGGTCTTCGGGAAGATGTAGGCGAACAGATAGGTGCGCACCATCGTCCCGTCCATCCTGGTATTGACCAGGGACACCCATTGTTCGGTAAGCGCGGCCTGGCGCGGTTCGGTCGGTATCAGTTTCGGGCCGGGAAAGGTGAGATCGAGATAGGTTGCGATCGCCTTCAACTCGCACAGTTCGAAGTCGCCGTGGCGCATCACCGGGATCTTGCCGAAGGGGTGGATCGCGGTGACGTCCGGAGAATGCGGCGGCGACGCCTTGAGGTCGTAGGGGATCGCCTTTTCCTCGCAGACCATGCGGGCGACGCGGGTATAGGTCGATTGGGGAAAGCCGATGATTTCCACGGCTGCCATGTCGCTTCTCCCTTTGCTCCGGCGCCGACGCACAGGCCACAGCAGCGCGGCCGTCGCGGCACCGTCCAATACTTAACCAATAGGTTAAGCATAGAGCGGCCGCCGCCAGCCTGTCAAGCGCCGATCCCCGGCGTTACGGCCTTCGCGACGTCCGCCGGTCAGCGGACGGCGACAATGAACAGCCGCGGAAATCGCAACAGCAGCTTGCCGTCGACGCGCGGCTGGTAGGCGCGCGCGATCTTCTCGGCGAAGGCGGCGAGAAACTTTTCCCGCGCGGCGGCATCGAGCGGCGACAGGAACGGCTGCAGCGACGACCCCTTGAACCATTCGACGATTGCTTGCGGGGTCGCCATCACGTGATTGTAGACGCTGTGCCAGATATCGATGCGGGTGCAGTGCGGCCGGAGCAGATCGTAATAAGCTTCGGCCGGCGGCAGGTCGGGCCGGACCGCGGCGCGCACGGTGGGATTGTCCGCCCACGGGCCAACCTCCGCCACTTCGCGCTGGAAGAGGTGCGCGGGCTCGCGGGTATTGTCGGGCATCTGCACGGCAAGCACGCCGCCCGCCGGCAAGGCTTCGAGCAGCCGCCGCAGCACTACAGTATGGTCCGGCAGCCATTGGAACACGGCATTGGCGAACAAGAGGTCCGTTGCTGCTTCTGGCGTCCAGGTGGCGATGTCGGCGTTGACGAACCTGCATGCGGGGAGCCGCCCGCGCGCCTGGCGCAGCATGTCGGACGAGGAATCGATCCCGATCACCGCGGCCTGCGGGTAGCGTTCGATAAGCAACGCAGTGGAATTGCCCGGCCCGCAGCCGAGATCGACGACGCGGCGCGCGCGCTCAAGCGGCACCTGCGCCAACAGATCGCGCGGCGGCCGCGTGCGTTCGTCCTCGAACTTCAGATATTGCCGTGCGCTCCAATCGTCCATAGGCGTTCGAACTCTTCGGCATTCCTCGGTACGCCGCTTCAATAGCGCGGCGCGCTGGCGCGTGCCATTGACCGGCGCTTGGCCGCCCCGCCGCCAGATCGCTCCCCGAACCGAATACCCCGACCGCGCGTTGTTCGAGCGGGCCATCAGGTTCACCCGTGGAGGTCAGGACCATGCAGGTGCCACTGGAGATCGCATTCCACAACACCGAAAGCTCGGAATGGGCGGAGGACGAGATCCGCGGCCGCGTCGCCGAGCTCGAAGAAATCTATGGGCGGCTCATCTCCTGCCGCGTGCGCGTCGACCAGCGCGCCGAGAACCGAGCCGGCACTATTCCGCCGGTGGTGCGCATCGAGCTTCGGATCCCCGGCAACAAGGACCTGGTCGTCAGTCACGAGCCGGAGCACCTGCTGCGCAAATATCAACGTCCCGACCTGCGCAATGCCATCCACGAGGCGTTCCGCATCGCGCAACGCCGGTTGCGCGACCTCAAGGAGCAGCGCGAAGGCCGCACCAAGGAGCCGCGGCACGATTCCGAGAACCAGTCGCTCGGTCAGGTGGTGGAGCTCACCCCGGACGCCGACCACGGCTTTCTCCTGACCAAGGAGGGCGGGCTGCTCTATTTTCACCGCAACGCCGTGCTGATCGGCGACTTCGACCGGCTCGACCGCGGCGACGAGGTCTACTACGTCGAGGATCTCGGCGACACCGGCCCGATCGCCACCAAGGTGCGGGTGAAGGCGGAGGGCTGATCCAATTCGAGGCGCGCGGTCGCTCCGGCCTGAGCGGCGGCCTCACGCTAGCGGCTGAATTTCTTGTATTTGATCCGCGTCGGAATGGTCGAATCGACGCCGAGACGGCGCTTCTTGTCCTCTTCGTAGTCCTGGAAGTTGCCCTCGAACCACTCGACGTGGCTGTCGCCCTCGAAGGCGAGGATGTGGGTGGCGATGCGGTCGAGGAGCCAGCGGTCGTGGCTGGTGATCACGGCGCAGCCGGCGAAATCCTCCAGCGCCTCCTCGAGTGCGCGCAGCGTGTCGACATCGAGATCGTTGGTCGGCTCGTCGAGCAGCAGCACGTTGGCGCCGGATTTGAGCATCTTGGCGAGGTGGACGCGGTTGCGCTCGCCGCCCGACAGCGAGCCGACCTTTTTCTGCTGGTCGGCGCCCTTGAAATTGAACGCCGCACAATAGGCGCGCGAGTTCACCTCGCGCTTGCCGAGCTGCAACTGGTCGAGGCCGCCGGAGATCTCCTCCCAGACGGTCTTGCCGCCTTCGAGCGTGTCGCGCGACTGGTCGACGTAGCCGAGGTGCACCGACTCGGCGATCTTGATGGTGCCGCCGTCCGCCTTCTCGTGGCCGGTGATCATGCGGAACAAGGTAGTCTTGCCGGCGCCGTTCGGTCCGATGATCCCGACGATGCCGCCGGGCGGCAATTTGAAGGTGAGATCGTCGATCAGGAGATTGTTGCCGAAACCCTTTCGCAGGTGCTCGAAGTCGATCACGTTCTGTCCGAGCCGTTCGGCGACCGGGATGACGATCTGCGCGCTCTGCGGCGCCTTGTCGGCGGCCTTCGCCAGCAGCTCGTCATAGCGCTGGTAGCGCGCCTTCGACTTCGCCTGCCGCGCGCGCGGCGAGGCGGCGATCCACTCCTGCTCGCGAGCGAGCGTGCGTTGCCGCGCCTCCTCCTCGCGGCCCTCCTGCTGGAGCCGCTTCTGCTTCTGCACCAGCCAGGCGGAGTAGTTGCCTTCGTAGGGAATGCCACGGCCGCGGTCGAGTTCGAGGATCCAACCGGTGACGTTGTCGAGGAAATAGCGGTCGTGGGTGACGATGAGGATGGCGCCCGGATAGTTGCGCAAATGCCCTTCGAGCCACATCACGGATTCGGCGTCGAGGTGATTGGTCGGCTCGTCGAGCAGAAGCAGGTCCGGCTGCGCCAGGAGCAGCCGGCAAAGCGCGACGCGCCGCTTCTCGCCGCCGGAAAGCTGCGCCACGTCGGCGCCGTCCGCCGGGCAGCGCAACGCGTCCATCGCCTGGTCGACCTTGGAGTCGAGATCCCAGAGGTCCTTGGCCTCGATCTCGTCCTGCAGCTTGGTCATCTCGTCAGCGGTCTCGTCGGAATAGTTCGCGGCGAGCTCGTTGTAGCGGTCGAGGATCGCCCGCTGCGCCGCGACGCCCTCCATGACGTTGTCGCGGACCGACTTTGCCGGATCAACTTGCGGCTCCTGCGCCAGATAGCCGACGGTCGCGCCCTCCGCCACCCAGGCTTCGCCGGAAAATTCCTCGTCGAGGCCTGCCATGATGCGCAGTAGCGTCGACTTGCCGGAGCCGTTGACGCCGAGCACACCGATCTTGGCGTCGGGATAGAACGACAGGTGGACGTTCTCCAGAACCTTGCGGTTGCCGGGATAGGCCTTGGAGAGACCCTGCATGTGGTAGATGAATTGCCGCGCCATCGGGCGCTCGATCCTCTTGCTTGCGCCGCCCGACAAACGCTCGCGGACGCGGTCCCCAGAAGGCGCTGATTTCGGGAATGCGGCGCTGATGTAGCGATCAGGTTCGTCCAGAGCAAGGACCGTCGGACAGGGCCATGCGCCCGGCCGGGGAACGCCGCCAGCGCCGCCACCGCTCGCGATCGCGGCAAGATTTCGTAAAGCCTAGCCGCAACCGCGGCCCGGTAACGAAGATTTCGCACCAAATTTTAATGATTTTACGCCGACAATTTGCGGTAAAGCCGCGCCTTCGCGAACGCGCCCAAACCTGGGCGTGAAGGGAGCCGCGGCGCGGAACAGCCAGCGGGAGCGGTCATGCGGCGCGATTTGATGAGAGCCGTTCGCGAGCTGTGGCGGACCTTTGGGGGCGCGTTCGACCCCTACCGGCCGGAACGCCACTACATGCGGGGCCCGGGGCCGAAATGCCATGCCAAGCGCGCCGGCCTGATGGCCCAGACAGCAGCCGCCGGTCTCGGCGCCAATTTCGCCAATCTGCCCGGATAAGCGCACGACGCCGTCATTCCTGGCGCAGCGAAGGCGTCCGCCGCCGCAGCTGCAGCGCAAACGGCCGAGGACATCCATCGCCCGCGCCTGTAGATTCCGGCTTGCCGCGGCGGGCGGCGTCCGGGAGGGGGGCTGACATGGCGGTTCGCTGCGCAATTCTCGACGACTACCAGAACGTGGCGCTCACCATGGCCGACTGGTCGAAGGTGAAGGGCGATGTCGCGATCAAGGTCTTCAACGAGCATCTCGGGTCCGCGGACAAGGTCGTCGAGGCACTCAAGGGTTTTGCCATTGTCTGCGCGATGCGCGAGCGCACGGCGTTCCCGCGCGCGGTCATCGAGGCGCTGCCGGAGCTCAAACTTCTGATCACAACCGGAATGCGCAACGCCTCGATCGAGCTCGAAGCGGCGCAGGCGCGCAACGTTGTCGTCTGCGGTACGCCCAGTTTCGGCAATGCGACCGCGGCCATCGCCACCGGCCTCATGCTCGATCTGGCGCGACACATCTGTTACGAGCAAGTGCGGCTCAAGGCCGGCGCGCCCTGGCAGACCACGATCGGCCTCGATCTCGAAGGCATGACGCTGGCGCTCCTCGGCCTCGGCAGGCTCGGGACCCGCATGGCCGAGATCGGCCAGGCCTTCCGGATGAACGTCATCGCCTGGAGCCAGAACCTCACGCCTGAACGGTGCCAGGAGGTTGGCGTCGAGGCGGTGAGCCGCGACGACCTGTTCCGCCGGGCCGACTTTCTCTCCATCCACCTGCAATTGTCGCCGCGCACA
This sequence comes from uncultured Alphaproteobacteria bacterium, assembly GCA_963833665.1. Lineage (GTDB taxonomy): Bacteria > Pseudomonadota > Alphaproteobacteria > Rhizobiales > Xanthobacteraceae > BOG-931. Next base: position 593 of record CAWHZA010000053.1, on the reverse strand, counting down.
CGCAGCCTGGTCGGCGCCAGAGAGCTCGGCCTGATGAAGGGTGGCGCCTACCTCATCAACACATCGCGCGGGCCGATCGTCGAGGAAGCGGCGCTCATCGCCGCGCTACGCGAAAAGCGTATCGCCGGCGCCGGCCTCGACGTCTTCGATATCGAGCCACTGCCGGTCGAGCACCCGCTGCGCGCGCTCGACAATGTCGTCCTCACCCCGCATCTCGGCTACGTCGTGGAGCAGAACTACCGCGCATTTTTCGGGGGCACGGTGGACGCGATCCGCGGCTTTCTCGACGGCAAGCCAGTGCGCGTTTTGACGTAAGCCCTGCCTGCCGTTTTCCGGATTTCGCGCTCGTCGGGCGCCTCTTACCGGGCGCGCCCGTCCAAATTGAGAAAGCCAAAAAGAACGTGGGCCGGCCACCCGCCGCCGAGGGCACCACAATGCTGTGCATGCCTTGAGAATAACGATTGCTGCACCTTAGGCGATATTTTAGTCATAAGTATATATGTGCTAGACATCAATTCTGACATCTGCCCTATGATCACCGCCGGCCAACTCCGGGCCTCGCGCGCGCTCCTCGGCATTGATCGGCGCCAGCT
>CAWHZA010000052.1:0-150013 GCA_963833665.1 uncultured Alphaproteobacteria bacterium | reverse complement strand
TAGCCGCGTGTTCGCATGCTGCGTCGTCCCCGTGGGTGTTGCGTCTTGCCCTGGCAAGCAATCCCTTCCGGGTGGATCGGTTACAACTTCATCATCGGCTACTCGGTTCCGGTGACGGTAGCGATGAGGCGGAGCGACACCATGGCGATCTCATCGGTGTGAAGGTAGCCTACTCGGAAAAGCCCGTTGATCGGATGCTTGCCGGGTTTGGTAACGCGCAAGCCGACCGCGAACAGGAGTGTCCCTTCCTCGATTGCGGCCGGCACTGTCTCCTGGTCGAAGGCGACGCCGTCATCCTCCGCGGAAAGCTTGATCACGCGGTTCTTGTAGGACTGAAGGATGCGATAGCCGTCGCGGACCCGCAACGTCGCGTGGACGACCGCGTGCTCGCCCACTTTGGCGGTCACGTCGCTCACCTCAATGGCGTAAGCGGCCGATTCTTCGGCCGTGCCGACGCGGTCGGTGGCGAACGCGAGCCCGATCGCCATGAGCCCCGTAACGGCGAAGGTACGAAGCCGCGCTTGTATCGAATTCGTCTTGGCATATCGCATGAGAAGCATTTCGCAAGAGAAGAGTACGGGAGCGAGCCTGCGCCAGAGTCAGCCAACAAGAAGGCTAGCCGCCAGTGCTTGGCGGCTAGCCCCCGATCGTTTTCAACTGGCTACGCCAGGCATTCGTCACTTGGCAACGGCGAACACCCAGACGACGCCGCCTTGCGGCACGTCCTTCTGCCATCCGACCAACTCGCTCATGAGTCCCTCCTGGAAGGCGGCATCGACACCCCAGCCAGACGCTACGGCGACGTACTGGACGCCATTGACCGTGTAGGTCGAGGGTGGGGCGATGACACCTGAGTTGGTACGGAAGTGCCAGAGCTGCTCGCCCGTGCTCGCGTCAAAGGCGCGGAACTCGCGATCGTTGGTGCCGCCGCCGAAGACAAGCCCGCCGGCAGTCGTGAGCAGCGACCCCCACATCATGGAGCTCGAGTACAGATCCCGCCAAACTCGCTTGCCGGTATTGACCTCGACGGCCTGGATTTCGCCAAAGAAGGCCGCCTTCGTGTCGACCGAGAAGTGGAGGTCCGGGACGGCGACGCCAGTCCACCATTGCCCCGGGACACGCTCTTCGACTTTGCCTTCGAGCGTGTTGCAGTGGTTTTCATTGGACGGAATGTAGACAAGACCCGTCTTCGGATTGTAGGCCTCGTATGGCCAGTCTTTGCCACCCCAAAGGCCGGGGCAGAACTGCGCGGACTTGCCGGTCGCCGGCTTGTGCGCCATGTCGACTTCAGGCCGGCCGGTCTCCTTGTCGATACTGGTGAAGACATTCTGCGGCACGTAGCCCTGGGATTTGAGATAGGCGATGCTGCCGTCGGTGTCGCGCTTGAGCCAGTACAGGTAGCCGTTGCGCGCCGGTTTTAACAAGCCTTTCGTGGTGGTCCCGTCCTTTTGGAAATCTACCAGCATCGGGGCATTCATCTCATCCCAGTCCCAGGAACTCGTTCTGATGGTACTGGAAATGGCCCTTGATCTTGCCGGTATCGCCGTCCAGCGCGACCGTCGAGGAGGTGTACAGGTTGTCGCCGGGCCGCTGATCGCCGAACCAGGGCGAGCCGTTGCCGGTGCCCCAATAGACCGTGTTGGTGTCGGGATCGTAGTTGCCGGTCATCCAGGTGGAGGCGCCGCCCGTCTTCCAGGTGTCCGCCTTCTTCCAGGTGTCGCTGCCGGGCTCGCCGGGCGCGGGGACGGTGTAGGTCTTCCAGGCCGACTTGCCGGTCTGCGCATCGAACGCCTGGACGAAGCCGCGAACGCCGAACTCGCCGCCGGCAACGCCGACCAGGACTTTGCCCTTGACGATGAGCGGGGCCATCGTCGTGTAGTAGCCCTGCTTCCAATCCTCGATCTTGGCTTCCCACGCGACTTTGCCGGTCTTCGCATCGAGGGCGACCACCGTGGCGTCGAGGGGCGCGAAGTAGACCTTGTCGCCGTACAGCGCGACGCCGCGGTTGGTGTTGTGCAGCGCGCTGAACCCTTCCGGCAACGGACGCTTGTAGCGCCACAGGAAGTCGCCGGTCGCCGCATCGAGCGCGATGACCTGGCTGTAGGGCGTCGTAACGAACATGACCCCGTTGTTCACGATCGGCGGCGATTCGTGGCCCGAATCCACCCCGGTCGAGAAGCTCCAGACCGGCACCAGGTTCTTCACATTGCTGCTGTTGATCTGGTCGAGCGCGCTGTAGCTCCAACCCTTGTAGTTGCCGCGGGTCATCAGCCAGTTTCCGGGTTCCGGATTGGCGAGGCGCGCGTCGGTCACGGGCGTGTAGTCCGCCGCGTATGCCGACCCCGCGACGCCGGCGACGAGCAAAGCCGCAAAGCACGCGCCGGCTAGTAGGCCTCGACGTTTCACGTTCATTGATTTGCACTGCATGACGTCTTCTCCCTACCGTCTGTTGATGTCCGATCTGGTAACGGTACCGAGGGCATCGGGAACTGGCTGTTCCCAATGCCCTCGGGCATTCTTCGGTTTTTAGTTTCTTATTACTTCTACGCCGGAATTTGCGCTCCGATCGGCAGGCGGCGTATGCGCTTACCGGTCGCAGCAAAGATCGCGTTGCAGAGCGCCGGCGCAAACGGCGGCACGCCCGGCTCGCCGACGCCGCTCGACGGGATCTCGATGCCGTTCTCGACGATGTGCGTGTTCGTCAAGGTCGGCGATTCGTCGATGCGGACAACCGGGAAGTCGTTGAAGTTGCTCTGCTCGACGCGTCCCTTCTTGAGCGTGATCTCGCCGTATTTCGCGAGCGATAGTCCCATCACCGCCGCACCCTCGATCTGTGAGCGGATGCGTTCGGGGTTGGCGACGAAGCCGCAGTCGATCACAGTATCGACCCGCGGCACCGAGTAGTTGCCTTTGTCGTCCACGACGACCTCGACCACCGTGGCAATGTAGCTCACGAAGCTGCGATGCGCGGCGATCCCGAGCCCGTGACCCTTCGGCAACTGCCGTCCCCAGCCGGCTTTTTCGGCCGCAAGCTCGGCGACCCGCCGCAACCGTCCAGTGTCCACCGGATAGGTGTCATACGGCTCACCGTAGTCCCACCAAGCCGTCGTGGCTTTGAGGGGCGCATCCACGATTCGTGCCGGGCCGATGAGCTCCAGCAGGAAGTCCTTTGGATCGCGGCCGAGTTCATGGGCGATCTCAGCAACGAAGGACTGAATCGCCCAGGCATGCGCCACGTTGTTGACTGATCGGAACCAGCCGACGCGCACATGCGACTGCGCCTCGCCGCTCTCCAGCCGGACGTTCGGCACGTTGAACGGCGTGTCGACGAACCCCATCCCGAGCTCGATGAACTGCGGATATTTCGGGTCGGGCATGAAGTTCGCGAACAGGCTCGGCGCCGCGCTCCGGTGCCGCCAGGCAACGACCTTTTTATCCTTGTCGATGCCGGCCTCGAGGCGCTCCGCCGTCACGGTGTGATAGAAGCCGTGCTGGATGTCGTCCTCGCGGGTCCACACCACCTTCACCGGCGCACCTTCCATCGCCTTGGAAAGCAGCACCGCCTCGATGGCGAAATCCCACTTCGATTTGCGGCCGAAACCGCCACCGAGCAGCGTTTCGTGCAAGGTCACGTTCTTGGGCTCGACACCAAGACGTTTGGCGAGGTCGTCCCGGGCGCCGCCCGGGCTTTGGACCGACGTCCAGATGTCCCACTTGCCGTCGGTCATGCGCGCGGTAGCGGAGGGCGGCTCCATCGGGGCGTGGGCGAGGTGCGGCGAATAGTACTCCGCCGAGATCACTTTTGCGGCCGAACCGAGTGCCGCGTCCACGTCACCCTCGTTGCGCTCGACCTTACCGGGCTTGCGCACGTTTTCCTCGAGCATCGCCTTGTAGGCGACCGAATCGAACGATCCGTTCGGTCCGTCGTCCCAGACGATCTTGAGCGCGTCGCGGCCCTTGAGCGCGGCCCACGTGTTGTTGGCAATGACGGCTATCCCAGCCTTGGGTGCGAACGCCGCTGGCGCGGGCGTGCCATCTATTGCGACCACTTTGACGACCCCGGGCACCTTCATGGTGGCGGCGGCATCGTACGAAGCCACCTTGCCCCCAACGACCGGCGACCGGGCGACGACCGCGAACTTAAGCCCTGGGAGCTTCACGTCCTGGCCGTAGGTTGTGTTGCCGGTGGTGATGTCGAACAGATCGACGATCTGGACGTTACCCTTCCCGATGTAGCGGAAGGCGCTCGGCTCTTTGAGCCGCAACGTATCAAGGGCCGGCGCCGGCAGTGCCGCCGCATCGGCGGCGAGTTCGCCGTAGCCAAGCTTCTTGCCCGAGGGCGTATGCACGACCTCATGCAGACTGGCCTTGACTTCGCTGACAGGGACATTCCAGCGCTTGGCGGCTGCGGTCTCAAGCATCTGCCGGGCTCCGGCACCGACCTGCCGCATCGGCTGGATGAAGTGACGCACACTCCGCGAGCCGTCGGTGTCCTGGTTACCGTAAGTCTCCTCGTCGCCCGGGGATTGCACGACGCGCACCCGTGCCCAGTCGGCATCGAGTTCGTCGGCTACGATCATCGGCAGCGTCGTGCGGGCCGCTCCGGTACCCATCTCGGCGCGGGCAGCGACGATGCTGACGGTTCCATCCTTGTCGATGGAAACGAAGATGTGCGGGTTGGTCACGACGCCATGCGGCATCTTTTCAGCGCCGGTGGCATAGGCCATGGCGCTGCGAACCGCCGGAAACTGTGCGGCGAGAACGAACAGGCCTGAGCCTGCCGCGCCCTTGAGCAGACCGCGGCGGCTGACGTTGGCGATCACGAGATTTTGCTGGTTGCGATGGTAGGTCATGTCAGGCCCCTTTCGAGGCGGCGCGAACGGCCGCATGGATGCGCTGGTAGCAGCCGCAACGGCAGATATTGCCAGCCATGGCATCGTCGATCTGCTTGTCACTCGGAGCGGGGGTTTTCGCGAGGAGCGCCGCCGCCTGCATGATCTGCCCGGCTTGGCAATAGCCGCATTGGGGTACCGAGAGATCGCGCCAGGCGACCTGCACAGGATGCTGACCCTTCGGATCGAGGCCCTCGATCGTGGTCACGGACTTACCCGCGACGTCCGACATGACGATGGCGCAGGAGCGGATGGCCTCGCCGTTGATATGGACGGTGCAGGCGCCGCAAAGTGAAGCGCCGCAACCGAATTTCGTTCCAGTCAAACCAAGTTCGTCGCGCAAGAACCACATGAGCGGCATCGATGGATCGCCATCGAATGCTCGCTCCTGTCCGTTCACCCGGACATTCACCATCTGTTCCTCCCGAGGCGGTGACCATCAGGTCACGGACTGCCGCTCACCAGCTCCGTGACCTCGCCGAATTTCGGCAGCCGACTCTCACCACCGCCATGTGCGGTCGCTTTCAGCCGGCGTTTCTGTGCGATGCGTAGTTGCAGTGCCAAAACCAAGTTCGCTCACTACGCACGATTTTAGCTCATTGGCCCATGTTGGCAAGAACAATGTGGCTTGAGCATGGACTGTGGCTGTCTTGTCGCAGCGAACGCGGCTCGATCAGTCCCAATTGCAACAAACTTGATTTCGAGAGCGTCGTGCAACTGAACTTTGTTGCCAGCGATCCAACAACGATGACAGCCGCTAGGTGGCGCTCCCTGGGCCGACAATGTTTCTTTGGTATTTGCGTGCTCGCGATACAACAGTTTTTCAGGTCTGCGACCGCTTGGTTTGAGGTTTTCAGCTTGCCGATTGCTTAGGACGAGAAATCAGGAAACCGTGACGCCACGCGACGCCTGCAGCATCAACCAAATGATTCGTCACAAATCGTGAGGTCCTGTGAAACCGTCAGCAGAACGACAGCTCCGTCGTGCTGCTTCCAAAAAGCAGTCGACAGCGTTGTCTGCCCGATGCGGGCGTCCATGATCTTTGAATTTGCGACGACGGTTCAATCGCGCCCGCTCTCAGCATGCGTTTCATGGACGCCGATTTGGCGTGTTGGTCGGCATGGGAGTGGTTTTCGCGACGGTGAAAGGGGAGGGCGGGCGAAGTAAGCCATCGACGCCGTGTCTTTGCAGGCGCCTTGCTATGCAAATCTTATTGGCTGTGACAACGATGTGCTTACCTTGAGCGAGGCTTACCGACTATGATCGGGCGCGCGGCGCGCCTGCGTGCTTCCGCGATGGATCGACAACGATGGGGGAATGCCAATGACCCGCAGATCAGGCCGCACATCGTCGCCGCCTGCCGCCCGCCCGGCATGAACTGCGGGCTTCGCTGGTGCCGCTCGCCGTCTACCTGAATGTTGCCGTCGGCGGCGTTTTGACCGGCCTCGTCTACGGCCTGATGGCGCTCGGGCTTTCGGTCATCTTCGGCGTGGTTCGCGTCGTCAACTTCGCCCATGGCGAGATGATGACGGTTGCGATGTTCATCGCCGTGGTGCTGTTCTCCTGGTTCCATCTCGACCCGCTGATCATGCTGGTGCCGATCGCCGCGGTGCTGTTCGCTTTCGGCTACGCGCTGCAGGCGTCGCTGATCAACCCATTCATCACCCGGCCCGAGCACAGCCAGTTTCTGCTGCTGGTGGCGCTGGCGATCATCATCGCCAACGCGCTCTTGATCATGTTCGGCCCGGACGCGCGGTCGGTGCAGACCTCCTACGCCTATGACAGCTTCCAGCTCGGCCCGCTGATCGTTGACGCGGCCAAGCTCTATGCCGGTGCCGCCGCGATCGTGTTCACGGCCGCGCTGTTCGCCTTCTTCCGCTTCACCCCTGTCGGCAAGGCGATCCGCGCCTGCGCCGACAACTACACCGGCGCGCTCGTGGTCGGGCTCGACGTGACCCACCTCTACGCGCTCACCTTCGGGCTTGGCGCGGCCTGCGTCGGGGCCGCCGGCACCATGCTGGTGCTGCTCATCGACCCAACGCCGATGCTCGGGCCGGGCTATACGCTCTTGGCCTTCGTCATCGTCATCACCGGCGGGCTCGGCTCGATGCCCGGCGCGCTCGTCGGCGGCGTGCTGATCGGGGTCACCGAGGCGCTCGCCGGCCTGCTGTTCACGCCCTCGCTCAAGAGCATGTTCGCCTTCGCCATTCTCGTGCTGGTGCTGCTGTTTCGCCCGCAGGGCATTCTCGGCCGGAGGCTGGCGTGATGAGGCGAGCGTGATGTCGGGCCTGTCCGCCGGGCTCTCGCGCCGCCGCGCCGCGCTGCTCACTCTCCTGCTGGCGGCGCTCGTGGCCGCCCCATGGCTCGTCAACGACTATCTGCTCACCGTCCTCATCCTCATTCTGTATTTCGCCTATGCCGGGCAGGCCTGGAACGTCATGATGGGCTTCGCCGGGCAGCTTTCGCTTGGCCATGCGCTCTATGTCGGGCTTTCCGGTTATGTCGCGGCGATGCTGTTCACCCGGCTCGGCGTCGGCCCATGGCTGGGCCTCCTCGCCGCCATTCCCCTCGCCGCCGCCTGCGGCGCGGTCATCGGCTATCTCGCCTTCCGCTTCCGCGTTGCCGGCGTTTATTTCGCCATCCTGACCATCGCCTTCGCCGAGTTCGCCCGCATCGGCTTCGACAATTGGGGCTTCGTCAATGGTTCGAGCGGCCTGTTCCTGCCGGTCACGCAATATGAGCACAACGACCTGTGGCTGCTGCGCGGCGCGCCGGCGATGTTCTACTATGTGATCCTCGCTGCGACCGCGCTCGTCTTCGTGCTCTGCCACTTCCTCGTTCGCAGCCGTATCGGCTATTTCTGGCTCGCCATCCGCGAGGACGAGGAAGCCGCGCGCGCCGTCGGCATCGACACCTTCCGCTACAAGATGTACGCGGTGATGGTCTCCGCCGCCGTCACCTCGTTTGCCGGCGTGTTCTACGCATTCTTTTACAACAACCTGTTTCCGGAGCAGGTGTTCAGCATTTCCCGGTCGATCGAGATCATCCTCGGACCGATCATCGGCGGCATCGGCACGCTGTTCGGGCCGATCCTCGGAGCGTTCGTGCTTACTGGGCTGGCGGAAGCGCTCAATGCCGTGAAGGGCGCCTTCGGCCTCGAACTGCCGGGAGCAAAGCAGGTGTTTTATGGCGTGTGCCTGCTGCTGGTGGTCGTGGCATTGCCGGATGGGGTGTGGCCGCCGCTCGCGCGCCGGCTTGGCGTCGCGGAGCGCAAGCCATGACCGCGCTCCTCACGCTCGAGCGCGTGAGCAAGCGCTTTCGCGGCCTCACCGCCGTCGACAATGTCAGCTTCGCCGTGCCGGCGGGCGTGATCTTCGCCGTCATCGGCCCCAACGGCGCCGGCAAGACCACGCTGTTCAACATGATCGCGGGGACGCTGGCTCCGGACGGCGGCGCGATCACCTTTGCGGGAAACCCGATCGAAGGGTTGTCGGCGGACGCCGTCTGCCGGCGCGGCGTCGCCCGCACCTTCCAGATCGTGCGGCCGTTTCCGGCGCTGACCGTCGAGGACAATGTCACCATCGGCGCGCTGCTGCACCGGCACGATGTCGGCGCCGCGCGACAGCGGGCGCAGGAGCTGCTGCGGCGCCTCGACCTATTCGACAAGCGCCAGCGGCTCGCCTCGACGCTGACGCTGCCGGACCGCAAGCGGCTCGAAGTCGCGCGCGCGCTCGCCACCGGGCCGCGGCTGCTGCTGCTCGACGAGGTGATGGCCGGCCTGCGGCCGACCGAGACCGACCGCATGGTCGCGATTCTGCGCGAGCTCAATCGCGACGGCGGGTTGACCATCCTGCTGATCGAGCACGTGATGCGCGCGGTGATGGCGCTCGCCTCGCACGTGCTCGTGCTCGATCACGGCGTCGCCATTGCCGAGGGCACGCCCGATGCGATCGTGCGCGATCCGGCGGTCGTGCAGTCCTATCTCGGCGCCGAGGCGGTGTAGGCGGCCGAGCGGCCTGCGGGGCCGCGACCGCGAGCGACGGCGGCGTCGGTCAATGCCAGATTTCCTCGGCGGCATCGACGACGAGCTTGAGCTTGGCACGCTCATCCGTTTCGGTGATCGGGTTGCCGGCGACCGTCGAGGCAAATCCGCATTGCGGGCTGATGGCGAGCCGGTCGAGATCGATGTACCGGGCCGCTTCCTCGGCGCGGCGCTTGAGGTCGGCGATGCTCTCCAGCGCCGGCGTCTTGCTGCTGATGAGCCCGAGCACGACGCCCTTGTCCTTGACGAAACGCAGCGGGCGGAAATCGCCGGCCCGCGCCGTATCGTATTCGAGCAGAAAATGATTGACGCGGGCGCGGGCGAAGAAACGCTCGGCGACCGACTCGTAGCCGCCGCTGCCGAGATAGTGGCCCTTGAAATTGCCGCGGCACATGTGGATGCCGAAGATCACGTCCGGCGGCGCGCCGGACAGGGCTGCGTTCAAGGTCTCGATATAGAGATCGACCAGCCGGTCGGGTTCGGCGCCGGCCTCCTCGACCTTCGCCCGAATGGCGGGATCGCACAGAAGCGCCAGCGCTACCTCGTCGAGCTGAATGTAACGGCAGCCGGCGTCGGCAAGCGCGGCGATCTCCTCTCGATAGATGCGGATGAGGTCGGCGAAGAAGCTCTCGGCCGTGGCGTAGGCGGCGGCGTCGGCAAAATCCGTGCAGCGATAGAAGTGCATGGTCGACGGCGCCGGTAACGTGATTTTCGGCGTTGCCGCGGCGACGTCGCGTAGGAAAACGAACTCATCGAGCGCCAGCGGCTTGGAACGGGAAAGTCTGCCCGCCGCATACGTCGCCGTGAAGTCGACCTCGTGGCCGTGGTCGTCGCGGAATTTGAATGCCGCCGGCCTGATCACGAAACCCTCGATCCGCTCGACGAAGCGTCCCCAATACGAGCCGCGCCGAAACTCGCCGTCGGTGACTACCCGAAAGCCCGCCGCTTCCTGCAGCGCAACCACGTCGCGGATGCAGCGATCCAGTATTTGTGCAAAATATTCCCCGTCGATGCGTTTCGCCTGGTGGTCCTTGATACGCCTGCCGCAGTTCGGGTGGCCGCAACAGGCTGCCGACGTGGTCGGCGCGGAATGGAGGCCGGCCATTGGGGCGCGCGAGCATCGATATCCTCCCGGGCGAAATTATTCTATAGATTTATAGATGAAACCTAAATCATCGTCTTCGCGAAAGGCAAGCGCCCCCGCCGCCGGCCGCCCGCAGATACGCAAGGCGCGGCGTGCTGCCGCGCGCGCGCCGGGCGTCCTCGGCGCCGGCTCGCGAAACACTCATCGCCGTTCCCCCGAAATCATCGATGCGGCAGCTCGCGTCTTTGCCGAGCACGGCTATCATGGCGCGACGACAGAGGACATCGCCGACCGCATCGGCATCCGCCAGGCGAGCCTGTATTATTATCTGCCCTCCAAGGAGGTGGCGCTGGAAATCGTCTGCACGCGCGGCGTCGAGGGTTTCTTCAAGGCCGCTCAGGCGATCGCTGCCGGGCCGGGCAGCGCCGAAGAGAAGCTTACCAGCCTGGTACGCGCCCATATTTCGCCCATTCTCGACCGCGGCGATTTCGTCAAGGTGTTTTTGACCCAGCGCCAGTTCCTGCCGCACAAGAGCCGTCGGCGCGTGGGCAAATGGTCGCGCGCCATCGAACGTTTGTTTGAACGCGTGGTCCGCGAGGGGGCGCGCAAGGGAAGGTTTCGCGCCGATATCGACCCGCGGCTGGCGACGCTCGCGATTCTCGGTATGGCCAACGCCGTCGCCGGTTGGTACGGGAAGGAGAAGGCGTCAATTGAGCGGATCGGCAGCGAATTCACCAAGCTGATCCTCGCCGGTCTGGCGCCGGTCGCCGGTGGCGCGCGCAGCACCAACAGGCGCCGCAAAATTCAATCAATCGATAGAATTCGATAGAGCCGCCGGCTATAGTGACGAAAGGGAACGCTCGATCATGGGCAGCGCCGTGGGAGCAATTGCGGTTACTGCGGACGCCTTGCGGCGAACGACGGCGCCGACGCTCCTTTGCGCGCTGGCGCATGACTGCCCGGAGCGCGTCGCCTTCCGCTCCAAGCATCGCGGCATCTATCGTGAACGGACATGGCGCGACTACGCGCTTTTGGTCGCGCGCACCGCCAAGGCGTTTGCCGAGCTCGGCCTGCAGACGGGCGAGCGCATCGCCATCATGGGTGAGAGCTGCGAGGAATGGGTGATCTGCGATCTGGCGGCGCAATCGCTCGGCGCGATCGTCTACGGCGTCTATCCGACCGCCTCCGCCGCCGAAGTCGAATATCAGATGCGCGACGGCAGCGCCGTCCTGTTCGTCGCCGAGGGCCAGGAATACGCCGACCGGATTCTGCCGCTCGTTGAGCAGCTGCCCGACCTGCGGCACATCGTGGTCATCGATGATTCCGCGATGTTCAGCTATGACCATGCCAAGCTCAGAAGCTATCGGGCGTTGCTGGCCGGCGCCGAGGGTGAGCTCGATTGGCTCGAGGGGCGGGTCCAGCGCCTGTCGCCTGCAGACCCAGCCTTCATCGTCTACACCTCCGGCACGACCGGACATCCCAAAGGCGCGCTGGTCGCCCACGGCAAGCATCTCGCCGCGGCGGGGAATCTCGTGGAGCACTACCGAACGCTGCGCGAGAAGTCGCACCGCACCGTCGCCTATCTGCCGCTCTGTCACATTCTCGGCCGCGACGTCGCGATTACGCTGCCGATGATCTCGCAGCTCGTTCCGCATTTCGGCGACGATGCCGGGGACGTTGCGGCGACGATATTCGAGGTGGCGCCGACGGTGCTGTTCACGGTGCCGCGCTATCTGCAGAAATTCGCGGCCCAGGTCTTGGTCGGCATCGGCAATTCGTCGAAGCTCAAGCGCGCGAGCTACGCGCTGGCGATGCAATTGGCGCGCCGGCATGTGCGCCGGCGCTGGAACGGGGGCTCCGGCTTCGCGGGAATGCCCTACGCAATCGGCCAGGCCCTCGTGTTCCGGCCGATCCTGAACAAGCTCGGCTTCGATCAACTGGAACTGGTCATCTGCGGCGGCGCGCCGCTGTCGCCGGAGAGCATGGCGCTCTGGCAAATGTACGGCGTCAACGTCGTCGAAATATACGGTCAAACGGAGACCGCGGGCGGGATCGTCAGCGGCCAGCGCGGACCGTTTCCCGCGCCCGGCAATGTCGGCGCGCCGCCTTCGGGCTGGAACGTTCGCCTGGCGGAGGATGGCGAGGTCCTGGTTCACAGCGCCGATTTGTTCGAGGGCTATTGGCGCAACGACGAAGCAACGCGAGCGGTCAAGACCGCCGACGGCTGGCTGCGCACCGGCGACATCGGCGAATGGGACAAACGCGGAGCGCTGCGGCTCGTCGACCGGGCGCGCGACTTCATCGTGACCGCGGGCGGCAAGACCTTGTCGCCCTCGTTCATCGAGAATGCGCTGCGCGCGTCGCCGTATGTCGCCGAGGTCGCCGTGTTCGGCCACGGCCGCAAATATGTTTCCGCCCTCGTCGAAATCGACTTCGACACGGTTTCGGATTGGGCGCGCGGCCACGACGTCATCTATACTGGATTTACCAGTCTCGCGCAGAACCCGCAGGTGCAGCAGTTGATCCGGAACGAGATCGACAAGGCCAACGCGCAACTCGCCCGCGTCGAGCAGATCAAGGCATTCCGTGTCCTGCCCAAGATGCTCGATCCCGAGGAAGAGGGCGAGCCGGTCACGCCGACCCGCAAAGTCAAGCGCGCCCTGATGTACGAGCGGTTCAAGCCGTTGGTCGAGGCGATGTACGACGACCGCGAAGAGCGGCTGCTGGCGGAAGAAATCGGCGGGGTGTTGCGCGCCTGATCGCGCCGGTGGGAGATGAAAAGACGAAACGACGAAACGACGGAGGAAAGTCCATGCGTCCATCGATCATGATCGCCGCGGCGCTTGCCGCTGGCCTGTCCGCGCCGGCATCGGCCGAGGACGCGTATGTCGTCGGCATCACCGCCGCGCTGACCGGCCCGCCGGCTTCAACCTACGCGCCGGCGGTCGAGGCGCTGCGGCTCTATCTCGAGCGGGTGAACGCGGCGGGCGGCGTCAACGGCAAGAAGGTCAGGCTCGCCATCGAGGACGATTCGGCGCAGCCGTCGAAGGCCGCCGCCAACGCCAAGAAATTGCTGGCCGAGGACAATCCGGTGCTGTTGCTCAACGCCAGCCTCTCCTCCACCTACGCCCCGGTCATCGCCGAAGCCAAGACCGCCGGCGTGCCGCTGATGTTCGCAAGCTCGGTATGCCCGAAGGACGTCTATCCGCCGGCGCAGGAAGGCGAGTTCTGCACGACCGCTTTTGCCGCGACCTACGACAGCCGCGCTGCGCTCGCGTTCGTGAAGGAGACGGCGAAAGAACCGGTCAAGATCGGCTTTTCCGCGATGGCCATTCCGCTCTCGCGCGGCGAAATGGACTTTGCCGAAAGCCAGGCTCCGGCGCTCGGCATGGTCGCGGTCGACAAGGAGGTCATTCCGCCACCGACCGCCGACTACACGCCGTTTGCGACCAAGCTCAAGGATGCGGACGCGAACTGGGTATTCTCCTGGGCACCGTGGGTGACCCAGGTGCGCACCTTCGAAGCTTTGCGGCGCCTCGGCTGGTCGGGCGACTACATCACCTGGGCCCATATCGAGGCCGAGGACGAGCTCAAGCGCATCAAGGACGCGAAGCTCTACGTCATCGGCGCCAACGCGCTGTTCGAAGACGCGCTGCCGATCCACAATGAGATCGCCGAAGCGGTGAAGCAGGCGGGCGGCAAATATCCCGCCGACCAGATGACCGAAGGCTGGATTGCCGGCATGGTAGTGGAAGCGGCGCTCAAGGGCGCCGGCCCCGCGGCAACACCCGCCAAGGTCCAGGCGTCGATGGAAAACCTCAAGGTCGATCTCAAAGGCCTGCGCGGCGGTCCGATCGAGTGGACCAAGGACAACCACTTCCGTACCCGGCAATATTATCGCGTCTACCGTTGGGACGGTTCGAAGGTCGCCCTGGTCAAGGACTGGTTCTCCTACGACGTGAAATAGCGAGCGGTCTGTGGTCAACGCAGCCACAGTTTTTTAGTTTGCAGCCCGGATGCAACAAAGTGAAATCCGGGGACGGTGCCTGCGCCTGAAAGCCGCTCCCGGATTTCGCTGGCGCTTCATCCGGGCTACCAAGGAACCCGCTGCGTGCAGCTCATCGTCAACATCGTCGTGCTGGCCGCCATCTACGCGCTGATCGCCTGCGGTTATGTGCTCATCTATCGCGTCAGCCGCGTACTTAATCTGGCGCATGGCGAATTGATGATGCTCGGCGCCTATCTGCTGCTGACGACGGCGTCCGCCTTTTCCGGCAATGCGTTTGTCGCCATCGCCGTGGCCATCGTGCTCAGCCTGCTTGTCGGCGTGCTCATCTACGTGTTCCTGATGCGCAAGATGGCCGGCGAGATGGTGCTCGCCGCCGTGCTCACGACTGTGGCGCTCGGCATCCTGCTGCAGGGCCTGATGATCCTCATCTGGTCGGCGCAGCAGCAATATCCCGGGCAGGCGCTGGCGCTTGCCAATCCGGCGCTGGTGCTGCCGGGCGGCGGCCGCATCTCGCTGTTCGCCGCGTTGATCGTCGTTGCTGCGGCGCTCAGCTATGGCGGGCTGTTTCTGTTCCTGCAGTTCGGGCGCTGGGGCGTGCGCATGCGCGCGGCCGGGCAGAATCCGCTGCTCGCCGCCCAGCGCGGCATAAACCTGCACGCGGTCTACGCCCTCGCCTGGGGACTGTCGACGCTGACCGGATCGCTTGCCGGCATGCTGATCGCGCTCGATTCCGGGCTGACCAGTTCGATGGCCGTGATCGGCCTCAAGGCCTTTCCGGCCGCGCTTGTCGGCGGCCTCGACAGCCTGCTCGGCGCGCTGTTTGGCGCCTTGATCGTCGGCGCCGCCGAGGTGCTGTCGATCCAGTACATCGATCCGCTGCTGTCTGACGTCGTCCCTTTCCTGGTGCTGATCGCCGCGCTCGTGGTGCGGCCGTGGGGATTGCTCGGCACCCGCGAGGAGCTCGACCGTGTTTAGGAACGCGCCGCGGGCGAGCGGCTATTTCCGCACCGGCTATGCGCAGGACCTCGCGCTCATCCAGACGCGGCTCGAAGGCGCGGCGCTGGCGGCGCTGGCGCTCGTACTCGCGCTATTTCCTTTCTTCGCCGGGGCCTTTTATCTCGATCTCGCCTGTCAGGTGTTCCTCGCCGCCATCGGCGCGCTGTCGCTGATGCTGCTGACCGGCTATGCCGGGCAGATTTCGCTCGGCCACGCCGGTCTCCTCGCCGCCGGCGCGTTCACCGTCGGCATTCTGGTCCGCGAAGTGCGGGCGCCGTTCTGGCTCACGCTGCCGGCGGCGGCGCTGGTCGGCGCTGTTCTCGGCGTTATCTTCGGCCTGCCGTCGCTGCGCCTGCGCGGACTCTATCTCGCAGTGTCGACGCTCGCGCTCTATTTCGTCGTCGCCTATCTCGGCGGCGAGTACGAGAGCAGGCGCGGCTTCTCCACCGGCATCATGATCGACGCGCCGAGCATCGGCGGCTTCGCGCTCAAGAATGCCCGCGGCTGGTATTTCGTGCTGCTCGCCGCCGCCGCGGCCACGTCGTTGATCTGCGCCAACCTCCTGCGCAGCCGCACCGGGCGGGCTTGGCGCGCGATCCGCGCCCACGAGACCGTCGCCGAAGCGCTCGGCATCGGCATCGCGAGCTACAAGCTCCTCGCCTTCGTCATCTCCTCCGCCCTCGCGTCGCTCGCGGGAGCGCTGTTCGCCTACTATCGCGGCTTCGTTTCGGTCGAGGCGTTTTCCCTGTTCCTGTCGATCCAGTACGTCGCCATGATCATCATCGGCGGCATGGGATCGCTGCTCGGCGCGCTGCTTGGCGCCTTGTTCGTGACGCTGCTGCCATACCTGATCGAGGCGTTGCTCATGCGATTGCCGCACGCGCAGAGCTACGCCGGGTCGCTGTTCGCGATCGACTATTCCGCCTTCGGCGTGGTCATGATCCTGTTTCTCGTTTTCGAGCCGCTCGGGCTGGTCGGCATCTGGCGCCGGCTGCAAAACTACTTTCTGCTGTGGCCGTTCAAGTATCGGCCGGTCGCGGGCACGCGCCGATGAACGAGGCCCCCCTGCTGCGCGTCGACAAGCTCGAGGTCGTCTATCACCGCACGATCACCGCGGTGCAGGGGATCAGTCTCGCCGCCGAGGCGGGACAGATCGTCGCCGTCCTCGGCACCAACGGCGCCGGCAAGTCCACGACCCTGCGGGCGATTTCCGGCTTCCTCGGCATCGACGACGCCCGCGTCACCGACGGCAGCGTGACCTTCAAGGCACGGCGGATCGAGAACCGGCCGCCCAACGAGATCGCGCGCCTGGGCGTCGTTCTGGTGCCCGAGCGCGACAAGGTGTTTCCGAACCTCACCGTGGCCGAGAATCTGGCCGCGCCGTTCGCGCCGTCGGCGCGTGGACGAAGCGCCAGCGAGGAGTTCGTCTATGATGCATTTCCGCGCCTCGCCGATCTGCGCCGCCGGACCGCCGGTCTCCTTTCCGGCGGCGAGCGGCAGATGCTGGCGCTTGGGAGTGCGCTCGTCTGCCGCCCGGAGCTGCTCCTGGTCGATGAATTATCGCTTGGCCTCGCCCCCGCCATCGTCGAAGAACTGATGGCGCGATTGGTCCAGATCCGCCGCGATCTCGGATTGACCATCGTGCTGGTCGAGCAGAATGCCGCCGCGGCGCTGGCGGTGGCCGATTACGGCTACGTCCTGGAGAACGGCCGCTGCGTTCTCGACGGCGACAGCGCGCGACTGCGCGCGCACGGCGACATTCAGGAGTTCTATCTCGGCCAGTCGCAAGGCGGCGCGCGCGCGAGCTACCGCGCGGTCAAGCAGTATCGGCGCAGCCGGAGATGGTATGGCTGAGCTTGCGGTCGAGGATTTGCGGCTGCGGTTCGGCGGCCTCGTCGTGCTCGACGGCATCACGCTCGCGGTCGAGCGCAGCGAGCTTCTGGCGCTGATCGGGCCGAATGGCGCCGGCAAGACGAGCGTGCTCAACTGCGTCAGCGGCATCTATCGCGGCAATGGCGCGATCCGCTTTCGCGGGCGCGACATCGCCGGCCTGGCGCCGCACGAGGTGGCGCGGCTCGGGGTCGCCCGCACCTTTCAGCACGGCGAGCTGTTTCCGCAGATGAGCGTGCTCGATAATCTGCTCGCCGGCCGCCATGCCCGCATCCGCACCAACCCGCTTGCGGAAATGCTGTTCCTGCCGGGCGTGCGCCGGCAGGAGGTCGAACATCGCGCCGCCGTCGAAGCGATCGTCGAATTCGTCGAGCTCGAGCGCTACCGCCACGCGCCGGTGGCGAGCCTGCCGTTCGGGACACAAAAACTCGTCGGCTTCGCCCGGGCGCTGGCGCTCGAGCCGGCGGTGCTTCTGCTCGACGAGCCTTCTGCCGGACTGAACCGCGAAGAGCGCGAGGATTTGGCGCGCTTCATCCTGCGCATCAAGCATCAGCTCGGCATCGCCATGATCTGGATCGAGCATGACATGCAGATGGTCGCCGATCTCGCCGACCGCATCCATGTGCTCGACTACGGCCGCACGCTCGCCGAAGGGCCTCCCGAGGCGGTGCTGAAGCACCCCGCCGTGATCGACGCCTATCTCGGCCGCGCCGGGACCGTCGCCGCGTCCGCGTAGCTCGCCGTCCAAACGGGAAGGCGCGTTTCGCTCGTCTGACGGGGCGGCACCGTGTTATCTGATGTCGAGCCACGGCGGGCATTTGCTAGAGGAGGCAAAGCGCTAACCGCGGCAATTCCCTCCCCACGTGTGGGGGAGGGTAGGGTGGTGGCCGGGAGTCGACGCGACAGCATTGACGGCCTCGGATCGGGTCCTTCTCTGGTGGCGTCGAAGCGCGCACATTTCCTCCCGACCCCCACCCCCAACCCCTTCCCCTCCCCGAAAGGGGAGGGATACGATGAGAGGGCGTGATGCTACGCGTCGAAAATCTCGACGTCTTCTACGGCGATCTGCAGGCGCTCGACGGCGTATCGCTCGAGGTCGAAGAGGGCGCGATCGTCGCCATCGTCGGCGCCAACGGCGCCGGCAAGACCACGCTCATCCGCGCGCTCGCCGGCATGCAGCGGCAGGTGCGGGGCCGGGTGATTTTTCGTGACGTCGACATTTCCGGCTGGCCCAGCCATCGCGTCTGCGACCTCGGCCTCGGCCAGGTGGCGGAGGGGCGGCAGGTTTTTCCAACGCTTTCGGTGGCCGAGAACCTGGACATCGGGGCGATGCTGCCGCGCGCCCGCGCGCTGCGCGGCAAGAACCGCGAGCGCGTGCTGCGCCTGTTTCCCGTGCTTGCCGAGCGGGCGCGGCAGCCCGCCGGCACGCTCTCCGGCGGCGAACAGCAGATGCTCGCGATCGCGCGCTGTCTGATGGGCGCGCCGCAGCTTATCATGTTCGACGAACCCTCGCTTGGCCTTGCGCCCAATATCGCTCGTATGGTGCTCGATACGATCCGCGAGCTCAACAGCGAGGGGATCACCTGTCTCCTCGTCGAACAGAACGTTGTCCTCTCGCTCAAGCTCGCCACGCGCGCCTACGTGCTGGAAAACAGCCGCATCGTCATGCAAGGTACCGGCGCCGAGCTTCTCAATGACGACCGCGTGCGTCACGCTTATCTCGGCATCGCGCCGGCCGCCGGCGGAGCAGCGCACCATGGCGGATGACGACGACGGCCACTTCCTGCGCGTGCGGCCCGACTGGCTGGCCAGGCGCGTCGAGGACATCCTCGAGCCTGATCTGCCGATCATCGACCCGCACCACCATCTCTGGGATTTCCCGGAGTGGCGCTATCTGTTTGCGGACCTGCTCGCTGATCTGCAAAGCGGCCACAACATCCGGCAGACGGTCTTCGTTCAGTGTTTCGCCATGTACCGGGCCGATGGGCCACGCGAACTGCGCTCGCTCGGCGAGACCGAATTCGTCAACGGTGTGGCCGCCATGTCGGCGAGCGGCGGCTATGGCGACGTGCGCGCCTGTGCCGGCATCGTCGGCATGGTCGATCTGCGGCTCGGCAAGGAGGCCGCCGATGTTCTGAGCCGGCACGTCGCCGCCGGCGGCGGCCGCTTCAAAGGCGTCCGCCAGATCGCGGCGTGGGACGCCGACGAGCGCATACGGTCGGCATCGCGGGCGCCGCCGCCGGACCTTTTCCAGCAGCCGGAATTTCGCCAGGGTTTCTCCTGTCTCGAAGCCGCCGATCTTTCGTTCGATGTGTGGGCGTACCACACCCAGCTCGATCAGGTAGCCGATCTGGCGCGCGCCTTTCCCGGAACGCGAATTGTTCTCGATCACGTCGGCGGGCCGATCGGCATCGGCCGCTTCGCGGGACGACGCGACGAGGTCTATGCCGACTGGTGCCGGGCGATCGACCGCATCGCCGCCTGCGCCAACGTCGTCGTCAAGCTCGGCGGCCTTGCCATGCGGCTCGGCGGCTTCAGCTTCCATCGCGGTGCCGAGCCGCCGCCATCCGAGGAGCTTGCCGCCGCCTGGCGCCCCTACGTCGACCGTTGCATCCAATCCTTCGGACCCGACCGCTGCATGTTCGAAAGCAATTTTCCGGTCGACAAGGGGAGTTGCAGCTACGCGGTGCTTTGGAATGCGTTCAAGCGCCTGGCGCAGGGCTATACTGCCGCGGAGAAGGCCGCGCTGTTCAGCGAAACCGCACGCAAGGCTTATCGTCTACCGCCGCACTGAGGCCGCCGCCGCTCCGCCTCGGCGTCTGCACGCGCCGTTTCTCACTTAGCCATCGCCGGCTGCGGGGCGTCCGCCACATGGCGCGGCGGTGTGACGGGGGTCGGCGCGCCGTGGGTCTTCGGAATCTTGTCGGCAAAGACCTCGACGAAATGATCGGGACTATCGCCGGTCACCGGCTGCATCGCCTCGTCAAAATAGGTGTACGTGGCCGGATCGGCGACCACGCGCTTGAGGATGCGGCGATAGCGCAACATTCGGCGCAGCCATTGGCCGGCCGCGCGCAACGCGTCGTAGGCGCGCCACGGATAGAACACCAGCGGGTTGACGATCGGCATGCCGTAGCGCCGCTGCGTGCGCACCTTGCGGCGGACGTAGCCGAATTGCAGCGGATGCACGCCCTCGATGCGCGCGGCGCCGGAGAACAACACCAGCGAGTCGAGGAGCTTCCTGCGACTGATGCCGGCGACGACGGCGCGGCGCATCACCTTTTCCATGTGCTCGTCGGTGTAGTACTGCTGCCACGCGTCCGCATAGACCCGCTCCCAGGTCTCCTGCGCCATCAGCGGATGCGCGGTGCAGGCATGTTCGAGGTCGTATTTGTTCATGTCGGGGTCCATCGGCACCCCGCGCATCAGCAGCTTCTTATGGTCCTCCGAGCCCGGCAGCGGCGTCAGGAAGAAGAACTCCAAAATGTCGATCGGCAGCTCTTTCTTGATGATCTCGATGTCGCGCGCGATCGATTCCGGCGTATCGGTCGGGAAGCCGAGGATATAGCCGGCGTAGGTCATCACCTTGGCCTTCTTCCAGGCCTGCAGCATGTCGCGGTATTCCCAGATCTTGTTCTGCCGCTTCTTCGTGCCCATCAGCGATTCGGGATTGATGTTCTCGAGGCCGATGAACACGGCAGTGCAGCCGGCGCGCGCCGCTTTCGGGATGAAGTTCGGAATGCGGTGGCAGAGCGTGTCCACCTGCAACAGGAGCTTGATGTTGAAGTCGTGCTGCTCGCGCAGCTCGATCAGGCGGTCGAGGATCGGCTCCCAGTTCTTGTTGCGCGCGAAATTGTCGTCGGTGACGAAGAAGCGGGTGATGCCTTGCGCCGCATTGGCGCGCACGATGGCCTCGACGTCGTCGGGCGTGCGGTAGCGCGACTTGCGCCCCTGCACGTTGATGATGGTGCAGAAGCTGCACTGGAACGGACAGCCGCGGCCGGCATCGAAGCTGGTATAGTGCCCGGCGACGCGGGTCACCGCCCAGCGCGGCAGGATCGGCAGCGTCGCCGCCGCCATCTCCGGCATGTCGCTCAGATAGTTGTAGATTGGCTTGGTCTTGCCGCCGTCGATCTCGCGCAGCAGCGCGGCGACGCGGCCCTCGCCTTCGCCGGCGAACAGGATGACCCCGAGATCGAGCGCCGCTTTGAGATCGTCCGGCATCTCCGGCAGCATCGAGAGGCAGCCGCTCACGTGAAAGCCGCCGATCACCACGGTAACCCCGGCGGCGCGGAGTTCACGGGCGATATCGAGCGTGCGGGGAAATTGATTGGACTGCACGCCGACGAGACCGACGAAGCCGGATTTGGCACTGCCGATCTTGCGAATGGCGCCCTTGACGTCGATGACGGTGTTGCACTCGTCATAGGCCTCGATGTCGATATCGACGTCGTCACCGAGCGACTTCGCAGCCGCACATTCGGCCATCAGCCCATACATGCTGGCGAGGCTGTTCGAGGGAACGAGCGACCGCCACCATTGGATCACGTAGCCGTCGGCGTCGTAATGCGACGGCTTGATCAGGATTACCTTGAAGGTCCGCCCCGCCACGAACCGGCCTCCCCGCCGCCGAACCGGGCTGACGATACCATGTTTTCATGCGCTCCAAAGCGCGCAATTCATGGAACTTCGGCGATCGGCGATCGCAAGGCGCCGCCGGCAGCGGCGGGCGAATCGCGCGTTTACGCAGGGCAGCGCGTAGCAATCGCCCTCTCGCTGAAGCGGTCGGCGCAATCAACGGAGCGCGCGAGATGCGTCACGCGTAAAGCGCGGCTGTGTTCATTAAGGAAACGTATAACGATGTTGACTAACCAATAGGCAGATTGGACACAGCCTGACGAGAGCTACGGTTGTTTCGGATTCTCGACTGCCTGACGACGCAGCATGACTGGCGCCTGGTTGCGGTCGCCGGCGTCGTCTGCTTCCTCGCGAGCCTGACAGCGATCACCCTGTTCCATCGGGCGCGTTCGACCAAGGGGCGTGCCCGCACGGTCTGGCTCGCGGCGGCGGGAGCCGCGACCGGCTGCGGCATCTGGGCGACACACTTTCTGGCGATGCTGGCTTACCAGCCCGGAATGCCGGTCGCATATGACATCAATCTGACGATCGTGTCGCTGCTCGCCGCCGGCGTCATCACGGCTATCGGGTTGGCCGTCGCGGTGTTCACGCCAAGACGCTGGGGTGCGCCAATCGGCGGCGGGATCATCGGCGGCGGTGTTGCCGCGATGCACTATCTGGGCATGGAAGCGCTCCAGCTGCCCGGCCACATCCATTGGGACCTTGCTCTCGTCGCCGCGTCCATTGTCCTGGGGATGGTCCTGGGCATGGCGGCGCTCATGGTTGCGGTGCCTTGGCAGGGCGTACGCGCGGTATGGGCTTCGGCCCTCCTGTTGGCGCTCGCCATCCTTTCGCATCACTTCACGGCCATGGGGGCGGTGGAAGTCGTTCCCGATCCCACCCGCACGATCACCGAGCTCTCCCTGTCACCGGGCCTGCTCGCCATTGCCGTCGCCAGCGTGACGGTCGCGATATTGGGCGTGAGCTTGATCAGCGCGCTTGCCGACCGCCGGGTCGACGACAAAGGCCGTCTGCTCGGCATCGCCTTGGACAATATGGACCAGGGCGTGGTGATGTTCGACGACGCTGGCCGTCTGGTCATCTGCAATGACCGGTATACGGCCATGTACGGCCTGCCTCCACGCCTGGTGAAGCCCGGCGTTATGCTCGCCGACATTGTTCGCTACCGGGCCGAAACCGGCTCGCTGCAGGCCGATCCGGCGCGTTATTGCGCTGATGTCGTGGAAGCCATGGCCGCCGGCAGGGCGCTCAGCATGGTCGCCGAAACGCCGAATGGGCGCGCCATATCGATCGTCAACCGCGCGATACCCGGCAGCAAATACTGGGTCGGGACCCACGACGACATCACCGAGCGCCGGGCTGCGGAGCGGCAAAGCACCCTCCTTGGCGAGCAGCAGGCGCGCCGTGCCGCCGTCGATGAGGCGATTACCTGGTTCCGCGAGAGCGTCGAAGGCGTTCTGCAGACCGTAGCGGCCAGCGTTGTCGCGATGAAATCGACCGCAATGGCCCTGTCTGCGACGTCAAAAGAAACGACCGCACAGACCGCCGGCGCGGTGCGTACCTCCAGCGAAGCTTTCGGCAGCGTCGACGTCGCCGCGACGGCGGCCGGTGAATTGTCGAAATCGATCGCCGAGATCAACCGTCAGTTGGCGAGCGCCGCCGAAGTGGTGCGCGCCGCGGCGACCGAGGCGCAATCGACGAACGACGACATCGCCGACTTGGCGCAGGCGGCGCAGAAGATCGACGACGTGGTCAAGCTCATCCAGAGCGTGGCCGGACAGACCAATCTTTTGGCGCTCAACGCCACGATCGAGGCGGCGCGCGCCGGCGCGGCCGGCAAGGGTTTTGCCGTGGTCGCCTCCGAGGTGAAGGCGCTTGCGGTGCAGACGGCAAAGGCGACCGACGATATCGGCAGCCAGATCGCGGCGGTGCAAACCTCGACGCAGAGCGCCGTGCGCGCCATCGGCAACATCACCGGCCGCATGCAGGAAATTCAGCAATTCACTGGGGCCATAGCCACGTCGGTCGAGCAGCAGAACGCGGCGACGGGCGAAATATCCGACAACGTCGCGGCCGCGGCCTCGGGCACGAAATCGGTCGTCGGCGTGCTGCAGCGTGTCTCCGGCGCCATCGCTGACATGCACAAGGCGGCAGATACGGTGCTGGCGGCGTCGCAGGCCGTCGAGAAAGCGGCCGACAGCCTCCGCGGCAGCATCGACGGCTTCCTCCACAAGGTCGCAGTGTAGTCAGGGACGCGCTGGCGGCCCGGTTCACCGGCATCCGAGGAAGTCGCGACGAACCGCCGGCAATGGCGGGTCAACCCAGGGTCGCCGCACCCTCCGCAATCGCGCCGCGACTCAACGCACGAGGGGCGGCGCCTGCAGGCGCCGCGATGGCGCGAGAGAAGCGGTCGTTGATGCGGCAGCGGTCGGGGTCCCGGTGGCGAGCACCACCACCTTGGCGCCGACCGGCGCACGGCCGTAGAGGTCGGCGACGTCGTCGTTGGTCAGGCGGATGCAGCCCGAGGAGACGTTCTGGCCGATCGTCCACGGCTCATTGGTGCCGTGGATGCGGTACAGCGTGTCCTTGTTCCCGTGCCACAGATAGAGAGCGCGCGCTCCAAGGGGGTTGTCGGGCCCGCCGTGCATGCCAAGTCCGCTCGGCAACTGGACCATGTGTTGGCGGATTTCGGGCTTTCGCTCCAGCATTTCCGGCGGCGGGTACCAGTCGGGCCATTCCTGTTTGGTGTGAACGGTCGCCGTGCCCGACCAGCCGAACCCTTCGCCGCCGACGCCGACCCCGTAGCGAACGGCCTGGCCGTTGTTCTGCACAAGATAGAGGAAGTGATTGCCGGGGTCGACGATGATGGTGCCCGGCGGCTCGCGGAATTGGGAGCTCACCACCGTACGGGCATAAGCGGGGTCAACGGTCCTGGCAGCCTGCGGAGCAGTGGCGCAGCCACAAAGGCCCGCAACCAAGCCACCAGCGCAAAGTCCAGCAACAACCGAACGACGGCTCGGCATGGCCCGCACCCCCAACCAACCCCACAACAGCACGCAACTGAGGAGTGTAGCGCAAATCGCCGATCAGAGTATTAGCCGAACCAAGACAATTTGATGTTCTCGGCGTGGGGACTCCCGATTTGCATCATTGCGGCATCTTTGTCCTTGGTATATGCAGTAATGATATACGTCTACACATATTGCATATACGTCAATGGCCTTGCACATTCGAGATGACCGAGCCGCAAAGCTTGCCCGCCGCCTGGCGGAGCGGAAGGGGATTTCCATGACGGAGGCAGTCATTGACGCCCTTGAGAGCGCGTTGCTGCGCGGAGAACGACCGTTGGCCGAGCGTCTCGCCGAGATCGCCGCCGACGCGCGGCGTCTCGGCGATCCGCGCCGCCGCCGGCCGATGACGGCGCAGGACACTGATGCGCTCTGGGGCCGACCGTGATCTTCGTCGACACCTCGGCCGTCGTTGCGATCTTGATTGCCGAGCCGGACGCGGCGAGCCTGGCGACGAAGCTCGAGGCCGACCGCGAGCGGATTTCGGCCGGCCACGTCATTCTGGAGGCCTCAATACGGCTAGCCGGGCAGCTCGGCCTCACCCCAACGGTCGCCGATCAGCTGGTGACACGGCTGCTGCGGGAGGCCGAGATCAAGGTCGTACCTATCACCGAGGACATCGCGCGTGCTTCGGTCGAGGCGTTCGAGCGATACGGGAAGGGGCGTGCGGCGCCGGCCAACCTGAACGTGGGCGACTGCCTCTCCTATGCCTGCGCCAAGGCGCATGGCGCCCGGCTTCTATTCAAGGGCCACGATCTTTCGCAAACCGACATCGTCCGGGCGTGAGCCGCCGGCCCCCAGCCGCCGTCGCGCCCAGGACGACGATTGCCGCCTATCGAAACGCCCGGCGCGCTCCTACCTAAGCGGTGATTGCGCCTGGAGGGGATGATCGCGAAGGTTTCCGGCCATGCCGATGAAGAATATGAGCAGGCAGACCCGTTTCCACATCGGCTACTGGATTGCCGCGATTCTCGGGCTGCTGGCGCTGCAATACTTCTACACCACGGCGCAGAAGGTCGCCGCCATCCCCTATAGCCAGTTCGAGCAGCTGCTGCGCGACCACAAGATCGCTGAGGTCGGCGTTTCCGACCGTTACATCCAGGGCCGGCTGAAGGAACCGCTTAATGGCAAATCCCAGTTCGTGACCACGCGCGTCGACCCGCGCTTCGCTGATGAGCTGCAGAAATACGGCGTGACCTTTACGGGGGAAGTGGAAAGCACGCTGGTCACCGATCTCCTTTCCTGGGTCGTTCCGGCCTTGCTGTTCTTCGGCGTGTGGATGTTCCTGTCGCGGCGCGTGGCCCAGGGCCTGGGCGGCGGCTTGATGTCGATCGGCAAGAGCAAGGCGAAGATCTACGTGGAGGCCGACACCGGCGTTCGCTTCGACGATGTCGCCGGGGTCGACGAGGCCAAGGACGAACTGCGCGAGATCGTCGAGTTTCTGAAAAATCCGCAACAGTATGGCCGCCTCGGCGCGCGGATGCCGAAAGGCATCCTCCTGGTCGGGCCGCCCGGAACCGGCAAGACACTGCTCGCCAAGGCCGTCGCCGGGCAGGCCAAAGTGCCGTTCTTCTCCATCTCCGGCTCCGAGTTCGTGGAGATGTTCGTCGGCGTCGGCGCCGCGCGCGTGCGCGACCTGTTCGAGCAGGCGCGTACCAAGGCGCCGGCGATCATCTTCATCGATGAGCTCGACGCGCTCGGGCGCGCCCGCGGCTTCGGCCCCTATGGCGGCCACGACGAGAAGGAGCAGACGCTCAACCAGCTTCTGGTCGAGATGGATGGTTTCGACGCGCGCAGCGGCCTCGTCATCCTTGCGGCCACAAATCGCCCGGAAATACTCGACCCGGCGCTGCTGCGCGCCGGCCGTTTCGACCGCCAGGTGCTGGTGGACCGGCCGGACAAGCGCGGGCGCGTCGCCATTCTGCAGGTTCATCTCCGCAACACCAGGCTCGCGCCCGGCGTCGATCCCGAGAAGATCGCCGCGCTGACGCCTGGTTTCACCGGCGCCGATCTTGCCAATCTCGTCAACGAGGCGACCCTGCTCGCCACCCGTCGCGGCGCCGACGCGGTGACGCTCGAAGACTTCACCAATGCGGTCGAGCGCATGGTGGCCGGCCTCGAAAAACGCAATCGCCTGCTGAACCCGAAGGAGCGCGAGATCGTTGCCTATCACGAGATGGGCCACGCTGTGGTCGCGGTGTCGATTCCCGGCACCGATCCGGTGCACAAGGTCTCGATCATTCCGCGAGGCGTCGGTGCGCTCGGCTACACCATCCAGCGGCCCACCGAGGATCGCTTCCTGATGACGCGCGAGGAACTGGAAAACAAAATGTCGGTGCTGCTCGGCGGCCGCGCCGCCGAATTGACGGTGTTCGGGCACTTGTCCACCGGCGCCGCCGACGATCTCCGCCGCGTCACCGACGTCGCACGTTCGATGGTCACGCGCTACGGCATGTCCGAACGGCTCGGCAGCGTCGCCTACGAGCGCGACCCGCGCAACTTCTTGACCGGGCCCGATCTGCCGATGCCGCACCGGGAAGAGACCTACGCCGAGGAGACCGCTGCGGCGATCGACCAGGAAGTGCGCAGCATCGTGCAGTCGGCGATGGATCGCGCTCTCGCCATCCTGCGCGACAAGCGGGATGTGCTGGAGCGCAGCGCCCGCAAGCTACTCGAGAAGGAGACGCTCGACGAGAACGATCTGGCGGCGCTGATCGGGTCGCCCGCCGGGCCGCCGATCAGAGTCGCAGCGGAGTAGCCGCGCGGCCAGCCGCGCGCTTTTCCGCGCTTGTGCGACGGGTAGTCTTTCTGGAACGGCCGGCGGTGCGGGGAAACCGGCGCTCCGGTCCTTCAAGGCGGACACTAAAAGCGCAATCGCTTCAACTTGAATCGATTGCGCTCAGGATTTCTCCAGCGGAGCATGATCTTTACGGACAGTCGGTTCCCACTTTCACGTCGTGCTAACCCGGAGGTTCGATCATGGACCGATCATCCATCGTGTTGTTGGCGGCCATAGCGCTCGCCGGCGGCGTCCTTGCCGCGCAGGCAGGACCGTGCACCAAGCAGATTTTGGAGGTCGAAGCGCAAATCCGGAGCGCACAAGCGCTTCAGCCCGGCGTGGCGGGCGCGCCGAGCGCTCCACAATCGGTCGCCGCTCAGCTTCATCGCCAGCCGACCCCGCAATCGGTTGAGACCGCCTCGAACGACGCGAATGCCGACGGCATCGCGGCGCTCAATCGCGCCAAGAAGGCCGACGCGGCAGGCAACGCCGGCGAATGCGCGAACGCGCTGACCGAAACGAGGCAGCTCTACGGGCTCGAGTAGGCGGTCGCCGCAAGCTGCTGCGAAGCCGGGAGGTTGCCTCGGGCACTGCGTCTCGGAATGAGATGGCGCGGCGTCAATAAGCCTGCTCGGTGAAGATCGGCTCAACCGAGCCGGCCCACGGCCCGTGGAATTTTGCCAGCAGCTCCTCCGCCGCCGTCGTCCGGCGCGCGAGACGATCTTCCAGCGGCTCGAGGTAGCGGGTCTCGTCCCGGCCGAACGCATCGAGCTGGCGGCGGCGTGCGAGCCCGGCACGCGCGAGCTTGAGCACGTCGGTTGCGATCTCGCGCACCGCGCGGCCGTGAACGACCGCCGTGAGACCCTCTTTGGGTACTGCATCGCGCAGCTTCTGGCGTTCCTCGGCGGTCCAGGGTTTGACCAAATCCCACGCGCCGCCGAGGCTCACCTCGTCATAAAGAATGCCGGCCCAGAGGGCCGGCAGCGCCAGCAGGTTAGGCAACGGGCCGCTGTCGGCACCGCGCATTTCCAGGTAGCGCTTGAGCCGCACCTCGGGAAAAATCGTGCTGATGTGGTTCGACCAATCCGAGACCGTCGCGCGCGCGCCCGGCATGGCGGCGAGTTTGCCTTTCATCAGATCGCGGAACGACTGACCGGCGACATCGACATACGCGTCGCCGTGCTTGATGAAATACATCGGCACATCGAGCGCGTAGTCGACCCACCGCTCGAAGCCCATGCCGGGCTCGAACGCCCACGGCAGCATGCCGGTGCGGTCCTTGTCGGTGTGGCGCCAGATTTCGGCGCGGAAGGAGAGAAAGCCATTCGGCTTGCCCTCGGTGAACGGCGAATTGGCGAACAGGGCGGTGGCCACCGGCTGCAACGCAAGCGACACGCGCAGCTTCTTGACCATGTCGGCTTCGGACGAGAAGTCGAGGTTGGTCTGCACGGTGCAGGTTCGATACATCATGTCGAGGCCGAGCGTGCCGACCTTCGGCATGTAAGCGGTCATGATCTTGTAGCGGCCCTTCGGCATTTGCGGCATCTCGGCGCGTGTCCAGGTCGGCGCCATGCCGATGCCGAGAAAGCCGATGCCCAGCGGGCGCGCGACCTCGTGCACCTGCGCAAGGTGCGCCATGAGTTCGCTCGAGGTCTGGTGCACGGTCTCTACCTGCGCGCCGGAAAGCTCGAACTGGCCGCCGGGTTCGAGCGTGATGGCGCCGCCGCCGGTCACGTCGAACAGGCCGATGATGTTCGGTCCTTCGGTGATCGGCTCCCAGCCGAGCAACAGTTGCATGCCTTCGAGCAGCGCGCCGATGCCGCGTCGTCCCTCGTAGGGGACCGGGTGGCGGCCCTCGAGCGTGAAGGCGAATTTCTCGTGCTCGGTGCCGATGCGGAATTGCGATTTCGGCTTGATCCCCTGAGCGATCCAGTTGATGAGATCGTCGCGCCGTTCGATCGGCGTCAGGTCGACTTGATCACGCGCCATGCGGGTACCGGACGAAATGGGCCGCGACCTTACACGCGGGCCGCGCCCGAGAGCAATCCGGCTGCCGATGACGCTTCGGCTTCAGGGAAGACGTCCCTCGCGGGCGTGGGCGATGAGCCACGCCATGATCTCCGCGCTCTCGTCGATCGAGCCGAGCCGGCCCGAACGCCCGCCGTGACCGGCCTCCATGTCGGTCTTGAACAAGAGGTCGCGCGCGTCGCTCTTGCTCGCCCGTAGCCGCGCGACCCACTTGGCCGGCTCGGCATAGCTCACCTGGCTGTCATAAAAGCCGGCGGTGATGAACATCGCGGGATAATCCCTCCGCATGACATTGTCGTAGGGCGAGTAGGACAGCATGTACTCGAACTCGCCCTTGACCGCGGGATTGCCCCATTCGTCGTATTCGAGCGTGGTGAGCGGGACCGCGGCGTCGGACATCGTGGTGACCACGTCGACGAAAGGTGCTTCGGCGACGATGCCGGCGTAGAGGTCGGGCCGCATGTTGGCGACCGCACCCATGAGCAGGCCGCCGGCGCTGCCGCCCTGCGCGTACACCTCGCGGGGAGCGGCATAGCCGTTGGCCATGAGCGCCTCGGTCGCGGCGATGAAGTCGGTGAACGTGTTGCGCTTGTTCAGCAAGCGGCCCTCGGCGTACCAGCGCTCGCCTTTCTCGTGGCCGCCGCGCACATGTGCGATGGCATAGATAAAGCCGCGGTCGAGCAGGCTGAAGACGGACGGCGTGAAAGTCGCGCGCCAGCTCAGCCCGTAGGCGCCATAGCCGACTACCAGTGTCGGGTTGCCGCCAAGCCGGCGCGCCGACTTGCGATAGACGATGGTGAGCGGAACATGCTCACCGTCGGGCGCGGTCGCGCTGATGCTGTCAACGGCGTAGCGCGCGCCGTCGAACCAGCGGCTCGCCGCGTCCTCCTTGCGCAGGGTCAGCGCGCCGGTCGTGACGTCGAAGTCGTAGATGCATTGCGGCTGCAGCATGCCGCTGAAACGGAAACGCAGCACGGTCGCGGCCGGATCGAGATTGGCTTCGCTGTCGTTGGTGAAGGAGGTCGAGGCAACGCCGATGGCCGCCGGCCGCGGCACCGCGATCTCGCGCCCGTCCGGCAGGTTGTAGGCGCGCAGCGTCGTCCCGCTTTCGTCTTCGAAGTCGGCGGCAACAAAGGTCTCGAAGGCCTCGAAATGAGTGAGATGCCTTCCCACTTGTTGGGGCACGATCTCGCGCCAGTGGGCGGCGGCCGGCGCCGTCTCGCTCGCGCTCATCAGCCGGAAGTCGGGTGCGTCGAGATTGGTGCGAATGAAGAATTTGTCGCCGACATGGTCGGCCTCATAGACGAGGCCGCCCCGGCGCGGCTCGATGACCCTGAATTCCCCGGTCGGCTGATCGACGGGCAGGTAGCGGGATTCGCGCCATCGCTCGGCGTCGAGGTCGAGGAGGATGAATTTCCGCGATTTGGAAAGATCGAGCGAAGCGCTGAAGGTTTGATCGCGCTCCTCGTAGACCAGCACGTCGTTGCCCGCGGCGCTGCCGATGCGATGCCGCCAGACCTGGTAGGAGCGCAAGGTTTGCGGCTCGTTGCGCACATAGAAGAGCGTGCGGTTGTCGGCGGCGAACACGATGCCGGAGGCCGCGCTCTCGATACCTTGATCGACGATGTCCCCGCCCGCGATCGCGCGCACGAAGATGCGAAATTCGCGGTCGCCGCTGAAATCGACGGTGAAGGCGACACGCGTGTTGTCGGGGCTGACGGCCCAGGCGCCGAAGTGGCATTGCTGGGAATGGCGCGCGGCCAGAACGCCGACGTCGAGCACGATCTCCTCTTCGGCCCCGCGCACCGCGCGGCGCCGCACGATGAGCGGGTACTGCGTGCCCTCGCCGAAG
The DNA here is from genome assembly GCA_963833665.1 of uncultured Alphaproteobacteria bacterium. GTDB lineage: Bacteria > Pseudomonadota > Alphaproteobacteria > Rhizobiales > Xanthobacteraceae > BOG-931. The sequence continues at coordinate 118,735 of CAWHZA010000052.1, read as the reverse complement.
CGGCGCTCATAGAGGTAGCCGTTGACGAGCGCCGGTACGCTCGCATCCGCGTGCGCCGAACGCGCCTTCAATTCCGCAGCCAGTTCGTCCACCAGCGGCTTGATCGGCTTGAGACGCGCGTCGGCATAGGCGTTCTCCGACGCAAGATAGGCAATCACGCGCGGATCGTTGCGGTCGCGGAGCCAATCGTATTCGTCGATCCGCTCGCGGCCGAACGCCGCGAACGTCGTCCGCAACGCCGGCGCCACGGGCGCTGCGAGCAAAGGCGCCTCGGCCTCGGCCGCCACCGCGGACGCCCGTCTCCCGGCGAGAGAAGCCGCCGCGAGACCAGCAAGACCGGCCGTGAATTCTCGTCGCGTGGGAATCCCGTGCATGTATGTCACCCGCTATCCCCACCCCAGCACAGGAGCGATAGGAAGCGGGTGCGGCATTAAAACGGCGGGCGAGGGAACTTTTTAGGTCGAAGGGAACCTTACCCACCGTTCATGTGATTAATTGGGAGTCTAGTTAATTGGGGATCCGCTACGCGACCGCCTTGCGTTTTTCCGGCGGGAAGCGGCCGTAGAACGTTTCCCCGGTCTTGGCCATGTCGCGCAGAATCTTCGGCGGCTTGAAACGGCTACCATAGCGCTTGGCGAGGCTGTTGCACATATCGACGAAGGCTTTCGCGCCCATGCCGTCGATGTAGGAAATCGTGCCGCCGGTGAACGGCGCGTAGCCAAAGCCGAGGATCGAGCCGACGTCGGCCTCGCGCATGTCGGTGATCACGCCCTCCTCGACGCAGCGCGCCGATTCGAGCGCCTGGATGCCCAAGAGCCTGTGCTTAAGCTCCTCGACGTCGATCGTGTCCGGATCGAGCTTCTTCGTTTGCAGGTCGGCAAGGCCGGGCCACAGCCGCTTCGGGCCGTTCTGCGGATAATCGTAAAAGCCCTTGCCGTTCTTGCGGCCGTAGCGCCCGCGCTTTTCGACCATTTCCTCGAGCAGCGCCTTCTGCCCCGGGTCGATCGCCTCGGGACCGAGATCGGCTTCGGTCGCCTTGAGCACTTTCCAGGCGAGATCGACGGCGACCTCGTCGGTGAGTGAAAGCGGACCGACCGGCATGCCGGCGAGCCGTCCGACATTCTCGATCATCGCCGCCGGCACGCCCTCGGTCAGCATCAGTTGGCCTTCGCGTATATAGGTGCCGACGACGCGGGACGTGTAGAAGCCGCGCGAATCGTTGACGACGATGGGCGTTTTGCGGATCGCGCGCACGTAGTCGAGCGCCACCGCCAGTGCCGCGTCGCCGGTCTTTTTGCCGAGAATGATCTCCACCAGCATCATGCGATCGACCGGCGAGAAGAAGTGGATGCCGATGAAGCGCGGCGTGTCCTTGAAGGTCTTGGCGAGCGATGTGATCGGCAGCGTCGAGGTGTTGGAGCCGAAGATCGTCTCGTTCCCGATCACCTCCTGCGCCTTGGCGATCACTTCTTCCTTGATCTTGCGGTCCTCGAATACCGCCTCGATGATGAGGTCGCAATCCTTCAGCCCGCTGTAGTCGGGAGTAGCCGTTATGCGCGCCAGCAGCGCATCGCGGTCGGCGGCCGTGGCGCGGCCGCGATTGACCTGGTCGGTGGCGAGCTTCTGCGAATGCGCCTTGCCTTTGTCGGCCAATTCCTGATCGCGGTCGATGAGCACCACGTCGATGCCGGCGAGCGCGCTGACATAGACGATGCCGGCGCCCATGAAGCCGGCGCCGAGAATGCCGATCTTCTTGATCGGCTTGGCCGGCACGGCGGCCGGCCGGCGGGCGCCCTTGTTGAGCTCCTGCATCGAAAGGAACAGCGAGCGGATCATCGCCGCCGCTTCCGGCGAGCGCAGGATCTTCGCGAAGTACCGTGACTCGACCCGCAGCGCCTGATCCATCGGCAGCTGCAGACCCTCATAGACCACCTGGATGACCGCGCGCGCGGCGGGATAGTTGTCGTAGGTTTCGCGTCGGTAGAGCGCGTTGGCGGCCGGCCAGAACGTAAGCCCGGCCTTCGAATAGACGGGCCCGCCCGGCAGTTTGAAGCCGTCGACATCCCACGGCGCCTTGGCGCTGCCGCCTTTCTTGATCCAGTCCTTGGCCGCCGACACCAGATCGCCCGGCGGCACCACTTCGTCGATGAGCTTCATCGCCTTGGCGCGGTTGACGCGGAGCTGGTCGCCCTTGAGCAGAAACTGCAGGGCGTCGGCCGGCGGCAGCATGCGCGCGACGCGTTGCGTGCCGCCGCCGCCGGGAAACAGGCCGACCTTGATTTCCGGCAGGCCGAGCCGCGTCTTGTCGTTGTCGGAAACGATGCGGTGGTGGCAGGCGAGCGCGAGCTCGAAGCCGCCGCCCATCGCCGTTCCGTTGAGCGCCGCGACCCAGGGCTTGCCGCAGGTCTCGATGCGGCGGAAGGTCAGCGAGAGCTTGCGGACCTCCTCGAACAGCCGCGCATTCGCCGCCTCCTGGCCCTGCGTCTTTATCAGTTCGGCGAAGGTGCGATTCTGATTTTCCAGCATGGTGAGGTCGGCGCCGCCGCAGAACGTGTCCTTGCCGGAAGTGACGACCGCGCCCTTGATGGCGGCATCGCTCGCGACCTTTTCGACGATCGCCTCAAGCTCCTCCATCACCTTCGCGTCGATGACGTTCATCGAGCGGCCGGGCATGTTCCAGGTGACGAGCGCAATGCCGTCAGCATCGACATCGAAGGTGAAATTGGTGAAGGCCATGTTTCGCTCCCTGTCGTATCAGTCCGGCCCCGCAAAGCGGGCCGAGCAATTATTAGTCACGGATCGTGGTCACGGTTTCACGCCCGCCAGCCAAGGGCTGCGCCTCGAGCTAACGGTTCAAGTGTACGGCTCCCCGTTCTTGCGGGTGTAACGTGAGCCCTTGTCGTCGCGGATCACCAGCAGATCCACATCCGGATATTCGGCGCGCTCGTGCTTCGAGCGCGTTCCGATTTCGAGAAGCACCGCATCGCGGCCCGATTTGTTGACGAGGTGATGACCGTTCGGGTCGTTGGCCTTGAAGCCCGCGGCATCGCCCGGCCTGAGCACGGTCTCGCCGCTGTCGTCGATCAGCACGACTTCGCCTTCGAGGATGAAGACGAGCTCATCTTCCTTCTGGTGCCAATGCCGCAGCGCGGACGCGGCGCCGGGCTTCAGCGTCGTCAGGTTGACCCCGAACTGGTCGAGGCCGGCCGCGTTGCCGAGCCGCTTGCGCGCGCGGCCGGCGACGACTCGCCGGAGCGGCTCGGGATAGTTCGAGCCAGCATCGATCGGGATTTTGGCGATGTCGATCTTGGGCATAACTCTGTGTTCGTCATCGCCGAGCGCCCGCGCGGTGCGCCGGCCGTGAAGGATGCTGCTCAGTCCGTACCGCTCGTCGAGGCTCGGCGCTTCGCGCCGAGCCTCGAGCGACGGATTGCAATTCACACCCGCTCGATGATCGTGGCGGTCCCCATGCCGGCGCCGATGCACAGTGTGACCAGCGCGGTTGCCAGGTTGCGCCGCTCGAGCTCGTCGAGCACGGTGCCGAGGATCATCGCGCCGGTGGCGCCGAGCGGGTGCCCCATGGCGATGGCGCCGCCGTTGACGTTCATCTTCGCCGGATCGAGATCGAACGCCTGCAGATAGCGCAGCACCACCGAGGCGAACGCCTCGTTGAGCTCGAACAGGTCGATGTCGTTAATCGTCATGCCGGCTCTTTTCAGGACCTTCTTGGTGACGTCGACCGGGCCGGTCAGCATGATCGCCGGCTCGGTGCCGATATTGGCGAAGGCGCGTACGCGCGCCCGCGGCTTGAGGCCGGCGCGTTTGCCCGCGCGGCCGTTGCCGAGGAGAACCGCGGCGGCGCCGTCGACGATGCCCGAGGAGTTGCCGGCGTGATGCACGTGCTTGACGTATTCGACTTCCGGATGCTTCTGCACGGCGACGAAATCGAAGCCCGCCATTTCTCCCATCTGCACGAACGACGGCTTGAGCGCGGCGAGCGACTGCATGGTCGTGTCCGGGCGCATGTGCTCGTCCTTGGCGAGGATCGGCAGCCCGTTCACGTCTTTCACGGTCATGACCGAGCGGCTGAAGCGGCCGTCGTTCCACGCGGCCGCGGCGCGCTTCTGGCTCTCGACCGCATAGGCGTCCACGTCGTCGCGCGAGAATCCGTATTTGGTGGCGATGAGGTCGGCGGATATGCCCTGCGGGAGGAAATACTCGGCGACCGCGATCGTCGGATCGACCGCCCAGGCGCCGCCGGAGGAGCCGATGCCGACGCGGCTCATCGACTCGACGCCGCCGCCGATCGCCATGTCCTGCTGTCCGGACATGATCTGCGCCGAGGCGAAGTTGACCGCGTCGAGGCCCGACGCACAGAAGCGGTTGATCTGCACGCCGGCGACCGTATCGCCGTAACCGGCGACGAGCGCCGCCGTGCGCGCGATATCGGCACCGGCCTCGCCGACCGGGTCGACCACGCCCAGCACCACGTCGTCAACCATCGTGGGATCGAGGTTGTTGCGGCTCTTGATGGCGCCGAGCGCCTGGCTCGCCAGATTGAGCGCGGTCACCTCGTGGAGCGAGCCGTCCACCTTGCCGCGGCCGCGCGGGGTGCGCACGTGATCGTAGATAAACGCATCGGGCATGGGCGTCTCCTCGAAATGATGACCTCCTCCCGCTGGGAGAAGGCGGCCAGGCGGCCGGTGGCCGCGAAGCCGGATTGGGGGCTGATCGTCCGTCAGACCGAGAATACCCTTCGATATAGTCCACCTGCCGGGGAATTACAGCGGCTATGAGGCGTCGGGTGTCATGCACAAGGCCGGCGCAAAGGCGTTCGGCTATTGCGGCTCGGGGATCGCGCAATTCGCTTTCGTTTCTGGCCGCGACCCGCGGCGCTTAGAACGCCTCCGCGGGCAAAGCCATGGTCGAACTGGCGCCGGCTTTTATGCGCGCGAGGTGAGTGGTGGCCGCAGGCAGCATGCGCTCGGCAAAGAAGCGGCCGGTGACGAGCTTTGCTTCCATGCGCTCGGCCGCGCCGTTTCCTGCCGCGGCTTTGGCCTTCGCTGCCTCGGCGATGAGACACCACATGTAGCCGAGCGCGACGAGCCCGAAGAGGTGCATGTAATCTGTCGAGCCGGCGCCAGCATTTTCGGGATTGGCGAGAGCATTCTGCATGAACCACATCGTCGCCTGCTGCAGCTCGCCGAGCGCCTGCGCCAGCGGCTTCACGTAGGGCGCCAGCGCCGCCTCGGCGCCGCGCTCTTTGATGTAGCCGTTGACCTCGGCGAGGAACGCCTGCAGCGCGCGGCCGCCGTCCTTCGGCAGCTTGCGGCCGACGAGGTCGAGCGCCTGGATGCCGTTCGCGCCCTCGTAGATCATGGCGATGCGCGCATCGCGCACGAACTGCTCCATGCCGTGCTCGGCGATGTAGCCATGGCCGCCGAACACCTGCTGCGCCAGCACGGTGTTGGCGAAACCCTGGTCGGTGAGCACGCCTTTGATCACCGGAGTCATCAGGCCCATGTGGTCGTCGGCGGCCTGCCGTTCCTTGGCATCGCCGGAGCGATGCGCGACGTCGCTCTTGAGCGCCGTCCACAGCACCAGCGCCCGCGCCCCTTCGTTGAACGCGCGCATCGTCATCAGCATGCGCCGTACGTCGGGATGCACGATGATCGGATCGGCGGGCTTGTCCTTGAACTTTGCCCCGGTGAGCGCGCGGCCGGCGAGCCGCTCCTTGGCATAGCTGGCGGCGTTCTGATAGGCGACTTCGGACAGCGCCAGCCCCTGCACGCCGACGCCAAGCCGCGCCTCGTTCATCATCACGAACATCGCATTGAGCCCGCGGTTCGCCTCGCCCACGAGCCACCCGGTCGCGTCGTCGTAATTCATCACGCAGGTGGAATTGCCGTGGATGCCCATCTTCTCTTCGATCGAGCCGCAGGAGACGCCGTTACGGGCGCCGACGGCGCCGTCCCTGCTGACTAAGAATTTGGGGACGACGAACAGCGATATTCCCTTGACGCCGGGCGGCGCGCCTTCGATGCGGGCGAGCACGAGATGGACGATGTTCTCGGCGAGATCATGCTCGCCGGCGGAGATGAAAATCTTCGTGCCGGTGATCTTGTAGCTGCCGTCGGCCTGCGGCACTGCGCGGGTGCGCACCAGGCCGAGATCGGTGCCGCATTGCGGCTCGGTCAGGTTCATCGTGCCGGTCCACTGGCCGTTGATCAGTTTCGGCAGATAGGTCGCCTTCTGCTCGGCCGAGCCGTGGGTGGCGAGCGCGGCGGCCGCCCCCAGCGTCAGGCCCGGATACATGGCGAACGCCATGTTGGCCGAGCAGGTGAACTCGTTGATCGCCTGCGCCAGCGCGGTCGGCAGGTCCTGGCCGCCGAATTCGGCTGGCGCCGCGGCTCCCATCCAACCGGCCTCGTTGAGCCGTTTGTAGGCGTCCTTGAATCCCGACGGCGTGGTGACACTGCCGTCGTCGTGGCGGTGGCAGCCTTCCTTGTCGCCGACGCGGTTGAGCGGCGTGAGTACGTCCTCGCAGAATTTTGCCGCCTCGGCGAGCACCGCCTCGAGGAGATCCGGCGTGGCGTCGGCAAAGCCGGGCAGGTTGTTGTAGCGATCGATGTGAAACACGTCGCTCAAGAGGAACATCACGTCGTCAACGGGGGCCTTGTAGGTCGGCATGACGTTCTCCTCGGCGCAGTGTCCCGCCTGCCCGTCGGCCGGACCGGCCAAAGGTATCGTGTAACCGATCTGCGTCAATGCCACGTGAAATGGCGCGGAATGCGGAGGCGGCCGTCATGCGCCGGGCGAAAGCACCGGTGCAATCCCGGCCGCGCTTTTCTGATGAGACGCTTCGCTCGGCTCGCAAATGATGCGCGCAGGTCGCGGGCTCGCTTGCTTGCGAGAAAGCCCCGTCAGCCTGCTTCAGCCTGCTCGAGCAGCTTCCTGTAGAATGACGAGTAGATTTGCCGCAGTTCGGCGATCGCCATCTCGAGGCCGCGCTTCTGCTGCTCGAGCGCATTGATCTGGGCGACGCATTGTTCGCGGGTGAGGTGGAGCGTCGTGTCGTCGGGGCGGCCGAGCAGGTCCCTGATCTCGGCGAGCGTGAAGCCGAGTTGCCGGCCGGCGAGGATCAACGCCAAGCGTTCGCAGTCGCTGCGGCGGTAAAGCCGTGTTGCGCCGCGGCGCTGCGGCGCGATGAGCCGCTTCGCCTCGTAGAAGCGCAACGCCCGCGGTGTCATACCGAACTGGTGCGCCACTTCCCGGATCGTCATGGGCGAGTCATCGCATGCCCCGGCCGCGCCTGTGGCCGAACCGGGGTATTGGCGAATAGCAATGCCCGCCGTCGCATCCGCCGCAGGGATGCCCGCGTTCCGCGTCATGAGTCGCCGCCACTCAATGATGTCGCGTGACAGCGAACTTCTCACGGCGCCTGGCATTCGGGAAAGGCGTTACCCGTAACGGTAACGGTTACGGGAACTTTTGCGCCCGGAGCGCCCGCCGGCTTCGCCGGCCGTCGGTGATGCCCGCATCGCAGCCGGCCACCCCACATGGTGAACGAGCGGTGACCGGCAGCACAGGCCCTTAACGGCTTGTTTACCGTAATCCGGAAAAGTCGATCCGCGGACAGAGAACCGCGCCCTCCGCGTTGTCTGTTTAGCGAACGTCGGCTCGAAACAGGGTGCACATCCTGCTTTTCACGATGTGGGTTGGACGCGAATGAAATCGGGCGCCCCGTGGAAGCTCAAAGGACGCGGTCCGGAAGGGCGCGAGATTGCGCGCGCTGCGGCCCGCCGGTCGGGCACATCCGTCGGCGAATGGCTCAACCGCGTGATCGCGGCGGCCGACGATGAGGATGAGGCGCAGCCCCCGCCGCGCGATGTCGATCACGAGCCGCGACGGCGGCGGTGGCGGCAAGGTTTTCGCTACCAGGGTCGGCACAATGGCCGCGGTTCGGACGCGAACCGGAGCGGCGGTGATCGCGACGCCGAGGAGGAAGCGCCGGCCCGGCGCCAAGGCGGGCCTTATCGCGAGGAGCCGCCGCGCGAGCCTGCCGATCAGCGCCGTCGCGACCGCGTCCGCCGTGAGGAACGCGCTGCCGGTCGCGCGTCGCGGGGCGACCAGAACGTGTCGACCGATCAGGACGTGTCGATCGATCAGGCGGTGGCCGAAATCATGGCGCGGCAGCGCGCGCTGGACGGCGCGGCTCCCGGCGAACGCGAGCCCGCCGAGCGGCAGCAACCGCCGGCGCCCTTCACGCATCCAGGCGAAGGCCGCGCCTCGCTGCGCGAGAGCTCGCCGACTGCGCCTGAGACCACCGCGGGTGCGGCACCCGACCGGGTGGCCTCGACCGGCAATTGCGGCAGATCACGGCGCGCATCGAGGCGCTGCGGCCGGCAAGCGAACTCGAGACGGCGATCAAGGCCCTGCGCACCGATCTCACCGACATCGGCCGCTCGCTGACCGAAGCGCTGCCGCGGCGCGCGGTCGAGTCGCTCGAGATCGAAATCAAGGCGCTGGGGCAGCGCATCGATCACAGCCGCGCGTCAGGCGTGGACTCCACGGCGCTCGCCGGTCTCGAGCGTGGACTCCAGGACGTACGGGAAGCGTTGCGCGGCTCACCACCGCCGAGAGCCTGGTCGGCGTCGATGCGGCGGTGAAGGCGCTGGCCCAGAAGGTGGACGTGATCGCCGCCAAGGAGGATCCGGCGGCGCTGCACCAGCTGGAGACGGCGATCGGCGCCTTGCGCGGCATCGTCTCCCATGTCGCTTCCAACGACACCCTGACCAAGGTGGCGGAAGAAGTGCGCGCGCTTTCCGCCAAGGTCGACGGGGTTGCCAACAATGCGGCGAGCGGCGACGCGCTCTCAGCGCTCGAGAGCCGCATCGACACTCTGGCGACGGCGCTGAATGCCTCGACGGAGGCCGGCCACGCCGTGCCTCGCGAACTGGAAAAGCTGCTCGCCGGGCTGATCGAGAAGCTCGAATGGGTGCAGCTCACGCACACCGACCACGCCGCGCTCGCCCATCTCGAGGACCGCATCGCCATGCTGGTCAAGCGGCTAGACGCTTCCGACGCCCGCCTCGGCCACCTCGACGGCATCGAGCGCGGGCTCGCCGATCTGCTCGTGCATATCGAGCAGATGCGCGGCGCCAACGGCAAAGGCGAGGCCGGGGTCAAGGCGAAATCCGCACCGGGCGACATAGTCCAGCGCGACCTTGCGGAAATCAAACAATCGGAACGCCGCACCCAGGATTCGCTCGAAGCCTTTCAAGGCACCGTCGAGCACGTCATCGACCGCCTCGCCATGATCGAAAGCGACCTGCGCGGTGACAAGGCGACGCCCGCGACAGCGCCAGCGCTTGCAGCAACGCAGAAAGTTTCCGCACCGCCACGTCTATCGCCCCCCAACCCGTTCGAACCCGAGCCGGCAGTGTCGACGAATGCGCGTGTCGCCGCTCCGCCCAAGCCGGTCCCGAGGGAGCCGGTACACGTCGAGCCCGTCGCGCCGCCTCGCGTCGCCGCGGCGCGGCCGCCGATCGATCCGAACTTGCCTCCCGATCATCCGCTCGAACCCGGCTCCGCGGCGGGTCGCTCGCGCCCGATGCCGGCGGCGGAGCGGACCCCCGCCGCGCAGGCGGCCGCGACCGGCTCCACGACCTCCAAGCCGCCGGTTATCCCCGATCCTGGCGGCAGACCGGACTACATCGCCGCCGCACGCCGCGCCGCGCAGGTCGCCGCCGCGGCTTCGCCGCGCGCCCGGGCGACCGCCGCGACCGCCGCCAAGGGTCCACCGCTACCCGGCCATCTGACGCAGCGTCTGCGCAAGTTGATCGTGGCCGCGGCGGTCGTAGTCATCATTGTCGGGGGTGTGCACATCGCCTTGCGGCTGTTCGAGGACGCCGGCACCGGCACATCCCCGGAGCCGCGGCCCGAGTTCAGAGAATCCGCCGCCCCCGGCGGCTGCGGCGGCGCCGGCGACTGCTCCCACCGCGCCGGCCGCGTCGACGCAGGGCCCGAAGGTGATCCAGCTTCCGGTTCCCGGCGCGAGCCCTGCGCCCGCCAAGGAGCCGCCGGCGAGCGCACCGCCGGCGCCGGTGCCGTCCTATTTGGCGCCGGGAACCGGCACCAAGCCCCGGCGGCAATCACTGAACGATGACCCGCCACTACCTCCAGTTCCGGACCTTACCAGCGTGCTGCAGCTTGCGCCGGTGCCGCCGAATGCCGCGCCGGCACCAGCGCCGCCGCCTGTGACCGCGCCGGCGGCCGCTCCGCTCACCGATAAGCTGCCGGCGACGATCGGCGGTCCCGCGTTGCGCGCAGCGGCACTCGCCGGCGATGCCGCGGCCGAATACGAAGTTGGCGTGCGGTTTGCCGACGGCCGCGGCGTTGCGCAGAACGGCGAAGAGGCCGCGCGCTGGCTGGACCGCGCTGCCAAAGGCGGGTTTGCGCCGGCGATGTTCCGCCTCGGGGCCCTCTACGAAAAAGGCGCCGGCGTGAAGAAAGACCTCGCCGCAGCCCGTGATCACTATCGCGCCGCCGCCGAAAAGGGCCACGGCAAGGCCATGCACAATCTCGCTGTCCTCTACGCCGAAGGCGTCGACGGTGCGGCAGACTACCGTGCCGCTGCCGAGTGGTTTCGCAAAGGCGCCGATCGCGGCATCGCCGACAGCCAGTACAATCTCGGCATCCTCTATGCCCGCGGCATCGGGGTCGAGCACAATTTCGCCGAAGCCTACAAGTGGTTCTCGCTTGCGGCGAAAGAAGGCGACAAGGACGCGGCCAAGAAGCGCGACGATATCGCCGCTCATCTCGATCAGCAATCGCTCGCCGCCGCCCGTTCCGCGATCGAGCAATGGACGCCGCTGCCGCAGCCGGCGGATGAGGCGCCGAAGGGCGCATGGGACGCCCCCGCCAGTCCTGCGCCGCCGGCAAAGTCAAAGCCGCGCAACGCCAAGGCGTCCGTGCCCGAAGCCGCCAAGCTCAACTGACGATCATTCGCGCGGCGTTCCGCGGCGGCCGTCTCCGGCCCTGCACCCACGTCATCAGCGGTGGGTCGGGTATGGGTCGAGTTCCTCGTGGCCCGGCTGGGAAGTAACCCAGGCACGATCAAATCTGCGCGCTCCCCGGTGCGGATGGTATGCCGCGAGCCGGCGCGCGAGTAGAAGAGCCTCGATCGCGCAGCCGCGCGCCGGGCCGTTCATCCGTGCAAATCTTCCTTCCCATCGCCGACATTCCCGTCAACGTCTTTCTGTTGTTCGCGATGGGGCTTGCGGTCGGGTTCATCTCCGGCATGTTCGGAATTGGCGGCGGATTCCTCATGACGCCGCTGTTGATCTTCATCGGCGTGCAGCCGGCCGTCGCGGTCGCCAGCGTCACCACGCATGTGGCGGCCTCTTCCTTCTCGGGCGCGATCGCCTATTGGCGACGCAACGCACTCGACAGCACGCTGGCGCTGACGCTGCTCGGCGGCGGTATTTTCGGGAGCACGGGCGGAGTCGCGCTGTTCACCTGGCTGCGCGCGCTCGATCAGCTCGACCTCGTCATCGGCCTGTCCTACGTGATGCTTCTCGGCATCGTCGGCGTGTTGATGATCGCCGAGAGCGTGCGCGCCATCAACCGCAGCCGCCAGGGCAAGCCCGCCGAATTGCGCCGCCCGGGCAGTCATGTCTGGTTTCACGGGTTGCCGTTGAAGCTGCGGTTCAAGCGCTCGAAGGTCTACGTCTCGGCGATCCCGGTGCTGGCGATCGGCTTCATCATCGGTTTCATCGGCGCGATCATGGGCATCGGCGGCGGGTTTCTGCTCGTGCCGATGCTGATCTACCTGGTGCGGGTACCGACCGCGACCGTGATCGGCACCTCCATGGTCCTGACCTTCGTCACCATGGCGACGGCCACCGTGCTGCATGCGGCGACCAACCACCTCGTCGACGCCGTGCTCGCGCTCATCCTGATGGTCGGCGGCGTGATCGGCGCGCAATTCGGTGTGCATGCCGGGCAGCGCATCCGCGGCGAGTGGCTGCGGCTTTTTCTCGGGCTGCTCGTTCTTTCGGTCGGCCTGCGTTTCGCGTCCGAGCTCGTGCTGACGCCGGAGGACCTGTACTCGATCCGGCTCATGCGGAGCGGGCCATGAGACGCCCGTTCGCCCTTATGGTCGCACTCGCGAGCGTGCTCGCCGCCGGCCCGGCCGCGGCCGAGCGACTGATCGCCTCGCTGACCAATCACCGGGTGATGATCACGTCGAGCTACGCCGGCGTCGAGTTGGTGCTGTTCGGTTCGGTCGAGCGCGACGCCGCGAGCGTCGAGCGCAAGGGGCCGTACGACGTCGTCGCCACGATCACCGGACCGCGGGAGTCACTGCGCACCCGGCACAAGCAGCGCGTGCTCGGCATCTGGGTCAACACGGCGGCGCGCACGTTCGTCGATCCGCCCTCCTATCTCGCCGTGCTGGCGACCCGACCGCTCGATGCCATCACCAACGCCGCGAACCAGCGCCGGCTGCGGATCGGCATCGCCAATACGCCGCTGCCCGAACTGATCCACAACGATATCGGCGAGGTGGCCAACGACCCGTTCCGCGCGGCTCTGGTGCGGCTGATGCAGGAGCGCGGCCTCTACGGCGAAGAGCCGAACGCCGTGACGTTTCTCACGCCGACGCTGTTCCGTGCCGCCATCCCGCTCCCGGCGCAGGTGCCGACCGGAGGCTACACTGTGGACGTCAAGCTGTTCGCCGACGGCAATCTGGTCGCGCAGTCGAACTCGGCGTTCGAGATCGTCAAAGTCGGCTTCGAACAGTTCGTCGCCAACGCGGCGCGCGAGCATGGCCTGCTCTACGGGCTTGCGACCACCATGATGGCGCTCGCCACCGGCTGGATCGCGAGCATCGCCTTCCGGCGTGATTGATGTTTTTCCGGGCGCGTGCGCGGGCAGGGAAAGGGGATCAGTCGGGGAGGCACCTTTCCGCGGCGACCGCAAAGAGGCGGCGCGCGCCGAGCATGTGGGCGGTGAAGGCGAGCGTGCCGAACAAAGCCGTGATCGCCCGGTCGCGGACGTTGAGCCCGCCGGCATAGGCGCCGAAGGCGGGCATGACGAGCCGCCTGCCATCGCCGGCGAAGCAGCGCCGGCTGACCACGCGCCCACGTTGGGCGACACGCGCGACCGGATGCAGGTGGCCGGCGATCTCACCGTCGCCGGCTTCGGGCGAAGGCTCGTGGCGAAGGGTCAGCGGGCCGAGCGCCAGCGCCGCGGCGAATTCCCCGCCGACGCCGTCCACCGGGTGGGGATCATGATTGCCGGTAATCCACAGCCAATCGCGGCCGCGCTGCAGCGCGGTGAGCGCCGCGCGGTCAGGCGCGGTCATGCGCAACGGCCCGCCGCCATCGTGGAAGCTGTCGCCCAGTGCGATCACGAGCCGTGGCGCATACCGTTCGACCAGGCGCGCCACTCCCGCCAATGTCGCCGCCGTGTCGTAGGGCGGCAGCAGCACCCCGCGCGCGGCAAACGCCGAGCCTTTTTCAAGATGCAGATCGGCGACGATCAGGAGCTTTTCGTCGGGCCAATAGATTGCTCCGGCTCGATCGGCGATGAAGAGTCGTGTCGCAAACGGTGAGGGTGGTCTGAGCCGTTTGTTGCTCCCTCCCCCAACCGGGCCGCGCTTGTCGCACGCCCGGTCGCAAGCTTGTGGGGAGGGGTTGGGGGTGGGGGTCGAGAGGCCTTGGGTGAGCTGTGACGTTAGCGCGTCACCTCGCGACCCCCCACCCCGACCCTCCCCCACAAGGGGGGAGGGAGTTGGCCGCGCAAGCCAGCCGCCATCAACCTTAGCCCCGGTGCCCTCACTGCATCGCCTCCTTCACCAGTTCGTCCGCTGCCTCGGCGAGGAGCGAATCCGCCGCCTCGCCGTAGACCGTCTCGCGGCCGATCTCGAGCATGACCGGAACGGCGAGCGGCGAGACGTGATCGAGCGCCTTATGGACGATTCGCCCCTTGATGCGCGAGAGCATATCGGCGAGGCGGCGCACGTCGAGGAGGCCGGTGGCGGCGTCGGCGCGGGCGGCGCGCAGCAGGACGTGGTCGGGCTGGTGGCTGCGCAGCACGTCGTAGACGAGGTCGGTCGAGATCGTCACCTGCCGCCGCGATTTCTCCTCGCCGGGGAAGCGGCGCTCGATCAGGCCGGCGATGATCGCGCAGTTGCGGAAGGTGCGCTTCATCAAAGCCAACTCGGCGAGCCACGCTTCGAGATCATCGCCGAGCATGTCCTCATCGAAGAGCGCGCCGAGCGCGAGCTCGCCGCGCGAAACGTACGAGGCAAGGTCGCCGAGACCCCACACGGCGAGTGCGTACTCGTTGGCGACAAAACCCATCGGCCGCAGCCGCGCCCGCTCGAGCCGCCGCGTCATCAGCATGCCGAGCGTCTGGTGGGCGAGGCGGCCCTCGAACGGGTAGCAGATCAGGTAATGCTTGTTGCCGCGCGGAAATGTCTCGACCAGAAGCTCGCGCACGCCCGGCATCTGCGAGCGCCATTCCTGGATTTCGAGCCATTGGCGCACCTGGTCCGGCAGCTCCCGCCATTCCTGCGGATGCGCGATGATGCCGCGCACGCGCGCCGCGAGATAGGTCGAGAGCGGGAATTTCCCGCCCTCGTAGGCGGGCACCTTCGGATCCTCGGACGTCGATCGCGAGACGTAGACCGCGTCTTCGGCCAGCGCCTCGTATTTCAAGATCTCGCCGGCGAACACGAAGGTATCGCCCGGCACCATCGTCTCGACAAAATATTCCTCGACCTGGCCGAGCAGCCGGCCGCCGCGCGGGATCAACGTCGAGGCGCGCGAGCGCACGAGGCGGACCTTGAGCATGTCGGCTTCGACGATGGTGCCGACGTTGAGCCGGTAGCGGGTCGCAACATGGGGATTGCTGATGCGCCAGAACCCATCCTTGCCGTGGCGGATGCGGGCAAAGCGATCATAGGCCTTGAGCGCGTAGCCGCCGGTTGCGACGAAGTCGACGACAGCGTCGAAATCCGCGCGTGCCAGCCCGGCATAGGGCGCGGCCTGGGTCACCTCGGCGTAAAGCTCGTCGCTCCGGAACGGCTCGCCGCAGGCGCAACCGAGCACGTGCTGGGCGAGCACGTCGAGTGCGCCGACGCGCAGGGGCGGCGTGTCCTGAGCATTCTCGGCGATGGCGTCGAGCGCGGCGCGGCATTCCAGCACCTCGAAGCGGTTCGCCGGAACGAGCACGCCCTTCGACGGCTCGTCCATGCGGTGATTGGCGCGGCCGATGCGCTGCACGATCCGCGAAGCGCCCTTCGGCGCGCCGACATTGACGACGAGATCGACATCGCCCCAGTCGACACCGAGATCGAGCGATGACGTGCATACCACCGCGCGCAGGCGGCCGGCTGCCATCGCCGCTTCGACCTTGCGCCGCTGCGCCACGTCGAGGGAGCCGTGATGCAGCGCGATGGCGAGATTGTCGTCATTGAGATGCCAGAGCTCCTGAAAGATGCCCTCGGCCTGGCTGCGGGTGTTGACGAAGACGAGCGTGGTCCGGTGCGCCTTGATCAGTCGGTAGATCTCCGCGAGCGCGTGGCGCGCCGAATGGCCGGCCCAGGGAAGCCGCTCGTGCGTGTCGAGCATGCTCACATTCGGCGCAGCGCCGCCTTCGGCGACGATGAGATCGGCGCGCGCACTGCCTGGAGCGCCGCCGCCTTGCGGCACCATGTAACGGGTCAGCTCCTGCGGCTCCGCCACCGTCGCCGAGAGGCCGGTGCTGGCCAAATCTGGGGCGAGGCGAAAGAGCCGGGCAAGACCGAGCGAAAGGAGATCGCCGCGCTTCGACATAACCAGCGCGTGCAGCTCGTCGAGCACCACCCGCTTGAGCGAGCCGAACAGATAGGGCGCGTCGGCGGAAGCGAGCAGGAGCGCAAGCTGCTCGGGCGTGGTGAGCAGGATCTGCGGCGGATCGCGGCGTTGGCGTTGGCGCTTCGAGGTCGGCGTGTCGCCGGTGCGTGTTTCGATGCGGATCGGCAGCCGCATCTCGGCGACCGGCGTTTCCAGGTTACGCGCAACATCGACGGCGAGCGCCTTCAGCGGCGAAATATAAAGCGTGTGCAGGCCGCCTTCGCGGCGCAGGTCTCGGCCGGTGGAGATCAGGCGGCTAGACGCGGGGTTTGTAGCTGGGGTCCGCGTCCGCGGCGCCGCCGCGCTCAGCGCCACCAGGCTCGGCAGAAAGCCGGCGAGGGTCTTGCCGCCGCCCGTCGGCGCAATCAGCAGCACCGAGCGGCCGGCCTGCGCCTTGGCCAGAAGGTCGAGCTGATGCGGGCGCGGGACCCAGCCGCGGCTGGCGAACCAGGCGGCGAACGATGCCGGCAGGATAGCGGCGCGCTCGAGCACGGTCATGGGGGTCGGCTCGCTCGGGGCATTTTCCGCTCGCCACCGCCCTGGCGGCGCCGGCGGGTTCGTCGTCTCGCTCACTCAGGTAGTGGATTCCCGCGTTCGCGGGAATGAGCGGGCCTAGGCTGTGCGACCACGACGAGGCCATCGACCGGCACGCCTTTTTCGCTGCGCACCGGCGTGTCGGCGAGATGCGCGACGGCAAGGCCGGCGGCGCCAAGCGTTTCGCGCACGTAGGTTTCCGCGTGGGCGTAGCGCAGCGTCGGCAGCAGTTTCACGCCATGCTCTGCGGGCCTCTCGACCGTGAAGGCCACGATGCCTGCGGGCGCGAGTACATGCGCGATCGCGGCCATGGCAGGTGCGAGGTCATTGAGATAGACGAACACGTCAGCCGCCAGCACGAGGTGGTATTTTCCCCCGCTCGCCGCCTCGTCGGCCAGAAATGCTTCGAGCTGGCCGGTGACGAGGCGGTCGTAAAGGCCTTTCACGGTCGCCTGCGCGATCATCGCCGGCGAGAGGTCGACACCGGCCAGCCAATCCGCGTGCCGGCGAAAGGCGGCGCCGCAAAGTCCGGTGCCGCAGCCGAGATCGAGCACGGCGCCGAAACGCATTGCCCGCCCGGCGGCTGTCATCACGGCGTCGACGGCACGACGCAGCAGCTCCGGCCCGCGATAGGCGAGCTGTTCGGCGAGTGCCGTGTCGTAGCGGGCGGCATACTGATCGAACAGGCGTCGGACATACGCGTCAGTCATGCGCGGCGCGGCGTCGCCGGCCCCGAGCCGGGCGAGTTGGAGCCGCGCGCCGTGAAAGTCCTCCGGATCGGAGTCGCGCGCCGTTTCGAAAGCGGCAATCGCGCCGCTCCGATCGCCGAGCTGGTCGCGAAGCGCGCCCAGCGCGGCCCAGGCCGCAGCGAATGTGGGCGCCAGCGCGACGGTCTGCTTGAGAACATCGGCGGCGCCGGCAAGCTCGCCGCGCGCGGCAAGGTCGAGCGCCCAGCGGTAGCGCCGGTCGGCGATGAGGTCGCCGGAAGAGGCAAAGAGCGGGCCGGTATCAGTCATTGCGTCATTCCGGGCGCGCAGCGTGAGCCCGGAATCCATAACCACCGGGCAACAGATAGCGCAAAGAGTGACGAGGGGTTGCGCCAGCCGCCTTGCGGCTTCCCGAACGGCGCCCGAGGGTGCGCGACATCAACGAACAACATATGTGACGGCGATGCGTGCTGAAGACGTTCTCGCGCTTACAGCCTCGGGCGTATGCTGCAAGCTCGGCGATTTTTACATCGACCCGACCCGGCCGGTCGAACGGGCGCTGATCACGCACGGCCATTCCGACCATGCGCGCGCCGGTCATGGCGCGGTGCTGGCGACGCAGGAGACGCTCGATCTCATGCGGCTGCGCTACGGCGAAAACTTTGCCGGGTCGATCCAGGCGATCGGCTACGGCGAAAGCGTGAGCCTCGGCGGCGCGAAAGTCACGTTCCACCCGGCCGGCCATGTGCTCGGTTCGGCCCAGATCCTGGTCGAGGCGAACGGCCTGCGTATCGTCGCCTCGGGCGACTACAAGAACGTTCCCGACCCGACCTGCACGCCGTTCGAACTCGTCGCCTGCGACGTGTTCATCACCGAAGCCACCTTTGCGCTGCCGGTGTTCCGCCACGGCGACCCCGACGAGCAGATCGCGAAGCTGCTCCATTCGGTCGCGCTCTTTCCCGAGCGCGCCCATCTCGTGGGCGCTTATTCGCTCGGCAAGGCGCAGCGCGTGATCGCCCTGTTGCGCAAGGTCGGCTACGACGCGCCGATCTATCTGCACGGCGCCATGGAGCGCATCACCCGCTACTACTCTTCCCGCGGCATCGCGCTCGGCGAGTTGCGCCTGGTGCGCGGCGAGAAAAAGGCCGAACTCGCCGGCACCATCACGCTGTGTCCGCCCTCGGCGTTGCGGGAGATTTGGGCGCGGCGTTTCCCGGAGCCGGTCACCGCGTTCGCCTCCGGCTGGATGCGGGTTCGGGCGCGGGCGCGTCAGAATGGCGTCGAACTGCCGCTGGTCATTTCCGATCACGCCGATTGGGACGGCCTGCTGATGACGATCGCCGCGACCGGCGCGGGCGAGATCTGGGTGACGCATGGCCAGGAGGACGCGCTGGTGCACTGGTGCACCGCGCGCGGCCTCAAGGCGCGGCCGCTCGATATCGTCGGCTATGGGGACGAGGATGAAGAATCCCCCACTCGGGCGCCGGCCGAAGGCCGCAGCCTGGAAGCCGCGGCCGGTGACGGTGCGGCTCCTGCATTCATGGTGGATATGGATACCGGACAATCTCTTCGCGGTTTCCGGAATGACGGCGGTGGCGAAGAGCCATGAACCACTTCGCCGAGCTGCTCGACCGTCTCACCTACGAGCAGAGCCGCAACAACAAATTGCGGCTGATGACAGATTATTTCCGCTCGACCGCCGATCCCGAGCGCGGCTGGGCGCTCGCTGCGCTCACCGGCGTACTGAGCTTCCCGCATGCCAAGCCCGGCCTCATTCGCAGCCTGATCGCCGAGCGTACCGATCCGGTGCTGTTCGAACTCTCCTACGATTACGTCGGCGACCTGTCGGAGACCGTGGCGCTGATGTGGCCTGTGCCGGCTGCGGCGCGAACTCCCTCCCCCCTTGTGGGGGAGGGTCGGGGAGGGGGGTCGGGAGGCGTCTCGTCGACGTCGACGATGGTGCGTCACCCCATCCCTGGCCCCTCTCCACAAGCTTGCGATCGGGCGCGGGACAAGCGCGGCCCCGTTGAGGAAGGGGAAGAAAAGAACCAAGAAAAGCTCACGCTCTCAGTCATCATCGAAACCCTCTCCACGCTCGGCAAGACCGAGCTGCCGCGGCAACTCGCACGCTGGCTCGACGCGCTCGACGAGACCGGGCGCTGGGCGCTGATCAAGCTCGTCACCGGCGGCCTGCGGGTCGGCGTTTCGGCGCGGCTCGCCAAGGCCGCGGTCGCGGCACTTGGGGCGACGGATGCGCGCGACATCGAACTGCTCTGGCCCGGGCTCGCGCCGCCCTACATCGAGTTGTTCGCCTGGCTCGAAGGCCGCGCGGAAAAACCGGCAAGCGCCGATCCGGCGCCGTTTCGCCCGCCGATGCTGGCGCACGCGCTCGAGGACACCGATCTTGCCGCGCTCGATCCGGCCGAGTTCATGGCCGAATGGAAATGGGACGGCATCCGCGTGCAGGCCGCCGCGGCGCGGCGCGACGGCGCGATCATCGCGCGGCTCTATTCGCGCACCGGCGAGGACATCTCCAAAAGCTTCCCCGACCTCGTCGATGCGTTGCGGCTTCCCGGCGCGATCGACGGCGAGCTCCTGATCATGCGCGATAGCCGCGTGCAGTCGTTCAACGTGCTGCAGCAGCGGCTCAATCGCAAAACCGTCACCGACAAGCTCATGGCGGAATTTCCCGCGCACCTGCGCGCCTATGACCTCTTGGCCGACGGCGAGGAGGACTTGCGTCAGCTCCCGTTCGCCGAGCGCCGGCGGCGGCTCGAAGAGTTCATCACGCGCCTCGGCGAGCCTCGCATCGACCTCTCGCCCCTCGTTTCGTTCGCCACGTGGGACGATCTCATGGCCGCGCGCAAAGATCCGGCAGCGGCCGGGGCGGGCATCGATGCCGAGGCGGTTGAGGGCGTGATGCTCAAGCGGCGCGATGCGCTCTACGTGCCCGGCCGCCCGAAAGGCCCGTGGTGGAAATGGAAGCGCGACCCCCTCATCATCGACGCCGTGCTGATGTATGCCCAGCGCGGCCACGGCAAGCGCTCGTCGTACTATTCCGACTACACGTTCGGGGTCTGGACGCGGGGCGAAGACGGCGACGAATTGGTGCCGGTCGGCAAGGCGTATTTCGGCTTCACCGACGAGGAGCTATTGCAGATCGACCGCTACGTCCGCCGCAACACGACGGACCGGTTTGGTCCGGTGCGCGAGGTCGTCCACGAGCCGGATCAGGGCCTCGTGCTTGAAGTCGCGTTCGAGGGATTGCAGCGCTCGACCCGGCACAAATCCGGACTGGCGATGCGGTTCCCGCGCATCAACCGGCTGCGCTGGGACAAGCCGCCGGGCGAAGCCGACCGGCTGGAGCTGCTGGAGACGATGATCGCGCGAATCGAGCAGGGGCGGATGTCGTGACTGCGCCGTCCCCTCCATCATCCGCCGCCATCACGGTCCGTCGGGCGCGCGCCGACGACCTCGCGGCGCTGGTCGCGATGGAGCAGGCGGCGTTCACCGTCGACCATTTGTCGCGAAGGAGCTTCCGCCGCTTTCTCGTCTCGCCGAGCGCGACCTTCCTCGTGGCCGAGGAGGGCGGCAAGCTCGCAGGCTATGCGCTCGTCCTCTACCCGCTGCGCTCAAAGCTGGCGCGGCTTTATTCCATCGCGGTCGCCCCCCATAGCGGCCAGCGGGGCGTGGGGCCGTTTCTTCTCGCCGCGGCCGAGGAGGCGGCGAGGCGGCGCCGCCGCCGGGCGATGCGGCTCGAAGTGCACGAGCACAATACGCGGGCCATTGCGCGCTACGAGAAATCGGGTTACCGGCTGTTCGGTCGACACCGCGACTACTACGACGATCACGGCGACGCGCTGCGTTTCGAGAAACCACTCGATGCGGTGCCGCCGACGGCCGCCGAGCAGGCGAAGGGCGGCTTGCACCCTCGCGCGAATCGACTTTGATGGTGGAAATCGGCGACGGCACAGTCGCTATCCGGTCTGTTTCCGGCTATGAGAACAGCGTGCCTTATTGAACTCGAACGCATGATCGGCCCAAGTCAGCAGCAGCGTCCGCGACCAAGCCGCAACGGCGCTTTCGACTGGAAAGGGACCAGCCCATGACCGGCTGGGTCATCCTCGTCGACCAGCCCCGCGATCTGCCGAACGCCGAGACCCCGCACAAGGTCATCACCACGACCGAGTATCTGGCGCGGCCGCGCCTGTTCGAGGTCGGCCGGCCGAAGCTGGTCAATCTCGCTCGTTCCTACGCCTACCAGTCGAAGGGCTATTACGCCTCGCTGCTCGCCGAGGCGCGCGGCCATCGCGTGGTGCCGACCGTCGAGACCATGCTCGAGCTGCGCGAGCAGAAGCTCTACGAGCACGCGCTGCCGGAACTCGAGGACGAGCTCAATCGCTGCGCCCGGCGCGCCGACTTTCAGCCCGACGCGGAACTCAAGCTGCTCGTCTGCTTCGGCATTGCGCGCGACGAGCGCTTCGAATCGTTCGGGCGGCTGCTGTTCGACTGGTTCCGCTGTCCGGCGCTCGAAGTGATCGTCGATCCCGGCGACTGGCTTTCGATCGACCGCATCCGGCCGCGCAATATCACCCGGCTCGCCAATGGCGAGGGCGAGTTCTTTCGCGAGTCGCTGCACAATCACACCAAGCGCGACTGGCGCGATCCCAAGGCGCGCACCGTCGCCAAGTACGACCTCGCCGTGCTCTACGATGCGAACGAGAAGATGGCGCCCTCCTCGCCGGCGTCGATCAAGCACTTCGCGCGCATCGCCGAGAAGCATTCCGTCGATGTCGAGCCGATCACCAAGCGCCAGCTCGCCGAGCTCGCCGAATTCGACGGCTTGTTCATTCGCGAGACCACCTCGATCGACAACCACACCTACCGCTTTGCCCGCCGCGCCTGGCAGGAAGGCATGCCGGTCATCGACGATCCGATCTCGATGATCCGCTGCACCAACAAGGTGTTCCTGATGGAGCTGCTCGGCCAGAACCAGGTGCCGACGCCGCCGACCGTCATCATTGCCGAGGATACCGATCTCACCAAGCCGATCGACGAACTCGGCCTGCCGCTGGTGGTGAAAATCCCCGACGGCTCGTTCTCGCGCGGCGTGCACAAGATCGAGTCGCTCACTGGCTTCAAGCGCGTCTGCGACGAGCTGTTCGAGGAGACCGATCTGCTGTTGGCGCAAAAATTCCTGCCGACGGAGTTCGACTGGCGCGTGGGCGTGCTCGCCGGCGAGCCGCTGTTCGTCTGCCAGTACCGGATGGCGCGCGGCCATTGGCAGATCGTCAAGCACCGCGCCGACGGCTCCTCGCGCGAAGGCGGCTTCAAGACCTTCGACGTCGACCAGGCTCCGCCCGCGCTCATCGACATTGCGGTGCGCGCGGCGCGGCCGATCGGCGACGGCTTCTACGGGGTCGACGTGAAGCAGACGGACAAGGGCTTCATCGTCATGGAGGTCAACGACAATCCCAACCTCGAACACGGCATCGAGGACGTCGTCGGCCGGGATGAAATATGGGTGCGGCTGCTCAAATGGTTCATTGAGCGCTTCGAGCAATAAGCCCGTCCTCCTCGCGCGCGACAGGCGGCACCTCCGGCTTGGTCACCTGATCGAGCGGCCAGCGGGCGCGCGGCGCGACATCAAGCGAATCGGTCAGTCGGAGCACGAGCCGTTCAGCGCCAGCCCAGGCGATCATGGCGCCGTTGTCGGTGCACAGCGCCGGCGGTGGCGCCACAAGCGTCGTGCCGATCTCGAAGGCGAGCCGGTGCAGGACCTTGCGGATCGCCTGGTTAGCGGCGACGCCGCCGGCGCAGACCAGCGCCGTCGGCAGCATGCCGACCTGCTCGCGGAACAGCTTCAGGCCGAGGCGCAGCCGGTCCATGACCATGTCGACGACCGCCTGCTGGAAAGAGGCGCAGAGGTCGGCCACATCCTGGTCGCTGAGCGGCGCGATTTTCTCCGCCTCGAGGCGCAGCGCGGTCTTCAGCCCGGAAAGCGAAAAATTCGCGTCATGGCGTCCGGTCATCGGCCGCGGCAGGCGAAACCGCGTCGGATCGCCGCGCGTCGCCTCCTTTTCCACCAGCGGACCGCCGGGATAGCCGAGGCCCAGAAGCTTTGCAGTCTTGTCGAAGGCCTCGCCGATAGCGTCGTCGACCGTGCCGCCCAGCTTCAGATAGTCGCCGACCCCGCGCACGCCCAGGATCTGGGTATGGCCGCCGGAGGCGAGGAACAGGCAATAGGGAAACGGTGTCGCGTCGGTCAATCGCGCCGTGAGCGCGTGTGCCTCCAGATGGTTGACGGCGATCAGCGGCTTGTCGTGGGTGAGCGCGATCGCCTTGGCCATGGTCAGTCCGACGATGAGCCCGCCGATAAGACCCGGGCCGGCGGCGGCGGCGACGCCGTCGAGAGCCGCGAAGGTAAGGTGGGCTTGGCCCATCGCCCGGGCAACGATGTGGTCGAGGGCCTCGACATGGGCGCGCGCGGCGATCTCCGGAACCACGCCGCCGAAGGCGGCGTGCTCGCCGATCTGCGAGAGGACCACATTGGAGAGAATCCGGCCTTGGGCCTCATCGGTCCATTCGACCACGGCCGCGGCGGTCTCATCACAGGTCGTCTCGATGCCGAGGATCACCATGGGTGTATTATAGGCGTTGTCCTCATCGCGAGGTACGGAGCGCGTGACGGCGCTCGGCCTTTGAATGTCATATGGCACAGTCCCTGCAAGAACGGCCCGTCCTGCGCATCGGCTCGCGCGGTTCGCCGCTGGCGCTGGCGCAGGCGCGGGAGGTGAAGGACCGCCTGGCCACGGCGGCTGGCCGACGACGCGCGCATCGAGATCAAGGTGATCCGCACCACGGGCGACGTGATCCAGGACCGGCCGCTCGCCGAAGCCGGCGGCAAGGGGCTTTTCACCAAGGAGATCGAGGAAGCGCTGCTCTCGGGGTCGATCGATCTCGCCGTGCATTCCGCCAAGGACATGCCGACGGTGCTGCCGCCGGGCCTCGTGCTCGCCGGTTTCCTGCCGCGCGAGGATGCGCGTGACGCCTTCATCTGCCGCAAGGCCGACAGCCTCGACGCGCTGCCGGCGGGCGCCGTCGTCGGCACCGCCTCCTTGCGGCGCCAGGCGATGGTCAAGCGCCTGCGGCAGGACCTCGATGTCGTGACCCTGCGTGGCAATGTGGAGACGCGCCTGCGCAAACTTGATGCCGGCGAGGTCGACGCGACGCTGCTTGCCGTCGCTGGCCTGAAACGGCTCGGCCTGCTGTCGGCAGCGACCGCCATCCTGGACCCCGATGATTTCCTGCCGGCGGTCGGGCAGGGCGCAATCGGGATCGAGACGCGGGCGGATGACGATGCGAGCCGCACCCTCGTTGCCGCGATCAACGATGCCGACACTGCAACGGCGATTGACGCCGAGCGCGCCTTTCTCGCCGTGCTCGATGGCTCGTGCCGGACGCCGATCGGCGGCCATGCCCGCCTGAGCCGCGGAACGCTCCGCTTCCAGGGCATGATCATCAAGCCGGATGGCACCGAGGCCTTTGAAGTTTTCCGCGAAGGTGCTCGTGAAAATGCCGATCAGATGGGCGCCGATGCCGGCCGCGAATTGAAGGAACGCGCCGGCGCGGGCTTCTTCGAAAGGGCTTGAACGGTGCGCCTGCTGGTTACGCGCAGCCAACCCAATGCCTCGGAGACGGCCTTCGCCTTGCGCGCCCACGGCCACGAGCCGATCGTTGCCCCACTCTTCGAACTGGAGATTTTGTCCGAAGTCGAGGCCGACGATGGGCCCTGGAACGCGATCTTGCTCACCAGCGTCAACGCGCTGTGGGGCGCCATCGCGCTGGCGTCGAGCGACCGCTGGCGCGGCGCGCCTGTCTTCGCCGTCGGCGAGCGCACCGCGCAAGCGGCGCGCGAACAAAGCTTTACCAACGTCACTTCCGCCGCGGGCGATGTGTACGATCTCGCCAATCTCGTCGCCGCGCGGCTCACGCCGCCGGGCCACCTCCTCTATCTTGCCGGTGAGGAGCGCGCCGGTGATCTCGCCGGCGCCCTGCGCAGCAAAAATTTTACCGTCGATACGGTCCAGGTCTATCGCATCGTGGCGGCGCAAACGCTTCCGCCGCCGGCCGCCGCGGCACTGACCGGTGAGATCGACGGCGTCCTGCATTTCTCGCGCCGCAGCGCCGAGGCGTTTCTCACAGCCGCGCGCAATTCCGGCTTGCTCGAAGCCGCGCTGAGGAAGCCGGTGCACTATTGCCTGTCGCCGCGAATCGCCGAGCCGCTGCGGGCGGCCGGGGCCGTCGATGTGCGCGCCGCGGAACGGCCCGACGCCGCCGCCTTGCTGGCCCTCATTTCCCCCGATTGAACCGGCGGCAGTCCCGTTTGTTGCCGCCATGCCGGCCAAGTACTATGCCGTGGCGCCAAGCCCCCGGCGCTGCGAACGGTCGGGCCTGCTGGAGAGCGCATGACGAGCGAGCCTGACGACACATCGCGCCGCCGGCCGCCGACCATCGATCTGAAGGCGACGGAAGTCGAATCGGAAAGGCCGGCTTCGACAGCCGAGGCCGGCGCGACCGGCGCGGCGGACGACCGCACCGAGGATGAAAGCGCCGCTGGCCGGCGGGCGCGCTGGGATTTTGCCGAGAGCGCCGGCTCGCTGAAACGCGGCGCCGCAGCGGCGTACGGCATCGCCGCGGCGGCGGGTGCGCTGACGATGCTCGTGATCGTCGCGGCGCTGTGGGCGTCCGGCGTGCTGCCGCCGCGCGGCGAAACGGTTCCGCCGCGCGTCAGCGAGCCATCGCAACCTGCCGCCACCAGAGAGCTCTCGGCGCGGCTCGAGAAGATCGAGGCAGCGCTGGCATCGCAGCAGGCAGCGTCCGCCGCGCAACGGCCCGACACCGCGCTGGCGAGCCGTATCACCGCGACAGAAGCGGAAACGAAATCGCTCGGCGATTCGCTCGCCGCCCTCAATCGCCGCATTGACGGCATTGCCGCGACCACGGGCAACGCGCTGGCGCGTGCCGATGCCGCCGCCGCGGCGGTCGAGGCAGCCAAGACCACCGCGCAGCAAACGGGCGTCCAGCGCGCCGACCTCGATGCGCTGGCGAACCGCGTTGCGGCGATCGAAGGTGCAGTGAACCGCCTTGCGGCGATCGAAGGCGCGGTGAAGGCGCTTTCGGAAAATCTTGCGAACGTCGCGCGCCGGCCGGCGAGCGCCGACGATCGCGTGGCGCGCACCACTGTCGCGGCCGAGGCGCTTCGCGCCGCGGTCGAGCGCGGCGTTCCCTATCAGGCCGAACTCGCCGCGGTGAAATCGCTCGGGGTCGAGGACAGCGTATTGGCGCCGCTCGAACCTTTTGCCGCCGACGGCATCCCGAGCGTTGCCGTCCTGGCGCGCGAGCTCACGGCGCTCACGCCCGCTTTGGTGCGCGCGTCCGGCGCCGAGCCGAGCGAGGATTCCTTCCTCGGCCGGCTGCAAGCCAATGCGCAGAAGCTCGTCCGCGTCACCCCGGTCGACGCCCCGCCGGGCGACGATTCCGGCGCGATCATCGCCCGCATCGATGTTGACGCCAGGCGCAGCAATATCGCCGCCGCGCTCGCCGAGATCGCGCGATTGCCGGATGCCGCCCGCTCGCTCGCTGGCGCGTGGGTCAACAAGGCCGAGGCGCGCGAAGCGGCCATCGCAGCGAGCCGGCGCATTGCCGCCGCCGCCCTCGCCGCGCTCGGCAAGCCGCCGCAACAATGATCCGCGTCCTCTATTTCCTGATCGTCGTCGGCGCGCTGTCGCTCGGCATAGCGTGGCTCGCCGACCGCCCCGGCGAAGTCGTCCTCACCTGGCAGGGCTGGCGCATCGAAACGTCGCTCCTGGTTCTGGGCGCGGCCATGGTGGCGGTCCTGGCGCTGCTGGCGCTGGTGTGGGGCGTTTTCCGCGCCGTGCTGCGCTCGCCGTTCATGCTGCGCAATCTGCTGCATGATCGCCGCGGCGTGCGCGCCTACGAGGCGATCTCGCGCGGGCTCATCGCCGTCGGCGCCGGCGACCTTGCCGCTGCGCACAGGTTCGCGGCCGAGGTGAAACGCATCGCACCGGCCGAGCCGCTCGCGCTGCTGCTCACCGCCCAGGCGGCGCAGCTCGCCGGCGATCGTGAGGCCGCCGACCGCGCCTTCCGCACCATGGCGAGCCGCGCCGACACCAAAACCCTCGGCCTGCACGGGCTCTACATCGAAGCACAGCGGCGCGACGATCCCGCCAGCGCCCGCGCCTACGCCGAGGAAGCGGCGCGCACGAGCCCGGCGCTGGCCTGGGCCGGCAAGGCCGTGCTCGAATTTCGCTGCGCCACCGGCGATTGGGCCGGCGCGCTCGCGCTGCTCGAGCGCAACAAGCGCGCGCTCGACAAGGCGATCTACCGCCGCCAGCGTGCGGTGATGCTTACCGCCCGTGCGCTCACGGTCGAGGAGACCGACCGCGACAACGCCAAGCTGTTCGCGCTCGAAGCGGCCAAGCTCGCGCCGGAGCTGGTGCCGGCGGCGGCGCTGGCCGGCCGCATGCTCGCCGAAGGCGGCGAGTTGCGCCGGGCCTCGCGCATCATCGACAAGGCGTGGCGCGCGAATCCGCACCCCGATCTCGCCCGGACCTACGCCGACCTTCGCTTCGGCGACGCCGCGCGCGATCGCCTCAAGCGCATCGAGAACCTCGCGAAGAAGGCGCCGGGCCACCTCGAAAGCGCGCTGGCGCTCGGCCGCGCGGCGCTCGATGCGCGCGAATTTGCCAAGGCGCGGGCGGCGCTCACGCCCTGCCTCGCGGCGCCGACGAGACGCGTGGCCTTGCTGATGGCCGCGCTGGAGCGGACCGAGCGCGGCGACGAGGGCCGCGCGCGCGAATGGGTGGCGCGGGCGCTCACCGCCGCGCCCGACCCGGCCTGGACGGCCGACGGCTACGTGTCCGATCGGTGGCTGCCGGCATCGCCGGTGACCGGTCGCCTCGACGCGTTCGAGTGGCGCGTGCCGCTCGCCGGCATCGTCAACGCGGCCGCGCCAGTGATCGAGCCCGAGCCCGCTCCGGCTGTCCCGGTTGCGAGCGCGCCTGCGCCGCTGGGCGGCAATGCGGCGCTGCCGGCTGGAGGCGCGGCCGAGCTGCCGGCCGCCGCTGCCGAGGGCGCCATCGCGCCGGCCCGCCGCCGCGGCCGGCGCGCCCCGCCGAAGCCGGAGGCGGTGATCCCGCTGGTCCATGCGCCGGATGATCCGGGACCGGAAGCGGTCCAGGAAAGCGAGCCGAGCGCCGAGGCGCAAAACGGCGCCTGGCGCAAGATTTTCGAGTGAGCCGGAACCCGGGCGTGCGCGGCTTGCCACGTCTGATCCGCATGTGCATTATCCGACATCATGAACTATAATGCATGAGACCCGGGAATGCCTGAACTGACAGCGAGACGCAGGCTATCGCAGCGGCCGGCTCAGGGTCCGCAAAGCGAAAGTGCATCGGCCATGGCGTTCCTCGCGGCGATCGGGCGCGAAGTGCGGCGCCAGCGCGCCAAGCGCGGTATGACGCGGCGCCAATTGGCGCAGGCTTCGCAGACGTCCGAACGCTACCTCGCGCAGATCGAAAGCGGCGCCGGCAACCCGTCGGTCAGCGTGCTGCGCGCGATCGCGCAGGCGCTTGACCTGCCGGCCGCGGCGCTGCTGCCGGATACAGCCGGCCGCGGCGCTGCACTCGGCGGTATCATCGATCTCCTCGCGCAGGTGCCGCAGGGCGAATGGCCCGCGCTCGCGAAGATGATCGAAGCGCGGGTCGCGCTCCCGGGCGGCGCCGACCGCGGGCGGCGGATCGCGCTGGTCGGCCTGCGCGGCGCAGGAAAATCCACGCTCGGGCGCATGCTCGCGCAGCACCTCGGCTGGCCGTTCATCGAGCTCGACCGCCGCGTCGAGGAGGATTACGGCGCCAGCATCCCCGACCTCATGGAGATGGCCGGCACGGCAACTTTCCGCCGCCACGAGCGTGGCGCGCTCGAGCGCGTCATTGCCGAGCACGAGGCGGCGGTGATCACGACGGCCGGCGGTATCGTTTCCAATCCCGAGACCTACGCGCTGCTGCTGCGCAGCGCGCACGCGGTGTGGATCAAGGCGCGTCCGGAAGAGCACATGAGCCGAGTGATGGCGCAGGGCGATTTCCGTCCCATGGCGCAGAACCGCGCGGCGATGGCCGATCTCGTCGCCATCCTCGAGGCGCGGCGCGCCGACTACGCGCGCGCGGAGGCCGAGATCGACACATCCGGCGATTCCGCCGCGCAGAGTTTTGCCGCGCTGCTGCGCGTTGTGACGCCGTGGACGCAGGCTGCTGCTGGCGAGGGGCGTGCGTCGCGAGCGACGGACGAGGAATTAGCGGAGCGGCGGCCATGACGCTCGCCGCCGACGGCTTTCTCGACCTCGGCTCGGCGCGGCTCGAATACCGCATGATCGGACCGCGGCCCGATGCGGCGCCGACCATCATGATGCTGCACGAAGGCCTCGGCTGTGTCGGCCTGTGGGGCACGTTCCCCGACAAGGTCGCGGCGGCGACGGGCGCCGGCGTGTTCGTCTACTCGCGTGCGGGCTACGGGCGATCGAGTCCGGCAAAGCTGCCGCGCCCGCTGTCCTTCATGGACGACGAGGCGCTCGACATGCTGCCGCGCTTGCTCGCAGCCATCGGATTTCAGCGCGGCATCTTGCTCGGCCACAGCGACGGCGCCTCGATCGCCACCATCTATGCCGGCGGGGTGCAGGATCACCGCATCCGCGGCCTGGTGCTCATGGCGCCGCATTTCTTCACCGAGGAAATGGGGCTTGCCGAAATCCGCCGCGCAGGGGAGGCGTTCGACGCCGGCATCTTGCGCGACAAGCTCAAGCGCTGGCACGCCGATGTCGACGGCGCTTTCCGCTCCTGGATCGGCCCGTGGCTCGATCCGGATTTCCGCAAGTGGGACATCACCGAGGCGCTCGGCTACATCCGCGTGCCGATCCTGATCGTGCAGGGGGCGGACGATCAATACGGCACGCTGCGGCAGGTCGAGGTGGCGAACGAGGAGTGCTTCTGCCCGGTCGAGACGGCCGTACTCGCCGCGGCGCGGCACTCCCCGCATCGCGACGCGCCCGAGGCCACGCTTGAAGCGGTTGCTGGCTTCATCAACCGGCTGCTGCGCGACCACCGCGAAGGCGAGCCGCGGATGGATTCAGGGGTTGCGGCCTGATGAAGTATAGTGCATACTAACTGCCGCCGGGAAGATGCATTATAATACAGTACCCGGAGCAGGATGCGGTCGAGGATGGTGCGATGACTGACGCGCAGCATGCGGCTGAACGGCCTCTGGCCAACGGCCATACCCGAATCGATTTCCAGACCGAGCCGGCGCGCTACCGCCATTGGAAGCTCGACGTCGACGGTGACGTGGCCACGCTTCTCCTCGACGTGGACGAGAAGGGCGCGCTGTTCGAGGGCTACGACCTCAAGCTCAACTCCTACGACCTCGGCGTCGACATCGAGCTCGCTGACGCCATCGAACGGCTGCGGTTCGAGCACCCGCAGGTCAAGGTCGTGGTGCTGCGCTCGGGCAAGCCGCGGGTGTTCTGCGCCGGCGCCAACATCCGCATGCTGGCCGGCGCGAGCCACGCCCACAAGGTCAACTTCTGCAAATTCACCAACGAGACGCGCAACGGCATCGAGGATTTGAGCGAGCATTCCGGCCTCAAGACCATCTGCGCCATCAGCGGCACGGCGGCAGGCGGCGGCTATGAACTCGCGCTCGCGGCCGACCACATCATGCTGGTCGACGACGGCTCCTCGGCGGTCGCGCTCCCCGAGCTGCCGCTGCTCGCGGTCTTGCCCGGAACCGGCGGCCTCACCCGCGTCGCCGACAAGCGCAAGGTCCGGCGCGACCACGCCGACGTGTTCTGCACCACCGAGGAAGGGGTCAAGGGCAAGCGCGCGCTCGACTGGCGGCTGGTCGACGAGGTGACGCCGGGCTCGAAGTTCGACGAGACGATTGCCGCGCGGGCCCGGGAGTTCGCCGCGAAATCGGGCCGCGGCGGCGCAGCGCGAGGCATCAAGCTGACCCCGCTGGCGCGCAGCTTCACGCCGAGCGGCGTCGACTATGGCTCGCTCGCCGTGGAGTTCGACCGGGCCGCGCGGGTCGCGACCATCACGCTGCGCGGACCTACGGCGCCGCCGCCCGCGTCGGTCGATGCGTTCGCCGCGCTCGCCGCCGAGTTCTGGCCGCTCGTGCTCGCGCGCGAGTTCGACGATGCGATCCTTCATATCCGGCTCAACGAGTTCGACGTTGCCGCGATCGTGTTCAAATCTTCCGGCGATCCGGCGGAGGTTGTCGCCTACGAGCAGTTCCTCGATGCGCACAACGGCCATTGGCTGGTGCGCGAGATCCGGCACTTGTGGAAGCGGGTGCTCAAGCGTGTCGATCTCACCTCGCGCTCGCTGGCGACGCTGATCGAGCCGGGTTCGTGCTTTGCCGGGACGCTGGCGGAAATCGCCTTCGCCAGCGACCGCTCCTACATGCTGATTGGCCGGCGCGACGGCGACAACAAGCCGCCGGCGACGATGGTGCTGACCGACGCCAATTTCGGCGCCTATCCGATGCCGAACGGGCTGACGCGGCTCGCCAGCCGCTTTCTCGCCGATCCGGCCGACGTCGAAACGGCGCGGGCCGAGCGCGGCAAGATGCTCGACGCCGAGACCGCGCAGCGGCTCGGGCTCGTCACGTTCGCACTCGACGACATCGACTGGGACGACGAGGTGCGGTTGTTCCTGGAGGAGCGCGCGAGCTTCTCGCCCGACAGTCTCACCGGGCTTGAGGCCAATCTGCGCTTCGCCGGGCCGGAGACCATGGAATCGAAGATCTTCGCGCGGCTCTCCGCGTGGCAGAACTGGATTTTCCAGCGCCCCAACGCGGTCGGCGCGGAAGGCGCGCTCAAGCGTTACGGCACCGGGCAGAAGCCGGTGTTCGATACGCGGCGGGTGTGAGGCTTGTGTTCCCTCCCCACAAGGGGGAGGGGAACTGTTGCAGAGGGCGAAGCGATGGACATTCAGAACGTCGATTACACAACGAAGATTCCAAATAACGTCAATCTCGCCGAGGACCGGCAGGTGCTGCGCGCGCTCGAGAGCTGGCATCCCGGCTACATCGACTGGTGGATGGACATGGGCCCGCAAGGCTATCAGGAGGCGCTCGTTTATCTGCGCACCGCGGTCTCGGTCGATCCGAAAGGCTGGGCGAAGTTCGACTACGTGAAGATGCCCGAGTACCGCTGGGGCATCCTGCTCGCGCCGCAGGAGGAAGGCCGCAAGATCCCGTTCGGCCGCCACTACGGCGAGCCGGCCTGGCAGGACGTGCCCGGCGAATATCGCGCCATGCTGCGGCGCCTCGTCGTCATCCAGGGCGACACCGAGCCGGCTTCGGTCGAGCAGCAGCGCCATCTCGGCACGACCGCGCCCTCGCTCTACGACATGCGCAACGTCTTCCAGGTCAATGTCGAGGAAGGGCGGCACCTGTGGGCGATGGTCTACATCCTGCAAAAATATTTCGGCCGCGACGGCCGCGAGGAAGCGGGCGAATTGCTGCAGCGCCGCTCCGGCAGCGCCGACAAGCCGCGCATGCTCGGCGCCTTCAACGAGGCGACGCCGGACTGGCTGTCGTTCTTCATGTTCACGTTCTTCACCGACCGCGACGGCAAGATGCAGCTCGAGAGCCTGGCGCAGTCGGGGTTCGATCCGCTCTCGCGCACCTGCCGGTTCATGCTGACCGAGGAGGCGCATCACATGTTCGTCGGCGAGACCGGCATCGGCCGCACCGTGCAGCGCACCTGCGAGGCGATGCAGGCGGCCGGCATCGAGGACCCGAACGACATCGGCAAGGTGCGCGGCCTCGGTGTCATCGACCTGCCGACCCTGCAGAAGAAGCTCAACCTGCACTATACGCTGTCGCTCGACCTGTTCGGCTCGGAAGTGTCGACCAACGCCGCCAACGCGTTCAACGCCGGCCTCAAGGGCCGCTTCCAGGAGACCAAGATCGACGACGATCACCGGCTCGAGCACTCGACCTATCCGGTGCTCAAGTTCGTCGACGGCGAGATCAAGCGCGTCGACGAGCCGGCGCTGACCGCGGTGAACATGCGGCTGCGCGACGACTACACCGCCGACTGCCAGCGTGGCCTCGAGCGCTGGAACAAGGTCATCGCCAAGACCGGAGTGGCCTACAAGTTCGAGCTGCCGCATGTCGGTTTCCATCGCCAGATTGGCGAGTTCAAGGACG
This sequence comes from uncultured Alphaproteobacteria bacterium, assembly GCA_963833665.1. Classification (GTDB taxonomy): domain Bacteria; phylum Pseudomonadota; class Alphaproteobacteria; order Rhizobiales; family Xanthobacteraceae; genus BOG-931. Next base: position 85,296 of record CAWHZA010000052.1, on the reverse strand, counting down.
TGAAGATCTCGCCGGCCGGCGAGATCGTCGACGCCGGCGCCTGGAGCCGCGAGGTCGGCAAATGGCTCCCGTCGCGCGACGACGGCGATTTCATCGCCAGCCTGATGCGCCCGGTAAGCACGCCCGGCGAATTCGCCGGCTGGATCGCGCCGCCGCGCATCGGCATCGACAACAAGCCCGGCGACTTCGAGTACGTGAAAATCGCGGCGTAGGGCGCGACCCAAAAAGTCGAGCCCAGTTTTCCGTCACTGCGCCAGCATCAGCAGCGCGACGCCGGCGACGACCAGCACCATGCCGAGCGCTTCGCGCGCGCTGGTGCGCTGGCCGAACGCGAACCGGGCGATCACCTGCGCGAACAACACCTCGATCAGAGCGAGCGTGCGTACATTCGCGGCGCTTGCCAGCGCGAAGGCGAGAAACCAGAACTGCGAAGCCACGGCGCCGGCAAAGCCGGCAAACAATGAGCGCTTCCAGGCGCGCACGATGGCGAACAACACCGAGCGCTGGCGGAGCGCCAGATAGAGCGAGAGCAGCATCGCCTGCATGACGATGCCGACCGCGAGAGTGAAGCTCGCGGCGACCGCGTAATTCGACATTCCGAGGCTGAGGATGGCGCCGCGGAAGCCGACCGCCGAGAGCGCGAACATGGCGCCCGAGGCGAGGCCGAGCAGCGTCGGCCTGATGCCGCCGGTCCCGCGCTCGCCGCTTCCCCGCTTGCCGGGCAGGAAGGCGAGGGGATTGGTCGACATGATCACCACGCCGGCGGTGGCGATGACGATCGCGACCATCATCGGCCAGGTCACCACGTCGCCGAGGAAGATCAATCCGAAGATCGCGACCTGGATCGGTTCGGTCTTGATGTAGGCGATGGTGACGACGAAGGAGCGTTCGCCCATGGCCGCGAGCATCAGCGCCGTGGCGGCGACCTGCGCAAAGGCGCCGACGATCACCCAGGGCCCAAACGTGAGCCCGGGCCGCGGCAGCGACGCGCCGGTCGCGATGAGCAGGCCCACCAGGAAGACGAGCGCGAACGGAAAGCCGAACAGAAAGCGCACATGCGTCGCGCCGACCGTGCCGAGGGTCCCGGTCAGCTCGCGTTGCGCCGCGTTGCGCACGGTTTGCGTGAACGCCGCGATGACGGTGAAGACGGCCCACAGCCAGGATGCAGCCATCGCCTGTTCAGCAGTCCGTCATCGCAGGCCGATGCGCAGTCACGCCGCCTTCTCCGCGGCCATCATGTAGTTCACGTCCATGCCCGCCGACAACTGCCAGCGGTCGGCGAGGAGGTCATAGACCACGCCGGTCTCGCCGATCACGCGCAGCCGGCTCTGCTCGAGCGCGATCTCGAGTTCGTTCGGGGTCACGAACTTTTCCCATTGATGGGTGCCGCGCGGCAGCCAGCGCAGGATGTATTCGGCGCCGACGATCGCCAGCGCAAAGCTCTTCACCGTGCGATTGAGCGTGGCGACGACCATGAGCCCGCCCGGCTTCACCATCGCCGCCGCGAGACGGACGAACAGGCCGACATCGGCAACGTGTTCGACCACCTCCATGGCGAGCACGATGTCGAAGATTTCCCCGGCTTCCGCCAGCGCCTCGGCGCTGGCGTTGCGGTAGTCGACGCTGACGCCCGATTGCGCCGCGTGATGCCGCGCCGCCGAAATATTCTCCGCCGATGGATCGGCGCCGGTGACCGCGGCGCCGAGCCGCGCCAGCGGCTCGCAGAGAATACCGGCGCCGCAGCCGATGTCGAGGACGCGCAGCCCGGCGAGGCTGTCGAGGCGCTTCGGGTCGCGGCCGAAATGCGCCGCCGCGCGGTCGCGGATATAGGCGAGGCGTACCGGATTGAGCGCGTGCAGCGCCGCCATCGGCCCGCGCGCGTCCCACCATTCCCCGGCGAGGCGCGAGAATCGCGCGACCTCGTCGTCATCGACCGTGCCGGTTGCTGTTGTCCGCCGTTCCATCGGTCCGCTTCCGCGTTGCTTTTCTCTTTTGTACACCAAACCGCTGTGGGCAGGGATGCGCGATGGCGTGTCCGCGGAGCGCCGCGGCGAAGTGTTTGCGCCGTGACCGCCCAGCGGTGCCGTAGCTCTAATGATGAGTGTCGGGCTGGGCGTAATATTGTCCACGCCAGGCATTCGCGCCCTTCGCCATATCTTGCTCCAACCTGCGCACCTCGGACACCGCCGCGCGTTCCAGCATCCGCGTGGAAAACGCCGCGTACGCAGCCAGCTCGTGCATCGGCAGTTTTATTCGCGTGGCCAAGTCATAGAAGAACAGCGCGTACGGATCGCATACCGTGTACTGCGTTCCCATCATCCATCGCCTGCCGTCAAGCTGGCTGTTGATCTCCTTGCAATTGTCCCAGAACACGCCGCGGGCGGTCTCCTTGAGATTGCCGTGCGCGGCGCTATCGCTGGCGAAACGCTCAGGCCGGATGATATGCGCAAAGGTAGTGTGAACCGCGCTCGCGAACCACGCCATCATCGATAGACAGCGTGCTTGTTCGATCATGCCGTCAGGCAGCAGATCTGCTTCCGGGAATCGCTTCGCCAGATACGTCAAGATGGCCACGTTTTCCGTGAGCACCGTGTCATCGACGGCAAGAGCCGGCACTTTTCCATGAGGATTGATCTTCAAATAGGCGTCGCTCTTGTGCTCGCCCCGCGCCAGGTCGACGAGTTGTCGTTGATAGGGCGTCCCGATTTCCTCGAGGACGATATGCGGGACCATCGACGATGCGCCTGGCCAATAGTAGAGGATCACGTGGATACCTCCGCAGCGCGGCCGCCCAGCGATCGACCGTACTCTCGCCGAAATGCACCGGCAAACGCCGGCGCCAGTCTCGCTCTACCGGCGGTCCTTGCTGGCGCTGTCGTCGCGCTTGCCAACATAGGAAATACGCCAGATCGTCCCGCCGGTGTCATCCGCGACCAAGAGCGAGCCGTCCTTTGTTACCGCCAGCGCGGCCGGTCGTCCCCAGACTTCCGCGCGCTGCTCGCCTGAAGCCCAAAAGCCGGTGGCGAAATTCTCGTAATAACCTTCCGGCCGGCCATCCTTGAACGGTACGCGCACGACCTTGTAGCCGGTGGGCTGCGAGCTGTTCCACGAGCCTTTGAGCGCCACGAAAGCGCTCCCCTTGTATTCCGGCGGGAACTGTTCGCCGTCGTAGAACACGAGATCAAGCGCCGACGAATGCGCCTCGAACAGCAGGTCGGGCGTGATCGTCGCGTTGACCTTCTCCGGCGCGCGATCGGCGAAGCCGGCCTGCGGATGCTTGCCGAGATAGGCGTAGGGCCAACCGTAGAACCCGCCCTCCTGCACGCGGGTCAAGAAGTCCGCTGGCAGTCCATCGCCGAGGCCGTCGCGCTCCTGCACCAGCGCATAGAGCTCGCCGGTCTCCGGCTGAAATGCCAGCGCCGTCGGATTGCGCATGCCGGACGCGAACGTCTTTTGCGCGCCGCCGTTCGCATCGAACGACTGGATCGTCGCCTTCGGTTCGGGTTCGATGCCCAGGTTGCCGGAGGAACCAACGCCGACAAAAAGCGCGCCGCTTTTCGGATCGATTGCCAGCGGCCGGTTCTGATGACCCTGAACGAGGCCGAATACGCCTTTTTGCGTGATCATCTTGGCGCCATAGGCGCCGGCCACCGGCCTTCGTTCCTGCGGCGGCACCTGATCAATGCGCAGCGTTTCGCTCCGCCCGGCGCGGAGCGCGCCGAGAACCTGCGGCACGCTCCAGATACCGTTCTGGTCGGCTACCAGGACGTTGCCGTCCCGCCAAGCGAGTCCGTAGGGTCGGTCCAGATCCTCGACGTGGCGTTCGATCCACTGCGCACGTCCGCTGCCGTCATCGCGCAACAACGTCAGATAGCCGGCTTTCTGTTCGGCGACCAGGATGTCGCCGTTGGGAAAAACAAGCAGCCGCCGGGGATGGGCGAGGCCGGTGACCAGCGGCGTCGCGGTGAAACCGGGCGGCACCTGCGGCACCTGTCCATCGTAGGGAACGATCAAGGACCGATTGGTAACGATCGCCCCGGCCTTCGGCGCCGGCAGATCGTTCGGGTCGATTTGGAAGCGGTGCCCGATTTCGTGCTGAGCCCGAAAGTTCTGGCTCAACTTTTCCTGCGAGACTCCCGTTGCTGCAGGCGTCTCGCTCTGCTGAGCTTCAGCGGATGAAGATACCAAGTATCCAAACAGCAGCGTAACAATCGCGATAAGGACTCTGTCGTTCTTGCCAGCCATGAGGCGCTCCTGGATCGCTCACCCTGTTATCCAGCTAAGCACTGTTGGCAGGGTTCCAACATCCTAGCAGCGCAGGCTATCGCTTTGCCTTCCCCGAAACAGCGCCGGAGCCAACGGGTCCGGCCCGAAGTGGCCGGCCCGATGACAGGCTCCGCGACGAAGCAATCCAGCCCGCGTGTAGAGCCGGATTGCTTCGCTGGCGCTCGCAATGACCAAGCATTCTCGCGGCGCGTCCGCACCCGAGTTTTGCTCCACGAAAAACGAAAAGCTCCGGACCCGATCCCGTCGGATGGCGCCGGCGGTGGGACCGGCTCCATCTCGATCGCGCCCGGCTCACAAAAAAATCAGGAAGGCGGAACGCCGACAGACGCGTATGTCCAACCTCCGCGCCCGCAACCTGCATCCTTCCCCGCGTGCGGGGGAGGACAGAGGAGGGGGCGCGGCGCGCGTCCAGCGGGACGCGCTCGCCTGTCGGCGTTCCACCGCGGCGCTTGCGGCAGCGAACCAACGCCGCCGCTCAGCTCCAGCACGCGCTTCCTGGGACGCGGCCCACATCAGGCGTTACCTGAAGCGGGCCTGTCCCAGTCCAGCGAGCTTCTCGCAGACCGGTCATGGTGCCGGCCGGGCGTTTTCTTGGAGCCGCCCGAGGACGGCAGTGACGAGCCACCGTCCGCGGGAACCGCACTCGCCCCAGCCGCCGGCGTCACCCGGCGGCCGTCCTATAAGTTGAGCGAGATTCGTGACGTTCGTATCCGAAATAGGGACAAATGTCAAGCGATCGTCGCGATATCGGCGACTGCCGGCAGTTGCCGGAAGGCTGGAGCGCCGCAGCACCGAGCGTGTTATCGCTTCTCGCGTGGGGAAAAACGGGGTGTAAACGACCGCCGCCAAGGCAATCGACATTTTGCGCGACGACACAGGCAAGACCGTGATGGTGAAGACCGCGCGCTATTTTGAGGAACAAGTGTTGCGCAAGCGTCCAGACATTCAGCGCGGGTGGTGCGAAAAGGTGCTCGCGGCCCCGCTGCAGCGCAAGGTCCAGAGCGACGGTCGCATTCGCTTCTGGGGCCCAATCGTGGAAGCGGGCAAGGAACGACCGCGGTTCCTGCGGGTCGTTCCGCTGGAAGACGGCGAAACCGTCCACAACGCGTTTTTTGATCGCAATTTCCGTGAGGAATGATTCATGAAGCTCCACTACTACCCGGAAACGGACAGCCTCTACATCGAACTCAAAAGCGCGCCCGGCGCCGAGACAAGGAAAATCGCCGAGGGCCTGCTGGTGGACTTCGATGCCAAGGGCGAAGTCGTCGGCCTCGACATCGACCGAGCGTCGAAAAAGCTCGACCTCTCCAAGGTCGAGACCGTTGCACTTCCCGCAGCGACCGCCGCGGAATGACAGTGCCATAGGGCGGGTTGGCAAGTAGCCCGGACGAGCGCAGCGAAATCGGGGACAACGTTCAAGCCCGCGGGCCGCTCCGGATTTCACTCCGTTCATCCGGGCTACGCGTGCTAGCGCGTCAACAACTCAAATTCGCCGCCGCCAACAATCCGCTGACCCCGCTAAGCTCGCGACCAGCAGCAAGTAGCCCGGATGAGCGCAGCGAAATCCGGGATAAACGTTCAAGCCCGCAGACCGCTCCCGAATTTCACTTCGTTCATCCGGGTTACGCCTGCTGATGTCGCCCAAGTCGGTTGAAGAAGGCGGCATGTAGCCAGTCGTTACCTTTGAGGTAATCGCTACCGGCAATCCGGTGGGTCACGATGGCAGCCATCCCGGCGGCCAATGGCCAATGACCGCCGTGCATGCTGAAAAAGGAGAGCAGGATGAACAGGAGAGAGGTTCTGTCGTCGGCTACGTTGATGGCTGCCGGGATCGCTGGGTCTCAAGTCATCGCCGCCGCCGCCAATGCCGGTACCGATGACGAGCAGAAAGCTCCCTCACGCAACGTCAATGAGGCTGTCGTGCGATACCTCGCGGCGTGGAACGAGCGCGACGCACATCGGCGCCTGGAGCTCGTGGCGAAAGCCTGGACTGAAGATGGCTCCTACGTCGATCGCGTGCGACAGGGCCACGGGCATAACGAGATCGACGCCATGATAGCGACTGCCCAGGCGCATTTCCCCGGATATCAACTCCACCTTGCCAGCGGGATCGAGACACATCACGAATATGTCCGCTTCAGCTGGATTGCTGGTGGCACGAACGAGGCGCCCCTGTACATCAAAGGGACGGACGTCGCGGTCCTCGCCGAAGATGGGCGGATGCGATCTGTCGTCGGCTTCGTCGATGCGGCGCCAGTGCCGATGAGCACCTAGTGAGTGAGCGCGCCGGGGTGCAGGGGATCACAGGGAGCTAATTAGCAAGTAGCCCGGATGAGCGCAGCGAAATCCGGGACAGGCGTTCAAGCCAATAGACCGTTCCCGGATTTCACTTCGTTCATCCGGGCTACGCCTGCTGACTTCGTCACCGCATCGGCGCCAAAATCTGCCGATCCGCTCAGCTCGCGACGAACAAAATCGCGGTGTCGCAGCGTTCGAGCAGGGCGGCGGCCATGTTGCCGAAGAACAGCGTGTCGCCGGGGCGGCGGGTGACGCCAAGGACGACGAGGTCGTAGCTCCCGCGCTTGGCCTCGCGCAGGATCGCCTCCTCGACGGCGGCATCGACGCGCAGCGCCGTGCGCACCCTGGCGTCGTAGCGGTCGGCGAGCTCGGCGATGTCCTTGAGCACCGCCTCTTCGCTGCGCCGCGTGTCGACGCCGCGGCGGATGCGGCCGCGGCCGGCGCCATTGGAGCGGCCGGTCGCCACGTAGAGTGCGCTCACGCGCGACCCGGTCGACCTTGCCAGCGCGAAGCCGGTCTCGGCGGCGCGCCGCGAAACGTCGGTGCCGTTGACCGGGATGAGGATCCTGCCGATCGGCTCGTTCCCGGTGGCAACCGGTCCGCCGGCGATCGCGACCGCAAGCGGGCCGTCGAAGCCGCCGACGACGCGGGTAATCTCCCGGCTGAATCCGCCGCGCACCGTGCGCGTCTTCTCCATCCCGACGATGAGCAGGTCGTAGCCTTTCTGCGCCTCGTCGGCGACCGCTTCGGGACTCGCCGCCCGGCGGGTGCGCATGGTCACGTCGACGCTGCCGCGGGTCTCTTCGTCCGGGTCGGCCGCCAGCGTGACCGTGCCGGCGGCGGCGCTGCGCACCTGCTCCTTGGCCTGCTCCTCGTTGCGGCGAACGGTCTCCGCCGGCCAGCGCTGCGGCGCGAGCTCGATGATCGTGGTCGGCTTGTCGCCCGAGCCGGCGATCACCCCGGCGAGCCGCGAGGCAAACTTGCCGTGGGCGCTGCCGTCGACGACGAGCAGCAGGCGTTCGAGGTTCGGCACGAAGCCGCGGGCGTCGAGCTCCTCGCGCTCGAGCCGCAGCCGTTCGGCATGGCGCAGCGGCAGCCGGCGCAGCGCCCAGCGCAGCATCGGCGGCATCGCCATGGTGGTGATCATCGCCATCGCCACGATCAGCGTGAACAGGTTTTTGCTGAACACGCCCGCCGACAGCGCGATCGACGCGACGATCACCTCGGTCGAGCCGCGCGCGTTCATGGCGCTGGCGAGCGCCAGCGATTCGCGGCCGGTGAGGCGGCCGAGCTTGCCGCCGACGAAGGCGCCGGCGAACTTTCCGGCGCTGGCGATGACGATCAGCCCGATCGCCAGCAGCAGCAGTTCGGGGTCCTTGAGGATGGTGAGATCGGCGCTCAGCCCGGACAGCCCGAAGAACACCGGCATGAACAGCGCAGCGATGAGACCGCGGAGCTGCTCCTCGATGTGCCGGGTCAGGATCGGCGATTCGCCGATCAGCACGCCGGCGACGAAGGCGCCGAGCACGGTGTGCACGCCGATCAGATAGGTCGTCAGCGCCATCGCGATCGTGATCAGGAGGATCATGGTGATGACCGGAAAGTCGCTGGCGAAGTGGTCGTTGGCCCAGCGGATCAGGTCCGACACGACGCGCCGGCCGACGGTGAGGCTTACCGCCAGGAACGCCAACGTGCCGAGGACGGCAAAGCTGACCGAACGCAGGTCCATCGTGCCGGACGAGGCCAGTCCGAACGAGATCGCGATGATGACCCAGCCGGCGGTGTCCTCGAGGATCGCGGAAGCAACGATGATCTGGCCGATGTCGCGGCGCATGAAATTCATCTCGCGCACCACCACCGCCACGATCTTGATCGAGGAGATCGACAACGCGGTCGCCAGGAACAGGGCGGTGACGAAGCGCGACTGGGCATGCGGCAGCAGCGAATCCGGCAGCAGCGCGCCGAGCGCGAAGCCGCACATGAAGGGCAGCGCCACCCCGGCGGCGGCGACCGCCATCGCCGAGCGGCCGACCCGGCGCACCAGCCGGAGGTCGGTTTCCATGCCGGTGAGCAGCAGCAGGAGGAGGATGCCGAGCTGCGAAACCGCATCGAGCATGCCCTTCTGCTCGGCCGTCGGCGGAAACAGCGTGTGCTGCAGATGCGGGGAAACGAGGCCGAGCAGGGAGGGGCCGAGCAGCAGCCCACCGAGAAGCTGCCCCATCACCTCCGGCTGGCCGAACCGCTGCATCAGCTCGCCGAGCGCGCGGCCGACGAGCAGCAGGACCCCGACCTGGGCGAAGAAGATTGCCGCGGAGGCGCCCGAAACCTGGCCTTCCGCGGCCAAAGCGACCGAGGCGGCGCCGCAGAGCAGGGCGGATCCGAGGAGGACGGGCGCCAGCGCCGGGCCTGCGCAAATCCGCCACGCCCGCTCGCGCCCAGCGCGCAATCGTTTCAAGTTGAATCGATTGCGCTCCAGTTTTCGTAAATGGCGCATGATCTTGCTGGAAAACCGGTTTCCACTTTTCCGGATCATGCTCCAGGACGGGGGTACGGCCGTTGCCTCACGCGTCGCCGGGGTTTTGCGCAACCGGGCCTTGCGCCTGCGGCCTATCAACGCGCGGCCGGTTCCAGCGTTCCCGCCGGCGGCAGCTGCGTCGGCCAGCGCTCGTGCGTCAGCGGGACGGTCATGTGCACTGACAAGCCTTGCCGCGAATAGGTGCGCTGCACGTCCCCGTTCATCTGCCGCTCGATGACAAGGCCGATCAGGCGCGAGCCAAATCCGGTCCGCCGCGGCCGCCGCGTCGGCGGGCCGTTCCGCTCGACCCAGTCCAGCGTCAAGGTCATGCCGCTCTCGGTGCGCTTTGCCGACCAGCTCACTTCGAGCCGGCCCTTGGACCGCGACAGGCTGCCGTGCTTGATGGCATTGGCGGCCAGCTCGTGCAGTGCCGCGCTGAGGGTGAAGGTCGGGTCCGGCGCCACGTCCACGTTCGGCCCGTTTAAGGTGGTGCGGTCGAGATAGGGTCCGAGCACCACGCGCAGCAGCTCGTCGAGCGGCGTCGACTTCCAGCCCGCCTCGGTGATCAGCCGATGGGCATTCGCCAAGGCAAGCACGCGCGCCTGGTACTTGCTCGTAAGCTCGGCCATGGTCTTCGAGTTCTTCGCCGTCTGCGAGAACAAGGCCAGAAGCTGAGAAAACAAATTCCCGGAGCGATGGCGCAGCTCGCGGATCATCAGCTCATGACGCTCGTCGAGCTGGCGGCGCTGAATGGCGCCGGCGATGAGGTTGCCGATGGCGGCGAGGAAAGAGCTGTCCTGCGCGCTGAACGTGCGCGCCCTGTTGGTGCAGACGCCGAGAATGCCGTAGGCGCGGCCGTCGCGCCCGGCGATCATCGTGCTCATGCCGCTGACGCAGCAATGGTCCTGAAGATACCGGGGAACTGCAAAGCGGGACTCGCTGGCGAAGTCGGCAACGACGATGGGCGCGGCAGAATCGAGGATGTGCCGCGCATAGTTGCTGTTTTCCCGTGAGGTCACGATCGAGCCGATGCAGCCCTCCTTCCAGCCAAAACCGGCGCGCAGCAGCAGGTCGGTGTTGCCGGGCAGGAGCTCGAGGACTTCAACGAAATCGACCGACAATGTGCGTGCGATCGTGTTCGCCACGTCCTGGAGCAGCCGTTCGATGTCGGTTTCAATGAGTGCCCGCTCGCCGAGCTGGGCCAGCGCTGCCTGCTGCCTGGCGCGGCTGCGGATCTCGTCCTGCAGCCGCACCGGTTCGGTGACGTCGTGGCACAGCCCGATCACGCGGGCGGGCGCGCCGTCCTTGAACGTTACCGTGCCGGTCGCTTCGATCCAGATATCGTCGCCGCCCTCGCGTGAAGCGACACGATAGCGCAGCCGGAAGGGACTGCCGGTCCGGCGCGTTTCGTCGAACGCCTGCAGAACTCTGGCCTTGTCCTCCTCGTGGATGTGGTGCTCGAAAGACGCGAAGGTGCCGTCGAAGCCCGCTTGTGAGAAACCGCAAATCGATTCAACGTTGCTCGACCACGTTACGGCGTTGGCGGCGAGGTCCCAGGACCAGATGGCGATCTGCGCGGCTTCGAGCGCAGCCCGAACCGTGGCGAAATCGGGAAAGAAGGCCGTCGTGGGCTCCTCGCCGGGAATGCGTTCCGGTTCCTTGGTCGACGAATTTCCTGTAGGCCGGTCCATGCGTTTAAGACTTCGACCTCCTCCCCGCGCGGTCAAGGTCGCCTTTCGAACTATCTACGCGAAACAGCGCTATCTAGGCGAAACAGCGCGCGAGCGCGTTCGGTTTCGTCTGAACGATGAAAAATAGGGAGGAACGACGCCGGCCTGAGACCAAATGTCCTATCAATAGATACCGAACAGCGCCGGATTGCTGCTCCAATCGCCGCGCGGACGGGGTTGATCCGCCGCGGCCGGCTGCACCGAAATCCTGGTCACGGGGACGCCGGCCGTTCCTTCGGCGGGCGCGTTCTTCCGATCGCCGGCGGCGACGGCGCGCGGATCGTTGGGCAGCACCACGACCTTGGTGCCGACGCCGACGCGATCGTAGAGGTCGATCACGTCCTCGTCGCGCAGGCGGATGCAGCCGCTGGACACGTGCCTGCCGATCGATTTCGGATCATTGGTGCCGTGGATGCGGTAGGCGGTGTTGCCGAGATAGAGCGCGCGTGCGCCGAGCGGATTTCCCGGACCGCCGCCGACCCAGCGCGGCAGATAGGGCTGGCGGGCGATCATCTCGGCCGGCGGAATCCAGTCGGGCCATTCGGTTTTGCGCGAGATGGTCTCGATCCCGGACCAGGTGAAGCCGGCGCGCCCCACGCCGATGCCGTAGCGGATTGCCTTGCCGCTGCCGAGGGTCAGATAGAGGAAGGCGTGGGTGGTATCGATGATAATCGCGCCGGGCGGCTCGTCGCTGGCATAGGACACCGCCTGGCGGCGGAGCGCGGGAGATTCCTGTCCGCCGTAGGGTGGCTCGCTCTGCTGTCCGGGCGGCTGCATCACCTCGGGCAGGAGCGTGCCGAAGCGATCGACCGGCATGTAGGAGAGGGATTGAGCAAAGGCGGGAACGTTGAGGAAGGACGCAAAGGCTGCACAGAAAACCGCGGTGCAGGCGCGCCGTGACAGCGTGCTCGCTGACATGACACACTCTCCGCTGCTGGAAGTCTCCGCTGATGGAGTGCCCGCTCGTCAATCGCTGCGCCGCTAAAAGGTTCCACGCTGCATGCCGGGCGCAGGCAGACAAGCGCTACTGATTTGTTGTTTGAAGACCGACGCGCTGTCTTGCGGCGCGGAAACCCGGCCGAGGCGCCGGCGTTGCGAAGCGTTCCGCTCAGACCACGCAGCGCCGGAAAATGTGCCCGAGCTGCGGCGCGGAGATCGGGCTGAAAGCGGGATCACACCCGGTCGGAATTCTACCCTGGGACTGCGGGCGCGCGGGCGACAGCGGCGCCAGCTCCTCCGCCCCCTTCGCCGGTTTCACCAACAGCAGCCGGTCGCCTTTGTGGGTACGATCGACGGTGATGCGGTCTTGCCCGGCCGACAAGCCGGCCCCGGTCGTCGGCAACGACGGGAACACGATCAGGGCCGCGGTGAACAAGAAAAGCGAGAGCGCGCCCACAGCGCTGGCAAGACGAGCGGTCGTTCCGCACATCGGATCGTCTCCGAAGCGTTAGCCCCCGTCCCCCATGTCCCGAATGCGCGATGGACCCTGCGGACCAAGCGCGCTGAGGCAACGTGTCCGAGGCCACGAGGTTCCGCAGCCGCAGCGACCGATAGGGGCCGGTGCATGCTCACAGCTGCGTGATCACCGCGCGCGGCGCCTCACACCGCGATCAGAAGAGGAGGAACAAACACCGCGCTCGCGGCTTGTTGTCAGGACCGGCCATCCTTTCCCCCCTCCCCCCGTGCTTGGCCGGCCATTATGGGCGCAACCGATCGATCGATCGGTTGCGCCCTAACGCTTTTGGGGGGCGCGCATATCGCGCCGATGATGCAGGCGTGGCGCCGAAGTTTTGTCACGGCCGGACTTGTCCAGACTTGTTCCGGCCATCGACGCCTTTGTTTCAGCACCCAAGACGTGGAGGCCCGCGACAACTATGGGCGTGGCGTTCAATCAAAATCTCATAGGGCCATGAGTCTCATGGGGCCATGAGAAAGAACGCGGAGCCAAAAACAGGCATGGCCGGGGAAGGCCCGGCCACGACGCGGTGAAGCAAAAATTTTTTGGGTGAAACTACGCCGTCGGCTGCCGCTCGCGCTGGCGCGCCTTGCGGCCAAAGAACAGCGCCTGACTCGCTACCGCCGACACGACCGCGAGCTGGAACGGCTTGGCGATGAGGAACGCCGGCTCCGGCCGCAGGCCGGTCAGGAAGCGTTCGGGATAGGCGGTGATGAAGATCACCGGCACCTCGAACGTGCCGAGAAGTTCGTTGACCGCGTCGAGGCCCGAACTGCCGTCGGCGAGCTGAATGTCTGCCAGGATCAAGCCCGGCCGCTTCTGGCGCGCGAGCGCCACCGCTTCGGCGTGGGTTCGTGCGACGCCTATGACCTTATGGCCGAGGCTCTCCACCAGAGCCTCGATGTCCATGGCGATGAAGGTCTCGTCCTCGATGATGAGGACGTCGGTGGCGATCTCGGCCGCGAGCTCGCGGCCGGACTCCTCAACCAGATTGCGAAGCGCAGGAAGGTCACAATCCAGGATAGCGGCCGCGTCCTCCTCGGAAAAGCCCTCCAGGGCGACCAGGAGGAAGGCCTGCCGGGGACGGGGGGTGATCTGTGTCAGGTGGCGTTCGGGAGCGAGATTCGACTCCTCCGCATCGGCCTTTTCGTTTACCGGAACGGAATTCCAAATCTTCGTGAACAGCCGATAGAGAGCCACCCGCTTGTTGCCGCTCGAATCGAGGATTTTGGGGCTGGCAATCAGCGATTCCACCGTCGCGGCCACATAGGCGTCGCCAGAGGCCTGGCTGCCGGTCAGGGCCCGGGCATAACGGCGCAGGAACGGCAGATGCTGAAGTACGGCCTGTGACGTGGTGGACACTGACAAACCCTCCCCTGGAAAAGAGTACCCAAAAGCTAATGGCTAGAACGTTCCGAGGCAAACATGGTTCCCGAAAACAGTTCCTGGGGCCGGAACCAACGGTAAAACCGTGCGTTGGTGCCGGATGGAGCGGGCGAAACCACGCGATTTTGCGGAGCCAAAGGTGGAATGGGGGACGTAACGGAAATGAAGAGCCGCAAGACAGTAAACATTGAATCAGCGGCACCGGACAGGGAAATGCCGGACACTCGGGACGCCATGGGCAGGCCTGTTGGATCACGCAAGACCGAAGTGCGGCTGGGACGGGAAGTCCAGGCCCGCATCGGCCAGCAACTGCGCTCCATGTACGACCAGGTCGTCAAGGAAGGCGTCCCGCCACACATCGCCGACCTGGTCCGCCGTCTCAGTGAACAAGATGATGGCTTGGCATGAAGCTCGATCCCGTCATACGCGACCAAGTGCTGGCCACGGTGCCGAGCCTGCGCGCTTTCGCCATCTCGCTGAGCGGTAATATCGACCGCGCCGACGATTTGGTGCAGGAGACCCTGCTGCGCGCGCTCGCCCACATCGATTCATTCGAGCCGGGCACCAACATGCCGGCTTGGCTGTTCACCATCCTGCGCAACCTGTTCCGCTCTGAATACCGCAAGCGGCGGCGGGAGGTGGAGGACGCCGAAGGCCGCTACGCCGACACGCTCAAATCCAATCCGGAGCAGACCGGCCGCGTGGAGTTCCAGGAGTTTCGTACCGCGCTTGAGAAGTTGCCGCCAGACCAGCGCGAGGCCCTTATCCTCGTCGGCGCGTCCGGCTTCTCCTACGAGGACGCCGCGGCGATCTGCGGCTGCGCGGTCGGCACGATCAAGAGCCGGGTCAACCGCGCGCGCACGCGGCTTGCCGATCTGTTGTCGATCGACAGCGTCGACGATTTCGGCCCGGACCGCGCCACGCGCGCCGTCCTCGCCGGCGGCGGCCGGAATTAAAAATCCCAAATAGCCACACTGAAGCTGTTTGACTTGGGCACCGCGACAATTGCGGGGCCGAGAGCACGTATTCACGAATCCAGTTCTGTGAACGCAGCGCACTGACGTCCGCTACGCTCCGAAAGCGAGCGAATTGCTGAGCCGTACTGGATGACGCGATGTGCCAATTGCCGACATTGTTACGCTCGCGGATGTGTTCAGCGGCGGCTGGGCGTTTTGCGACGTTTCGGTGACCAGCGTGCCGCCATGGCCGTCGGCCGCGGTGCCGCACGACCAACGCCGCTTGCCACGACCTCATGATCCGCGCCGGGCGTGTACCCTTAGCTGGCCTAGCCTGTCATTTCCCCTTGAAAGGCGCCCGACCGACATCCATATGCCATCTCATTGGATGGTATATGGATGGCATCACCGTGGCTGAGAATGTGCATCAACTCCGGCTAAAGCCCGGCGATAGCGAGAAAATCACGATCAATCTCGGCTACGTCGACCTGGGCCACATCGATTTGATGGTTCAGGAGGGCTTCTACTCGAACAGGACCGATTTCATTCGAACCGCAATCCGCAACCAACTCGAACGGCACGCCGACGTCGTGAAGCAGTCAACAGCGCGGAAGCACCTAGACCTTGGTCTGCGGCACTATAGTCGCGAAGATCTCGAAACGGCGCGTAGCGAAGGAGAAATGCTTCATATTCGCGTGCTGGGCCTCGCCAGTATCGGCCCGGACGTCACACCCGAGCTTGCTCGCGCCACAGTCGCCTCGGTCGTTGTGCTGGGAGCGTTGCACGCTAGCCCGGCGGTCAAGGCCGCTCTAGCCGACAGGATGCGGTGACGAGCGATCCGGAATTGAATCCCGACGAAATCCAAACGGACACAGAGCGTGCGCAGCTCACGGACGCTTGATTAGCTCCGAGCAAAAAGGAAGCTTTGGACATGAGTGACGTGCTGAATCCGAACAGTATGCTTGAAGCCGTGCGCCTTACGCGCGCCGCCCGTCTCGCCGAAGCCACAACCCTGCTTCAGCGCATGCTTCGAGGTGAGACCGCGCCGGATATGGCATTAGGCGCCGCCAATGAATTTGCTCCGACCGGACGCGAGCCGCCGATCATTGACGCGAAGGCCGAGACCATCGACGAGACGGGTGGTCCGCTCTTAAACGCAGCCAAATCCGCGCAGCCGCAGTTTCGCGCGCTGCGCGGTTCGCTCGATCGTTCCAAGCGCCGCTTCAGGCTCGGATTACAGGACTTGATGCCGCCCGCCGCGGTGTGCACGCCGGACATCGTGCCGGAAGGCGGAAAGTTCATTGAAGCTGCCTACAGCAACCCAGCGGGGAGCCGTGCTTACAAGCTCTACATCCCGAGCCGCTATCACGGGCAGGCGCTCCCTTTGATCGTCATGCTGCACGGCTGCACTCAGTCGCCTGACGATTTCGCCGCCGGCACGCGCATGAACGTGATCGCCGAAGAACAGGCCTGCCTCGTGGTCTATCCCGCACAGCCCAGCGACGCGAACCCGGCAAAGTGCTGGAACTGGTTTCGTCCGACCGACCAGCGGCGCGGCCAGGGTGAACCTTCGCTGATCGCGGGCATCACCCGTCAGGTCATGCGCGACTATTGGGTCGACCCGCAGCGCGTCTACATTGGTGGACTGTCAGCGGGCGCGGCCGCGGCCGCTGTCATGGGGGCAACCTACCCCGATCTGTACGCGGCAATCGGCGTGCATTCTGGCCTCGCCTGTGGGGCCGCCAACGACCTTCCCTCTGCGTTCGTCGCCATGCGGCAAGGTGACTTGGCAGTGGGCAACACCTCGGCGGTTCTGGGAGATGGGCCAGTTGTTCCAACCATCGTTTTTCACGGCGATCGGGACACCACGGTGCATCCCCGCAACAGCGATCGCGTCATCGCGCTGTCTATGGGGACCACGAACACGCAAAAGATGGTGCATCGCGGTCGGGCACCTGGAGGACATGCCTATACCCGCACAATCCATGCCAACGCGAGCGGGCAGGCCATCTTTGAGCATTGGGAAATCCACGGAGCCGGACACGCATGGTCGGGCGGCAGCCCCAGTGGCTCCTACACCGATCCACGAGGGCCGGACGCCGCGAAGGAGATGGTGCGCTTCTTCCTCGAGCACTCACTACCCACAGCGCCGCAGTGAGAATCGGGCCCGACGCCTGAGCGAGGCCATCACCAAGAGCTAGACGGCCGAGGTGACCTCATCGGTGATCACCTTGAAGCCCGCGAGTGTGCACGGGCCGAATGAGGTCACGATCGCGACGTCGGTGGCATCGCGCCCGCGCGCCATCAAGATGCGGCCGATGCGCGGCGTGTTATGGCGAGCATCAAACGCGTACCAGCGACCGCCGAGATAGACTTCGAACCAAGCGCTGAAGTCCATCGGTGAGTTGTCAGGGGAGACGCCGATGTCGCCGAGATAGCCGGTGCAATACCGCGCGGGTACGTTCATGCAGCGACACAGCGTCACCGCGAGATGAGCGAAGTCGCGGCACACGCCTCGCCCCTCTACGTAGGCCTCGTACGCGGTCTTGGTAGGGCTGGCGTGGGCATAGCTAAAGGTGACGCGATCGTGGACATATTCGCAGATCGCCTGCACAAGCGGCCAACCCTTCCGAACCTGCCCGAAAAGAGACCACGCCACATTCGATAAGCGATCGGTCTCGCAATAGCGGCTACCGAGCAGATAAATCAGGGCCTCCACCGGCAGGTCTTCTAGCGCATACTGCTCCGCTTGCCGGGCCGCTGCATCAGGTTCGCCGTTGTCATGTACCAGAAAGTCCGTGGACAACGTCAGCCGGCCCGCAGGAGCACTGATCACATCACAGAAATTGCCGAAGCTGTCGTGATACGTGTTGCTGGGGATCGGCGGATCAAGCCTCATGCGATCCTCGGTTAGCAGGTCGGGAAAGCGCGACGGGTGCACGCTCAGCATCAGGATCATGGGCGTCGGCTGCGGGCACTCATAGGAGATCTCGTAACCCGCGTGAATCTTCATCGAAAACCCTTTCGCCCCCGCGGCGCCAACTCGCGAACGCTGGACCGGCCAGAACGCGTGGACAGATACGTCCCTTAGTTCATAGGCGTCGACGAAGGCAAGCCGCCGGGAGGCCACCACCATGGGTGTTGCCGCTCGACAACGAGAACCGATGGCGATCCACCGGCGGAGACGATCGCGGTACTGATAGTGCCACGTTTCTACTTTGACCGAGTCCAAGCGTAGCCAAAGGACCCATCCCTTTGTTCTCACTGAACAGCAAAACAACAATTCGACGGGCGGGGATACCAGCTTAGATATAGCGAGTTGTGATAGCCGATCTTGAAAACGCAACCTACTCCGGCGCCCGAGACACTGTGACGTGTTCCAAACGTTGTAGCTGGATTACACGTGCCAGGCGGCGCTTGTTCATGCTGATGTTCCGCAATTCAGTGCGCAGTAGACCTATCTAATCATCCTCCAAAAGCTTAAGTGGAGGTCGGGCGGCAGATCGAGGTTTAACTAACGTCGAGTCCCGCAACCAGGACTAAGCCACCCGCGAGACGACGCGATGGCCAATCGCGTCACTTCGCACCGCAGAAAACGGCGAGCCTTTTAACAGTCTGAACACCCGTGAATTCGTTCACAGGCGTGAAGATTGGTGAGTGGTAGCCATGAGCCGCGGAGGGTTGACGATACAGGCGGGCCGTGAGAGGTCCGCGGCGTGAACTCGTTGCCGGGCAGTTCCCTAGATTTGCGCGATCGCCAATTCAGCGAGGTCGAACTCGCCGGCGGCATGGCGCCGGCTTGGATTTGCGGTCGCAATCGGCACTATCGGCAGCGTCGGCATGTGGTTGATACCGGTCGCTCTGCCGGTCGTTCAGGCTGATTTCGGCATCGCCCGGGCCGACGCCTCCTTGCCCTATACGCTTGCAATGACGGGCTACGCCCTGGGCGGTGTCGCAATGGGGCAGCTGTGCGACCGCTTCGGCGTCGTGGTCGCGATCATGCTGGGCACCTTGGCGGTCGGCATCGGCTATGCCGGTGCCGCGCTTGTTCCGGGCCCGCTGACGTTCGCGCTGATGCACTTGTTCATTGGCGTCGGCGCCTCGGCGACGTTCGGGCCGCTGATGGCCGACATGGCGCAATGGTTCGTGCGCCATCGCGGGATCGCGGTCGGGCTGGCGGCCTCCGGCAACTATGTCGGCGGTGCGCTGTGGCCGCCGGTGTTGCAGCATGCGATCGCCGCCGACGGCTGGCGCCACACCTATCTCGGCGTCGGGGTGTTCTGCGTCCTGGCGACGCTTCCGTTCATCTTTGCGCTGCGGCGACGCGCACCGGCCCATCCGATGGTGTGGACGCCGGAGGCGGCGAGTAACGGTCCCGCCCGCAATCTCGGCGTTTCGCCCAACGCGCTGATGGTGCTGCTCTGCGTTGCCGGTCTCGCGTGCTGCGTGGCGATGGCGATGCCGCAGATCCACATCGTCGCCTATTGCGGCGACCTCGGCTACGGGCCGGCGCGCGGCGCAGAGATGCTTTCGGCGATGCTCGGCTTCGGCATCTTGAGCCGTATCGGCTCGGGTCTGATCGCGGATCGGCTGGGAGGGGCGGCAACGCTGCTGATCGGTTCAGTGCTGCAGGGGATCGTACTGTTCCTCTATCTCCTGTTCGACGGTCTTGTATCGCTGTACATCATTTCCGCGCTGTTCGGGCTGTTCCAGGGCGGCATCGTGCCGATGTATGCGATCATCGTGCGGCAGTATTTTTCGCCGAAGGAAGTGGGCATCCGCATCGGAATCGTGCTGATGGCGACGTTATTCGGCATGGCGCTCGGCGGCTGGATGTCGGGCGTAATCTTTGACCACACTGCTTCCTACCAGGCAGCATTCCTCAACGGTCTGATCTGGAACATGGTCAACGCGGTGATCGTGCTCTGGCTGGTGCTGCGGCCGATCCGCAAATTGGCTGCCGCGTAAGCCATCGTCACTGCGACAGGCGGACTGTTGTCGGCCGCGAACTTCACCGTTGGCCGGAGCTGCGTGTACGGCGGAAAAACCCGGCCGGGCGCGCACACACAAGCGTCTCCCCCTTTTCCAATTCCCGTCGCGGCGAGCGCACACGCGGACCGAGTAGGTGCGTCCTTCCCTATCGCTTCGATTGCGAAAGACGTAGACTAAGCGCAGACACCCTTAGAGCGGGGCGCAGCTATGGTCTTCGGTCACAATGTCGGAGCGCATGCCTTCACCGAACGCGGCGGAAGGTGCCTCAGGTGTGGCATGACGTGGGCTTTCTACTGCGACAACGGTGAGCCCCGGTGCTCCGGCCAGCGCCCCGAGCCGGACCAGTCCATGCAAATCGAGGATGACTAGCGAGGGGAGAACGGTCCCGGACCGTCAGCGGTCCAGCCCAGGCTTGGGCAAGCAACAAATGGGCCTCGGCTAGACCAGGGTTCGGGGCAAGACGGCCTGGCGACCTCGCCATCGTCCAGACAACGGTAGTTCATCCGACGCGGGAGCATTCCCGTGGCATCCCAGGAAATGGCATCCCAGGAAATGGCAACCCAGGAAACAGCAATCGAGCCGGTCCGCCGCCTGCCCTATTGCGACGTCATTCTCGAGGGCCTGCAGAACAACGACCGCGATTTCCTGCATGCGTTCGGCCGCCATCTGCACTGGGGCTTTTGGGAGGATCCCGAGACGGCGGATGGCACCGTTGAGGATTTTGCGTGCGCTGCGGACCGGCTTTGCGACCGTCTGCTCGCTGCCGCTTCGATCACTGCGGGGCATGCGGTCCTGGACGCCGGCTGCGGCATCGGCGGCACGCTGGCGAATTTGAATGAGACGCTTGCCGCCGTCAGCCTGCACGGGATCAACATCGATGAGCGCCAAGCCGCGCGCGCGGCCGCGGTCGTGTTGCCGCGCCCGGGGAATGCCGTGCATTTCGTGCATGGCGACGCCTGCCGGCTCCCTTTTGCGAGCGCGGTGTTCGACCGTGTCCTGGCGGTGGAATGCATTTTCCACTTCCCCAGCCGCCGGCAGTTCTTCCGCGAAGCCCGCCGTGTCCTGCGGCGCGGCGGTAAGCTCGCTTTGTCGGATTTCATTCCTGCGGCCGATGCCACGCCGGTGACCCCCGATCCGCAGCGGGCCGAGCTCGCCCGCCGGGTGGCGGACAAGTTCGGGCCGATGACCGCGTTCCCGACTCTCGACGAATATCGGCAGCTCGCCCGCGAAACGGGATTCGAGGTTACGGTCGTCGACGATGTGACCCCCGGGCTGGTACCGAGCTTCAAGGTCGTGCGGAAGCTGCTGCAGCGCGCCGGTCGCGAGGAGATGGCCTGGGCCACGGATATGATCGAGGCGCAGCTGCGCCAGCAGGTCAGCCGCTATGTGATCCTCGCCTTCGACGCCACAACGCCGGCATCCGCTCCTCCGGCCTGGTAGATCGCGCCGCGGCGATCTGCGGCTGCGCGGTCGGGCGGGGGCTGCGGCGTGTGCGACGCCTGGCGTTTGTCCAGCCGTTTCCGTTTGCCCAATCAACAGTGCGTTGGCCGGGAAGAACGCGTCCGCTAAAACGGCGACTCGCGTTAGCTTGGGCACTGCCTCGCACAGGCCTTGAAGGCGCAATCCAGTGTCGGACGGCACAGAACAGGCCATTACTCATAGTTATTGTGCAATCGGTTTCGCTGCCTGCCGCCGAAGATCCTGGATGAGCCCGGTTAGGCCCGGCGCGTCCGGCACAAACAGCGCCAACCTTTCTGCATATTCAAGTGCAGAACTGATGTCTCCGGATTCGCGGCTAAAGCTGATCAGCGCTGCCAAGGTGTCGCGATCATTTGGATGCCGAACGAGATTTCCCTTAAGAATTGCTGTGGCCTCATCAGTACGGCCGGCAGAGTGCAGAGCGACCGCGTAGACATAGGCATATCTGGCCTGACCAGAATCAAGATCGGCCGCTTTCCCCAGCTCGCCGAGTGCCTCATCGGACCGCTTCAACCGCACGAGTGCTAGTCCCAGCGAATAGTGAAGTCCGGCATCCTGCGGAACGGCAGTTATCGCCGTGCGCAGCACACTTTCGCCATCGCTGTCGCGACCAAGGCTGCGGTAGAGGTCGGCCAGGTTGACCGCGGCGGGCGCATATTGCCGGTTCAACCGCAGCGCAGCCTGGTATTCGGCCTCCGCTTCGATTGGGCGGCCGCGCTTCGCAAGGAAACTTCCGAGCGCCGAACGGGATTCTGGCCGATCGTCATTGAAACGCTGCGCAGCTATAAACTCCGCCGCGGCGCGCTCAAACCGTTCGCGGTCGACCGGTGGCTGGTTCGCCGTCGGAACCACCGCGAGCAGCGACACCGCTCTGACGCGCACGCCGCGGCTACGATCAGAGAGCAGCGGCGAAGCAAGCGGCCAAATCTGATTGGCCGGAACGCTTTCGAGCATGTCGAGGGCACCGATTCGGACCATCGGATCTGCGTCCGAGAGGCCCGCTCGCGCCGAAGCGATGTTCGTCGACGACAGGCTTCGGGCAAGATCCGTCAAAGCGCTCGCGCGGGCGAAAGCAGGCGCAGTCGGATCGGCTGCGACGGCTGCAAGAAGCTTCGCAGCGTCGGGCTGGTCGGTCCACGACGTATGGAACGCTTCAGCAAAGTTTTGAAAACCCTCCCGGTTCGGCCCAAACCAGTTCTCGACCGCTGCGGTGGCCCAAAGAGCCGATTTATCACTGTGGCAATCGTTGCAAGCGTTGGGAGTGCCGAGTTTCGCCGACAAGTCCGGGCGCGGAACGCGCAAACTGTGATCGTGCCGCGGATCGACGACCATGTATATGCGCGCCGGCATGTGACACGATGCGCAGGCGACTGCGGGATTCGCCGCGTCATGGTGGCTGTGCCTTGCGGCGGCGTATTTGTCGGGCGCGTGGCACTGCAAACAGACGCCGTCACCGGATACTTTCAGCTTATCGCTGTGCGGGTCGTGGCAATCGCTGCAGGTGACGCCTGCCGCAAACATTTTGCTCTGCTTGAACGAGCCGTAATTGTAGACTTCATCCTGCATCTGCCCATCGGCGTAAAAGAGCCCGCGACTGAGCCCCGAAACGAGGTGGGTATCCGACAGCCAGTGACCAGGACTCCAATCCTCGGAGAATTCAGCGCGGCGCGCGTGGCATAGCCCGCAGGTCTCGACTTCCTTGCGCAGAACGGGCGGGTCGAAATTACGCTGCGGGTTACCTGTTTGCGGATCGTGCCGCCAGGTGACGTCGCGGCGCTCGTCGAAGCGCACGGCGAGCCCCTCGGACTTGTCCCGTTGCTTTCCGAACGACCACCAGCGTTGCTGATCGCGCGCCCAGGCAACATGATGCGAGCCTTGGCCATGGCAGGTCTCGCAGCCTACGCTGATCTCCGCAAAGGTGGTGCTGAAGCGGTCGTTGGCCGCATCGTAGTTCTTGCGCACGCCGGTCGAATGGCACTCCGCGCACATGAAGTTCCAATTCTGATTTAGCTTGGTCCAATGCAGGATGTCGCCGTGTTTGATCTCCTCGTCCGGGTAGAGATGGAACCAGCGTTGGCCCCCCTGTTGCTTAGGTCTGTCGTCCCAGGCGATCGACAGCGCCTGAATACGTCCATCGGAAAACTCGATCAGGTATTGCTGCAATGGATAGACCCCGAAGGTGTATTTTACTTCGAACGTAGCCAGCTTGCCGTCAGGGCCGTCGGTTTCGACTAGGAACTTTCCGTCTTTGCGGAAGAAGCGCGAGCGCACGCCGTAATAATCGAAGCTGGCATCGCTGAAATCGCCGCGCACCGATTTTTTGGTGGCATGGTCCATCGCCTGCTCGTGATGCGAGCCGCGCCATAGCTTCGCCTCCGTCTGGTGGCACCCGGCGCAGACCTCGCTGCCCACAAATGTGGCGACGGACGCCTCGCGCGCATTCCAGGCCGAGTCGCTGCTGTTGAAGAAATAGATGCAGAGCCCGACCGCGGCGACGATCACTGCAGCGACCGGTGCCGCAATCCAGATCGTGCGCCCCGACGTCCTCCGCGAACTATCGCCTCGGTTTGCTTCCGCGCTATCAATTCCCGGCTGACCGGCCGTTGATTTTGGTAGTCCGCGCTTGTTGCCCGAATGTTGTTTAAAGCGAGCCACAATCTTCACCCGCCACCCGCCGATCGTTTATTGCAGATTGTACATGTCCCGGGCAGCAGAGAGTGCCCGTGTGCATCCGGCACGATCGCCTTGCGCATCGAGTCGCTTGGCGCGTGCCAAGGTCGCCGCGAAAATCGCTTGTGCCCGTTTCTCGGCCCGTTTGACGGAGGCTGGTGTTGGTTGGCGATCGATTTGCGCGCCGATTGATTGCGGCGCGAACGGTCCGGCGTCCGGCTTGCCTGCGGACTGCCGCACCGCCAGCTCGAACTGTGCGATTTTGTCGCTGCAGGGGCCGGCGTGCGCCGGCGCGACGCTCAGCGCAAACGAGGACATGAGGAAAGCCGCGGCAATTCGTCGATTCATTACTTTGCTCACCGGCGCTGCAAGAACAAGAAACGTGCCGCAGCTAATTGCTGCCTTTCTGAGTCATCATCTTTTGCAGGGCTTGATCGACGGAGAAACTGCCCGGCTTCTGCCGCGGCGGAAACTCCTGGAATGTGGCCAAGAATTGGCCGACGATCGCTTGGGCCGGGACCAAGACGAAGACGTGTTCAATGAACCATCTGTCGTAACCACCCGCCTCATGTTCTGCACGCTCGAATGGGTCGGAGCGCAGGTTGAAGAGCTTGGGTGCCCGCAACGGAACAAACGGCTGCATCCAGACCTCAAGGCCGTGCGCCGGCTGTTCCATAAACACGGCCTTGTACTGGTCGTAACGCAGGCCGGCGAAGTTGCCGTCGTCAGTCCAGTAGAAGAACTCCCGGCGCGGATCGGGCCCCTTGCCCGCGAGCATGTCGCGTTGGTCGTAACCGTCGAGATGCACCTTGAAGTTCTTGCCGGCTGCGTCATAGCCCTTCAAAAGCTTGTTCTTGATGTCCGGCTCTCCTGCCGCGGCGGTTAGCGTCTGCACCCAATCTTCAGCCGAGAAGACGCCATTAATCTCGGTATGCGGGGCCACCAGGCCGGGCCAGCGCACAATCGCCGGCACGCGATAGCTGCCCTCCCAGTTGGTGTTCTTCTCACCGCGGAACGGCGTAGTGCCGCCGTCCGGCCAGGTGAACGTCTCGGCGCCGTTGTCGGTCGTGTAGATCACGATCGTGTTGCCGGCGATGCCGAGATCGTCAAGCTTTTTCAGAAGCTGGCCAACCTGCCCGTCATGCTCCACCATGCCATCCGGATAAAGGCCAAGACCGGTCTTTTCCTGCGACTCGGGCTTAAGTCTGGTCCAGATATGCATGCGCGTTGAATTGAACCAGGCGAAGAACGGCTTCTTGTCGCGGCTTGCGCGATCGATGAAGTCGAGCGTAGCGCCGAGAAACTCCTCGTCCGCCGTCTCCATGCGCTTTTTGGTGAGCGGGCCGGTATCCGTGCAGCTCTGGTTGCCCCACTTGCCGAAACGCGGATCCTCGCCCGGCGTGTCGGCGATGGTTGCCGTGCAGCGCAGAACGCCGCGCGGCCCGAAGCGCAGCTTGAACTCCATATTCTTCGGATAGTCGGGGTGCTCGGGCTCGTCCTCGGCGTTCAAGTGGTAGAGATTGCCGAAAAACTCATCGAAGCCGTGAACCGTCGGCAGAAATTCATTGCGGTCACCGAGATGGTTTTTGCCGAATTGTCCGGTCACGTAACCCTGCGGCTTGAGCAGCTCGGCGAGCGTCGGGTCTTTGTCCGACAGCCCCTCCTTCGCTCCTGGCAGGCCCACTTTCAGAAGGCCGGTGCGTAGCGGGCTCTGACCAGTGATGAACGCCGCGCGGCCGGCCGTGCATGATTGTTGGCCGTAGTAGTCGGTGAAGATCGCGCCTTCATTGGCAATGCGGTCGATGTTGGGCGTGCGGTAGCCCATCATGCCGCGGTTATAGGCGCTGATGTTCCAGTAACCGATGTCATCGCCCATGATGACGAGGATATTGGGCTTCTGCTGCTGCGCGGAAGTCGGCGCGGCGGTTACCATCACGGTGACAGACGACGCCAACAAACCGAGCCAGATCGTCCGGATCAAACTCATTATTGGTTCCTCATGGCTGCCCCAGCGAGCTGGCGGTTGGTGCTCTCTCGAAAATTACGCCGTGCGTTGGGTTTCACGATTGAAGCTCGCGCGGCTTGGCATCGCGTGCTCCCGCCGGTTCATGTCGACCACCTATCGGCGGTAGCGGGCTACGGGACGCTCGGCGCTCGATCGGATGTTGCGTGTCGTGCAGGCGCCCCACGCGGGGCGCCCGTTGGCTCACATTCAGTTTTTCACGTGCCTAGTCGCTCGCGTGACTGGAGGTAGCTTTCTTGACTTGCTCCAAAATGCCGCTGAGGTTGTACGTTTCGGGGGCCTGCAGCGGCGGGTACTTTTCGTACGACAGCAAGTGCCCCAACCACAGCTGCTGACCGATGGGCAGCATGTTCCAGTCGTATTGGAAGGCGGTCGCTGGCGCGCCGAGTGCACCACCCATGCTCATGGCCGATTTCTGATCGATGCCCACCGCCTGCTCGAATGGATCGCGCTTGATGTTCTGGACCAAGGTGAAGTGGAAGGGGATAAGCGGCAAGATCCAACCGGCCGGCCCAGGCTGTGACATGGTGTAGTACATCTTCCAGTTCTTGTAGCGCACCGCCGATGGCGTCGACCCAGAGAAATAGAAGAAGTGGTCACGTGCCGACTTGTCCGACGTGCCTTCGAGATAGGCGCGTTGATCGAAGCCATCGAGTGTCGTTTTGACGATGCCGGCGTACTGGCCGTTCTCGATCTGCGTTCTCAACCCGTTATCCTTGGGACCGCCACCGATGTCGACCAGCGTCGGCAGCCAGTCCAGTGCGGCGAACAGTTGATTCTTGACCGTGCCCGGCTTGATGTGGCCCGGCCAGCGCACGACCATCGGGGCACGATAGCCGCCTTCCCAGGCCTCGCCTTTCTGGCCCTTGAACGGCGTGACACCGCCGTCCGGAAAGCTGATCGCTTCGGCGCCGTTGTCGGTAGTGAATATGACGATCGTGTTATCGAGCTGGCCCATGTCTTCGAGCTTCTTGAGGACGATGCCGATATTGTCGTCCATCTGCTTCATGCCGGCCTCGTTAACGCCCCAGTCCTTCCCGCCCCGCTCGCCCAGCATCGCCTCGTACTTCGGCGACAGCACGGTCACGACGTGCATGCGCGCCGGGTTGTACCAGACGAAGAAGGGCTTGCTGGTCTTCTTGGGATCGTTGCGGTCAAGGAAGTCGACGACCTTGGCGGAGATCTCCTCGTCCACCGTCTTCGAGCGATCAAGAGTGAGAGGACCTTCGTCGCTGCAGGTCTGATTCTTCTCCGTGCCGTCGGCAGAATGGCACCAGAGCACTGGCCGCGGCGGCGTCAGGCAAACTGTGGTCTTGGGATCCACGGCGCCGGGGACCTCAGCGACGCCGGGGATCGGCGTGTTGCGGCACGGGGGCGCGACGCTCTGCACCGTGGGGCTCGCGTTGATGTCGGAAAAGCTCACCTGCTGCATCGCGTCGAGGTGATAGAGATAGCCCCAGTATTCCTGGAAGCCATGCGCCGTCGGCAGGGCGGCGGTATGATCGCCCAGATGGTTCTTGCCGAACTCGCCGGTCGTGTAGCCGAGATCGAGCAGGAACTTGGCCACCGCGGGAGTTCCGGGCTGCAAATAGGACGGGCTGCCGGGCAGTTGCGGCGGGATCATGCCCGTGCGCAACGGGTACATGCCGGTGAAGAAGGCATTGCGCCCGGAGGTGCAACTCTGCATGGCGACATAGTCCATGAAGATTGCGCCTTCCTGTCCGATGCGGTCGATGTTGGGCGTTTCGCCGACCATCAGGCCGCGGTGATAGATGCTGGGCTGCATCCAGCCGATATCGTCACCCATGATGAAGAGGATATTGGGCTTCTGTTGTTGTGCTAACACCGGCGTGCTCGCGACCGTCACAGCGGCAAACAGTGCCAACAGGCCTAGCCCGAGACTTCTAGCTATTCTCATCGATGTTCTCCGTCCGTGACTGCCAAGGCGGAATGGCTCCCATCGTACAACCAGCGGTAGTGAGACGAGTCGAAACGGAACCTCTTAGAAAGCGGCCCTCCTCTTAAGCAGCGCGCGCTCGCGGTTCATTGATGCAGATCAATGACCCGTCGCGGCGGTCCTCCAGTTTGAGCCGTGGCAGTGCTCCTGGAGCCCATCGGCAAGCGCAAATATTCCGCAGAAGACGGCCGTTACAGTCAAGCCGCTGAAGCGTCGATCAAATTCGCTTTCGCGGTGGACCGTCCGCTGTTTCTGTTCGGTTCGATTTTATGGGCCTCGCACCAATTGTCCGATTTGAATAACCTTTGAATAAACCCTGGCAAAGTCACGGCGCGGCCGAACGATGGGTACAGGGCAAACGAGAATTTGGTCTCGCCATGCTGCAACGCATACCCCACTCCCGGTCTGAGTCATTTTTCAACCAATTCAACCAGTTTTGCCGGCCAGCCCCATTTCCGTTTCGCCTCCGATACGGACTTGAGCCTGGAGCTCAACCAACACCTATTACTGGCTGCGGTAGGTGAGGCCGCCGTCGATGGTGACGATCGTGCCGCTCGTATACGCGGAAAGGTCGGATGCCAGGAAGACCACCATCGCGGCGATCTCGTCGGTGGTCGCGGGCCGGCCGAAGGGCATCTTGGCGAAGGTTTCCCGCCAGCGGTTTTCATCGCCGTAGAGCGTGGCGGCGCGCTTGCGGCTGAGCGTCTCGATGCGATCGGTCTGCACCGGTCCGGGGTTGACGCCGACCACGCGCACGCCGAATTCCGGGCTGGTGCCGCCGATGGCGCGGGTGAACGCCATGAGGCCGGCGTTGCCGGCGGCGCCGGCGATATAGCCGAAGTCGAGCCGCTCGCCGCCGGCGCCGATGATGTTGACGATCACGCCACGGCGCCGCGCCTTCATTTTCTGCAGATAGAGCCGGGTGAGGCCGATATAGCCGAAGACCTTGAGGTCCCAGCCGACCCGCCAGGCCGGCTCGTCGACGTCGTCGATCGAGCCGCCGGGAATGGCGCCGGCATTGTTGATCAGAATGTCGACGTCCGGGAACGCCGC
Source organism: uncultured Alphaproteobacteria bacterium (assembly GCA_963833665.1). Taxonomy (GTDB): domain Bacteria; phylum Pseudomonadota; class Alphaproteobacteria; order Rhizobiales; family Xanthobacteraceae; genus BOG-931. Next base: position 56,494 of record CAWHZA010000052.1, on the reverse strand, counting down.
GGCAACACGCTCGCGCGCCGCCGCATCGGAGAGATCCGCGGCCAGCGTGCGCACATTGACGCCGGTCGCCTTGCCGAGCGCCGCGCCCTCTTTTTCCAGGCGGTCGCCCGAGCGGGCCACGAGGTTCACATGCACGCCTTCGCGCGCCAACCATTGCGCGGCCGCAAGGCCGATCCCCTTCGAGCTGCCGGTGACGAGCGCGGTGCGTCCGGAAAGTTTCAGGTCCACTTTTCTTCCCTCTCTTTGTCGGCGGCGCAATGCCGACGGCGCTAGAACATATTTCGCCTGAAGTGGCTCGACTACTCCTTCCGCTCGACCGGCGAAGGCGGGGACCCAGCGGATTTACCGATGTCTCGGCGCTCTCATCTGAATTCCGCTTACGCGGGGATGAGCGGAAAGTGCGCCATTCGATCGGAACGCGCTAGAACATCGTGTTGGAATTGGCCGACTGTTCCGGAATGTCCTGGCGCACGTCCCAGTGCTCGACGACCTTGCCGTCTTCGAGCTTGAAGATGTCGATGATGGCGGTGCCGCGGCTTCCAGGGGTCGGCACGTTGTGGACGTGCACGATGACATAGTCGCCGTCGGCGAAGACGCGCTTGATGTCGCTGTGATAGTCGGGAAATTTCTCGCGCAGGAAGGCGAGGAAGGCCTTCAGCCCTTCCGGCCCGTCGGCGGCGCGCGGGTTGTGCTGGACGTAGCGCGAGCCGATGAACTTCGAGGCGGCATCGAAATCCTTCTTGTTGATGGCCAGGTCGTAGAATTCCAGCACGGCCTTCTTGTTCGCTTCCATCTGCTGGGCGTCGGCGGCGTGAGCGGCAGGCGCGAGCGTGGCGAGCGCGGCGGCGAGCAGCAGGCGATACATGGCAGACTCCTTCTTGCCTTCCGGCGGGCATTCGCGGAGCGAAGCGGTGCGGCCGGACTAGTTTGCTTCGCTGTGTGCGGCAATGGCGCCGGACGGTGGTTGCGATCCGTCCCTTGGTATCACATGTGCGACGGCAGGTAGAGCGCGAGTATCGGGAACGCGATCAGAATGACCAGCCGGATAAGATCGGTGACGATGAACGGCAGTACGCCGAGAAATATCGTCGAGAAGCTCACGTCCTGCACCACGCTCTTGATGACGAAGACATTCATGCCCACCGGCGGGTGAATGAGCCCGAGCTCCACGGTCATCACGATGATGACCCCGAACCAGATCGGGTCGAAGCCGAGCTGCGTGATCACCGGGAAGATGATCGGGATGGTCAGGATGATCATGGCCAGCGCGTCCATGAGGCAGCCGAGGACGAGATACATCAGCATGATCAGTGCCAGCACCCCGTAGCGGCCGAGGCCGAGCCCGGTGAGAAAGGCGGTCACCTTCTGCGGCGTCTGCGTCACGGTGAGGAAATAGCCGAAGATCAGCGCGCCGATGAGCACGGTGAGGACCGCCGCCGCGGTGCGCACCGCCTGCAGGAGCGAGCGGCGGATTTCCGGCCGCGAGAGCCTGCCGCGGGCGAGCCCGATGAGCAGCGCGCCGCCGGCGCCCATGCCGCCGGCTTCGGTCGGCGTGAACAGGCCGCCATAGAGGCCGCCGATGACGAACACGAAAAGGAGCAGCGTCGCCCAGATGTCGCGCAGCCCGGCAAGGCGCTCCGACCAGGAATGGCGCGGGGCGGAGGGAAGAAACTTCGGCCGCACGCGGCCGATGATCACCACCGTGATCATGTCCATCGCCGCCGCCAGCAATCCGGGAATGATTCCGGCGATGAACAGCTTGCCGATGTCCTGCTCGGTGATGATGCCGTAGACCGCGAGCACGGTCGAAGGCGGCAGCATGGCGCCGAGCGTGCCGCCGGCGGCGATCACGCCGGTGGCGAAGGATTGCGGATAGTCGTAGCGGCGCATCTCCGGATAGGCGACGGTCGCGAACGTGGCGGCGGTCGCCACCGACGAGCCGGAAATCGCGGCAAAGCCCGCGCAGGCGGCGATGGTGGCAATGCCGAGGCCGCCCTTGAAGTGTCCGACGAAGGCGTTGGCGGCGCGGAACAGCTCGCGGCTCATGCCCGAATTGGACACGAACGCGCCCATGAGCAGAAACATCGGGATGACGCCGAAGGTGTAGTCGGTCACCGTGCGCATCGAGGTGTGGCCGACGATCTTCAACGCCGGGGCGCCGCCGACCAGATAACCAAAGCCGGTCACGCCGACGAGCCCCATCGCCATGCCCACCGGCACGCGCAAGAGCATCAGCACGAACAGCGCGACGAAACCGAGGATGGCGACGGCGTCGGTGCTCACGCGCGCCTCATTCGACCGGCTTGATCTGATATTGGCCGCCAAGCAGTTCGGGATGGAAGATGAGCCGGTAGGTGCGCACGGCGATCAGCAGCACCGCGGAGGCATCGCCGATCCAGGCCACCAAAAAGAACGGCCAGACCGGCAGCCGCAGGTCGAAAGTCAGAACGTGATCGGCGCGGGTCGCCCAGACCTTGTCGTAAAGCGTGTAGGTCTGGACCGTGACCACAAACAGCAGCACCAGCGTGGCGAACACATCGATCCACCGTTGCAGCCGCGGGCCGACGCTGGCGTAGAGCAAGTCGACGGTGATGTGGGTGCCGCGGTAGCTCGTTGCGGCGATACCCCAGAAAATCAGGATGCCGAGCAGCAGCCGGCCGAAATCGTAGGCATCCGGTATCTGAACGCTGAAGAAATAGCGCAGCAGCACCGAGATGAAAATGTCAGCAGCGACAATGCCGACGAAGAAAGCGGCGATAAGCTCGATGCCGTCGATGAACCAGTTCATCGGTCCGCGCGGCCGCGGCAGCGCGGCGGCAGCCGGGTCCGGCGATCCGGAGACGGTCGGCTCGGCCATGCGCTCTCCCCACGCTGGCGACGGATCCGCCGCCACCCCTCAGATCGAACCGCCCGCAGCCACCCGCGTGCGCTCTATCGCGCCGCGCCGCATCAATAGGCCGCCTGGTACTGCTCGAGCGACGCCTTCAACTCCTTCATGATGGTGTCGGGATCGCCGCCGGCGGCGCGCACCGCGTCGGCCCATTTCTTATGCAGGGGTTCGGCTGATTTTTTCCATTCGGCGAGCTGCTCGTCGCTGATCTTGTAGACCTCATGGCCGGGCATGGCACGGAACTTCTCCAGCCCGGCGTGCTCGAAATCCGCCCATGGATCGGCGAACTTCGCGGCCCATTCGGTCGTGCAGTGATCGTCGATCACCTTCTTCTGCGAGTCCGACATCGCCGCATAGGTGTTCCGATTCATGAGCCACTGGAACGTCACGGTGTGGAGCGGCGCGTCCATATGGTACTTCGTCACCTTGTCGATGCCGAACAGCAATAGCGAGCCCCACGGGAACGTCACCGCCTCGGCCACCCCTTTTTCAAGCACATCGCGGACTTCCGGCGCGCTGGCTTGCACATTGGTGCCGCCCAGCAGCGTCACCCAGGCGGCGACGGTCGCTTGCGAGGGACGGATTTTCATTCCCTTGATGTCGCCCGGTACGACGATCTTCTTGGTTTTCGAATGGAAGGTCAGCGGATCGAGGATGAAGGAGAAGCAGTATTTCACGTCCTTCATCTCGTTCGCCGCGTATTTGCGGTACCAGCTGTCGATCGCGCGGTTGCCGCCGTGGGCATTGCCGACCAGGAATGGCAGCTCGCCCGCGGCGATGATCGGGAAGCGGCCGGGCTGGTACCCGGGGTTGACGTAGGTGAAGTCGGCGATGCCGTCGCGCGCCATGTCGTAGTGATCGAAGGCCTTGCCGAGCTGCTGCGCCGGATAGATCTTGTATTTGATGGTGCCGCCGGAATCTTTTTCGACCGAGGCGGCCCAGTCCTCGATCGCCTTCTGCAGCGGATGCGACGGCGGCACCCAGTGCGACAGTTTCAGCTCGAAGGTCTTGTCCTGCGCCGCGGCGGTGCCGATCCCGAGCGCCAGGCCGAACAACGCAAAGCCGCAGAGCTGCATCCGGCGCATCCGGTTCTTCATCGCATCCTCCCGCTGATCATCAGAGCACGATCCGGAAAGCGGAGAGATCCGCTTCCGTGGCGAACATGCCCTCTGCAAAAAGCAGTTGCATTCCCAACTTTTGCATCTATCGCAAAAGCCGCTTTATGTATAGCGGCGCGGTCACGGCGTTTTAGTTTAGGGCGTGTACCCATAAACGGGCAATGCCTGCTTTCAGGGGGTAAAGCGGACATTGCAACTTAAAGAACGGCACTTCCGTCTATGAGACCAAAGCGGACATCCACACGCACATGCCCTTCCAGTGCGCTGGTTTAAACCGGTACAATCCCCCGAGAAGTTGAACGGAGACCAGCTACATGAGCATTGCCGATCCCAACAAAACGATCCTTACGGGCGAGAACCCGTTTATCCGCCTGAGCCTGAAGGATGGTGATCCGAACTCAACAGATGCGAGCTATTGGCGGATTGTCTTTTCGCCAGCCGGGCCCGGCCACGTCCTCTACCTGAAGAGCGAGCTGACAGAAGGGCGCTGGCGCATATATTCCGACAACATCGCGATGGCGCGCTGGCTGCAGACGACTGTACAAGGCATGCTCAATGCCGAACTTTCCGACACAACGATCTCCTGTGCGGAGGCGACGTTTTCCAAGACTGGAGATCCCCGCTACTTCTGGACTGAGTACATCAAGTCGCACAGCGAAGACATCTCGCTCACTTGGTTCGATATCGGCGAGCCGCTGCTCATCCACTCGCAGCCGAACCAGATCCCCAACCGGCGCTACGGCGTATGCACTGTATTGATACCAGCGCTCGGCACGCGCCTCGTCCGCAACGGCATTGAGGCCAAGGGGCAATCCTGGCCGCGCGAGCGCGAGGGGCGGCCGTTCTCGACATCGGCGTTGGCATTCTCGGAAAGCTGGACGGACGCGCTCTGAGGCGGAACGGCAAGGAGTGGCAGACGTCTGCTATTGGGGGGGGGAAAGCCGACATTGCAACTCAAGAACGGCATTTCCGTTTATGACCCCATCTCGACCGTTTGAGCATCAACTTTGCCAAGCCAGAGGAACGGCGCGCCGAGTTGGTCAGGCTGTTTGCTTCGAACGTCGGAAAACGCGACTCGACTACAAATTCCTCCGAGTCTCGCCGGCCCAGTAGCCGCGCCCGGAATGCTCGCGAAGGGTCACGCTGGGACCTGCTTTCCAGGTGTCCCGGTGAATGGTCATATGCCAGCAGACATTGCCTGCGCAAACGATTGCTATCCGGCCATTTGTTCACCGGCCCCTCGGCACTTCCGTCCCTGACATTATCTCGGGAGATGGCTCCGTTGCCGGAGGTAGAGGCCGCTTGTTTGTGGGGAGCATCGTCGGATTTGCGGGGGTAAAAGATGCCTCCCCTTGGGCAGCCATTGCACGCTGCACCGGAGGCCGATCACCAGCGGGTCCTGCTCGGGCGATCCATCGGGCTGGTAGTTGCGGACGCAGCGGTCGCGCACCGGCCAGGGTTAAGGTTAAAAGGCAAAGTAGGCGTCTGTGACTTCAGCATGAGAAGACCTCAGCATGGTATGTGGCGTAGCCAGAGCGCAGGGCTTTCCACAGGGTCGTGTTCATGACGACGACATTGACCGCCTCGACGACGGCGCAACTTAACCAGGATATCGCCACGGCCAATGCCGCCACCTCCGGCGGCTTCATCATCGACCTGCAAGGGAACATCACAGAGACGACCCAGCTCACTGCAATCGATCTGCAATCGGGCGTGCCGCTGAGCATCGACGGCAGCAACGGCAGTGGCGGCATCCATACGCTGGACGGTGCTGGTAGCCATGGCTTTGTCGTCGATGCGGGTTCCGTGACAATCGAGAATCTGGGTCTGCGCGACGCAGTGTTGAGTGGCGGTTCGTCTTCAGCGACCGTGACGCTTGCGAACGATAGTTTCTCCCGGAACGTGACAATCGCGCACGGCCTGACGGTCGATCAGATCGCGCAGGTCACGTTCGACAGCAGCACCGTCACCAACCAAGCGGGCAGTACTTACGACATCGGCGTCATTGGCAGCGCCTTCGCGGCGGGCTCCGGTGGGGTATCGCACTTCATCAACAAGGGTACGCTGGCCCAGACCAGCCTCGCTGACGCCGGGTCCCTCGGCGTCAGCAATATCTACGTCGACGTAACCGACACCGGCACGCTTTCGGTCGATGGCGGCAGCAATCTTCGTTTCTTCGGCGCGCACAACAGCTTCTCCGGCACCTATGTGGGCGCAGGCATGATTGACTACTGGACCGGCAGTATCGATGCCCTCGGCACCATCAACATGACCAACGGTGCCTGCACCACTGTTGACGGCGCCATTGTCAACCAAAACGGCGTGGTGACACTCTCTGTTAACAGCACGATCACCAACTGCGGCACGTGGAACTTCACGTCAAACAACGGCTTGGCGCTGGCTGATCCGAGCCAACCCAGCTCCAGCACTGCAGCTTTCACCCTTTATGATGCGTTGGCCAAGACCGGCGGCAGCGGAACGACGGTGATCGGATGCAATTTCAACCCCGATGGGGGCGCTGGGACCATCAGGGTGGCAACCGGCACGCTTGCCTTCAATGGTCTCGTTAGCAATTTCTACGGTCCGATCTCCGGCGCCGGCACGTTCAGCATCGGCGGCGGTGGCGCCGACACGATCAACGCCGGCACCACCATCAGTACCAAAGGCTGGACCATTGCCCAGGCAGGCACTGATGTGACCTTGAACGTGGCGTTGAGCTATTCCGGCTTTTTCAAAGCACAGTCGGGCGCCACTCTGACGCTGACGCCCTCGAACGATCTGACGCTGAACAATTCGGCGAGCTTTGTAGACGCGACCGTCAACGGTTCAGGCATCCTGGTGCTCGCCAGCGGCCACAGGGTGACAATGAGCGGCGGCACGGTCGGCGCGGGAGTCACCGTTGACGTCTTGAGCAGGGGCACGCTCAAGCTGAGCGGCACCGTCACCAATTCCGGCATGCTGATCGCGGACGGCGCCGGCAGTACGATCGTCATTTCCGGCGTCGTCAACGGCGGCACCACCGAGATCAACAACGGTATCGTCAATATCACCAAGTCCAGCAGCGAAGATGTCATCTTCACCGCAACTGGAAGCGGCGGGCTCGAACTCGCCGCTGCAAGCTCCTACACGGGCACGGTGTCCGGCTTCGGCGGCGGCAGCCACACCAACGGCAGCCAGTTCATCCATCTCACCGCTGTCAAATTCACTTCAAACGTACACAGCAGCTTCTCGGGCGGCGTCCTGACCATTACCAGCGGCACCAAGACGGTGGCGACGATCGACATGAGTGGAAGTTACGTGACGTCGAACTTCCACCTGCGTGCCGGCAGCGGTGGGAGCGGCACCATCATCACTGATCCGTCGGTCACCGAGCAGCAGTCCAGCCATGCGGCGGCGGTAATCGGCGGCGGCACGGTGCTCGAAGTGAATACGCTCGATTCCGGTAAAGTGACCTTAGGCGGAGACGGCGGCGCCCTGCAGGTCGACCAACCCGGACCCTTCACGGGGACGGTCAAGCGCCTCGGCGCAAAGGATGGCATCGACCTACCGAACATCGCCTTCGGCGCCCAGACGACGCTCGCCCATTCGCGAAACGGCGCCGATACCGGCGGCACGCTCATGGTGACCGACGGCCGTCACGCCGCCGCCATCGCGCTCCTCGGCAACTGCATGGCCGGGAGCTTCGTTGCCGCCGCTGGCGGACATGGCGGCACACTGGTCACGGAAACGCTACAAGCGCACCAGCCGCCGCCATTGAGCCATCCGCGCGCGTGATACTCGGCCAGTCCGCCGAACGTCAGCCAGCTCGGAGAAGGCCGGAGCCAGCGGCGCGGACTTCTTGTTGGCGATGACGGGTCGCCGGCAGCGGGCGTTGGTGGCGACCTGTCGCGCGCTCAGATTTCCACGCCGTAGGGCCCGTGCGGATCGGCCAGCGCCTGCAGGCGCAGCGCCGCCGCGTGCGCGAAGCGCAGCATCACGTTCCTGCGCCGTGCCGCCCCGAGCCGATGCTCGGGCGCCTCGCTCAGGATCGAGGCGCCGAAGGCGTCGGCGACGATCAGGCCGGCGTCCGCGGGAAATATCGCGCGCGGAACCTCGAGGCTCGTGGCGAAGAACAGCCGGTCGCAGTGCAGTCGGTAGTCGATCCATTTCTGGTCGGCGCGGAAATCGGCGACCGACGATTTGATCTCGACGATGAGGATTTCTCCGCCGCTGCCGAGGGCGACGAGATCGGCGCGGCGGCCGGACGGCAGCGGCAGCTCGCTCACCACGCCATAGCCTAGGGCGTGCAGGTAGCGCGCGGTGCCCCGCGCGATGGCGAGCGCGGCCGGCGATTGGCGGCCATCAAGCGGAACCGGCGCTGGCAGCAGGTTGACGTTCATCGTCAGGATTCCCGGAAGGGGCAGGTCCGTCGAACGCCGAACTTCGAGCTTACGCACGCCACACACTCCGACTGCACAACTGACGAGGGCGTCGTCCCCCGCACGCGGGGACCCATATCCACGGATCGAGAGAAGACGGCTCCAATCGTGGCTATGGATTCCCGCTTGCGCGGGAATGACCGGCTGATGGGCTATTCTGCCGCGCCGGCGCGTTCCGGAAAAGCCCCGGCGAGAGCCGGCCGCGATGCGGCGAGCACCCCGCGCTCGGTGATGAGGCCGGTGATGAGCCGCGCCGGGGTCACGTCGAAGGCGTAGTTCGCCACCGGCGAGCCGTCGGGCGCAATGCGCACGGTCTCGATGCGGCCGTCGGCGGTGCGCCCGGTCATGGTCGCCACTTCCTCGGCGCCGCGCTGCTCGATCGGAATTTCGGCGATGCCGTCGCCGATGCTGAAGTCGATGGTCGGCGAGGGGAGGGCGACGTAGAACGGCACCTTGTTGTCGTGCGCGGCCAGCGCCTTGAGGTAGGTCCCGATCTTGTTGCAGACGTCGCCGTTGGCGGTGACGCGGTCGGTGCCGACAATGACCAGATCGACAAGCCCGTGCTGCATCAGGTGGCCGCCGGTATTGTCGGCAATCAGCGTGTGCGGCACGCCGTGATGGCCGAGCTCCCAGGCGGTGAGCGAAGCGCCCTGGTTGCGCGGCCGCGTCTCGTCGGCGAAGACGTGAACGGCGATGCCCTTGTCGTGCGCCAGATAGATCGGCGCCGTGGCGGTGCCCACGTCGACCGTGGCGAGCCAGCCGGCGTTGCAATGGGTGAGCACGTTCACCGGCTCGCCCGGCTTCTTGCGCGCGGCGACCGCCTCGATCAGCGGCAGCCCGTTGCGGCCGATCGCCTCGTTGATGGCGACGTCCTCGTCGCAGATTTCCGCCGCGCGCCGATAGGCCGCGGCCGTCCGCTCGGCGCGCGGCCGGTTGCGCACCGCAGCCATCATTTCCTCGAGCGCCCATTTGAGATTGATCGCGGTCGGCCGCGCGGCCAGCAAGGTCGCGTAGGCGCGCTCGAGCGCTTCGTCGGAGGCGTCCTCGCGCAGCGCCAGGCACATGCCGTACGCCGCGGCCGCGCCGATCAGCGGCGCGCCGCGGATCACCATGGCGCGGATCGCATGCGCCGCCTCGGCAAGGTTGGTGAGGCGCGCGGTCACGTAGCGATGCGGCAGCGCGGTCTGGTCGATGACGCCGACCGACCAACCGTCGGGCTCGAGCCAGATGGTGCGCGTGGGTTTGCCGTCGACCTTCATGGGGATTCCCTAGCAAGATTGCGGCCCGGTGGGGAGCCCGTCCCGATGCGCGGCTTGCCGGGGCAGCGCGCTTGCCGCAATGTCGCGCGGAAAATAATCCGGAGACGCCGATGGCCGCCGTCGATTACGAAGCCGAGTACAACCTGCGCGCCCGCGTGCCGGAGCATCCGGAGTTTTTTGCCCGGTGGGCGCGGGACGCCGAGGACTATCGCGCCGAGATGCTCAAGGGAGGGCGCGCCGAGCTCGGCCTCTCCTACGGCGACACGCCGCGGCAGACCATCGACCTGTTCCTGCCGGCCGCGGGGAACGACGCCCCGCTCGCTCTCTTCATCCACGGCGGGTACTGGCGCTCCTTGGACCCTTCCTTGTTCAGCCACATGGCGCGCGGGCTTAACGGGCGCGGTCTCGCCGTCGCGGTCATGGGCTACGATCTGTGCCCGAACGTCACCATCGCCGACATCATCGAGCAGGCCCGGCGCGCGTGCGTCTTCCTGTGGCAGCGCTTCGGCCGAAAATTGCTGGTCTACGGGCACTCGGCCGGCGGCCACCTGACCGCCGCCATGGTCGCCACGGACTGGAACGCCCTCTATCCGAAGGCGCCGGCCGATCTCGCGCCGGTCGGGTACGCCATTTCCGGCGTGTTCGATCTCACCCCGCTCGTCGGCGTGAGCATGAACCAGGACCTGCAGCTCGACGCCGAGGAGGCGCGCCGGGTGTCGCCGCTGTTCTGGCCGGTCGCGCCCGGGCGGGTGTTCGACGCGGTGGTCGGCAGCGAGGAATCGAGCGAATTCAAGCGTCAGAGCCGGGCGCTCGAGCAGACCTGGTACGAGCGCAAAGTTGAGACCTGCTACGAAGAGTTCGCCGGCAACCATTTCGCCGTGATCGATCCGCTCGCCGATCCTGCGAGCGCCATGGTCGCGCGCCTCGCGCAGTTGGCGGAACGCGTCAGCGGCCAGCGCGGGTTCCGATCGAACTGAAACAGTGCCGTCATCGCGACGGCGATTGTCTGCCAGTTGACAAAACCTCTAATGCCGAGCCGTTCGAGACGGCGATAGCAGGCTGCCGAGGCGTGGTCACTGGCATCCGTCTCAGCTAACTGAGAACGACGCCAGCGAACCCAACGGCTGGCCAAATGTTCGTTTTGCCCACACGATAGCCGACATTTGGCGGGCAGCCTTCGATATCCGCCGAGGGCGGACATTGGCCAAGAAGGAGCTGCTGCTTCGTAGGGTGCTTCCCCGGCGACTCGATGAGCGGTTAGCCGCTGGTCGCAGTGAATCTGCCGTGACGTGAAAGACGGCGCGAGGTGTCAGCGAGAGACAGTCGGCAGAGATGCACGAATGCGTTGGGAGAAATCGGGCGCGCCATCGGCCGCTTGCGCCGCCGCGTTGATGAGGGAACGTCGCCGCAATTCGTCAAACGGCAGGGTCGTGTCAACCCAACCCGAGTGGTAGAGATAGCCATCGACCAGGCCGTTTAGGAGATGGCGAATGTCGAACCGGCCCTCCCGGCCCGCGGCGTTCGCGTAACGCACGATGTTGATCGTGCAGCTGTTAGTCAGCAGGTGATAGAACTCCGGCCGATCGGCGAGTTCGTTGATCCGTGCCAGGTAAACCAGGAGCAGGCGGCGCGCATCATCGCCCGAGGTGTTGAGGCGATAGAGATAGGTCGGCTCCCCTCGATGATTGGTGCGCACGCCGACAAGGTCGCGCTCGCTGCCCACCACGTAGATCAACTCAAATTGCTTGAACATGGACGCGATGGGCGCGAAGCCTTCGCCGACTTCCGGCCGCGTCTCGATGGAGATGGTCAGCGGCGGCGCGTTGTCGAAAATGAAACTCAGAAACGTGTGACCGACTGGTCCCTCCATGAAGTAGGACACGTAGAAATCGAGGCCGATCAAGTGCGACAACAGCACCTCGCGCTCCTCATAGCGCACCGTAAAATCGTTCCGGGTCCGGTACTCGAAGTCGCGGACACCGGTGAGCCGCACGCGATCGCCGTCAATAAATGCCCGCGGCATCACCGCCACTTCCGTTCGCCACTCGCGATCATGCGAGGGAGGAATAGCTATCCACCACGCGACAACACCGAGAAAAAGCACGGTGAATGCGACCGTCCGCCTCGGACGCGACAGCCACAGCGCCCAGATTGCAAACGCCGCGAAGATTATGGCCAGCGCGAAGCGCAGCCACGCCCACGGCATATTGGAATAGTGGATGGCCAGCGCAGCCCAACCGATGAGCAACGCCCGGCAAAGAAACCAGAGTCCCGCGATGACCCAGCCAAGCGTCCGGGACAGCAATCCGAAAAGGTGGCGCAGCCGGTCCCTCACCTGTTCAGCGTGTTCTTGTAGATATTGCCGTCTTTCATGATGATTTTGAAGTTGTTGGCGGGATCGGCGATCAGGTTGATGTTCTCCAGCGGATTTCCATCGACAAGGAGCAGGTCCGCGAGCGCACCCTGTTCCACAACACCGAGCTTTCCTAGATAGGGATTGCGCTTGCCGGACAGCGCCAGCAGGTCGGCGTTGGTCGACGTCGCCATGACCAGCGCTTCGGCGGGGGTGTACCAACGGACGAGCGAGGCCAGAATCGCTCCTTGTTGTTGCGCCAGCGTGCGGGAGAACAGCACATCGGTGCCCCACGCCGTCTTGATCTTGTACTTCTTCGCTAACTGGTAGGCCCTGGCGATGCCAGGCCAGACCTCATCCGCTTTCGCACGCTGGACCGAACCCACCGGAAAGCCTTGCCTCAGCTCTTCGGGAAGCGGCTGCAAGCTCAGCCAAACGCCCTTGTCGGCGATCAGCTGGGCGGTCGCATCGTCCATCAGGAAGCCGTGTTCGATGGACTTCACGCCAGCGGCAATCGCCTGCTGGATAGCAGCCGGCGTAAAGGCATGCGCGACGACGTACGTGCCCCAATTCTCGGTTGCTTCGACCGCGGCGCGCAGCTCGGCCCCAGTAAAGGTGGTCACATCGATCGGACTGAAAGGCGACGACACTCCGCCGCCCGCCGTCAGCTTGACTTGGGAGGCGCCCTGCATGAGCTGCTCGCGGACGCGCACGCGCACCTCGTCGGGGCTGTCCGCGACCATGGCGCCGCCTATCTGCTCCATGCGGGCGAGCATGCCGCCGATCGTCCGCGGCAAATCGGTCAACTGGCGGAAATCCCCATGCCCGCTCGTAACAGTGATCATGGCTCCGGACGGATAGATGCGCGGGCCCTTGACGATGCCGTCGTCGATGGCGCGCTTGAGTCCGAACGAAGGCCCGCCCACGTCGCGAACGGTGGTGAAGCCGCGCGTCAGCGTGTCCGTCGCTTCGGCGCCGGCCAGGAGGTTGTTATAGCCGACGTCACCGAACGCCTCCGCGGGAGTCACCCGTATCAGCATCGCGTGCCAGTGATTGTCGATAAGGCCGGGCATCAGCGTGCGTCCGCCGCCGTCGATGATGCTGGTGTCAGCCCGGCGATCGACCGCGATCGGCGCAGTCGAAATGCGCTCGATAACATTACCCCGGATCAGCACATTGGAGGGCGTCGAGAGCGCCGCGCCCTTGCCGTCGAAGATGCGCACGTTCTCGAACAACGTGACAGCGCCGCTCGCCGAGGCGGAAGCCGAGGCCTGGGCCCAAACGTTGCGTTGTGGTTCCAGTGCCGCGGCGCAGACGAGAGCCGCTGCGCCCGCCAGGATGGCGCGGCTGCCGATGCCTGAGCGCTGCGTCCTCTGCAGGACGATGTCGAGCAACGGTGCGAGTGGATTCGTCTGCATAGCGATCGTCCCTTCCGGCTGATCGATCAGACAAAGAATGTATCTCATTCTGGATAAGACGGAAGGCGCTCGCCGTTCGGGCTAGTGGCAGGTCCTGCTCATGACCGCGGTGGGCCATAAGCGGCAAGGCTTACCGATATCCGAGATCGGGGTCTTGCAAGAGCAAGGAAGCAAGCTCCTTGTGCGCGCTCATCATCTCCCTAACGTCATCCTCGATTTCGAGGCCGGGATGCACCATGGTCCAATAATGAGCAGCTCTGATAAACGTGAGAAGCGCGAGCAGATACTCAAGGCGTTTGCCGCCCAGTGCTTGCCGCAATGTCTGCTGAGCGCGCTCGGACTTTGACGGGTCGACAAAGATCAGAGCGGAAGCGGCAAATATGCAGTCTTCGACATCGCTGCCTGGCTCGGGCCAATCAATGGGCATCTTGAAGGCCGCCAGGCGTTGGTAAATCGGATCAAGCTGTCGCCGCCAAGGCGGGGGTACCTTGAGAAGCTTGAGCGCCTGCTCAATCGTCTGCGGCGCGGCCAATGCATCGCCTGACGAATGGCCGTAGCCGACCAGAAATCCGCAGTGACGAACAATGCAGTAGCGGACCTTGCAGAAGCGCGACAGAAAAACAAATAACCGCTCCTTAAAAAGTAAGGGGATCGGATTGTCGAGATAAGCCGATGTAGCGAAGTCCCAAAGCTTCTCGACAATCTCCGGCGCGTCCGGGGCCGACATGAAGAAATTCGGTGCGAGCCCGAAGCGCCGGGCTACGTTGCGATGAAACGGGCCCAGGGCACCCAGAGCGAGCGCTGCGAGCCGGTCGGGATCACGCTCACCGCGCTGTGCGGCCTCAACAATATTCTTGGCAAGGGCTTCTTGCAGGACGGGCTGTCGGCCTTTGGGGTGAAGGGAATGGCAGGCAATGTCATAGGCCTTGCCCAAATTCTGGGTGGCCTCGGCGTCGAATCCGTCACTCCTAAAAATCGGTACGATGACGTTCGGTAGGGGCGTAATCGTGGCTGGCATGCGCCGCCCTCCTGTTGCAGGCGGGAGCGTTACAGAACTCTCAGCCACCGACGCTGCCGGTGATAGTCTTATATGGGATCGTTGGGGTCGAAACCCTAGTGTCAAAGACGCGGGTTCCCGATTTGCCTGAAAGCAGGCATTGCCCGTTTATGAATACATGCCCTACCGGGATTTCGCGCGCAGCCACGGCGCGAACACGACGCACGCCGAGGCGGTGAAGATCAGGGCGAAGCCGACGATGTCGGCGGTGCTCGGCCGCTCGCCGAGGACGAGGACGGTGGCGACGACGCCGATCACCGGCGTGGCCAGCGTACCGAGAGATGCGGTAACCGCCGACACGCGGCGCACGACCCCGAACCACAGCGCATAGGCCAGCGCGTTGCCGGCGATGCCGCTGAAGGCGACGGCGAGCAAGGCGCTGGTGTGGGCGCCGCTGAGGTTGAGCCTTCCTTCGAAGATAAGCGTCGCGCTCGCGATCAGGACGAAGGCGATCGTGATCTGCCAGCTGGCGAAGCCCGTCGGGTCGGCGCTGACGCGCGCCCATTTAAGGTAGACGGTGCTGGCCGCCCAGCTCAGGCCGGAGCCGACCGCGAGCAGGACGCCGAGCGGTATGCCCGTGCGCGCCAGCGGGCAGATGAGGACGGCGAGCCCGACGACGCACAAGCCGAGCGCCGCGAGATGCACGCGCGTCGGGCGCAAATGATCTTGAGCAACTTCTTAGAGACGGGCCGAGTGCCAGGACTGTCTTTTTTGACATCATACGCGGCAAAATTGTTAGTGAACCCATAAAGGGCGGACGGCTCGCCAGCGTCGCCTGGAGCTAGATGGCGGTCTTGCGCAGCGTGGCGCGCCGCCGCCAGCGCCACACCGCGACCGCGATCAACGCAAGCACAAGGACGCACACGATCGCCTTGCTCCAGAACCGTCCCCCGGGACGGTCGATGGTGCGCGACCACAGTGAGGGCGCCTCTCCTGCCCGCGCTAGGCGGAACGCCACCACGCCGTCGCCGATCGTGGCGCCGGCTTCGGAATGACCGCCGGCGGCGATCGCGACATGTTGCTCGCCCTTCCAGAGATAAGTCATGGGATTGGCGACGCCGGGCACCGGTAGCCTGCCCTGCCACAACTCCTCGCCTGATTTGGCGTCGAATGCACGTAGATACGCGTCCGTCGCGCCGGTGAACACCAGGCCACCGGCAGTGATGACGACGCCGTTGACGAGCGGCGTGCCCCACTTGAAGGCGATGCCGAGCGGCGCGCGGTCTTCCATGGTGCCGACCGTCGAGCGCCAGAGGATTTTTCCTGCCTTCAGGTCGACCGCGACCAAGGTGCCCCACGGCGGCTTGTTGCAGGGCAAGCCGAGCTTCGAGAGCGCCACCACGCGCATCACCGCAAACGGCGCGCCGATTTGCGGTCCGAAATCGACGCCCGGGGGAGGCTTGAGAGCTTCCGCTTCCGTGCGCGGGATCAGCTTGACGAGATGCACGGCGTAGCTGGTATTGGCGTAAAGGATCTGGTTCACCGGATCGAACGCCGCGCCGCCCCAGTTCACGCCGCCGCCGGTCATCGGGAAGATGACCGTGCCTTGCGTCGAGGGCGGCGTGTAGAGCCCGTCATTGCGCAAGCCCGAAAGCTGCGCTTCGCAGGACGGGCTGCCGATGATCGGCGGGAACTTGAACTCGTCCTCAAGCGCGAAACGTTGCGGCATCAGGTCGGGCACGTGGGTTGGAAACGGCTGCGTCGGCGACAGCAGTTCGCCTTCCGCGCCGCCTTGCGGCACGGCGCGCTCCTCAACCGGCCATACCGGCTTGCCGGTGTCGCGGTCGAGCACGAACACAAAGCCTTGCTTGGTCGGCTGGATCACGACGTCGCGCTGGCCGTCGCCGGTATCGATGCGCGCCAGCGTCGGCTGCGCCGGCAGGTCATAGTCCCAGACGTCATGGTGCACGGTCTGGAACGACCAAACGAGTTCGCCGGTCTCGCTTCTGAGCGCGACCACGGAATTGGCGTGCTCGTCATTCCCGGCCCTTTTGCCGCCCCAGAAATCCGGACTCGGCGACGTCGTCGGCAGGAACACGAGCCCGCGCGATTCATCCGAGGACATTGGCGCCCAGACATTGGCGGCGCCGGCGCTGATGCCATCGTGAACCAGGGGGTCGAAGCTCCAGCGCGCAGCGCCGGTTCGCGCGTCGAAGGCGCGCACCACCCCGAGCGGCGCGTCGACGCGGACATTGTCCGCGATCGAGGAGCCGACCACAACGACGCCACGGCTCACCACCGGCGCGGCCGTGATCTGGAATTCGCCCGGCCAAAGCAGCGTCTTGCCGATGTCGATCTTCACTTCGCCATTCTCGCCGAAATCGGCGCAGGGAACGCCGGTCTTCGCGTCCAGCGCGATGACACGGACATCGTTGGTGCCCATGAATATCCGGCTGCGGCAGGCGGCGCCGTCGGTCGCCCGGTCGTCGACCCAATAGGCGACGCCGCGGCAATTGTAGCGGTTGGCTGGGCGCTGGCTGGTCGAAATCTTGGGATCGTATCGCCACTTCACGGAGCCCGTGCCGGGATCAAGCGCGATCACTTCGTTGAAGGGTGAACAGAGGATCAGGCTGTCCTCGACGAACAGCGGCGTTGCCTCGAATTTCGTCCGCGCCATGGCCGCGGGCGGGCGGCTCTCGAGGTCGCCGGTGTGGAATTCCCAGGCGCGCACGAGGTTGCCAACATTGGCCGGTGTGATCTGCGCAAGCCTGGAGAAGCGCGTGCCGCCCTGGTCGCCGCCCCAATGTTCCCAGGCGGATGCCGATGGAGCGGCCAACAGCAGAAGAGCGAGCAACGTCCCAGGCATTCCAAAGATACAGGCCAGCGCAACTGGGAAAAACCCCAGAAGCTTTCTCCTGCCGAGGGTGCGATATAGGATGACTGGTGTTGTTCGACCGTCGGCCCTGGTGTTTGTCGTCATGAGGAAATTCAGTGATCAGGTCGCTCATTCAACTTGCTACCCGACCCTCCAGTTGAGATTTGCGGGCGAACGAGAAGCGTCGAGTGCTTCGAGCGTTCGATTAAAATAGCACCAAAATGAAATTGCGTTGAGGTGGCACTGCGCGGACGGTCCCCCGCTCCCATGTCGCCTTTGGGGCCGAGAAGCGGACTCTTGCACCGCGCCAAATTCGGAGGATTCTGGCCGGCTATGCGGCGCGTGCCACGCGGCTATCGATCTCGCTGAGAAGCGTCCCGAATTATTCGTATCAACAGACGCGCCACCTTCAAGGAAATCCGCGCTCAGCTTGCGGGTCTGCGGGGCGGCGGCGTGGTTTCAAATTCCGGCAGATCGCTACGCTGGTCCCACGTGGGACGGTCGCGGGTGAATTGGGCGAAGGCCGGTTTGAATACCGAGGGATCGTCGAGGCCGCCGACGTAAACGGTAACGATTTCCGGGGCCACCTCAGGAGTTCCGAAAAGCAGGCTACCGCAGTCCGGACAGAAATGCCGGATCGCCTTTCGACCGCTTCCGCCGGTGACGGCGCTGATCCCGGTCTTGCCGGTCACCTTGAATTGCTTTTTGTCGACTATCATAACCGGTAGGCCGGTTGAGCCGGAGGCGCGCTGGCAATCCCGGCAATAACACCGCAGGGCCGACGAGAGGTGGACCGTCGGTCTGATATCTCACGGCACCGCACAGGCATCCACCGGTTATCATTTGCAGTCCTCATCTATAGAAGCTGCTGCCCGGATAGCTAAACAGAGACAAAACAGCGATTTATGTCCAAGGAAACCATTCTCATCACCGGCGCCGCTTTACCCCCGAAAGCAGGCATTGCCCCGCTTATGAGTACACGCCCTAGCGGGTTTTTGCGCGCAGCAGCGGGGCGAACACGACACAGGCCGACGCGGTGAAGATCAGGGCGAAGCCGACGATGTCGGCGGTGCTCGGCCGCTCGCCGAGGACGAGGACGGTGGCGACGACGCCGATCACCGGCGTGGCCAGCGTACCGAGAGATGCGGTAACCGCCGACACGCGGCGCACGACCCCGAACCACAGCGCATAGGCCAGCGCGTTGCCGGCGATGCCGCTGAAGGCGACGGCGAGCAAGGCGCTGGTGTGGGCGCCGCTGAGGTTGAGCCTTCCTTCGAAGATAAGCGTCGCGCTCGCGATCAGGACGAAGGCGATCGTGATCTGCCAGCTGGCGAAGCCCATCGGGTCGGCGCTGACGCGTGCCCATTTGAGATAGACGGTGCCGGCCGCCCAGCTCAGGCCGGAGCCGACCGCGAGCAGGACGCCGAGCGGTATGCCCGTCCGCGCCAGCGGGCTGATGAGGACGGCGAGCCCGACGACGCACAAGCCGAGCGCTGCGAGATGCACGCGCGTCGGGCGCTCGCCGAGGACTACCCACGCCAGCAGCACCGCCCAGATCGGCATGGTGTAGGTCAGGATCGCCACCCGCGAGGTCGCCGTCTCGATCTGCGCGAAGGCGCTGAGCAGGCTGAAGGCGACGACGTTGAGCAGCGAGGCGGCGATCGCGTGCAGCCATGTCTTGCCGAAGCGAAGGCGCAGGCTGCGGCGGGTGACGAGGCAGATCGCGAGCATCGTCAGCGTGCCGATGCCGGCGGTCGAAGCGCGCATGCTCAACGGCGGGATTTCGTTGAGCGCGATCCTCATGACCGGCCAAGTGACGCCCCAGCTGAGGCAGACGCCGACGAGCATCAATCTCGCCTGCACGTCGCCGGCGCCCACGGCCGCGCCGGCGGGACCGCGATTTTCCTGAACGGTCACGGCGCCGCCGGTCCGGCGGCGCGATACCAGTCGACGATCTGTGCGCCGGTCCAGAACAGCACGTCGCGCTTCTGGCGGATGATCTCGAACACACCGCGCAGGTACTTCACCCGGTGCGGCACGCCCATCAGATAGGGATGCACCACCAGCGCCATGACGCGCGCCGAGTCGGCCGCGTCGGCGTAGATCTGCTCGAACTGGTCGAGCGCGCGTTCGCGATATTCCAAGGCGGCGTGCTGCTGAACCGCGATCATCGCGACATCGTTGATTTCCTGCGTGTAGGGCAGGTTGAGGATCGGCCTGCCGCGCGTCTTGAGCCAGACCGGCTGATCGTCGAGCACCCAGTCGGCGACGTAGTCGTATCCTTCCTCGGCGAGGAGGTCGGGGGTCTCCCAGGTCTCGGTGAGGCCCGGCCCGAGCCAGCCGCGCGGCGGCTTGCCGGTCGCCTTGGCGATCACATCGCGCGTCTTCCTGATGTCGGCGCGCTCGTCGGCGACCTTCTGCATGTTGCGCTGGGTGAAGCCGTGCCCCATGAACTCCCAGTCGCGTTCGCAGGCCGCGCGCACGATCGGCGGATAGGCGGCGAGCGCCGCGCCGTTGATCGCGAGCACGACAGGAATGTCGAACTCGTCGAAGATCTTGGTGAAGCGCCAGAAGCCGACGCGATTGCCGTATTCGTGCCAGGCCCAGTTGGGCACGTCGGGACTGGGCGAGCCTCCGGCGGGCGGCGGCAGCACGGTGCGCGGCATCGGTTGCGTCGGGTCCCACTCCTCGACGTTGACGATCACCCATACCACCATGCGCGCGCCGTCCGGCAGGCTGAGCGGTGCACGCTCGGTGATCGGCGAATAGTCGAGGCGGTCCGCCGGCAGCATCGGCTGCCCCGGCGTTCGCGCTCGTTTCTTCGGCTGTTTGGTCATGGCTCGACTTGTGCCGATGCGTCGCGCCGGTGGTTTCGCGTTTCAACGCGGCTGAGATGGCTTGCGAGGCTGAGGGAACAAAGATAGAACCGGCGCGAGGGACATACGCATATGCCGGACCTCGCGGCCGCGCAACGCATACTTCGTACGACCTTCGGCTTCGAGGCGTTCCGCGCCGGGCAGGGCGAGATCATCGCCGCTGTCCTCGACGGCCGCGACGTTCTCGCGGTCATGCCGACGGGAAGCGGCAAGTCGCTGTGCTACCAGCTTCCGGCGCTGCTTCGCGACGGCGTCACCGTCGTCGTGTCGCCGCTGATTGCGCTCATGCGCAACCAGGTGGCGCAACTCTGCGGCTACGGCATCGCCGCGGCGGCGCTCAACTCGGCGAACGATCCCGCCGAGAACCGTTCGGTCCTCGACCGCATCGTGCGCGGTGAATTGCGTCTCGTCTATGTGGCGCCCGAACGCCTAGTGAAGCCGGAAACACTCGGCCTGCTCACACGCGCCAAGGTCTCGCTGCTCGCCGTCGACGAAGCGCACTGCATCTCGCAATGGGGCCACGATTTTCGTCCGGAATACGCGGCGCTCGGCACCGTTCAGGCGGCGCTCGGCGGCGTGCAGACCGTCGCCTTCACCGCCACGGCGGATGCCGCCACGCGCACCGACATTCTGGAAAAGCTCTTCCCTCGGGCGCCGGCGGTATTCGTGCACGGCTTTGACCGGCCCAACCTGCGCCTGGCCATGCAAGCGAAATCGTCCGGCCGCCGGCAGATCACCGATTTCATCAAGGCCCATCACGGCCAGAGCGGCATCGTCTATTGCGCCTCGCGGCGCAAGACCGAGGAACTCGCCGACGTTCTGCGACAGAGCGGTGTCAACGCGCTCCCGTATCACGCCGGCATGGAGGCGACGGTCCGCTCGCGGCATCAGGATACGTTCCTGCAGGAAGACGGAATCGTCGTGACGGCGACGGTGGCGTTCGGGATGGGGATCGACAAGCCGGACGTGCGCTTCGTCCTTCACGCCGACATGCCCGCCAACATCGAGAGCTATTACCAGGAGATCGGCCGCGCCGGCCGCGACGGTCTGCCCGCCGATACGCTCACCCTCTACGGCATGGGCGACATCCGGCTGCGGCGGCTGCAGATCGACGACGGCGAAGCCTCGAACGAGCAGAAGCGCGTCGACCGCCAGCGGCTCAACGCGCTCGTCGCGCTGTGCGAGTCGCCGCGCTGCCGCCGGCAGACGCTGCTCGCCTATTTCGCTGAGGCGTGCGGCCCGTGCGGCAATTGCGATTTCTGCTGCGACGGCGCCGAGGTGATCGACGGCACCATCGCGGCGCAGAAGGCGCTCTCCGCCATGGTGCGCACCGGCGAGCGCTTCGGCACCGAACACCTGGTCAACGTGCTTCTCGGCGAGAACAGCGAAGCGGTAGAAAAATTCGGCCACGATCGCCTGCCGACCTTCGGCGTCGGCAAGGAGTACGACAGGCGGGAATGGCGTTCGATTTTCCGCCAGCTTCACGGCGCCGGCATCGTCGCGCTCGATATCACCGGCTACGGCACTTGGACCGTTACCGATGCCGGCCGACGGGTGCTCAAGGGCGTCGAGCGGATCACGCTGCGCAAGGACACGCTCAAGCCGGGGCGCAAGGCGGCGCGGACGGCGACCCATGCCGCGGCGCTCGCCGACGGGGCCGCCGGCGATACGGCGCTGTTCGAGGCGCTGCGGCGGCGACGCTCCGAATTGGCCAAGGAGCAGCGTGTCGCCGCCTATGTCGTGTTCGCCGACAAGACGCTCATCGACATGGCGCGGCGCAAGCCGAGGACCGCCGCCGAGATGGCAAATGTGCACGGCGTCGGCGACGCCAAGCTCAGGCAGTACGGGGATATTTTCCTCGACGTGATCCGGCAGCACACCGCCGGCGCCGCCTAGTGCACCCGGTGAAATCGACACGCCCGGCGGCCGCTTTCGTTGTGATTCCGTGATGTTGCACCGCATTCCACGGTATGTTAGCAACGCCGCAATTTCGCGGGGCCGCGGACACTCCGCTGCCTTCCATTTTCAGGTCCGCCGCAGCCAAGGGCTCGATCCCCGAGGCTTGCGCTGACTGCCCGCGCCGGTTGCGGCTCCGCGAGAACGCACGACGAGAGCAAACGATTTGGCCGCCGAAGCACCCCACGTATCCGGCATGGCCGGCCGCTACGCGACCGCGCTGTTCGACCTCGCCCGCGAGGAGAAGGCGATCGACGCAGTCAAGGCGGATCTGGAGCGCTTCGATGCGCTGGTCGCGGAGAGCGCCGATCTCAACCGGCTGGTGCGCAGCCCGGTGTTTTCCGCCGTCGAGCAGCTGCAGGCGCTCTCCGCGGTGCTCGAGCGCGCCGGGATCGGCGGGCTCGCGGCGAAATTCCTCAAGCTTGTCACCGCGAACCGCCGCCTGTTCGCGGTGCGCGACATGGTGAAGGCGTTCCGCGCGCTCGTGGCCGGCCACAAGGGCGAGGCGACGGCGGAGGTCACGGTCGCCGAGCAGCTCAAGGACGAACACCTGGCCGCGCTGCGCAGCGCCCTCAAGGCGGTCAGCGGCAAGGATGTCGACCTCGCCGTCACGATCGATCCCGCCATCATCGGCGGGCTCGTGGTCAAGCTCGGCAGCCGCATGGTCGACAGCTCGCTACGCACCAAGCTCAATGCGCTCAGGCACGCGATGAAAGAGGTCCGATAATGGATATCCGCGCCGCGGAAATCTCCGCCATCCTCAGGGAGCAGATCAAGAATTTCGGCGAGGAGGCCGAGGTCTCGGAAGTGGGCCAGGTGCTGTCGGTCGGCGACGGCGTCGCCCGCGTCTACGGGCTCGACAATGTGCAGTCCGGCGAGATGGTCGAATTCGAGAGCGGCGTGCGCGGCATGGCGCTCAACCTCGAAAGCGACAATGTCGGCGTCGTGATCTTCGGCGGCGACCGCGAGATCATGGAGGGCCAGACCGTCAAGCGCACGCGCGCCATCGTCGAGGTTCCGGTCGGCAAGGGGCTGCTCGGCCGCGTCGTCGACGCGCTCGGCGATCCGATCGACGGCCGCGGCCCGATCAAGGCCGACACCCGCGCGCGCGTCGATGTCAAGGCGCCCGGCATCATCCCGCGCAAGTCGGTGCACGAGCCGATGGCCACGGGGCTGAAGGCGATCGACGCCCTGATCCCGATCGGGCGCGGCCAGCGCGAGCTGATCATCGGCGACCGCCAGACCGGCAAGACCGCGATCGCCCTCGACACGATCCTGAACCAGAAGTCGCTGAACACCTCGGGCGACGAGAAAATCAAGCTCTATTGCGTCTATGTCGCGATCGGACAGAAGCGCTCGACCGTGGCGCAGTTCGTCAAGGTGCTGGAGGAAAACGGCGCGCTCGACTACTCGATCGTGGTGGCGGCAACCGCCTCCGACCCGGCGCCGATGCAGTATCTGGCGCCGTTCTCCGGCTGCGCCATGGGCGAGTATTTCCGCGACAACGGCATGCACGCCGTCATCATCTATGACGACCTTTCCAAGCAGGCCGTCGCCTACCGGCAGATGTCGCTCTTGCTGCGCCGGCCGCCCGGACGCGAGGCCTATCCGGGCGACGTCTTCTACCTGCACTCGCGGCTGCTCGAGCGCGCGGCGAAGATGAACGACGACCACAAGGGCGGCTCGCTCACCGCGCTGCCGGTCATCGAAACGCAGGCCAACGACGTGTCGGCCTATATCCCGACCAACGTCATCTCCATCACCGACGGCCAGATCTTCCTGGAGACCGATCTGTTCTATCAGGGCATCCGCCCGGCGGTGAACGTCGGGCTGTCGGTGTCGCGCGTCGGCTCCGCGGCGCAGACCAAGGCGATGAAGAAGGTCGCCGGCCGCATCAAGGGGGAGCTCGCGCAATACCGCGAGATGGCGGCTTTCGCGCAGTTCGGCTCCGATCTCGACGCCACCACGCAACGCCTGCTCAATCGCGGCTCGCGCCTGACCGAGCTGCTCAAGCAGCCGCAATTCTCGCCGCTGAAGATGGAGGAGCAGGTCTGCGTGATCTACTCCGGCGTCAACGGCTATCTCGATCCGCTGCCGGTCGAGCGCGTGCGCGCTTTCGAGGACGGCCTGCTCGGCACGCTGCGCAGCCGGTACACCGACCTCCTCGGCACCATCCGCGATTCGCGCGATCTCGACGACGCCACCGCCGCCAAGCTCAAGGGCGTCGTCGAGTCGTATGCCAAGACGTTCGCGTAACCAGACAATAGAGAACGGAGGGCAGACGGCAGATGAAGTGAAGATGGAGCGGAGTTCTCCTTATCCGTCCTCCGTCGTCCGTCCTCTGTCGTCCCTTACTCAGCGATGGCCTCCCTCAAAGACCTGCGCAACCGCATCGCCTCGACCAAGGCGACGCAGAAGATCACGCGCGCGATGCAGATGGTCGCCGCCTCAAAACTGCGCCGCGCGCAGGCGGCGGCGGAGGCGGCGCGTCCCTATGCGACGCAGATGGACAAGGTGCTCGGCAACATCGCCGCCGCGATCGGCGGGCTCGACACCGCGCCGCGGCTGCTGCGCGGCAGCGGCAGCGACAACGTCCACCTGCTGCTCGTCTGTACCGCCGAACGCGGCCTGTGCGGACCATTCAATACCGCGATCGTCCGGCTCGCCCGCGAGCGCGCCACGTCGCTCACCGCCGCGGGCAAGGAGGTCAAGTTCTTCTGCGTCGGCCGCAAGGGCTACGATCAGCTGCGCCGGCTCTACGGCAAGCAGATCATCGAGATGGTCGACCTGCGCGCGGCGCGCACGCTGAGTTTCGAGCACGCCGAGATGATTGCGGAAAAGGTCATCGCCCGCTTCGAGAAATTCGAATTCGACGTCTGCACGCTGTTGTTCTCCCGCTTCCGCTCGGTGATCGCGCAGATTCCGACGGCGCAGCAGATCATTCCGCCGGTGTTCGACGCCAAGGCCACGGACGCCCTCGGCGGCGCCGCCTACGAGTTCGAGCCGGAAGCCGAGGACATCCTCCGCGATCTCCTGCCGCGCAACGTCGCCGTGCAGATCTTGCGCGCGCTCCTGGAGAACGCCGCCTCGTTCTACGGTGCGCAGATGTCGGCCATGGACAACGCGACGCGCAACGCCGGCGACATGATCCGCAAGCAGACGCTGTTCTACAACCGCACGCGCCAGGCGATGATCACCAAGGAATTGATCGAGATCATTTCCGGCGCCGAAGCGCTGTGATCCTGATCGTGCCAACCAGGGACTGACCATGTCGAACAAAGTCGGACGCATCACCCAGGTCATCGGCCCCGTCATCGACGTGCATTTCGAGGATCACCTGCCGGCGATTCTCAATGCGCTTGAGACCAAGAACCAGGGCAACCGCCTGGTGCTCGAAGTCGCCCAGCACCTCGGCGAGTCGACGGTGCGCACGGTGGCAATGGACACCAGCGAAGGGCTGGTGCGCGGCCAGGAGGTGACCGACACCGGCCAGCCGATCGCCGTGCCGGTCGGCGACGGCACGCTCGGGCGCATCATGAACGTGGTCGGCGAAGCGGTCGATGAGGCTGGAGCGATCCCGCACAAGGAGCGGCGCGCCATCCATCAGGAGGCGCCGGTCTACACCGACCAGTCGACCGAGGCCGCGATCCTCATCACCGGCATCAAGGTCGTCGACCTGCTCGCGCCCTATGCCAAGGGCGGCAAGGTCGGCCTGTTCGGCGGCGCCGGCGTCGGCAAGACCGTGATCATCATGGAGCTGATCAACAACATCGCCAAGGCGCACGGCGGCTTCTCGGTGTTCGCCGGCGTTGGCGAGCGCACCCGCGAAGGCAACGACCTCTATCACGAGATGATCGAATCCGGCGTCAACAAGGACCCGGGGAAGGGCAGCGTCGAAGGCTCCAAATGCGCGCTGGTCTACGGCCAGATGAACGAGCCGCCCGGCGCGCGCGCCCGCGTCGGCCTCACCGGGCTGACCGTCGCCGAGTATTTCCGCGACCAGGGCCAGGACGTGCTGTTCTTCGTCGACAACATCTTCCGCTTCACGCAGGCGGGCTCGGAAGTCTCGGCGCTGCTCGGCCGCATCCCCTCGGCGGTCGGCTACCAGCCGACCCTGGCGACCGACATGGGCGCGCTGCAGGAGCGCATCACCACGACGAACAAGGGGTCGGTGACCTCGGTGCAGGCGATCTACGTGCCGGCCGACGACCTCACCGATCCGGCGCCGGCGACCTCCTTTGCGCACCTCGACGCCACCACGGTGCTGTCGCGATCGATCGCGGAGAAGGGCATCTATCCGGCGGTCGACCCGCTCGATTCGACCTCGCGCATGCTCGATCCCCGCGTCGTCGGCGAGGAGCATTATGAGGTGGCGCGCCGCGTGCAGCAGATCCTGCAGCGCTACAAATCGTTGCAGGACATCATCGCCATTCTCGGCATGGACGAGCTCTCCGAGGAAGACAAGCTCACCGTGGCGCGGGCGCGAAAGATCGAGCGCTTCCTGTCGCAGCCGTTCCACGTGGCGGAAGTATTCACGGGATCGCCCGGAGTTTTCGTCGATCTCGCCGATACCATTCGCGGCTTCAAGGGGCTGTGCGAGGGCAAATACGACCACCTGCCCGAGGCGGCCTTTTATATGGTCGGCACCATCGAGCAGGCGGTCGAGCGCAGCAAGAAACTCGCCGAGGCGGCGTAACAGGGCGAATAGTGAAATGGCGAATGGGAACTGATGGAGGTCCCCATTCGCTGTTCGCATCCAGATCAGGCTCGGGACACACCCAATGGCCGCACTTCACTTCGATCTCGTCTCCCCTGAGCGCGTGCTGTTCTCCGGCGACGTGGATCAGGTCGACCTGCCCGGCGCCGAGGGCGACATGGGCATTCTCGCTGGCCATGCGCCACTGGTGACGGCGCTGCGGCCGGGGATCCTCACCATCTTTCGCGGCGGCGCGCGCGAGCCGATCGTCATCGGCGGCGGCGTCGCCGAGGTCGGACCCGGCGGCCTCACCGTG
Source organism: uncultured Alphaproteobacteria bacterium (assembly GCA_963833665.1). Taxonomy (GTDB): domain Bacteria; phylum Pseudomonadota; class Alphaproteobacteria; order Rhizobiales; family Xanthobacteraceae; genus BOG-931. The sequence goes on along the minus strand of CAWHZA010000052.1, from coordinate 29,322 downwards.
CTCGCCGACCACGCCGTGGCGCTTGAGAGCTTCGATGCCATGACGCTCGCCGCCGACATCAAGGATGCCGAGGAAGACATGGCCGACACCACGGATCAGGAGCAGCGCGACAAGCTTGCGCGCCGTCTCGATCAGCTCAAAGCGCTGCAGGCGGCGCTTGCCGCCAGGACATCGACCGCGCATTGATCCCCCGGCTGGCGCCGCCGGCGCTCAGGCGAACTTCGCAAACTCGGCGACCACGCGCTCGTAGACTTGGCGCTTGAACGGCACGACCAGCTCCGGAAGGTTTTGCAGCTCCTCCCAGCGCCATTCCACGAATTCCGGCTTATGTCCGCCGGCGGGATGCTCGATGTCGATCTCGCTGTCGTCGCCAGTGAAACGCAGCGCGTACCACTTCTGCTTCTGGCCGCGGTACTTGCCGTTCCAGGCTTGCCCCACGATCTCGCGCGGAATGTCGTAGGTCAGCCATCCCGCGATCTTGCCGAGGCGTTGCACCGAGGTGATGTTGGTCTCCTCCCTGAGCTCGCGCAGAGCCGCCGGCCAGGAGTCCTCGCCCCGGTCGATGCCGCCCTGCGGCATCTGCCAGACGTGGACGTTGTCGGTGTGCTCGGGGCCGTCGACGCGGCGGCCGATGAAGGCGAGGCCGGCGCGATTGAGCACGGTCATGCCGACGCAGCGGCGATAGGAGAGGGATTCGAACGGCGGCATTTTGTGAATGGCGAGTAGCGACTGGTAAACTGGCGATTGGCGAACTGGTGAATGGTTGTCGCGCCGGCAACTCTATTCACTACTTCACCATTTCGCTATTCGCCGTTCCAGATCAGCTCTGCTTCTCCTTCATCACCACTGCGGTGATCGGAACGAGCAGCAGACCGCGGCTTTCCGCCGCCTTTGCCCATTTGCCGATGTGCTCGAGCGACACCGGCAGCGCCGAGGCGATGCCGACGGCGAGGCTGCGCTCGCGCGCCGTCATTTCCAGGCGGCCGAGCGCGCGGTCGATCTCGTCCGGCGTCGGCACCGCGTCGAGCACGATGTCGGCCTTGGCGAACGGCAGATTGTTGGCGCCGGCGACGCGGGCGGCGACGCTGCGCGGGTTGGCGCCGTCGTCGACGAAGATCAGCCCGCGCCTCGCCGTTTCGCGCAGGATCGGAGCAAAGGCCGGTTCCGAAGCGGTGAAGCGGGCGCCCATGGCCTCCGCCAGTCCGACGTAGCCTTGCATCCGGCTCATCAGCCAGTACAGCCGCTCCAGGTTCTGCTCCGCGTGAGCGACGTGAGCAGCGTCTGCGGCCCCGGATCGTTGTCGGGATAGTTGAACGGCTCCATCGGAACCTGCAGCAGAATCTCGTGTCCCTCGCTTCGTGCGAGCGCCGCCAGGCGTTCGACCTCGGCGCCGTAGGGCATGAAGGCGAACGTCACCGGCCCCGGCAGTTGGGCGATCGCCGTGGACGTCGCGCTCGTGCTGACGCCGAGGCCGGCCACGATCAAGGCTACGCGGGGTGCGCCCGGCCTGCCGGCAAGCGCCTTCACGGGGCGGGCGAAGACGTCGGCGGGCCGGGTGCCGTCGGCGGCGATCTTCGGCACCGGGCCGTGCGAGGTCATCTCGGCGAACTTCTGCTCCGGGGGAGCCGCAGCGGCGGGAGCTGCGGCGCCCGCCGGGTCGGGGATCACCACCTCCTGCCGCGCTCCGGTCTTGCCGTCGATGATGGTGACGGTCTTGGTGTTGGGCGGCGGGTTTGCCGGAGCGCTTTTCTCCGGCGGCGCCGAGGCCGGCGCCGGCCCGTCGTAGCGGTGCGGACCTTGCGGGTTGGCGGCGTTTTCCGGTGCCGCCGGCGGCTCCGGTTTCTTCACCGCCGCAGCGGCGCGCAGGTCGACCGGCGCGGTGACCATCGGCTCGCCGCCGAAAGGATCGTCGCCCACGATCGTCCACAGCACGAATGTGCCAAGGAAAAGCGCGAGTGCGCCGGCGATCACGTGCGGCACCGCGATCGGAAATTTGCGCCGCTGCTTGCGCGGCATTTGGCCGAGCGGGGCGCTCAACTCATCCGCGGTCATCGGCCGGTCCTTGGGCCGAGCCTTTGCTCCGATTTCAGCCGTATCGAGTCTTGCCGGGGGAGGCCGTCGCGAATCATGCCTTATTTTACCACGACCGCGAAGCCGCCAAGCCGCCAAGCTCACAACGGCTCGGCATGGTCAGCGTACCGACGCAGAAACGAAGCGGGGCGGCTCGTCGCCGCCCCGCACCAACTGTTTTCCTTCGCCGCAAGCGGCAGAGGATCGGGTGTCCGCTCAGTTCGGAACCGCCGCCTTCGGATTCGGCGGGAAGGCCGCGTCGCTCACGGCGCCGCGCAGAAGGTCGAGGGCCATTTTGAGCGCCTTGTCGTCCTTCTCGTCCGGCGGGACGTAGGATTGCGAGCCGGTTTCCTCGGAGCCCTCGGCCTTGAGGTGGCCGCGCAGCGAGGCCTCGCCCTTGGAGTCGGTCCGCGCCTTCAGGTCGTCCGGCACGTCCTGCAGCACCTCGATATCGGGAGTGATGCCCTTGGCCTGGATCGAGCGTCCCGCCGGCGTGTAGTAGCGCGCCGTGGTCAGGCGGAGCGCACCGTTGCCGGCGCCGAGCGGGATGATCGTCTGCACCGAACCCTTGCCGAACGAGCGCGTGCCGATCAGCGTGGCGCGCTTGTGGTCCTGCAGCGCCCCGGCGACGATTTCCGACGCCGACGCCGAACCGCCGTTGATCAGGAGGATCACCGGCTTGCCCTTGGTCAGGTCGCCCGGCCGCGCGTTGAAGCGCTGGGTTTCCTCGGAATTGCGGCCGCGGGTCGAGACGATCTCGCCCTTCTCGAGGAAGGCGTCCGACACCGAGATTGCCTGGTCGAGCAGGCCGCCCGGATTGTTGCGCAGATCAACGACGAAGCCCTTGACCTTGTCAGAACCGAGCTGGCTGGAGAGATCGCTGATCGCCTTTTTCAGGCCGTCGGTCGTCTGCTCGTTGAACTGGGTGATGCGGATGTAGCCGATGTCCTCGCCCTCGCTGTGCGAGCGGACGGAGCGGACACGGATGACGTCGCGCACGATCGTCACCTCGATCGGCTTGTCGCCGCCCTTGCGCATGATCCTGAGCTTGATCTTGGTGTTCACCGGGCCGCGCATCTTCTCGACGGCCTGGTTGAGCGTGAGGCCCTGCACCGCCTCGTCGTCGAGGTGGGTGATGATGTCGTTGGCCATGACGCCGGCCTTGGCCGCCGGCGTCTCGTCGATCGGCGCCACCACCTTGACGAGCCCGTCCTCCATGGTGACCTCGATGCCGAGACCGCCGAATTCGCCGCGCGTCTGCACCTGCATGTCGCGGAAGCTCTTCGGGTCCATGTAGCTCGAATGCGGGTCGAGCCCGGCCAGCATGCCGTTGATCGCCGATTCGACGAGCTTGCCGTCATCGGGCTTTTCGACGTAATCGGCGCGCACGCGCTCGAACACGTCGCCGAACAGGTTGAGCTGCCGGTAGGTGTCGGACGCCGCCGCTTTCGCGCTCGAGCCCGTGAATACGTTGTGGGGCTGCGTCGCCAGCAACGTCAGACCGACACCCGCGGCCATGCCGAGGAAAATGAAGGAAGTTTTGCGCATCATCCGCGAACCTTTTCGCCTTCGTTAGTAGCCCACCAGGGGCCGGGATCGATGGGAGTGCCGTCCTTGCGGAACTCCACATAGAGTACAGGTTGTTTAGGCTTGGCCGCCGCGGCAGTGGAAACCTGCGATCCGCTGCCCATTACCGCCACCGGCTCACCTGTCAGCACGAACTGGCCGAGATCGACAGAGATGCGCTCCATCCCCGCCAGCAAAACATGATAGCCGCCGCCGGCATTCAGGATCAAGAGTTGCCCATAGCTGCGAAACGCGCCCGCGTAAACCACCCAGCCGTCGCAGGGCGCAGTAATTTGCGCGCCGGTGCGGGTGGCGATGGAAACGCCCTTCTGGTTTCCGCCGAAGCCGTCCGCGGTGCCGAAGTCGCGGATTCTGACTCCATTTACCGGCAACGGCAAGCGGCCGCGCGTGGCGGCGAACGCGACCGCCGGGGCCAGCCGCCCGGCATCGTTGAGGGCGGCAACGTCAGGCCGGCCCTCCTCGGCCGCGCGCGCGGCGAGATGGGCGGCGCGGTTGGCGCTGTCGAGGTTGGCCTCGAGCTTGCCGATGAGGTCCTTGAGGCCGTCGACCTGGCGGGCGAGGTCGGTGGCGCGCTGGCGTTCGCTATCGAGCGCCTGCTCGGCGTTTGACTGTTTCGACTGGCGCTCGTCGATCAGCATGTTCATGCGCAGCTGGTCGTGACCAAGCTGGGCGAGATCGCGCGCGAGATGGTCGCGTTCGGCGACAATGTCGTTGCGCACCCGCAGGAGGTCGGCGAGGTCGCCGGCGAGCGCTTCGGCCTGGGCCCGCATCTCCGGCAGCACGGCGCCGAGCATGATGGCCATGCGCACCGCCTGCAGCGCATCCTCCGGCCGCACCATCAGCGCCGGCGGCGGCTGGTGCCCGACCCGTTGCAGGGCGGCGAGAATCTCGATGATCACCGCGCGGCGTTCGTCGAGCGATTTCTGAAAAAGGCGCTCCTGCTCGTCGAGCGGCTTGAGACGTCCTTCGGTCGCCTCGATGCTTGCTTCGACGCCGCGCACGTGCGCGGCGGTATCGATGAGCTGCTGGTTGAGCGCGCGGCGATCGTCGCCGAGCGCCTCGATCTCGCGTTTGAGCTTGGCCTGGTTCTCCGCCGACTCGCGCTCCCTGGCGCGCGCCGCCTCGAGTTCCTGATCGCGCTGCTTGAGAGCATCCGCGTCGGTCGGCGGCGATCCGGGCAGCGCCGGCTGGGGGGCGAGGTAGGGCACCGGACCCGGCGCGACCGGCGCTTGCACCGGCGCCTTGGCGGGTGGGGTCTGGGCGAGCGCAGCCGGATTGGCGCCGAGCGGCAGGGCAAACGCCAAGGCGGTGCCGAGCACAAGGCGCGGATCGGTGCGGCTCGACCGACGGAGAATCATCGTGTCCAAGGGTAGACGCCGGGGGCGCGAAGGCAAGACAGAGCCCGCGCGATGCGACCAGATTAAGACGCGGACCCGTACCGACGCGTCACATATCGGTGAGGCAGGATTAAGAATGAGAAAGGTGAGACTCAGCCGCGGTGGTAGGGGTGTCCCGCGAGGATAGTGCCGGCGCGGTAGAGCTGCTCGAGCAGCATGATGCGCACGAGCTGGTGCGGCCAGGTGGCTGCTCCGAACGCGAGCCGGAACTTGGCGCGTTGCGCCAGGTTTGGCGCGAGGCCGTCGGCGCCGCCGATAATGAAAGCGGCCGCCGGGCAGTTATCCGCCCGCCAGCGTTGCAGCAGCGCGGCGAGAGCGGCGCTATCGAGATTTTCGCCGTGCTGGTCGAGAATGACGGCCATCCCCTCCTCGGGGATGACATTGGCGAGCGCGATCGATTCCTCGATACGGCGCCGCTCGGCGTCCTGCGCGCGGCTCTCGCGAATTTCAACGATCTCGATCGCGCGCAGGCCCAGCGGCCGTCCGATGGCTTCGGCGCGCTTGCGATACCACGCGGCAAGCTCGCGCTCGGGACCCTGCTTCAGGCGGCCGATCGCGCAGATCAGGAGACGCATGGCGCAAAGATGCCTTGGCGGGCGAGATCAGTGAACACACGCAGGAGCAACGGCGAACGCGCAGTCACCGGCCCGTCCGGTGCCAGCCCCAAAAGACCCTCATCTGCTCGCGAGCGCGTCAGCTCGCGCGCTGCACCGGCCCGTTGGCCGACCACATCTTCTCGAGATTGTAGAAGGCCCGCACTTCCGGGCGGAAGACGTGAACGATCACGTCACCCGCGTCGATCAGAACCCAATCGCAATGCGGAACGCCTTCCACCCGGGCGGCGACGCGGACCTTGTGCAAATCCTCGATCACGCGATCGGCGACCGAACCGACGTGGCGCTGCGACCGGCCGGAAGACACGACCATGTAGTCGCCGATTGAAGATTTGCCACGGAGGTCGATGGTGAGGGTGTCCTCCGCCTTCATGTCGTCGAGGCGGGCGAGGACCAGACGAAGGATCTCCTCAGCGTCAGGACGCATTCTGGAGACCGATTCGGGCGCGCGACGTTCGGCCCGACTAATTGCAGGTGTGGACAGGGGTCCTTTTCCTTTCGCTTTCCTTCCGCTCCTTCACAGCCCCGAGTCGTCTCGAAGTCCGGGGCATCACTAAGATAGGCACGCGCGGTTAAGAGTTTCAACCGCTTTGCAAGGCGCGTGCCGCGCGCAGCGCCGTAGAGGACAGCGGCGACTTGAGGCCATGGAGGTAAAGCCAGGCCGGCGGCCTTCGTTCCGGCAGCGTCCTTGCCGCCGATTCGGGTAGACGCGCATAGGCGAGCGCCTGGCCGGCGATGCCGGCCGTGGCGTAAAGGCTCGGGCCGAGCCGGTCGACCACGGCGATCGGCACCAGCGCCGCAATGCCGCGCCAGCGCTGCCAGCGGTGGAAGCTGCGCAGATTATCGGCACCCATGATCCACACGAAGCGCACGCCCGGGCAGCCCTGGCGAAGATACGCGATCGTCTGATGGGTGTAGCGGGTGCCGAGTTGCGTTTCGAGATCGGTGACGTCGATGCGCGGATGATGCGCCAACACCTGCGCGGCGTGGACCCGTTCGGCGAGCGGAGCGAGGCCGCGCGTGTCCTTAAGCGGATTGCCGGGCGTGACGAGCCACCAGACCCGATCGAGGCCGAGCCGTTTCATCGCCAGCAGACACGCGGCGCGGTGCGCGGCGTGGACCGGATCGAAGGTGCCGCCGAACAGCCCGATGCGCATCCCAGGCCCGTGCGGCGGCAAGACAATGCGGCCTGTGCCCGTGACGACGGGACTTCCCGTGCGTGGTTTGAAGGGAACCGTGGGAGCGGCCTGACGCGGTAGGGGGAACTCGCAGTTCATGGCTGTGCGAAAGTTCTCCTCCCCAACACGCAGCCGCCGATCCCGCTTTGCGACGAGCCGCGGCCTGAACGTCGACGGTCAAGGCCGCGTTTGTCCGCTGCCGTGCACGCGATACTTGAAACTTGTAAGCTGCTCGACGCCGACAGGTCCGCGCGCGTGCAACCGGCCGGTGGCGATGCCGATCTCCGCGCCAAAACCAAATTCGCCGCCGTCGGCGAATTGGGTCGATGCGTTATGCAGCACGATCGCCGAATCGACCTCGCGCAAGAATTTCTCCGCGCTCTGCCGGTCTTCGGTGACGATCGCGTCGGTGTGATGCGAGCCGTAACGTTCGATATGGGCGATCGCCCCATCGACGCCGTCGACCACCCCGGCGGTCAGAATGGCGTCGAGGTATTCCGTGCCCCAATCGGCTTCGCTCGCGGGCTTCACGCGGCGATCGACCGCCTGTACGGCGGCATCGCCGCGGATCTCGCACCCGGCGTCGAGGAGCATGGCGACGAGCGGCTTGAGCAATCTTGGCGCGTCTGCCCGGTCGACGAGCAGCGTCTCGGCCGCCCCGCACACGCCGGTCCGGCGCATCTTGGCGTTGAGCACGATCGATTTGGCCATGGCGAGTTTGGCTTTGCGGTCGACATAGACGTGGCAGACGCCTTCGAGATGGGCGAATACCGGCACGCGCGCTTCGGTCTGCACGCGGTCCACCAGACTCTTCCCGCCGCGCGGCACGATCACGTCGATTGCGCCGTCGAGCCCGGCGAGCATCATGCCGACGGCAGCGCGCTCCCGCGTCGGCACGAGCGTAATCGCGGCCGCCGGCAGTTCCGCGGCCACCAGGCCTTCGACCAGGGCGGTATGGATGGCGCGCGCGGTGCGGAAACTTTCGGAGCCGCCGCGCAGGATCACGGCGTTGCCGGCCTTGAGGCAGAGCGCGCCGGCATCGGCCGTCACGTTGGGCCGGCTCTCGTAGATCACGCCGACGACGCCGAGCGGCACGCGCACACGCTCGATGCGCATGCCGTTGGGACGCCGCCATGACGCCATGACCGTGCCGACCGGATCCTTGAGCTTGCGGATGACCTCGAGTCCGGCCGCCACCGCCTCGACACGATCGGCGTCGAGCGTGAGCCGGTCGAGAAACGCGGCAGTCGCACCGCCGGACTTCGCCTCCGCCACGTCCTCGGCGTTGGCGTCGAGGATCGCCGACCGTGCGTGGCGGATGGCCTCTGCCATGCCGGCGAGCGCGTCGTTCTTCCGCGCGGCCGGCGCCAGCGCGAGCGCATGCGATGCGCTGCGCGCGTCGCGGCCGATCGCGCACATGGCCGCGGCGAGGTTGCCGGGTGCGGCGAGCGCCGTGAGCGGGGCATTCATGGCATTGATCCGTCTTGCGTTCGCCGCTTCCTACCATGTTCCGGGAGGCCCGGCGAGGCAGTGCGGTGCCCCTGTCTTGTCCAAACAATCCACAGCAGTTCGCGGCGCCGTCACACAATCCGCGGAACCTCACCGCAGCGGCCCGCGTTTCGCCACCGGCCGCAACGAGAGGGTGCGTCATGGAACGAGCAGTGGATCATTTCTCCCGCCTTTTGCCGGAGCAATTACCGGTAGGGGCAAGCTATGTCGTCGAGGGATATGGCGGCGAGTCCGGGAACTTGCGCGTGATCTCGCGCTACGTTCTGATGCCGGATGGAAGCCGCATCAATGTTCCGGCCGATTTCGGCCTGCCGGCGGCGCGCCGGCGCTCCTCGCGACGACGCAACCGCTTGCAGCGCAAGGCGAAAAGCCGCCCGCTCGCGACCCGAAAAAAATTTTTAACGGAGCGAGGAACACCTCGACGGTCGCGACGTTGACTATTCAGCGCCGGGCGAAGCCCCCCAGCCCCTCACCCTCAATCACCCGGCGTTAGAACCCCGGCCGCCTTAGCGGCCGGGGTTCACTCTTTTCGGGTTCCCTCTGGAACGATCACGCGTCGTGCGCGGCGGAACTCGGCGGCGCGTTGTCGCGCGGCCAAATTCGCCCAAAATTCGCTCTGTCATTCCCGGCCGACGACCAGATCATCGCGGTGGACCATCTCGGTGCGGCCGCTGAAGCCGAGGATCGAGGCGATGTCGGCTGACGAGCGGCCGCGGATTTTCTCGGCGTCATCGGCATCGTAGGCGGATAGGCCGCGCCCGATTTCCGCGCCGTCGGGGCCGCGGATGATGACCGCGTCGCCGCGCGCGAAAGCGCCTTCGACCCGCACGATTCCGGCCGGCAGCAGGCTCTTCCCCCGTCGCAGCGCCGCGACCGCGCCGGCATCGATCACCAGGGTTCCCTTCGGTTCCAACGTGCCGGCGATCCATTTCTTGCGCGCGGTGACCGGGTTGGCGGCCGTGAGAAACCAGGTGCAGCGTGCGCCCTCGGCGACGGCGCGCAGCGGATGTTCGACGCGGCCGGAGGCGATGACCATGTGCGTCCCGCCGTTGGTGGCGATCCGCGCGGCTTCGATCTTGGTCTGCATGCCGCCGCGCGAGAGTTCCGAGCCGGCCGCGCCGGCCATCGCCTCGATCTCGGGCGTCACGCGGGCGACGCACGGCACGTGCCGCGCGGAAGCGTCCGCGTCGGGCGGCGCGTCATAAAGTCCGTCGACATCGGACAAGAGCACCAGGAGGTCGGCGCTCACCATCGTGGCGACGCGCGCGGCCAGCCGGTCATTGTCGCCGTAACGGATCTCGGTGGTCGCAACCGTATCGTTCTCGTTGATCACCGGGACGGCGCGCCATTCGAGGAGCTTGTCGATGGTCGAGCGCGCATTGAGGTAGCGCCGGCGCTCCTCGGTGTCGCCGGGCGTCACCAGCACCTGCCCAGCAGTGATGCCATGGCGCGACAGCGCTTCCGTCCAGGTGCGCGCGAGCGCGATCTGGCCCACGGCCGCGGCAGCCTGGCTGTCTTCGAGTTTCAGCGGACTGCTTGCGAGCTTGAGCACGGCGCGGCCGAGCACGATCGCTCCCGAAGAAACAACGAGGATGTCGCGCTTGTCGCGATGCAGGCTGGCGAGATCCGCCGTGAGCGATGCGAGCCAGGACTCCCTGATCGCGCCGGCCTTGGCATCGACCAGGAGCGAGGAGCCGACTTTCACGATGATGCGGCGGAAGTCGCCGAGCGCAGGCGTGTTCATCGGGGCAGGGCGGATGTCGCTACAGCTCGGCTTCGGTTTGCAGCTGCGCCTTGTTCTCGAGGCAGTAGTAGCCGGAAAGCCGGCTGACCAGCTTGCGGCGCTTCCAGTCGTTTAGGATGCGGCTCACATTCTCGCGCGCGATGCCGGCCATGGCGGCAAGGTCGCTCTGCCCGATCTTCTGGCGGATGACGATGCGGCCGGCGCCGACATCCTGGCCGAAATTCTCCGCCAGCTCGAGCAGTGTCGTGGCGACGCGGCCCTTGAGCGGCAGGAAACTTCCGGCGGCGATCACCAGGTCGGTCTCGCGCAGTCGCGTCGCCAGCAGCGTGACCAGCGATTTGTACAGCTCGGGATGTTGCAAGGCGAATGCGTCGAAGGCGGCGCGGCTGAGAAAGCACAGCGCGGAATTCCGCACTGCTACCACCGATGCCGACCGCGGCAGCCCGTCGATGATCGACAGCTCGCCGACGATGGCGCCGGGGCCGAAGAAGGCGAGGATGCGCTCGGTGCCGGCGCGCGAGACCATGGTGACCTTGAGCAGCCCCTCCTCGATGCGATAGCAGCCGTCGCCCTTGTCGCCGGCGAGAAACAGCACCTCGTCGGCGGCGACTCGCACCGGCTTGGCGCTGGCGAACAAATCCTTTGAAAGATGCTCGGGCAACGCTGAGAGCAGGCTCGGACCTGAACGGGTATTTTTCGGCATGACCGAAGGCCTCGTACTCGGACGCCCCAACCATGCGGCAGAATTGCCCATAATAAAAGCCCGCCCGGACATACCGTCCGAGCGGGAAGGTGACCCACCTGCGGGTCTTGGGGTGTCGGGGGACCGAGATTGCACCCCTTCAGGTTCGCCGCCGGCCCCGTGGGGGGTTGGGGGGGTGCGCGGGGCCAAACGGCGAGCCGATTTCAGATTGCTCTCAAGAAGTGCTTTAGCAGGCTAGTCTTGTTACTGATCAGGCGTGTGAGTCGGGAATTTCTTCATCCGGAACTGCGCCAAACAGCCAGTCGATTAGGAGCGGGTCGTCTGCCGATTTTCGTCATGTGCCGCGCTCTCCTGGGTCCGAAACTTAACGATTGAAACCTATTCGGCCCGGCGCGAGGGTGAAGTGACCGCCATCACAGAAAGGTCTTTTCCGCTCAGACCTTTGAATAAAAATAAAATTTTTTGAAAGCTCGACAAACGAAACGCGCCGCGCCCGACGACGCCCGTGCCGATTATCAGATGCGGCTATGTGTCAGCCAAACTCGATTGCGCGCGACGGGCGCCGCCAACGAATCAGCTGCGCGGGGCCCGCACCTCGACCCCGGCGCGTTTTTCCACCGGTCGCACGACGGTGCTGAGATCGGTGTCGGAACCGAGTTCGTCGCAGGTCATTTGCAGGAGCCGGGCGACCGCTTCGATCACCTGCGTCGGCACGCCGAGCGCCGCGCTCTCGGAAAGGAACAGCTTCACGTCCTTCGTCATCAGACCGGCCGTGAAGCCGACATCGAACGTGCCGGGGAGGACGCAGCGGGGAAACTTGTCCGCGCTCGCGGTGTTGCGCCCGCTGCCGGCGTTGATCACGTCGAGCATGATGCACGGATCGAGCCCTGCTTTCGCCCCGGTGACCATCGCTTCCGCGGTTGCCGCCACCGCCGTGGCCGAGAGCACGTTGTTGACGAGCTTCATCGTCTGTCCGGCGCCGGGCCGTTCGCCGATGAAAAAGACCTTGCCGATCACGGAGAGCGCCGGCTCGACCGCCTCGACATCGGCGCGCGGGCCCGACGCCATCACCGCCAGCGTGCCGCGTTCGGCACCGGTCACGCCGCCGCTCACCGGGCTGTCGATCTGCACGATATTGCGCGCGGCCATCAGCGCGAAGATGCGTTGCGCCATCACCGAGCCGGTCGTGGAGAGATCGACAAAGCGGCGCACGCGCTTGCCTTCGATCACGCCGCGGGCGCCGGTCGCGACTGCAAGCACGATGTCGGGAGTCGGCAGGCTCGCCATCACCGTTTCGGCGGCGTCGGCGACTTCGGCCGGAGAGCGTGCGGCAACGGCGCCGAGCGCCGTGAGATTGCCGATTGATTCCTGGCGGGTGTCGTAGACCGTGAGGTGATGCCCGGCCTCGACGAGCCTGCGCGCCATGGGGGCGCCCATATTGCCGAGTCCAATGAAGCCGATTTCCATCGTGTCTCTCCCTGGCTAATCCGCGGTGACCGCCGCCGCCGTGAATTCCCCGCGCACTCTTGCAGTGTGCTCGCCGAGCGCCGGCACCTTGCCGTAACGCCGCGACGCTGCGGCGCTCCGCGCGGCGGGCGCGGGATAGGAAACCGGCCCGCTCGGCGTCTCGACCGTGATCCGGCGCAGATGCGGATGGCGCGCAAGCCCGGCCACATCGTTGACGCGAGCGAAGGCGATATCGGCGGCGGCGAGCTTCTGCATGAGCGCCTCGCCCTCGAGCGTGCGCGACACCGCGGCGACCTTGTGATCGGTCTCGGCGCGGCGCTCGACGCGGGCGCGGTTGGTGGCGAAAGCGGGATCGGCGGCGAGCGCGGGATCGCCCAAAACCTTTTCCGCGAGCACCCGCCATTCGCGGTCGTTCTGAACGCCGATGAGGATATTGGCGCCGTCACGCGTCGGGAATGCGCCGTAGGGCGCGATCGAGGCATGGGTGAGCCCGACGCGCTGCGGCGGCTTGCCCGCTTCCTGCTGCATCAGCGGCACCGCCATCCAGTCGGCCATGGCGTCGAACAGCGATACCGAAAGCGCGGCACCCTCGCCGCTGCGCTGCCGCGCCAGCAGAGCTTCCAGGATCGCCTCGTACGCATTCAGCCCGGTGGTGACGTCGACGGCCGATACGCCGACGCGCGACGGCTCCGTCGTGCCGGTGATCGAGGCGAGCCCGACTTCGGCCTGAATGAGCAAATCGTAGGCCTTGCGCCCAGCAAACGGACCGCTCTCGCCGAAGCCGGAGATCGAGCAGCAGATGAGGCGCGGATAGTCGTGCCGCAGCCGCGCAACGGAAAATCCGAGCTTCCCTACCGTCCCTGGCTTGAGGTTCTGCACGAAGATGTCGGCGTGCCCGAGCATTGCTTCGAGCAGCGCCTTGTCGCCGGCCTTGGCGAGGTCGAGCACCACCGATTCCTTGCCGCGGTTGAGCCAGACGAAATAGCTGCTCTCGCCGTGCGCGAAGTCGTCGTAGGAGCGGGCAAAGTCGCCTTCCGGCCGCTCGATCTTGATCACGCGCGCCCCGGCATCCGCGAGCCGGCATGTGCACATCGGCGCGGCGACGGCCTGTTCGAGCGAGACGACGAGAAGTCCGGACAAGGGCAGGGTCATGGTTTCTTATATTCGCGCCGGCGCCGGCCGTTTCAATACGACCGCGGCAGGCCGAGCACGTGCTCGGCGAGATACGACAAGACGAGATTGGTGGAAATCGGCGCCACGCGATAAAGCCTTGCCTCGCGGAATTTTCGCTCGACGTCGAATTCTTCGGCAAAGCCGAAGCCGCCATGGGTCTGCACGCACATGTCGGCCGCCTCCCAGGACGCTTCGGCGGCGAGTTGTTTCGCCATGTTCGCCTCGGCGCCGCAATCCTTGCCCGCTTCGTAGAGCGCCGCCGCCTCGCGCACCATCAGTTCGGCCGCGCGCATCGCCATATAGGCGCGCGCGATCGGAAACTGCACGCCTTGGTTCTGCCCGATCGGCCGGCCGAACACCACGCGCTCGCGCGCGTAGGCTGTGGCCTTGCCGATGAACCATTTGGCGTCGCCGATGCTTTCGCCGGCGATGAGAATGCGCTCGGCGTTCATGCCGGAGAGGATGTAGCGGAAGCCCTCGCCTTCGTTGCCGATGAGGCTGTCGGCGGGCACCCGCATGTTCTCGAGGAAGATTTCGGTCGTGCCGTGATTCATCATCGTGCGGATGGGCCTGATGGTCAGGCCGTTGCCCTTCACCTCGCGCATGTCGACGAGAAACACGGAGAGGCCCGCGGTGCGCGACGCCGCCTGTTCGCGCGGCGCGGTGCGGGCGAGCAGCAGCATGAGGTCGGAATGCTCGGCGCGCGAGGTCCAGATTTTCTGGCCGTTGACGATGTAGTGATCGCCGTCGCGGGTCGCCGTGGTGCGCAGGCCCAGCGTGTCGGTGCCGGAGGTCGGTTCGGTGACGCCGAACGCCTGCAGCCGCAGCTCGCCGCGCGCGATGGCCGGCAGGTAGCGCTCCTTCTGTTCCGCGCTGCCATGGCGCAGCACGGTTCCCATCGTGTACATCTGCGCGTGGCAGGCGGCACCGTTGCAGCCCGAGGCGTGGATCTCCTCAAGGATGGCGGCCGCGGCGCTCATGGGGAGGCCGCTGCCGCCGTATTGCTCCGGGATGAGCGCGGCGAGAAAACCGGCCTTGGTCAAGGCCGCCACGAACTCGGTCGGATAGGCGCGCTCACGGTCGAGGGCGCGCCAGTACGCGCCGGGGAAGTTGGCGCACAGGGCGCGCACGGCCTCGCGGATCGGCGCGAGGTCGGCAACTTCGGTCACGGCCTGATCTCCGCGCGGCCGTTGTTGATGGCGATCACGTCACGTTCGAGAACGCGCGCGCGAAAGCTCACCATGGCGCCGTCCAACCACATCTCGGTGCGGATCGTCTCGCCGGGAAACACCGGCGCGGAGAAGCGGCCGGCGAAAGCCGCGAGGCGGTTCGGGTCGTAACCGCACAGCGTCTTGAGCACCGCGTGCCCGGAAACGCCGAAAGTGCCGAGGCCGTGCAGGATCGGGCGTTCGAATCCGGCGGCCTTGGCGAACGCGGGCTCGGCGTGCAGCGGGTTGTAGTCGCCGCTCAGGCGGTAGATCAGCGCCATCTCCGGGCGCGTCGGCAGATCGCAAAACAAATCGGGAGCCCGCTCCGGGATCGGATGCGGCGCCGGCGCCTGCCGCGGCGGTCCGCCGAAGCCGCCGTCGCCGCGGCAGAACGCGGTCTGCGTGATCGTGGCGATCAGTTCACCGCTCGCCTTGTCGCTCACCTTGCGTTCGCTGAGGATGAGTGCGCCCTTGCCGGCGCCCTTGTCGATGACCTCGATGATGCGCGAGTGGCCGACGACAGTCGCCTCCGGCTCGAGCGGCTTGTGCAGCGTAAACCCTTGCTCGCCGTTGACGACGCGCAACTGATCGATGCCGGCCTCGCGCGCCCAGGATACGCCATAGCCGAGCACGGTCGCCATGGTCGGGAGCACCTTGAGATTCTTCTCGTACACGAAGGCGAGTTCGTCCTCGTTCATTGGGTCCTGCGCGAGCCCGACGCCGAGCGCGTAGAGCATGCAGTCCTTGGGACCGTAGTTCACCTCGACCGGCGGCACCTTGAGCGCCATTACCTTTTCATAGACGATGGTCATGGACTGTCTTTCCGTCCTATCGCGACATCCTCAGGGGCGCGCCGCAGGTGCGCCGCGAAGGACGACGGCGAACAGCTATCACACCGGGTCCCAGGAAAAAACTTCGGGCGAGCGCTCCAGCGGCGTGAAGGAGTTGGCGAAGGCGGGCTTGAGCTGCTCGGCGAGCTTCTGCGGCGTCCAGCCGTCGGAGCGGTGCAGGGTGCGGACCGGCCGGTTCTGATTGAACAGGTAGATCTCGTTGTTGCGCGCCGAGAGGATTTGTCCGGTGACGCCGTCGGCGCGGTCGGAGGCGAGATAGACGACGAGCGGAGCGACCTTCTCCGGCGTCACTTGGGCAGCGCGGGCGAGGCGCTCCTTCTGCGCCTCGTCCTCGGCGGGGATCGATTGCACCATGCGCGTCCAGGCGAACGGCGACACGCAATTCGAGCGCACGTTGAAGCGCGCCATGTCGAGCGCGATGCCGCGCGAGAGCCCGACGATGCCGAGCTTCGCCGCCATGTAATTGGCCTGGCCGAAATTGCCGACGAGGCCCGAGGTCGAGGTCATGTGCACGTAGCTGCCGGATTTCTGCTCGCGGAAATGGCCGGCACAGGCGCGGCTCATGATGAAGCTGCCGTGGAGGTGGACGTTGATCACGTCCGACCAGTCGGCCCAGCTCATGCGGTGGAAGATGCGGTCGCGCAGAATGCCGGCATTGTTCACGAGGATATCGACGCGGCCGAAGGCGTCGAGCGCCGATTTCACGATCTTGTCGCCGTTCGCCGGCTCGCTGATCGACAGCGTCGAGGCGATCGCTTGGCCGCCGGCCTTCTTGATCTCCGCCACCACCTCGTGCGCTGGCGTGTCGTCGCTGCCGGCGCCTTCGACGCTCGCGCCAATGTCGCAGACGACGACGCCGGCGCCCTCCTGCGCCATGAGCAGCGCGATGCCGCGGCCGATGCCGCGCCCCGCGCCGGTGACGATCGCAACCTTGCCTTCCACAATGCCTGGCATTTCCAATTCCCCTTTGCGCCGCACGTCAGCACCGGCCTTAGTGCGGAGGTCCATGCAGCGGCGTCGCTCTATGAATTGCCGGGTCTCGTCGGTCGAGTCCGGCAATGACGAACGCTGAGATTTATTTGCCCCACACCTCCTCGGCGACCTCGACGATCATCCGGAGCTTCGCCCACTCCTCCGCCTGGGCCAGGATATTGCCCTCCTCGGTCGAGGCAAAGCCGCACTGCGGCGACAGACAGAGCCGGTCGATGTCGGCGAACCGCGCGGCTTCCTCGAGGCGGCGCCTGATCACGTCTTTCGATTCGAGCGCGCCGGTTTTCGTCGTCACCAGGCCGAGCACCGCGAAGCGATCCGGCGGCAGGCGCCGCAGCGGCGCGAAGCCGCCGGCGCGCGCGGTATCGTATTCCATGAAATAGCCGCGCACCTTGATCCGGTCGAACAGGATTTCCTGCACCGCATCGTAACCGCCGGCGCCCATGAAGGTCGATTTGTAGTTGCCGCGGCACAGATGCATCGTAACCGTCATGTCGGGCGGCGCATCCGCGATCGCGGTGTTGATGAGGTCGCCGTAGAGCGTGCCGAGATAGTCGGGATCGTCGCCGCGGTCCCGCATCTGCTGGCGGTATTTCTTGTCGCACAGCATGGCGATGAACACTTCGTCGAGCTGCAGGTAGCGGCAGCCGGCATCGTAGAAGGCGCGCACCGCTTTCTTGTAGGTCTGGCCGAGGTCGTGGAAGAACACGTCGAGCTTCGGATATACCGCCTTGTCGATCGGCGTCGCCACCGGCCGGCCGTAGATCGCCGAGGGCGCCGGGATGGTCATCTTCGGCGTGCGCTGTGTGTGCTGCTTGAGGAATTTGAAATGCTCGAGCATCGGATGGCCGGAAAAGCCGAGCTTGCCGCTGACGCGCACGCCCTCGTTGCGCGTGGTCACAGCGGCAAAGGCGATGCCGCTGTTCATCTGGTGGCGCTCGACGCCGTCGAGCCCCCAGAGAAAGTCGAGATGCCACCAGGAGCGGCGGAACTCGCCGTCGGTGATGGATTGCAGGCCGGCCTCCTCCTGCTTGGCGATGATCGCGCCGATCTCGCGGTCTTCCACTTCCTTCAGCGCATCGGCGGCGATCTCGCCGTTGGCGCGGCGCTCGCGCGCTTTCTTCAAGGCGCCGGGACGCAAGAGGCTGCCGACATGATCGGCGCGGAACGGCGGTTGGGTGCGTTGCATTCCTTTTCTTTCCTGTTTCCTCTTCCGCTTGCCGTCGTCGTCTCTCAGCAGGGGTCGCGGCGGGCGCAAGCGGCGACTGTCATCGCCAAACCTCGTCGGCCAATTCGACGATCATGCGCAGCTTCGCCCACTGCTCCTCCTCCGACAAAACGTTGCCTTCCTCGGTGGAGGCGAAGCCGCATTGCGGCGACAGGCAGAGCTGGTCGAGAGCGACGTATCGCGTCGCCTCCTCGATGCGGCGCTTGATCTCGTCCTTCTTCTCCAGCGTGCCGCTCTTCGAGGTGACGAGGCCGAGCACGAGCTGCTTCTTGCCTTTGGGAAAGAACCGCAGCGGCTCGAAACCGCCGGCGCGGTCGGTGTCGTATTCGAGGAAATAGCCGTCGATCTCGACCTCGTTGAACAGCGTCTCGGCCATGGGCTCGTAGCCGCCCTCCGCGATCCAGGTGGAGCGGAAATTGCCGCGGCACGAATGCATGGTGACCGTCATGTCCGCGGGCTTGCCGGCGAGGGCGCGATTGATCATGCGCGCATAAGCGGCCGGCAGCTTTTCCGGCGCATCGCCACGCTCGCGCGAATGCGCAAGCTCGCGCTCGTCGCACATCATCGACCAGGTGGTGTCGTCGAGCTGCAGATAGCGGCAGCCGGCGTCGTAGAACGCGCGCAGCGCCTGGCGGTAGGCGTCGGCCACGTCATCGAAAAAAGCGTCGAGATCGGGATAGGCGTCCTTGCTGATCGCGCGGCGGCCCTGGCGGAAATGCAGCACATTGGGCGCCGGCACGGTCATTTTCGGCATCACCCGCGCGTGCTCCTTGACGAAGCGGAAATCGTCGATGTGCGGATGTGCGGAGAAGCCGACGCGGCCGGTCACGCGCACGCTCTCGGGCTTGGTCTTGACGCCGTGGAAGACGATGCCGTCGCCGACCTGATAGAGCTCGACGCCGTCGAGTCCCTTGAGGAAATCGAACTGCCACCAGGAGCGGCGCAGCTCGCCGTCGGTGGCGAGCTTGAGCCCGACCTCCTCCTGCTTTCCGATCGCCTTCTCGATCTCGCGGTCCTCGACCGCGCGCAGCGCGCCGGCGGTGATCTCGCGGCGCTCGTGCTTCGCCCGCGCCTCCTTGAGCGCCGCCGGCCGCAGCAGGCTGCCGACGTGGTCGGCGCGGAATGGCGGCGCCTCCCGCTGCATCGTTCCTCCCATCCGCCGTGCTTCGCGGCAGTTATTCTTGCTTCGTCTCGGCCGCGATTTAGCAACGGCCGACACGGCGTGTAAATCCCGTTGCGCCAGCGCGTATCCATGCGGACAATCGGCCGGTGCGCGCCGCGCGAAAGGAGAAGCCTATGCCGCCGGTACTACGGCTCTGTGAAGACGCGCTCTCAGACGGCGCCGCCTTGTCGCTGCCGGCGCGGCCGCGCTTGGCGTTCGTGGTGCACGGCTCGATCGCCGCCGGCGATCGCGTGTTGCGCGACGGCGAGGCCTGGAGCGGCGAAGATGCGGCGACGTTCAAAGCGGGCGGCGAGGGCGCGACCGTCTGGCGCTGGGAGCTGGGGGCAGCCGAGACCGGCGGCGTCGTCGCCGGCACCGGCACGGGCATCGCCTCCCGCGAAAAGCTTGCAGCGCGTCTCGACACCCTGCCGCAAGGGCCGCTGCTCCTCCGCGGCGACAGCGTCGCGTTCCCGCCGGGCGGCTGTGCCTATCTGCATCGGCATCAGGGGCCGGGCATCCGCTGCCTGATCGAAGGCGGCATCCGCATCGACACCCACGGCCGCTCGACCGCCTACGGGCCGGGCGGCGCCTGGTACGAGAACGGGCCGGAGCCGGTGTTCGCCCAGGCCGCCGCCGATCGGCCGACCCGCTTCATCCGCGTCATGGTCCTGCCGGCGGCTTGCCTCGGCAAAAGCTCGCTCGAATATCTCAACGCCGAAGACAAGGCCAAGCCGAAGACCCAGCAGTACAAGGTCTTCGCCGACATGCCTCTGAGGTTTGCGACCGGGCGCTGAGATTTCTCATCGCAAGGCGCGGTCGATCGGCACATCGATCAGCAGCGGCGCGCCGCTGTTCAGTCCGCGCGCGACGAGGTCGGTGGCCTCGTGAACGGTGGTGGCGCGCTCGGCCGCGACTCCGAGCGAGCGCGCAAGGCCGATGTAATCGATCGGCGGATCGACCAGCTCCATGCCGACATAGCGGTCGACCTGCGCGGCGGCGCCGTGCTGGGCACGCAGGCGCTGCTTGAGGATGCGATAGGACGTGTTGTTGAGGATGACGAAGACGACGGCGATGTGGTCGTGTGCTGCGGTCCACAACGCCTGGCAGGTGTACATGGCGCTGCCGTCGCCGACGAGCGCCACCACCGGGCGTTCGGGCAGAGCGAGCTTGACGCCGAGCGCCGCCGGCAGGCCCCAGCCGATGCCGCCGCCGCGCAGGCCATAAAAGCTCTGCGGATCGTCGCTGCGCAGGAGCGAGCGCAGGCCCGGCCCCGACGATATCGTCTCGTCGATCACGACGGCGTCCTTCGGCAGCATCCCGCCGATCGCGGCAAGCAGGGACAAGGGCTGCAGCGGCGTGTCGTTCGCCCTGGCGTGCGCCTTGGCCATAAGCGCCTCGCGCTCGGCGAGCGTCGCCGCCTTGGCGGCGTCGAGCCGTTCGCGCGCCGCGGCGCGTTCGCCGGCGGTCATGCGCTCGCGCAGCGCCTTGGTGATTTCCGGCAAGGTGGCCTTCGGGTCGCCGAGGATCGCGACTTTCGGCGGATAGTTCTTGCCGAGCTCCCAGGGGTCGTTGTCGAGGTGGACCAGCGTGAGATCGTCCGGCATCGGATCGATCGCGGACGGCAGCGACAGCGTGAACAGGTCGCCGCCGACCGAAAACAGCACGTCATACTGTTCGAGGACTTTTCGGATCGGCTCCTGCATCCGGGTCATGGCGCCGCGGAACAGCGGGTGCGACGCCGGAAACGACGCCGTGCTGGGAACGATCTCGGCGTAGACCGGCGCGCCCAGCGTCTCTGCCAGCTCGACAAGCTCGGCGTGGGCGCGGCTGTGGGCCACAGCGTCGCCGGCGAAGATCAGCGGCCGCTTCGCCTGCGCCAGCACCGCGGCGGCTTCCGCGACCGCTGCCGCATCGCCGCGCAGCCGCACCGGCACGCGCGTCGGCGCCGACAGGTCGATCTCGCCCTCGGCCTTGAGGATGTCGCCGGGCAGCGACAGGAACACCGGGCCGGTCGGCGGCGCCAGCGCCGTCTTTGCCGCGCGATGCACGAGCCGCGGCAGGTCGGCGAGCCGCTGCACTTCCGCCGCCCATTTCACCAGCGGCCGCGCCAGTGTCGGCAGGTCGGCCCACAGGATCGGCTCGGTGGCGTTGAAGTCGAGGTCGTGCTGGCCGGCGGTGACGAGGATCGGGCTTCCCGCCTTCTGCGCGTCGTAGAGCATGCCCATGGCGTTGCCGAGCCCGGGCGTGACGTGCAGGTTGACGACCGCGAGCCGGCCGGACGCCTGCGCATACCCGTCGGCCATCCCGACGACGACCGCTTCCTGCAGCGCGAGCACGTAGCGCAGGTCGTTCTCGGTCGCGAGCGCGTCCATCAGCGGCAATTCGGTGGTGCCCGGATTGCCGAAGATGATGTCGACGCCCTCCTGCTTGAGCAGCTCCAGGAAGGCACGCTTTCCGGACATGTGGGGCAAGGTTGTCTCCTATCGTCATTCCGGGGTGCCGGCTAAAGCCGGCGAGCCGGGAATCCATACTCACGATGCTCTCGATTTGCGATACGGAATGTGCCGCGCTTTGATACCGGAAGCCTGCAAAAATCCATGTGAAGAAGGTGCGACATGGCGGATGAGGTAAGGCCAATTCGATCGAAGCGCGACCATGCGGCGGCCCTCAAGGAGGTCGAGCGGCTGTGGGGGGCCAAGGCGGGCACCCGTGACGGCGATCGACTGGACGTGCTGGTGACGTTGATCGAGGCTTATGAGGAAGAGCACTATCCGATAGACCCCCCTGATCCGATCGAGGCAATCAAGTTCCGCATGGAGCAGCAAGGACTGACGCGCCGTGACCTCGAAGAGATCATCGGTACGCGCACGCGGATCGCCGAGGTGCTGAACCGGAAGCGGGGGCTGTCGATCGCAATGATACGGCGCTTGAACGAGCGCCTTGGAATTCCGGCGGAAGTCCTCATCCGGCCGAGCCGCAAAACTGCAGCTTGACCTCAACCCGGCTCTACTATTGTGCGAAAAGATTCCGTACGTCATCAACGGTCGGATGCGGCTCACGCCGTCCACAGCTTCAATGGGCAATGGTTGGCAATGCCCGTGAAGTCCCTGTCGCTGCTGAGCATCGTCAATTCATGACGGATGCAAAGCGCGGCCAAGAGAGCATCGATCGTTCCGATTTGTATCCCGGCACGCCGGCAGCGATTGCGCAACTCCGCCGCCCTGATGTGATCGTCGCGATCGGGTATCAGCAGCGGTATGGCGGCGAATCGATCCAAGATCTGTTCACGGGCTCTCGGCCCCCGAAAGCCTTGCAGAAGCTCTTGCAGGACGATCCCGGTGGTCAGGATCGCCTCGCCGCTTTCGATGGCCCGCAGGAGCGCCTGCACTTCCATCGATGAGGACGGCGAATCGCGCCGCAGCGCCATTGACCAAGTGCTGGTATCGACGAACAAGCTCAATCGCGGTTGCGCTCTTTCTTATAGTCGTATGAAGAGTCCCATTCGAGCTTGCCCATCAGATCAAGCAAGCGCTTCTGCCGCCGGCGCGCGATGAATTCCCGCAAAGCCTTGGTGACGGCGGCTTTCTTCGTGCGCTCGCCGCTGACTTCGAGCGCCTGCTCGATGAGCTCGGGATCGATGGACAGGTTCGTCGCCATGTGTGGTCCTCTACACAGAGTTTCACACATATCGGCCGATCTGGCAACGGTCGCGATCAGAAAGGCCATGTCGGCTGCGCTTGGTATTGAGCCCGCGGCCGCCGCATCGCGGCGCTTTCGGAAGCTGTCCTCTTTGAGCGGCCTGAGACATAGGTGACAGACCGTACCGGACACAAGGGCAACACTTTTCGCCATTTGGCGGGAGGCGTTGACGCCGTGGCAGGAGTGTTCGGTGATGGACGGGCGCCGTCGGGATGCCGAACGCTCAACCGACACTTCACCGCTCGTGGTCCGATTCTAACATTCGCATCCCGCCTCCGCATGCCCTCATGCGAATGTTAGAATCAAAAGGACCACTAGCAAACATCAGTGCTAGTGGAGCTTTGGATTTGACATTCGCTTCACGAGCTAGCGGCCCGGTGGGTAGCGAATGTCAAATCCGCTCCACTAGTGAGCCGGTCCTTGCGGCGGCGTAAGAGCCCTCATCTCAGTCCCGCGCGATAGTAGGCCGACAGCTCCTTGACTTCACTGTCCTTCAGCTTTGCCGCAATCGCCCGCATCCGCCCATAGACGTCGTTGCGCCGCTCGCCAGAGGCGTACATCTTGAGCTGTGCGACGATGTATCCTTCCTGCTGCTCCGAAAGCACCGGTGTTTCGATCGGGCCCCCGGAACCGCGGCGATGGCAAGCCGAGCAAGGCGGAATGTTGCGGCTCGGATCGCCCAGTTCGATCAATCGAACTGCCACGTCGGACGCGCCAAGCGTCAGCGGATTGGGATTTCGCATCGGCTGGCCGGCGTAGTAGGCGGCGACATCGGCGATCACGCTTTCGTCCAGCGCCTTGGCAATATCAGTCATGGACTGGTTGCTGCGGCTGCCGCTGCGATAGTCATGCAGCTGCTTGTAGATGGCCGCGCCCGATTGTCCCGCGAGATTTGGGATGTCAGGAGAAACCGACACGCCGTTTTCGCCATGGCAGGCCGCGCACACCTCCGATACTTTGGCGCGGCCGCGTTCGGGCCTGGCGTCCGCGAGAATCTGCAGTACGTCCGGTGTCCACACCACCTGGGAAACCGGCGTCGGCGGGTTCCGGCTGACGACCTGCGGCTCGGCTGGCGAGCCCGGAAGGATGCCGAGCGCCCGGCAGATGGCGGTGTAGGTATCGATGCCGGCACTTCTTCCTTGCACGACAGGAATGATCAGCACGCCGAGCAACGCCCCGGTCAGCACAATGGCAATGACGGTGAGACTCGCCCAGCTGCGCCAGGACCGGTCGAGAACGCGTGGATCAGCAGGATCGGCCATGGCTGATGTCTATTGGATCCGGTGGACCATCGCGCTCGGCGACGGAGCGATGACAAACTGGGCCAGCGGATAGCCGTAGGCGAGCAGCATCAGAACGAGGACCAGTACGTTCCAGAGGCCGAAGCCGTTCAGCGCTGCGGGCACTTGCTGCGGCGGATGTACCGCGAGCGCGTAGAGAGGCCGCGGTGCAGCCGCCGGAAGACCGCGGTGCAGCACGGCGAGATTGCGCAGGAACAAAAGCGCCGAGACCAGCAGGACCAAGCCGCCGCCCACCGAGACGAGGACCAGCGGACCCCAACCGGCAATGATCGGGTTGTCATAGTTGAAGTTGGCGACGCGGCGCCATTGCCCCTGAAGTCCCAGCCAATGCCAGGGCAGCGTCATCACCATCATGCCGAGGAGCCAGAGCCAGAGCTGCAGCCGCAACGGCTCCAGCGAAGCGTACGCGCGGCCGGTAAGCCGCGGCCAGATTTCGTAGGCGATGGCGAAATACATGATCACCACGGAGCCGCCGAAAATGAGATGAAAATGCGCTGTGACCCATGACGTATTGTGAATCATGGCGTTCATGCCGTACGCCATGTTGATCAATCCGCCGAAGCCGCCGAAGCCGAGCATGACAAAGGCAAGCCCGGTGGCGAGAACCATCGGCCGCTCCCATGGCAGCGCGGCGATCCAACCAAATACGCCGCGCCCGCCGCGCAGCCGACCGGCAATTTCCAACGATGCGGTGATCGTAAATATCGTAAGCAAGGTCGGCACCGAGACGAATGCGGTCAGGAATACCTGAATGAACTTCGTGCCGTCGCCGTGCTCGGGATCCATCAACAGGTGATGCATGCCCACAGGCAGACTGTAAATGAGAAACAAAATGAAGGTAATGCGCCCCATGGTGTCGCTATAGAGCCGTCCGCCGGCTGCACGCGGCACCATGGTATAGAAGGCGATGTATGCCGGGATGAGCCAGAAATAGACAATGGCATGCAGCGTCCAGGAGAACAGCGTGCGCGCCAGACCGACATCGATTGTCTGCACCCAGCCGAATGCCGCCGGGATGACCTGATACACCAGCTCGACGGCGACGCCCGCCGTAGTCCACAGCCACATCACGGCATTCGCAACGGTTGCGAACATCGCCAGCGGCACCGGCTTTCCGGGATGCTGGCGCTTCCATTGGGTCATCGCCAGCAGCATCAGCACGCACCACACCCAGGACGCGGCGACGACCAGAACCAGGCCGATATAAAACCAGGGGCTGGCCGTCAGCGGCGGATAGAAGGTGAAAAGGACCGCGGCCTTGCCCGCCGCGATCGTGATCACCACCATCACCACGCCGATGACCGCCACGACGAAGCCGCCCCAGGCCCAGGCTTTGCCGGGTAGCGGGCGATCAAGCGACGTCACCGCGACGAAATACCCGAACCCCATGATGAAGAAGGTCGTCAGCACGTAGGCCATGGCGACGCCGTGGGCGGTCACCGACATGTAGTAGTCTTCGGGCGTGCCGATGTGTGCGCCCAACGGACTGCGCACCCACATCTGCCAGGCGCCGAGCACGGCAGCGGCGGCGAACGCCGCAAAGGCCACCCAAAAGTGCGCGAGGCAAAGACGCTCAGCGTTGCGCACAGGAAACTCTCCCCTCGCCATCGGGTTTGAACGCGGCGGCGTCGAGGACTTGAACCGTCGCCCACATTTCGCTGTGCCCGAGGCCGCAATATTCGTGGCACGGCATCAGCAGCTCGTCCGCGCGGGTAAACGCCGCATGGACCTGCGCCACGAACCCCGGGATCACCATGGTGTTGACGTTCGTGCCGGTGATGAGAATGCCGTGGATGACATCCGGCGAGGCAAGGCGCAGCGTCACCGGCCGGCCTTGCGGAACCGCAACGCAGTGCGGCGCAAACATGAATTGGGTGGCAATGATCCGCGTCGTCACGCTGCCATCGGCAGCGACGACGGTGCCGAGATTCTGTTCCGCGAACTCACCGGAGAGATGCAGGCTTTTCGGATCGATGCGCTCGACATTGCTCGGCGGGTTGATGTTTTGCGTAAGCGCGGTGAACACGATCATGCCGAGCAATACCGCCACCAGAACGCCAACGCCGAACGCCCACAGCAGCTCAGTCCCGAGAATGCGGCGCTCGTGCGCGGGATGATGCGCTTCGCTCATCGCTCAGCCCACGACGCCGCGCGGCAAGAAGATCAGCAAATAAATAGCGAGGTAACCGAGCACCAACAGTGCAACCGCGCCGCCGGCCAGTACGCCCGCGCCGAGCGGCACGACACGCATGACTTCGGCCAGCGCCGCCTCATCAACCTCATCGACGGCTTCCAGCGAAGTGTCTACGGCGGAGGTTTCTGTCACCGGCACCTCAGAAGGCTCGCATCAGCGGTCTGAGCAGGGATCCTAGTTTTGCATGGCGCTGCCGCAAAGCCAAGCGTCAAGCGTTGCCACTAACCTGCACCGATCAATGTCGGCTTCGGGTTATTCGCGATCGGCTGGAATCAGCCTGCAAGTCACAGCTATGTCCGCTATGCTCCGATCGCTACCAAAGATGGTGAGCCGCTGAAACGGCGAGACGGGCCAATCAGCGACATCGCGGTCCGTTTTTCGATCATCTGTCGGCGAGTACGATGTCCAGCGCGGCGCCGCAGAATTGTCGTGGCGATCTGACCTGGCGCGCAGCGTGGGGCGTACTGACCACCAAAAGGGCAAAGCACAACCACGCAAGGCCGGAGTGAGTCTTCTATTTGGTCACCAAAGGCCTTACAGGCTCGGGGCCCCAGAATTTATAGTTGATGCCTATACGGAAGATATTGTCTCTGAAACTGACCGTTTCAGGGATGCCAGGTACGATGTCGAAAAGGTGCGCTGACCCGAGATCCATATAGAGATATTCGAACTTGAAGGTCCAATTGGGAGCGAGCACGGTCTCTATCCCTGCTCCTATTGTCCAACCGGCTCTAAACGCGCTTCCTGAGGCCGGGGTCAACGCATCCCAGGCGTGAAGTTCACCCACGGCAAGCCCGCCTGTTACGTATGGCAACCAAGTCCCGCGATACCCCATAGCGTAGCCAAAGCGTCCTCTCAGCGTTCCGAAAGATTCGAGCGCGGCGCCGCATCCATGAGGGGGCGCAAATCCGCACGTCGCTGAACTTCCGGTGATGTTGGCCCAGGAGTAGTCGCCCTCTACGCCGAGTACCCACGGACCCGTTTGCCAGTTGTACCCTGCCGTCCCGCCAACGGTTCCACCACTCACCCCGAATGAGCCACTTCCTACGTCCAACCCTTTGATAATAGTCGAATTCGCGCCTCAAAAGTGTGTCCGTGTGGCTACAGTTGATAGAAATCGACATCCGGTTGCCCGTGCTCCGCCCGAAGAGGCTGATAGAGAAGGAGAAACTATATGAAGTTGCGCGTGTACGTCCTTGAGGACCAGCGACTGGATTTGCGTCCCGCTTCGGTGGATCGCGCCTGGATGGACGCGACTCCCGAGCGATTCGCGTATCGTTGCTTGCCCCTAAATATCGCTAATGCGCACGGCTGGGAGTTGCTGTGCCCCTCCGCCTTCACCGCCAGCTGGAGCGGCGGCGCAGCTCTGAACAGCATCACAATCGCGCCGGACCCCACCACCCAATCGCCGGCCGTTAGTCACTTTGGCAGTGGTGTTCTGACCTTTCACGTTCCCTGCGTGTTTCGCACTGAGCAGGGTTTCGATCTCATGGTTCAAGGCCCGATGAATTCGCCGAAGGATGGAATCTCGGCGCTGTCTGCTATCATTGAAACCGATTGGGCGCCGTATACCTTCACTATGAATTAGATATTCACCCGCCCGAATGTGACGGTGCACTTTGAGCGCGGTGAACCATTTTGCCATGTGTTCCCGATTCCCCGTGGCATGCTTGAACAGCTAACGCCAGAACTTCACATCATTTCCGAGGAGCCGACGCTCAAACAGCTGAATGACGAGTGGGAGTTCAGGCGGATCATGTTTAACACTGATCTCAAGCGCCCCGGAACGCAGGCGCAAAACGAGAAGTGGCAAAAATCTTATTATCGCGGTTTAAATCCTGACGGGACGCCAAGTCGCATCAGGGACCATCGGACACGAATCCGACTCAAGCCGTTCGTCAAATCATCGTCATACGGCCGTCAGCGAAGCTGAATTGCGTGGAAGCATGTCAGACGACACGCCATCGTCGAGGTCTGCTACGGCTCACGTGTGGACGGCGCCCTTGGCAAGAACTTTCTGACGTTTCTGCAGCATTGGTCGGGTGCGGTCACGTGTCCGGCCTGTTGATGCGGCGCGGATAGCCGCTGGCCCTAATGCTCTGCGCGGATCGGGTCCCAATCGTTTACCCGCACTCGGAAGTGCGATGACCCAAGCGGGTTCTCCCGATCCCCGGATCGACCGTATCTGCATTACGTCGTCATGATCAGATTGAGCGCACGTCGACCTCAGGGCTCACGATCGCGCGCATCGGCACACGCAAGACTACGTCTCGAGGAGCGTGCCGAGCACTGCGGGCCATCGACGCTCGAAGCTGCTGTCCTGTTGGAGACCGCGCTTTAGCAGAGCTTCGATTCGCTGCTGCGTTTCAGTCCACGTCAGCGCGGTTTGGAAGGAGTTGAGCGCGTCGAGGAGCTGGTCGGCGGATGGCAACGAGACCCGGTTGACGAGACTCTTTGCTGCCGCGATGGCACGTCGGTCGAAGGACGCGATCCGGCGCGCGAGCGTGTCGACGAAGCCGTCCAGTTCCGCGTCTGGAAGTGCACGGTTGACGTATCCGTATCGCTCCGCGGTATCGCCGTCGAAGTCGTTCGCCCCGAGAATGATTTCGAGCGCGCGGCCTCGGCCGACTAGATGTGGGAGACGTTCCGTGCCGCCGCCGCCGGGATGTATTCCGACCCCCACTTCGGGTTGGCCCAGCAGCGTGTTTTCGCGCGACGCAAAGCGCATGTCGCAAGCGAGCACGAACTCGCTGCTCGCGCCTCGGACGCAGCCTCGGATCTTCGCGATGCTGGCCACTGGAGATCTGGTGATACGGATGAACGTATCCGTTAGGATCGGGAGGCCTGAAGGCCCGACTGCGGTGGTGATGTTACCGGTCTTTCCGGTCAAATCGAAGTGGGCGAGGTAGAACTCGGGATTCGCGCTCTCGAACGCTACGACACGCAGGCTCGGGCTGGCGTCCATGCGCCCAAGCAAATCCTGGAGGCCTTGGAATAATATCGCGTCGACGATGTTGAAAGGCGGATAGTCGAACACAACCCGCCAGTATGCAGGCATTTCCTCAATGACCCGCAAGGGCGAAGCTGACTCAGCCACGACTTTCACTCCTTGTGGCCGAACGGTCGCAAGCTCTAGCGGTTGCCTCCAGAATTAGATTCGCGGTCTCCTGCGGCCGCGCCAGCATAGCGACGTGGCTGGCGGCGACTTCAATGGTCTTGGCCTTGATAGTCTTCGCCATCGCTCGTT
>CAWHZA010000051.1:0-125194 GCA_963833665.1 uncultured Alphaproteobacteria bacterium | reverse complement strand
CGGCCATTTGAGGTCAAGCGCTTTCAGACTATCCACCGCTGCGGTGTCGATGTCGCTCACGGGCTCGTGCTTCTCTTCGGAATCGGCACCAAGGCCCTTGTATGGAGCTTTCGTTGTCAAGGAGTTTGCCGGGCAGCAAATCTTTTGTCCTTCGTCAGTTTTTGTGTTCGATCTCAAAGACCGTTTCTTTCGCCCGACCCGCACTTCGCCCTGGTCGCCGCGCGGTCAAGGTTGGCCGTTGCACCAACCTTGCGGCATGCTCCGCCTTTGCCAGACCATACCTTGACGGCTTCGAGGGCGACGGCACGCTTACGCGGTCGGGATAACGATCAGAGGGGAGCCCGCTATCGGGCGCGGTTCAATCGCGCCACAACCTTGTATCCGGTAGGTCCAAGGACCCGAACCATGATGCAGTCATGCGCATCGGCAGCGAAGCTCCGAAGCGGCGGACCCATTCTTCCAGTCGGCATGAAAGCCAAGGGGCTTGTCGGGGTTCCGCCACCTCGAACCGTCATCGGCGCTCCGTCACAAGCGTGCGGACAAGGCCGAAACTATCGGGATGCCTTCAGCGTTCTCCGTTCATTGTGCCGGACGCATAACGACGCCGTCCGGGACAACACCCTCCCGCACGAGCCGCCACAGGGCGATCAGTAGCTTGCGCGCCAAGGCCACGATCATGGGCTTTCGAGTACCGCGAGCGTTCTCGGTGCGGGATCGAAACCATTTCGTCAAGGCGCTGTCTTTCTGGTGTAGAAGGAACCGCCACGCTAATTGAATCATGCCTCGTCGGACCCGGGCATTGCCCGAGCGGGCCAACCCTTTCTCCCGGCGTTTCCTCCCGCTCTCGTCGGGCGAGCCAGTGAGGCCCGCATAACGCGCTAAGGCCCGTCGGTCGCGCATGTTTCGCGACAACACCTCGTGCACCAGCATGTCGGCTGTCTCTATCCCAACCCCCATCACACGCGCCAATAGCCGCACCATGGCGTGCGGTCCATTACTGGGCGCTTGTTCGATACGTTCCAGACGCGCCTCCTCGATTTGCCGGATATGATCACTGACGAGCCGTCGGCGCTCCATGTCGCGACGCAACTCAGCCTGTGTGTTGGGCGGGATCGGCTCGCCCTCCGGCGTGCGCAAGCCGTCAAGGCGCGCGGCGGCCCTTTTCAGCTTAGGATTGAAGCCGCGGATGCCGAGCCGAACCAACGCTGCCTTCATTCGGTTGACGATCCGACTTCGCTCTCCGATGAGGCTGTCACGCTCGCGGTTGGGCCGCTTGGCATCCTCGTCCTTTATTGTCGGGATATCGACCATCTTGCAGTGATCGCGCTCGCCGCGCAGCCAGCCGAGAAAGGAGCGCTTGAGCAGCTCGGTGTCGAGACGATCGGTCTTGGCGCGCCGGTGTTCGCGCGATACCGCTATGCTCGATGCGTGGATGACGTAGGCCTCGATGCCGCGCGCCTTGAGCCAACGTGCCAACCAGAAGCCGTCACGGCCGGCCTCGAAGGCCACCGCAATGCGCTCGATCCTGCGTCCTGCTTTCTTCGCTTCCTCCCGCCATCGATGCAGCAGTTTCAGCAATGCGCTCTCGTCGATTGCGAGCTTCTTCAACCGCTGGCGCTCGACCCCAGGCACGATACCGGCAACGAGCCAGCTCGACAGGCTCATCTCGATGACCGCGATCAGCGTACCGCCAGGTTCGAGGGTAGTCAGGGATCGGCTCAGGTCGTCGAACTTCTGCATGGGGTGCTCCATCGGTGTAAATCAGCGACGATGGATTAAAAATATCCTCGGCGCCGCCCATAGCATCTTCCATCATGGGATTCGAGGACGAGGTGGAACAATCTTTGCCGCGGCCTTGCCGTCAGAGCGAACGGCAGGTCCAAGCGGACATGCGAACTCACCTCATCCATCGTCCCGCGAGGGACATCATTCCACCGCTCGGTGGAGACTCGAGTTTCCTCCTATTGGATTTGATCCTGCACGGTTCTCATGCTGCTGCCGCGGCTTGTTCCCGGGTCCAGCGGAACTCAGTGCCGTCAACCCAGATGCGGTGCATGATCACAGCCAACCGGCGCGCCAGGGCCACGATCGCCTTTTTCATCCCGCGGCGCCTGGCGATCTGCATCGCCCAGGCCTTGAGCCAGGACCATTTCTTCGAACGCAGCATGCTCTGAGCTGCTTCGTAGAGCATGACCCGCATCATCTCATCTCCGCAGCGTGATATTCTGCCGCTCCGATCGATCTCGCCGGATTGATACTTGGAGCACGTCAGTCCAAACACGGCACCGACTGACTTGGATTTACGGAAGCGAGCAGGCACGTCGACGGTGGCGCGATAGGTCAGCGCCACCACGGGGCCGACACCGGGGATCGTCATCAAGCGCCGGCACACCTCATCATCCCGGACGATGGCCAGCAAACGGCGGTGCAGGATGACGATCTGTTCGCGTAGCGTCCGCCGGACTATGAGTAGCGGTTCGACCAACTCGGCCAAGTCGGGGAGGTTCTCGACCAGCTCCTTGATGCGCGTCTCGAACTTCACCTTCCCGACCATTCCAACCTTGAGGCCGAAGTTACGCAAAGTACCGCGCAGGTCGTTCTCGATGGCGATGGCCTTCGACTGCAGCAGCTTGCGATGGGTCAGCAGCATCCGCAGTTTCTGACTGCGTAGCGTCTTCACATGCACCGGACGGTAAAGCCCCACCCGCATCATCTGCGCGATGCCGCGCGCATCGTTGCGGTCGGTCTTGTTGATCTGCGCCTTCAGCACCGCCTGCATGTGCCGCGTCTCGACACAGACCACCGGTAACTCTGCTTCGGCGAGAGCGCTGAAAAGCCATTGCGACAGCGGCCCGGCTTCCAATCCAATTCGCTTGAAGTGGTAGGCGGGGTTCTTCAGCACCGCCAACAACGCCTCAGGTTCGCTCGCGACCTTCACTTCCCGAACGATCTTGCCCGTTTCATCCACAATGCAGACGCTGGTCTCCTTGACCGAAACGTCCAGTCCCGCAAAATGGTCCATGCTGCGCTTCTCCTTCTGATGCTTGAGGCCGTAAACACGGACCTCGTTTTTCACCATCAGCCTGAAGCGCAGCACCCCAAATCTTCAGCTATCCACAAGCTGCCGGCCGATTACCCCATCTTTGAGGGGGAAGAGCGGAAGTGGCGCCGACTTGCTGCCATGTCGCAGTTTGACCCACAAGAGACATTAGCCGGATCGAAATCCCGCAATGCGAGATAGGCGCTACGCGCCCCGATCTGGGACATGTTGCCCGGTCGTAACCCCGCCGCCGTAGCCGATGCGCTGGTCACACTGCTGCTGGCACATGTGATCGTACACAACGCCCACGATCCGGCGACGATGGCCGCGGCACTCGCACTCGCGGTCGATCAGGACGACGCCGACGTAGAGCCGGGCAAGCGTGGCAACCAGCGCGACGCGTTGGCGCAATAGGTGTCGTACTCCGCTCCAAATCTCCTACGCAGCGTCGGCTCCTCATAAGCCAGAACGAAGATGTGGAAGCCAATCCACAGTAGCGCGCCGTAGACCAGAAGCCTTGCGTTTCCGAGGATCAGTCCTTGGCCAAGTACAATCGCCACTAGGGCAAGATAGATCGGATTGCGGACATAACGATTGGGGCCGGTGATCACCAAATGTAGCGTTGGTGCGACCGGCGCTGGCGTGCCGCCGCCTTGCAGCGCAAATCGTGTGAAGGTGTCGACCAACACCGGAATGCCGAGCAGGATCAGAACCACGCCGAACCATCGGATAAGCTGGAGATCGAAGAACGGCGCTTGCAGACGCCATCGCGAAATCCACCACGGCACGACACCGGCGACCGTCGTGGGGGCAATCAGAAAAAAGACCGCCGACCCCAGAACTGCCAAGCCTCTGGTCATGATGTTGCTCCGGCCTCACAAATCCCAGCGTGCGCGTCATAGCCCGATGGCGAACGCGTAGTGTCCATCTTCATCGACCGTGGCGCGCCAGCCCCGACATCGAGGCGCCGGCTCACGCACGCCAACAACTATCTTATCGTTGAATCGCGACGGCCCTGCGAAAGCGTCTCGACCAAGCCCACAGTCCAGCACATCGGGCATCCGCGTAGCGCGACGAGGGCGGCAACGCCCGCGCCCAAGGATAGCCAAGGGTGCGCGGTCTGGTGGACGATAGCCCAAGCGAGTAGCGCCGCCGCAGCTGCGCCGCGCATCAGGTGTGCGCCCAGGAAGGCGCTCCCGAACATGCCGACTCCACGAAAGTAATTCATGTGCTCTCTCGTCCGCTGTCCTTTGTGCCGAGCAGGTATTCGCGCACCAATGTGCGGGCGCGGCGCAGGCGGCTTTTGGCCGCTTCGCGCGTCACGCCGAGCCGCCCGGCGATTTCCCCAATCGTCAGATCTTCGAGATCTCGCAGCAGCAGCACTTCGCGATGGGACGGCGAAAGCGACTCGATCGCATTGACCAAGTCCATGCGTAACTCGTCCGGCGGGACCTTTGCGAGCTCGCGTGACTCTTCCAGGCTGGCGAGCTCCTCGACTCCGCGCATCAGCATCAGCGCCGGCAGCATGCAAAGGCGGGCGATGACGGTCAGCAGCCAGCCGGCGAGTGCGGCTGGACTGCGGATCGTACCCACGCGCCGGTACACGACGATGAGGGCTTCTTGCACCACATCTTCGATGACCGAGGTGCGGTGGCAATGGCGCCGGGCGTAGCGTCGAATGTCCGGCTGCAGCGCCACCAATAGCTGTGTCAGCGCGTGCCGGTCACCCGACTGTGCGGCGAGCAAGAGATCGTCTGATACGCGCGCCAAGGCGGTCACCCCTTCAGTGGCTCGCGCCCGGCGATGGCGCAGGCAGGGCAATAGCCGAACACGCCGGTGACCAGCGTCACGACACCCGCGCCGCTGAGCAGTAGCCCGAGCGGCGAAGCGTGCAGCGCAACCACGCCGCAGATGAGCATCAAGCCTCCGCCGATCAGCCTGGCCGCGCGCTCCCACCCGCCAACGTTCTTCCTATACCACATGGTTCTGTGCTCCGGTTCGTGACGCGCCGCTATGGCGCATTCACCCAGACAAGAGGGCGCAAACCCGGCGCCGGGGTCGCGGCACAAAAAATAATTTGAGGGAGTGGCAGCTTCAGCAGGCTGGCGTGGGCGTCGGGTGCGGGCCTGGGCCGCTGAGGAACGCCGGCATCGGGTCGCCGGGGTGTGGACATACGATCCGGCAAAACTCCCGCCCGCGCCGAAGAGGTGATCAAATAGGACGCTATTTGCTGCACTGCATTAGTCGCTAATGGCACTTCGCCGCCTTTGATCGCCTGCTGACGAATGTCCGCTTCTGAGGCAACAAGAGAAGGATCGCGCATTGCCATCTCCTCTCTAGGCCGAATTCGACCCACCTCAGAGTGGCAAGTGGGGATCGGATTGCCCCAGCTCGCGTCATCGCCAAGGCGATCTATTCGGAAACGAAGGGCCGGACCCCTCCGACGATGATTTCGAGACGCCGGTCTACTATCCGAACCCAAACAAGGTAACGCGAGGAACTGTACCGGATTCTCGGCGAGGCGCGCGCGGCCAAGACGATCCCTTGGGACGCGAACCGCACGGGGCTCTATCGCACTATCTTCCCGCAGATGACGGGGTGTTTGCCGGAAGATGAGGGCGCGCAGTTGCGCTTTGATTTCGAAACCGAAATGGCGCGGCTGGAAGCAGCATAACCCTTGCGTTCGCGGGGCACGACGAGCGAGCGGGCCTCAGTGTGCCGATCCCCTTCTGTAGTCCGATCGGGGAAGGTCAAGCCCTCTTGGGGGTTCAACTCAAGTCGGCTTCTGGAGCAAGAGCGGTCATGCCTGGACGGCGCGACCAAGTCGCATTTTGACTCAAGCGGACATTGAGTGATCGGCCTCTCAAAAGCGGCGATCTACATCAATCATCAATCGCCCCCTTCCAGTAGTAGCTTGAACGGGTAGAATATCCTGCGTGAAGCATCACCGGAACGGGCTATTTGCGCACCTGGCGTGCCTTCTGGCCACGCTTTCATGCTTTGATCTTCCCTGCACTGCCGCTGCTGACGAAGCCGGCGTAAGCTTTTGGCTTCCCGGCCAATATGGAAGCTTTGCAGCCGTGCCTTCCGAGCCGGGGTGGTCGTTTGAGACTTCTTATTATCATACGTCCGCTGACGACAGCCGTGGAATTGGCTTTCAACGCGGTGGCGCGATCCGAGCCGGCATGACGTCACCCTCGGATTTGTTTATGTTTACGCCGACCTATGCATTCGCAACGCGGATATTCGGTGCACAGGCGGCATTTGGAACAACACTCTTATATGGAAAAAACGCAACCTCGGTATCTGAAACGCCTGCTGGTTCCGGAGGAAATACGCAATCGAGATCCGACGAAGTCCTCGGCTTCGGCGATATATATCCGACAGCTACGTTGAAATGGAGCAAGGATGTTCACAACTTCATGGTTTATGCGACCACAGGCATACCAGCGGGTGCCTATCAACTGAACAGATTATCGGCTCTTGGAATTGGCCATTGGGCGGCTGACGGAGGTGTTGGCTACACTTATCTCAACGAGAAAGCGGGAATCGAGGGTTCCGTAGTGTTCGGCTTAACCTACAATTTCATCAATCCCTACACGCAATATCAAAGTGGCACCGACGCCCATTTGGATTGGGCACTTTCGCCCATTCTCACAGACAAGTTTCACATCGGCGCGGTTGGCTATATTTATAATCAGATAACGGGCGATAGCGGCCTGGGCGCTCGACTTGGCGATTTCAAGTCACGGGTCGCGGGAATTGGTCCCCAGATCGGTTTCTTCATTCCGTTCTTCGATCGGGAGTCGTACCTGACTTTAAGGGCTTATTCTGAGTTCGATACCAGGAACAGGCTCGACGGATTGAACGCCTTCATTACGTTCTCCATTGAGGCTTCCGGGCAGAAAAAGCCCTCTGTCGCAAATCTGCGATGAGAGTGCGAAGGCAGATCCGAATTGCAACTGCCTTGAAGCAAGCGTCATTCTACGAGGGCTATTGCAGCACCCGGCGGCAACGAGTGCTTATCCTCAGACAGCAAAATATACGGTCTACCAGACTGCCAGCGCGAGACCGCATCCATATCAGCACATCGCACCGCTTCTTTGATCAAAACAATACCATTGGCTTCTAGTGGAGCGGATTTGACATTCGCTACCCACGGGGCCACTAGCTCGCGAAGCGAATGTCAAATCCAAAGCTCCACTAGCACTGATATTTGCTAGTGGTCCTTTTGATTCTAACATTCGCATGAGGGCATGCGGAGCCGGGATGCGAATGTTAGAATCGGACCACTAGCGTGGGGGCTGGGCCGGGAGCTTCGGAAATCGCAAGTGCATCGACCTACGGCGCTAGCGGCGCTACAGAAAACCCACGGACCTGATGCCGTTCGATGAGCCGAGCGACTAAGCCCGACGACTTTGCCTCTTCAACAAAGTCGCGCAAGAACGCGGCACCAGCCGGGTTATTCCGGGAGGTACCGATTGCCTGCTGAACCGACATAAACCGCCCGTCGAGGATGCGGGCGCCGGGCATTTTTTCCAGGTCCGATAGTAGCCGCGGCCTGAGGCCGGCGAGCGCGCTCAACTTGGCGGTCACGAATTGCTCGTATGCGCTGTCAAGCGTTTCTGATCGTTTCAGTTCAGCGTGCTTGATATTTCGATCTAGCCACAGACCGTAGGCACTGCGAGCGGTCACCGCGATCCGAACGCCAATGGAGTCGACGTCGGCGATTGTTTTAAGGGGCGAACCGGAAGGCACCAAATATGTCGCTTCGATTTCAGCGTAGGCCGGGGTGAACGCAATCGTCTCCGCGCGCTGCGGTTCAGCGCCAATCAATCCGATGTCCCAAATGTCCTTATCCACCGCGTCGGCAAGTTCGCCCGGAGACTTAAACGTCACGTATGTTATCAAAACGCCAAGGCGTGTTGCCACCTCACCCGCGAGGTCGGCTGCCACGCCCACGGGATCCCCTCTCGAATTTACTTTTGTCACCAGCAGAAAATTCGACAGATTGATGCCGGCGCGCAGGACGCCGGCAGGGGCAAGATCGGAAATGATATCGGGTGACAAAGGCATGCTCTGTTGGATAGAAAATGTCACGCTAGTGGTCCGATTCTAACATTCGCATCCCGGTTCCGCACGCCCTCATGCGAATGTTAGAATCAAAAGGACCACTAGCAGATATCAGTGCTAGTGGAGCTTTGGATTTGACATTCGCTTCACGAACTAGCGGCCCCGTGGGTAGCGAATGTCAAATCCGCTCCACTAGTTGGCGATTCGTACCCGACAACGCTTTCGAAAGACAGTCTGTCCAGGATTTGCCCGCGCAACAACCGCCCCGGTTCGCGCGCCCCGCTTCAGAGCCTCGTCGGACGTCCGAGCTCAATATTGCGGTCGCCGAGAACCGTCGGCAAGGGCGCCAGGCTGGCCTCCGATTTCACCGCCAAAACTAGGCTGGGAAACGTTTCGCTGCGCGCGGAAAAGGGCGGTATCATCTGCAAGAAGGCCGCGATAATGGGAGCGACAACAAGGCGCTTACCCCGGCGCCCTCATCGGCGGCGGCACCGCAGGTGCCCAGCGCGGAAGGGGCTAAATGTTGGGAGGATAGTGTGTCCGACACAGCTAAAATCGTATTCAAGGCTGCATTCTTCGTCTCGACGGCGCTTGGGTTGTCTTTGTCGATCGGGTCATTGCCGGCGCAGGCTGCCGGTTGCGAGGATTTGATTGATCTCAAAATTCCCGCGACGACGATCAGGGTAGCCCAATCGATCCCCGCCGGCGATTACACCGCGTCCGACAAGTTGAAATACGCAAACATGCCCGCATTCTGCAGGGTACTTGCCTCCGTGAAACCGGCGCCGGATTCCGATATCGAGATCGAGATGTGGCTGCCTAAAGATGGATGGAAAGGAGTATTCCACGGTAATGGCAATGGCGGCTTCGGCGGCACGTTGGCTTCCGGCGGGATCGCGGCAGGAGTCAAACGGGGTTACGCATCCGCTACGACCGATATGGGAACGGCCCCCTCGACTCCGCTGAATGGCGACCCGCTCATTGGCCACCCCCGCAAGTGGGAAGACTGGGGAAAGCTTTCGACCCATGTCATGACGGAAGTCGGGAAGGATATCGCGAAGGGGTTTTATGGGGAGGCGGCGAAGCATTCCTATTTCACGGGCTGCTCGACCGGCGGTCAGCAGGGACTGATCGAAGCACAGTACTATCCCACCGACTATGATGGCATTCTGATCGGCGCGCCGGTCGTCAATCGCACCTGGGGGCATGCGGCAGTTGCCTGGGACTATATTGCGGCTAACCTCGAACCCGGACACAAGCTGTCCGACGCCAAGCTAAATCTTCTGCACAACGCGGCCGTCTCCGTCTGCAGCGCGAAAGGCAACGGCCTCAAATCGGACCCCTTCATCTCCGATCCCACGGCATGCGACTTCGACCCCGCGAAACTCACCTGCCATGGCGCGGAGTCAGATCAATGCCTGACCCCCGCAGAGGTCGCGACCGCGAACGCATTTTATTCCGGCCCTACGGACCATGCTGGCAAGGCGACCTACTATGGCTGGCCCCCTGGAAGCGAGACGGGGGTGCTCACCTGGGCGTTTCTCGAGACCCCGCTTAACGCGCCGGGCGAGCCTTCTTTCGATGGGTTGTTTAAATGGGTTTTCGGCCCCGAATGGAACTGGCGCAATTTCGACCTCGACCGTGACATGCCGCAGGTTGACGCGAAGCTGGGACCCATCTTGAACGGCGCGGTGACGGGGGATTTCACCCGGTTTAAGGCGCGCGGTGGCAAGCTGATTATCTTCCAGGGCTGGGCCGATCCGATCGTTGCCCCCTACCAGACCGTGGCGTTATACGAGAAGCTCGCAAAGGAATTCGGCCCCGATCAGGATTTCGCCCGGCTGTTCATGGCCCCTGGCCTCACACATTGCGGCCTCGGTGGCACCGGCTTGAATGGTTTCGAATCCGCGCAATCGAGCATGCTGCCTCCGCCCTCGGACGACGCGCGCCACGACCTGTTCGTCGCACTCAGCGCCTGGGTCGAAGATAAGAAAACCCCGACCGAGGTCGTCGCCACCAGCTATGTGGACAATAAAGACGCCTCGAAGGGAATCGCGATGCAGCGGCCGCTCTGCCCATACCCGCAGAAGGCCTGGTACAAGGGGGAAGGCGATCCGAACGACGCCAGCAACTTTGTCTGCGCGAGCAAGCAGCCCTAACCGAAGTCACGACTACGGAAGTGAGCGATATCCACGGCACCCGCAATGAATCTCCGGTCCCCTTCACCGGGACAATCCAATTTCTTGGATGGGAGCAGCCGGCTTTTTAACTGATTCAATACTCGTCTGCTGCGGTCTTTGTGACACCGAGGAACCCCGGCAGCTGCATCCGTACCGAGGGTACTCCGCCGGTCGCGCCCAACAAGGTCGCTTTCTTCAAGCTTACAGACATGGCCGATGTCGGCTTGTGGCGCTTCGCCGCCTTTGATCGCCTGCTGACGAATGTCCGCTTTTGCGGCAACACGAGAAGGATTGCGCATTGCCATCTCTTCTATAGGCCGCATCGACCCAGCTCAGAGTGGCAAGTGGGGTTCGGATTGCCCCAGCTCGCGTCATCGTCTGCCGGGAACTTCGAGACGCCAGTCTATTATCCGGACCCTGACATGATGCGCGAGGAACTGCACCGGATTCTCGCCGAGGCGCGCGCGGCCAAGACGATCCCTTGGGACGCGAACCGCACGGCGCTCTATCGCGCTATCTTCCCGCAGATGACGGGGTGTTTGCCGGAAGATGAGGGCGCGCAATTGCGCTTTGATTTCGAAACCGAAATGGCCCGGCTGGAAGCAGCGTAACCCTTGCGTTCGCGGGGCACGACCGAGCGAGCGGGCCTCAGTGTGCCGATCCCCTTCTGTAGTCCGATCGGGCAGGCCAGCTCCGCTTGGGGCTTCAACTTAAGTCGGCTTCTGGAGCAAGAGTGGTCATGCCTTGACGGCGCGACCAAAGTCGCATTTTGACCCATCTCGGAAGTCGAGCACTAAAATTTGCTGTGATGCACAACATCGTTGGCTCGCAGATAATTGGGAGGGTTAGGGTTAGACAATCTTGTTACTCTCTTCGAACTTGGGTCAGTTCCGAGCTTTAGGCGACATGTGTGAAAATGGCCATATCGTGCTGCCGTCACGTTCAGCACTCTACGAACTGCATTCGAACGCCGTTGAAACGCCCAATGCAGTTCGGTAGAACGTCCTTCGATGGTGCGATCGGGTCTCCGAGCGGCCGGTATGAAGGTGCGCAAAGCAAGTATCGGCGCTGCGCAAATTAAGTGTCGCCGCTCGAGACCTATGCTCGCGCTGGCCCTCTTGCTCGCGGCCGCGCTCCTCGGTGAGCCGGCCTCGGCGCAGGACAAAACGGCCGGCACCGATGCCGATCGGCAGGACGCCAGCCAGAGCGCAATCCGCCTCGGCATGTCGGCGGATTTTTCGGCAAGCGCGCGGGCGCTCAGCATCGAACTCTATCGTGGTGCCATGGCCTACCTGCTTCCGCTCAACAACGCGGGCGGCGTCAACGGCAGACGGGTCGTGATCAAGGCCTATGACGACCGGTACGAGCCCGACCTCGCAATCCGCAACACGCTGAAGCTGATGGATGAAGACGATGTCTTCGCGCTCTTCAGCTATGTCGGCACACCGACCATGAACCGGACCCTGCCGCTGCTGCAGATGCATCACGACAAAGATTTTCTGCTGTTCTTCCCCTTCACCGGGGCAGATACTAACCGGCTTCCGCCCTACGATCAGCTTTCCTTCAACCTCCGCGCTTCATACGACCAGGAGATGAAGGGACTGATCGATCACTTCGTCGCCGTCAATCGAACGCGCATTGCGGTCTTTTACCAAGCCGACGCCTATGGCCGGGCAGGCTGGGGCGGCTTGCGCGAGGCGCTGGACGAGCACGGTCTGGAGATCGCCGGCGAAGCCACCTATCGGCGGGGCTCGCCCTTCGACCAGAGCTACGATCGTCAGGTGGCGATCATGCAGCGCCTCCAGCCCGATGCCGTTGTCTGTGTTGGCACCTATCCGGCATGTGCTGGATTCGTCCGCGACATGCGCGACAGAGACGTCGACTGCCCCGTCGCGACGATCTCGTTTGTCGGCAGCGGGGCCATGCTCAAGCTGCTGTTCGCCGCAGAGCGGAAGTTCGAACAAAGACTACACGTCCCGGCTGGTGAGCTCCCAGGTCGTCCCGAGCTACAACGACGATTCGGTCCCGGCGGTGCGCGAGTATCGCCAGGCCATGGATCGCTACCGCGATGCCATCATGCCGCCGGACTCCCTGCTCTATCCGCACGGAAAGACGGCGGAGCCGGAATATGCGCCGCTCCCCTATGACTTCATCAGCCTCGAGGGCTATCTGAACGCCAAACTCTTCATTGCGATCCTCCAGCGGATGGGCGCCGATCCCAGACGTGCCGATCTGGCAGCGACCGTGC
This sequence comes from uncultured Alphaproteobacteria bacterium, assembly GCA_963833665.1. Lineage (GTDB taxonomy): Bacteria > Pseudomonadota > Alphaproteobacteria > Rhizobiales > Xanthobacteraceae > BOG-931. The sequence continues at coordinate 112,653 of CAWHZA010000051.1, read as the reverse complement.
TGGCCATAGGCAACCTCGATCTCGGCATGGGACAGCCGCTGTCTTTCGGCGGCGACACGGGCCGGCGCCAAGCCTCGGACAAGGTCTACTATACCGTTGTCAGAGACGGCCGGTTCGTGCCGTTCGGCGATGGTGAGTGGGAGGATTGGGCAAAGCGATGAGAATCGCACGATTCTATCAGAAAACTCTGTTCGGCGTGTTCACTATGATAGGGCTCCTTGTGGCGTTGACCTCCGCCCTCTACGTCAACACCGTGGACCGACAGCTGACTGGCGATTTCCTGAACAACAGTCGGGCGATTGCGCGCAGCATTGCCGACTCGAACGTCGACCTGATCGTCCACAAGAACTATTCGGCCCTTCAGTCCATCATCGACCAATTCGTCGAGATCTCCAGCATCTCCTACGTCTTCGTCGTGGACGAGAAGGGCATGATCATCGCGCATACCTTCGTGCCGGGCGTTCCCGACGAGATCCTCGCCGACTACAAGAATGCGAAGGACGTCTACGACCGCACACTCGCGGGCCTCGGAAACTTCTCGGAGGTCACGGCAGGCATCCTCGCCGGCGAGGCCGGGTACGTGCATGTCGGCATGGACAAGGGCTACATCGCTTTGCAGGTCCAAACGGCCATTGGCAAGGAGGTCTATCTTCTCAGCATCATCTTGATCGTCAGCGTGCTGGCGTCCTACGGGCTGATGTATCTGGTGTCGCGGCCGCTCGATCACCTCCGGAGTTACGCCTGGCATTCCTTGTCCAGCGAGCAGCACGCCTCGCCCCCGGATTCCTCCCAGGTCAAGCGTCTGCTCGAGCGTACCGACGAGGTGGGCGAGCTCGGCCGGATAATCCGTTGGGCTTCCGGCCGGGAGTTGTGAGTATGCATGCGAAAGAACGCGTGCCCAATCGATGGCTGATTGCGACCATGTGCACGGTGCTGCAGCTCTGCCTTGGCACCGTGTATGCTTGGAGCTACTTCCAGCCGCTTCTGGTCGAGCAGTTCCGCTGGACCAATACAGAGACCTCGTGGGCCTTCAGCCTGACCATCTGCTGCCTCGGGTTGTCGGCGGCCTGGGGCGGGATCAACCTCGCCAGGATCGGACCACGCAAGCTGGCCGTCGCCGGCGGCCTTCTCTTCGCGGCCGGCTATGCCTTGGCGGCGGTCGCCCTCGCGGTGAAGAGCCTGACGCTTTTCTATCTGGGCTACGGCGCCGTCGCGGGAATCGGCATCGGCCTAGGCTACGTCACGCCGATGAGCACTGTCACCAAGTGGTTCCCCGACAAGAAGGGACTGATGACCGGCATTGTCGCCATGGGGTTTGGGCTCGGCGCCTTCATCCTCAGCTTCGTGCTTGCCCCAATTCTGATGCACATGTTCCACCGGAATCTGGCCCTTGTGTTCGCAGCCCTGGGCGCCATCCTCGGCTCGGCCGCCTTCGGCTCCGCTGCGATGCTGAGGGACCCCCCGGCCGACTATCTCCCGAGCGGCTATGTCCCGTCAGCAGCGAAGGATGCCCGCGCGGCCAGCCCTTATGCCCAGGCCGAGGAAGAGTCCGACCTGCCGCTTAAGGAATATGTCCTGGCCGGCCAGTACGCGATCATGTGGTTCACCTTCTTTCTCAACATCATGGCCGGCATCTCGATCGTCAGCTTCCTGTCGCCGCTCTACCAGGATATCTGGAGGCTCGACCATCCAACCTTAGAGCGCTCTATTCTGGCCGGCTATGGCGCCACGTTGATCGCCGTCAGCTCTCTGTTCAATGGCTTCGGGCGCATCGTCTGGGGCGCTGTGTCCGAACGGCTCGGCCGTATCAACACCTTTCGCCTCCTGCTCGCCTCGCAGCTGATCGTGTTTGGCATCCTGATGACGGAGCACAATCCGTGGGTCTTCGCTATTCTTGTATGCTATGTGCTGAGCTGCTTCGGTGGCGGCTTCGCGATCATGCCGTCCATGGTGATTGACGTTTATGGGCAGAAGCGCATGTCGCGGGTCTACGGCGTCATCCTCACGGCCTGGTCGGCCGCCGGGATCTTGGGACCCATGATGGTAGCGAGCCTCAAGGACAACTATCCCGATCGCGCCATCGTCTACTCGTTTCTGCTCGGTATCCTCGTGCTCGGGGTCGGTTTCATCTTCAGCTTTCTCGTAAACGACGACCGGTTCATACCGCGGCGCATCCTCCTCCAGGTCTTCGCCATGGCGCCGCCCCCCGATGTGCGACCCCGAAAAGCCCTCGAGAGACGCGGCGTAGGCGCTCGGTCTCACAATTCCAGAGAAGTTGTCTCGCCACCGCCGACGACTTAATCGAATAGCTGCTTTTTGTTGCGATGCACTTAGTCCGCGATTGGCCCTTCGCCACCTTTGATCGCCTGCTGACGAATGTCCGCTTTTGAGGCAACAAGAGAAGGATCGCGCATTGCCATCTCCTCTCTTGCCAGGCCGAATCGACCCAGATCAGCGTGCCAAGCTGGGATCGGATTGCCTCAGTCGCGTCATCGTCTGCCGGGAACTCCTGATCTAAACCATCGGCTGGTGGCGTATGTTCACGTTGCACGCCGGCGATGCAGCGCCTATATTCGGTCGAGCTTTCCAGTCATCGCTGATGACGTAAGTGGCTTCGCCCGGACGGGCGGGCGGAGCGCAAAGGAGATTTGCCCATGGCTATCGCGCCCCTGATGCCGAAAGCGACGGCAGTATGGTTGGTCGAGAACACGGCGCTGTCGTTCGACCAGATTGCACAATTCTGCAACCTGCACCCGCTCGAAGTGAAGGCGATCGCCGACGGCGACGCCGCGCAGGGCATCAAGGGACTAGATCCGATCCTGACCGGGCAGCTTACCCGCGAGGAAATCGCCGACGCCGAGGCCCATCCGACCCACCGGCTGCACATTGCCGACCCGAAGGTGCGCCTGCCGGAGGCCAAGCAGAAGAAAGGCCCGCGCTACACCCCGGTGTCGCGCCGCCAGGATCGCCCGAACGCCATCCTCTGGCTGGTGCGCAACCACCCCGAGCTGAAGGACAGCCAGATCATGCGGCTCGTGGGCACCACGAAATCGACGATCCAGGCGATCCGCGAGCGCACCCACTGGAACTCGACCAACCTGACGCCGCTCGATCCGGTGACCCTGGGCCTTTGCTCACAGATCGACCTCGACCTCGAAGTGCAGCGCGCGGCCAAGGAGAAGCCGGCGCCGGTCGAGGCGCACGGCGCGACGCTGCTCCCCGCTTCCGTGACCACCGCGCCGAAGGAAGAGCCGGCAACGCCCGCGGCCGAAAAGAAATCCGACGATCTCAACGTCGAGGCCGTGTTCGCCAAGCTCAAGCAGCTCGGCGGCAAGAACGAGTAGATATTTCGCCGCGCGGGCGTTGACCTCGACCCGGAATCCATGGCCACAATTCGAAAGGTCACCCCGACGCTGTTCCGGCACAGCGGCACTTTGCGGCTCGCGGAATGAACCGCTGTCACCCGCGCCCGAGGCCGTTCCGCAACACGACGCAAGCCCCGCCGGCGGCGATGAGCTTGGCGCACAATTTCTCCAGATAGGCGCGATTGTCGTCGCCGATGCGGATGATGTAGCGAGTTGCCGATCCCATGCCCGGCAAGCGGCCGTGCAGCACGATCGGCTCGCGGTCACCGATCAGCGAGGCATACTGCTTCTGCAGGGCGCGATAGGTCGCCCAGGCCCGGCTCTCCGACCAGTTGGACGTCAGCTGCGCGCCCCAGCGCGGCACATAGCCGGCGATGCGCTGCGCCTCCTCTTTCGGTGCCAGGATGAGATTGGCGAGCCGGGTGCACGGCAGCCCCTGCGGGATCGTGGTTTCCGCGGTCTCCGGCGGCGACGGCGAGGCCCATTCATCGGCTGTCCAGCCGGTGACGATCGCCACATAGTTGCGCGTCTCGCTCGGCAGCGTGCGGTGGCCGGCCAGCCATGCGCTGACGCGCCCCGGGCCGGCGTTGTAGCCGGCCGCGGCGAGACCGAGATTGCCGAACCTGTTGCGCAGGTCGCGCAGATAGCTCGCCGAATGGCGCAGCGCCCCGATCGGATCGAACGGATCGGCAAGGCCGCGCCAGTCGGCGGTGCGCGGCATGAACTGCGCGATGCCCTGTGCTCCGGCGCGGCTTACCGCCCGCGCGTTGAAGCGGCTCTCCTGCCAGATGACGCGGGCGAAGAACTCGACCGGAAGCTCATTCTCCGCCGCGTCCTCCTCGAGCGCGCGGCAGATGTCGTCGACGGTCGGCGGCTGCGCGGCAGCTGGTCTTTCGGACGAATTTTCGGTGGGCACGGACCGGTTCTGCGTTGCCGGCGCATTTGCCTGTGGCTGCGCGCCGGTCTGCGCGGCCGACACGGCCAGGATGAATACGATCGAAAGCCCGGCAAACCGCATCATGCCGTGTAACGTACCAAATCGAATTTAGTGCCGCGCTACGCGGCCACGGGTTCGCGAATACACAAAGTAGCGGCTGAGGCCACTTCGCTTCGCTCGTTGCCGGCTAAGAATTATATTCGCACCCCCTTCTCTTTCAACGCGCTCCCGATCTCATCGAGGACCACCGGGTCGTCGATTGTGGCCGGCATGGTCCAGCTTTCGCCATCGGCGATCTTCTTGATAGTCCCACGTAGAATTTTTCCCGAGCGCGTCTTCGGCAGCCGCGCCACGGTGATGGCGAGCTTGAAGGCGGCGACCGGGCCGATCTTTTCGCGGATGAGCGCAATGCACTCCTTCTCGATCTCTACCGGCGGCCGGTTGACGCCGGATTTGAGCACGATGAAGCCGCACGGCACCTCGCCCTTGAGCTCGTCCTTGATGCCGAGCACGGCGCATTCGGCGACGGCGGGATGCGAGGCGAGCACCTCCTCCATGCCGCCGGTCGAAAGCCGATGGCCGGCGACATTGATGATGTCGTCGGTGCGGCCCATCACAAAGACGTAGCCGTCCTCGTCCTTGAAGCCGGCGTCGGCGGTCTTGTAGTAGCCGGGAAATTCGTCGAGGTAGCTTTCGCGCATGCGTTCGTCCGCGTTCCACAGCGTCGGCAGGCACGCCGGCGGCAGCGGCAGCTTGAGCACGATCGAGCCCATCGTGCCCGGCGCGACCTCGCGGCACGCCTCATCGACGACGCGCAGATCGTAGCCGGGCATCGTCACCGTCGGCGAGCCGTATTTGACCGGCAGCATGCCGAGGCCGACCGGATTGCCGGCGATCGCCCAGCCGGTCTCGGTCTGCCACCAGTGATCGATCACCGGCACTTTCAGAAGCTTCTCCGCCCACATGATCGTGTCCGGATCGGCGCGCTCGCCGGCCAGGAACAGCGTGCGGAATTTCGCCAAATCGTATTGCGCCAGAAACTTGCCCTGCGGATCTTCCTTCTTGATGGCGCGGAACGCGGTCGGCGCCGTGAACATGGCGGCGCAGCCGTGCTCGGCGATCACGCGCCAGAACGCGCCGGCATCGGGCGTGCCGACCGGCTTGCCCTCGTAGAGGATCGTCGTGCAGCCGTGGAAGAGCGGCGCATAGACGATGTAGCTGTGGCCGACCACCCAGCCGACGTCGGACGCCGCCCAATACACCTCGCCCGGATCGATGCCGTAGAGATTCTTCATCGACCATTCGAGCGCGACCATGTGGCCGCCATTGTCGCGCACCACGCCCTTCGGGCGCCCCGTCGTTCCCGAGGTGTAGAGGATGTAGAGCGGATCGGTCGCCTCGACCGGCACGCAATCGTAGACCGAGCGGGCGTGGATGAGCGCGTGATCGCGCACCTTGGCCCAGTCGTGGTCGCGGCCGGCGACCAGCGGCGCTTCCGCCTGCGGACGCTGCAGGATGAGGCAGGCGTCGGGCTTGTGCTGCGAGAGCGAGATCGCCTCGTCGAGCAGTGGCTTGTAGGCGACGATGCGGCCCGGCTCGAGGCCGCAGCTTGCCGAGAGGATCACCTTCGGCTTGGCGTCGTCGATGCGGGTGGCGAGTTCGCGCGCGGCAAAGCCGCCGAACACGACCGAATGAATGGCGCCGATGCGCGCGCAGGCGAGCATGCCGATCGCCGCCTCCGGCACCATCGGCATATAGAGGATGACGCGGTCGCCCTTGCCGACGCCGAGATCGCGCAGCATGGCGGCGAGCACCTGCGTCTCGGTCATCAGGCGGTGATAGGTGATGGTGCGCTTGACCCCGGCGAGCGGCGAATCGTAGATGATCGCGGCCTGCTCGCCGCGCCCAGCGTTGACGTGGCGGTCGACCGCATTGAAGCAGGTGTTGCAGACGCCGCCGACGAACCAGCGGCCGTAAATTCCCGCCGCCGCGTCGAAAACGGTTTTGGGCTTTTCGAACCAGTCGATAGCTGCGGCCGCTTCGGCCCAGAAGCCTTGCGGGTCGCGCTGCCAGCGGGCGTAGACCTCGTGGTAGCGGCTCGAGCGGGCGTCCATGGCGCGTTCTCCAAAGTCTCTACTTTACCCCAAACGCGAGCGGCAAATGGCGACGGGATTAGGACAAAGATAATCGTTTTAATTCGCCGTTCGCCATTGATCCAATGGCCGCGCCATTGATCAGAGTCGCTTGCATTCTATAGGCTCGGGTTCCAGGGAGGATCGACCATGCCGACGCCCTACGATACCGGCCTCGACCGCAACGCGGCGAACCACCAGCCACTCACGCCATTGTCCTTCCTGGCGCGCGCGGCAACGGTCTACCCGGACGTGACCGCGATCATCCACGGCCGACGCTCCTCGACCTACCGGGAGTTCTATGCGCGCGCGAAAAAGCTCGCATCGGCGCTGGCGCGGCGCGGCATCAAGCGCGGCGACACGGTTTCGGTCATGCTCGCCAACACGCCGGCCATGGTCGAGGCGCACTACGGCGTGCCGATGACCGGCGCCGTGCTCAACACCCTCAACACGCGGCTCGACGCCGGCATCCTCGCCTTCACGCTCGACCATGCCGAGACCAGGGTGCTCATCATCGACCGCGAATTTTCCAAGGTGATGAAAGACGCGCTCGCTGGCGCCAAGGCAAAGCCGCTGGTCATCGACTATGACGACCCGGAATTTTCCGGCGCCGGCGAACGCCTCGGCGATCTGGAATACGAGGACTTCCTGAACGCCGGCGACGCCGATTTCGCCTGGCGGATGCCGAATGACGAGTGGGACGCTATCTCGCTCAACTACACGTCGGGGACGACCGGCGATCCGAAGGGCGTCGTCTACCATCATCGCGGCGCCTATCTGCTCGCGATGGGTAACGTCATCACCTGCGGCATGCAGCGGCACCCGATCTATCTGTGGACGCTGCCGATGTTCCACTGCAACGGCTGGTGCTTTCCGTGGACGCTGTCGATCGTCGCCGGCACGCATGTCTGCCTGCGGGCGGTGCGCGCAGCGCCGGTCTTCGACTCGATCGCCGCGCACAAGGTCACCCACCTGTGCGGCGCGCCGATCGTGATGTCGACGCTGCTCAACGCCGCGCCGCAGGAGAAGAAGCCGTTGCCGCACGTCGTCGAGTTCGTGACCGCGGCGGCGCCGCCGCCCGAGGCGGTGCTCGCAGCGATGAAAGCCGCCGGCTTCAACGTCACCCACGTCTACGGCCTGACCGAGACCTACGGGCCGGCCACCGTCAACGACTGGCATGGCGACTGGGACAGCCTCCCGGCTGACGAGCAGGCGGCAAAGAAGGCGCGCCAGGGCGTGCGCTATCCGGTGCTCGAGGAGCTCGACGTGCTCGATCCGGCAACGATGCAGCCGGTCGCGCGCGACGGCGAGACGCTCGGCGAAGTGATGTTCCGCGGCAACGTGGTGATGAAAGGCTATCTCAAGAACAAGGCCTCGACCGAGGCGGCGTTCGCCGGCGGCTGGTTTCACTCCGGCGATCTCGGCGTCATCCATCCCGACGGCTACATCCAGCTCAAGGACCGCTCCAAGGACATCATCATTTCCGGCGGCGAGAACATTTCCTCGATCGAAGTCGAAGATGCGCTCTACAAGCATCCGGCGGTCGCCGCCGTCGCCGTGGTCGCCAAGCCCGACGAGAAATGGGGCGAGACGCCATGCGCATTCGTGGAGCTCAAGCCCGGCGCCAGCGCCACGGCCGAAGAGCTGATCGCCTGGTGCCGCTCCCACCTCGCCGCCTACAAGTGCCCACGCCATATGGTGTTCGCCGATATTCCGAAGACCAGCACCGGGAAACTGCAAAAGTTCAAGCTGCGCGAGGTGGCGAAGGGGGTGTGAAGCCGCCGGCATCTTTTCCCGCGACAGGACGGCACCTGCATGGCTGGGAACAGAATACTCTCGCGCCGTTGAGGGGCGGCCGGCACGTTTTATTACTCAAAAGGCTTTCGGCAGCCCTGCCTGCCGGAGAACGGCATTGGCGGTATGACGGCTCGCGATGCCGACCGCGACTGGAAAATTGCGCTTCGTGATCGGGCTATACCAGATTTCGTGGCGCCCTTTGCCTTAGCGCACGAAAGAACAACCAGCCGCTCGCAACAAATCCCGCAGAGCGCGGTCGAATTGAGGCGCCATCAGATCGTCGCGGGCTCTGCTTCACGCAGCGCAGTGATCTGAAGGAATAGCGAGGAGGGATCGACATCGGGATGGTTGTCGGGAAGTAGATCGAGCGCCATGGCCCGAGACTTTTGCCAGCAACGCGTCCAGCGTCGGCGCATCAGCGGCGGCCGGAATTTCATCACAATGGCCGCTCCAGACTGACGCATCGCCGTCCCAGACAGCGGAAATCGTAAAGATCACGGGTTTGCTCATTCCAAATTCCCTAACGGCAATCAAGCCCGGACGATGCCACTCTCGTTCAGATACGGGGTTTGCTCGACCCTAGGACCACCCGGTCGGGGATAAGTAGAATTTTGGAATAACGAAACTATCCTCGTCCCCGCTTTTCGCGGGGACGCGCGGACAATTCAACCACAACCTAAGTCTACTCTAAATCTACTAATGTACGACCGCGTCCTGCTTCAGGCGGGAAATCTCGTCCTTGACGTGCAGCTTGCGCCGCTTCAATTCGGCAATCTTCAAGTCGTCCGTCGACGGATGGGCAAGCGCTTCACTGATCTCCTGCTCCAGCGCCTGGTGCCGTCTCTCGAGTTCCGCAAGATGCGATTCAATTGCCATGTGGCATATCTCCTTGCGTCAGAATTGCTGCCGACCCCCTACACCAGCACAACCGCATGTAATTATACTCCAATTCCGCCGCCGCGAAAATCCCGCTGTGCATCGCGTCAGCCGCGGGCTTGTCGGACATTGACCAAAACGCGATAATCCATAGGGACTTACGGCCTAAGAGCGTGCCACCGGCGTGCCAGGCGCGACAAGGCGGCGATGACAAAAGAGGAAGAACGCGAGCTTCGGGCGCAGCTTGCGCGCCTGCAGCAGGAGCATCGCGACCTCGACGCCGCGATCGCTGCGCTGCAGGACTTCGCCCGGCGCCGACGTGATCCAGGTGCAGCGCCTCAAGAAACGCAAGTTGCAATTGCGCGACCGCATCACCTTCATCGAGGATCAGCTCACCCCCGATATCATCGCCTAGCCGGCGGATCGGCTGCGCCTTGCGCCGCGGCGCTTGACGAGGCGATCGGGCATCCCGGCCAGCGGCTCCGTCTCCGTCCTTGCTTCGGGTCGACGGATGCGAACGCAGGCCTTCAAATTCGGCTGCGCGGCGGTTATATCCCGGCGCGCGAGATGCGCGGAGATCAAATGCGGGCGCTGGGCGTCGAGCCCGCAATCGAGGGTTGGCGGCCGATGCCTGCGGCTGGGCGCACCAGCCGCCTTGCTGCGGCACTCCAGCCGCCCTGGGTTCCGTGGGCCGCTGGCGGTGTGCTTTACGACCGCGCAATCGAAGAAACATTGCCGAAAGGGGACCAGCGCGTCATAAGTCAGCTGTCGCAGCGCACCATCGACCGGCCCTCCCTGCGACGGATTGACGCATAGAGCCGAGCGCAAAAAGCCCCGGCGCACAGCCTAGCGGCCCGCGGGAGCTTTGCATCAGCCCTTTGGACGTATCCCTCAGCGGACTTGCAGAAATGCAATCGGCGCAGGCTCCGCGGGGGAAAAGGCGGCCGCCGTCAACGGGCCGCCGAACACCGCGCCGGTGTCGAGGTTCAGGCGATTGTCGCGCAGATCAGGGGCCGCGGTCGCCAGCGGCGTGTGGCCATGCACGACGAGGCGGCCAAGCTGGCGGCGGCTGGAAAGGAACGGCTCTCTGATCCACAGCAGGTCGTGGTCGTCCTGCGCGTCGAACGGCTTGTTCGGATCGACGCCGGCGTGCACGAAAAAGCGCTGGCCATCGTCGTAGCTCAAGGGAAGCGAGCGCATCCACTCGACGTGTTCGCGCGGCAAGTCGCGGACGCTGGCGACGCCGTAGCTGCGCAGCGTCTCCGCGCCGCCCTGAGACAGCCAATGGTCGGCGTCGGTTGTCCCCTCCATGACGCCGAGCGCGAACGCCTCGTGATTTCCCATGAGGGCAATGCATCGCTCGCCTAGCGCCGCTTGCATGTCGATGAGATAGCCGACGACGCCGGCGCTTTCCGGACCGCGGTCGATATAGTCGCCGAGAAAGACGAACGTGACCGGCTGCTCCCCAGCGTGCTCCCAACAGCGCGCAATCAGGCCGCGCAACTTGCGCAGCGAGCCATGGATGTCACCGACGGCGTAGGTAAGCGACACGACGCTCAGACGGGCTTCAGCGAATTAAAATGATGGCCACATTCGGGCATCACTGTTCAGTCACCATTCACCGATAGATGGGAACTTAGGCGACAGGGGGTTCGTTTTGATTGCAAGTGAGCAAACCAACCTGATCGAGGTGATGCCATGAGGAAGATTCTGACTACTTTGGTTGCGGCGGTCACAATCGGCGCGGCGACGTTGGCGATGTCGAGTTCGGCAAATGCTTGGCGCGGCGGCGGCTGGGGTTGGGGCTGGGGCCTCGGCGGATTTGCGGTCGGCGCCCTCATCGGCAGCGCGCTGGCAGCACCCTACTATTATCCGTACGGCTACTACGGCAACTACGGCTACGGCAACTACGGCAACTACGGCTACGCCAACTACGGCTACTCCAACTACGGCTACGCCCCATCCCCCTATTACGGACCTGGTTACTATGGCTGCCGGCGGGCATGGAACGGGTGGGCGTGGGTCTCTGCCTGCTACTGATCGACCCGTAGCATTCGTTCACGGCGCAAAATGACGGCGGCGCGCCTTTTTGGCGGCGCCGCCTCTCTGCAATAATGCTGCTCAGCGATATCGTTGCTGCAGAGCAGAATCTTTACACCAAATTTCCGCCAAATAATGCGTTCTTACTAGGAGCGACGGGGGCGGCCGGGGGTTCACGGGGGGACTTCCGTCGATTCACGTTCGTGATCGGCGCCCGACCGGTCCAATCAGGAGAACACATGCACAAATTGCTTGTCGCGGCCGCCGCGGCCGCGAGCGTCGGCCTTGCGTCCTTGGCCGCTCCGGCCCCGGCGAAGGCCGGCTGTGTCGGCTGCGTCGTCGGCGCCGGAATCTTTGGCGGCATCCTCGCCGGGGCCATCGTCGGCACCGCCATCGCCAACGGTCCGCCGCCGCCCGGTTATTATCCGCCGCCCCCGCCGGGCTACTATCCCCCGCCCCCGCCGGACTACTATCCACCGCCGGCGGCCGCAGCCCCTTATCCGCCTCCGCCAACCGCCTATTACCCGCCCCCGCCGACTGCGTATGCCCAACTGGCACCGGGCTGCCACTGGGGACAGCGCCGAGTCTGGGTAGAGGACTACGGTTACCAGATGCGGACCGTGCAGGTCTGCCGTTGATCGTGGTCTGTTGCGCTCAATTGCACCGGCCGGCTTCGACCAAGCCGGCCGGTTTGTTTTTGCGACAAGCCCGGCCGCACCGGCGCGACGGTCCGTGCGACAATGTCGAATAGAGAGCGGGAGACTTCCGGCGTGCGCCCTGGCCCAGCCAAACATGAGGCGAGGATCGCAAATGTGCCAAGGCGCGGCGGCGCGGCGGACCGCGGCAGCACCGTCATGCCGCCGTCTGTTGATTGCGCCCTCGCGTTGTTTCGCAGGATCGTCGAAAGCATTTGGCGCCAACGCCAAGATGCGCCCTGGGTCGCAACGGCAATGACCGCGCTAAAGTGGACCGCCGTCCTTATTCTCTGCCTGTACCTCGGCATCGGCGCCTTTCTCTACTATGCGCAGCGTTCGCTGATGTACTTCCCGGAAACCGTCCGCACTCCGCCGGCGCAGGCGGGCCTGCCCGAGGCCGAAGAGGTGACGCTTACCGCTGCTGACGGCGTCGACACGATCGCCTGGCATGTCCCGCCACGCGACGGCAAACCGGTCATTCTCTATTTCCATGGCAATGGCGGCGCGCTGCGATATCGCGTCGACCGCTTCCGCAAGCTGATCGCCGACGGAATCGGTCTGGTCGCGCTGGAATACCGCGGCTACGGCGGCTCAAGCGGAAGCCCGAGCGAAGCGGGACTTATCGCTGACAGCGAGGCGGCCTACGCCTTTGCCGCCGCGCACTATCCGGCGCAGCACCTCGTGTTGTGGGGCGAGTCGCTCGGCACCGCCGTTGCCATCGCGCTCGCGGCGGAGCGGCCGGTCGGGCGCGTAATCCTGGAAGCGCCATTCACTTCGGCTGTCGCAGTGGCGGCCACGCACTATTGGTACATGCCGGTGCGCCTACTGATGAGAGATCAATTCCGCTCCGACGAGCGTATCGGAAAGGTCACCGCACCGGTCCTCATCCTGCACGGGAAACAAGATGCCGTCGTTCCCTACGCCATGGGAGAAGAGCTGTTTGCGCTGACGAAAGCGCCGAAGCACATCGCGCGCTTCCTCGACGGCGGGCATGAGGACCTCGACGCCAATGGCGCGCTGCACGCCGTCGGCCGTTTCCTCGCCGGCGATTTGGATTAGTCGAGGCGGATCATCCGCGGGCGAGCGCGGCGCGGTCCGGCGCGGTCGCTTCCGAGCCACGCCCATGGATCACTGCGGCACGGTCATGAGCTCGAGCACGTGCCCGTTGGGGTCCTGAAAGTAGACCCCGCGGCCGCCGTTCCAATCGTTGAGCTTGCCGTCTTCGAGGCTCCAGGGCGCGCTGCCGAAGGTGATTTTCGCCTTCTTGATGCGGGCGAGGATAGCGTCGAACTCGCGGTTGCTGACATGGAAAGCGTAGTGATGGCTCTCGAACTTCGAGTCTTCGTCGAACAGGAGCGTCAGCGATTTGTTGACACGCACGGGCGCGAAATAGTCGGTGCGCGCCCGCTTGAGCCCGAAGATGCGGGCGAAGAACTTGGCTGCGGCAGTCTTGTCGCGGGCTGGAACGATGGTGTGATTGAGCGTGATGGTCATCGGCGCTTCCTCGCGGCCCTCTCGTGCGCAATCGCTGCGGCGATCGCGTCCGTCGCCTAGAACGTCTGATACGTCTGCCCGACCTTGCCGCCGACGCGGGCGAAGCCGGTTCGCGCCGGCTCGTATTTGTCGTTGATGTTGAGTGCCCTGGCGTAGGAGCCTGCCGCCTTCTCCCGTTGCCCAAGGCGCTCGTAGGCCAGTCCGCGGCTCGTCCATGCCTGCAGGTTCCGCGGCTCGATCTGGACCGCGTCGTCGAGGTCGCTCGTGGCCGATTTGGCGTCGCCGACGGCGAGGTGGCTCAGTGCCCGCGCCACGTAGGGCTCGGGCTTCTGCGTCGCCAGCCCGATGGCGGTCGAGAAGTCGTCGATCGCGAATTGATGCTGGCGCTGCCCCTGATAGAGCAGGCCGCGATTGTAGTACGCCTGGGCGTTGTCGGGCTTGAGCGCGATCGCCTTGTTGAAGTCGTCGAGCGCCTGCGCGCCGTGCCCTTGCTGGCGGTGCACGATGCCGCGGCCGAGATAGGCCGACGCGTAAGAGCCATCGAGCGCAAGCGCCCGGTTATAGTCGGCGAGCGCGAGATCGAACCGGCCCGCGTCCCGATAGACGAGGGCGCGGTTGGCGTAGGCCTGAGCATAGTTGGGATCGAGGCTGATCGCCTTGTTGAAATCGGCCAGCGCCTGTTCCTGCCGCCCCGCCCCGCCCAGCACCGAGCCGCGCATGTTATAGGCCTGCGGGTCGTCGGGGTGCTTTTCAACGACCTCGGTCAGTGAAACCAGGTTGGATTGCGAGTTTGCGTAGAGCGCATCGTCCCTTGGCGAAGCCGGCGGATTGCCGAGCGACGCACAGCCGGCCAGCGCCAGTGCCGCGAACGTCGAAGCCACCAACCACACGCGCGCCGGTGCTGTCCGCTTCTTCCGGCAGCGGCCCGTGCTTCGCGCGGCAACTGCGTCCGTTATCCGGTCTCGTGGCACGGCGGCACCCTCGGCGCCTACGGTAAATCACGGAGAAGCTGGACGATAGACCCGGCCGGCTAAAACAAGACGCGGGCAAGGCACGGCCGGCGCCGTCGGCAACGTTCGTAGTGGATCAACCGAAGCGCGGCGCGCGCGGCGGCCCGGACCTGCCGCCGGCGGCGGCACCGACGGGTTTCGGCTTCATCGGCAACAAGCCCTCGCGCTGCAGGCGCTTGCGCGCGAGCTTGCGGGCGCGCCGGATCGCCTCGGCCTTCTCTCTTGCTTTTCTTTCCGATGGTTTTTCGTAATGACCGCGGAGCTTCATCTCGCGGAAAATGCCCTCTCGCTGCATCTTCTTCTTCAGCGCCTTAAGGGCTTGATCGACATTGTTGTCGCGAACGAGAACCTGCACGCATCCTCCTTTGTCTGTGCACCTGTCGATGAAAAGGCGGCGCAAGCGCTGTGCGCCTGCGCCAACTTGACGCGTTTTCTAGCAGAATGACGCCGGCAAGTCCACAAGCCGGCCGTTTGCTGAGGTTACCGAGGCATTTCCGCTCGGAGCTGGCGTGCCGGCGTCCCGCGCGGCCGATCAGCCGCTCCCCCCGCCGGCACCCGGCGCATTCTCATCCGCAAACACCCGCGTGACGTGGCCCATCTTGCGGCCCGGGCGCACCGCCGTCTTGCCATAGAGGTGGACGCAAGCGCCGGGAACGGCGAGCCAGGATCGAAAGTCGTCGACCTCGTTGCCGATGAGGTTGATCATTTCCACGCGACCGCGGCGCACCGGCCTCGCCAGCGGCCAGCCTGCCACCGCCCGGAGGTGCTGTTCGAACTGCGAGACCGAGGCACCGTCGATGGTCCAATGGCCGGAATTATGCACCCGGGGCGCGATCTCGTTGACGAGCAGACCGCCGTCGCGCAGCACGAACATCTCGACCGTGAGCACCCCGACATAGGCGAAGCTGTCCGCGATGGCCTCGGCTATGCGCCGCGCTGCGTGCGCGGTCGTCTCCGGCAGGTCGGCCGGCACGCGCGAGATCTTGAGGATGTGCGCGCGGTGCTCGTTTTCGCTGACGTCGAAGCATTCGACGCTGCCGTCCCTGCCGCGTGCGGCGACGACGGAGACCTCGCGCGCGAACGGCACGAACGCTTCGACGATGCAAGGCTGTCCGCCGACCTCGCTCCACGCCGCCGCGAGATCGGTGCCGTTGTCGATGGTTGCCTGGCCTTTGCCGTCGTAGCCGAACCGCCGCGTCTTGAGCACCGCAGGCCGGCCGATCCGGTCGAGCGCGGTTGCGAGTTCTGACGGCGCGCCGGCCGCGGCATAGGGCGCGGTACGGATGCCGAGGCCGGCAACGAAATTCTTTTCCGCCAGCCGGTCCTGCGTCGTCGCCAGAACTTTCGGGTCGGGCAGGACCGGAACACGCGCGGCAAGAAAGGTCGCGGTCTCGGCCGGAACGTTCTCGAACTCATAGGTCACGACATCAACGTCGGCCGCAAAGCGGTCGAGCGCCTGCGTGTCGGCGTAGTCCGCGTGGGTCACGCGGTGGACGACGTCAAAGGCAGGCGAGTCGGGAGTCGGTGCGAACACGTGGCACTTGAAGCCGATGCGCGCCGCCGCCAGTGCCAGCATGCGGCCGAGCTGTCCGCCGCCCAGAATGCCGATCGTGGCTCCCGGTGCGAGAACGGGCGCGAGGACGCTCACGCGCCCCCATCCTTCGGCGCCTCGCCGACGCCGGCCGTCTGACGCTGCCGCCAGGCATCGAGCCGGTCCGCTAGCGCCGGATCGCTCAACGCCAAGACGCTGGCGGCAAGCAGCGCCGCATTGACCGCACCCGCCTGCCCGATTGCCAGCGTCCCGACCGGAACGCCCGGCGGCATCTGCACGATCGAATAGAGCGAGTCGAGACCCGACAGCGCTTTCGACTCGATCGGTACCCCGAACACCGGCAGGCTGGTCAAAGCGGCGGTCATGCCCGGCAGGTGCGCGGCCCCGCCCGCGCCGGCGATGACCACCTTGAAGCCCGCAGCCTTCGCGCCTTTGGCGAAAGCGTAGAGCCGCTCGGGGGTGCGATGGGCGGAAACGATGCGCGCCTCGTAGCTTACACCCAGCGTGTCAAGCGTCTCGGCGGCATGCCGCATGGTCTGCCAGTCAGACTGGCTGCCCATGATGACGGCTACGGATTTTGCTCCCGGCGGCGCCAAATGGAATCCCCTGCGCGAAGGAAGCGCCGGATTATAGGCTCGCGCATCAGAGTCGCAAGGCGGGCAAGCCGTCGCCGCCTTCAAGCAAAGCGGAATCTGCGGACTTGCAGCAAGGCCGGACGCCGATTTCGCAACCCTTCGATAGGGGGTAGGTTAACCGTCCGGAGCACTACCGATGCAGATGAGCCAATTCCACTACCTGCCGCTGACGCCCGGCTTCTTTTCCATTCTTGTCGGCGTTTTCTTCATTCTCTTCATCCTTCTCATCGTCGGCGCGCTGCGCCGCGCCTATCTGAACCTGGGCGTCAGTTCGAATACCGCCATGCTGCTGCTGCTGGCATCCCTGATCGGCAGCTATTTCAACATCCCGATCGCCGAGCTGCCGCATGAGCCGGTCGTGTCCAACCAGGCCATCGAATTCTTCGGCATGCAGTACACCGTGCCGGTCGTGGAGCACTGGCCGGGCACCGTCATCGCCGTCAATGTCGGCGGCGCCGTCATCCCGACGCTGATGTCGCTTTATCTGCTCATCACCCGGCAGATGTGGGTCAAGGGACTGATCGCCACCGCGATCGTCGCCGTCGTGCTGCACTGGCTCGCGGACCCGGTGCCGGGGGTCGGCATTGCGGTACCGGTGTTCTGGCCGGCCTTGATCACCGCCGTGGTCGCATGGATTCTGGCGCGGGAGAACGCCGCGCCGCTCGCCTATGTGGGCGGCAGCCTCGGCACCCTCATCGGCGCCGACCTCACCAACCTCGACAAAGTGCGCGGCCTCGGCGCGCCGGTCGCTTCGCTCGGCGGCGCCGGGACTTTCGACGGCATCTTTCTCACCGGCATCCTCGCCGTCCTGTTGGCGGGCCTCTACCACCCTCGCCGCCAGACCGTGCAGGCGCAGTGAGTTTCGACCGCGGCCTTGCCCGCATCCGCGCCTGGACCTGGACGGCGCTGCGCAACCGCCGGCCTTACGCGCGGGCCGGACCGGGACGCCGGCTTCAAAAGCCCCGGCTCACGACAAAAACAGCGAGGATGACGAAGGCGAAAATGTCGGAGATCAATGCCGTCTGCTCCTTGAAATTCCTCTTGCCGCGAAGCGCGTGGCCCGCGGCGGCAAGGCCGTAGAAGAGGCCGCCGACAATGGCGGCAGGCGCGACCCAGGCCGGCACCGCCAGGCTCGCCAAGCCCAGCGTGCCCGTCGAAAGGTTGGCAAAGCCCAACTCGCGCACGATGCCGAGTGCCGCGCGATCCTTGATCTCGAAAATGCTCTCGGCCGTGAATTGCGGCTGCGCCACCTGCCGCACGCCGGCAATGAACAGCCGGACGCCGACCGCCCAGAACACGAACCACTTGCCGACGAGAAGCATGACATCGGCCGCGCCGCCGAACCACAGCATCTGCCCGATCACGCAGCCCGCCGGCAGGACGAAGAGCAGCAGAACGATCGATGCCAGATACATACTAGCCCCAGGCGCGATCCCGGATCGGCGGAGAGCATGAGGCGCGCGGCAACGGCTTGCAAGCTCAAGCCGGCGCCCAGCGACACGTGCTATCGTCTGGTGATGGTCAACGCGTTCCAAGCAAACCCCGTGCCGGATGTTGAGGTCGAAGAGAATGCCCGCAATTCCACGCGCGAAGGCTGACCGCAGAGATCACCGATCGATCGCCGAGTACCACGCCCACGTCTACTACGATCCGGCGACGACCCGTGGCCGGGCCGAGCGCCTGCGGCAGCGCGTCGCCGCGGAATTTCCGCGGGCTAAACTCGGGCGCTGGCACGACGAACTCGTCGGACCGCACACGCAAGCGATGTATCAGATCGCTTTTCCTAGCGGCATGCTGTCATCCTTCGTGCCGTGGCTCATGCTCAACCGCGACGGACTGACCATCCTCCTCCATCCGGAAACCGGTGACGACTATCGCGACCATACGGCGCACGCCGCCTGGTTCGGCGCCGTGCTGCCGGTGCGGGTTGAGGTTTTCCAACAACACCGCGCGCCCGAGTGAGCCGGATGCGCGCTGCAGCCTTGCGGAACGGCACGGTAGCGGCGTAATTTTCCTTTGTTGGCGTCTGGAGGGGAGAATACCCATGCGTACGATGTTAGTTGCCTTGAGTGTCGCCGCCGGTCTCGGCCTCGTCTGCTGGCAAAGCGCGAGCGCCGCTCCGGTCAATCCGGCGGCCCTGCAGCAGGCCGCGACCGCCGCCGCGGCTACGGGTCAGGTGCAGAATGCGGGGTACCGCCATCGGCACGGCGGCTACGTCAAGTGCTATCACGAGCTGGTCGTCGGTCCCTACCGCTGCCACCGCTTCTGGTTCTGATCGCAGGCGCAGGCGCAGGCGTGCGTTTAGCTGCTTTGCCGCGCCGCGAGGCGAGTTCTTTGCCTCGTTTCGATGACGGCGGCGATGAAGCTTTGCCCTCCCTCTCCAGACCGGGGAGAGGGAGTCGGCGTGAGCAGGCCTCGATACTCGCTATCTTGCGCTGATCCTGAGGCCGCCTAAGCGCTATCCTCGACGTCGGTCTCCGGCCGATCGGTGCCGAGCGCGAGCTCGGTATGCCATTTGCCGTGCTCGTCCTCATATTCGATCGTTTCGCTCCGCCCCGGCTGGCGCTGTTCGGCGGCGGCGTGGCGTGCGGCTTCAAGCGCTTCCTCGTGGGTGGGAAAGCTTTCCGAGAACACCCCGTCAACGGTGTAGGCCCAGCCATCCTCGTGGCGGACCACCTTGTAAGTGACGTGTACCATCGGCTTCACCTGCCTCGTGCACCTTACCAAGTGCGTATTATATTCCGGGTTCCCGCCGATCCCGACTCCGGCCAACCCCGAAGCGGCTGCGCGGGTCGATCGTCGGCTTTGACATGCCGGCCGCATCGATTCAAGCTCGACCTGCTGCCGAAAGCTGCCAGATGGAGATGCTCCATGCACACCGTATTGTGGACGTTCAAGGTGCCCGCGGGCACATCCAAGGCGCAGCTCGTAGAGACGATCAATGCAACGGCGCACACCTACGAAGGCATCCCCGGGCTGATCCGGAAATATTACGGGATCGCGCCCGAGGGCGGTTCGCTCGTCGGCATCTACCTCTGGGCAAACAAGGCCGCCGCCGATGCATTCTATACGGCCGAGTGGCTTGCGATGGTTGCCAAGCGCTGGGGCGCACCGCCGCAACGTCAGGAATGGGAAACGCCCATGGTCGTCGAGAGCGCCGAGCGGCGCCTAATAGCCGCCGAATAGAAGCCGAGGCGGCCCTCTTGTAATCACGCGTGGCGAGACCAATGGCTGCTCCGCTGTCCCGCCTTTTCACGCGCGTCGCCTACGGCGCCACCCAGTTGCCTCGGGTCGCCTGGTATGTCGGACATGGTCTCGCCCTGCGTCGACTGTCGGAAACCGCCGCGCGGAGCGAGGGTCGCAAAACGCCGCGGCGCGCCCGTACCGGCGCGCCGGTGCCGGACCGCAATAGCGTCTACGCAGACATGGCCGCGCTGTTTTTGCAGGACCTCGCCAACGTGGAGGCCGGCATCTACCCTCTTCCCGCGGACCATGACGGATCTTGGCTGACTTCGATCCGCCGCTCGCGGCTGTTCTTCGCGGACCTCCCCGACATCCATCGGCGCCGCGAGCGCCGTGTCCACGACGAAGTCCTCACCGATGAGACGCGGGGCAAGCGGCCCCACTACTATCTGCAGAACTTCCATTTCCAGTCCGGCGGCTGGATGACGGATGAGTCGGCCGAGCGATACGACACGCAGGTCGAGGTGCTGTTCAACGGGACGGCCAATGCCATACGACGACAAGCCTTGCCGCAGTTGCGCGAGGCGTTCGCCGGACGCGATCAGCGCCAATTGAAGCTGCTCGATATCGGCTGCGGCACCGGCCGGTTCCTCGACTTCGTCAAGCAGGCTTGGCCGCGGCTTGCGGCCTGCGGGTTGGACATGTCGGAGGCGTACGTGCGGCACGCGAAGCGTGGCTTAGCCCGCCGGTCACGCACCAGGTTCGTTGTCGGCAAGGCGGAAGCCATTCCGGCGCCGGACAACAGCCATGATGCCGTCACCGGCATCTTCCTGTTTCACGAATTGCCGCCGCAGGTGCGCCGCGCCGTTCTTGCCGAATGTGCGCGGGTGCTCAAGCCGGGCGGCCGACTGGTGCTCTTGGATTCACTCCAGCGCGGCGACCGGCCGGACTACGAAGGTTTGCTGGAACTTTTTCCGCAGAACTATCACGAGCCCTACTATCTGAGCTACATCAAGGAGGATTTCGGCGCGCTCGCGGGCGCATGCGGGCTGACGCACGTGCGGGACGTGCAGGCGTTCGTCGCCAAGGTGATGGTGTTCGACAAGCCGGCCGCGAGCCCGGTCAATTTCACTCTCGCGCGCACCATCCATTCGGACGGCCGGGTCGGGATCAAGCCGCGTGCGCGGCGCCGGTAGGCGCGCAGCGCGGTTCACAGCATCACGATTCCAAGCTGGCTCGCCTTGACGACTGCTTCCGTCCGGCTCTCCGCCTCGAGCTTGTCGAGGATCGCGGCGACGTGGAACTTGACGGTGTGAAAGGAAATGTCCAGCCGACGCGCGATCTCCTTGTTGGAGGCGCCGTCCGCCAACGCGGCGAGCACCTCGATCTCGCGGGCGGTCAACCGCGGAGTCCCATCGGCATCTCGGTTCGATGGTTCGGCGGCCGCGGCGCTCTGGTCGAGCAGCGCCACAAGAAGCGGGCGCTGCAGCACGATGAAGCCGCTGGCCAAGGCCCGTATCACAGCGACAATTTCCGTCAGATCTGCGGATCGAGACAAAACGGCCGATGCGCCGGCGCCAAGCGCCTCGAGGCTCTTCTGCTCGTCGGCCTTCGCCAGAAATACGATCCACGCCGGGCGCCGGTGCCGAGCTTGCCAATCGGCCAGTAGCTCGGCCGCCGGGACCTCTCCCGACAACACGACGTCGAGGTCATGCCTTTCCGCCAGTGCGAGCAGTGCGGCGGGACTGTCGGCGATACCCACGAGAGTGATCGCCGGATCCTTGCGCGGCAGCTGTTCCAGGCGGCGGCGCAATGTTTGATCGACCGAAAAGATCGCGATGGCGACCATGAATTCTTGGCTGCCCGCTTGCGCTGGTTTCAGTCGCGCCGACTACTTCACCGGTCGCTCGCCGATGACAACCTTCAGCGCAGCCGGCGCCCCGCCGCGTGTCAAGCCGAGATCGACGGTCGTCCCGACGCTCTCGGGGCCGAGCAAGTGCATGACCTCGCGAACACGATCGATCGGCTTGCCGTTCCACGCGGTGACAATGTCGCCCAACAGCAACCCGGCGCGGCGAGATGGCCCGTCCGGATCGAGGCTGACGACGAGAACGCCGCGCCCGTCAGCCGATCCCGCCGAGCCGCCCGATGCACGTTCGCGCCCGATGGGCCGAAGACCCGCGCCGAGATAGCCGCGAAATACTTGGCCCCTGGCCAGAAGCTGGTCGACCGCGCGCTCGATCGTCGACGCCGGAATGGCAATGGCACGGTGACGCGGGCCGAGGACGGTCATCGCCATGACCTGGCCATGCGCACCGACCAAGGCGCCGCCTTCGCCGACCGGGCTCAGGGCGAGGTCAAGACGAATGAAGTTGTCGATGGTGCCGCCGCGAGCGCTGTGCCAAGGCCCGCCTGCCAGGGCGACGATGCCCAGCGCGGCCAGTGATGAGCCCTCGTGATTCCCCACGGCCAGAACCACGTCGCCGGCGCGCGGCGCGGCGTTTGTGGTCGCCGCTACTGGAAGGCCGTCGGGCTGAAAGCGCAGGACGGCGACATCGGTGGTCGGATCTCGCCCGGCGAGGGACGCTTCGACGAGGCGGCCACCGGGGAGCGTAAGTCTGATGTTTTCGTCTCGTTCCAGAACTTCTTCCGCGGTAACGACGATGCCGGAACGCCAGTGGATTCCACTCGCCGGCCATCGGCCGCCGCTATGGACGGCGACAATGCTGCGTGCGGTGCGTTCAACGAGTTGCGCGGTGCTGTCAGAAAGCGCAGCAAGGGCATTGGTGGTCTCGGCCATGGCAAGTTCTCCGGGGATGTTTGCATGGCCGAGACTTGGCATTGGCCAAAACGCGCCGCTACTGGCCGGATGGGCAGGTCGCAGCGATCGCGCCTCCGGTAAGTTCGCAGGCCAGCTCCGCCGCCGCGCGCGTTACCTTGGTCGCGGACGCGAGCTGGATTCGTTGCGACGCCAAAAACGCCGCAGGCATCTGGTCGCGTAATTCGCCGCCGCGCACCGCAGGCGCGATGATCGAAGGCCGAACTCCCGACGGCAGCCCGTAGCAGCCCGTCAGACCTCGATGAACGCGTACGAAGCGCCTGCAAAGCCGTCGCGGCGCCCTTTCATTTGCACGGCTGGCCCGGCGTGCATTTCGGCTTGGCCGGCGGCGGCCCCGCGTGCGGCGGAGGCGGCGGCGGCCCTGCATGCGGCGTCGGCATCACGGGTTTCGCCACGAGCGCCGGCGCCGGCTTGGGCGGCGGCGGGGTTGGTTGGTGAACGACGGGTGGTGGCGGCGCGTGAACCGCGGTTGACGGGGTGTGATGCGGTGTCGGCGGAATGACAGGCTTTGCGGTCCCCGGCGTCAACGTTGTGGTTCCAGGAGTTGTGGTTCCAAGAGTTGTGGTTCCAGGAGATGACGGGCCTTTCTTTTTCTTGTCGCCTGCCGTGCCCAGCCCGGTCGTGCTGGGCCCTGCAGTGCCAGCCCCTGCCGCGCCGGCCCCTGCTGCGCCGGGCCCTGTTGTCGCCGCGCCGGCCGGACCAGGTTTACCGCCCGGCTGTTGCGAGAAACCAGGCAACGCATGCGAAGGCGTCCCCAGCTTGGAGGGCGTTCCGGCGTTGGCAGGGGTTCCAGGAGTCCCTCCAGGAGTCCCTGCGGCGTTGGCAGGGGTCGCCGGCCGCATGAGCACTACCGGTTTGCCGGGCTTCGCCGCGATGACGCCCGGTCCTGTAAGCTGGGCGGGATGCGCCGTTGCCGCGACTGCAGGATGGCCCTGATTCTTCGTCAGCGAAAGCGACGGATCCTTGGCCGCTGTCTGCACGTGGCGCGTCTGCTCCTGCGTCGGCGGAATGTGGCGCTCCTTGGCGAACGCGAGTTGCTGCGGCGTAGGCCTCGCCCTCGTTCCACCGGCGCCGCCGTTGAAGCTTGCTCTGGACGTGTTATTCACGACGATGGTCTTGCTGTAGACGTTGGTGATCGCCACGCCGCCGACGTTGTTCACCGTCCTGTTGTAGAAGAAGGCGCCATCGCGCCAGTAGCCGCCCTCATAACCGACTCCGCCATAGCCGTAGCCGTAGTCGACGCCGCCGTAGAACCCGATTTCCGGGCCCCAATATCCGTCGTTGAACACATAGGCGCCGTCGTCGTTCCACGCCCAGTACGCTGGCGTCCACAACAGGCCGGGTTGTGGCGGCTGGACCCAGGTCCCCGGCACCCAGTAGTAGTCGTCGATGTCTGCACTCCACGCCCAATAGCCGGGCGTCCACAGATAGCCCGGGCCGGGCATGACCGGCTGGTCATAGACCGGCAGCGGCGGGGGTTCGATATTGATGCTGATGCCAATGCTCACTTGAGCGTTCGCAGCAGGGATCGCCGGGCACAACGAGGCCCCGAGAAGGATGGTCAGGGCCAATGTATGGACGATGCGCATGGCAAAAAACTCCGGGGTGGGTCATCCACCTTCGCCGCAGCATCATACACCTGACATGAAGCCTTCCTGAACGAAACATTCGCTTGCGCGCTAAATTGGTGTTCCATCCGCCTGCTGGAAGCGGACCCAATCCAGCCGTCTGCGGCATCACAGCAGAAATGGCCCGGGACCGGGACGCTGTTTCCAGCCGCAGCAGGGCCGATCAAGCGGGGATCGTGCGTTGGACCTCGGCGAGGTGCACCGCACCAGGGTTTTGCAAGCTCGATTTTGCAAGCTTTTATGTCTGGACGGCTCGCTCCATCGCGAGTTCCGCCTTCAGGCTCTCGAGGTCGCGGAATATCGAGGCGACTGCAAGCACCTTCCCGTTACGCCTGTATTGCAACAGGCAATCCTTCGATTTGATATCGCCATCCACCGCTATGTCGTCCCAACGCTCGGCGTGACCCACGTAGTTGATCGGGACGTCGTAGTGCTGGCTCCAGAAAAACGGCACGGCGTCGAAGCGTTCCTTCAGTCCGAGCATGTTGCATGCCGCCGCCTGTCCCTGACGT
The DNA here is from genome assembly GCA_963833665.1 of uncultured Alphaproteobacteria bacterium. GTDB lineage: Bacteria > Pseudomonadota > Alphaproteobacteria > Rhizobiales > Xanthobacteraceae > BOG-931. The sequence goes on along the minus strand of CAWHZA010000051.1, from coordinate 87,958 downwards.
TCGGCCACCACCCAGTGCTCGACACGAATGCTCTCGCCTGAATGCGGATCCGGCCAGCGCGCGATGTCGCCGGCAGCGTAGACGCCGGGCGCGCTGGTCTCGAGAAAGCCGTCAACGGCTACTCCGCGATCGAGCTTGAGGCCGGCTTGCTCGGCCAGTCGCAAGCGGGGCCGCACGCCGACCCCGACGACCACCAGATCGGCCTCGACCGTGCGGCCGCTTTTGAGCGTGGCGCGCTTGCCGTCGATCGCCGTTGCGGTGTCCTCGAGATGAAAAATCACGCCGTGCTCTTCATGCAGGGCGCGCACGAAATCGCCGAGCTGCGGACCGAGGATGCGCTCCATCGGCCGGGCTTCCGGCGCCACGACATGAACCTCGATATTGCGGGTGCGCAGCGCCGCCGCGACCTCAAGCCCGATGAAGCTCGCACCGATAACGAGGGCGCGCCGCGCGCCCTTCGCGTCGTCGATGATGGCGCGGCAGTCCGCGAGTGAACGCAGCGTGTGCACATGGGGCTGGTCGGCGCCGGGTATCAAAAGCCGCACCGGCTCCGCACCGGTCGCCAGCAGCAGCCGGTCGTAGGGGACGTTTTCGCTTCCGGCCACGATGAGTTCGCGGGCCTTCGTATCGAGGCCGGCGACTTCCACGTTGAGGCGCAGTTCGATTCGGTTCGCGGCATAGAAGTCGTCCGGCCGCAGCGGCAGCCAATCCTCCGGCGCCGTGCCGGCGAGATAGTCCTTCGAGAGATTTGGCCGGTCCACGGGAGGCGCGGCGTCGCTGCTGAGCATGATGAGGGCGCCGCCGAAGCCGCGCCGCCGCAGCATTTCCGCAGCCGCAAAGCCCGCCGCCCCACCGCCGACGATGACGATCCGTCGCGGTCCGTCCGCCGGCATCTCCGGCCGCCGCGCCGTTTGCGCGCGCTTTTCCTTGACGAAAATCCGCCCGTCGCGCTGCTCGATCTTCCAGCAGTCAACCGGGCTGAGCGCAGGGGCGCGCAGCGCCTCTCCGCTGCGCAGATCGAAACAGGCGTGGTGCCAAGGGCACCGCACGCTGTCGCCGACGACAAGGCCGTCGCCGAGCGGCCCGTGGTAGTGGGTGCAATGGGCGCCGATCGCAAACAGCTCCGAACCGCTGCGCACCAGCAGCACCTCCTCGTCGCCGACGTGTCCGACAAGCTTGCCATCGACGAAATCGGCGAAGGTTACGCCTTGCGTCAGATCGGGACCGCTCGGGGCTGCTTGTTCCTGTGCCATCTCGCCTCCTAGCGCTCAGACGGTCATGCTGAGAAATTCCTGACGCAGTTCGGAATGATCGCGCAGGCAGCCGATCATGCGGCTGGTGACAAGGTCCGCCTCGGGCTTGTGGACGCCGCGGGCGGTCATGCAGTGGTGCGTCGCCCTGACCAGAACGCCAACCCCACGCGGCTTCAGCACCTGTTCGATGACATTGGCGATCTGTGCCGTGAGCCGCTCCTGGAGCTGCAGGCGCCTTGCATAAATCTCAACCACTCTCGCGAGCTTGCTGATGCCGACCACACGGCCATCGGGAACGTAGGCCACCCATGCGCGGCCGACAATGGGCGCCAGGTGGTGCTCGCAACGGCTCTCGAAGCGGACACCGCGCAGCACGACCATCTCATCGTAGCCTTCGATCTCATCGAAGGATTTGCGCAACACCGCCGCCGGATCCTGACCATAGCCGACGAAAGCCTCTTCCAGCGCGCGAGCGACGCGCGCGGGAGTTTCAATCAGTCCGTCGCGTTCCGGATTGTCGCCGCTCCAGCGGATGATGGTGCGCACGGCGGCCTCGACCTCGGCGCGGTCAGGCTTGCCGACACCGTGCGGGCTACGCGTCAGTTCCAGAGCGTGTACGTTCGTGCCCATGCAATAAATCTCCTCGGCCGAGCGTGGGACCGCCGACATGGTGGATGCGATGATTGTTAGATGGAGCGGAGGGCAAAAGGTTCCGGGCTATTCGGCGAACCGAATTGCCACATTCCTTTCGCCTGGGTCCGTTCGCTTCGGTCCGATCAGCAACGGTTTCGCCGTTGCGGCAGGAGGCGGGAACGCCGCACAGCGCTGGGCCTCGGAGCGCCGCAGCGATCAAATGTGCGGCAGCAGAATGTGAACGACGAAAGCCACTTCAACGCGCGACCAAGGGCGTCCGCGGCACGTGATCAAATTCGGCAAGGCGTAAAACGCGCCCATCCGCAGTGGGCGCGCCGGTCAGGCCCTGAGCGGTGCGGCGGAGCTTTGTGACGTCTATTGCCGCAAATCCAGCGAGATGCAATTCACCGAAGCTGCCTTCTCGGTGGCGAAGACCGTCCTGCCCAGCGATCTCGCGATGTAAGGCAGGGAACGCTTCCGCTTGGCGAGCACTTTAAGACGACGCAGGTCGCCTTGGGTCCATCGGCGCTTCGCCGTACCAAGCGGCACACCCAGCCTGGATGCTTTTTTCTTCGTCGAATCCAAACTGCGGTGCAACGCACGCGCAACGATAGCCGCCGACATCTTCTGCTTCGCCAGAGCCGTGAGACGGCGTATTTCCTTCTGAGTCCAGGCGCGTTGTTTCGAACGTTTTGATTTAGTCATGACCGAGCCCCTTCTTCCATCAAAGATTCGACTAGCCATAAGTCAAAGTCGCGGCAGCGCCCTCATCGTCGCCGGCAACATACGCTCCGCCAATCCATGCGGCTCCCGAAACTACCGCCGGCCACGCTCGCGGCCAAGCGTTGCCTTCGTAGGTGCCGTCGTACCGGCCGGAGCTTGTGCGTGCCGTCGCGCAGCGCCGCACACCGATCGCGCAAGCCCCACCTGCCTCAAATTGTCTTCGAGCGGTCCCAATGCTTTGTGGTTGTTCCGCTTTCCCATGGCAAACGGGAACGGAGCCACGGTTCGGCGCATTCATCGGCCACGAAACGCACCATTGACGAACTTTCGAGCCGCGAAAAACGCCAAGTCGCCGACGAATTGATGCTCCCGACAAGCTTTCTTCGGGGTGGTGCTCATGGCGGCAGTCTTTTGCTCGCGTTTCTGCTGGGTCCCTTCTCCTCCCTTTCCGAGCCCGTGCGGAGCGGCGCTCCGCACGATGCCCGTGCAACATCCTCGCTCCCAGAAAATGGCGGTTAGTGGGAGAGCCGGCCATTGGTGAATGGATTCTTTCCGCCCGGCGCGCGAGCGCCGCCGTCGAAGCCGAAGCCTTAGCCGCCACCAAGCAACCGCCGCGCGCGATCGCTCCGCGAATGCACCAATGACCGGGGCCGATGCCCCGATCGCCAAAGCCCAGCATGCCCGCCGCAAGCGGGACGCGCCGGAGTAAGCGGAATCCGCTCAGCCGGTATAGCGACGGTGCACAGGGCGATAGGAATGTCGGGTCGGATAGCCGCGTCGATAGGCTGGTTGCCCTTCCCAATAGCCGTAGCCAGGTCCGACCCCGAACAGACCTTCGACGCCGCCAACGGTGCCGCCGACCACCCCGCCGACAACCCACCCGACAGGGCCCGCCGTGTTGTATCCGACATACGCGCCATGGGCGGCGCCTTCAGGAATGCCTTGCGCCTGCGCCGCGAGCGGCGACGCGAGCGTTGTGACCAAGGCGGCTGCTAACACGCTGTAAAGCCTCACGCTACAACCTCTTACTGTGTGTTGAGACGCCGCCACGTGGCCGCCAATGAAGGCGTTTCGGCGGCATGGCGCTGTGGCATCGGCGCAATCCGGTAGTTGCCGGCGATTGTCAGTAGGTGCGGCAAAACGATCACACACGATTGTCCCAAAGCGGGACGCGGCCGCGCGAGGGGCGGCCGCAAACGTGGATGGACCGAGCGAGACGCGCGATCGGACCGCGTGCCGCGCCCGCTCTTGCGGCGCTCACGCGCGCTCCACGCTCGCCGCGTAGCATCCCGGCGCGGCGAAGTGTACGTGCAGATACACCGCACGCAGATCGGTGAATTGCCGCTCGATGGCGCTCTCGAGCTTGACGCCCTCGACAAGCTCGAAGCCGACCATCATGGCGTCGCCGTCGAATGCGCGCACCGCGAGCGTGCGCTTGCGCAGCTGCTCCGGCACGGTGTCAAGCTCGTCAAAAGTCTCCTCCCCCTTGCGCACAAAGATGGCAAAGCGCATCCGGTAGGGCGAAGCGGCGGGATGATGCTCGTAGTTCGCCAGGATCAGCTCGTCGCCCGGCTTCGAATCGGTAAGGCTGATGCGGCACGGATATCCGGGCTCGCGGCCGTCCGCGATCCGCCGCACCGCGCCTTGCGCCGCAAGCGCCGCGTCAGACAACGCAAACAGTGGAGCGAACTTTTCGGCCGGCAGGCCGCGAATGCGAAAGTGCATGGCCATTCCTCCATGGTGTCGTACATGCTGTCGTAGAGGACAAATGGGCCGAACAGCCGCGGCGGGCCACCCGATTTCTGCGCCGGCAGCCGGGCCGCGAGCCGCAACCAGCCGCTTCGGAATCACATCGGCGGCGCCCTTTCGCGCCCCCAGGGATGGACGGCCGGGCCGCCTCAGATTTTGTTTCACTCAAGACCGCCGGCATTTGCTATAAGTTTGCGATGACGCGACGTCCGATCTACGATACGCGCACCGCAGCCGAGAAGGCATTCAAGGCGGCGACCACCAAACCGGTTGAAGCGCCACCGAAAGCGCCTTCGCTCCCAGGCGCGAAGGAAGTGGTGTCGTTGCGCATCGACCGCGACGTGCTCGATTTCTTTCAGGAGGAAGGTCCGGGCTGGCAGGACCGGATCAACGCCGCGCTGCGCAAGGCTGCGGGGAAATAAGGGGCCAGGAGGCTAGGTCAAGCGGAGCAACGGCCGGGTACGACGCTGCGCAAGACGCCGATTCACGATGACTTCACAACGTCCAAAAAGGGGAGCTGACCATGCGACATTCATTCGGACTTCGTGCAGCGCTGATTGCGTTGACTGTGGCCCTCACCGGCCTCGGCTTGTCATCCTCCGCTCGTGCTGACAGTGGCACCATCAGCTTCCGCGTGCTGAAGGGCGGCTGGTTCATCGGCGCATCCGGTGGCAGCGGCACCCTGTTCTTCCATGGACGCAGCTATCCGCTGTCGATCGGCGGCCTGAGCGTCGGCTTGGTGTTCGGCGGTTCGGAGACTTATTTCCGCGGCACGGTCACCAATATCCGCAGCCCACACGATGTCACCGGCATCTACGGCGCAGCCGGCGCCGGCGCCGCAATCGTCGCTGGGGCGCAGATCATCGCATTGCGCAACGAAAAGGGAGCAATATTGCACCTGACCGGCCAGCAGGTCGGATTGCAGCTCAACGCCGACCTGAGCGGACTGAGTATTTCGGTCCGATAGCGGGCTGAAAGCCGGCAATTGGGGCGGATCGGCGGGGCAGCAATGTCTACGCCGTTCCGTCAGCGGCATAATGGGCAAGGGTGGGGCCGGCAAGCATTCACCCCGGTTCGCTGAAAGCTGCCGGCGGTCGCGAGGCGGCCGGCTCGCTCCGCCGTTGCCTGGACGTTTCGCCTCGCCTCGAAGTTTCAATTTCAGTGTCAGTGCCGCCTTAGACCGTCGTGCGCTTCTTGCGCGTTCGGGCGAGTGCGCGGCGGCGGGCGCGGACCATAAGGAAAGCGCCCGACGAGCCGCCTTCGATGGTCCAGGTCCCGGCAATCTCGCTGGCGTCGCTGTTCAACTCGCCCGCATAACTCACCGCGCCGTATCCGAACCCAGCCGGATCGTAGGTTTTGACGAAGGCAACGGCGCGGCTCTGCCGGCGTCCCGACAACAGCGCCAGATGCGTGCTGTGCGGACAGCCGGGCAGCGCACACCGTTCATGCGTCGAGCCGGTGACTTGATTTGCCGACTCGATGAGCGTCGCGGTGAACGCAACGGAACCATAATGAGGCTGCTGGAACACGCCGTTCCAGACGCCAGTGAGGTTGTCCGCGGCACCGCTCCCGGGTTTATTCATAGCCATGCAAGCCCCAAGGCACCGCGGCATACTAACCGGGGCGGCCGCAGTGGCCATAACTTCCTGCCACGCGTGTTGCCCGGCAAACGTTCCAGCAGCTTGCCCGCGCCTAGCGTATCCCCGAAGGACAAGGTAATCTCAATTTCGCCCAATACAGGCCGTTTCTTCCTGCGTTCGGGATGAGGCGATTTTCTGGGGATGCTTGTGGCGGACGAGGTTTCCTACTTCTCACGTTTCACAGTGAAGTTCGTCGAGATCGTCGCCGCCGGGATGGCGACCGCGGTCAGCGGCTACCTCATCGCGCATCTCGGCGGATTTTGGTCCTCGCCGACGCCAGCTCCCGTCGTGGCCGCGCCCAGCGCCAGCGCGGCGAGCGTCAACCAGCCGACCCCGCCGAGCCACCCGGTCCCAGCAACCTCCCCTAGTAGCCAGCCCGTCCAAGCGTCGCCGGCGAGCCAGCCGGTGCAAGCGACGCGGCCGAGCCAGCCGGTCTCGCCGGCCCCGCCCGTTTCCGCCGACGCCAGCGAACCGCGCCCGGCGCCGGCGCAGGAAAGCACGCCATCCGCCACGCCGGCCGCGCGGACAACGGGCAATGGCGCGCCCGCGCGCAAGCGTGGTTCGCCCGACACGGGCACTGCCGAGAGCAAGCCGCGCGAACCCGCCGAGAAACCGCGCGACGCCGCCGAGAGCAAGCCGCGTGAGTGGGAGTCAGTCGAGGCCCGGGTGCGCGCTGCGCTGGCGAATGCTGCCGCCAACCGGCCTGCGACGTCCGAGACGCCGCCTCCCCAGACCGATAGTCCCCAGCCTCCGCCCGCGGTCGCCGTACAGCCGCGGCCCAGCGATGAGCCTTCCGCCACCGGCGCTGTCTCCGCCCCGCGTGCCGCGAATCCTCAGCCGCCGCTGGCGGCTGCGACACCGGAGGCTCCGTCCAAACCCGACCCGCTGCCCGCAGTCGAGATAAAATCACGGCCGGTTGCCGCCGTTGAGGCGGTTCCGCCGCCGCTGCCGCCCGCTCCGGCGGAAGCGAGCAGCCCAAACGAGGCGCCGGACCTCGCTTCCGCCATCAGGAAGCTCCCCGAGATGCTGCGCAACGACAAGCCGGTGCCCGCCGACGAGGCGCCGCGTCCGCCGATGCCGGTCGGACAGTAGCCGCGAGCGCCGGCGGAGAGCGCCCGACGCATCGGTACCCCTCGCCTCTCGCGCGCCCCTGCGGGCGGCGAGCGGCAATTTTCAGATCGTCCGATAGCCGCCGTCGGCCATGACGATTGAGCCGGTGACGTAGGCGGAGAGATCGGAGGCCAGGAAAATCGCCGGGCCGACGATGTCCTCCGGCCTGCCAGCGCGGCCGAGCGGCGTGTGGTCGAGAAAGATCTTCACCAGGTCCGGGTTGGTCTGGCGCACCTTTTCGTTGAGCGGCGTTTCGATGAAGCCCGGACCGATGGCGTTGACGCGCACGCCGTCCTTGCCGAGTTCGGCGGCAAGCGCGCGGGTGAACCCGAGCACGCCGTGCTTCGATGTGGTGTAGGCGGGCGAGTTCGGCGTGCGCACATGCATGAAGGATTGGATCGAGGCGATGTTGATGATGCGCCCCTTGCTGGTCCGCAAGGCGCCGAGAAAGGCGTGCGTCACGTTGAACACGCCATTGAGGTTCACCGCCATGATCTCCTGCCAATCCTTGACCACGGCGTCGGCATCGCCAGCGAACGCGTTGCGCCGGTTGATGCCGGCATTGTTGACCAGGATCGAGGGCTGACCGAGGCGGCTTGCGACTCCGGCGGCGATGATGCGGCAGGCGTTGCGGTCGCTGACGTCGAGCGTGAAGGCATGCGCCTTGCCGCCGGCTTCGGCAATGTCCGCCGCGGTTTTGGCAGCCCCGTCGCCATTGACGTCGAGCACGGCGACCGCCGCGCCCTCGCGGGCAAAGCCGAGCGCGATGGCGCGGCCGATCCCAGAGGCGGCGCCGGTTACGGCCGCGACGTGATCCTGTAAAAGTCCGGACATTTATGTTGTCCCCCCTGTCGCATGAAGCGCAGCGAGCATAGCAGCAGCGCGCGCGCCGACGAAGGCGTGCCGCGCGGCAAATCCTTCACGAGAATACCCGGCCCGCTCTGCGCGCCGGGCCAAATCACGTGAACTGACCTTCGAAGTCGCAGTTGTCGTAGAAGCGTGCGCGTAAATCGCATTCGGGCAGCAGGTAGTAGAGGTTCCCGCCGGTACCCCACCCATGCAGCGTTTCGCCGTTGCAGTAGGAATTGACCTGCAGGAGGAGGCGCGCATCGTCCTGGGATTCGAATCGCCAGAGGTCGTTCTGCAGCAGATCCGGCCAACCCAAGAGCTTGCTGAAGCCGGCATAGCGGACGCATTCGCGCGGAATGCCGTGTTCCCGGATCTCCAGCCAAACATCGAAGTAAGCGTCCCGCTCCTCCTTCCCGAACTGGAGCTTGCTGACGGCGGTGCTGAAGGGATGGGGGAGATCGAAAATCGGGCGCGGCGCCACGGCGCACGCCGGAAAGATCAGAATCGGCTCGATCGGTGGCTGCGCGGCAACAAGGCGATCGGCATCCGGCCAATGATAAACGGCGCTCATGCCAAGAGAATCACCGCCCTGGACCGCGTCGTGATCGCCGAAGAAAGCGAGCACCCCATGCGGCGGCAATGGTTCAGCCGCCGGCAGGCCGCGCAACTCCGCGCAATCGATCTGACAAACAGCATCGGCTCGTCCTCGAAGGTCGGCCACTCCCAATCCGGCGGTGCCGGCGGCGTTCCGACGAAACGCGACGCCACGGCGGGGATATCGGCACGCCGCTGCGGCCACAGACCGATGGCCGGCAGCGCCAAATTCATGAGGCGGTCGCGTGAAGCCGGCACGCTTCGGCGCAAGCGCTCGGCAATCTCATCGCGGGTCAACGGGGCCGGCGGCGGATGATCGCATTGCCATAAAATCTGCGGCTCCCGCAGCGGTTCGGGCGCGAACTCCTGCGCCGGCTTGTCGAGCCAATCGAGCGCGCCCTTGGCATTGGCGCGTACTTGCTCGTTGGAATGCTGGGCGAGCCGCTCGAGAACCTGGCGCGCCTCCCCGCGCGCCTTGAGCGCGTCCACGATGTTCGAGCGACGGCGCGCGAGCCGGTTCTGTCTTCCGATATGCTCGGTGCCTTCTGCGGCCTCGACGCTTGTTACGTAGGCGTGCGCAAGTTCGGTCCCGCTCAGCCTTGATAGTCCGTCCCCTTCTTCGACCGGTGCCGACATAGTACCCCCCTATGCAACCTACCGTTGCTTGTCTTGTTCCTGTTATGTTCTAATTTGTCAAGCGGCCGGTGGGAGGGGATGAAAAGATGCTGGCGCGCGCATTCGCGGTCGTGGCGGCGTTGCTGGCGCCGACGGCGGCCGGTGCCGAAGACGACGCCGCGGCCACGCTTCGCGACTTGCTGGCGCAATATCGCTGCCCTGTGGTCGATCGCTTCGAGCAGATCTACAACGCCGCTCCCCATTCGCATCCGCAGAACCTGTTTCTGATAGTCTATTTTGCCGCGCGTCCCCATGACTACGTGCAGTGCGTCTTCGATCCCCTGACGTATATGTTTCGTGAGGCAGCCTCCGGCTTCTATGACAACGTCGCAAGCGAGCCGCGGACCCGCCATTCGCCCGCGACCGCCATCGCCGCGCTCGGCCGCCTCGGATTTTCGACCGACGACTCGGCGGGAAATTTTCGGATCGGCTTCGAAGTGAAGGAGCCGCCGGATTTCAACACCGTCGCCGACCTCATCCTGCAAGCGCTGCACGACGCGTTCGACGCTCGGGCGGGAGTGACGCTCCTGATCGAAGCGCCGCTGGCGCCGCGACCGACCGGTAGATGCGTTCCGGTGAGTTAGCGAGCCGCGCCCTCGCCGGCCTCCTCTTGCTACGCCGCGGCACGCGTCAATCTTCGGGCTTGAGGCGATGGGCCTCGCCGGGTTTGAGGCCGGTGTGAAACAGCGGATCGGCAAAGTCGCCGCCGCGCGGGCAGATGCGCGGGAGCTTCCCCTCGCCCGCATTGTCCGGGATCTCCTCGGTCAAGACGAGCATGGCGCCGGTGCGCGTCATGCGCAGCGTACTCGCGGTATCTTCGTCCACCTCCGGGTCGGTGTTGTGCGCGGCCGCGGCGGCGAGGCCCTTGTCGGCGGCCGCGAACCCGGCGGTGAAGTGGCAGTGGTACTTGGCCCAGCCGAAGGTGGTCGTGCCGAAGGTCGCGCGGTAGTGCGCCTCGCCGCCGTCGGCCGCGAGCCAAAGCTCGGAATCGTGGTTCTTCCACAGCCCGGCATACGAGGCGGCCGGGCTCAGGTTGCGCAGGAAGGCGATGCGCTCGCGCAACTGCGCCTCGAGATCAGCCAGCGCATCGACGTCGCCGCCGCGGCGCAGGCGCGCGATCTGCGCGCGCAGCTCTCTTCCCTCCGGCGGGCTCTGCTTGCCCCAGACCTCGCCCTCGAAGCCGCTGTCGAGGTCTTCGAGGAATTGCTTCTGATCGGCGCGCAGCGCCTTCACCGTGGCCGGATCGAGGCCCGCGATCGCGTTTTGCCATGCCGCCGCCAGCTCCCGATCGGCCGCGGCAATCCTGGCGTCGGCGCAGGTCGCCAGTTCGCGGGCGGTGCGCGCGGTGCGGCAATCGAACGACGGCTCGGCAGCGGCAGGCGGCGCCGCGAACGACCGGGCGAGCAGCAACAACAGGGCCAGCGGCACGGCGGTGCGGAGCATCCGCGGGCGATCCGTTATTTCTTCAGCAGCTGATCGCGCTGCTTGACCAGCCGGTCGAGTTCTTCCTGTTGCTGGGCGATCCGGTCCGCATTGCGATCCTCATCCTCGGCGCCGGACTGCGCAGCGGCCTGCTCGATGAGCTGCCGGATGTTGTCGCGCGCGATGGCGATGCGCTGTTCGAGTTCGGCGAGCGAAAGCGACGGACCGTTGGGCATTTGGTTTCTCCGCTCCTGGACGGGCTGCGGCAATTCTAACCTGGATTGAGCGACGGGAAATCCGGCCGTAAAGCACCTCTTCCGGCATGCGGGGCGGCCGAGCGAACGGCTTCTCCGTCGCGGCGCGGCGCGCGAAGACGAAAGCGAGCGATGCCGCCTAGCAGCGCGGCCAGCTAACTCTTGCGGCCCTCCCAGTACAAGGCCCACACCGCCACCAGCGCAGTGATGGTCGCCAGCAGGAACAATCCCGACAGCAGCGCGCCCTCGACCGGCCATTGGAGCAGGCGGGCGAGGTCGTAGAGCACATAAGCCGCGAAGGTGAAGGCAAGGCCGTAGAGATACGGCCGCCCCTGCCGCGCCGCGAGCACGGCAATCACTGCAACGGTCGCTTCGAGAATGATCGAGACAATCAGCATGGCGCTTGGGGACGTTGCTTGGTGGCGAGACCGAAGCCAAGTGACTTTTCGCGCCGGCACGAAGCGACAGGTTACACCGAGAAGCGTGGCGCGGTTTCCCCGCGACGGGATTATCCCCAGCAAGTAGCCCGCATGGAGCGAAGCGTAATGCGGGATCGGCGGCGAGGCTCGTCCCGGACAGCGCGGAGCCTGTCATCGGGCCGGCCACCTCAGGCCGGACCCGTTGGCTCCATCCGGGCTGCGCTCTTTTGCAAATCCGGGTTACCGTGGCGGCGCGCGCTCATTCGCCTTGCGGTTTGGACCTGGGTGCAGGGGAGCCGTCGGTGTCAGTGCTGTTCATCCTTCTGATCACCCTGGCGGTTGGCTTTTTGGTGTATCGCATCATCGCCGACGGCTTTCGCCGTCCGCAATCGGAAAGACTGGGCTGCTTCGGCGCCTTCGGCTACTTCGTTTTGATCATCCTCGACGTGTGGCTGGCGACCACACTAGCCTCCCGCTTCTTCTAAGCACGTAGCCCGCATGAGCGGAGCGACATGCGGGATTGCGCGCCAGGAAACTGACCCCTGAGGGGCAACGGCTATGCGCGCGCATGTTATCAAAAGATCACCGACCGGATCGTGCGCGAGCTTGAGGCGCGGCGCCAGACCGCCTCGCGTGACCGGACGGTGCCAAATATCGCACGCGCCGAAATCTTTTTTCGCTACCGCCCGATTGCATGTTTCCGACTGATACTCCCGGCGCGTGCTCGAGTCAGACTCTCCTGAGCATCGGCGAGCTGACAGGGCTGCTTCAGCTTTGCATAGCCGTGCTGCATGAAACCAAACCCGATGATGAGGCGTAGTGGGAGCGCGTACCACCCAGCGGGCGCGGGTAATGGCGAGATCGAGAGCCGCAGTAGATTCATGAGACCTGACTCATTTTCTAGGGACCAAGTTCCACCTGCAGTTCTTTCGTTTGCAGATTGACGTTGGTTACGCAGCCCTCCCATGCATGGCGCGCAGGCTGAGCGTTCCGGCTGCCGAATGCGACACGCCGCGGGGCTTTTTCGATGCACCGAGAAGCCGTCTTCATTGCTTTGAGAATCCCTGAGGCGTCGTAGCACCGAGCCGCCGAAGGTGCACATTCTGGCGGAGCATCCAAGTTGGCTTCTGGCCCTCAACGACGAGGTGCATTTTGGTGGCCGCCTGTCGCTTTCGGGGACCACCGGGCATTCGATGTCGGAGCACGCGGACCGTTTCGACGCGGTTGACCCCTTGCTACCGTTCCGATCCGTCGGGGTCCTTCATGGTTTCATGACAACGCATTCGAGGCTGCCGGCGCTAGCAGCCGCATCCATGGCGGCCGCAAGTTCGGTGAGGGGGAAGACTTTGGGATTGATGGTAGATATTTCGAGCGCGCCGCTGCGGACCAGGGCGAGCACACTCCGATAGGCGCTGGCCGGGTACATGAAATTCCCGATGATTTCCAGGCTGTTGATCATCAATTGCATATACGAGACGGGAAGGTCGACGGTCATGCTCCCCATGAGAACAAGCCTGCCACCACGCCGAAGCGAATTGAGAGCCGCGAGCGTAGAACTCGGCTCGGCCGCACCGCCAACCATGTCGAAGCCGATGTCTGCGCCGCCGCCTGCGGCTTTGCGCAACGCGGCCGCGTCCTTCTGCACATCGCCCGACAGGACCACGGGCACGAGGGCCCCGCCGGCTCGGCGCACGAGTACGTCCAGCTTGTCGGCGTTGCGTCCGGCGGCGACCACTCGCCCTGCGCCCATCGCCCGCGCCACGAACACGGCAGCGCTGCCATAAGCGCCGGTCGCGCCATTCACGATGAGCGTTTCGCCGGCCGCGAGCCTGCCGCGGACCAGTCCGCCATAGGGGATGACGAAGCGGCTGACCGTCGCAAGCTGTGTCGCTTCCATGTCCTCGAAACCGTCGGCGGGGACAACCGACGACGCCGGAAGCAGAACGTATTCAGCGAGCGTTCCGTCCGGCCAGTCCGCCTGCACCTTCTCGCTGTCGGGACCGAACGAGGTCACGCCGATGAGAATTTGCGCGGGGTCTGCTACGTTCTCGGACGAGCGGAACAAGGATGAGACAAGCACGCGCTGACCCGGTGCCAACTGCCAGACGTCCTTGCCGGCCGTCTCGATGGTGCCGACGCAGTTGCCGCCGGGGGTGAAGCCGCCGGACGGCGCGTGATAGGGCGGCAAGCGTCCTTCGACGTAAGGTTTGATGTAGGACATCAGCGTGGAGGCCTCGACATGGACCAAGACGCTGCCGGGGCGCACCTCCGGCATCGGCACATTTTCGAGGCGCAAGTGGCCGCCCAAGCGGTCTAGCCGCCATGCTTTCATCGTCATCGCGATCCTCCTTGCTGTGCCCTGGTCCGATCCCGATTTCGAAGCACAGATTGCGCTTGCCCGCGCGGTGAACGATGCACAATGTCGCCTCGTCGCCCTGCTGCCGATCGCGGCGTCGCAGCAACTCGTCAGCAATCAGGGGCAAAGCGGACTCACAAGCGACAACTCAAATCCGTCGGAAATGCCCGGAGCTGACTAAGTCGAGTAATTGCCAAATGCATGACGTCCCGAGTTCGACGAGAACGCCTCCAGTTGACAATACCGACTGGCTGAAGACCGTCGCGATCATCGCGGTCGCGATTGGCCATTTCGGCCATTTCTTCATGGAAAACGACCACTGGTGGGCCGTTTTCGGACGCGTCGCGGCTCCGGCATTTTTCTTCCTCCAGGGCTACGCGGAGAGCCGCACCATCCCGCTCAACTGGATATGGATCGGTGTTATCCTCACTCTGCTCGATAGCTGGAACGCCGACTGGAGATGGGTGGCACCGAACATTCTCCTGAGCTACGTGCTGATCCGCCTCGCACGTCCGTACGTACAAAGCTTTGTGCAGCATCACGGCTGGGTCGCCGTTGCCGTGCTCGTCTCCGCACTTATCGCCGTGCTCCCGCTGGTGGGGAAGGTTGTCGATTACGGTGCGGAGGGCTGGCTGTGGGCCCTGTTTGGCTTATACCAGCGCCGCTATGGCAGATCAGCGGTCAGCGCAAAACAAGTCGCGCCACCGCCTGCGCGCGGGATGAAAGAAAACTTTGGTCTGATGCGCGTAGTGGTCTGCTGTGTCACCGCGGTCGTCTACATCTGGCAGGAACAAAAGGAATTCAGGTTTTCCCCGATACAGCTCGCCGTCGTCATTCTGTTGGTTGGTGTCATGTCCCTTGGCCTGTGTCTATTCGTGCGTGGTCCAAGCCCCATCCAACCTCCAGAGCCCGTAGCTCGCGTGTTGCACTTCATCGGCAGGCACACCCTGGAAATCTACGCCATCCAGCTTGCCGGCTCCGAACTCCTGGTAAAATTAGTGCCCGCTCTCGCCCCCTGACCCGAGACCGGTACGGTACGTGCCGCCGGCTATGTCGATTCGCATCCTCGAGGGCGAGAAGAAGGCGGGAGACCTCCCGCTGCAGGCGCCCACCCAGTACGAAACGGTGATCAATCTCAAGACCGCCAAGGTGCTCGGTCTCGACGTGCCGCCCGCGGCGCTCGTACGCGCCGACGAGACCATCGAATAGTGGCGCCATGAATTGAAGGAGATGAAAAAAACCGATCGCGCTGACGCAGTGCGAGCAGCCAAGGCGGCCGTTTTGAAAGGGGGGGCTCTCCGACTGATCTTGATCCTCGCGCGCGCGGGCTTGCGCTTGATGTCGGTTGTGGGCCCATCACGACAGGCCGCCCTTTACGGCTCGACCGTCGCTAACGGGGCATTGCGGACATGGCTCGACCTGCAGCTCGCCCCGCCTTGCCGCAAACGGCCCATCACGGACATGCAACAGTCGTTCGCTGTGACGTACACCGGACCCACGATGTGGTAGAATGAGGTCGTGCACCATGAGGAGGGCTCGGTGAGACGGCCTCGCACTGCAAGCCGAAAACCACCAACAACGCGGCAGCGCAAGACGGAAAATCCAAAGCGTAACACTACGTCGAACGCCGCGCGCCGAACTACTTCCTCGGTTGCCGATTTACAAGAACGGCTTGAGCGCCAGGCGCGAGAAATTGAGCACGCGCGTGAAGAGCGCGCGGCGATCTCGGAGGTGCTGCGCGTCATCAGTTCGTCGCCCGGCGACTTGCAGCAGGTGTTCGCCGCCATGCTGGAGAATGCCGTTCGAATCTGTGGTGCCAAGTTCGGCAATCTCTGGCTCTACGACGGCGAATTCTTTCGCATCGGTGCGACGACCTACGGCGCCCCGCCCGCCTATGTCGAATATCTTCGCCGCGAGGGTCCGTTCCGTGCCGACGCGCGGGTCGGAATCGGCCGGCTCGCGCAAACAAGGCAAACGTATCAAGTTGCCGACGTGGCGGCCCAACCGACGCATGATGACAAGCTGCGGGTGGCGACGATCGATCTGGCGGGCGCCAGAACCGTCCTGGGTGTGCCGATGCTCAAGGATGGCAAAGTAGTCGGCTCCATCGTCATCTACCGCCGGGAGGTGCAGCCCTTCACTGAAAAGCAGGTGGCGCTGGTCGAGAATTTTGCCGTTCAAGCCGTCATCGCCGTCGAGAACACTCGGCTGCTCAATGAACTGCGCCAGCGCACCGCCGACCTGACCGAGTCACTGGAGCAGCAGACCGCGACAGCGGAGGTTCTCGGCGTCATCAGCCGATCCAAGTTCGAATTGCAGCCCATCCTGCAGAGCGTGGTTGATACCGCCATGCGGCTGTGCCGGGCCGACCAAGCCATTATTTACCGGCCGCAAAGCGGCATGTATCGCTTTGCCGCCGGCCACAGCACGGTTGCGGAGTATCTGGAAATCGAGAAGCAAACGACAATCGTGCCAGGCCACGGAACGGTGGCCGGTCGTGCCGCCTTGACCCGCCAAGTAGCGCGCGTCGACGATTCGTTGGCGGATCCGCTGTACGAGAAAAAAGACGACGCCAGAGTCGGAGGCGTTCGCTCGATGATCGGTGTTCCGCTCATGCGTGAGGGTGAGCCAATCGGCGTCATTGCGCTCGCCCGCAACCGGGTCGAGCCGTTTACCGACCACGAGATCGAACTAGTGACCACCTTCGCCGACCAGGCCGTGATCGCCATTGAAAACGTGCGGCTGTTCGAGGCGGAGCAGCAGCGCACGCGAGAACTTACCGAATCGTTGCGGCAGCAGACCGCCACCGCTGACGTGCTCAAGGTAATCAGCCGCTCGACCTTCGATCTGCAATCCGTGCTCGATACGCTGATCGAATTGGCGGCTCGGCTTTGCGCGGCCAATAAGGGCAACATCCAGATGCGCGAGGGGGACGTGTATCGGATCCGCGCCCACTACGGTCTTGCACGCGAGGCGGTCGAGTACGCGCTGTTGCAGCCGCTGCGACCGGACCGCAGCAGCGTGACAGGGCGTGTCGTATTGGACGGCAAAATAATCCATATTCCTGACGTATTGGCCGATCCCGAATATCAAGCGACCAACTATCAGCAGGCATTCGGGTTCAGAACCATCCTTGGAGTGCCGCTGCTGCGCGACGGGGCGATAATCGGCGTCTTTTTGCTCAACCGCGGCGAGGTGAGTCCGTTTACCGATAAGCAAATAGAGCTGGTCACTACCTTCGCCGACCAAGCAGTGATCGCGATGGAGAACGCGCGCTTGCTTAGCGAGCTTCGCGAGTCCCTGCAGCAGCAGTCCGCCACTGCCGATGTGCTTAAGGTCATCAGCCGCTCCACCTTTGACCTGCAGACCGTTCTTGACACGCTTGTCGAGTCAGCAGCGCGACTTTGCGACGCAGACAGCGCGGCCATCCATCGACCCGATGGAAATAGCTACCCATACGTAGCGAGCTACGGTTACTCCCGGGAATATCATGAATACATGCGCGAGCGGCCGATTATCCCAGGTCGCGGCACGGTAGTTGGACGTGCAGTGACCGAATGCAAACCTATTCAGGTAAATGACGTTGCGGCTGATCCAGAATACACCCTAAGAGAAGGCCAGAGGCTTGGGGGGGTTCGTACCGTCCTTGGTATCCCGCTCCTGCGGGAGAGTGCGCCGATTGGCGTAATAGTGTTGACGCGCAAAGCGGTACGGCCGTTCACCGACAAGCAAATCGAACTCGCAACGACCTTTGCCGACCAGGCGGCGATCGCGATTGAGAACGTGCGGTTATTCGAGGCCGAGCAGCAGCGCACACAGGAATTGGCGAGATCGTTAGAGGAGCTGCGAACTGCTCAGGATCGCCTGGTTCAAACGCAGAAGCTGGCTTCGCTCGGTCAGTTAACCGCCGGCATCGCCCACGAGATCAAAAATCCGCTCAATTTCGTCAACAATTTCTCCGATGTCTCAGTCGAGCTCATCGATGAATTGCGCGAGGCGCTGGCGGATGCGGCGTTGGGGAAAGGGCAGGCAGAAATTACCGAACTGACCGATACACTGCGGAGCAATCTCGATAAGATCATGCAGCACGGCAAGCGTGCAGATTCGATTGTCAAGAACATGCTCCTTCACTCGCGCGAGGGCACGGGAGAACGCCGGCCCGTCGACATCAACGGCCTTGTCGAGGAAGCAGTCAATCTCGCCTACCATGGCGCTCGGGCTGAAAAGAAAGGATTCAACATCACGCTCGAGCACGCTTTGGATCCCACCGCCGGCCAAGTCGATTGCTTTCCGCAGGAGATAATCCGGGTTCTCCTCAATTTGATTGCAAATGGGTTCTATGCCGCGACTCAACGTAAAGGGCTGACGGACAACAGCGACTACGAACCGACGCTCGCGACCGCGACGCGGAACCTCGGTGACCGCGTTGAGATACGAATATGGGACAACGGTGCCGGCATTCCACCTGCGGTGAAGGAAAAGATGTTCAATCCCTTCTTCACGACCAAGCCGGCGGGAGAGGGCACCGGTCTGGGACTTTCAATCAGTCATGACGTCATCGTCAAGCAGCACTCGGGGATAATAGAGGTGGAGAGCCGTCCCGGAGAGTTCACGGAATTCCGCATCGTGCTGCCGCGGGCTGCGGCAACCCTCGCGAAGTCGGGAGGAACAGCGTGATGCTTCTTGTTTTAGTGGTCGATGACGAACCCGACATCGAGGTGCTGTTTCGTCAGCAATTCCGCCGAGAACTGCGCAGCGGGCGCTTCACGATGGAGTTCGCCCAATCTGCCGCTGCCGCGCTTGCGCGCATTACCGATGCCGAGGCGGCCTCGCTGATCCTCATTCTATCCGACATCAACATGCCAGGAATGAGTGGGCTTGATCTTCTCCCTAAGGCCAGGGCGGCGCGGCCGGACGTTCCGATCGTCATGATCACCGCGTACGGAGATGCCGCGACGGAGCGCAAGGCCTTGGAAGGCGGTGCTGAAGCGCTGCTGACCAAACCGATAGACTTTGTGTTGCTTCGCGGTGAGATCGAAACGCGGGTCGAACGTGGCGCATAGCGCGCATATACTTGTGGTTGACGACGAGCCGGACGTGGAGTCTCTCGTCCTGCAGAAGTTCCGGCGTCAGATCCGGGACGGATCGGTCAGCTTCGTGTTCGCGCGCGATGGCATCGAAGCGCTGGCGGCGCTCAAGGCGAACGGCAGTATCGACCTGGTCGTCACCGACATCAATATGCCGAGGATGGATGGGCTGTCGCTGCTGCAGAAGCTGCAGGAGAGCGAGGAAAGTGTGTCGACCATCGTCGTTTCTGCCTACGGCGATATGGCCAATATCCGCACCGCTATGAACCGCGGCGCGTTTGACTTCGTGACCAAGCCGATCGACTTCCTTGATCTGGAGACGACCATCGCCAAGACGATTCGACACGTCCAGTTTCTGCGTGACTCGCGGCACCGCCAAGCCGCCGCCGAGCGCGCCTATGAATCGCTGTCGCGCTATTTTTCGCCGAATCTGGCGGAGCGGCTTGCCAGTGACAAAGACGCCGTCGATTTGGGCGGGCAACGTCGGGAGATCGCCACACTGTTCACGGACATCGCCAGCTTCACCGCGCTCGCGGAGACGCTGGAACCGAGCGTTCTCAGCGCGCTGCTCAATGAGTACCTCACCGGCATGACGGATATCGTTTTTGCTCATGACGGCACGGTGGCGAAGATCGTGGGTGATGCGTTGCACGTGCTGTTTGGCGCCCCGGGAGAGCAGCCCGATCATGCTGACCGTGCCGTCTCCTGCGCGCTGGCGCTTGACGAGTACGCTCAGGCATTCCGCCAGCGCTGCCACGAAAGAGGAATTGCGCTCGGGGCCACGCGCATCGGCGTTCATGCCGGACCGGCGATTGTAGGCAATTTCGGCGGCAGCCGATTTTTCGACTACACCGCCTATGGCGATACCATCAATGTCGCCGCGCGACTCGAAGCGGGTAACAAGCAGCTTGGCACCCGCGTCTGCGTGAGCGCCAGACTCGCAGACAAGGTCGCAGGCTTCCGCGGACGCCCGATCGGCGACCTGATGCTACGGGGCAAGACCGAGCCGCTGCGGGCATTCGAACCGCTCCGGGACGAGCATTACGACAACCCCGTGACCATGAGTTATCTGAACGCGTTTGCCAAGCTCGAAGCCGGCGATCCGGACGCCATAGCCGCGTTCGCCGCTCACATCGGAAAGCATCCGAAGGACCAGCTCGCAAGCTTCCACCTCAAGCGCCTGCTGAATGGCGCGACCGGCGTGCACATCGAGATGGAATAGAGCCGGCAGCGACCACAACAGGTCCCAACCCAACGTCGGCAATTGGCCGTCACGACAGTCCACCTTTTTCGGGTCGACCGTCACTAACGGGGCATTGCGGACATGGCTGGACCTGCAGCTTGTCCCCGGTCGCGAATTACCCAAAGGCGACGTAGGGCCGGCCTCAGTTTTCCACAAGACGGAGACATTAGAGTGGGCTAGACTTTATCCGGGCGTAACGCGGTCGGGGGGCGGCCATGGTAGCTCAATTTCGATCACTATCCTTTTTTGCTGTTGTGCTTGCTGTTGGGGTCGGTTGGATTTCGGTGCCGCCACGGGCCAATGCAGAAGACGGGAAAACCGCTCTGCCCGAGTACCGGACTTGGATCGGCGATTTCGATGAAATGCAGAAACGGCGGCAAATCCGCATCATCGTTCCCTACAGCAAGACGATCTTCTTCATCGACAAAGGCGAGCAGCTAGGCACTGCAGCCGAATGGGGCGATGAGTTTGATAAATGGCTCAACAAGGGCATCAAATCAGAGCTTGAGCGCATACGAATTGCGTTCGTGCCGACGCCCCGCGAACAGCTTCTGACAGCCCTGAACGACGGTCGCGGCGACATTGTTGCCGCCAACCTGACGATCACGCCGGATCGCCTGCAAAAAGTGGATTTCACCATTCCGGCCTTGAAAGACGTTCACGAGATATTGGTGAGCGGCCCGTCCGCGCCAGAAATTGGAAAGCTTGAAGACCTTTCCGGGAAGGAACTCTATATCCGGAAGACCAGCAGTTATTACCAACATCTGCTGGCGATCAACGACAAATTCAACTCACAGAAGCTCGAACCGATCAAGCTGACCGCCGCCGACGAGAACTTGGAGGACGAAGATATTCTCGAAATGGTCAACGCCGGGATACTGCCCCTCACGGTCGTTGACGGTCATGTTGCGCAAATCTGGACCAAGGTTTTCAAGTCCATCAAGATACGCCCCGACATCGTCATCAATGATGGCGGCGCGATAGCGGCGGCAATCCGCCAAAATAGTCCGTTGCTCAAGGCCAAGCTCGATAGTTTTCTCAAGGAGAAGACCGTGCAGGACGGCTTCGCAAGCTGGTTGCGTTACCGCTATTACAGCGCCGATAAAATGGTGCGCCGCGCATATGCGCCTGAAGATATGCAACGATTTAACGAACTCGTCGGATATTTTCGGCGCTACGGCGACCAATACGGCTTTGACTACCTGATGATCACGGCGCAGGGCTATCAGGAATCAGCTCTCAATCAGTCGGAGCGCAGCAAGTCCGGTGCTGTCGGCATCATGCAGATGAAGCCAAATTCGGCGCGTGAACCGGACATCGCCATTGAAGGAATTGAGAAGAGTGCGGAACGCAACATCGAGGCCGGCAACAAGTACTTGCGCTTCCTCATCACCAAATACATCAATGACCCGACTCTCGACGACAAGAACCGGACGTTGTTTGCGTTTGCCGCCTATAACGCCGGACCAACCGGACTCCGCAGGTTCCGAGATAAGGCGCAGGCGATGGGACTTGATCGCAATGTGTGGTTCGGCAATGTAGAAAATGGCGCGGCGGCGATTGTCGGACGTGAAACCGTGCAGTATGTGAGCAACGTCTACAAGTACTACATCGCCTACAAGCTAGTGACCCGAGAGATGGATGCGACTGAAGCGGCCCGCAAAAACCATCATCAAATGAACGCGAAGTAATCAGAAGCGTCACCTCGTTCATTTGGGCGATGCTATTGGTTGCAAATGAAAATCCGGTACGTAAAGCCCTACGTAAAGCGACAGAAAACGATAAGGGCACGCGAGACCCCACGTCGCGCTCGTCATTCCGCTGGCAGGATAATGGGATCGGCGCCCAAATGGCTGCTGTTGGCCCTGAAACGTCGATCCGCCGCAACGCAGCGATACTTCCGGTGTTGGGAGTAAACCGGAAGTGCCGGCGCACGCTCGAAATGCCGCGGATGATGCTGTGGACGGCGCCCACTCTACGGCATCGATGTGCCAAAGGGTGGTTGCGTTAAAGCGAACCACTATGAGGGGAACCGTCCATGGGCGAGGTTAGCACAATTGGTCTCGACATTGCGAAGTCGGTGTTTCAGGTTCACGGCGTGGATGCTGATGGCGCGGTGGTGATCCGCAAGCGGATCAGCCGTGCGAAGGTCTTGGAGTTCTTTACGGCTGTTTCGCCGTGCCTGGTGGGTATTGAGGCTTGTCCGAGCGCACATCATTGGAGCCGCAAGCTTCAGGCGCTCGGCCACACGGTAAGGCTGATGCCGCCGAGCTATGTGAAGGCCTATCTCAAGCGGAGCAAAAACGACGCCAACGATGCCGCCGCGATTTGCGAGGCAGTAACGCGGCCGTCGATGCGTTTCGTGCCGACAAAATCTGAACAGCAGCAGTCGGGATTGATGTTGCATCGCGGCCGGCAGCTTTTGGTGCGTCAACGAACCATGTTGTCGAATGCGATCCGCGGGCACATGGCCGAACTCGGCATCATCTCGGCCAAGGGCCGCAATGGCACGGTCGAGCTGTTGGAGATCATTACTAATGCGGATGATGACCGCGTTCCAACGGTTGCGCGATTGAGCCTCGACGCTCTTGCTCGGCAATACGCCAATACCACGGCAGAGATCAGAGCCTTTGAGAAGCATATTCATGCCTGGCACAGATCATGTGAAGAAAGTCGGCGGCTCGAGGGAATCCCTGGCGTGGGCCCGATCGTCGCCACTGCGCTGGTTGCCGAGGTCGGCGATTGGAAAGCATTTTCGTCCGGACGCAACCTAGCGGCCTGGATTGGTCTTGTTCCAAAGCAGCATTCGACGGGTGGCAAGGAGCGTCTCGGCGGGATCTCAAAGCAGGGCAATCGATATTTACGATGGTTGCTCATCGCTGGAGCTATGGCTGTCATTCGATACGCGCGGCAGCACGGTACGAAACGGCTTTGGCTCGCGCGTATCATGGAACGTCGGCCGATCAAGGTCGCTGCTGTCGCGCTGGCCAACAAAATCGCACGTATGGCCTGGGCCATGATGGTGCATGGCGAACGTTTCAAGGAGCCGAGATTGCTCTCGCAGGCGGCATAGTCGAGAGTTGATCGAGGGTGCAACGAATTGGCGAGGGCATGACGACGTAATGCAGATACGGTCGTTCCGGGGATCGGGAGAACCCGCTTGGGTCATCGCACTTCCGAGTGCGTGTAAACGATTGGGACCCGATCCGCGCAGAGCATTAGGGCCAGCGGCCATCCGCGCCGCATCAACAGGCCGGACACGTGACCGCACCCGACCAATGCTGCACAAACGTCAGAAAGTTCTTGCCAGGGCGCCGTCCACACGTGACCCGAAGCCGTCATCGGCGCTGCGCAGACCCTACTCAACAGGCTGATCTCCTGCGGTCCCATCGGGTTGCACTGCAGTGGAAATCGCGAAAAGGCCGGTGAGACGGCCGGGCGGATCGCAAGTATCTCTTAGGAACGCAATGCGATAGATATGACCGGCGCGCCGTGCTCGTCCGGGGCGGTGTGCCGGTCGAACACTCTCGGGCAAGGGAGGCGTTCATGTCAGCTACGATCATCAATCTTATCATTCAGCTTATTGCTGGTGCAGTTGGCGGCAATGCAGCGGGCGCAGCATCGAAGGACATTAGTCTGGGCACGCTTGGCAACACGATTGCTGGCGCAGTCGGAGGCGTCGGTGGTGGTCAAATCCTTAGTGCGCTCATTCCCATGATGGCCGGGGCGGGCAACAATGTCGACATCGGTGCTCTCGCCAGCCAGGCGGTCGGGGGCGGCGTTGCCGGCGCGATTGTCGCTGGCGTCGTCGGCTTGATTAAAAACAAGATGGCATCCTAGCTAGCACTACTTTGGCAGATTTACTCACGCCGCTGCCTGTTGCAAATCCATTTTTGGCAATGCGGGCAACGCTGCTTTGGTGGCTGGGCGATAAGTTCGAGGATGGCTTGCCGCACGGCTGGCAAAGTTGGCTGAGGCGGTGGGCCGTCGATTCTTTTTTTCCCGTCTCGCTGTTTTGAGCCGACGATACTGAAGGAAGGCGTAGGCGATCATTGTCATGAGCGCATGCCGATGCAGGCCCTGCCAGGATCGGCCTTCAAAGTGATCGAGACCGAGTTCTTCTTTCAGTTGCTGATGAGCCTGCTCGCAAATCCATCGTGCCTTGACGGTTGCCGCCAAGGTGCGCAGGTCGGCCTTCGCCGGCAGGTTGGCGAGATAGTATTTTTTCTCCCCCGACGCACGGTGTTCGCCGACGAGCCAAGCCTCTTCCCCGGGGAGATGCTGTTGCCCCTTGTCCCTGATCCGCTGCGGTGGTCCGTCGGCGACTCGCACGCGAACCGCAGCAAAACGCGCCTTGAGCTTTCCCTTGGTGCCGGTACGCCAACTGATGGTGTGCCATTTGGCATGGGCCAGCATGTCTTCGGCCGGTATCGATAGAACGTCTGGGACGTGCCGCTGACGCGGCCGACCGCGCTTGGCAACCGGCCAGACCATCTGCACGTCGGCAGAGTAGACCTTCAGGTGCCGCGGAATGCCGACCGCCCAGGCCAATTTGCGAGCCGTAAGCGCCTGGCGGAACGGCGCACTGAGCCCATAACCGGCATCCGCCAAGACGCAGCCGAAGTGCACGCCGGCCGCGATCACACGATCGATCTCCACCAAAGCCAACTCCGGCTTCGTCCGCGCCGTTCGATACTCGGCCGGAACACCCGCTCGTTCCAACCGTGTCCGCTCCCTCGTCCAGCTCTCGGGAAGAAACAGCCGCAACGCCAGCACGACCGGGACTTCGCCTCGCGCCAGCGTCAGCGATACCAGGGTCTGGCAGTTGGCGGTCTTGCCCAGCGCTGAAGCATATTGCGCCGCGACACCCACCGAATGCGTGCCCTTCTTGGGGATAGCTGTGTCGTCAATCACCAGCACAGCATCGCTGCCACCCACAAGCTTGTCCGCTTGAACCAGCAGTTCGGTCTCCAACGGCCCGGCATCCCAGACCCCGGCAGCGATGAAGTGGTGCAATTGATCGCAGGCGCCGAGCGCAAGCCGTTTCGCCATCGGTTGAACGCTCTTGCGATCGCCAGGACCGATCAGACCCGACACGTAGAGCGGACACATCTGTCGCCGCGCCTTGTGGCCCAGGCGAGCCAGAAACGGCTTGAGCCAACGCCCAAGCTCATCCCGCCAATCCAACGTTCTGGCAGCCATGGTCGGCCCCTCCAAAAGCCGACCACCCATGAGTCACAGAAAAACTGATTTGGGAATCCCGCGCCTCCAAGAATCTGCCAAAGTAGTGCTAGCGCGCGTAAACTTTGTCCCGGTGCTGCCGCCTCGACGACCTGAAGCCCGAGGCTCAGGGATTGCCGCCAACGCTTGCGCTTGCTTGAGCCCAGAGCCCATACGGCGGCGTGTCCGCAGATGGCCCTGAACGTCGGGTTCAGCGGCTCACCACTTCGGTTGCGATCGGCGAAGAGCGGACATGGGCTTGACTCGCTGCTGGTTGGCGCCCGGTCGCGAATGACGCAACTGCGCGTGCGCCGGTCCGCCTAGCGCCCCGCCTGAACTCCTCCACCACCCTCTGTTAATGTGCTAGTTTAGCCGGCGGGACGTCGCGAGATCGCCGCAAATGCGGGTTCTTCTGTGCGGCGCGGCGGGCAGCCTTGGGGGAGTGAGGCGGCGGACCGATTTCATCACGTTTGCTGGGGGTTCGGCGGTCGTTCGGCCACTCGAACACCATACAAACCATCCCCGTATTCGGCTGAGTCTTTGATGGGGTGATTTTCATGGATGCGACGCGCCTCGAACGACCGCTGGCTGCGACCCTCCCGGCCGATGTTGCCGACTACGGCCGACGGTACACCGCCGCTGGTTCGACGCAGCAGTGGGCTCGTTCAATCGGGCTGGCCGCCGCAGTTGGCATCGTCTACTTCCTGGCGGCACGGCTAAGTCTTCTTCTTCTCACCAAACCCGACGGCGTGGCCGTGTTTTGGCCGGCTTCCGGCGTTGCTGCGGGTGTCCTCATTGCGCTTGGACCGCGTGCGCGCTTGCCGGTCGCAGCTGGCGCGATGGTCGCGACCATTGTCGCCAATTTAATGGGTGACCGGACTCTTTTGAGCTCCGTGGTCTTCGCCCTGTGCAACGCCGGCGAAGCGTTGCTGGCGGCGTGGCTGATCGAGCGTTTCTTCGGATCGAGTTTCAATCTCGGCAAGCTAAGCCATGTGCTGGGAATGCTGGTGTGCGCTATAGCGGCGACCGCGGTCTCGGGAATGGGCGGGACTGCGGGGTTCCTGTACTTTCACAGTTCGAATGCGCCGATTCTGACTATTTGGCAGCACTGGTTCGCTTCCGACGCCCTTGGAATCATCACGGTCGCACCGCTAATCATTCAGATCGCTTCGGCCGCGCGGCAGCCGCCATCGCGGCGCGGGATTATGGAAGGCGCCGCCGCGCTCGTGGCGCTGGTCATCCTGAGTGGGTTCGTCATTTTCCTGCCGCAGGGATTTTGGGGGACCGTCGTCCCGGTCGCGCTCCTGTTTCCAATGCTGTTGTGGTTGGCGGCCCGCTGCCATCCGGTCTTTGCCGCGACGGCCGCCTTCATCAGTGCGCTCACAATCGTTTTATCGACAACATTCGGCATCGGCTTTTTCGGCGACGCCAGCTTCCCGATCTCGGAGCGCATTCTGGGCGCACAGGCGAGCATCTTGGCCGTGTCGTTTTGCGTATTCGTACTTGTTGCGCTGTTTGCCGAACGACGCCTGCACGAGACTGAACTCGTGGCGAGCGGCACGAAGCTGCACGAGGCGCTGACGGAATTGCGGCTATTGTACGAGAACGCTCCGATCGGGCTTGCGTTTCTCACGCCGGATTGCCGCTATCGGGAAATCAATCGCCGCCTGACGGAGATCTGCGGCCTTCCGATCGCCGATCATATCGGCAAGTCAGTGCGAAATACCGTCCCGCAGGTTGCGGAACAGGTCGAGTCGCTCGTCCAGGCGATTTTGAGGACCGGGGAGCCGATCACGGGCATAGAGGTCAATGGCCAACGACCGGACGGGAGCAACGCCGAGCGCGTGTGGATTACCTACTGGCATCCGCTGAAGGCTGAAGATGGCGCTATTCTCGGCATCAATGTCGCAGCTGAGGAAATTACCGAGCAAAAACGCGTCAGGGCGGCGTTGCAACTTGCGAACGACTCCCTGGAGGCTCGTACGCTCGAACTTAGCAGTTCTTTGGAAGAATTGCGCGATGCGCAAGATCGTCTCGTTCAGACCAAGAAGCTCGCATCACTCGGCCAACTGACCGCCGGCATCGCACACGAGATCAAAAACCCGCTTAATTTCGTCACCAATTTCTCAAACCTCTCAATTGAGTTGGCCGCTGAACTGCAGAAAGCCATCAAATCCCAAGAGTTCAATGATGAGAAGCGCTCTGAAATTCATGATCTGCTGGACACGTTGCAGGGCAACCTTGGCAAAATCGTGCACCATGGCAAGCGTGCGGACTCGATCGTGAAGAACATGCTTCTGCATTCGCGCCAGATCTCAGGAGAACACCGGTCTGTCGATCTCAACGCACTCGTGGAGGAAAGCATCAATCTCGCCTATCACGGGGCACGGGCGGAGAAGGGAGACTTCAATATCACGCTGGAGCGTTCCTTTGACCCGGCCACCGGCGAAGTCAATCTGCTTCCGCAGGAGATCACGCGGGTGCTGCTCAACCTGATTTCAAACAGCTTCTACGCCACGACACAGCGTAAGGCGGAAGCGAACGGAGGCAGCTACGAGCCCATTCTGACTGCTGCGACCAAGAATCTCGGCGACAGTGTCGAGATCAGGATCCGCGACAACGGCGCCGGCATGCCGCCCGAGGTGAAGGAGAAGATGTTCAATCCGTTCTTTACAACCAAACCCGCCGGCGAAGGAACCGGACTGGGCCTGTCCATCAGTCATGACATCATCGTCAAGCAACACGGCGGATCTATTGAGGTCAACACCAAGCCCGGAGCATTCACCGAATTTCGGATCGTGCTGCCGCGGGGGGCTACCTCAGCGGACAAGGAAGTGAGGGTGTGAATATGCTTATTCTGGTGGTCGACGACGAGGCCGATATCGAGGTGCTGTTTCGTCAGCAATTCCGGCGCGATCTCCGCGCTGACCGCTTCACGATGGAGTTTGCGCAGTCTGCCCCCATGGCGCTGCAGTGCATTGCGGATGTGGGCGACCGTTCGCTGATCCTCGTTCTTTCCGACATCAACATGCCGGGGATGACCGGCCTTGAGCTTCTACGCAAGGCGAAGGCCCTGCGGCCGGACGTCCCAATCGTCATGATCACTGCCTACGGCGATGCGGAAACCAAGCGCAAGGCGCTTGAGAGCGGCGCCGAGGCGCTTCTGACCAAGCCGATCGATTTCGGCGCCCTGCGCAGTGAAATCGACACACGGGTCGAACGCGCCGCCTAGCTCGGTTTCTTCCCCGGAACCTGCCCGACTTTGCCGCAGTGCAGAATGCCGCCACTGGCCCCGAAGGAGATCAATTCGAACGCTCGAAGGGCTCGATAAATTGTGCCCGAAGCAGCAACGGCTCCGCATTCTGTAGCGAAGCTGCGCAAGCCAAATACCGCGTCTCGATGGTTGCCACACCGCTTTCTCCTCGCGCACGACGCATACTCCGCATGCTCCTTGTGACCGACCAGGTCGGCGGAAAGCGGCGGCTGGAAATCACCCGCCGGCTCAATGGTAGCGAGTCGCCAGATTGCTAAGAACATCAGGAGGAAAAGAACCTCCTCCCATCCTTCGCGATACGCGACCGCCGCGAAGATCGCCATCGCGGTGCGCCACGCCTCAGGCAGCCGGCGGTGGTCAAAGCTCGCGGAATGGCTGAGCGCCAACACTTCGAAACGTTGATAGCATGACACCAGAAGACCTCACAGCGCTCGAAAGAGCGATTCGGTCGCTTGAACACCCGAGTTTTGCTACACGCCTCACCAATGTGGTGGGCAGGCCTATCGAGCTCGTCGGAGACGTGCTCCCAACTTACGCTCGGCGCGCCATTGCCATCGCCACCTCCAAAGCGCTTCAAGCAGCGCTCAAGGTGGCTTTGCGGACCATGCCACGCAGCCATCACGCTGGATCGCAGTTCCTGCACAAGGCGTTAGCCATGGCATCTGGTGCCGCCGGCGGGGCCTTCGGTTTGGCGACCCTTCCCGTTGAGCTTCCGGTCTCGACGATCATCATGTTGAGGTCCATCGCAGCCATTGCCCGAAACGAGGGCGAAGATCCTTCTGACCCGGAAGCAGCCCTCTCATGCATACAGGTCTTCGCCTTGGGTGGACGGATTGGTTCCGCTGATCCTTCTGAAAGCGGCTATTTCGCGGTGCGGGCCATGCTCGCGAAGAGTGTAACTGAAGCCGCGCGCTTCATCGCGGAGCGCGGCATCATCGAGGAGGGTGCTCCAGTTCTCGTCCGCTTCACTACGCTGGTGGCTTCGCGCTTTGGAGTAGTCGTGTCGCAAAAGTTCGCGGCACAAGCTCTGCCGGTCGTTGGTGCATTGGGCGGCGCTTCAGTGAACTACGTGTTTATCGAACATTTTCAGGAGATTGCTCAAGGTCATTTCACCGTGCGGAGGCTCGAACGAGTCTATGGAAAAGATGTCGTACGGGCGGAATATGAGCGCCTTGCTAAGGCCACCGAGCCGCAGGCGACATAGTTATCCTACTCCTCCGGCCCTGCGCACCAATCAACGAGAAACGTTGGCGGCACGGCGATATGCTCCGCAAACCACTTGAATATCAGGGTAACCACCGGAGCGGCGGACTGCTTCCCACATAGTACTGACCCACGGACTGCATGCGAGCAACACTACCCTGTACCTGTTGCGACACCGTATGCATGTCGCGAAACCGCCGCTCGAAAGGATTGCTTCGAAAAATCGCGGTTGCGCCGGCTTCTAGATAGATCATGTCGACTGCATCGCGAGCTTCATTGATTTGATGCGTGCAAGCTGTGCGGATCTTCACGCGCAAAGGAAAGCTTATTTGTCCGATTGTCGAACACTCGCGCCAAGCATCACGCAGCAACTGAATGAGCCACGCGCTCGCAGCGCTTATCTTGGCGTCGGCCTGTCCTATGCGCGCGTGAATCCAATTGTCATCGCGCAGGGATCGAATGGCGCTCGAGGGCGACTTCTCTTTCGCTAACACAATAAACGCATCCAGCGTCGCCCTCGCTATGCCGACGGCAACCGACGAGAGTCCCACTTGGTGTGCTGCCTGAATGGAGTGCCTATACAGGATG
Organism: uncultured Alphaproteobacteria bacterium; assembly: GCA_963833665.1. Classification (GTDB taxonomy): domain Bacteria; phylum Pseudomonadota; class Alphaproteobacteria; order Rhizobiales; family Xanthobacteraceae; genus BOG-931. The sequence continues at coordinate 57,666 of CAWHZA010000051.1, read as the reverse complement.
CCCTCTTCCCGTCGTTCGGGGTCGGGATCAGCAGTGCTGCCTTCTGGACGCTGCTGATCGCGGCCAATGCCTCGGGGCACCACCGAGTATTTTTTTGGCACGAATAGATCAGTAACCGAGTAGCTATCACTACCGGTACCAATCAGGCCAATGACGTCCCACAGATCCTCGCGCACCGTTGTTGACGATCGGGGAAAGAGCATTGTTCTTTCGACAGGCCGGCCATCGGCTTGAAACAACGGTTTACCGTCCTCGTTGCAAAGCTGTGTGTGACCACCAAGCCACTGGCAAATCCGATTGCCACTCGCAAAGGTCCAAGCTCCGTTCACGATCCAGCCATCCTGAACTGGAACAGCACGACAAGGCTGCCCGCCGGCAAATCCCCATGTAAACGCGCACTTTGCATCGCCAAAGATTTCCTGCGCCACGCTTGGGTCAAGATATGCGGCACACATCGAACTGCCCGAAACTTGTGCGATGCACCACGCCGTACTTGCATCGCCCTCGGCAATTGTCGCGACGACCTGCGCATAAGTTGCCAGATCGAGCTCCGCCCCGCCAACCGAGCGCGGGGTCGTCATCCGAAACATCTGAGCGTTGTATAGGGCATGTAAGACGTCGGGCGGCATCATTTTAGCTTGTTCTATCCGGGGAGCAGCGGCTTCCAAAAGCGGCTTCAAGGCTCTTGCGCGTTCGATCCACTCGCGCTCGACGTTCGCTTGAGCGGCCTCGAGAGACTCTTCCTTCATTGTACCTCCAATTCCGCTACGTCAGCGCTGGCGCCAGCGGGAACAGAATAACTTGTCCTGCAGCTGACCGGATTAAATTTTTCCATGGAGGCACAAATCCAATTTCGTTGTGTCTCGGTCGCAAATGACAACATGGACCCGGACCGTCCATCGCCCCCCGGTAGGAGGCCCAGCCGCGTCACCGTCTTGCGCCACCCCGCGGTTGAAGGGCGCGCCGCGCTCGGATGTGAACACGAACGGCGACGACGGCTCTTACTCGCGTTTAACAACTGAGCGCGCCGCCGCTTCACATGCGCTCTTCTACTCTGGGCCGGGCGCATAGAGTGCTGCCGCCAGCCCCGCCACGGCCAGCCGTCGCAACCTCGGACAGGGGTATTATTTTCAAACGCAAAAATAGCCCCGACCGTGAAGCCGGGGCCAATAGGCGCCATGACCCATCTCCCCGACCGGAGGATTTGTCAGTAGATGAGCACCGACAGCCTTCACCCCCTTCGTGGCTAGCTTCCGGCAGCAATCAGGCACATTCTGGCATTCGCGGCAAAGCAACGTTTTGAAAGACTTGCACTGTGTATCTCTGTGGAAACCCGCCGCACCGGAGAAGCCCAGAAGGCGACCCCCGCTTATGGTCGAACATCGCGCATGGGACCGTGCCTATCGGTCACCAGATCGACCGGTGGAACTGGGGAACAGCTGACCACACGGAAGAGGCTTAAAACGTATAAGTGCATCCTGCTCGCCTACGACGGATCGGTAGAAGGGCGCACCGCGCTCCGAGAGGGCGCCCTTTTGGCGCGTCAATGCGGTGCCGACGTCTTTCTCCTGTCTGTGCTCGTTGATACCGGTACGTTGCTGTTGCCCGAGGCGGGCCTCGCTGGAGCATTTGTTCATTTGGAAGATGACTTCACGGACATACTTAACGAGGGCGTCGCGCGACTGAGGAAGCTGGGTTTCGATCCCACGGCGAAACTGGTGAGAGGCCAGCCCGCTGAAGAAATTGGGAACGTTGCTAGGCAGATTGGGGCGGATCTTATTGTGGTGGGGCATCGCCGACAGAGTGCGTTTGACCGCTGGTGGTCGGGCCCCAAGGGGGCCTATCTGATGGACTATACCGATTGCAGTCTCCTGGTTGCCCGGAATGTTAATCAGCGACGAAGAAATCGAGGCGGTGCTTCTCACGAATGGCCAAACAAAAGACTAAGCCGCCCGATCTTTGCCGGTGGGCGATTCGGGCAGCGATTGAAATTTAATTCAGTCCGCTTTTTCGGCGGCCTGATTTTGAGAAAAACTTCGCCGCAAAATCCTCAAGACTTTCACCCACTCCACGCTTTCGAGCGGCTTCAATAAAGCGCGCGAATTGCGCTGGATCAGTTCTCTTCTTCGCCCGCTTTTTTTGCTTTGTGTCTGCCTTTGCCACGACCACTGGTCCAGATACCGGCAGGGTCAACGGACGGGAAACCGGGGGGTTCTAGGGGCACGTTAGGGAAGTCTCCCCGTCCGCACCATCAATACCGTTTGACGATCGTTGGTTCCGTCGCCTTTGCAAGAACGCCGCGACAGTCACCCTCTTGTCCATCGAGTCGCTGCTGTGCCGGCTGCTCGCTAAAGCGGGCCGCCCTTTTTGCGCAGCGTAGCCGTTTTGTGCCAGCGGAAGTTGAGCTATTCCAACTGCGCTGGCGCCGCGGGCTCCTCCCGATGGCGTCGGCGGCATAGGTCCCTTAGGCCCCGGCGTTGCGTCGGGGCCTTTTTGTTGTCGGTCGAGGCACCACCTGGCACGCATGGGATTTCAACGGCATCAGCGTCAAGTTCGGGGGGTAAGCGCTCCGGGATTGCTTTGTAGAAGCTACATCCTATAGTCGAGGCAGTCGCCCTGATCGGGGTGGTGGAAATGTCCCAGTTGTCCCAAGAGTTCATCTTTGCCACGCTGATGCTGGCTGTCGGCCTCTTGATCTCCATTCTCGGTGTATATTCGACGCTTCGGCAAAAGCTTTACTATAACCCCACCGACAATTCTGTGGCGACCGAGATCGACATTCCGATTTTGGGGAAATTGAAAACGAACGTTCCCGCCCTCGTCCTGTGCTTCATCGGGCTCGTTCCCATCGTGCTCGCCTACGACGAGATGCAGGGTCGCGAGCAGGCGCTGGTGAAATTCCGCGGGAAGGTCGCCATCGATCCCAGCATCGTTGCCGGGATCAAAAGCATTACAGTGGGGGCGACCTCCGGCCAGTGGACCCAGTCCGCCACGCCGAACGCTGCAAATCCCACCGTGGACGTGTCGATTCCGGTACCCGATTCGTGGAAGACCTACACGTTCTATGCATTCGCTTACGGCGGATCGCAAACGCGCATCGCGGTCGTCGGCGGATCTGATGACCGGACATTCGATCTGAGTATCGCGCCATGAGGATGCTCCACGTCTGCGCCGCGGTTGCGTTGCTCGGAGGCCTGATAACGGTTTCCGCTCAGGGGCAAGGTTCGCCAGCAGCGACCGGAGTACTTATGGGTCCCGACTCAAAACCGCAGGCCGGCGTTCCCCTCTCGGTTCATGGTCCGCAGGGCCAGATCACTGTTTTCACCGACCGGAATGGTAAGTGGTCGCTCTACAATTTGGCGCCCGGCAAGTACGAGGTGCAGCCGCCCGCGGGAATGACAACTGATCGGCCCACTTTCACAATCCGATAGCAATGGACATTCGTAGTCATCGCCGCCGTGGCGGCCCGGTCGCGTCGAAGCGCAATCCGGGATTGGGCGACGAGGCCTACCCCGGATTTCGCTACTCAGCCCAGGCCGCGCTTCACGCGAAACCCGGTGCGAAGGCGTTACCTTCGCCGAGAATCGCGCTTAAGCTGAGCACCCCGCGCCCCGGTCGTAGTGCCGGAGGGGTCGATGCCCGGACCGCCCGGAAGCGGGAGTGACGAGCCCCCGCCCGCAGGAACCGCACCCGCTCCGTCAGTCGGCGTCACCGGTTGACGTCCCTTAACGAAGAGCGAGACGGCGCGGTTATTGTCATCGCGGCGGCAAAGTCAAAGGATTTGAATTTGTGCCGATGATTTAGGACGTTTCGCGCGCTGCGCTTTTCTGAAAAAAGCGCGCGGCGCGCATGATTCGCTGGCGCTCACCTCTCCCCGCGTGCGGGGAGAGGTCGGATTGCGAAGCAATCCGGGTGAGGGGGCTTTGCCGCAATTCTGAGCCGAGCCGAAAGGCCCCCTCATCCCGACCCTTCTCCCCGCACACGGGAGAAGGAGGCGCGTTCGTCATTGCCGACGGAAAGTAGCCCGCATGGAGCGAAGCGTATTGCGGGATTGGGCGGCGAGGCTCGTTCCGGATTTCGCCGCCCGGCATCCGGGCTGCGCGCACTCACTCGCTCGGCGTGCCGTTGAGCGGCTTGAGCGGCAGCGGCACGCCGTCCGGCGGCATCACGTGGGCGACATTGAGCGTCATCGAGACGGCGGTGTAGTAGCCGCTCACGCCGATGAGATCGACTACGCCCTGCTCGCCGAACAGCGCGAGCGCGCGGTTGAAGGCCGCATCGTCGACCTTGCGCGTGCGGTGAAGCTCTATGCAGAAATCGTAAACCGCCGCCTCGTCGTCCTTCATGGCGGAGGGCCGCTTGCCGAGCGCGAGCTCGTCGGCGTGCTTGGCGTCGAGTCCCGCCTTCAGGGCGAGCGGATAGTGCGCGTACCATTCGTATTGCGAGGTCCATTCGCGCGCGGTGATCAGGATCGCGAACTCGTTGAGCCGCAGCGGCAGCGAGGTCTTGTAGCGGATGTAGGCGCCGACGTTCTGCAGCCGGTTGCCGAGATCGGGGCTGCGCATCCAGGCATTGAACGGCCCGCCCCGCAGCATCTTCTGCACCGCTTCGGGGCTCGCATCGCCGCCGCCGCGCGGGCCGGCGAGCAGCGCGTCGAGCAGCTTCTTCTGCTCGGCATTCATCTGCTCGGGCTGCAGGATCGGAAAGCGCTCGGCGGCGGCCGCGGCGGTGGCAGTACTGGCGGCAGCGGCGAGCACGAGCGCGAGCAGCACAAAGATGCGGCGCATGGTGTTTTCTCCTTACGGCGGGACTTTCCGGCGTTCGATTGTGGAGCAAGTCGCCCGGATCGAGCAATGTCGTTGCGAGGCGTGGGACGACGAAGCAATCCATCAGTAGCCCGTATGGAGCGAAGCGCAATGCGGGATTGGGCGAAGAGGCTTGCCCCCGGATTTCGCTTCGCTCCATCCGGGCTACGCTTGCTGCGTGGCATCGCCACGTTCGAGCTTGCATGGGATATTTCCGCTGCCGCGGCCGAGCAGCCCAATCGTCAGATTGTCGAGATTTTCGAGAGCGAAATTCCCGATTTCTCCAAATACAAGCTGGCAAAGCCCTATGTGCGATGGACCCGCAGCTGCTGCGAATGATCTCTCCATTACGGAGCGGGTGCAGTGGACGACGTTGACCGAAAAGATAAATGCAAGCTCGATTAGGTCGTGAGCTACAAGAGCGCCGACGGGCGTTGAGTGAAGCTTCCTTGGCCTGCTAGAGACGATCGGGCGGCTTTGAAAGTGCGTGCACTCGGTCGAGCACCTGCCTCATCCAGGAGCGGCAGGCTGCCGTTGCCGAAGAAGTGCGTTCTGTTCCTGCAGTAGCGCGATAATCTGTTCGTGTTGAGCCTGCAGTTTTGGCAGAATGGACATGACCAGTTTGGGTGGAGCGTTCGCTGGAAGGCTCGCCATCATTTGTTCCATGTGCTTGGCCATCCAATGCCTCATCGCGACAGACGGGCGAGCGCGCAAGTCTCGCGGTAACAACCGCGTGACAATCACGCCTCCGAATACGACCAAGCCGAGCGCAACGAGCTTTCTCATAGATCCTCCTGTCCTCGCTTGTCGGGTAACTTATTGGCATGAGAGTACGGGTGCATTGATCCAAATCAAGCTCAACGCGAGGGAGCCATCGCCTACTCTCACTTGGCGCTTGGCGGCCAAGCCCCAGTTGGTAAGTAAACAAACGAGATTGTCGCCGACATCGCGCCCTCGACTTACGCTTTCATCCCTACGGCGAATGCGTGGTTGAGGCAGCGAGCGTAGATACCATGTGGCGATGGGCACGCATCCGATAGGTTTGGGTTTGCAGACTTCGAACCATCGCAGCATGTCGGATGCAAGCATCGAACACCTGCATGCCCATCGCCACATGGTATCTACGGCTACGGCGTTTAGAGTGCCTTGTTGCTTTCTTTCGCCGCCACGGCCTGATCGACATAGACCTCCGCGCCCAGGTCGAGGAACTTCTTCGACATCTGCGCCATGCCCGCCTCCGCCGTCAGCGCGCCGCCGTTCGCCGATGCGCCGGCCCCCGCCGGATCGTTCAAGGTCGCCGCGTAGTCGCGCACGTCCTGGGTGATCTTCATGGAGCAGAATTTCGGGCCGCACATGGAGCAGAAGTGCGCCACCTTGTGCGCCTCCTTGGGCAGCGTCTCGTCATGGTATTCGCGGGCGGTGTCGGGATCGAGCGAGAGGTTGAACTGGTCGTTCCAGCGGAACTCGAAGCGGGCGCGCGAGAGCGCGTCGTCGCGGAGCTGCGCCGCCGGGTGGCCCTTGGCGAGGTCGGCGGCGTGGGCGGCGATCTTGTAGGCGATGACGCCCTCTTTGACGTCGTCGCGGTCGGGGAGCCCGAGGTGCTCCTTCGGCGTGACGTAGCAGAGCATGGCGGTGCCGAACCAGCCGATCATGGCGGCGCCGATCGCCGAGGTGATGTGGTCGTAGGCTGGCGCGATGTCGGTGACCAGCGGCCCGAGCGTATAGAACGGCGCCTCGCCGCACTCCTTGAGCTGCTTGTCGACGTTGATTTTTATCTTGTGCAGCGGGACGTGGCCGGGGCCTTCGATCATCACCTGGCAGCCCTTGGCCCAGGCGATCTTGGTGAGCTCGCCGAGCGTCTCCAGCTCGGCGAACTGGGCGCAGTCGTTGGCGTCGCGGATCGAGCCGGGGCGCAAGCCGTCGCCGAGCGAGAACGACACGTCGTACCTGCGCATCAGGTCGCAGATCTCCTCGAAGCGCTCGTAGAGGAAGCTCTCCTTGTGGTGGGCGAGGCACCACTTGGCCATGATCGAGCCGCCGCGCGAGACGATGCCGGTGACGCGGTTGGCGGTGAGCGGCACATAGGCGAGGCGCACGCCAGCGTGAATCGTGAAGTAGTCGACGCCCTGCTCGCACTGCTCGATCAGCGTGTCCTTGTAGCACTCCCAGTCGAGTTTCACGGGGTCGCCGTCGACCTTCTCCAGCGCCTGGTAGATCGGCACGGTGCCGATGGGCACCGGCGCGTTGCGGATGATCCATTCGCGGGTGTTGTGGATGTTCCTTCCGGTGGAAAGATCCATCACCGTGTCGGCGCCCCAGCGGATCGCCCACGCCATCTTCTCCACCTCCTCCTCGACCGAGGAGGTGACGGCGGAGTTGCCGATATTGGCGTTGATCTTGGTGAGGAAGTTGCGGCCGATGATCATCGGCTCCAGTTCGCCGTGGTTGATATTCGAGGGGATGATGGCGCGGCCGCGCGCCACTTCCGCACGCACGAATTCGGGCGTCACGAACAGCGGCACCGCGGCGCCAAAGCTCTCGCCGTCATCATGCGCCGCCGGCGCGGCCTCGTGCATCTGCTTGCGCCCAAGGTTCTCGCGCTCGGCGATGTAGATCATCTCCTTGGTGACGACGCCGGCCCGCGCCCATTCGAGCTGGGTCAGGGGCTGCGTCTTACCCTCCCCTCGAGGGGGAGGGTCGGCGCGGAGCGCCGGGGTGGGGTGAATTCGCGAAGGCCGCAGGTCACCCCCACCCGATCGCACTGCGTGCGATCGACCTCCCCCCTCCAGGGGGAGGTGAGAAGAAGAAGCGCGCAGCGGCTTCGGCGTGTTCGGGAAATTGCGCGCCAGGTGCTTGCCGCTGACATTGCCGTTGTCGACCGGCTGCACCGGGCGGCCGTCATACTCCTCGACGCCGCCGCGCTCCTTCACCCAGTCGAGGCGAGTGCGCGGCAGGCCGCGCTCGACGTCGATCGTCGCGTTCGGATCGGTGTACGGGCCGGACGGGTCATAGACCGAGACCGGCGGCTCGCCGGACGAAGCATCGAGCGCGATTTCGCGCAGCGGCACCTTGAGGTCAGGCGCCGCGTCCGGCCGCACGTAGATCTTGCGCGAGCCGGCGATCGGGCCGGTCGTGACCTTGGGCGCGGCAAGGTCGGATTCGGCGATATGCTTGTTCATCGATGCACTCCGTTTCATTCCGTTGTTGTTCCGGCCGCGGTTATTTGTTCGCCGGCCGATAACCCTGGAAGCTGAGAAAGGCGCCGAGCACGATGGAGATGACGGCGACGACCGGCAGCGCCGCTGCGCCGGAATAGATCGTACCGGCAAGGCTCGCGGTCGTTTGCGGCAGCACGATGCGGATCACGCCGCCGATCACGAGCAGCCAGCCGAATATGGTGATGATGACGCGCCAATCGGCGGTCCATGTCCGATGTACGTTGAGGATGGCGAGGCCGGGGAGGAGCGCGGACAGGCCGGAGAAATAAATCAGCGTCGGGCTGTGCACGGCTTCGGTGATCATCGCCGAATAGACTGCTCCGTTGAGCAGGATGCCGATGCCGATCACCACGAAAAGCGGGCCGGCGAGCCGAGCGATGAAGATTGCGGGCTGCATGTGATCACCGCGGCGGCCGGCGCGAAGCGTCTTCGCGGCCGCGGGGCGAATGATGGTTTTGGGGCGTATTGACCGTGGAAAACATTCCTGTCCCTTCGCCGGTATGACCCGGATCAGGTTCAAAGGGTTTCCGCGGTTGCGGGCCAACAGCCCGGCGGCGGTTTCTCAGCTCCCTCCTGGGAGCTCCCCTCGGAACGCACTCAATGTAGGCAGCCGGCGGGGCATGTCAACGCGGCGGCGGCCCGCAGCCGAAGGGCAACGGCTGCGGCACTGCAGCAATCGCCTCGGAACGAATGCCGCCACCTAGCGGCCGCCCTTATAAAGCGCGAGCGCCTCGGTCCAGACCTCGGCGCGGTCGGTGTCGAACACCAGCGCCGGATCCTCGGGAACCATTACCCAGACGCCGTGGGTGAGCTCGCCCTCGAGCTGTCCGGGCGCCCAACCGGCATAGCCGAAGGCGATCAGGCTCTTGCTCGGCCCCTTGCCGCGGCCGATGTCACCCAGCACGTCAGGGGCGATGGTCAGCGCCACCCGGCCGTCGATGTCGAGTGTTTCCGGACGGTGATACTCGGCGCTGTGCAGGACGAAACCGGCGGCCGGCTCGACCGGCCCGCCGACAAACACGCGCACGCTGTCGGAGACGCCGCTGGCGTCGGCGCCGAACGCCGCCAGCAGGCCGGCGATCGGGCGCTTCTCGGCCATCCGATTGATGACGATGCCGAGCGCGCCGCCACGGCTGTGCCGGGCCAGCAGAATGACGGCGTGATCGAAGGCCGGCTGGCGCAGGTCCGGCGACGCAATCAACAGCTGGCCGGCGAACGACGTGCGGCCGGAAACCTCCGGCTCCGTGGATAGTGCCGCATGCAGCAGCGTCGCCGGCAAGCACATCGCCGCAGCGGCCGCAATCCAGCGCCGGCAGTTTCGCAGATGCACGACCCACCCCGCGCCCTCGCCTCGCGCCCCGCAAGATGATCGCGCGGGCGCGCGCGATGTTCAAGACGGCCCGGCGGGACAGCGCCGCGCCGCCAACGCGCAGGCGGCTGGCGGCCAAAGGAAGGAATCAAACAAACTGCACGGCGAGGCCGCCGAGCTCGCCGAAATCGGCGTGCAGCGTGTCGCCTTTCTTGGCGAACACCACGCGGGTGAACGAACCGGCGAGGACGAGATGGCCGGGCTCGAGCCCCACACCCAGCGCGCCGAGCTTGTTGGCGAGCCAGGCGACGCCGAGCGCGGGATGGCCGAGCACCCCGGCGGCGACGCCGGTCTCCTCGATCTCGGCATTGCGATACATGATGCCGCCGACCCAGCGCAGGTCGACATCGAGCGGCCCGACGGGCCGGCCGCCGATGACGATGCCGGCCGCCGCCCCGTTGTCGGCGACGGTGTCGAAGATCTTGCGCGGGTCCTCCAGGCGCGCATCGACGATCTCGATCGCCGGCACCACGTACTCGGTCGCGCGCAGCACGTCGGGCAGGCGGACGCCGGGGCCGCGCAATGGCTTGCCAAGGACGAAGGCGAGCTCGATCTCGACCCGCGGCACGCAGTAGTTCTCGTGCGCAATGCGGGCCCCGTCGGCGATCATCATCGAGTTCGAGCAAATGCCCGTAATCGGGCTCGTCAATCTGCGAGGAACGCTGCATCGCCTTCGAGGTGAGCCCGACCTTGTGGCCGATGAGCTTGGCGCCGGCGTCGATTTTGCGCTCCAGCACCTCGGTTGAGATCGCATACGCATCCTCGATGGTCATTGATGGCCAGGTCTTGGAAAGCTGGGCCGCCTGCTTGCGCTCCTTTTCCGCAGCGAGAAGCACATCGGCGGCCTTGCGGCGATCGGCTTGCGACATCATGGCCGCGACAGACTCCCTAGGCGTTTGATTGGAGGAGTGGCGGCCGGCTTCCCGAAAGCATCATGCTTCAGCCGAATTACTGGCACAGCGCGCGGGCGAGGATCGTTTCGGTTTCGACCCGGCACTCGCCTTGGCTTTGGCCCGACAGCCACATCGTCGTGACGCACTTCTCCGACGAACTGACGTCGAGCGGCTTGCCGGTATTAAAGCCCTTGCCGCGGCAGGCGTTCACCGCGGCTTCCAGACAATCGGGCGCGCCGTTCGGCGCCTTCGGACAGGCCTGGTGCACCTCGATCGCCCGCGTGCCGGGCAACCGCACGATCGCGGTCGCGGCGTCCTTGGTCGCGGTGGCAGCGTTCTTCATTGCCTCCTTGGCGGCGTCGCGCTGGCCCTGGTTGAAGTCGTCGAGCTTCTTCTGGGCGTCTTTCATGTTGCTGCCGAACTTGGCGACCGATTCGTTCCACCACCGGCCAAACTCATGGAGGAAGCCGGGGTTGGCGTCAGCGGTGGACGGCGGTGCTGACGGGGCAGCGGGACCGGCCGCGGCAGGCGGCGGCGGTGCCGGCGCGGCGGTAATCGCGGGCGATGCAGGGACAGGCTGCGGGGTCGCCGCTGGCGCCGCGGCGCTCGCCGGCGGCGCAGGGGCCGGCTGCGGCGCCGCGGTCGTGGGCTGCGACGGCGCAGGAGGCGCAGCCTGCTGCTGCGCGGCTGGCGCCGCCGGGGCCGGCGCTGTAGCGGCCGGGCCGGTCGGAGCCGGGTGATTGTCCTCGGCAAGCGCAATGCCGCCGGCGGCGGCCCCTAACAGGGCCGCGGCCACAAGCCACGCGGCGGGGGTTCCCGCAATGCGGCACGCTCGATCCCGGTTCGTCATCACAGCCGATCGCGACAGGATTTGTGGCGCCGCCAATGCGCACCGCGGATTCGGCGCCGACGGTTCAGAATACCCGCACCACGATGATAAAGCCAACCACGATCGTCGCCGCGGCGAGGCCGGCCCATAGGCCGAGCCGCTTCTCGATGATCAACCGCGCGCGGGCGCCGTAGCGGTTGAGCAGAAAGGCCTCGACGAAAAAGCGCATGCCTCGCGTGATGAGGGACAGCACGACGAACAAGAGGATGTTGTAGCCGGCAAAGCCCGAGGTGATGGTCACGATCTTGTACGGGATCGGGGTGAGCCCTTTGAGCAGGATGATCAGAGCGCCGTATTGCGCGTACGCCGCGCGGAACGCCTCGACCTTGTCGCCGTAGCCGTAGAGCTGGATCAGCCACTGCCCGACCGTGTCATAGAGCGCCGCGCCGATGAAATAGCCGAACACGCCGCCGGCGACCGACGTGAGGGTGCAAACCGCGGCGTAGGTCCACGCCCGGTCCGGCCGCGCCATGGCCATCGGGATCAGCATCACGTCCGGCGGAACGGGAAAGAACGAGCTCTCGGCGAACGACACGATCCCAAGGATCCAGGTCGCATACGGTTTGTCGGCGGCAGCGACACACCAATCGTAGACGCGGCGGAGCATGGGACGTGTGCTTAGCGGGCGGGCCGCCTGTTGTCCAATGGATGCTTCCCCGCGCGCCCAGGTCAGCGTTCGTTGAGGAAATAGGTCTCCATCGCCGCCTTACCCTTGACCTTGATGATGCCGCGCCGCTCCAGCTTGAAGCGGTCGCCGAGCGCCTTTCGGGTCGCGGCGGAAACCTGAATGCGGCCCGGCAGCGAATGGGATTCCATGCGGCTTGCGGTATTCACCGTGTCTCCCCACACGTCGTAGACGAACTTGTGCGTGCCGATGACGCCGGCGACGACCGGACCGGTGTGCACGCCGATGCGCGCCTGCAGCTTCAGCCCCGTCGCCGCGGCGACGGCGGCGACCGCCTCGAGCATACGCGGCGCCAGCGCGGCGATGCGGTCGGCGTGGTCGGGTTGCGCTTCGGGAATCCCGGCCGCCGCCATGTAGGCGTCGCCGATGGTCTTGATCTTCTCCACCTTGAATTCTGCGGCCAGACGATCGAAGGCGGAGAAGATCCTGCTGAGAAAGTCGATGGTCCGGTCGGGCGTCAATGCCTCGCTGAGCGTGGTGAACCCGACGACGTCGCAGAACAGAATCGTCGCCTCGGCGACCTGGTCGGCGATGGCGGTTTCGCCGCGCCGCATGCGGTTGACGATCCCCTGCGGCAGGATGTTGAGCAGCAAGGCTTCCGAACGCTCCTTCTCCCGCTCCAGGTCGGCGACGAATTTCTTCTCCCGGTCGCGCAGCCATTTGCGCTCCAGCGACGCGCCGATACGGGCGCGCAGCAGGATCGGGTTGAAAGGCTTGGCGAGGTAGTCCTCGGCGCCGGCTTCGATGCAGCGCACGGTGCTGTCGAGCTCGTCGAGCGCCGAGATGATGATGACCGGAATGTGGTTGGTATGCGCCGCCGCCTTGAGCCGGCGCAGCACCTCGAAGCCGCTCATTTCCGGCATGATGAGATCGAGCAGAATGAGATCGAATTCCTGCCGCACGACGAGGTCGAGCGCGGTCGCGCCGTTTGCCGCGCATGTGACGTGATGCCCCTCGCGCGCCAGGCGGCGTTCGAGCACGTCGCGGTTGGAGGAATTGTCGTCAACGACGAGGATGCGGCTCGAATGCCGCGGGCCCTGAGCCGCGCTGCCCGCCGGCAGCGGCTCGAGCGAGCGCAACACGTCGGCGACGATGTCAAGTTGCCGCGCCTTGGCGGCCTCGGCCGGTTCCGCGGTTTCGTGCCTAGCCAATGCGGTCATGGCGTCGATCTGCCCGAGGAGCTGGTCGGCGGAGGCCTTCAGCTTGGTGAGATCGGCACGCAACGACTGCCCGGCGTCCGCCTCCAGGTCCTCGATCAGAAGCTCGCTGTACCCCTTGATGGCGTTGAGCGGAGTCCGCAGGTCGTGACGCAGCCGCCGCTGAAACGCTTCGAGCGTTTCGTCCGCCCGGCGATCGGACGCTGAATCCCGGATCAAGCTTTTCACGAACGCGTTGAGCTGGACGCTCGCAGTGCGCATCCGGTTGAGATCGGCGAGCAGGCCCTCGGGCGAGTCCTCAATGATCATATCGAGGAAATCGGTGACCGCGCTGGCCGGCGCCTGCACCTCCTGGCGCAGGAACGCGGTCAATGCGCGATTGAGGCGCTCATCCGCTTCCGTCTTCGCCAAGAACCCTCCCAAGAGCGCCGTCTAGGCCGTCACGCGCCGTTCGCTGGGCTGCATCATCCCTGCACTGTTTCTTCGGCTAGCTCTTGGCCAAGCCGAGCAGACGCTCGATCTTGCCGATCAGCCGGTCGAGCTCGACCGGCTTGGTGTCATAGTCGTCGCAGCCCGCCTCCATCGCCTTTTCGCGGTCGCCGCTCATTGCATGCGCCGTGAGCCCGATGACCGGCACGCTGCGCGTGGCGTCGTCCGCCTTGACGCATCGAGTGGCCTCCCATCCGTCCATGACGGGCAGGCTCATGTCCATCAGGATGATGTCGGGCTTTTCCCGCCGCGCCGCGTCGACACCCTGCTTGCCGTCCACCGCGAAAATCACCTCGAAGCCGCGGCGAATGAGGCGGCGCGATAGCATGTCGCGGTTCATCTCGTTGTCCTCGACCAGCAAAACCTTCGTCATGGCCTCCCTCTTATCCGGCTGTTCGCCTGCCTCAACTTTGCGCCGCCGCCACGCGCGCCGGCCGGCGCCGTACGGCCGCGCCGATGGCCGCGGTGATATCGACGCGCGTCGCCGTTGCCTTCTCCATCACCTTCTGCGCCTGCCGCGAGAGGCGCTCGCGTTCGCCCGCCGAGAGCTGCTTGGCGGTGACGACGATGATCGGTATCTCGCGCCAATCGGCGCGGGCGGCAAGCGCGTCGAGGAAAGCGAATCCGTCCATTTCCGGCATCATCAAATCGAGCAGGATGATCGCCGGCGGCGGATTGTCGCCGAGCCACGACAGCGCCAGGCGACCATTGGCGGTCTCCGCTACCGCCAGCCCCATTCTCTCGATCGTGTGGCGCATCATGTCGCGGGTATCGGCGTCGTCCTCCACGACCAGAACGGGCCCATCGCGGCGCACCAGGCGGTTGATCAGCGCCGTCAGCCGTGATCGGTCGACCGGCTTTGTCAGGACTTCGACGGCACCGAGCGAAAGCCCGATGCCGCGCTCGGGCGCGACCGTCACTATGACCACCGGAATGTCGCAGAGGTCGGGATCGGCCTTGAGCGTCGCCAGCACGTCCCAGCCGTCGGGTTTCGGCATCATGACGTCGAGGGTGATCGCGTCGGGGCGCAGCGTGCGCGCCAGAGTGAGAGCCTCCTCGCCGTTCGCCGCCTGGACCAGCCGATAGCCGGCGCCCTTTAGGTTGGCAGCAAGCAGCTCCCGCGCCGCCGGATCGTCATCGACAATCAGCACCGTGGCGCCGTTGCCGGCATCGGCCACGATGCGCGGCACCTTCGCCGGAGCGATTTGCGCCGGCGTTTCAGTGTGCACCGGGAGCGTGATCGTGAAAGTCGATCCTTCACCGGGCCGGCTGGTCACCGTGATATCGCCGCCGAGCAGCTGGCAGAAACGCCGGGAGATCGCCAGGCCGAGGCCGGTGCCGCCATACTTCTTCGTGGTTGAGGCATCCGCCTGGCTGAACGCCTGGAACAGGCGGCCGAGCTGCTCCTCGGTCATGCCGATGCCGGTATCCGAGACCGCAAATCGCACCATCGGACGATCGGTTTCGAAGCGCTCGGCGACGAGGGTCAGGCGGCCGTTGTCGGTGAACTTGCTGGCGTTGCTCAAAAGGTTGAGCAGGCTTTGCTTGAGCTTGGAGCGATCGGTGCGGATGTCGCCGAGGTCCTTCGCCGATCTGAGCTCAAGCGTATTGCCGTTTTTCTCGGCGAGCGGAACGATGAGTGTGCGCACCTCTTCGAGCAACGGCACGAGCGCAACGTCCTCGAGGAAGACATCCATGCGCCCGGCTTCGACCTTCGAAAGGTCGAGAATGTCGTTGATCAGCCCGAGCAGGTGCCGGCCGGCACCCTCGATCTTCTTCAGGTCGGGGACCAGCCTCTCCTGCCCGAAATCGGCCACGTCCTCCTGCAGAATTTCGCTGTAGCCGATGATGGCATTGAGCGGCGTGCGCAGCTCGTGACTCATATTGGCGAGGAACTGCGACTTGTGCTGCCCCGCCACTTCAAGCTGTCGCCCCTTTTCCTCGATCTCGTGGAACAGCCGGGCGTTATGAATCGCCAGCACCGATTGCGCGGCGAAAGTCTTGATCAGATCGATGGTGTTCTGCGGAAAGGCGCCGGGTGTGCGGCGGCGCACCACCAGCAAGCCGACAATGTCGCGCCCGCGCAGGAGCGGCGCGGTCAGGCGCGCACGGTAGCCGGCACGCAGGGTAATCTCGTTGATCGGATTGGGACCCTCGTCGCGCAAATCGGCGACCTGCACCGGCTCCTGCGCCCCGAGCACCGCCGCGACATTGGCCTCGTCTAGGCCGATGTGCCGGTTCGACAGCGCGTCGATCAGCTCCGGATCCATCCCGTAGGTGGCGCGCAGATGAAATTCGCGCTGCACCTCGTCATAGACATAGATCGCCCCCGCGTCGGTATGAGAAAGCTGCGCCGCCTTGGCGACAATGGTCGACAGCACCGTCTCCAGATCGAGCGTCGAATTCACCGCCTGCGAGACTTCACCGAGTGCGCGCAGCTCGCCGACCGAGCGGCCAAGTTCGTCGGTGCGCTCGCGCAGCTCGCCGAGCAGGCGCGCATTCTCGATGGCGATGACGGCTTGGGCGGCGAAGCTTGTCGCCAGCGCGATCTGCTTGTCGGTAAACAGCCGGACTTCCTGGCGAAAGATGGCGATGGCGCCAATGAATCGGTTTTCCTTGACCATCGGAATGAGGAGGAGAGTGCGCACTCCGGCACTATCGACGAACCGCGTGACGGTCGGGTCGTGCTCCTTGTAGGCGACGTCTTCCGCGAGGTCGGAAATGTGCAGCAACTGTTTCATTGCCGCTACGCGGGTTACGGGTGTCAGCGGTCCGGGATGAAACACCGGCTCGCGTCGCCGCATATCGACGAACGCCTCCGGGGCGTTATGCGTGGCGACGACCCGGAATGCGTCGCCGTCCGGCAGGACCAAGATACCGAACTTGGCTTGGCAGATGCGCGTCGCATTCTCGAGAATGGACGCGAAAACCGGCTGCAGATCGCCGGGCGAACTGGAGATGACTTGCAGCACCTCGGAGGTCGCCGTCTGCTGCTCGAGCGATTCGGTGAGCTCGTGGGTGCGCTGCTGCTCCGCCTCGAACAAACGCGCGTTCTCGATCGCGATCACTGCCTGGTCGGCGAACGTCGTTACCAGCTCTATTTGCTTTTCGGTGAACGGGTTCACTTCATTGCGAACGAGCGCGAATACGCCGATGGTGGTGCCGTCGCGCAGCAGAGGGACGCCGAGGTTCGTTCTGAAGCTGAACTCCTGCTGATATTCGGTCGCGCGGTACTCGGGATCGGCCAGTACGTCGTGAATATGAATGACTTTGCCTTCCAGCGCGACGCGTCCGGTCATGCTGCTGCGGTCGGGCCGGAGCGGCTGCTCGGCGAACCGAGCCGTGTCTCCCGAATATCCGTAGGTCGTCGCCAGCCGATACACGTCGCCGTCCCGCTGGAACAGGGCGGCCTTGTCGGCCGCGCAAAGCCGGGCGGCGGATTCGACCAGCGTGGCCAGAACCCGCTGCAGATCGAAGGTCGAACGGCTGATGACCTTGAGCACGTCGGCGGTCGCCGTCTGCTGCTGCAGCGATTCGCGCAACTCGCTCAGCAGCCGCGTGTTCTCGATGGCGATGACCGCCTGCGCGGCAAAGTTGTCGAGCAGCGCGACCTGCTTCTCGGTGAAGGGACGAACCTCCTGGCGGTAGATGACGATGGAGCCGATCACCTCACCTTCGGCGAGCATCGGGACGCCGACCAAGGTCCGCGCGCCCGACAGTTCCATCGTGGCAATGCGCAATTCGTCGTCGTGGGTCGGCTCAGCCGTGATGTCGGCGACCTGATAGGTCTCCTTCGTTCGCATCAATCGGCCGATTCCGAACCTGGGATCGACGCGAAACGTGCTCTTCTGGCGCAGATAATCCGACCATGCCGGCGGGGCACCGGAGGTCGCCCCGATGCGGACGACATCACCGTCGCACAGCCACAGGTTCCCGAACTTGGCGCCGCAGATGCGGACCGCGTTGCGCAGCATGGTCTCGAACACCGGCGCGAGTTCGCCGGGCGATGAGCTGATGACCTGCAGCACCTCCGAGGTGGCGGTCTGCTGCTCCAGCGTTTCGCTCAGTTCACGGGTGCGCTCTTCGACCTTCCGCTCCAGATTGGCGTAGGATTCCTGCAGGCGGCCGGCCATGTCATTGAACTGGTTGGCGAGCGCCTCGACCTCGTCGCCGGTCTTGATGGCGATGCGCTGGCCAAGGTCACCGCTGCCGAGGCGGGCGGCGCCGGCGCGCAGCGCGTGGATCGGCACCACCATGCGCCGGGCGAGGAACATGCCGGCGGCAAAGGCGAGCGCGAGGGCCCCGAGCAGGACGAGCCCGGTGCGCTGCAGCGACGCATAGAGCGGTGCGTAGGCCTCCTGCACCGGCGTTTCGACGAAAACGAGCCAGCCGAGGGGCGCGACCGGCGCCGAAGCGATCAGCACTTTGTGCCCGGCGATGTCTTCGGCCTCTTCGACCTCCTCGCCATCGTTGCCGGCTACCTTGGCGCGGGCGCTGCGCACCTGGGCAAGCTGCGACATGTCGGTGTTGCGCAGCACCAGGCTGATGTCCGGGTGAGCGATGAGACGGCCGACGGCATCAATCACATAAGCGCGCCCGTGCCCGGAAAATTTGATCTTCGACAACACGTCCCAGATGAGTTTCAGGTTGACCTGGGCGATGCTCACGCCGGTGTCGCGCCGCGTGCCGGCGAGCGACAGCGTCATGTAGGGCTCGGATTCGCGGCGGAAATAGACCGGGCCGTAGTAGACCTTGTGCGCCACCGCCTCGGCGAAGCTCGGCTCCTTGGACACGTCGGTGCCACTGCCGACCACTTCCATGGCCAGCCGCGACACCTTCAACTGCTCGTGGCCGCTGGAGTCGATCTCGGCGAGTTCGGTGATGGCCGGCACCTGGCGCAAGAGCCGCAGCGCGTCGAAGCGTCTTTGCTCAAGCGTACCGGCCGACCAGGGCAGCTGCGTGGTCCAGCCGACCTGGCTCTCGATTTCACCGATGAATTGCCCGATCTTGCCGGCCGCGGCTTCCGCCTGCTCGCGTTGAATGCGGACCAGCGAGGCCTTCTGCTCCTGATACGAGAAATAGACGTCGAACACGCCGTTGGCGACGAGCGCGAGGCTCACGACGGCGACGAACAGCACGACGTATTTGATGAACAGCCGGCTGCGCACGATCGAGGTGCCGGCGGCCGGAGCGATGCCGCCCAGCCGGGTCGCGAGCCCGCGAATGCCTCCGGCACGATGATCAGGCAGTGCTGTCATGCGATCGTCCGATGACTTTGGCGCCTTGCCCGACGAGCAAAAACGGAGCCCCCGTCCTCGCGAAGACAAACAACGTCGATAAGCCAGCGCCTCATTGTATCACCTCGCCGGCCGGCGCAAGCGGGACAGGTTGCCGCCTCCGGCGCCGCGTGACCACAGCCGACCGGCCTTCTAGCCAGGCGCGAGAAGCGGCCAAGCCATCGGCGGCGCCGCGGCGACGCCCATGAGCGCCGCGCGGTACATCGCCTCATTCGATCACCTCATCGGCGATGGCCAGCAGCGACGGCGGGATGGTCCAGGCCCAGCGCCTTCGCGGTCTTCAGGTTGATGGCCAGTTCGAACTTGGTCGGCAGCTGAACCGGCAGCTCGCTCGGCTTCGCGCCGCGGAGGATGCGGTCGGCATAGGACGCCGCACCCCGCAGCAGATCCGAAAAGTCGATCCCATAGGAGAGCAGACCGCCGGCGGCGACGAAGGAGCTGGTCGGGTAGATGGTCGGCAAGTGGTAGCGATCAGCCGCTGCGTAGACGATTTCGCCATAGTCCCACATGGACGCATCGGGCATGAGGATCAGCCCGGCGCCGCCTTCGTGCCCGAGCTTGGTCACGACGGTTTGCGCTTCGGCTATGCTGCGAACCGGCGCCTCGATCGGCTCGATGGCGAACGCCGGGGCGGCGGCCCGGAACGTATCCAGATAGTATGGCGCAAAAGGCGCGGTCTGCGGATTGAACAGCAGAGCCACGCGCGTGACGCGCGGCGCGATCGCGCGCATCAATTCGAGCCACTTGCCGCTCAATGACGCCTCGATGTCGATGAAGCCGGTAATGTTGCCGCCCGGACTTGCCAGGCTGCGCACGAATCCGCTGCCGATCGGATCAGACACGGCGGCAAATACGATCGGAATGGAGCGCGTCTGCGTGTGCAATGCGGCGGTGGCGGGGGTGGTGATGGCGATCAGCACGTCCGGCTTCAGACGGACCAGCTCCTCGGCCAATGATTGCAGGCGATCGACGCTGGCGGCGCCCCAGCGATAGTCGACATGCACGTTGCGGCCGTCGATCCAGCCAAGCTCGGTGAGGCGGCTGCGAAATGCGCCCTCCCAGGCCTGCGCCTGCGGATCGGCCTCGGCCAGGGCGTTGAGCACGCCGACACGCCGTACCTGATCCGGCTGTTCGGCGCGCACGCCAAGCGGCCGCGCCGCCGCAGCGCCGCCAATCAGTGCGATGAAATCGCGTCGTCGCATTACTTCCCAAAAAATGCGCCGGAGCGCGCCGGCTTTCGCGCAATCTTATTCGATCAGCGTGTCGGCTAACAGGACAGGGGGCGTGGGCGCTTCGAGGCCAGCGGGCGATGACGGCGCACCCGAAACCGCTCTCGCCGCGGCGCTGCCTGGACCACGCCGCCGGGCTTTGGACGGATCGATCACCGCCGCTTGCGCAGACGGCGGCTTTCGAGCGCGACGATCTTGCGCCGCGCGCTGTCGTCGAAAACCTTCTTCGGCACTTTCTCGGCGATCCCGAGCAGGCGCTCGCGCCGGTCCATTTCCTTCCAGACATCCTCCGGCCGGATGCCCGAAGCGATCCACAGCACCACCAGATGGTAGATCAGATCGGCGCTTTCCTTGACGACGGCGTCGCGGTCGCCGAGCATGGAATCGAGGACCACCTCGATCGCTTCCTCGGCAAGCTTCTTCGCCATCTTGCTGCGGCCGGAGCGCAGCAGCCTTGCGGTCCGCGACGTCGACGGATCGTCGTGGCGGCAGGCGAGCGCCGCGTTATAGAGGCGGGTGACCGAATCAGCCATGCGGCGTCCACGATAGCGCGATATCGTCGCAATTGTGTTAAAGTCTTGATAGCCCAGGAAGTTCACTCGTCCTGGGCCAGCAGGCTGGCGTTGCCGCCCGCGGCCGCCGTGTTGACGGTCACGACCTGCTCGGTCGCAAAGCGCCGCAGATAGTCCGGGCCGCCGGCCTTGGGGCCGGTTCCCGACAGGCCGGTACCGCCGAAGGGCTGCGTGCCGACCACGGCGCCGATCATGTTGCGATTAACGTAAACGTTGCCATGCGGAAGGCGCGCGGCGATGCGCTCGATCGTCAGGTCGATGCGCGAATGGATGCCGAGCGTCAGCGCCGTGCCGTTCGCCGCGATGTCGTCGAGGAGCGCGTCGATCTCCTCGGCGCGCCAGCGCACGACGTGAAGGACGGGCCCGAACACCTCCTGCTGCAGTTCGCGGGCGCGGTCGAGTTCGATCAGGGCCGGAGCCACGTACGTTCCCCCGGCGGGCAACGCCTCGCCATTCCAGCGGAAGCGCAGCCGGCCGGCATGCTCCATCTTGGCGATCCAATCTTCGAGGCTCTTCTTGGCCTCGGCGTCGATCACCGGCCCGAGATGCGTCGAAACATCGCGGGGATCGCCGACTTTCAGCTCGCGGATCGCGCCGATCAGCATGTCGAGCATGGGCTCGGCGACATCCTCCTGCAGGCAGAGCAGCCGCAACGCCGAACAGCGCTGGCCGGTCGAGCGAAAGGCCGACGTGATCACATCGTCGATCACCTGCTCGGGCAGCGCCGTGGCATCGACGATCATGGGGTTGATGCCGCCCGTCTCCGCGATCAGCGGCACGATCGGCCCGGTCTTCGCAGCGAGCACCCGGTTGATGGCATGCCCCACTTCGGTCGAGCCGGTGAACGCGACGCCGGCGACGCGGCTGTCGGCGACGAGGCAGGCGCCGACCTCGCCGTCGCCGGGCACGAGATGCAGCGCGCTCGCCGGCACGCCGGCCGCGTGCAGCAGTGCGACCGCGCGCGCGGCAATGAGCGGGGTCTGCTCGGCCGGCTTGGCCACCACCGCATTGCCGGCAACGAGTGCGGCCGCCACCTGGCCGAGGAAGATGGCGAGCGGAAAATTCCACGGGCTGATGCAGACAAAGACGCCGCGGCCGCGGTAGCGCAGCGTGTTGCTCTCGCCGGTCGGGCCGGGCATCGGCCGCGGCGCCAGGTTCATGCGCGCCTGCGCTGCATAGTAGCGGCAATAGTCGACCGCCTCGCGCACTTCGGCGAGCGCGTCGTCAAGAGTTCTTGCCGCCTTCATTCTGCAGCAGCGCGATCAGCGCGCCGCGTTCTTGCTCCAGCCGATCTGCGGCGCGTTCGAGCGCTGTGGCGCGCTCCTCGCAGGGCGTTGCCGTCCACGCCGGGAAGCCTGCAGCGGCGGCGGCCATCGCCGCGCGGGCGATCGCCTCGTCGCCTTCACGCACGATGCCGACGGAATGGCCGTCGATCGGCGACGCCACCGCGCGTTCGATGCCGGGCAGCGCGATCCCGTCGACCAGCGGTGCAGCTTCGGCCGCGGCTGGCGCGGCGGCACGAATCTCGGCAAGGAGCGCGTCGAGACCTGCCTGTTCGCCGAATTCGATGCCGGACGAGTTCTGCCGTTCCGGCCGGTAGAGATCGCGCGGCAACGGGATGTGTTTGTTTCGCGCGTGGCGGGCGTCGCCGATGCGGCTCTGCGGCCGGCGCAAAATCTCCTCGATCGGCACGTGCGGGTCGGCGGCGACCGAGACGAAGGAGGAATTGGCGCCGTTCTCGAGGAGGCGCCGCACCAGATAAGCGAGGAGATCGCGGTGGCCGCCGACCGGCGCATAGACGCCGCAGGCGGCTTCCGGCTGCTCGGCGACGAGCGCCGCGTAGAGTGCTTCGCCCATGCCATAGAGGCGCTGGAACTCGAAACCTTCGACCCCGCCCGCATCCTCGATCACGCATGCGACCGTGAGTGCGTTATGGGTGGCGAATTGCGGAAACAAGCGCCCGCGCGCAGCCAAGAGCTTCTTCACGCACGCCATGAAGCAGAGGTCGGTCATCGCCTTGCGGGTGAACACCGGATAGTCGGCGAGCCCGCGCTCCTGCGCCCGCTTGATCTCGGTGTCCCAATAGGCGCCCTTCACCAGCCGAACGTTCAGGCGGCTCCCGGCGGCAACGGCCGCCTCCTCGACCCAGGCGATCACCGGCAACGCGCGCTTCTGGTAGGCCTGCACCGCGAGCCCGAATCCATCCCACCCGCGCAGCGATGAATCGCGCAGCACGGCGCCGATCACGTCCAGCGAGAGTTCGAGACGGTCCGCCTCCTCGGCGTCGACGGTGAACGCAAGCTCGTGCGCCTTGGCGAGCCGCGCCAGCTCGATCAGCCGCGGCACCAGCTCCTTGAGCAAGCGCTCGCGCGAAATCGCTTCATAACGCGGGTGCAGCGCCGAAAGCTTTACCGAAATACCGGGGCGCGCGGGCGACGCCGCACTGCTTTGGCTGGCGCCGATGGCGGCAATCGCGCCGGCATAGGCGTCAAAATATTTGGCGGCATCGGCGGCGTTGCGCGCGCCCTCGCCCAGCATATCGAATGAATAGCGGAACTCGCGGTGGGCGCGGGCGCGGCCGAGCGCCTCCTCGATGGTCTGCCCGAGCACGAAATGCGCGCCGATGAGCCGCATCGCCTGGCGCGTCGCCGCGCGCACCGCCGGCAGTCCAAGACGCTTGGCGAGAGCCTCCAGGATCGTCGCCGGCGTCTCGCCGGGATGAATGATCCGGGCGGCGATCCCCAGCGTCCACGCCGACGCCGAAACCAGCAGCGCCGTCGATTTGAGGTCGCCGTCGAGCCAGCGGCCGGCGGCGAGCTTGTCTTCGATCAGCCGGTCGGCGGTCAGCGCATCCGGCACGCGCAGCAGCGCCTCGGCAAGCACCATCAGCGCCAGGCCCTCCCGGGTCGAGATTGAATAGGCGTGCAGGAAATCCTCGATGCCGCCGAGCCCGCCGGCGCGCGCGCGAATCGCCTCCACCAGACGGCGGGCACACGCATCGACGCGGCGCTCGGCCGCAGCGTCGCGTCCGGCTTCGGCGAGGAAAGCCGCGGCAATTGGCTCATCCGCCGGCGCGAACGGCGACCGGAATGGAGCGAGCCCAGGGTCTGTCGTCGTCACTGTCGGCTCCACGCCGGCTGCGCCGGCGACCGTATTAATGATGCGCGATGGTCGAAATGACGCATCGGTAACTTCTGCTTGCCCTTCACGCCGTCATGATCTTTATCAGGTCACGGCCTGAAAGACCGCGATGCCGGGGCGGCGCAGCGACGAATCTAAGCAGGGAACCGCGCATGGCCATGGTCGACGTCACGCGCCCCACCCGCTCGGCCGCCCTTCTTCTGCTCGCCGCGCTCGCCTGGCCGGTATTTTGGCCGTCATCGGCCGACGCCGAGACGGCGATCCGCTTCACGCTCGACCGCAAAATCGACGGGCCGGCGGCGCCGTTCTTCCTTGCCATCGAGAAGGGTTACTTTCAGGCCGAAGGCCTCAACGTGATCATCGACGCCGCCGACGGCTCGCTGGAATCCATGAACCGGCTTGCGACCGGCGGCTACGACATGGGCGTCGCCGACATCAATGGCCTGATCAAGCTCCGCGATGCCAATCCCGACACGCCGGTCAAGGCCGTGTTCGTCATCTTTGACAAGCCCCCCTCGGCCATCATCGCGCGCAAAAGCCGCGGCATCGCCACGCCGAAGGATCTGGAAGGGAAGAAGCTTGCTGCGCCGGCCGCGGACGTCATCTCCGCGCAATGGCCGATTTTCGCCAAGGTGACCGGCATCGACACGGCCAGGGTGAAAATGGAGAACGTCGGCTTGCCGGTGCGCGAACCGATGCTTGCCGCCGGCGAGGTGGACGCGATCATCGGCTGCTCCTTCGGCTCGTATGTCGACCTCAAGGCGCGCGGCGTACCGCCGGACGATCTCGCGGTGCTGGCGATGGCCGATTACGGGGTGGAGCTATACGGCGACGCCATCATGGTCAGCACCGGTTTCGCCGCCGAGAAACCCGAAGCCGTCCGGGGGTTTCTGCGCGCCTACCTGAAGGCATTGAAGGACACGGTGCGCGATCCTGTCCGCGCCGTCGAGGCGGTGCTCCATCGCAGCGACGACAGCGCCAAGGCCGTCGAACTCGAGCGGCTCCGCCTCGCGATCGGCGAGAATGTCGTCACCCCGGCGGTGAAAGCGGCCGGCTACGGCGGCATCGAGCCGGAGCGTTTCGGCGCGGCCCTCGACCAGCTCGCGCTCACCTATCGCTTCGGGGCGCGGGAGAAGGCGGCGGAGGCGTTCGACCCTTCGTTCCTCCCGGCGGCGGCGGACCGCAAGGTGAGTGGGACCGCGTCGCACTAGCGCCGTCGTCCCGGACTCTTCGAAAACAACAATTGCTGCCGAACAACTTCCCTCGCCTATCGGCCGCTTCCGCGGCCTCTCATCCTTGCCCGGCATAGGCACGGTTGAGCGCGTCGAGATCGAACTTTTTCATCTTCAGAACCGCATTCATGACCCGGTCCGCCGTCGCGCCGTCGGCGCCGGTCATCATCTGCGGCAGCACCGACGGGACGATCTGCCAGGAGACGCCGTACTTGTCCTTCAGCCAGCCGCAAGGGCCCTCCTGCCCGCCTTGCGACAGCCGGCTCCAGAAATGATCGATCTCCGCTTGCGTCGCGCAGGAAACCTGGAACGAGACCGCCTCGTTGAACTTGAAATGCGGGCCGCCGTTGAGCGCGGTAAAGGTCTGGCCGTCGATCTCAAACTCGACCACCATGACTGAACCGGCTTCCTTGCCGTGCACCTCACGGCCCGCCTTGCCGTAACGGCTGACGTGCTTGATGCGCGAGTTCTTGAACACCGAGATATAGAAGTTCGCCGCCTCCTCGGCTTGCGTATCGAACCACAGGCACGGCGTGATCTTCTGCTTGGTCTCGGGCACGATCGGTCCCTCACTGCGCCACGAGGATCATCCAGCCGACGCCGAACTTGTCGGCAAGCATGCCGAAGCGCGGCGAGAAGAATGTCTTGGTCATCGGCATCGTCACCTGGCCGCCTTCGCCGAGCGCGGCGAACATCTTGTCGGCCTCGGCCTCGTTGCGCGCCGCAATCGAGAGCGCGAAGCCGTGGAAATTCGGCTTGCCCTCGTTGCGCCCGTCGGACGCCATCACCGTGGTGTCGCCGATCTGAAAGCTCGCATGCATCACCTTGTCGGCGTTGGCGGGCGTGGCCATGCTCTTGTCGGGGCTGTCCTTCCAGCGCATCAGCGTGTCGACCTTGGCGCCGATGGCCTTCTTGTAGAACTCCAGCGCCTCTTCGCAGCGGCCGTCGAAGAACAGATACGGTTGAACCTGCATGACTCCTCCTCGCTCGCGTGCCGGCTGCAGCCGGCTTGACCGGAAAGGTTGATATCAACATAATGACCGCATGTCAAAGCGCGGCCGATTGTCCCACGCCTTCACGTGCCGCGTCCGCGACACTTGCCTTTGCCTGCACGTGCAGCGGGCGGCGCGCGCGCTGGCGCGGCGCTTCGACGAGGCGTTGCGGCCGCTGGCGCTGACCCAGGGCCAGTTCTCGCTCCTGATGTCGCTCAATCGTCCGCAGCCGCCGAGCATTGGCGAGGTCTCGGCCCTGCTCGCCATGGACCGCACCACGGTGACCGCCAACGTCAAGCCGCTTGAACGGCGCGGCCTGGTGAAGGTGAGGGTGGACCGCGAAGACAGGCGCAACCGCCGGCTCGAACTGACGCCTTCCGGGCGGGCCCTCCTCGCCGCCGCCGCCCCGATATGGCAGCGCGCGCACGCAGCGACGGAACGTCGGCTGCGGAGTTCCAGCCCGGATATTTTGCGCGCGAGCCTGCATGACCTGTGCTGACAAGAGGCTCCCAATCGGGCTAAATCGAGGATCGGGCCGCGGGCGCGGAAGTTCCCGGGGGCGAACGAATTTCTGTGCGCCAAACCGAAGCGGCGGATTCTCCGAGCGTACGCCACGATGTCCTTCATCCGCCTCTATCTGCGCGTGCTCGATATGCTCGCAGCCGAGGTCCGCCTCGCCGCGACGCTGGCGCTTGCCAATATCGCGCTGGCGGTGGCGCTTTTCGTCGAGCCGGTCCTGTTCGGCCGCATCGTGGACGCTCTGTCCGGTCCGCTTCCCGCCGGCGTAGCGTCAGCCGCGCTCATGCTCGCGCCGCTGGTCGGCGCCTGGATCGCTTTCGGGTTGTTCACTATCGTGGCCGGCGCCCTGGTGGCCTGGTTTGCCGACCGGCTGGCGCACCGCCGCCGCAACCTGGTGCTCGCCGAGTTTTTCGAGCACGTCCTGCACCTCCCGCTGAGCTATCACGCCGGCACGCATTCGGGCCGGCAGCTCAAGATCATGCTCACCGGCACCGACACCTTGTGGTGGCTGTGGGTGTCGTTCTTCCGCGAGCATTTTTCCGCCTTCGTCTTCATCGCCGTGCTCCTGCCGGCTGCGATCCTGCTCAACTGGCGGCTCGCGATGCCGTTGCTGGCGCTCGCCGTCGTCTTCACGGCGGTGACCGTCCTCGTCATGCACAAAGCCGAACGGCTGCAGCGCGCCGTCGAGCGCCACTATTCCGATCTCGCCGAAACCGCGGCCGACGCGCTCGGCAACGTCGCGCTGGTGCAGAGCTTCGCCCGCATCGAGCGCGAGGTGTCGTCGCTCAAGAGCCTGGTGAACTCGCTCCTGCGCGCGCAGATGCCGGTGCTGTCGTGGTGGGCGGTGGCTGCGGTGCTCACCCGCGCCGCCACCACTCTGACCTTGCTCGTGATCCTGGTGGCCGGAGCCTATCTCAAGCTCGTCGGCCTCGCCTCGGTCGGCGCCATCGTCAGCTTCATGGCACTGGCGGCGCTGCTGATCGCCCGGCTCGAGCAGATCGTCGGCTTCGCCAACCGCCTGTTCCTCGACGCGCCGAAGCTCTCCGAATTCTTCGCCGTGCTCGACACCGTGCCCGCGGTGCGCGACCGGCCGGACGCGATGGATCCCGGCCGCGTGCGCGGGCTCGTGGAGTTCAAGACGGTGTCGTTCTCCTACGACGGCAAGCGTCCGGCCGTCGCCGATTTGAGCTTCACCGCGCTGCCGGGAGAGCGGATCGCGCTGGTCGGGCCGACCGGCAGCGGCAAGACGACCGCGCTCGCGCTGCTGCATCGCGCTTTCGATCCGCAGTCCGGATTCATCACCGTCGACGGCATGGACATTCGCGCGCTCACTCTCACCGGCCTGCGCCACAATATCGGGGTCGTGTTCCAGGAGACGCTGCTGTTCAACCGCTCGATTGCCGACAACCTGCGCGTCGGCAAGCCCGACGCCACCGATGCCGAGATCCGCGAAGCCGCCGCCCGCGCGCAAGCGCTCGAATTCATCGAGGGCGGCAGCGAAGGCTTCGAAGCACGCATCGGCGAGCGCGGGCGGCTGCTCTCGGGCGGCGAACGCCAGCGCCTGGCGATCGCCCGCGCGCTGCTCAAAGACCCGCCGATCCTGATCCTCGACGAGGCGACCAGCGCGCTCGACCCCCTCACCGAGGAGCGGGTCAACCTTGCCCTCGAAGAGGTGATGAAGGGCCGCACCAGTTTCATCATCGCGCATCGGCTCGCCACGGTGCGCAACGCCACCCGCATTCTGGTGCTCAACAACGGCCGCATCGTCGAAGCGGGGAGCTACGACGAGCTCATCCGGCTCGGCGGCTTCTTTTCCGAATTCGCGCGCGTTCAGCTGGCGCCGGCGGCAGAGAAACTGGCGCCACTCGAAGCCGCCGAAGAGGACCCGTTGGTGGAAACCTGACCCGCGGAGCGGGCTTTTTGCTACTTCGCAATGATGGCGTTGCGCAGCGACAGCGGCGATTCGATGCGGCGCAGCGGCTCGAAACTCATGCCGGTCCCCTGGACGGTGACGGTGCCGTAGTTCAACAGCCGCCCGAGCACCGACTGATCGACATCGACGCTCGCGACCTTATCCATGTTCATCTCGATCGTGTGCCGGTTGATGAATCCCCGCTTGTAGATCACCCGCCTGTCGGTGACGGCGATCTCGGTGGTCCAGCGCACGAACCAGCCCTGAAACGCGCTCACGATCGTCAAGGCGCCGAACAAAGCCGCCGTGATCAGGATCACGACGGTTTCCCCCCAGAAAATACGCGCCAGCACAATGAGGATGATGCCGACGACCAGAAGAAAAATCGCGCGGTGATAGACGATCCAGCTCAACCGGCCGATCATGATGACCTTTTCGCCCGGCTGGAGCACGGACCTGACGTAGCTCATCCCACGGGCTCCTCGGATAAGCGCCCCGGCCGCAGCCCGGGGCGAGGCAGGATGGCGGACGCTAGAGCATCGACCGCGAAAGTGGAAGCGGGTTTCGTAAATCTCCGCCCGATCAAAAAACACCGAACGCGATCGATCCAATTGGAGCGATCGCGTTCGCAGAGAGCCGCGGCCGCGGCAGTGCCGCTAGGCGGCTGCAGCTACCATTGCGCCGTTGAACTTGAGCCCCTGCTTGCTCCCCGAAATCACGACCCTGTCGCCGTCCTTGATGCGGCCGGAGAGGACGAGTTCCGCCAGGGGGTCCTGGACCGATTTCTGGATGACGCGCTTGAGCGGGCGCGCACCATAGGCGGGCTCCCAACCTTTGTCGGCGAGCCAGTCGCGCGCGCTCGGCTCGAGCTTGATGGCGATCTTGCGCTCCTCCAGAAGCCGCGCCAGCCGCGCGATCTGGATATCGACGATGCGCGCCATCTCCGATTTCTGCAGCCGATGGAAGAGAATGATCTCGTCGATGCGGTTGAGGAACTCGGGCCGGAAGCTCGCGCGCACGATCGCCATCACCTGATCGCGCACGGCTTCGGTGTCCTGGCCTTCCGGCTGGGCGACCAGAAGCTCGGCGCCTAGATTCGAGGTCATCACGATCAGCGTGTTGCGGAAATCCACCGTATGGCCCTGCCCGTCCGTGAGCCGGCCATCATCGAGCACCTGCAGCAGCACGTTGAACACGTCCGGGTGCGCCTTTTCGATCTCGTCGAACAGCACCACCTGGTAGGGCCGCCGGCGTACCGCCTCGGTCAGGGCGCCGCCTTCCTCGTAGCCCACATAACCGGGCGGGGCGCCGATCAGGCGCGCGACCGAATGCTTCTCCATGTACTCCGACATGTCGATGCGGATGAGCGCGCTCTCGTCGTCGAACAGGAATTCGGCCAGCGCCTTCGTGAGCTCGGTCTTGCCGACGCCGGTCGGGCCGAGGAACATGAACGAGCCGATCGGCCGGTTCGGATCCTGCAGCCCGGCGCGCGCCCGGCGCACCGCGGTCGACACCGCCTTGACCGCCTCCGCCTGGCCGACCACGCGCTTGCCGATCTGCTCCTCCATGCGCAAAAGCTTTTCCTTCTCGCCTTCGAGCATGCGGTCGACGGGAATGCCGGTCCAGCGCGAGACGACCTGGGCGATGTGGTTCGGCGTCACCGCCTCCTCGACCATCGCCCCCTTGCCCTCGGAAGCCTCCATCTCCTTGAGGCGCTTCTCGATCTCCGGAATGCGGCCGTAGGCGAGCTCGCCGGCGCGCTGGTACTCGCCGCGCCGCTGCGCATTGGCAAGCTCCACGCGCAGCTGGTCGAGCTCGTTCTTGAGTTTCTGGGCGCCGGAAAGCTTTTCCTTTTCCGACTTCCAGCGCGACGTCAGGTCGGCGGATTTCTTCTCCAGGGCGGCAAGCTCGGTTTCGAGCACGCTCAAGCGGGACCGCGAACCGGGATCGCGCTCCTTCTTCAGCGCCTCCTGCTCGATCTTGAGCCTGATGATCTCGCGATCGACCGAGTTCGAGTTCCTCCGGCTTCGAGTTCGACCTGCATCTTCAGCCGCGCCGCCGCTTCGTCCATCAGGTCGATCGCCTTGTCAGGGAGGAAGCGGTCGGTGATGTAGCGGTGCGACAGCGTCGCCGCCGCGACCAGCGCGCCGTCGGTGATACGCACGCCGTGATGCGCCTCGTATTTGTCCTTGAGACCGCGCAGGATCGAGATCGTATCCTCGACGCTCGGCTCGTCGACATAGACCGGCTGAAAGCGGCGGGCGAGCGCGGCGTCCTTCTCGACGTGCTTCTTGTACTCGTCGAGCGTGGTGGCGCCGATGCAATGCAGCTCGCCGCGCGCCAGCGCCGGCTTGAGCAGGTTCGAGGCGTCCATGGCGCCGTCGGCCTTGCCGGCGCCGATGATGGTATGCATCTCGTCGATGAACAGGATGTAGGCGCCGGCCGAGGACGTCACTTCCTGCAGCACAGCCTTGAGCCGTTCCTCGAACTCGCCGCGATACTTGGCTCCGGCGATCATCGCGCCCATGTCGAGCGAGAGCAGCTTCTTGTCCTCGAGGCTTTCCGGAACGTCGCCGTTGACGATGCGCAGCGCGAGACCCTCGACGATCGCGGTCTTGCCGACTCCAGGCTCGCCGATCAGCACCGGATTGTTCTTGGTCCGGCGCGAGAGGACCTGAATGGTGCGGCGGATCTCCTCGTCGCGTCCGATCACCGGATCGAGCTTGCCGTCGCGTGCCGCCTGGGTGAGGTCGCGGGCATATTTCTTGAGCGCATCGTAGGCGTTCTCGGCCGAGGCCGAGTTGGCGGTGCGGCCCTTGCGCAACGCCTCGATGGCGGCATTGAGGTTCTGCGGCGTGACGCCGGCATTGGCGAGAATTTTGCCGGCTTCGCTCTGCCGCTCGAGCGCCAGCGCCAGCAGGAGGCGCTCGGCACTCACGAAACTGTCGCCGGCCTTCTCGCCCGCCTTCTCGGCGGCATCGAAGACCCGCGCGAGGGCAGGATCAAGATAGACCTGCCCGGCCCCGCCGCCGGAGATTTTCGGCCGCTTGGCCAGCACCGCCTCGACGGCGGCAAGCGCCTGGCGGGAATTGCCCCCCGAGCGGTCGATCAGCCCGGCGGCGAGCCCCTGGGGATCGTCGAGCAGCACCTTGAGCAGGTGCTCAGGCGAAAATTGCTGGTGCCCCTCGCGCAACGCCAGCGATTGGGCGGCCTGCACGAAACCGCGGCTGCGGTCGGTGTATTTATCAAAATTCATGTCGCTCCCTCGGCCTGTCCCGCACGCCCCTCCGGCACGGACGGAACATCGTCATGGGGTTACCAATGGTCAGGCCGAGCCCCTGATTTGGGTCAAGGCCTCACGGTTTTCCAGGTCGAACCCAGGTGGCGATCGACCGGAACTCCATATGGGTGGCGCCTGTGCGCGGCGGTAGAGCCGAAGCGTCGGCAACCGCCAAATTCCGCCTTGTGCCCCCTACGTCTCCGGGAATCCCCGCCTGAGGCACCGCCGGCCCGGCGGTCAACAATGCATTAATGCGGCGGGTCTAGTCTCGCCGGACACGACCGGGTCGAGGAGCCCGAACATGGCCGAACGGCGTCGCTCGGTACGCAAGAAGAGCTTCCTGCGCGGTTGCGTCTATTTCAACAAGCGCCGCAGCGCCATCGATTGCCTCATTCGCGATATTTCCGATCAAGGCGCGCGCATCATCTTTTCGGGAACGACGAATTTTCCCGACGTTGTCGAGCTTTACATTCCGCACAAGGAACAGACCGTCCGCGCCCACGTCCAATGGCGTCGTGGCGATGAAGTGGGCCTGGCCTTCCCCGAGGCCGCTGCCGCCCCGCTGGCGAGCCCGCAGCCACAATTCGGCGATCTGGCGCAACGCGTCGCGGAACTTGAGGCGGAGATGGCCGGACTGCGGCGGACGCTCAAGCAGTTGAAGCGCGAGCTTCCCGGCGGCGACGTCGACGCGGCCTGACGATTACAGCACGTCCGATCGAGTTGACGCACCTCTCCGCTCATTCCCGCGGAAGCGGGAATCCAGATGGAGAGCTCCGCCACCTCAGCACATCCGCTGGGTTCCCGCTTTCGCGGGAACGAGCGGACGGGAGTAACCCGATCAATCTCTGCGAAACTTGCTCTAATCGAAAATCCGCACGCCCTGCAGATCGATGATCTGCCGCGCCTTGCTCAAGGTGAAGTTCACCGCGTCCTCATAGGAGCCATAGGTGTCGGCGCGGATGAAACGGTGCTCCTTGCGCACGCCGTCGAACTCCCGCTCGATGGTCCCCGCCGTCTGGTAGTTGCCGTAGCTCTTGAACGGCGCCGCGCGGATGACAAAGCCCTTGTATTCGACCGGGTCGGAAACCTTTGCGGTCGCCGCGGAACCGCGCCGGCCGAACAGCGCACCGAGAAACGACATTGGCCACTCCACGCTTCTTGCGAGCCGCGGAGATTACGCGGCGGATGCGCGACGTGTCGAGGCTCCGCCCTGCGGAAACCGCTTCCAGTGTGCGCGCCTTGCGCTAAAATTCTCCAATCGTCGTAAAATGCCCTCCTTGGAGTTTCTCATGCCGAAAGCCTACTGGATTGTCAGTTACCGCTCGATTTCCGATCCGCAAAAGGTAGCCGCTTACGCCAAGCTCGCGCCGGCAGCGACCGCTGCCTTCGGCGCGCGCTACGTCGCCCGCGGCAATGCCGTCGCGGCCCACGAAGACGGGCGCAAGGAGCGTGTCGTCATCACCGAGTTCCCGAGCCTCGATCAGGCGACCGCCGCCTACGACAGTCCCGCCTACCAGGACGCGCTCAAGGCGCTCGGCGACGGCGCAGTGCGCGACGTGCGCATTATCGAAGGCATGGAATAGCGGTCGCCCCTTGCGCGGCTGCCGCCGCCGTCCGCGCGCCGCGCCTCAATTGTAGCCGGTGCGCGCGAAATGCCCGCGCAGCAGCGCGACGTTGCGGCGGTTGGCGCGAAACAGGATGTCGAAGGCGTCTCCGGCGAACGGTACGGCGCCGACCGCGCCTTCCAGCAGGACATTCGCCAGCATGCGGGCGAGCAGGACGCGCGGCACACCAAGCCGTGAAGCCTCATAGAGGAGGTAGAGCGAGAGCGCCGAGGCCGCCGCATCGCCGATGCCGGGCACAAGCCGCAGCAGCGCTTCGGCGCCGAAGCGAATCCTGGTGCCGGGGACCACGAACGCCGTGTCGAACACCGTCGCCAGCATGTCGATCCGATCGACCGCCGCGCGGCGCGAGCGCGCATCGTCGTAGCGGCGCGCGCCGGCGGGTTGGAACCCGGCGAATGCACCGGTATGTGAGAAAGCCATAGTTAATGTGTTCCGCGTTGCGCCCCGCCGCACAAATGGGCGCGCGTGCGCCAAGCGCAAGAGCGATCCGCTTGCGCGGCGCTGAGAACAATTGGCGCGACGTTGCCTAGCCTGTGCTGCCTAGCCTGTGCCACTGGCGGCGGCGGCCATCACTGGGTGCGGCGC
Organism: uncultured Alphaproteobacteria bacterium; assembly: GCA_963833665.1. Classification (GTDB taxonomy): domain Bacteria; phylum Pseudomonadota; class Alphaproteobacteria; order Rhizobiales; family Xanthobacteraceae; genus BOG-931. The sequence goes on along the minus strand of CAWHZA010000051.1, from coordinate 23,777 downwards.
GACTGCGTGCGGCGCGCCATCACCAGCGCGACACGAGACCCGACCAGAAAGCGGCAAAGCGCGTCGGTCGGCGCACACTCGCATGTCCGCTATTGCTGTTATAGCCGCGGGCATACAGCGCGACCGCGCGGTCCTCATCGCCGCCGGCAACGCGATAGGCGCCGGCAAGATAGCGCACCGCATAGGTCATGTTGGTGTCGGGGTCGAGCAGGCCTTCGACCGTGCCGGTGTAGCCGAGCGACCGCGCGGTGCCGAGACGGATCTGCATCAGCCCGTAATTGCCGGCATAGATACAGCGCGGATTGTAGTCGCTCTCGCGCTTGACGACGCGATGCACGAGCGCAAGCGGCAGATTATTGGCGGCGGCATGCTTGGCGATCAAGTCGTCGAGACCGGCGTGGCGGCCGGGCCCGGCGGCGGCGTGCTCCGCCTGGTGGTGAGAAGGCCGCCGATGAGACCAAGCGTAATGCTGGTCATGCCGGAGATGATCAGAGACATGGCGCCGGGGCAGGTACGAGACTTGCCGCTGGGGCTGATACCACCCGGGCGGGTACCAGACATTCTGCTGGAGTTGATACCACTCTTGCTGCCGGGGTTGATAGCCAACACGGCGCTGGGCCTGATACCACACATAGTGCTGCGGCTGGGACCGGAGATGATGCCGGGCCTGATGCCACACATGGTGCCGGGGTTGATGCCAGACATAGTGCCCCGGCTGATACCGGAGATGGTGCCGGGGCTGATACCAGCCATCGTTCCAGTCCTGTTGCCGATGCCATGCCCAAGCCGGCTGCGCCAGCAGGGCGGCAGCGACCACGATATAGGCCGAATAGCGCAGGATCGATTTCATTGCGGGTTCCCTCCCCCTTCTTGCCCTCGGCGCGTATGCGGCCGATTGTGGCGGTCGCCAAACGCCCAGGGCACCTCGGAGCCAAGCAACAGACGCAACGTCGCGGCCGATGAGCCACCGCGCCGGGTGCCCAGGGTACCCCCTTGTCGTCCCCGATACCGTTGCGCGGAAGCCACGGTCGCCGCAAAAATGCAGCCGCCCAGACCTTGTCCCCAGCCACCCCCCCAACCGCCACGGAGGCCTTCCATGCCCAATATCCAGATGCTCAACCCGGAGAATCTCGGCAAGCCGATCGCGCCCTATTCGAACGTTGCCCGCGTCAAAGCCTCGGAGTTTTTGTTCATCGCCGGCCAGGTCGGGACGGACAAGGACGGCAAGACGCCCGCCGATTTCGAAGGGCAATGCGCGGCGGTATTCGCCAACATCGGGGCCGCGCTCGCTTCGCAGGGCGCAAGCTTCGCCAACGTCGTCGAGTTCACGAGCTACCTCGTGCATTCGCAGGACATCGCCAAGTTCTTCCAATACCGCACGCGCGAATTCCCGCGCTTGTTTGCCGGCGGCGCTTATCCGCCCAACACGCTGCTGATCGTCGACCGCCTGGTGCGCGAGGAGTTTTTGCTCGAGGTCGCCGCCGTCGCCGCGCTGTAGCGGAGGGGGCGCGCGGCGTGAGCACGCAAAATTGCATTCCCTTCCGCGGGCCACTATTGTCAGTTCGCAGCAGGCAGATGACCAGAGACTGTTTGCAGTTTCTCAGAAGCGGCCGCGTCGTGCGCCTCAACGAATTTTTGCCGCGCACGACGGTCCTCGACTGGCTGCGCGAGAGCGAACGTTCGATCGGCACCAAGGAAGGCTGCGCCGAAGGCGACTGCGGGGCCTGCGCTACTGTGGTCGTGCGCGAGCATGGCGACCGCCTGGTCTATGAGCCGGTCAATTCGTGCATCACGCTGCTCGGCCAGCTTGATGGCGCGGAGCTGATCACCGTCGAAGACCTCGCCGATGACGGCGAGCTGCATCCGGTCCAGGCGGCGATGGCCCGACAGCACGGCTCGCAATGCGGCTTTTGCACGCCGGGCATCGTGATGAGCCTGTTCGCCCACTACCATGCCTGCAACGGCGCGACGACCCGCGAAGCAATCAACAATGTGCTCGCCGGAAACCTGTGCCGATGCACGGGATACCGGCCGATCGTCGATGCCGCCTTGGAAGCCTGCGCCGAGGCGGCCGACGATCGGTTCATCCGGAGCGCCACCGCGCGGCTGCAGGCGCTCCGTTCGCTCGACGACAAGGCCGATCTTTTCGTCGGGAATGATGGCTCCTTTTTTGCCGCACCGGCGAGCGAGCAGTCCCTGGCGCAACTCTACGCGCGACATCCCGATGCGACGATCGTCGCCGGTGCGACCGATGTCGGCCTGTGGATCACCAAGAAGCTCGCCCCGATCGAGAAGGTCATCCATGTCGGCCGTGTCGCTGGCCTTTCTTCGATCGAAGCGACAAGCGAGGGCTATGCGATCGGCGCGACCGTTTCACTGGCGCGCGCCGCGCCGATGTTGGGATCGATCGATCCCGATGTCGCCGAAGTGTTGCGGCGGTTCGGCTCGATCCAGGTGCGCGCCTGCGGCACGGTCGGCGGCAATATCGCCAACGGCTCGCCGATCGGCGATCTCGCGCCGATGCTGATTGCAATGGGAGCTTCGGTGGAGTTGCGTCGCGAGGAGCGGGTTCGCACCTTGCCGCTGGAAAGCTTCTTCCTCGACTACGGCAAACAGGACCGCCAGCCGGGCGAGTTCGTGCGCCGGCTCTTCGTGCCGAAGCTCGCTCCGGGCACTCATTTTCGCGCCTACAAGATCAGCAAGCGCATCGACGAAGATATTTCTGCGGTGCTCGCCGCATTCTGCCTGAAGATCGACGCCGGCCGGATCAGCGAAGCGAAGGTTGCCTTCGGCGGCATGGCGGGAATTCCGAAGCGCGCGCAGGCCGTCGAAGCGGCGCTGCGCGGGCTCCCGCTTGCCGCAATGCTGCGTTGGCATGAAGCGTCCGATGCCGTCGGCGTGGATTTCACCGCACTCACCGATCTGCGCGCCAGCGCCGCCTATCGCCTGCGCGTCGCCCGCAATCTGGTCATCAAGGCGCTGGCCGAGATTGCCGGTGCGGAAAGCGACACGACGCGCATCGCGGGACGCCGGATGATCGCCGATGCCGCCGGATAGCCCCGCATCGGAGACGCCGCTCCGCCACGTCCACAAGGCGCTGCCGCACGACAGCGCCGCCAAGCACGTGCAGGGCGCCGCCGAATACATCGACGACATTCCCGAGCCGGCGGGCACCTTGCACGTCGCCGTCGGCGGTTCGCCGGTCGCGCGCGGGACCATCCGCGGCCTCGATCTTGCCGAGGTGCAGAGCGCGCCGGGCGTCGTCGCGGTCGTCACCGCGACGGACATACCGGGCAAGAACGACGTTGCGCCGGCGTTTGCCGATGAGCCGGTGTTTGCGGTGGATCGTGTCATTTTCCATTGCCAGCCCGTGTTCGCCGTGGTTGCGGCCTCGCGCGATGCGGCGCGGCGCGCGGCCCTGCGGGCGCATTTCAATATCGAAGCGGAGCGCCCCAACGTCTCCGTCGAGCAGGGCAAAGCGTCCGGCGAGCGCGTTCTTCCCGATTACGCCTTCATCCACGGCGATGCCGCCAAAGCAATCGCGGCAGCCCCGTTTCGCAGTTCCGGTACGCTCCACATTGGCGGGCAGGAACACTTTTATCTGGAAGGCCAGGTCGCGCTCGCCGTGCCGGGCGAGGACGGCGCCATGCTGGTCTACTCGTCCACTCAGCATCCGAGCGAAGTGCAGCACGTCGTCGCCCGCGTTCTCGCGCTGCCGGATTCCTTCGTGACCTGCAGCGTGCGCCGCATGGGCGGCGGCTTCGGCGGCAAGGAGACGCAGGCGACGCAGTGGGCGGTCATCGCCGCTCTCGCCGCCCGCGCCACCGGCCGGCCCTGCAAGCTCCGGCTCGACCGCGATGCCGACATGGTCGTGACCGGCAAGCGCCACGACTTCGCCGTTGCCTACGGCGTCGGCTTCGAAGCCGACGGGCGCATGCGGGCGGTGGACATCGAGCTTGACGCCCGCTGCGGATGTTCGGCCGATCTGAGCCTCGGCGTGGTCGACCGGGCCATGTTCCATGCCGACAACGCCTACTTCCTTCCCGAATTCAGGATTTATTCGCGGCGCATCAAGACCGATACCGTGTCGAACACGGCGTTCCGCGGGTTCGGCGGTCCGCAGGGGATGATGGCGATCGAGCGCGTGATCGACGCGATCGCCTGGAGTCGCGGCCTGGATCCGCTCGACGTGCGCAAGGCCAATCTGTACGCCGCTGCACGCGACGTCACCCCTTACGGCCAGACGGTCGAAGACCACGATGTGGCGCCGCGGCTCATCGAGCAGCTCGAACGTTCATCGAGCTATCGCGCCCGGCGAAAGGAGATCACGGCGTTCAACGCGCGCTCGCCGATCCTGAAACGGGGGATTGCACTTACTCCCGTAAAGTTCGGCATTTCCTTCACGCTCACGCATCTCAACCAGGCCGGCGCCCTGGTACACCTCTACCAGGACGGCTCGGTCCACCTCAATCACGGCGGCACGGAAATGGGCCAGGGCCTGTTTCAGAAGGTGGCGCAGGTCGCGGCGGAAGAGTTCGGCATCGGGCTCGAGCGCGTGCACATCACCGCCACCTCCACCGACAAGGTACCCAACACCTCGGCAACCGCTGCGTCGGCCGGCACCGACCTCAACGGCATGGCCGTGCAGCAGGCGGTGCGCGAAATAAAAGCGCGGCTGGCCCGCTTTGCCGCGGAGAGCTGGAACGTCGAGGAGGATCGCATCTCCTTCCGCGACGACCGCGTGTTCATCGGCAACGAGAGCATTCCGTTCGGGGAATTGACCAAGAAGGCGTATGCAGCGCGCGTGCATTTGTCTGCCGCCGGCTTCTACAAGACGCCGAAGCTGCATTGGGATCGCGAGAAAGCGAAAGGCCGGCCGTTCTTCTATTACGCCTATGGCGCCGCCTGCAGCGAAGTCGTGATCGACATTCTGACCGGCGAGATGAGCGTCCGCCGCGTCGATATTCTTCACGATGTCGGACGCTCCATTAACCCTGCGATCGATATCGGCCAGATCGAAGGCGCGTTCGTCCAGGGCATGGGGTGGCTGACGACCGAGGAACTGGTCTACGATGAGGAAGGCCGCCTGCTCACGCATGCGCCCTCGACCTACAAGATACCGGTTGCCGCCGACGTGCCGGCGGACTTCCGCGTGGCGTTGTTCGACGGCAGCAATCGCGAGGAGACGATCTATCGCTCGAAAGCGGTGGGCGAGCCGCCGCTGATGCTGGCGATTTCCGTGTTCGCGGCAATCGCCGATGCGATACATTCGCTGCATCCGGGGAAACCGGTCGCACTGGATGCTCCCGCAACCCCGGAAGCGATCCTCAAGGCGGTCGGCCCGGTCGACCCGGTCGCTGCACTGGCGCTGCTCGCGGCGAGAGCCCACGCCTAGATACGAATGAGATGGCCAAGGTCTGGACGCGCATTCGGCAAACCATCGAGCGGCACGGCAGCGCCGCGATGCTGAGCGTGATCGACGCCGCCGGATCAGTGCCGCGCGAGAGCGGCGCCCGCATCGTGCTGCAGCCCGACGGCGGCTTTTTCGGCACTATCGGCGGCGGGCGCCTTGAGTACGAAGCCGTGGCGCGGGCGCGCGCCACGCTTGCCGCCGGGCGCGGCGCGGCGCAGTTCCGCGACTGGCCGTTGGGTCCCAATCTCGGCCAATGCTGCGGCGGCATGGTGCGCACGCTCACCGAGACATTCGACGCCGCCGACCTCGCCGCGGTACGGCGCTTCGAGGAGATGGAGCAGTCGGGAGCTTTTGCGACCGCGAGCCGGCTCGATGCGAATGGACGGATCGTACGGGTGCTGGCATCCCGCGCGGCGGCAGAAACCGGGCGGACCGCCTTCTCCAGGACGTCGTTCCACGAACGGTTCGGCGAGGCGACCACGCCGGTGCTGCTGTTTGGCGCCGGCCACGTCGGCCGGGCCGTCGTGCTGGCGCTGGCGCCGCTTCCCTTTACGGTCCGCTGGATCGACGGTCGGCAGGACCAGTTTCCCCGCCACGTGCCGCAAAATGCCGTCGCCCTTTGCACCGACGACCCAACTCACGAACTTGCACAGGCACCGCGCGACGCCATGGTCATCGTCATGACCCATTCGCATCCGCTCGACTTCGACATCACCGCCGCGGCGCTGCAGCGTGACGCGTTCGATTTCGTCGGCCTGATCGGCTCGGAGACCAAGCGGGCGCGGTTCGCGAGCTGGGCCCGGCAAGTGGGCGTCGCCGAAAGCAGGATCGACTGGCTGGTCTGTCCGATCGGCATGCCGCAGATCAGAGGCAAGGAACCCGCCGTGATTGCCGCGGGGATCGCCGCTCAGCTCCTCATGGCCAGGGAGCGGGCGTCCGCACCGCTGGTCAGCCCGGCAACGCAGCCGGCGTGAGCGCGCCGGCGAGGCATCATCAGGCTGTTTCGGCGAGCACGCGCTCGACCTCGGCGAGAGCATCGGCCTTCGCTGCCGTCGCCATGAGCGAAGCCTCGATGCCGTTGCGGACAGTCGCTGCAATCTCGTCGCGTCGGAGCTCGAGCGCGCGCGACACGGCGCGGTAGTTCTCGTTCACGTAACCGCCGAAGTAAGCCGGATCGTCGGAATTGACGGTGACGAGAAGGCCCTTGTCCATCATTTGCCGCAGCGGGTGGCGGCTGAGATCGTCGATGACCCGCAAGCGCAGATTGGAGAGCGGACACACGGTGAGCGCTATTCGCTCGCGCGCCAGCCGCCCGACCAGCGCTGCATCATCGAGCGAATGATTCCCGTGATCGATGCGGCCAACGCCGAGGACGTCGAGGGCCTCCCAGACATAGGCTGCCGGTCCTTCCTCGCCGGCATGCGCGGTGAGAAAGAAACCTTCATCGCGAGCGCGTCTGAACACCCGGGCAAACTTGCTCGGCGGATTGCCGAGCTCGGATGAATCCAGTCCCACTCCCACGATCTTGTCCTTGAAGGCCAGAGCGCGATCGAGCGTCTTCTCCGCATCCGTTTCGTCGAGATGCCGCAAAAAGCACATGATCAGGCTGGCGCCGACGCCAAGCTCACGAGCCGCATCGACGACGGCGCGGTGCAGGCCGCCGATCACCGTGGAGAATGCAATCCCGCGCGCGGTATGTCCTTGCGGGTCGAAGAACATCTCGACATGCCTGACATTGTCGTCGCGGGCGCGCTGCAGATAAGCCCAGGCGAGATCGTAGAAGTCCTGCTCGGTGACCAGCACCGACATGCCTTGATAGTAGATGTCGAGGAAATCCTGCAGGTGGCGAAATTGGTACGCTTGGCGTAGCGCCTCGACCGACGCATAGGGCAGCCGGATGCCATTGCGGCGCGCCAGGGCGAACATCAATTCCGGCTCGAGGCTGCCCTCGATGTGAATGTGCAGCTCGCATTTCGGCAGCCGTCTGATCAACGAATCCATGTCGTGCATCTAGGTACTTCCTCCCGCGCGTGAAATAGCGCGGTCGTCCTGCGGCTTCGGCCTGAGCGCGGGCTCGCCGGCGATGTAGGTCTGGCGGACCGCGCGGTCGTCGCCCAGGGTCGTAAGCACGAACAGCTCGGCTTCAAGGTCGCGCGCGACCGCCATGCGGTGCGCCATTGCCGGCGTCGCCCGCGCATCGAGCACAACGAGATCGGCGAAGGCGCCGGGCGTGATCGTGCCGATCTCGCCGGCAAGGCCGAGCGCGGCGGCATTGCCGCGCGTGATCAGATCGAATGCGATGAGTGCCGGCAGGTTCTGGCCCTGCACCTGCATCACCTTGTAGGCCTCGGCGGCGGTGCGCAGCATGGAATAGGACGTGCCGCCGCCGACATCGGTCGCGAGCGCAATGCGAATGCCCGCGGCGGCGAGCCGCGCATAGTCGAACAGGCCGCTGCCGATGAAGAGATTGGAGGTCGGGCAGAACACCGCGACCGAACGGCTGTCGCGCAGCAGCGCCAGCTCGGCATCGTCGAGATGGATGCAATGCCCGAAAAGCGAGCGCGGGCCGAGCAGGCCGAACCGGGCATAGACCGCCGTGTAGCTTGCGTCGCGCGGAAACAGGCGCTTGACCGTGTCGATCTCGTCGCAGTTCTCGGCGAGATGCGTCTGCATCAGGACGGTGGGGAACTCATTCAGCAGGGCGCCCGCCGCCGCGAGCTGTTCGTCGCTCGAGGTGATGGCGAAGCGCGGGGTCACGGCATAGCGCTGCCGCCCGGTGCCGTGCCAGCGCCGGATGAGATCGCGGCTGTCGGCGATGGCCGTTGCGGCGGGAGCGAGCAGGCCCGGCGGCGCGTTGCGGTCCATGAGGGAATTGCCCGCGATCATGCCGGCGTTGCGGCGGTGCGCGGCCGCAAACAGCGCGGCGGCCGAATTCGGATGCGCCGTGCAGTAGGCAAGCGCAGTGGTCGTGCCGTTGCGCGCCAGCTCGTCCAGGAAAAATTCAGCGTTGCGCGCGGCGTGCGCGGGATCGGCGAATTTCTGCTCTTCGACGAAGGTGTATTTCTCCAACCATTCGAGCAGTTGCGCGCCATAGGACGCGATCACCTGCGTCTGCGGATAGTGGATATGGGGGTCGACGAAGCCGGGCAAAATCAGCGCGTCGGCGTGATGTTCGACCGCCGCTGCCGCCGGGAGCCGCGGCATCAGCTCGGCAGCGGGTCCGGCCGCCTCGATGCGGCCGTCCTTGATGAGCACAATACCGTCTTCGATGTAGCGATAGCTTTGCGCATCGCCGGCGCCGTGCGGCGCGCGCAAAAAGCTCAGAAGCCGCCCGCGAATGGCGCGCACGTTGCGCTCGGCCTCGTTCACTGCGCCGCCGCGCCGGCGGCAAGCCACGACGCCAGGACCAGCCGCTCGTGATCCGTCATCTCGGTCACGTTGCCCGGGCGGCATGGCGTTCGAGCGCACGGCGACGATCTCGATCAGCGGCGCATGCACGCGGATGTGCTCGTCGGTATCGAGCATCACGCCCTTGGGCGCGGCGGCGATGCCGGTCCACACCGGCTCGGCGGCGTGACACATGCTGCAGCGGGACAGCACGATGTTGGCGACCTCGGCGAATTTCGGGGTCGGCGGCAAGGCGCCGGTCACGGTCGCGCCGGGCCCGGCGGCGGAGAGCCAGGCAATCGCCGCCATGCCGGCGGCCGCCACGCCCCACGTCCACCACGGATTGCCCTTGCCCTCGTGGCGCGAATTGTAGAAATGGCGGATGACCGGCCCGATGGCGAGCACGATGGCGACGATCAGCCAGTTGTAGCGAGTGGCAAAGAACAGCGGCCAATGGTTGCTGAGCATAAGGAAGACGACCGGCAGCGTCAGATAATTGTTATGGACCGAGCGCTGCTTGCCGATCTGGCCCCAGAACGGATCGGGCTCCTTGCCGGCAAGAAGCGCGGCGACGGATTTCTTCTGGTAGGGAATGATGATGACGAAGACGTTGGCCACCATGATGGTGCCGATCAGCGCGCCGATCTGGGTGTAGGCGCCGCGTCCGCTGAACACGCGCGTGAAGGCGAAGGTCAGCGCGACGAGAAACACATAGCCGACGAGCGCCAGCGCGACCTCGTGCCGGCCGAGCGGCGAGCGGCAGAGTCCCTCGTAGGCGAGCCAGGAAACCGCGAGGCTCAGAAAGGCGATGACCGCCGCCTGCGTCGCGGTGAGATCGAGCACCGACTTGTCGATCAGGAACAGATCGGCGCCGAGATAGTAGACGAGCACCAGCAGCGCGAACCCCGAGAGCCAGGTCGTGTACGCTTCCCATTTGAACCAGGTCAGATGGTCGGGCAGTCGCGCCGGCGCCACCAGATACTTCATCATGTGATAGAAGCCGCCGCCGTGGACCTGCCAGGCTTCGCCCTTGACGCCGCTGGGAAGCTCGGGCCGCGGCCGCAGGCTGAGGTCGAGATGGATGAAGTAAAACGAGCTGCCGATCCAGGCGATGCCGGCGATGACATGGAGCCAGCGAGCAATGGCGCCGATGGATTCGGTGAGTACAAGCTCCACGATAGACGGACCTCTTTGCGCCGCGCGTGATGAGAATGGCAGAACCACCGCCGAGGGTGCAAGCTTGGCAGGGCATGGCGGTGAAGCGAAGCCTTGCCGGCGTCACCGTTCGCAATTTTCGATGGTTTCGTCGCGGCGCTCATCGCCGTGACGGAGCCGCACGGGTTCTCGGGGGCCGGTGGGACTTTGTTTTTGCTTAGTTTGCTTCGATCAGCCGCTTTTATCGGCGCGCATTTTGTCGGATGATGGCGCTGGGCCGGGCGGGTCGCGTCCGCGCCGAGGAACGATCCTTGCACCAAATCCCGCGGCACGAGGGCATGCGCAGCGATCCCGATGCTTGATGTCTCTTCGCCGAGCGCCTCCCCTCGATCCGAGCCGCTGTTGAGCGCCGCCGGGATCAGCAAGCGGTACGGTACGCTTCTGGCGAACGACAACATCGATCTCGATCTCCATCCCGCCGAAATTCACGCCCTGCTCGGCGAGAACGGCGCCGGCAAGTCGACTCTGGTCAAGGCGATGTACGGCCTCATCCAGCCGAGCGGCGGCGAACTGCGCTGGATGGGGCAGAAGATCGTTCTGTCCGGTCCTTCCCAGGCGCGCGCGCTCGGCATCGGCATGGTGTTTCAGCATTTCTCATTGTTCGAGAACCTCACCGTCGCCGAGAACGTCGCGCTCGGCCTGCCGTCCACCGAATCCTTTGCCGCCATCGTGGAGACGCTCGCAGAGACCGCGCGCATCTACGGGCTGCCGCTGCATCCCCATCGGGAAGTCTGGCAGCTGTCGGTCGGGGAGCGCCAACGCATCGAGATCGTGCGCACGCTCATGCAAAATCCAAAGCTGCTGATCCTCGACGAGCCGACCGCCGTCCTGACGCCGCAGGAGGCGGAGCAGCTTTTCATCGTGCTCGACCGGCTCCGGGACGAAGGACGGGCGGTCCTCTACATCAGCCACAAGCTCGAAGAGGTGAAGCGGCTCTGCAATACGGCGACGATCCTGCGCGCCGGCAAGAAGGTGGCGGCATGCGATCCGCGCCACGAGACGGCCGCCTCGCTTGCCCGCATGATGGTCGGAGCCGAGATCGGCGAAGTCAAGATGGCCTCCGCATCCGCGGCGTCGGCGCCGCGGCTCGTCGTCCACAAGCTTTCGCTCGAACCCGACGATCCGCACGGCACGCGCCTCAACGACGTCTCGCTCGCGGTGACGGGCGGCGAGATCGTCGGCATCGCCGGCGTCGCCGGCAACGGGCAGGACGAACTGTTCGCCGCCCTGACCGGCGAACGCCTGTCGCCCGAGCCGGGCGCCGTCATGATCGACGGCGCGGCGGTCGGCACGCTTGGCGTGACCGCGCGGCGGCGCCTGGGAGCAGCCTTCGTTCCCGAGGAACGTCTCGGCCACGGCGCGGCGCCGCGGATGAAATTGTCGGAAAACGCGCTGCTCACCGGCCACGCCGCAAGCGGCATGGTCAAGTACGGCTTCATCGACCATGCGGCGACGCTCGCCGCCGTCGATCGCACGACCAAGGCCTTCGACGTGCGCAAGGCCAAGCGCGATCCAGAAGCCGCGAGCCTCTCCGGCGGCAACCTGCAGAAATTCGTGGTCGGCCGCGAAATCCTGCGCGAACCGGGCATCCTTGTCGTCAGCCAGCCGACCTGGGGGGTCGACGCCGGCGCGGCAGCGACCATTCGTCAGGCGCTGATCGATCTCGCCGGCCGCGGCGCCGCAGTGCTGGTCATCAGCCAGGACCTCGACGAAATCGAAGAGATCGCCGATCGCGTCGCGGTCATGTTTCGCGGCAATCTTTCGGCGCCGCTTCGCGCCGCGGAAGCAACGCGGGAAGCGCTGGGACTGCTGATGGGCGGCGCCGCCGCCGATGCGCCCCAAGGCAGGCGAGAGACACAGCATGCAGTTGGTGCTTGAGCGGCGCGCGGAACGCTCCGCGATCATCGCCATCGCCTCGCCGCTGATCGCGATCGCGCTCACGCTGGTCACCGTCGCCGTGTTGTTCGAGATCATGGGCAAGAGCCCGATCACGGCACTCTCGGTCTACTTCATCGAGCCGCTGACCGACCCGTTCTCGCTGCAGGAGATTGCCGTCAAGGCGACGCCGCTGGTGATGATCGCGATCGGATTGTCGCTCTGCTACATCGCCAACATCTGGAACATCGGCGCCGAGGGACAATTCATCGTCGGCGCGGTGTGCGGAAGCTGGCTTGCCGTGCGCACCAACGGCACCGGGATCGGCCCCTGGGTCCTGCCGGTGATGTTGCTGCTCGGCGCGCTCGGCGGCGCGCTCTACGGGCTGATCCCGGCGCTGTGCCGGGTGTATTTCGGCGCGAGCGAGATCCTGACCAGCCTGATGCTGGTGTATGTCGGCAATCTCGGCATGGACTACCTGGTGCGCGGACCCTGGCGCGATCCGCACGGCCTCAACTTCCCGACCACCGCAGAGTTCGACCGGGTAGCCACGGTGCCGACCCTGTTCGTCGGCGCCGGCCGCCTGCACGCCGGCTCGGTGATCGCGCTCGTCGTCGTCATGCTGGCGACCGTCCTGCTCGGCCGCATGATCGTGGGATTTGAAATAAGGCTGGTCGGCGCCGCACCGAAGGCCGCGCGCTTTTCCGGCTTCAGCACCGATCGCCTGGTGCTGTTCACGTTCGCGGTCTCGGGCGCGCTCGCCGGGCTCGCCGGAATCATCGAGGTGGCGGGGCCCATCGGCCATCTCGATCCCGGCCTCTCGTCGGGATACGGCTTCACCGCCATCATCGTCGCCTTCCTCGGCAGGCTCAATCCGATCGGCATCCTCTTCGCCGGACTGTTCGTGGCACTGACTTTCATCGGCGGCGAGACCGCGCAGATCACGATGAAGGTCTCGCCCGACTTCACCAAGGTCTTCCAGGGCATCCTGCTGTTCTACGTGCTCGCCTGCAACTCGCTGATCATCTATCGCGTCCGCCTCATCCAGTCCGTGCGAAAGCCCGCGCATGCTGCTTGAAGCCATCCTCCTGTCGGTGATCGCCGCGTCGACCCCGTTGCTGCTGGCCGCCTCCGGCGAGCTCGTCGTGGAGCGCTCGGGCGTGCTGAACCTCGGTGTCGAGGGGATGATGATCGTCGGCGCGGCCTGCGGCTTTGCCGGTGCCTACATGTCGGGTTCGACCGTGGTCGGGGCGCTCTGCGGTATCTTGGCCGGCGCGGCGCTGGCCGCGATCTTCGGCATCCTCACGCTCGGCCTGGCGGTCAACCAGGTGGCGACCGGCCTCGCGCTCACCATCCTCGGCGTCGGGCTATCGGGCCTGATCGGCAAGGGTTTTGTCGGCGAGAAGATCGTGCTGGTGCAGCATCTCCATTTGCCGTTCCTGACCGATCTGCCTGCCGTAGGCCGCATCCTGTTCGGCGAGGACCCCTTCGTCTATGTCTCGATCGCGCTGATCATCGGCATCTGGCTGTTCCTGTACCGCACGCGGGCCGGCCTCGTTTTGCGCGCCGTCGGCGACAATCACGCCTCGGCGCACGCGCTCGGCTATCCGGTGCTCAAGATACGCATGCTGGCGGTGCTGTTCGGCGGCGGCTGCGCCGGGCTCGGCGGCGCCTTTCTGCCGCTCGCCTATACGCCGTTTTTCATCCCCGGCATGACCGCGGGGCGCGGCTGGATCGCCTTGGCGCTGGTGGTGTTTGCATCGTGGCGGCCGCTGCGGCTGGTCGGTGGCGCCTATCTGTTCGGCGCGGTCAGCATCCTGCAGCTCCATACCCAGGCGCTCGGGCTCGGCGTGCCGCCGCAGTTGATGTCGGCCCTGCCCTATCTTGCCACCGTGATCGTTCTCGTGTTGATTTCACGGACGCGCGGTACTGCCGGGTCCGCTGCGCCTGCGTGCTTGGGTGTAGTCTTCGTGCCTGATCGCTGAATGCCCCGCGGGGCCTGCGCACGCGGTGAACTGACAGTCTTCCTGCCAACCCGGAGTGAAGATCATGAACAAACGGATCATCTTCGCCGTGGCTGCGGCCGCAGCTCTCGCGCTTGCCGCCGTGACCTTCCACGCGTCCGCCGCCGACAAGCTCAAGGTCGGATTCATCGGTGTCGGCCCGATCGGCGATCTCGGCTGGACCTTTCAGCATGACGTCGGCCGCCAGGCGATGGTGAAGGCGCTCGGAGACAAGGTCGACACGACGTTCGTCGAGAACGTCCCCGAAGGCGCCGACGCGGAGCGGGCGATCGAGCAGCTCGCGCGCACCGGACACAAGCTCATCTTCACCACCTCGTTCGGCTTCATGGATGCCACGATCAAGGTGGCGGCCAAATATCCCAACGTGTTCTTCGAACACTGCACCGGCTTCAAGCGCGCAGCGAATGTAAGCACCTACGCGGCCCGCTTCTACGAAGGCCGCTACATCCAGGGCCAGATTGCGGCGAAGATGTCGAAGTCCGGAGTGATCGGCTATATCGTCTCGTTCCCGATTCCCGAGGTGATCTCCGGCATCAACTCCACCATCCTCGGGGCGCAGAGCATCAATCCGAACATCAAGGTCAAGATCGTCTGGGTCAATTCCTGGTTCGACCCGCCGAAGGAGGCCGACGCCGCCAAGGCGCTCGTCGATCAGGGCGCCGACATCCTGACCCAGCACACCGACTCGCCGGCCGCGATGCAGATCGCGGAGCAGCGCGGCATCCATGCGTTCGGGCAATCGTCCGACATGATCAAGTTCGGACCGAAGGCCCAGCTCACCGCCGACACCGACTACTGGGGCAACTACTACACCCAGCGCGCCACGGCCGTGCTCGACGGCAAGTGGAAATCGGAAGACACCTGGGGCGGCCTTGATGCGGGAATGGTGGTGATGTCGCCCTACACCAACATGCCCGACGACGTGAAGAAGATGGCGATGGAGACCCAGGCGGCGATCACGGCCGGCACGCTGCATCCGTTCAAGTGTCCGGTCGTCGATCAGGACGGCAAGACGCTGGAATGCAAGGGCGGCACTCGCCTCGACGACGGGCAAATCCTGAGCATGAACTTCTACGTCAAGGGCATCGACGACAAAGTCCCGGGAAAGTAGGTCGCCGGCCCTCACTGAACCGGCATCACGGCCGGGCCGTCGTGGCCCGGCCGTTATTGTTTGTCGATCTGAAGCCTCGGCAAAAGGGCAAGCGCATCCCGGTCCAAGCCGCGGCCCGTCAGCTTCCGCGGTAGGTCGCGTAGCTCCAGGGCGTGACCAAGCAGCGGTATGTGATAGTGTGCCTCGGGCTCGGCGATGGCGAAGCGAACGGGGACGATGCCGAGGAAGGGCGGATCGGCAGCCGGCGTGCCCTGCCGCGCAAAATAGTCGTCGACGGCAAACCGCAATTCGTATTGCGCGATCGGAATAGGCGCATCGGCAATGAGCGGCCGGTCGGTCCGGCCGTCGGCATTGGTCGTCGCGCGCGAGATCAGGCGCGATTTGCCCGAGGAGAAGACCTCGAGAAATTCGATTTGCACTCCCTCGGCGGGACGGCCGCGATGGGTGTCGAGTACATGGGTCGAAAGCCGACCGTGAACCTTGAGGCGATCCGGCGCCGACACCCGCTGATCGAGCCGCAGCGCGGCGATGCGCAGGATTTCGCTTACCGCCGCCTCCCGCTCCGTCGCCGCATCGTGGCGCAGGCGTTGCTCGAACAGCCGAAGAATCAATTCCTTGCCGTGCCGCCGCACGCAAACGACGAACGGCATGTCGAACTTCGCCCGATAGGCCTCGTTGAGCCGCTGGAAAGCGGCGAATTCTTCCTCGGACAGGCGATCGAGGCCGGCGCTCATTTGCTCGCGCGCGGAATCCGCGGTCAACGTGCCGTCGCGGGTCGGCTTTGCCGGCAAGGTCGGGATGGCTTTTGATCAGCGTTCCCTGGCGCTCGGCGCCGGCGTCGCGCACGGCCTGGATCATCGCCTGGTAGAGGACATTCAAGGTCGCAAACGGCCGCTGCGCATACGCCGCCTCGGCGATCCAGGGCGAATGCTCGAAGACGTCGCCGAGCGTGGCGGCAAACGCCCCCGGGTCCATGCGGTTGAGATCGTCCAACGTGACCCGCGCCATCGCCGGCCGCTCTGCTCAGGCGACGACCGGCGCGTCAGCCGCAAGCGCCCGATGCTCGCGGTGCCAATGCCGCGCGATCTCGAGGCGCGTCGGCGTCCACACCCGGTCGAACTTGCCGATGTGATCGAGGAACCGTTTCAGCCCCGCCGCCCGGCCGGGGCGGCCGGCGAGCCGGCAATGCAGCCCAACCGACATCATCTTCGGTGCAACGGCGCCTTCCTCGTAGAGAAAGTCGAACGCGTCGCGCAGGTAGGTGAAGAATGCTTCGCCCTCGGGAAAGCCCTGCGGGTTGATGAACCGCATGTCGTTGGCATCGAGCGTGTAGGGGATGATGAGGTGCGGTCCCTTCGGCCCGTTCACCCAATAGGGCAGATCGTCGGCGTAGGAATCGGACGAGTAGAGGAATCCGCCGTCGTCGAGAACGAGCTTGAGCGTGTGCGGCGAAGTGCGTCCCGTGTACCACCCCAACGGCCGCTCGCCGGTCGCCTCGGTGTGGACGCGTATCGCCTCGCGCATATGGGCGTGCTCGTCCGCGTAGGAAAAATCCTTGTAGTCGATCCATTTCAAGCCGTGGCTTGCGATCTCCCATTCGGCTTCGCGCATGGCCGCCACGCATGACGGATTGCGGGCAAGCGCATCGGCGACACCGTACACCGTGAGCGGAATCTTCCGTGCGGTGAACATCCGCCATAGCCGCCAGAACCCGGCGCGCGAGCCGTATTCGAACATCGACTCCACGTTCATGTTGCGCTGGCCGGGCAGAGGCTTTGCGCCAAGCACGTCGCTGAGAAACGCTTCCGATGCCGCATCGCCGTGCAGCACGCTGTTCTCCCCGCCTTCTTCGAAGTTCATCACGAACTGGACGGCAACCCGGGCGTTGCCCGGCCAGCGCGGATCGGGTTGGTCGCGGCCGTAACCCTTGAGATTCCGCGGATATGGCGAAGACGGCGGAGAGGACACTGCATCACCCGTATCGCGAACTACCGGAGGCCGGATTCACGGCGTATAACGGCCGTTCTTCCTTGCCCCGACATCCTCACCATGACAGATGCGTTGCAAGGTGTTCAAGCCACCCGCTCGACGTTCTAGCCGATCTGAGTGGTCGCCGATTTCCCGGGAGCTGATCATGGAGCGTATACGCATCAAAGCAGGCCGCTTCCAATTCGTTGCACGCCTCGAATCTGAACGTGCGCCGAAGACCTGCGCCAAGTTTCGCTCGATGCTGCCCTACAGGGAGCGCATCATCCATGTGCGCTGGAGCGGGGAGGCGTGCTGGATTCCGCTCGGCGATCTCGACCTCGGACTTGGCTACGAGAATCAGACCAGCTATCCGGCGCCGGGTGAAATCATCCTGTATCCGGGCGGCATCAGCGAGACCGAAATCCTGCTGGCCTACGGCGGCGTGCGCTTCGCCAGCAAGGTCGGCCAGCTTGCCGGAAATCATTTCCTGACGGTGATCGAAGGCGTCGACCAGTTACGCCCGCTCGGTCAGTGCGTCCTCTGGGAGGGAGCGCAGGATATTCTGTTCGAAGCGCTCTGAAGCGCTCCAGGAGGACTTGCTCGGTCCTTGCAACATTCTCCTATTTGATTTCCCGAACTCGATCGGAATTGATGAGGGCGCTCACGAAGTCCGGGATTTCGAGACCGGCTTTGACCTTCGCTTCGAGGCTCACCTCGGCCGCCCGCACGTCGGCAAGTTTCGCGAGCACCGCCTGCGCCTGCTTGAGCGGCACGACGACGACGCCATCGCGGTCGCCGACCAGGATATCGCCGGATTCAACGGCAACGCCGCCAACCACGATCGGCAATCCTACCGTCCCCGGCCCGTTGCGGGCCGCCGAATTCGCCGTGAGCCCCGCGCAGTAGACCGGAAGGCCGACGGCAAGGACGCCGGCGAGGTCGCGCACCGAACCGTCGGTGACAAATCCGGCAACGCCGCGATTGCGGGCCATGCCCAGCAGCAGATCGCCGGCGATCGCAGTGTGAGTGAAAGCGTCTGTCGCGGCCACGACGATGTCGCCCCGCCTGGCGGCATGCAGCGCGCCGAAAACCGCGAGGCCGTCGGAGGGGCCGGCGTAGCAAGTGACCGCCGTTCCGACCATGACCTGGCTGGACTGGACCAGCGGCTTGATCCGGCAATCGAGGCAGCCCAACCCGCCCATCGCATCCACCACATTTCCGGTCGGCACGCCGGAGAACCCGGCGATCAGCTCATCGGACGGCCGCGGAAAGTTTCGCCTGATCGTCAGCAGGGGCGGATCTTCGATCATTGTCTGTTACCTCGCCTGCACGCATTGGGTCGTGATCATTGCGGTATCGGTTCAAGCTGCCGCCACGCGGTTCACGATCTCGGCGCATGGTCGCCGAGACTCATGATCCGCCGGAATTTGCTCAGGTCATCGCGGTCCCCTCGAGGAAGATCATCATGGGCGGCTGCTCGCGGTGATTTCATCGTGCCTCGCGGCTCGCCGCGTCAGATAGTCCGGTCCGATCTCCGCGATCGTGCGGACGCCGAGAAGTCCCATCACGCGGTCGATCTCGCGGCGCAGGATGTCGAGAACGCGCGCCACACCAGCCTCCCCGGCCACGGCGAGACCGAAAAGATGCGGGCGCGCAATCAGGCACAGCGAAGCGCCCAACGCCAGCGCCTTGACGACATCCGCCCCGCGCCGGATGCCGCCATCGATCAGAACGGGGATGCGCCCGCCGACCGCGGCGACCACGCCCGGCAGGGCATCCAGCGCCGCGGGCGCGCCGTCGAGTTGCCGGCCGCCATGGTTGGAAACGATCACCCCCTCGATCCCGCGCGCGACCGCCTCGGCGGCCTCCTTGGGATGAAGAACGCCTTTCAGCAGCAGGGGACCCTTCCACATCCCGCGCAGCCACTCGACGTCGCGCCAGGACATCGACGGATCGAGCAGGCTTGCGATCTTGGCGGCCATCGCGCTGATGTCAGCCGCGGCGCCCGGGCTCGTATAATTGGCGAAGTTAATCTTCGACAGCCGGGGGCCCATGCGTAGGAGCCAGGGCAGTTTGGCAGCCATCGCCATAACATCGAGCGGCGAGAACCGCGGCGGGATGGTGAAGCCGTTGCGGATATCGCGCTCGCGGTTACCGACGAGCTGATTATCCGTGGTCAGCACCAGGGCATCGAAGCCGCTCGCCGCGGCGCGCTCGACGAATTCGCGGGTCAGGCCGCGGTCGCGATAGATGAAGACCTGCATCCAGCGCGGCCCGGCGGAACTCGCGGCAAGCTCCTCCATCGTACAGGTCGAGGCATGGCTCAGGCAAAAGGCGGTGCCGGCTGCCGCAGCCGCGCGCGCCGCGGCGATCTCGCCTCCCGGCCAGAACAGGCCGGATAGCCCGGTCGGACCGATCATCACCGGCAGTGCCAAGCGCCGCCCGAACAATTCGACCGAGAGTTCACGATCAGCCGCACCATGAAGCGGCTGCGGAAGCAATTCGAACTGCGCAAACGCGTCCTCGTTGCGCCGAAGCGTATACTCGTTCTCGGCGCCCCCATCGGCGAAGTCGAACACCGGGCGCGGCAGGGTGCGTTGCGCCATCGCCCGGATGGCTGCGAGACTGTACGCAGAACGATGCCAAGACGGAGATGCGGTTGTCATCGGGAGATGAATGCGATGCAGAGCATAGCACGACCCGGGAAGCTGCACATCGCGGCCATTCTGCGTAGATCGGCGCGGCCTCAACGCGGGAACCGTCGATGAGCAACCAGTCGATGGGAGCGGCGAAGCCCGGCGCGCCCGAACTCATCGCCGCAGGCCTCGGCTGGCCCGAGGGACCGACTGTGATGCCGGATCATTCGCTGGTGTTCGTCGACACCTATCGGTCGCAGCTGACGACCATCGGCCCGGACCGTGTCCCTCGACGCTTCGCCTACACCGCCGGCGGACCGAACTCGTGCGTGCTCGGTTCCGATGGCGCGCTCTACGTGTGCCAGAACGGCGGCACGACGGGCCCCTGGCGGGCCAAGGAAATGGTCGAGCCGTCGATCCAGCGGGTGCATGCGGGCGGCAAGGCCGAAACCCTGATCACTCACGTCGAGGGCATCAAGCTCAACGGCCCCAACGACCTCGCCTTCGCGCCTGACGGCAGCCTCGTGTTCTCCGACCCCGGCACCTATAACCTGAAGAACCCCGATCCGA
This sequence comes from uncultured Alphaproteobacteria bacterium, assembly GCA_963833665.1. Classification (GTDB taxonomy): domain Bacteria; phylum Pseudomonadota; class Alphaproteobacteria; order Rhizobiales; family Xanthobacteraceae; genus BOG-931. The sequence goes on along the minus strand of CAWHZA010000051.1, from coordinate 3,578 downwards.
GCTACATCCACAAGATCACTCCCGATGGTACGGCGAAGGTCGTCATCGCCTTCCCGAAGCCCGTTTTTCCCAACGGGGTCACGGTCGAGGCGGACGGCTCGATCGTCTGGGATAAGTCCTACACCGGGCGGGTCGGACGCATTCGGCCCAACGGCAAGATCGAAGATCTCGGGCGGCTCCCCGGCGACAATCCCATCCCCGACGGATTGAAGGTCGGCGCCGACGGCCGGCTCTACGTCACCGACATCCTGGCCAAAGGGGTCCATGTGCTGGCGCCCGACGGCGAGGTCGACAGGTTCATCCCTTGCGGGATTGCCCCAACCAATTGCGCATTCGACGGCGAAACTCTTTGGCTCACCGATGCCGGCACACTGGCGGTGAGCGCCGAGCCCTCGAATGAGGGCCGGATCTGGCGCCTGCACATTCCCGGCGGCGGCGCGCCGACCTACAAAGGCTCGATCGCGGTGCCAAAGCGCTGAGGCACGCGGCCACAATCGCTGAACCATGCGCGCAATCGGCCGCGGAAGCGCGAAGCGCTCTGGCGAAAATTCCCCCCGCCCAAGCATTTCAGTCGCGCATCCTGCGAGGGTGAAGTGCCGGCCGTCCGACCCCGCCTTCGACTGATGCAAATTTACGACGCGTCGGCTGGAATCGGCACCTTTCTATCCCTGGAATTCCCCCTCTATCCTTGCAATTCCCGCGGTGAACCGGTGATGTAGGCCCATGGACGCGATGGTCGATACGAAGTCCCGACAGGCCACGGGTAAGGCGCTCGCCGCCCGTGACGCGCTGCGCAATTCCTTCGGCGTATGGACCCACGTGTCGGTTGCGGGGATCGGGGGGCCGGCGAAGCAGATCGCGACCATGCACCGGCTGGCCGTCGAAGGAAAGCGCTGGATCTCCGAGGACGGCTTCTTCCACGCGCTGAGCTACTGCATCGCCCTGCCGGGGCCGGAGACGCAACAGCTGGCCATCTATGTCGGATGGCTGGCCAACCGCACGATCGGCGGCATCATTGCCGGCGGCCTGTTCATCCTGCCGGGCGCGATCTGCATGATGGCCCTCTCCTTCGGCTATGTCCTCGGCGCCGAGTCGCAGGCCGGGCAGGCGATATTCGTCGGCGTCAGGCCGGCGATCCTGGCGATCATGGCCGAGGCTATCGTGCGCTTCGGCCGGCACGTGCTGCACGGTCCACTCATGCTCGCGGTTGCGGCATTGGCGTTCCTCGCCGCGTTCTTCAAGCTTCCGCTCCCCCTGATCATTTTCGTGCCGGCCTTGCTGGGCATCGCTGCCGCGATGGCGAGGCTGCCCGGCTTCACGCGACCGGCGGCCGCCACGACGGACCGCGCCGCCGGCGCGCACAAGCGCGAAGGATTGGCCGATCATGCGCGGCCCGGCATCGCGCAGTTGGCACGCTCGCTCGCCATATGGCTGGCGCTCTGGCTTGCGCCGGCGATAACTCTCTTCGCCATCTTCGGCATGGACAACATTTACACCCAGATATCGTTGGCGTTCGGGAAAGTCGCTCTGATGGCTTTCGGCGGCGACTATGCGGTCGTGGTCTACGGCGCGAAGCAGGCCGTCGATTCGTACCACTGGATTTCGACGCGCGAGGTGCAGGAGGGCATCGCGATGGGCGAGATCGTGCCCGGCACGATCATGATCGTCACGCAATTCTTCGGCTTCGTCGCCGCCTATCGCGATCCGGGCAACCTGCCACCGCTACTTGCTGGCGTCTTCGGCGGCCTCTTGGCCACCTGGATGACATTCATTCCCTGCTTCCTCTGGATTTTGTCGATTGCTCCGTTCATCGAAGGCTTGCGGCGCAAGGCGATTCTCAGCAACGCCCTGCAGGCCGTCACCGCCGCCGCCGTCGGCGTGATCTTCAACCTCACGGTCTGGTTCGGCATTCGGACCTTGTTCCGCGTGGTCCAGCCGGTCCAATACGGCCAGCTCAACTTCGATGTACCCGATTTCGCGAGCTTCGACCCGTGGGCATTGGCGCTGTTTGCCTGCGCCGCGATTGCGGTGTTCCGTTTCCAGATCAGCGCCGCCATGACTCTCGTCGCATCATCGGCGGCCGGCATTTTGCTTCTATGGGTTGGCCTCGCCGGGTGACCCGTTACGCGGGAGCAGCACGATGCGCATCCTCGCCCTACTCGCCCTGTTTTTGATCGGTTCTGCGACAGTCGCCAGCGCCGCCGAGGATGTCACGGCGGGACAGTCTGTCATCCGCGCGCAAGAAGAAGCGTTAAGCCGCGACGACGCAGCGACGGCCTACACCTTTGCCTCGCCCGGCATCCAAAGGAGGTTTCACGACCCCGAAACTTTCTTGTCCATGGTGCGCAATGGCTATACTCCGGTCTATCGCCACCGGAGCTTCGAGTTCGGCGAGGCGAAGACCTCGGACGGCGCGATTCTGCAGGAGGTCCACATCATCGACGCCAACGGCGTGGCCTGGGAGGCGCTGTACACGCTGGAGACGCAGCCCGACGGAAGCCTGAAAATCAGCGGCTGTGTCCTGACCAAGGCGGTCATATCCTGAGACTGAGGCTGGTGACCCCTGAGAGGGTGCGGCCGGCGATGGCGAGTTACGGCAACGCTCGCGCGCCGCGTTGAACCTCGGAGCCGGCGCCGCGAGGCCGAGCGTCACCCGCGACGCCCGTCGGGCCCGGCAAGGATCAGCGCCCAGAACACCTTGTATTTCGAGGCCGGAGCATAGGCCGTGGCAATTCCCATGCGGGTAACGCCGCGGTTGAGCATATTGGCGCGATGCGGCGGCGAATCGCGCCAGCCGGAGAAGGCCTCGGCGAGCGTGTGATAGCCGGCGCCGACGTTCTCGACCGCAACGCTGCCGCCGACGCCGGCCTTGCGCATGCGCTCGTGAAACGGGTGCCCGACGTCGTGGTCCATCTTGTCACGGGCCGCCATGGCGCGGGCCTGCTCGCCCGCAAGCCGCATCAAGTCGGAATCAACGACGACCGGGCCGAGGCCGTTGTTGCTGCGATATCCCGAGATCATCGACTGCGCCACGGCGGCATCGACCGCCGCGTCGGTCTGCGCGAGGTCCTGATAGAATGTCGGCTGCCCGGACGGCGGCGGTGCGCTCTCGCCGCAGCCGGCCAATGCGGCGACGCCGATCGCGACGACGCACAGCGCGAGCGTCCCCAACCGCGATGCAGCGAAGCGCGCAAACCGCGGGCTGCGCCGACGCATTTGCTGATCCGGAGAGCTTGGCAGCTTCCGCGGCCGGTGCTCGAGGCTGCCGGTGAGCTCGCGGGTCGGCGGGAGCCGCGAACCGACCTCTTCGAGCGTGTGCTGGGTGCCCATCCGATCCCCGAATCGCGCGCGCGGCACGTCGCTTACCACGGCAATGGACGAAATTCGACGGCGGCGACCGCGCTATCGCGCTTCAACCAGCGCGGTGTGAGGAGAGGCTTGCGCGGCGAAGCTCGCCGATCCGCGACAGATAGAACCTTGCCCGTGCAGGATCGATTCGTGACACGGCCATGCCGAGCGCGATCGCCACGCCCTCGATGACGAATTGCAGCGCCGAGGAAAGGCCCAGCATCTGCAAC
>CAWHZA010000050.1:0-66256 GCA_963833665.1 uncultured Alphaproteobacteria bacterium | reverse complement strand
TGCTAGAACGGCGTAGTCCTCTTCCAGCTGGTCGGCAGAAGCGTCGCCGCTGGTTGCGTCTGGCGGCTCCAGTGTCAGTTCGGTCAGAAATTGTTGCCGCGACCGATAACCAGCGGCGATCTTCTCGCCCCAACTGCGCAATGTCTGCCAACCGGGTTTCGGCATAGTCATACAGCCGCTGCAAATGCGGCTCATACCAATGTCGCAGCAGCTCAAATTCGGCTGCCCAATTTTCAGCGTTGCGTAAACCGGCGATCAGTCTGCGGAACGCTGGCCAATCTTCGGCGGTTGCCTTTGGCACCGTAAACCGCTTGAGCACCCGGATGACCTTTCCGCCCTCGGCTGCAATTTCGTCCAGGATTTTGGCGGCGGCGCTCGGCCCGATGCCCGGCAGAAGCTTCAAGACACGAAAGCCTGCCACTCTATCCTCTGCATTTTCGCACCACCGGAGAACGCTGATCACGTCTTTGACGTGGGCGGCTTCAAGAAATTTAAGACCGCCATGTTTGACATATGGATCTTGCTGCGGTCTAGCTCGAGTTCGAGCTGCGCGCTGTGATGTCCGGCGCGAACCAGCACCGCCTGCTCCTTGACCGGCACACCTGCCTCACGCGATTTGAGGTCTGGTTCACCACGTAGTGCGCCTGCGCTTCGTCGTCGGTCACAGTCGTCAGGTATGGCCTTTGCTGCGAGGGCCGTTCAGAGAAAAGGTTCTTCGTATATCGCTCTTGGGCAAATTCCATCACCTTATTGCAAGCATACAGTATCGGTTGGGTAGACCGATAGTTTTGCTCAAGGGTAACGATATGGGCTTTCGGCTTAAAGCGGTCAGGATAGTCGAGAATGTTGCGAACAGTCGCCGCCCGGAACGAATAAATGGACTGAGCATCGTCGCCAACCACTGTGAGCCCGCGACCGTCGGGCTTCAACCTCAGCAATAGCCGTTCCTGTAGCCTATTCGTATCCTGAGACCGTCCACCAGGATGTTGTCGAACCGACTGCCGATTTCCACGGCTATATTTTTGTCTTTTAGCATTTCGGCCCAGTGGAGCAGCAGATCATCATAGTCGAAAACATTCTGCCGACGCTTGGCTGTGCCGTAAGTGGCGAACAAGGTGCGTAACTCATCCTCCCATTCCAGACACCATGGAAATCGCGTGGACAAAATTATTTTGAGCGGTGCCCCGGAATTAACCACAAGCGAGTAAATGGCCAGACAGGTATCCTTCTTCGGAAATGGCCTTTCCTTCTTTGACTGCCCGAGATGATGGCGGAGCAGGTCCATCAGGTCCGCCGAATTAGAGCGGTCGTGAATGGTGAACGATGGGTTCAGGCCGATCTGGTGGGCATATTCCCTTAGCAGACGCGCCAATGGCGTGAAAGGTCCCCGCCCAGGGGAGATGAACCTTTTGGTTTTTGAGAACACTACCTGCGATGCGCCGGACCCGCTGCGTCATGTCTTTCGCAGCCCTACGGGAAAACGTTAGCAGCAGAATTCTCGCCGGATCGACACCATTGGCAATTAAGTGCCCTGCTCGACAAGTCAGGGTTTTGGTCTTGCCAGAACCGGCGCCCGCAATCACCAGCAATGGACCGATGCCGCTAGTTTTTCCGGGCTTGATCCCGTATTCGACCGCCGCGCGTTGCTTTGGATTTAGAGCCAGCGAATAATCGGGATCGGCACAGCTGAATTGGGTTTAAATCGCTTACCACTCGTTGACTGGTTCATAGTCCCGTCCACTTGCATAGATTTCCTGTTGAAATTGGCTGAATCACAAACCGTCCAAATCATCATCTGCCTCTGCTTCCTTTCGTTTTTTGCGAGCCGCCGCGGTTTCTAAGGGTCGGTCACGCTGCAGGTCCTCAGCCAGCCTCTCCGCCGTGTCGAAACTTTCAAGCTTGCTTAGGTCTTCCAACAAGCTCCGCAAGGCAACGATGATATTCATCCACTCTCTTTATGGCTTCGACAAGCTGTTGCCGCATTGGCCGCGCAATCATTCTCGTCACGTTGGGTGCAGCTGTCGTTTTGGCCTGCTGTTTTTTCGTCGCATCGCCCAACTCATCCCATTTGTTTTGCTCAGGCGTGGTGCTCGGCGGAGCTCCCATGCTGGATATACCGGGGATATCAGTGAACGAGCACGAGGCCGGTTTCGAGCGGCAATTCTGTATTCCGATTAGGTCATAATGAGTTGGCACCAGACCACCACGGGGTGGACCTCTTCCTTTGCCTGGCGCAAGGGACGGCTGCTACTCGTTCTATCGCTGCCGGTTTTATTTGCGGCAGCTGCGAATAGGTCACGGAGGCAGCAACTTCACCTGCCATTGGCCGCTCGAGTTCGGGCCGCGTAGGCGCGCATTGGGTCTTCTGGATTGGACCCGGCCAGCAACTTCGCCGCAGTCTCAACAGAGCCAGCAACTCCTTGTGGGAGATTGCGAGCACGTCCAATGGCTCGTCCGCGAGTGGAAGGTCATCGTAACGGACCAGCAGGATGTTTCGGTCATCCATTTCGAATTCTACTTCCACACCTTCCATGGTCGTGGAATCCGCGCCAATAATATCGTTGGCCGCCACCGCCTGCTGGTAGCTAACAGCCGCGTCCGCTTCGTTCGCGAACCACCTCAAGTCGCCACCAGGTGCACGACTGTGACGCAGCATTCCGATTTCCCCCATGTGGAGCATCGCCGCAGAAATATGAAGAAAATTTGCCATCTCCTTTGCCACTGCCGACTTGAAGGCCCGCGCATACTGAAGCTGGCGCGCCGCATCCTGCTGAGACACGCAAGCCCCAGCAGGCAGCAAAAACAGCGGCTCCTCATCGGTAGTGAGTTTCTTTACCTCCAATAGCTGCAAGAGTTTCTCAGTTGGCACTACCGTGGGTTTCGGCCTCATGATGTCTAGTCGCGCGTAACCTGCGTCGCCGAGCACCCTTAACGCCAACCGCAGCCGCACGCTCCGGTCGATAGTTTTGTAGTTGGCGCACCGAACGCTCTCGTCAAAAAACTGAAACATCTCTTCCACAATGGTTGATACGCTTGGAGCATCGCTTGGACTGAGTATGCCCATTGTTAGGATCGTGGCTTCGCCCATAGAGTTCCTCCTTTTCAAATGATTGCGGTAGTCGTTGCGACACCGCCGCGGCAATTACTTTACAGACTGGGAAGTTACGATTGCTGCCGTTGCGCCAGGCCATAGTGAAGCGCAGTCGGAAACCATCCCTACTCGGCCTTGCTCATGCAAAAACACTTCAAAGCTCGACCGCTTCCAATGAATTGCGGAAGCTGCGAAGCCTGGTTGCCGCGAATTGTTGGCTTGTCCTGCTCGTAAACGTCCTAAGGATCGTCAAGGAATTTTTGCCCTTGATATCCAGGCGACGCAAACTCCGGAACGCCGGCCGCGAACCACCTCGGTGTTGCTGATTGTTCTCGGCACCCGGGTCGCTCGCAGCTTTGGCGGCAATTGCTTGGCTTTGCTCTGGCTTGCAGCCTCTCTGAGCGGCGGCAGTGCGGTAGTGGTATCAACCACTACGCCGTCGTCAGCTCTGGGTCGCTGGGCCTTGCGGCTCTGCCTACTGGCGGCGCGGGGCGGCTCTTGCGGATTAGCCCGAACTTTCGCGCAATTCGCGCAGGCGTCAATACGGTGCGAGCAACCTTTAACGCGGACGTCACTTTTGGCCGCGAGTCAGTGGGGGCGCAACGCTTTTGGGGTTTGGGCGGCGAGCATTGATTTTCGATGAGCGCCGCTGGCTGAGACTCGTGAGCCGGATCGGCACTGACTTGGCTGGCAGGTTCGACATTTGCTTGGGCCGGTTGGGCTTTAAGCGTCCGGCGAGGAGTGCCGCTTGGCCGGAATACTTTAATGCCCACCAACGCTGTGCGAACGGCTTTTTTCACGTCGCGCAGGAGCCCCGCACCCTCCCCGCCAGCCAGCCACGCATCCCAGACGGTGTGTTTCCGTAAAAATCTAAGAGGGAAATGATGAACGGGTGCAAGTTGTAGATTGCTTTGCACAACGGTGTCGTCGTCCCTCACTTGCCGGTCGTAGCCGTAGAAGGGCATTTTCGTTGAATACCGCAGTATCCGCCACAAGTCGGCAAGCGTCTTGACGTGACAGAGGCGCCCAGTCTTGCGATCACCTTCTTGAACCGGCCAAAACCGCAACCCAATGTCCCGCTGGTGTCGTTGCAGCTTTGACCTGCTGGTATCCCACACCACAATATCGGCATGGAAGGATATCAAAGAGCCGACCATGTCGCCACTTTTCCACCTTTCATGGGGGTAGTGACCCGGCTCGATTACAGCGATAAAATTCTTACAGGCAAATGCGTTGCGGATCTTCTGGCGTTTGGCCAGGTCATAATTGAAGTCGATATCTCGATCACAGCAGGCCCAGTCGCGCGGAGCAATCGACGCCCACATTACGATTACGTCCTTGCGAGAAAGCTGAGACTTCTCACTGCGGGCGGCCGTCAATAGTGCGGCGCGGAATATCCGGCGAGCGTAGGTGTTGGTCAAATTCAAATCGGCCTGGCGTTCCTCACTGAGATAGCGTTGGATTATCTTTTCAGCTTTGTCTGGCTGATATTTGCGGATCGCATCGGTAACCGCTTTGGGATATTCCCGGTCTCATTTGTCCGACGGCTTTAGAAATACATCGAAGTCCATTGCCATCTCAGCCATCCCTCTATTCACTCGAAGCGATGATCTGCTGAATAATTGCTTGGCTGTAATTTATTGGCACTACCAACCAATGTGTCACTATGTATCGGTATTACCAATGGCTGCATATACCAAGTAAGCAATGTGTTCATTGGCCTATATTTAATACACAAGCGTCGTGCACTTCGTTGCTCTGAGCGAACATTTGAACGCCAATTGGCCAAACTCGTGCGATAATCTGCTTGAAAACGTTGGTTCACACCAAGCCCCCGTTCGCGCGGTTGTTCGCTTGAAGTCGCTTTCGCCGATTAGCGATATATTTTCTCGCGCACTTGTCGATGCCACCATTGCCCTTAATGAACGCTGTCAGTTGCTCTGTCGGGCACTTGTTCAACAAGGCATACTTGAGCGCGTTGGCATACCGAGCGCGCTGTTTTGTGTGGAGACCAGACCAGCCCACCTCTATCAGAACTCGGAAAAGGCTCTTTTCTACACGGCCGTCAATTCTAAGGTTTTCATGCTTAATGACGGCATCCAGCATTTCTCTGGCGTTGCCAGAGTTGGCCCATTTCCGTCGGACTGCGTAGATCTGGGTCAGCCCCACGTATACGGCGTCACGCTTCCGCAATAGTCCTGCAACCGTGGTGCGGATCATCTCAATGTCTTGCAATGCTTCACGGAGGTCCATCACTTATCTCGCACTATGTGCTATTGGGCGACTTGTAGCACTGCCGGCCCCAAGGCCACGAGAATTGCGATCGACGAGAGCGCCCACGTTAATGTTCAACGTCTATCAAGGCACTTAAGCTCTCGACGTTTTGTGCGCCGCTTCCGCAGCAGCGGAGAACCCTCATCGAGCTCCAGCGTGCCAATTCGGCGCATTAACATGCGCGGTAAATTAAGACGACTGAAGGGAAAAACAGTCGTTTTCAGTAAGGTCTCATAGCGACCGCGGATTCGCGCGTGTCGTGCGATCCCAATTCACTTATGTTGCTTTGGGCCGGGCCAAAGCTTGTGCTCGCTCAGCCGCGCGTTGATAGATGTCCATTCCAACGGCTTAATGTTTCCATTGGTCCTAGCCTCTTCGGCCATCACAGCGGCTAGCTTCTTAGCAAACCGCCTCTTCCAGCCGCGTTTTTGATCATCAGGCGGAATATTCACCACTGCCGGGTGAGCCATGATTTGCTGGAACGAGACGACTGCCGCCTCTGGTACGTCGTTTCGACCGGACCAACAGTCGCCATCTGCTGCTGCAAGGCCACCTCCGGTTCCCGATCGGCGAACATGAACAGCACAAAAAGCGGCTGATCCCACTTTGTCGGATTAAATATCAATGACTTTTCCACATCGAAGATACGTAAGCACCAACCCGTCGCTGGAAGGAATAGCACACCGCGCTCTAGGTCGACATCGGCCCAGCGGAGGCGCAGGATTTCGCCAAGCCGACAGCCGGTGAACAACAGCAACCGGACGGCGGCCGCCGTGTACGGCGACAGCTTCGTGAATCGGTTGATTTCCCGCGGACCGTGCTTTGCGCCTGGTTTGGCGGGGTCAATTTCCCAGGGTAGTCCGACGGACTCGCCCTCGCGAAGCGCTGCACCAAGCCGCTCAAGTTCTATCGAATTAAGAAAGCGCTCGCGATGAGATTCTGGGTAGCGCTGAATGCCACGCGCCGGATTGAATCTTGCCCGGCACAAGGTGTTTGCTGGCGGCGAATGAGTACATGGACCTGACAACTGCCACTACTTTATTTGCATGATACGGTGTTTCCTTACGCGTCAAATGGAGCCGGCCGATCGTTGACCTCGTCACCATATCGACCTTCCGGCTACCGATTGCGGGGACCACGATCTTGCGCAGAACGTGGGCGTACTCCCGTGCCGTCGATGATTTGCGCTTTGCCTGGGCGTGCTCCTTGATGAATTCCTCCGCAAGCGCCGCCACAGTGATCTGCCGACGAGCAGCCAAACGGTCAAGCGCCGGATCGTTTCCGAGGCGTATTCGCGATAGCGCGATACGCGCTGCATTGCGAGCTTCGGACGGCGTGAGTTCGAAGGTGTCACCGAGCTTGAGGCGCCGCTTACTGACCGAACGGCCTCCGCCGCCGGGTCGATACTCGATTATCCAGGACTTTGCGCCTGAAGGCAGCACGCGTACGCCGAACCCTTTCAGCGTGGCGTCGAACGCTATGAAGGACTTGGCGGCAGGCGCCAGCGCATCAACGGTGCGCTTCGAAAGTTTGACCACTGGCATGTGATCGATGCTCCTTCCGGCCACCGGCCCCAATTCTGTCGCCACCGAGTTCGCCACCGAAAGGTAAAGGTCAGGAACATGGCGGCAATAGGAAGCACAATTGTGCCCAGTGATCTGGGAGAATTCCAACAAAGGGAATGTAGGGGAAACGCCAGAAAAGCAACGCCAGCAAATTCGTAATGCGTGGGTCGGGGGTTCGAATCCCTTCCGCGGCACCAAATCACAATTCGCAGCAGTTCACCCGCGTTCAGTAGTAGCAGGAAACACCGCCTTTTACCGGCACTATCGGATCGCGACTGCCCGCCCTCATCCGGTATCAATCGCCAAAAATGTTGGTATAATAGTTGGTATCCCGCGAGTGACTGAGCGAGGATACCAACATGCCTCTCAGTGACACTGCGGTGCGTAATTTCAAGCCGCGAGCCAAGCCATTCAAGCTCTCCGACGGGGGCGGCTTGCATCTCCTGGTTCCAACGCACGGCAGCAAGCTTTGGCGCCTCGCGTATAGGTTCGGCGGCAAGCAAAAGACCCTCGCGTTGGGCATCTATCCGGGCGGTAACGTTGGCGGAAGCGCGCGCGAAACGGGACGCGGCAAAGAAACTGCTTGGCTCCGGGAAAGACCCAGTGTGCTCAAACGGGCGCAGAAGAATTCTCAAGGAGCAACGTTTAAGGCCGTCGCCAATGAGCTGCTTGCGAAGCATGCACGCGAGGGCCGCGCGCCCCGGACTTTGGACAAGCAGCCGCGGCAAGCCGAGCTTTCCCGACTCCCGTCCACGAGATCAATGACTAACACGACCAGATGGGGTCGCATCGAGAGGCTTCCGGACTTCTCCTCCGTCACCGCGAAATGTTGGAACCGCCCATCCGCATCATGGAGGACACGAAGGTCTCGCCGTTTGGACGCGCTTCGCTTCCTACCGTTCGCCGATATTTGAAATGTCAATCTTGCGGCGCCCGTCACCAGCCGCCGCCCGTGCGTGCTATGCGCGTGCGATCACCGCGACCGGGCCGCCGCCGGGAGGTCCCTGGTGCTCTGCGCCGCCTGACACATACACGGCGCCTGTTCCGGATAATCCGGCGATCAATCCGCCGACAGCGGCGCGAGCGTGACGCGTGGAACCGACATCCGAATTGTCCAGCATGATATGGCGGAAGCCGCGCACGCAGCCGTCCGGCGAGGCCTCCGCCTTGGCAAAAACGCTGACCAGACGGTCGCTCGACTGCGCATCCGCTACGCCAAGTCCGACGCTCTTGAGCGCCGCGACCACGGCGGAAAAATCGATCGAGTTGCGCATCACGGCGTGTCCGATCACAAAAGGGCTGACGACAGAGGCGAATTGCCCATCACGATCACCACGTTATGCATTAGCTCGATGCCAGCGGAGGAGGAGGCGACGGACGAATAGAGCTCCCACTCCTCCAACACCTGGCTTTCGTCAATCTCGCCGCTGATCTCGCCCAACGCCTGCGCCACGCCAAGCGCCGAGGCGCCGCGCGAGTAGCCCATCGAGGCATAGGCGCCGGTGGTAACCGTCTTATACCCGCGATGCAGCGCGCCTTCGATGCGCTCGCTGGTCAGCAACGGGCATTTGATCTGCACAAAATGCACGTCGTGCGGATCGTCGATGCCGGCGTCGCGCATGGCCAAATGCACCGCCTTGACGGTCTCCTCGATCTGGAGTTTGCGGCCGATCTCCTCCGGCAGAAAGTCGCGGGTATGGGCAATACCGATGCTTAGCCGCTTCTCGCTTCTGCCGCCATTCGGGGCGTCGGTGGCAAAGCTGCGCGCGAACACAGTAAGGTGCGGCGATAGCACCCCTTCGGTGCCGCCCGACATGACAAAGGCGATCTTGTCTTCGACTGCGCGCGGTGTCAGCCCCAGATGCGGCGACAGCGCATTGCACAACGCCGCCATCGCGTATTCGCGGGTGAAGTCGTTCACCCCGCCGTTGCCTTCGGTCTTGCCGAGCACCGCCAGGATCGATGACGGTATGATTTTGCCCGTCTCGATGAGTTGGATGAGGCCGGACACGTCGCCCGGGCCTTTGGTCGGGATGCGCACCACGTCGACCGACATCGCGCGCATGCTCATTCCGCCTCGCCGGCCGACCAGAAGATCAATCTGCGCTCGGCCCAGCCGATGACGTAGAACATGGCGATGCCGGCGAAAGCGGCGGCGAAGATCGCTGAAAACAGCGTCGCCGTTTCCAAATGCGCCGAGGAAAATAATAATGAGATAGCCGAGACCCTGCGTGGCGCCGACGAACTCGCCGACGATGGCGCCGACCACGGCGAGCGAGGACGATATCTTCAGCGCCGAGAACAGATAGGGCAGACAGTAGGGCACGCGCAGCTTGCGGAATTCCTGCGAACTGCTCGCCCCCATGGTCTCGAACAGCTCGCGGTATTCGAGATCGGCGGCCTTCAGTCCCTTGACGGTGTTCACCAGCACCGGGAAAAAGCAGATCAGGATGGCCGCCACGATCTTCGACCACCATCCGGTCCCGAGCCAGATCACCAGCAGCGGCGCAATAGCCACGATTGGCGTCGTCTTCACCGCAATGGCGATGGGAAAAAGTCCCTCCTCGAGGGTGTGGAACCGCACAAACAGGGTGGCGCCGGCAAACGCAAGCGCGCTCGCTATGAGGAAGCCGGCAACCGCCTCGATGAAAGTTACCGCGAAAGCATCGGCGAGCGAGCGATCAACGGTCGCAACGATCGCCATCGGCGCCGGCAACAGATATTCGGGAATCTGCGCGACCACCACGATCGCCTGCCAGGCGAGGAGCAGGAGCAGGCCGAACGCCAGCGGCGGCAGCGCCCGCGATATCATCGGGCGCTCCTCACCATGGAGCGGATGCGGCGGATGATCGCGGCGGTGTCGCCATCTTCTGGCGCGCGCGGGCGCCCGCACGGCACCGGTACATTTTCGACCATCCGCGCCGGCCGGCTCGACAGGACAATGACGCGGTCCGACATGGTGACCGCCTCCGGGATTGAATGCGTCACCATCAGCACCGTGGTCAGCCGGGTTTTCTTGCTCTGCCAGATGCGGATCAGTTCTTCGTTGAGGACGTCACGCGTGAGCTCGTCGAGGGCGCCGAACGGCTCGTCGAGCAAAAGGACATCGGGATCGCACATCAGCGCGCGCGCCAAGGCGGCGCGTTGCTGCATCCCGCCGGATAATTGGTGCGGATAGGCTTGGCGAAAGTCACTGAGACCAACCAAATCCAGCATGCGCAGCGCGTTCTTCCGTTCGACCGAATTGATCGCGCCGCCGCATTGAATCTCGATCGGCAACAGGACATTGTCGAGCGTAGTCCGCCACGGCAGCAAAAGCGGCTTCTGGAACATGAATCCGGTGACCCCCAACCTGCCCTCTCCCGCATGCGGCGGAGGGTTGGGTGGGCGTGCCTCCGACCGCGTGATCTGCCCGCCGGTCGGCTTGACCAGGCCGGCGATTGCTTTGAGCAAGGTCGACTTGCCGCAACCGCTCGGTCCTAGCAGCGAGACGAATTCGCCGCGCCGCACTGTCAGGCTCAGGCTCGCGATCGCTTCTACGTCGCCGAAGCGCACACTGAGGTCGGCGATCGAAAGCGCGGGCTTGGACGGTGTAATTGGCGCGGCGTCCAGTCGGTCGGTCAAGACAATCGCATTCATGGCGTCGCTTGCGTGGTGAAGACCTTGGCGATGTCGACCGGCTGCTTTTGGAATCCCGCGGCGAGCAGAAGCTTTTGCGCGGAACTCCAGCCGGCTTCGTCCATGGAGCCGACCGCCTCGTTGTCGGGCTTGAGCAACGGCACGCTCGCCTGCATCATCGCGAGCTCGTGGTCGTAGGTCAATTTGTCACCGTATTTGACGGTGATTTTTGCCGCCTCCTCGGGCGCCCCGATCGCGGTGTTCCAGCCTTTCAGCGTCGCAGCGACGAATTTCTTGACCACGTCCGGCTTTTCCTTGAGCATCTTTTCCGTGCTGAACAGCGTGTCGGCGTAGAGATCGATGCCGTAATCCGACGGATAGACGACGTTGACGGCAAAACCCTTTTCCTTCGCCGCCAGCACCTCGTTGATCAGATAGCCTGGCCAGACATCGACCGTGCCGGTAAGGAGCGGCGTGATGTCGAACTTGACCGGGATCTCGGTGAGCGCGGATTTGTCGATCTTCACCTTGGCCAGTATGGCCCGGTAGATCAACTCCTCGTTGCCGCCGATCTTCAAGCCGACTTTCTTGCCGACGTAGTCGGCCGGGCCGTTGATGCCGGACTTGGCGAGCGAAAACAGCACAAAGGGATTGCGCCGGTAGACGACGGCAAGCGCGACGACCGGAACGCCCTTGCTGCGCGCGATGAGAACCTGGTCGGCGCCGGTCACGCCGAACTGTTCGTTGCCTCCGGTCACCATCTGCACGGCGGGGAAGTCAGGACCGCCGGGCTGAATGTTCACATCGAGCCCCGCTGATTTGTAGTAGCCTTTTTCTTGAGCCACATAGAATCCGGCGAACTGCGCCTGATTGAGCCATTTGAGGCGCAGGGTGACCCCCTCGTCAGCATATGCGGAGGCGCACAGACTGCTTAAGCCCAGCAAAGTGATGGATGCCACAGCTCGATAGCGCATGGTCGCTGCCCTCGTGGAGGAGCCCGGCAACTTGAGTATGCGCTTGCCGCAGTGAGCGCGACCAGAAGCAAATTCTGGCCGCAGCGTGCGAAAAATCCGCGCGCTCACGCGAGAAACGGCCTAGAGTGGCGGGCCGTGGCCCGAAACAGCGACGATCGAAGAGGCAATGGCGGCGCGTGCACACGGACTACGATCCCGCTCCCAGGAGACGAGCGCCGGCACCGGCAAGGCGGCAACCGCGCGCAAGCGGCTGCGTCCCCCGCGCCTCCTGACCTACGTCGATGCAGTGGCCCGGCACGGCTCCATCCGCAAGGCGGCGGATGCACTCAGCGTGGCGTCTTCGGCCCTGAACGGCCAAATCTTGGACCTCGAAACAGATTTGGGAACGGCGCTGTTTGAACGCTTGCCGCGCGGCGTCCGCCTGACCGCGGCCGGCGAGGTTTTTCTCGCCTATGCGCGCCAGGCGATTTCAGAACTCAAGGCCGTCGAATTGCAGGTCGAGCAACTGCGCGGTTTGGTGCGCGGCCAAGTCGGCGTCGCCGCGGTTGAGTTGGTCGCTGGCGAGTTGCTGCCGTCCGCGATCACGCGATCGCGCTTTGATCGAGCAGGTGTTGGCCCGAGCCTCGTTTGATCTCGATCCGCGCCTCGTCTCCAATTCGGTCGAAATGATGAAGGCCTTCGCCCGCATCAACCGCGGCGTCTGCTTTCAATTCCGCAGGCCCGGCAAGGCGCCCATTCCACCGGGCGATATGATTGCTCTGCCGCTGATTGATCCTCCCCTGCTGCAGGCAAGGCTGGTCGTTGCAACGCGCCGGGGGCGCGTATTGCCAGTAGCGGCCGCCGCCTTCGTTGAATTGCTCAAGACCGTTTTGGCCTGACGCCGAAATCGGCGTTCATGACCCTACTCGGACATCCGCGAAAATCTTCTGGAACCGCATCGCGGACAATGGGCAACAAAAGTTCCCGACGTTGAAAGGCTGCGGGAAGCGTGGAAATGAGAGTTGCATATTCGCCGGGTTTTCGCTTTATAACGGGTTGCGAACGAGAGGTGCGGCGGCCGTCGAGGGGGCGAGCCGGCCGCACTACCTCACGAAAATTTCGCGGAAGCTTGCTCAGCGCGGTCTCGCGGCGCCGGGTTCCCGTGCGCGCGCGTCACCGACGCCCGTCGGATGTGAATGCGCCCCCATGACCACTGTCACCTCCACCTTCAACGTGTCGTCGGGTCAGCCTGATACGGGCGACACTATTCTCAGCGGCGGCACTGAAATTGTCCTCTCGGGCGGCGTAGCCAACCTCACGACCGTCAGTTCCGGCGGCATCGAACTACGGCGCCCCGCAAACACCGTTAATTCTAGAACGGTTTACTTGTAGTAGCCGACGCCGCAGCCCAGATCGCCGACCTTGGTTGCGAAGCTCACCTTCTGCACAGGCGTTTTGTCGGGACCCGGCCTTACCCACATGTAGCTGACCTCAGTGATTTGACCTTCCGGCTTCTGATACGCGTCGTAGAGTTCCTGGCCAAACGGCTTGCCGGTGACGTCCTTTAGGGTCCGAGCGTCCTCGCCCATTACTTGCTTTGCAACATTGGGGTTGCCAACGGCAATGGTCTTGCCGTCGGTGACGTTGGAGCAAAACGGACAGAGGTCGCGGTCGAGGAATCCGCCTTCACCCTTGTTGATCAGGTCGAGCGTCTTGGCCTTATCCGCTTTTATGGCGGCCACCGTTTTCGCAAGCATGGCCTTGGCTTCGTCGGCTGTGCCTTGGCCTTGCGCGAAGGCCGTCGGCGAGAGCGCAATGACTGCGGCCGACGCCGCAGCGATCATGAACGTACGAAACATGGGGATTTCCTCCTGTTAGGACGTGCAGCGCAGGCAGCGTATGCACGTGCAAAAATGCCATCGGCATTTCTGATAGGTTTCGCCTTTAGCCGTGTGAAGTCTGAGCAAAATAGCTCATTCTGAACAAGCGGTGGCTACTCTGCCGACTAAGATTTGAATTGGTAGGATGACCGCTCCTAGCCCCCATCGCTACAAATCGCGGCCATAGGCGTCGGCAGTCGCTTTTGGGGAGGCATAGCGGGCAGCTCGTTGGCCGATTTTTGGCGAACCTCGATCCGAGCCTCGGGGCGACCAATTTTGGCAGAAAAGATCGCCAGAAAACCAAACACAATTATTGAAGGCAGCTATGAGATCTACTACCAAGCGCACATCCAACAGCGTCTGGAATCCCCGGCTGCTCGGTTACCAGAAATACAAACTTGATCGGCCGCTCACCCAAGCGCTCGCAGAGCTGCCCCGCGAGTGGATTCCTGGCCAACGCATCGTCAACGACCACCCGTTCAATGCGGTTCATGAGCGGACGCGCGGATCACTCCGGTCGGAGCGTGGTCCAACACACCACGCTGGCCATTAAACTCCATCGATGTTTTCGACGCTACGATATTGCGTCCTTGGCAGCCTTTACCGGCCGGGCTCTGACGATCTTCCGAGCCGGTTTGGCCTTGAATATTGTTGGCTCCTTCGTGAACGGATTGATGCCGCTACGCTCCTTTGTGGCGGGCTTCTTGATGACAACAAATTTGGCGAATCCTGGAACAAAGAAGGCTCCTGTTTTCCTGAGTTCTTTGTAGCCTATTTGCGCGAGCAACTCGATGACTCCCTTGATGTCCTTCCGCGTCATGGTGTCCGGATGCTGCTCAGCGATTTTTTGAATGAGCTCCGACTTCGACATTAACTTGGCCATGTCCCCTCCATATTTTCGAATCGTACTGTGACTACGTAGCCCGAAGTTTGCCGTGAAGGAAACTCAGCGGTTCGCTGCAATGCACCAATTCGGTAGCGATTGGAGGGATAGCGGAAGTGCTCGACGTGCGCTCGATATGACGTGAATGACCCCATAGGCGACATTCATCGCGACAATAGGCCCTCCGGCGAGTCGATGGTAGCGTCGGGTCCCAGTTGGAAAACGGCTTAGGGAGGGCGAAATGTGGCCCCGCACCGATCTCCTTGACCTGCTCGGCATCACCCATCCAATCATCCAAGCGCCGATGAGCGGCTTTGGCGGCCCTGCTTTGGTGGCGGCCGTGTCCAACGCGGGCGCACTCGGCTCGCTCTCTTGTGCCGCGTTGCCGGTGCAGACCGCACGGAATCAAATCGAAGAGATACGTCGAGCCAGCAACCGGCCATTCAACCTAAACTTTTTCGTTCATCCTGCTCCAAGCATTGAAGTCGAGGCGGCGCGCCGGGTGCGTGAGCGTCTTGCTGCCTATTACGATGAATTCAGCCTGGGCACCGTGCCGGAGCCAAGCGATCCACTTCCTCGTTTTGACGAGGAGCGACTTCAGTTGCTGCTTGACATGAGACCGCCGGTGGTGAGCTTTCATTTTGGTTTGCCACCCGCTGACACGATGAGACGCATTAAGCAGAGTGGCGTCATCGTGATCAGCTCGGCGACCACGGTTGCCGAGGCGCGAAAGCTGGAGGCGGAAGGTGCGGACGCCATCATCGCCCAAGGCCTCGAGGCGGGCGGACATCGTGGCACCTTTACCCACAGCGATGGCGCAGGACTGATTGGCACGATGGCTCTCGTCCCGCAGGTGGTGGACGCCGTTGGCGTACCGGTGATCGCTGCCGGTGGCATCGCCGATGGCCGGGGTATCGCTGCCGCGTTCGCCCTTGGGGCGAGCGGCGTACAGATCGGTACCGCGTTTCTCGGATGTCCGGAAGCGGTTGTCCCAGCAGTCCACCGGGACGCCCTGCATGGTGCAGCAGACGAAGACACCCGACTGACGCGGGTGTTTACTGGGCGGCCTGCGCGCGCTTTGCGCAATCGTTTGATTGATGAAATGGGGGACGCGGAGGCGCTTGAATTCCCGGCTCAAGTCAGCCTTACCCGCCCGCTGATGCAGGTGAATAGCGATGCGGCGCGTCGGGCGTTTCTGCCGCTTTGGGCGGGCCAAGCCGCGCCGTTGATCCGCGATCTACCCGCCGCAACCCTTATCGATACGCTGGTCGCGGAGAGTCGGGAGCGATTGCCAAGCGGTCAGTAAAAAGCCGCCGCATCGCCGCGCATTTCCGCTGTTGGCCCATCTCGTCAGTTGTGGCACTGGAGCGTGACGTCCGCAATTGCGGGATGAGCGGACGTGTCACGGAAGGTCGACCACAGCTCGTGACCAATGCGGAAGTGGACCGGCCTAAGTGTCGCCTGCACAACTTCGGCGATGTGCTAGGGTGTGGTTGTCGACCGAAGATGAGGTCCGATGAGGCGACGCAATTTCATGAGCATCATCGGCGCCGCGGCGACGACGGGGCTGCTTGCCCCGCCGGCGTGGGCCGAAGCGGTCCGAAGGATCGGCGTCCTGATGGGAATGGACGCTGGCGACCCGGCGGGCCAATCCGAAGTAACGGCACTCAAGCAAGGACTGCAAGAACTGGGGTGGGTTGAGGGCCGCAACCTGCAAATCGAATATTACTGGCCGGGCGGTGAGCCCGATCGCATCCAAGCCTCGGCGAAGGCGCTTGTTGCGCGAGGATCAGATGTCATTTTCGCACGCACCACTCCAGTCGTGGCCGCGCTGCTCAAGGAAACGCGGATCATCCCGATCATTTTCACCTATGTCTTCGATCCCATAGGCAGCGGTTTCGTACGGAATTTTGCGCAACCCGGAGGCAATGTAACAGGCTTTCAAACCTTCGAACCCACGATTGTCGGCAAGTGGCTGCAGATACTGCTGGAGATCGCGCCCTCCGTGCGGAGGATCGGATTCACCTACAACCCGAGGACAGTTCCCCCGGACTTTTGCGCGCGTTCGAGACGTTTGCTCCCTCGGCTCCAATCCGGTTGGTCGCGGCGCCTGTTCATGACTCCGCGGAGATCGATGCTACTCTCGCCGCGCTCGCAGGAGCGCCGGGCGGGGGCCTGATTATAGTGGCGGACGCTTTTACCGACGCCAATCATGCACTGCTCGTCGCGCTCGCCGCCAGATACCGCCTTCCGGCAATCTACCCGCACCGTTTTGACGACGCTCTGATAACTTATGGTCCTGACCTGACCGACCTGCTGCGGCGGGCGGCGTCCTATGTTGATCGTATCCTGCGAGGCGAGAAGCCGAGCGATCTTCCTGTACAGGCCCCGACCAAGTACGAGCTAATTATCAACCTCAAGGCGGCGAAGGCGCTCGGTCTTGAGGTGCCGGGACATCTCCAGCAGCTCGCCGACGAGGTGATCGAATAAACAACTGACGACGCTTCTCAAACCGACGCGCATGACCCTGAGCGGGCATGCGCCGCCGGGCGAGACCGGCTAGAATACCTGGCGGACGGAGTCACGATGCCGTCGGCGGAGTAGTGAAATTCAAACGTCGCGGGACCGCGTGCAGCAGATTGCGAACTGGCTTGGACAACTTGGTCTCGGGCAATACGCGGAGCGCTTTACCGAGAATGAAATTGATGTCTCTGTACTCCGCCTTCTGACGGATCAAGATCTCAAGGACATCGGCGTCCCGCTCGGGCATCGCCGGAAAATACTCGCGGCCATCGCCGAACTGGGCACCGCCCCTGTGGCGGCGCCGGTCGCAGCGCCGCCCGTATCGCCGCTCGTGGCGCCGCAAGCTGCAGCGGGAACAGCGCCGAATTCTTCCTCGGTCGCGCCCGAAGCGGCCGGCGAGCGGCGCTATCTCACTGTGATGTTCTGCGACCTCGTCGGTTCGACCGGCATTTCCGCGCGGCTCGACGCCGAGGAGTGGCGCGACCTCGTCAGCGCCTACCTCGATGCCGCTTCGGCGGCGGTGACCGAGATGGGCGGGCATGTCGCCAAGAAGCTCGGCGACGGGCTGATGGCGCTGTTCGGCTATCCGGTGGCGCAGGAGAACGATGCCGAGCGCGCCGCGCGCGCAGCGCTCGCGCTCCAGCGCGGACTTGCCGAGCTCAACCGCAGGAACGCTGCCGCCGGCAAGCCGGCGCTCAACGCCCGCATCGGCCTCGACGCGGGACCGGTTGTGGTGGATGCGGCGGGCGAAATTTTCGGCGACACGCCCAACCTCGCGGCGCGGGTGCAAGCGCTGGCTGAGCCTGGGGCGGTTCTGATCACCGCGCGGGTGCAGCGCCAGGTCGCCGGGCTGTTTGTTGCCGAGGAGCGCGGCAGTCACGCGCTCAAGGGCGTGCCGGAACCGGTGATGCTGTATCGGCTGGTCCGCGCGAGCGGCGGCGGCCGCCGCGCGGGGGCGCGGCAGCTCACGCCGCTGGTCGGCCGCGACGAGGAAATGGCGATGCTCGTACGGCGCTGGGAGCGGGCGCGGGCCGGCGACGGGCAATTGGTGCTGATCGTCGGCGAGCCGGGCTTGGGCAAGTCCCGCCTGATCGAGGAGTTTCACGCCCGGTTGAGCGACACGCCCCATACTTGGGTGGAATGGAGCTGCTCCCAGCTTCTGCAGAACACGCCGCTGCACCCGATCGCCGAATGGGGCCGCCAGCGCTTCGGCGGCACAGACTTACCCGCCGAGCGGCGGCTTGCCGAGCTGGAGGGTTCGCTCTCCCAGGTCAAGCTCAACCCTGCGGAAAATGTCCCGTTACTCGCGCCGCTCCTCGACATTCCGCTGCCGCCCGACCGCGCACCGGTTCTGGCGCCCGAGGAGTTGCGGCGCCGGCAATTGGCGTCGCTGACCAACTGGGTGCTGGCGGGCGCAAAAGTTCAGCCGGTCGTGCTGGCGTTCGAGGATCTGCACTGGGCCGATCCGACCACGCTTGATGTCCTGCGCGGCATTGCCGAGCGCGGCGCACTCGCCCCTTTGTTGGTTGTGGCGACGACGCGGCCCGAATTCCGCGCGCCTTGGGGCATGCGCTCGCACCACGGCACCATCTCGCTGGCGCCGCTCGATCGCGCCCAGGTGCGCGACATGGTGGCGGAGCTTTCCGCCCGCCACGCGCTGCCGAAGGAAGTGGTGGAGGATGTCGCCGCGCGCACCGGTGGCGTGCCGCTGTTCGTCGAGGAAGTGACGCGCCTCCTCCTGGAGCGCGGCGGCGAGCAGGGCGGCATTCACGCGATCCCGCCGACCCTTCAGCAGTCTTTGATGGCGCGGCTCGACCGCCTCGGCCCGGCGCGCGAGGTGGCGCAGGTTGGCGCGGTGATCGGGCGCGGCTTCTCCTATGGCCTGCTGCGCGCAGTCGCCGGGATGGACAATGCACCGCTGCAAGTGGCGCTGGAAAAGCTCGCCGACGCCGACATTGTGCTGGTCCAGGGCCTGCCGCCCGAGAGCGATTATCGTTTCAAGCACGCACTCATTCAGGATGCGGCTTACGAAAACCTGCTCAAGAGCCGGCGCCACGCGCTGCACCGGCGCGTCGCCGAAACTTTGCGTGACCGCTTTGCCGATAGCGCCGCTGCCGAACCGGAAGCGCTGGCGCATCACTTCACGCAGGCGGGCATGACCGACGCCGCGATCGAATGGTGGGGCAAGGCCGGCGACCAAGCGCTGCGCCGCTCCGCCTTCCAGGAGGCGATCTCCCATCTCGGCAAGGCCATCGAGATGTCCGACAAGGCCGGCGACGGTCCGGCGCCACGTGCGGCGGCGACGCCCGCAACAGCGTCGGCCGGCCAACGGCTGAAGCTACAAACCAGCTACGGCCAGGCGATGTTGCATGCGCGCGGCTATAGCGCGCCGGAAACCAAAGCCGCTTTCGCGCGCGCCCGCGAGCTGACTGCCGGGATCGAAGATCCGTCCGAGCGCTTTTCCGTTCTTTTCGGCCTCTGGGCGAATGGCTTCGTGAGCGGTGAATTGGAGCCGACGCGTGAAATCACCGACATCATGTTGCGTGAGGTCGCGGCGCGGCCGGGCTCGCCCGAGGCCGGCACAGCCATTCGCCTCAATGGCAACGCCTACTGGCTTGCCGGAAATTTCGCCGCCGGGCGCGCCGAGCTCGAACGCGCTCTCGCGATGTTTGACCCAGAACGAGATGCCCATCTCATCGTTCGTTTTGCCCAGGATATCGGGGTCGCCATCATGTCCTATCTGGCGCTGGTGTTATGGCCGCTGGGCGAAGTCGAGCAAGCACATAGGTTCATCGCGCAGGCACTGGCGCGTGCAAAGCAGGTCGGTCACGTCGGCACCTTAGGCTATGCCCATTCTCACTTCGCCGTATTCGAGATGATGCGTCGTAATCCGTCCGGCACGGCGCCGCATGCCGAAGCTTTGCTCAACATATCGCAGGAACATCAACTGCTGATGTTTGCGGCATACGGCGCCGTTTATGGGGTGTGGGCGCGGCTGCAATCAACCGACCGCGAAGCCGGTTTGGCGGAGATGCGCGCGGCAATCGAGGCGTGCCGCGAGCGCGGAATCGGGCTCAATATGTTGATCTTTGCCACCGCGCTGGCCGAGGCGGAGGTAGAGGCAGGGGTGAGCGACGCCGCGCTCGCCACCATCGACAACGCCCTGGCTGAGACCGAGCGTCACGGACAGCGGTGGTTTGAAGCAGAAACCCATCGCGTCCGTGGCGAGATCTTGCTCAAGCGCGATCCGGCGAAGGCCGCGCCGGCCGAGGAAGCGTTCCTCACCGCCATCGCCGTTGCGCTGCAACAAAAGGCGAGGAGCTACGGGCTGCGCGCGGCGCTGTCGCTGGCGAAGCTCTACCAATCCACCGGCCGCGCTGCCGACGCCCATGCCGTACTCGCCCCCGCACTCGAAGGCTTCTGGCCGACGCCGGAATTTCCGGAGATCGAAGCAGCAGGGAACCTCCTTGCCGCACTCGCGCAGACCGAGGAGGTGAAAGAAGAAACAGCGTTGCGGCAGCGCCAATTCCGGCTGCAGACCGCCTACAGCAATGCCTTGCTGCACGGTCGCGGCATGTCGCCGCCCGAGACGACTGCCGCCTTCGCCAAGGCGCGCGAGCTAGCCACCTCGATCGAGGACCCCGTCGAGCGCTTCTCGGCTTACTACGGCCTTTGGGTCGGGCCGTTCATCCGCGGAAATCTTGTGCAGATGCGCGAGGTCGCCGAGGCGTTCATGCGCGACGCCGAGCGCTCGCCAGCACTGCCCGAAGCCGGCATTGCCCATCGCCTGCTGGGTACGACCTGCTGGTACGCGGGCGACTACGCCGGCGCGCAGGTGCAGCTGGAGCAGGCGCTGGCGCGCTACGATCACGCGCGCGACCTGCATCTGTCATCGTCTTTCGCCTACGATCAGGGCGTTCTCGCTGACTTTTATCTGGGAATGACTCTTTACGCGCGCGGTGAGACCGACCGCGGCGCTCGTCTCGTCGAGGATGCGATGCGCCTCGCACTCGCCGGCGGGCACATTCCAACGGTGGCATTGACGCACCACTACATGGTGGTTTTCGCGACAGTGGGTCGTGATCTCGATCGGGCAACGCCCCACGCCCAAGCCCTTCTTGATCTTGGCCTTACCCACGGTCTGCCGAGTTGGCACGGGTTCGCGAAGTTTACTCTGGCCTGGGCTTCACGGAGGCACAATCCGCAGGCGCTCGTGGAAATGCGCGCCGCACTGGCGCTGCTGCGAGAAATGGATTTTCGCGTCGAGCAACCGCTTTTCGGCACCCTGCTCGCCGAAGCGGAGGCTGCAGCGGGCGAATTGGGCGCCGCTCTGGCAACCGTGGAGGAGCAACTCGCGGCGATCGGGCAGACCGGCGAACGCTGGTTCGCTGCCGAAGTGCATCGGGTGCGCGGCGAGATTCTGCTTAGGCGCGAACCGACGAACACAGCGCCCGCAGAAGAAGCCTTCCTTGCCGCCATCGCCATCGCAAAAGAGCAGAAGGCACGCAGCTTCGAGCTGCGCGCGGCGCTGTCGCTGGCGAAGCTCTATCAATCGACCAACCGCGCCGTCGACGCTCACGCGGTGCTCGCGCCCGCGCTGACAGGATTTTCGGCGACGCCGGAGTTTCCGGAGATCGAAGAGGCGCAAAGGCTTTTCGCCGCGCTTGCTGAAACCGACGAAGTGAAGAACGCCGCGGCATCGCGTCAGCGCCGGCTGCAACTGCAGACGGCTTATGCCAATGCCTTGATCCATGCGCGCGGCCATGGTGCTCCGGAAACGAGTGCGGCCTTTGCAAAGGCGCAGACGCTCGCCGCCGGCCTCGGCGACGCGGCCGATCGCTTCTCCGCCTATTACGGCCAGTGGGTCGGCAGCCTGAACCGCTGCGAGCCGGCAACAATGCAGGAGGCGGCAGCCGCCTTTCTGCGTGAAACCGACCTCCGTCCAAACTCGCCAGAAGCCGGCGTGGCATGCCGCATATCAGGCCTGACACGCCTTTACTTCGGGGACTACGCGGGAGCCCAGGTAAACATCGAGAAGGCGCTCGCTATCCTCGACAGCGAACGCGACCGCGATCTCGCCTTTCGCTTCGGCCAGGACCAGGTCGCCGCCGCCATGATTTACTTGGCCTTGGTGCTCTGGCCCCTGGGCGATGTGGAACGGGCGCGCCAGTTCGCTGATCAAGCGGCAAGCCAGGCGACAAAGAGCGGGAACGTGCAAACGCTCGCGTATGTCAATTATCACCTTTGCCTGTTTGAAGCATTGCGAGGCGGCAGAGAGCGAGCCGCGCCGGTGGCAAAGGCCGTCCTCGACCTCGCCCGCGAGCGCGCCATGCCGATCTGGGAGAGTGCCGGCCGCCTTTTCCACGGCTGGGCCAACTGGCTCGTCGGCGACCAGCAGATGGAATTGGCGGAAATGCGCCGTGGCATCGAACGCTGGCGCGAACTAGGTCAGGCTTTTCATCGTCCCTATTTGGGCGCACTCCTGGCAGAGGCCGAAGCCAGTGCAGGCAACCTGGATATCGCCATCGGCGAACTTGACCGCTTTCTCGCCGAGGCACAGTCAACGGGCGAGCGCTGGTCCGACCCCGAATTGCATCGCGTCCGCGGCGAACTTTTGATCAAGCGAAATCCGGCAAACACCGCACCGGCGGAAGAAGCCTTCCTCACCGCCATCGCCGTCGCGCAGCAGCAGAGGGCGAGGAGCTTCGCGCTGCGCGCCGCACTCTCGCTGGCGAAGCTTTATCAATCGACCGGCCGCGTCGCCGACGCTCATGCCGTCCTTGCCCCAGCGCTCGAAAACTTTTCGCCGACGCTGGAATTCCCGGAGATCGCGGAGGCGCAAGCGTTGCTCGCCGCCGTGGCGTAGAGAGATTGTTGGGCGTCAGCCGACTTCCGGTTTTGGCCCACACCGAGGGTTACCGCGATGCAGCGATTGGGTCGCTAGCGGAGCAATAGCGGGAATCTCTAGCGCACCTCAAACCCGCGCTTTTGCTACGTTCGGCCCTTCAAGGTGCGTAACGGTCGAAGACAAAGTCGCGAGCTTTCACGGTCTCGTGGCAGGGAAAAGGGGGCCGATTGCGCGGGCTCATCCGCGACACTACGCTGGTTGGCAATATACGCGCACGGGGTCGAGCAGCGATTGTCGCGCTTTCCCACGGGGCAAGCGGTTGAGGTTGCGAAATGCCGACCGGCAAGGAACCCGAACCCTGTATACGAACGACGCGCGCGAGCGAGATTTTCCGCGATCCCCCAGGCAGCGGTAATTACAGCAGCAGCATCGGCGCCGCCCAGGGTCTCGAACTGTTTAGTGGCAGCGAGCGAGTGCGACGCCTCCGCCCCAGCAAAACGATTTTTGAGCCAGCCCGCCAAACTCCAGTTTTCGCAGAGACTGACGTGCTGGTGGTCGGCGGTGGCCCGGCCGGAACCGCCGCCGCTATTGCTGCTGGGCGGCTTGGCGCCAACGTATTGCTGGTTGAGCGCTACAACCACCTTGGCGGGCTCTCAACCGGCGGGCTGGTCATCTGGATTGACCGCATGACGGATTGGTCTGGCCGGCAGGTCATCCGTGGCCTCGCCGACGAATTAATGGAACGCCTGCCGAAGGATGCGATTCAGGGCCCGCCACGCGCCGATTGGGGAAACCGCGATGCCGCGACCGCCGCCTATTGGGCGCAGCGGACAGCTGCTTACCATGGCATTGTGACGTGGTCGCCGACGATCGATCCCGAAGCACTCAAGACGCTGTCCTTGCGGATGGCCGAGGAGGCCAAGGTGCAGCTGTTGCTGCACGCTTGGTGCACTGCGCCAATCATCGAAGATGGCGTCGTGCGGGGTGTGATCTTTGAAAGCAAGGAAGGCCGGCACGCGATTTTGGCCAAAGTGGTTATCGACACCACCGGCGACGCCGATCTGATAGCGCGGTCTGGCGCACGGTGCGAGTCTGATGTCGACGCCAGCGATATTCACCATTGCATGAATACCGTCTTCCTGCTCGGCGGCGTCGATATGGAACGCTGGCTCGCTTTCCGCAGCCAAGAGCCGGATTCGTTTGCGGCGTTCATGGCACTCGGTCGCGACCGCGTAAAATTCTTCGAGAAGCCGTTCGTGTCGTGGCGCAACGACGTGGCATTGTTCTTAGGTCCGCGGCTTGCAGGTTACAGCGCAGTCGATGTCGAGGACTTGACCACCGTCGAATTGCGCTCGCGTGAACTCGCAGTCGGCCATCTTGAGGTTTATCGGGCTGCGGCTCCTGGTTTCTCCAATGCCTTCCTGATGCTCGGCGCACCACAAATTGGCGTTCGCCACAGCCGGCGGCTCGCTGGACTGCGCAAGGTGACCCGTCAGCAATGGGACACTGGTCAGGTGTGGGATGACGAAATTGGCGTGTCCGCCTCGTTGGCACCGAAGTTTCCCAATATCTCGGTGCCCTACGGAGCGCTGGTGCCGGAAAAGCTCGACAACATATTGGGTGCCGGGCGCCACGTTGCTTGCGATGCGAGCTCGCACACATTCCTGCGCGAGATCCCCCAGTGTTGGCTCACCGGCCAAGCCGCCGGCGTTGCGGCCGCTCTCGCGGCAGGAGCCGGCCAGCGCCCTCGCGACATTGCGGCGAGCGTGATCCAGCGCGAGTTGCTTCGCCAAGGAGCCTATCTATCGCCCAGCATCGAAGCCGCGGTGCGGCAGCCTGCGGCGGCTGAGTGATATTTGCCAGCGCACGAGTGCGGCGGGCAACGCCGGCGCCGAGAAGATCTCGGTTCACCGTAGGCGCTCGTTTACTGCGAGACGGAAATTTAGTCGCTAACGGAGGAACAGCTGACATCGCGCGATCGAGGCAATCTGTCACACCTGACCCGATCCGGAAATTAGCCGACTGTGATGCCTCACGGCTTGAAGACGATATCCCGGCGGCGTGGTATTGTTATCAATCCGCAAGCGGCCCTTCCCGCCTGAACTGCCGGGGCAGAAGCGCTCCCCTCCTGAAGTTCGGAACTTCGTTTAGACGCGAGGGTAAGCCGCGAGGGTGCCGCGGTCCGCTAAGCAAATTTGGGATTGAGAAAGACGTAGAGCGCCGCAATCTTGCCATCGCGAACAATGACGAGATCCAGTCCGGTGTAGTCTGGGGCCTCGCCTTTCGGGCCTGACCCCCATGCCAGAATCCCCCCGTTGTGGAGGGCTTGTGGCTCTCCATGAGGCGTATAGACGAAGTGTGGATGTGTCGCGCGGAGGTCTCCGGCGAACTTGTCTAGAGCGTCGTGTCCAACAAAGACACCGGGCGGGACATACAGCACGCAGTCTTCAGTATAGAAGTCCTCAATGGCGGCGCGGCGGCGGGCCGCGTCACCTTCGCCAAAGACTTCCTGAAGGTTGCGGTACAGAAGCTCAATAATTCGATCATCC
Source organism: uncultured Alphaproteobacteria bacterium (assembly GCA_963833665.1). Taxonomy (GTDB): domain Bacteria; phylum Pseudomonadota; class Alphaproteobacteria; order Rhizobiales; family Xanthobacteraceae; genus BOG-931. The sequence continues at coordinate 41,072 of CAWHZA010000050.1, read as the reverse complement.
ACCGTTCTATTCCCTGTCCGCGAGCATGGCGCAGACTTCGTTAGAAGACTGGGTTTGACCCGAATGAAACATCAAGCTGCTCTCTTTTGTCAGGGTGTCAGACCGCGCTGCTCCTGCTGGAAACCCTCAGTTCGTGCGCCGAAGGTCAGATCATGTTTTGAGTTTGCTAGCGATCTGCGCGACGTGGCGGCCTTGAAAGCGCGCGCCCGCAAGTTCGTTCTCCGAAGGCATGCGGCTGCCGTCAGGTTTAGTGATCGTAGATGCGCCGTAAGGCGAACAGCCGCTAATCTCATCCATGGTGCTCTGCCCCTGAAATGAGTACGGAAGCCCGACCACGATCATACCGTGATGGAGAAGCGTAGGAATCATTGAGAGAATGGTTGATTCTTGTCCACCATGTTGCGTCCCGGATCCAGTAAACACCGAGCCCACCTTGCCGACAAGCGCGCCTTTCATCCACAACGGTCCAGTTTGATCAAGAAAATTGCGCATCTGCGAGGTGAAAACTCCGAACCAAGTCCCGGACCCAAAAATGATCGCGTCGTAATCGGCCAATTCCGCTATTGTCGCAATCGGCGCTTTCTGATCAAGCTTAAACCCGGATTGTTTTGCCACATCTTCCGGAAACAATTCCGGCACCCGCTTAATGTCACCTTCGGCGCCCGCGTCCCTTACGCCTTCCGCAACGGCCTGAGCCATGCGCTCCATGTGGCCGTACGCGGAATAATAGAGGATGAGAACCTTAGTCATTTCTGGACCTCCTTGTCAGCGGCCTAACCAAAACTAGTGCAGCGGTCTGAAGGTGTGTAGTACGCACAACTATGTGCCCGAGTTACCAAGAGAGAACCGCGTACGAGAGATCAACCGCTGCGGACGCTGCGACGGCCTGGCCGAACGCTGCTCCGCGTCCTATGCGTCAGCACTCTAAACAATGTACGTCTGCACCCATGCAGATACCGGCAGTCTCCGCGGCGAAACGCAACGGTGCAGGTAGCGACCTCGTCCTGAACGACTGCCTAGCTTATCTCCGGTTCGGTCGCTATTGGCCCGTTGCGTCATCGGCCGCGTTGCAGCGATACGTCCGCAGTTGGAGCACAAGCAGACATAGCGCGGACATCGTGAATGTGCGGCTGCAACCTCGTTACGCCTAGCTTACCGGCAGCGGCCCCGAAGAAAGTCAGGTCCGTAGCTTTGCGACATTGGCGGCGATGCGCCCCTGGGCCGGCACCGCTCGCCCGGTACTTGACTTGCGCTAAGCTACGCCGCTTTGTGCAGGGAAAAGCTAGGTCCCGTTGCACAGAGCGTCTCAAGGCCGACTAGCCCCGCCTAGGGAGCGCGGGGCTTTTTTCGCGGCGACTATCCCATGCAGAATCAGCGACATCCCCCCGGCATTGCAATCCTGCGAGAAGCTACCGGAAGGCTGGCCCTGTTTATCAGCGGACAGCGCGTCAATGTTCGGCGCGGTCAAGTTCAGCTAGCGCTGTTGGCCTGTTTCCTCGACAACCTGGGTCGAGCGGTCCCCCACAAACGGCTGTTTACGGCCATCCGGCGCAAGACCGACAATTGGTCCACCCGGCACCTGTTGCGCCAATACATGTCGATGCTCAGAGAATTGCTGCTTGCAAATAAAGCGCCTGTCGTCATCGCGACAGTCCATGATGTCGGGTACGGGCTATGCGAAATCGCCGAAAAACCGCGCCATACTTCGAGGACTAGGAGAAGCAACGGCGTGTCGCAATTGGCGAAAAACGTGCGACACTGGCGCATCGCGGCCGGGCTAACCCAAACTGCCGTTGCGAAGCGACGTGGCATGAACCACTCCTACCTCAGCCATTTGGAAAACGGCCGCCGCAACCCCACACTTGCTACGCTCGAACGCCTGGCGAAAATTCTTAACGTGGCGCCAGGGTATTTTCTTTGAAGGGCGGTGGGAAGCGGTGCTCGGGCAAGCTCAACGCTCCTGCCGGTCGATGATTGCTGAGCACCATCTTCAAGTGCTCTCCGACGCGCGTTCCCCTGCGGTGCTGGGACTCCTCGGCTACGCGAGCGCGGCACAGCGCGCGGCAGGCGTAAGCCGCTTGGTCCCTCATGCGCTTCTTCGGCTCTTACAGCGCAAAACTGTCGAGCAACACCGAGCAGCCGGAAGGTCTCAACCCCAAAGTGGCCAAGCTTGAGGCGACTGCCGCCAAGAATTCGCTAACGGCAAGGGCGGCACGCGCGCTCGTTGGAGTCCTTGCAAGACGAGCTAACAGAACATGTTGCTGATCGCGGTTCGCCTGCGCCAAGAGCTAAATTCCGTTCCGTGAAATGGCGGGCAGCGCCGACCACCCCTCGCTCACTCCTTGGGTTGAGGCGCACGTCCCGTGCCTCCACATACCCGACAGGGTGGCGGTTCAAGCACATAAGGGCCGGTCTTTATCGGCTGTGCGCCGGCGACGTAGCCTGTCCCGTGGCAAGATTGGCATTCGCCGTCTGGATTCGTCCGTCTGTTGCTCATAACCCAGCGTCCTAGCTAGGGTCGCCCTTCAGCACATCATCCTACCGCACGCGCCGAGGAGCAAGCGCGAAAGAGCCCCCGGCTACCAGCCGCGGGACCCAGGCTCAGCTCCGCCTCCACCGACGTACTGTCTTTGAGGAGGGAACAAACGGCGGGTGCGTGGAGGCTGCAGAAATCAGCGCTTGGTGCCAATGCGCTTCCATCTTCAATTTGCTACGATCCTCTGCCAACTCGCGCATTTGGAGTGGGAAAATGCAGCCCGCCAGAAAGTATCAGCGATTTGCGGCGCGATGCCTTGAGGAAGCTCGCGCGACAACTGATCCTCGCCTCAAAGCGTTTTTGGCCGAATTGGCTCAGGAATGGCTAAGACTCGTTGAGGAGGCGAAGAGTGGAAGCGGGAAACGCGACTTTCGAGGTCCCAAGGAAGACCCTGGCGATTAGAGCGTGACTTTTAGAAAGCAGTGTCAACCCGGCCAAGGCAACTGGCAAGGTAACCACTCGGCGCTGCCTGGGACGCTCAGGGGCACGACGCTGCGTTATGTGCGGGAAGGTCGTCCAGAGCAGCGCGCTGCGCTATGCCATCGTCGATGACATGGTCGCACCCAACAGCGGCGTGCTCAACGATTTGCCTCAGTGGCACGCTTCGTGAGTGCCTCGCCCGGTTCGACTAGGGACGATGCGTAGATGGTCGAGCGACAGCTACAGCCGATCCCGCCGGAAATAGCGAGCGCGTTTGCTTGGGCTGTGGGAGCTTTTTCGCTCAGTTGGAGTCCGGGCGGACCGGAACCGACAACGGTGCTCTATGGGCAGCACTTCACGATAATGGAGGTCGGTCACTTAGTTGACAACTTCACTCATCCGCTACCGGAGAGTCTCCTCGACATACTTTATCTCGCGCACGCGAGCATCGGCGTCGATGCGTCGGCATTGAGAGGCAATCAGACATATCAGGGTGGCGGCCACGCCCTTCGACAGTTGATGCAGGCTCGCAGAAGCGCATGAACGCGTTTGTCTATAGTTGAAGTGTAAGAAGCGCTTGCCCCTGATGATAGAGCGGGCCGACTATGTCCACCGGCTGAGCGACGAGCGGGACCCCAGTGATCGGATGAGGCCGTTCCCGCCGACCCACGCGTATGTGGCGATCCGAATAGATACGGTATGGACCCATCATTTTACTTTGCATAAGAACACTGCGTCGAGCTAACGCATCGTTCAGGTAACGCGCAAGCTGAAGGCCGGCTAGGCCGAGTTGCTGCGTCCATAATGTCCGCGGGCTCCAGCATGGGTACACTTGAATGATGGCTGGGCTACAACGCCAACTCGCGTTCGGCTATCCGGTGCCAAAAAAATGGCAGGCTGCGCGTTTGGCGTGCCACAATATAATGACGGGCGAACTTGCGCCCGCCCGTCACATTCCCAGTGCTGCTACCCTCGCCGGGAACCCAGATCAAATCGGCCAATGATGTATCGCCGGGTAGCGGCTTCGACATCCAGTCCGACCTGTTCTTGGTGATCCTCACATCCAGCAGAACTGTCCATGAGCGATCTGGAACCAAGATACCGTGCGGTCAGTGCTAGGCAAGCAAAATGAGGAGTTTGCAATCATTGGGGATAAGATTGGGGACAAATAAGCATGTATGTAACGTCTTTCACCAGGCGCGGCCTCGTTCAGCTCACTGCGCTGCCGTTTTCGCTTGGGTCAACTTCTCCGCACACTCCCTAGCCAGGTGATAGTCGGTGGAGGTAGCCCCCGGCTGTGTCGCCCAGCCACCCTTCTGCACGTATTCGGCCTGTTCCCAGTTCGAAGGGATCTTTTTTATGACCGCCAGGTTCGCTTGCGCATCGCTGTTCTGCAGGAATTTATCCACACAGACCGGCGTGAGGGCTGCCACGACGGCGGTATCGGCCCGCTCAGCCGCAAGTCTATTGGCTGCGCTGCCAGTCATCCAGCCGCCCCAAGAAAACCCGATAACAATAGACGCGACCGCACCGGCGGCTGCGCCTTGCAGCAGACGGCTCAGCGATTCTCCTTGAAGGATTGAAGGCATTTGCGTGGCACTTCCTTTCGTCCGACATGCTTCGGAGCGAGGCCGCGGGACACCCGGATGGGTTTCGGTTCAACAAGTCATCGATTGGTGTTATGTTACGCCTTTGTCCGCCGGAAATCTGAGCAAAACAGCTCACTTCAATTGCTGCAGGGGCGCTGCAGTCGAAGTCCTACGATTCAGTTCATCCAGCTTGGACCAACTGGTCCCGTCGCGGAGTTGGTTGGAATCGAGGGTGGCGTAGTCTCCGGGGTGTTCAACCTCGAATCATCTGACGTTGGAGCGTCAGATAGGAGACCACGCCATGAAGAACGTTATCACGAAGTCTGAGTCCTCGCGGCGGGTTGGCGAACCAGCCGTGTATCTTTTCGACGATTGGTTCGATCCGATCGAAGCTGGGGTGCGCGATCGGGAGCGCGGTTTCAAAGCGGCGGGAATTCATAATATTGCTGAGTGGCGTTGGGGCGGCGCGACCGTTCGCGCCCCGAGCGCAGCAGCCCAACGCCATGAGGCGAGTCGGCATTATTTCGCCCCAAAGCGCGCAAACGACGAAAGATTTGCGAGAGGCCCTCCCGATCGGGCGCGAGTTGAACGTGCGTATGTGTTGAGCCGATTGCCGGCTTTATGGAGTGGGCAAGTCGACAAGATAATCATACGGAGCAGCCGGCGGGTATTCGCCGGCATAGGCGCGACGTAGCAATTCCTTCGTTTTTACTCCGGCAGATCGCGCCGCGAACATCGCCGCGGGATCGACAAACTTCCCGATCGGATCGGCCCGGAATTGCGGCGACGTCCGCATCCAAGCCTTTGATTTTTTCCAATCACCGAACACATCCGCCTGCAGCTCGACGCTGTTGTTCTCGGGATCCGCATAATAAAACGACAGTGTCATACCGTGGTGCACCGCCACATGCGGCTTATAGCCGTGTTCCTCATGCAGCCGGTGCCAGCAGTCAAGGAGATCGTCGGCTGACTCGTACTCGAAAGCGAGGTGATGCATGCCGACAGACTTGCGAAAATTAGGGTTCGTTAGAAACTGCGGATTGCCGACCATGGAAATCCGATGGTTAGCGCTATCGTTGCTCAAAAACGCGATTCCGGGGGCCTGAAATACCGGTTCGATCCCGACAACCGCGGCATACCAATCAATCATTTCCTGCATGCGCGCTGTTTTTAGAAGTGCGTGATGAAAGATGGGGTTCTTGGCCTTCTTGGTCCTAACAGCCTGTTTGCTCTCCTTCTTGGCCGCGTGGCTGATCTTCCTCTTGGCTGCCGCTTTCATGGTGCGCTCCTTGGGATGTTTCGGTCAACGGCTTGTCGCGGCCAAGATTGCAGCCAATCTGCGTTCCGCGATAGCTCCTGCCTCCTGCAAATATAATCCCAGTCACAGTATCGCAGTCGGATTTCGAAGTGGAGGATAGCCGCTTTTGGCCTATCACGACATGCAGCACTGCGGTCGCTGACGGTCGCTTTCGAAGCGGAAGTTGAACGGTAGGGAAAACCGGCTAACTCGGTCGAGATTGACCCGAAGACGAAGCTCGCCGGCATGGGCAGGCGCCGGTCAGTGGCTCGACGCCGTACATGGCGCCACAATGGTGCAAGAACTGGTCATGGTCCCCACACAGTTTCTTCAGTCCAACCCAGACGGTCGAACTCGATGGCCCTAAGCGGTGCTTCTGCAATTGAAAAAAACTCGTCGAGTTGAGGCGGTTTGATGGCTGTTCCGGAGAGCATGGCGTGTGCCTGGCCACGATGGTGGATCTGGTGCTGGAAGAGATGCATGAGGAGGCGGTCGCGTCGTTCGGTCTGCACCCGCGCGCCACGATTGACCCGCGCGATGCCGCCAAGGAGGTCAGGGGTCAGCGTATTGCAGACTACGATCAAGCGGTTGTCGACAGCAGCTTGAGCCCGCCGAAGTTCAGGAAGTGATGGATATGGAACGTGGTTCTCCCAAGCTTTTGGCCCGAGCCATCCACCCTCAAGCGCGTCAACGTAGAATAAGTCGACCACGCAAATGTGGTTCAAAGTCATCTGCAGACTCGGGAAGAAGCCCGTCCGCTCGGTTTCGAAATCCTCCTGGCTTAGATTTACGCAAGCCGTGAGCAGTCGGTAGTTCGCCCAAGCGTTATTGTACGCGAAAGCACGGGAAGTCTGAACAAAGCCGGCGGACATTTCCTGTTCCCTATTTTTGGGGCAGTTGCCTCTAGGCATCGGGCCACAGCTCAACGGTACCATATCGGGGGTTCCGGCTCCTGAATTGAGGTCGTCTCTGCCCACTGCGTTAGATATTGCGGCGCAAGCGATTGTCGACTCTCGGGGAAGTGACCTGCGTGCGCTCGAAATGACGCGGATGACCCTGACCGACAACATTTGCCAGCAGCGTTCTTTCGCGATGTAGTAGGTTGGGGTTATCGGCCTAAGGAGGAAGCCCGTGAGGCGGCGGGACATCATTACATGTCTTGGCGTCCAGTCTGGAAACCCAACGACACACCGCGTGCCTCTCACCGTATCAATGATGGCTTGGTGGAACGTTTGGATTTGGGTCAACAGCCGCTGGGAACTCGGCTCACCCCGAGACGTTACGGCCGATCCGGGGGCCGAGCGCAAAATACCTTTTGATCAACTCGCGCCGCCAAGGGGGAACGAGGAGTGCCGCGATACCGAACCGCTCTGCCACAGCTGTCCGGCGATATATTTCTCGCGGATGGCGGTGTCGAAACCGACCTCATCTTCAACCATGGAATTGAGATTCGCGAGTTCGCGGCTCACACGCTTTTGCCTACACCCGAGGGGCGCGCTGCCCTAACGCAATACTTCGAAGCCTTCTTAAGGCTCGCGAAAGAAATGGACACGGGATTCATACTCGACACCGTTACCTGGAAAGCGCATGCGTATTGGGGGCGCGCCCTTGGTGCGAGCAGCGCAGAACTTCGGGCTGCGAACGAGGACGGCGTGCGCTTCATAGCGGGTCTCCGAGACCGCTTTGTAGAAAATCCAAACTCGATCGTGTTGAACGCAGTAATAGGACCGCGCGGCGACGCCTATAGACCAGAGGCGAAAATCGCCATGGATGCTGCCGAGGAGTATTTCGCGGAACAACTGGGCTGGCTAGCGGGAACCGAGGCTGACATGGTCACCGCTCTAACCTTCAACCAAGCCAGCGAAGCCGCCGGCTTGGTGCGGGCCGCGCGCTCTGCCGGACTGCCCGTCGTCGTCTCGTTCACCGTAGAGACCAACGGCGCCTTGCCAGACGGCCAAAGCCTGGCCGAAGCAATCACGCGGGTCGATGAGGCAACTGATGGCTATACCGCTTACTTCATGATCAATTGTGCTCATCCCGAGCACTTCGCCTCGGTTTTGCGGGACACGCCATGGGCACGTCGAGTCCACGGCATCCGCGCCAATGCTTCTCGGCGCAGTCATGCCGAGCTCGATTCAGCTCCGGAACTCGATTCCGGAAATCCGCACGAACTCGCGCGCCAGTATCGCGAGCTAGCCGATCGCATGCCTTGGCTGAACGTGTTCGGGGGATGCTGTGGTTCGGACCTTCGCCACATAACCGAGATTGCGTACGCATTGCGAAAGCAAGAGTGACCGATCGCGCTAAGTGGACTTTCAAATGCAGCCTCGCACGTCCGCTATTGGTCCTTTTCACACAGCCTGGGCCCTGAACGTCGGTTCGCCGCAACGCAGCGATACTTCCGATGTTGGGTGTAGACCGAAAGTGACTGGCGCGCGCTCGAAATGTCGCGGATGACCCGAAGCAATTCGTCCCATCGGGCGGCTACGCCGCCGGCGTTTCTTACTACGCGCAGCACTGAGATGGCTGAATTAGGCCTCCGTGTGGAGCATCTTGATTTTGCCACCGTCTGATATTTAGCTACGATCAATCATCGCATCCGGGCCCCTCTGGCAAGGACGCCGCCGCCCGTCGGCCAACCTTGCGATGTCGGATCAATCCCGCTCCTGGTGCGAATTGGGATCAGCCGACATCGACCCGAATTGTCCCTACGGCTGATTTCAGTCTCCTCCGGCGAGCTCTGTGCTCTTCAACGGTGAAGAGCACCATGAATGACGGTGCGCGCGGGATCGGAGAATGTCCCATGATTAGGTCGCCATCTGCCGTTGCTGCCGCCCTGATCGCGGCCAGCGTTTCATTTTCCCAGCCTGTGTTTAGCGAAGAAGAAACTGATCAACGTTTCGGCACCGTTCATTTTGATACATCCTGCAATGACATTGCGCAGCGGCGCTTTGATCGCGCCATGCGCTACCAGCATTCGTTCTGGTATCGCGAGTTGAGGGAGCTATTCGAGGAGGTTCTCAAGGCCGATCCGGACTGCGGGATCGCCTATTGGGGCATTGCGCTGAGCCTTCTCAACAATCCGCACGCGCCTCCACCGGTCGGCAACCTTCCACTCGGCTTTGCGGCGGTAGAGAAGGCCAAGGCGGTCAGTGCGAAGACGCAACGCGAGCGCGATTTCATCAATGCGATGGCCGCCTTCTACACCGACTACGACAAAGTAGACCATCGCACTCGGGTGCTCGCCTATCTCAAGGCCATGGAAGGAGTAGCGCAGGCCTATCCGAACGACGACGAAGCGCAAATCCTCTATGCGATCGAACTCAATGTCGCAGCCCCGCCGAGTGATAAGACCTATGCCATGCAGCTAAAGGGGGCGGCGATCCTGGAGCCGATCTTCCAGCGCCAACCCCGGCATCCCGGTGTTGCGCACTATTTGATCCATCTCTACGACACGCCGGCCCTGGCAGAGAAAGGCCTCGACGCGGCTAGACGCTATTCGCAGATTGCGCCGGCAGCGCCACATGCGCAGCACATGCCGTCCCACATCTTCACCCGCGTCGGCTATTGGAAGGAATTGATCAGCTCCGACACGGAATCGGCGCGGGCTGCCAAAGCCAGCAACGAAGCCCACGACCAACTGCACGCGATGGACTACCTCGTCTATGCCTACCTTCAGACGGGGCAGGACACGAAAGCAGAGGCGGTCATAGAGGAGATGCGCGAGGTCAGCAGCTTTTCCGAGACGTTTATTGCCGGGCCTTACGCGCTGGCTGTGAGCCCGGCACGCTACGCGATTGAGCGTGGTGATTGGAACGCAGCGACGCAGCTCACTGTCCGGGCCACTCCGTTGGCTCATGTTGAAGCGATGACGCACTTCGCCCGCGCTTTAGGTGCGGCGCGAACGGGCAAGCTGGATGCTGCCAAAGCTGAGATCGCCAGACTTGCCGAACTGCGCGACACGCTGCGCGAGGCTAAGGACAATTATTGGGCCGATCAGGTTGACATTCAATGGCAAATCGCGACGGCCTGGGCACTCTATGCAGAAGGCAAATCGGAGGATGCACTCAAGGCGATGAGCGCCGCCGCCGATGCAGAAGACAGGACCGAGAAGCACCCCGTAACCCCGGGCGTCCCAACGCCGGCGCGCGAGCTCTACGGTACAATGCTACTCGAACGTGGCATGGCGAAGGAGGCCCTTGCTGCGTTCGAGGCGACGTTGAAGAAAGCGCCGAACCGGCTAGGCGCCACGCTCGGTGCCGCCGCGGCCGCCGAGCAATCGGGCGATTCCGAGAGGGCGCGAGCGCATTACGCCGCCGCCGTCGCACTCACGGAGAATGCGGATCCGGTCAGACCGCAGATCGCACATGCCCGCGCGGTCGTGGGGAAGAGCAGTCGCTAGGAAGAAAGAAGCGTGAGGAAGCCTGTGGTATTGGCCTTGCCGCTGGTGGCGGCGCTCGCAGGCGCGATTGGCGGCTATTTCGCGCTCGTCGCACCCAGATCCATGAGTGATGCCGCAGCCCACCCCACCTGGGTGGAGTTCAAGTGGCCATTCGCGATCGATCAGTGGGGAACTGGCCGTGCGTTTGCCTGCACGGCGGTTGATTGCGGCGCTGAAGTTAAGCTTTATATTCGCGCCAAACTCGGTTCCTGCAATTGCGCGACTGGCGTCGCAGATGACGGCGACCTCGATCGCATGAGCGACTTCGATCTTATTGGCGGCGAGGTTTTGCCGCTCGGCGCCGGCCGGCCGATCGCGATTGGCTGGATGAAGGGCCGGAGCCGTGGTTATGCACTCACCGCCCGCAATCCGCCGGGCAAGTCTGCGCTATCCGTCGTCTTCAACGACCGCTGCGACATGATCGTCGCAACGGCCCTGCTTCCGCACGATCGACCCGCAGAGATAGAGCCCAGAGTGATGGAGTTTCTCAACAGCACAAACGTGCTGCATTGGGCGGAGATTGCCCTCGGGATCTGACCCCATCGGCGCTGCCGACCCGATCTGGCGGCACTCCGGCGCAGGTTCCGGACAAGGCCGATGTGTAGCGATTCGAAGTCGCAGCAGAGCCGTCATCAGTGTCGATGTCACAGTGGGACGTCTTCCAGTGCAGCCGCCGACCAAGTTCGAGCTGGTCATCAACCTGCAAACCGCCAAAACGCTCGGACTTACAGTGACACCGATGCTGCTTGCCCGCGCCGACGAGGTTATCGAGTGAGGTAGGATTTCGTTGCACTGCATGAGTTTGCAGGTGGCCCATAGCTGCCAATCGGTGGCAGCCTTCTGTTGTAATGCACAACGCCCATGTTGCTGAACGTGGTAGGGTCGTGGTCCTCGGTTTGAGGGTGAGCCAATGAGGCGGCGGAAGTTCATCACGTTGCTCGGCGGCGCTGCGGCGGTATGGCCTTTCGTCGCGCGGGCAGAGCAGCGGGATAGAACGCGGCTCGTCGGCGTGCTGATGGGCTTTGCAGAGAGCGATCCGATTGCGCAGTCCATGGTCGCGGCGTTCCTGAATGCGCTTCCGAAGCTGGGCTGGACGGAAGGCGACAACGTGCGCCTGGAACTTCGCTGGGGCGGCTACGATGTCGACCGGATCGCAACGTTGGCGAAAGAGCTTGTTGATCTGAAGCCCGACGCGATCCTCGGTCAGACCACGCCCGTGATTAGCGCTCTTGCCCGCGTCACCCGGACGGTTCCGGTTGTTTTCGTGACCGTGTCCGACCCGATCGGTAGCGGCTTCGCCGCGAACCTTGCGCATCCGGGCGGCAATATCACAGGCTTCTCCGTCGACGATTACGCCCTGGGCGGCAAATGGGTGCAGCTGCTGAAAGAGATTGCGCCAAGCACCAAGCGCACAGCCCTTCTGTACAGCCCGGTAGGCCCGCAGCTCCAATTTTTCATGCCTTCGATTCAAGCCGCCGCATTATCCCTAAACGTCCAAGTCGGCGCTAACACGGTTCACGCGAAGGACGAGATCGAAGGCGTCATCGCGGAGCAAGCCCGCGATCCCGGCGGCACCCTGATTGTGCTGCCAAACGTTCTCAAGACCACTAACCGTGATCTCATCATTGCGTTGGCTGCTCGCTATCGCGTGCCCGCGAGCTATTTTGCCGCCTATTGCGCGCAATCAGGCGGTCTTTTGTCTTACGGTACCGACTATCCCGAACAAGCCCGCCAGGCAGCCGGCTACATCGATCGCATCTTGAAGGGCACGAAGCCCGCCGACCTCCCTGTGCAAGCGCCGACCAAGTTTGAGCTTGTCATCAATCTGCAAGCCGCCAAAGCGGTTGGCCTTACTGTTCCTGATAGGCTGCTCGCCCTGGCCGACGAGGTGATCGAATGAGGCGGCGCGATTTCGTTGCGCTCATCGGCGGCGCCGCGGCGTCGTGGCCGCTGCTGGCGGGTGCAGGAGAATCTTCAGTGCCACGGCGCGTCGGCGTGCTGATGAACCTTGCCGCCGACGATGCAATGGGAGGACGCCGGCTCACGGCGTTCCGGCAAGCACTGCAGCAACTGGGCTGGACAGATGGCAGCAAGCTTCAGATTGACGTTCGCTGGGCAAAGGACATTGAGCTCGCGCGGAAATATGCAACCGAATTGGTCGCCCTGGCACCGGCCGTCATAGTGGCGGCGACCACCCCACAGGTGGCAGCGCTGCAACAAGCGACCCGCACAGTGCCGATCGTCTTCCTCAATGTCGTCGATCCGGTGGGTTCCGGCATGGTGGCGAGCCTAGCCCGACCGGGCGGCAATATCACCGGCTTCATTGTTTTTGAATATGCCCTGGCCGCGAAATGGCTCCAGCTTCTCAAGGAGATCGCACCAAGCGTGACGAGAGCGGCGGTCCTGCGCGATCCAACTACCGCCGCCGGCATTGGCCAGTTTGCCGCTATTCAAGCCGCCGCTTCGGTCGACATGGAGTTGAGCGTCATCGACGTGCGGGATGCCGATCAGATCGGGCGCGATATTGCGTCATTCGCGAAAGTCGCGAACGGCGGACTGATTGTGACCGCCAATCAGTTCGGAGCAATCCATCCGGACGTCATTGTTGCGGCAGCGGAACGTCACGAACTGCCTGCCGTTTATTCGCAACCTTACTGCGTCACGGCCGGCGGCCTGGTCTGTTATGGGCATGACGTGCTGGAGGACTATCGTCGTGCCGCGGGCTACGTTGATCGCATCCTCAAAGGCGCAAAGCCGGCTGATCTGCCGGTGCAAGCCCCGACCAAATACGAGCTTACGATCAACCTCAAAGCGGCCAAGGCAATTGGCCTAAGTCCACCGACATCCGTCCTAGGCCGCGCCGACGAGGTGATCGAATAAAACGCGATTTTGCTTCGCTGCACTTGGTCGCTTATTGGCCCTGAACTGACGTGCCGATCGCGTTAGCGCATGTCTGCTTTGAGGGGGAAGAGCGGAAGTGGCGCGGACTTGCTGCCATGTCGCTGAATGACGCTTCAATGCACGGGACATCGACGGCGTTCTTGCTGTGCTGGCCGACGACGTCGCTTGGGCCAACGGCATGGATGGTGGCCATGTTCATGGGCCTGAGGCCGTCAGAGAGTACTGGACCCGCCAGTGGACTATCGTCAGCCCGCATGTCGAGCCGGTGAGTTTCACCGAGACCGCAGATAGCTCGGTCGTCGTGGAGGTCCAGCAGTCCGTCCGCGATCTCGAGGGCAGGCCTTTGCAGGATCAAACGCACGGGCTGAAGGACAAGACGGTGATGCACATCTTTCGCTTTCAGGATGGCAAGGTCACTCGCTTCGACATTCAGGACGCTTCCTGAGCGCATGCCCGAAACTCAAGACGCAGCGGCGAGCGGTTTCTAAGTGTTGAATTTCTTGATCGCCTCCGCGCTGACCGGCGTGAAGAAGTTGATCAAATTCCCGTCAGGGTCCCGAAACAGCAAGGAGCGGTTTCCCCATGGCATGGTTGTCGGCTCCTGGACAAATTCGCTGAATACCTTTTTTAGTCTTTCATATTCATGGTCTACGTTATCAACGCGGAACTCGATGATCGCGGTATGGTTGGCAGCTGGACGGGCCACGTCACCGCCGAACAGCTGCAACGTGCGTGTGCTTCCAATTGCCAGGGTGCATGCCGGCGTTTTCAGCTCCCCGAAATCCTCAGTGTACATCGTCACCGAGATGCCGGTGATCTGCTCGTAAAAGCGCGCGAGACGCTTGATATCGGCGGTGATGATACGGATCGAGACGAAGTTCACGATGCGCTCCTTCGGCGGGTCGGGCCGCGATGCGGTGTAGGGCTGTTGTATCCGGAGCCTACTGACAGCATGGTGTCAGCAGACTTTCGGCATACTGTCAGCAGGGAGATAGCCGTGCGCCGTGCCGATCGACTGTTTCAGATCATCCAGGTCCTACGACGTTCGACCCAGCCGGTAACCGCCAGCCAGTTGGCCGTGGAGCTGGAGGTGTCGCAGCGCTCAGTTTACCGCGATGTCGCCGATCTAATTGGACAGAGGGTGCCGATCCGCAGGGAGGCGGGGATCGGTTACGTTCTCGACCGCGACTTCGACATGCCGCCGTTGATGCTCACGCCCGATGAGCTCGAAGCGGCAGTGCTCGGTGCGCAATGGGTGGCCGACAGGGGCGACGCCGTGTTGGCCAGCGCGGCGCGCGACCTGATCTCCAAAATCGCCGCAGCAGTGCCGGAACGTTTGCGTCCGTTCATCGCTGAGCCGACCATTGGCGCGCCGCCGGCCAATGCACGGGCCAATGACGGCCTGGATATTGCGAGGACCCGCTTATGGATTCGCAGTGGGCGCAAGATACGCATCCGCTATCGAAACCGACAGACGCAAGACACCGAGCGCACCGTCTGGCCGGTGATCATCGGTTATGCCGAGACGGTGCGCGTGCTGGCGGCCTGGTGCGAGCTGCGTCAAGCGTTTCGGCATTTCAGGAGCGATCGCATCCTCGCCGTCGAATTTCTTGACGAGAACTATGGTTGTCGTCCTAGCGTCCTGAGGACCCGATGGAAACGCCAGATGGAGAGTCTGAGCGCGGAGTGCGCTTGCCATAACGACCGGGTCCGGCGCGAAATTACGGTGTTCCGACGGGAAAAGGCTCCTGTCTTTTTGCGGTACGAAATGACGCTCATGGACCCTAAACTGACGTGCCAATCGCGTTAACGCATGTCTGCTTTGGGGAACAGCTGACATCGCGCGATCGACGCAATCTGTCGCACCCGACCCAAAACGGTCATTAGCCGAACTACGCCATTTGGCGCGCACCAAGAGTTCGCAGTTCACTTTCGGCGGGCAGCGTGCTGTCCTGCACATTGTTCCCATGCGTCTGACGTGTGGAAGCCGGGGAGTACGCCGATGAAGAACGTGCCGACGCCCATCAGCGTCATCGTAACCAGGAACGTGTATTTGCGGCCGATCAGATCGCCGAAATGGCCGAAGATCAACGCCCCGAACGGGCGAACCGCGAACCCGGCTGCGAACGTGAGCAGCGCGAAGATGAAGCCGACGTTCGCCGGAACGTTGGAGAAAAAGTACTTCGCCAGAAACGCGCCGAGCGTGCCGTAGATGTAAAAGTCATACCATTCGAAAACCGTCCCCAACGAGGACGCAAATATCACGAGCCGTTCTTCGCTCGTCATGCCTCCGCTGCGCGATGCGTTGATTGCGATCGTCGTCATGGACGCTCCCCACATTCGTGATCGCCGCGCGGGATCTTGTCTCGACGCCCGCGCCAGCCTGAGGAGGCTAGTCCGCCGCGGTTGCCTCTGTCTGTCAGCCAAAGGCCTTAAGTCGAAAGTCGCAAAAGAGGACGACGGGCAAACTGTTGCCGAGGTCCGCTGCGAGGCCGACGCTGATCGGCATCGCACGGTGGGGCGAGGTCGTGTGGCCAGCCCGAGGGTGATCTGCTGATGACGTAGGGCACCTCCGACGGATTTCGCCAAGGTGTGTGCCTTCCCGGCACTAGCGCGTCACTCGTCAACAAGCCATTTGACCTAGGTCAAGGCTTGCCGTGTGCCATGTATAGATTGCGGTCGCCCGACTAATGGCGGGTGGGTAAATCAACGCCGCTAAGGGAGTAAGCCTTATCGGCTAATCCGCACGAGTGCCCGGCCTCGTGTAGGGCTTGAACGATACGTTCGGCAATGCGTAGGCGTTCCTCGAATTGCTGACGTTGCAGAGACGATCTGCCAACAGTCGGCGGCTTGGCTCGCTGCGCCGCCGCGGCGTTCCGATTGCGTGTCACTGCTTTTCCGCTGCTACAGGCTGGTGTTGAAAGATACTAGCCGAACGTACGGCGTCGTACACGACACAAAGACGTGAAAGTCAAAACCGGCCAGTAGGAGGCAACCCAGCCTGCACCAGCCTGCACCAGCCTGCAAGAACCGCACGGTATCGTATACGACGACACAAAATGTGAAAGCTCATTTGGTTCCTATCCCACTTAGGACTGCGTATCATCCCCTTATCACTGACATACGAAATGGCGTCAGTGGGTGAGAGACGCGCCCGCGCTCCCGCCGAACGGCAGGCCCCGGAGACGCTATGTCTCAGTTTTTGATTGCGATTGTTGATGACGAAGAACCCGTCCGCAATGCGACGAAATCGCTCGTGCGATCTCTGGGTTACCACGCTTCCACGTTTGCCTCGGCCGATAATTTTCTTAAATCCGAGCAGGTTCACGACACATCGTGCCTTATCACCGATGTGCAAATGCCGGGGCTGAGCGGCATTGACCTGCAAGACCGCCTTATCGCCCGAGGTCATTGTATCCCCATTATTTTCATGACTGGCTATCCTGATGATAACGTGCGGGCACGCGCCATGAAGGCCGGAGCGGTTTGCTTCCTAAACAAGCCACTCCGTGAGGACCACTTTATCGGATGTATCGAGAAAGCTTTGAAGGCGGCCTGACACCAAAGCTTTGGTTCGACCCACGGTGATCGGAACCCCCTTCAATGTCTGCACGGGGCATGAACGTCGTTTCAAGCGCGCGGCGGGCCGAACGCCAGCCAACGGGTTGCCACAAAGTAAAAACTGAGCCGGCGGCAGTCGAGCGCAGCTATGGCGTTCAGCAGCTTGAGCCGGGCCGGGCTGCGCCGTCCCCCGTGGAAAGAGGGCGGCGCCAAGGGATGCCCCGGCCCCATGTTGGGCTTGCGCCGGCGGCTGGCGTGGGTTCGGCGCTGAGGGCTTCCTCAGGAGCGGCCATCGGCTCTGGCGCATGGGCGGCGCGCGCCGCGGCCTGCCGGGCCGCGGTCGGGCAAACTCCGGAAAGGTGCCGGTGCATCCCTCGCTCAGAGGGAACGCATTGCCAAAAATTAAGCCTCCAGCCACCCGCGGTTAATGCTCCCGCCCAATATCAGCGGCGGCCTCATTTCCGAGGCATGAGCGAGCACCGTGTCATGTGTGACGAATGCGCTGACAGGTCTGACCCGAAACCCCCGAGTCCACCACGCTGCCTTGGTTGTGCCCAGCCTATGAAATTTGTTCGAAGAACGCAGCGATTTGGCGGACTGCCCGATATGTATATCTTTCACTGCCGAGGATGTGGCGAATGGCATACAGAGTAAGGCCACATCAGTAAGCTGACCGTCTTAGTGTCCCGTTGCCACATAGGAATAATTGATGTCTCTCGCAGTGCGGAGGCAAAGTGTGACGTTCGAGAGCCGCAGTTGCCCGCTGCGCCACTTTTCCCGCGTTTTTGCAAAGAAAGGCTGGCCGTGGAAATAGTCTCAGCTGAATTTCTGCCGAGCGCGGATCGTATTTGACCTCGCCCATCGGCGCCCTATGCTTAGCGGAAAAGCATGGAGGCTGTATGGCCGACAAATCCGTCAGGCTGAAAGTCAGGGTGTGGTACGATGAAAAAACGCGCCACATCAAACTTGCTGGCAAGGGGCTTACCGCATCGACCGTGAGCAATGATCCCGGCAGCGCGCGCTATCATCCAACCTATACGGCAAGCTCTCCAAGGTTCTCCGTAGTGCTGGCGTGCCAGCCCCTTCACAGGAGAAAGTAGATACCTAAAGCCCATCAGCCGGGCTTCACCGCGCTGAGCACCGCCGAACGGAAAGCGAACCGGACGCCTTCGGGCGTCCAGTGCGCGCCGACGTCCATCTTATCGCCCTCTACGGTGGACTCAATCATCGCGAGCAGCCCAGCGCGGTCGTCGTTAGCCGGAAACGAGCGCGCGACAAGGTCGGACGCGAGATAGGGAAGGTCGAAGCGCTTTACCTGGGGGTCGCCGAGACCGGCAGCCTCGAAGAGACGACGCAGATAGGGGAGCGTCCTGAACTCTACGGTGGACGGGTCGCGGCGGCGCTCCATGGCGTTGAAGGCTTCGGCCTTGGCGGGTTCCTCGGAAGCGAGGCCGTCGCAGACGACCACGCGGCCGCGGGTCGCAGCGAGACGGACCATTTCGGCGAAAGCCAGGGCGGGCTTCTCGAAGTGGTGAAAGGCGAAGCGGCAGGTAACGATGTTGAACGATCCGTCGGCGAACGGTGTCTGATAGACGTCGCCGGCGCGCCATTCGACGTTGTCAAGGCTTTGCCGCCGGGCGAAGCCGCGCGCCTGTTCGAGCATGCGCAGGGTTGAGTCGAGGCCGACGACATGCCGGACGCGCTGTGCGAGCGCGCAAGCCACAGTTCCGGGACCACAGGCGAGGTCGATCGCTTTGTCCTCCGGCTGCGGCTTCGCTGCGTCGACGACGAGCGCGACGATGTCGTCAGCGTGGAGTTCTGGAGCAGCGGCGAAGCCAACAGCCTGCCGGCTGAACTGATCTCGGATCGCGCGTTCGTGCGTGTCGCCATTTTCGGGGGTCATAGGTCGTTCCAATCGCGAAAATAAAACTCAACTAGAAGAAAGTGTGCGCCATACTTGTCCGTTATCCGCCATTGATTGTTCGCTTGATCGAACTCCCACGGCGAATTATTCGCTGCTTCTGATTTACCCGCCAACCCCACCGAGTGCCCAGTCCATGGAAGGAAAATGGGTGAGGCGTTCCTCTCCAGCCGCACACCTCGGCCAACTAGGCATGCGGTCCCCATGGCGCAGCCTGGAGGAGCTTCACTTCCTGCGTCATCAGCAGTGGGCGAAGCTTTAACGCGAAGTCCTCGACGAAATCCTCGTTCGCATAAACAGCGGCCCAATGCGCTCGACGATCTGCATCATCGTCGAACTTCCAAAGATGTAGAAGCTGGTTGATCGTTCCGGTATCCGCCAGGAAGTACCCGACCAGCTTCTTGTCATGCTTGCCCTTCTGAAGTGCCGGAAACCCAATCTCCTGATATAGCTTCACCGCCTCGGCCATTGCGCCGACCCGGAGCGTGTAGGTTCTCAATTCGTAGAGGGGCATCGCGCGCTTCCTTTTCGTGAACGATTTGAGCCGTCGACTGATCATAGTCAAACCTGAAGCGCCCTGGCCAGTTCGAGAGGGTTTCTGCTGGTGGGTCGCCATGAAGGTGAGTTTTGCGCCTCGTCCCAGCGCGGAAGTCTGCCATCTACCGCTCGAAGAGGGTGACCCGCACCCTCCTGGTGAAGGGGTCGACCGGTACGGCGGGCAAGGAACAGCTGTTCCCCGCCAATGCGGTGATTTTGCGCGGACTCTGCCGGCGGGACTGCTTTTTCCAAACACACCGTGAGTCGCGCGCAAGAGCATTAGACTCGCCCTAGCTCGGAAAGAAGCGGTGGTGGCAGACGGGTGAAACATCACCACGATGTAGCGTGATCCGCAGCGCGGACACTTCAGGCGACTGTTCAATCGCAAGAGCGGGAAGTCGGTCCACGGGTCCACACGAGGGTCTCGATGTCGAGGTGCCACCACCCGATGCGCCGGCGGCACGATTTGGAGCTGGGGGCCATCCTCCCGCCGTGAGCGCACCGGACGCTCACGCTCCAGCCTGGGAAAATGCCTCGCCGAGGGTCTCTACGGGTTAGCCGCCCTCAAGGAATAATCAAGCCTATCTCACGGACAAATCAAGCTCCGGGCAAAGTCTTTTAGTCGCACTCTCCGCATTCTGCTCACTTCCGGTTCGTTCCCGTGACCGGGACGGAGCGCAGGAAAGTCTCATGGGCCTGCTCACCAAAACCGACAAGGCGACCCATGCGGGACATTCAAATGACCGTTGGACAGATAGGGAGATAACTATGACCGCCGCAACACAAACCATCGCCATACGGACCGATCAGAGTGGGGCCGCCTCAACACCCGACCTAGCGGCATTAGAGACACAGCAACAGGCTGCCTGGTCGTCAGGTGCGCGCAAACTCATGTTGGCCTTGGGGTTACTTCTGACGGGAAGTGCATCGGCATTTGCCCAGGAAATGCCGGTCCCGATCAATGCTAACGACGTAAAATGGGGCCCGGCCCCGAATGTGTTTCCTGCAGGAGCACAAATCGCCGTCATTTCCGGGGACCCCTTCAAAAAGGGCCTCTATGTCGTTCGACTTAAAATACCAGCGAACTACAAAATTCCCGCTCATAATCATCCCACATCCGAGTACGTCACCGTGCTTTCGGGCGACTTTCATATCGGCATGGGGGACAAACTGGACACCCAAAAAGGGCAATTGTTACGTGCGGGCGGCTTTGCCGAAGCGACTGCGAAGATGAACCATTATGCTTGGTCCACTAGTGAAACCGTCGTTCAAATTCACGGCCAGGGGCCTTTTGCGATCACCTATGTTGATCCGGCGGACGACCCCAGCAAGAAATAGGATGCCCAACCCGTCCAATCCACGTTTAGGAAGCGTGTAGCAGCTTATGATCGCTGTGACGGCTGGCTAGAATCAGCCGGCATTGAAGGGAGCCCCACATGTCGCTTCAGGAATTCGCTTGGCTCGGCGCGAGCATGAGCGGTGTCGGCGTTCTTGCAAGTATCATCTACGTCTCGATCCAGATCCGCAACAATACCCGGGCTGTGCGCGCTTCGGCGTTCCAGCAGGTGGTCAATTCCTTCGCCGCAATCTCCTTCGACATTGCGAAGGAAAAGAAACTCGTCGATCTATATCTGCGAGCCGGGAAAGATTTCGCTGCGCTGGATGAACTGGAGCGTGCGCAATACAGCCTCATGCTACTGAGCTTTCTACGCCGGGCCGAGAATGTATTTTTCCAGACCGAGATTCGCATGCTTTATGCCGAGCACTGGCCTGGTATCCGCGAGAGTATTAAGGCAATCATAGCGCCCCCAGGTGCGCGGACTTGCTTGAGCGAAATCAAGGACCGACTAAATCCAGAATTCAGCGCATTCACTAGCGACCTTATTGCAGAGCAAATATAGGCCACGGGCGTGCAGGCCGTTTATCTGCTTGTGGCCCCTGAACGTCGGTTCGCCGCAACGCAGCGATATATCCGAAGTCGGGTGAAAAACGGAAGTGCCTGGCGGCGATCGCCACCGCTCTTAATCCATCGATGTCACGACGGTATTTCAGGGCTTCGTGACGGGCGACGCTGACGCGCTGCGAAACAGCTCGTTCGGCCGCGACCGCGATTGCACGCTGCGCCAAGTCCAAACCCCTCATGGCGTGCAACGGAACCGTTCAGAACGTGCAACCTTTTTTTCTGGCATCGCGCTTGACGATCACTTCGGCGGATGCCTCTTCACCACATCCTCGTTGATGTCGGCGCCCCAGCCGGGCTTCGTGGGCATGACCAGGTGGCCGTTCTCTATGCGCGGCGGCTCGGTGACGAGATCGTCCTTCCAGGGCACGTCATCGATGTCGATCTCCATGATGCGGAAGTTCGGAATCGCTGCGCAGAAGTGGGCGCTCATTAGCGTGGACATGTGGCCGTAGAAGTTGTGCGGCGCGCAGTTGACCTCGTAGGCCTCGGCCATGGCAGCGATCTTCATCGACTCGAGGATGCCGTTCCAGGGCACGTCGATAATGCCGACGTCCATGGCATAATTCTCGAAGAAATCTTTGAACTGGCGACGGCCGAAGAGGTTTTCGCAGCTCGCGAGGGGCGTTTCGATCGAGCGACGGATGAGGGCGAGCGCGCGCGGATCGAAGCTGTCGATCTCGACCACATCAGCCGGTGTCGCTCCAGCGCACGGACGAGGCGGATGTAGCCTTCGGTCTTGAAGTTGAAATTGAGATCGAGGAGGAATTCGACGTCCTTGCCGGTGCCATCGCGGAAGCCTGCAAGCTGATTGTCGAGCGCCTCCTCGACGCGGACAGACGGGTTGAGCTCGGGTCCGCCGGGCGAGCGACCGAAGCCGGGCATGTAGAGTTCCGGACTCCCACTGTCGAACAAAAAGATGTTGGTCTTGAGCGCCGTGAAGCCGCGCTCGCGCACGTGCTCGCCGAGCTTGCGGATGTCGTCGAGCGTGCGGATCGGCGGGAGGCCCATTTTCTCGGCGTGGTGCAGGCGGTAGGTGCCGCAGTGCGACCAGTACAGGCGGAGCCGATCGCGGATGGGCCCGCCGAGCATTTCGCATACGGGCACGCCGAGGGCTTTTGCCTTCACGTCAACGAGCGCATTCTCGATGGCCGCGATCGCCTGCTGGATTATGCCGCCCGGCGCCTGACGCGTGCGCGCATAGAGGTTCGCGGTGATGAGCTCGACCGGGCGAGGGTCCTGGCCGATCAACATCTCGGCGAGCTTCATGATGACGACGGTCAGCCCCTTGGAGCCGTAGCTCTCATTGTACTCCGACCAGCCGATGAGTCCCGCGTCCGTCTCGATTTTCAGGAACGAGAAGACGCGCCAGCCGGCGTCCGCATGTAAGTCAACGATGCGAGATATTTTCATGAAGCTTCCTCCAAGGACCGCGCCGGAACAGGCACGCACCTGTCCGGTCGCAAATGGCAAACCAGCCTTGGCCGTTAATGCAACCGCACGCTTGTACGACTGCTACGACTGCGGCGGCCGTGCGCCAGGAGAGTTCATCTCGTGATTTCGAGCGCTACGCAACAACGGTCGCTGCCTCTGCCTCGCCGTGATCCGCATCATGCCCAGGCGTCTTTCTGGAAATATCTCGTTATGAATCCGAACTTTGCCGGATGGGCTCTTAGACGGAACGTCGACCGCTTCGCTGGCGCAACTCGCGTCGCATGATCTTTCCTGTTGCCGTCATCGGCAGGCCGTCGACGAACTCGATAGCACGAGGATATTGGTAGGCGGCGAGACGATCGCGCACGAAGGCTTGAATTTCGCCTGCCAGCTTCGGCTCGGCCGAAATCCCCGGGCGCAATACAATGAAGGCTTTGACAATCTCGCCGCGAATTGGGTCCGGCGCGCCAACCACCGCAACCAGAAGCACAGCAGGGTGAGCAAGAATACAGTCCTCGATATCGGTCGGACCGATCCGATATCCGCCGCTGCTGATGAGATCGTCCTCGCGCCCCTTGTACCAGAAATAGCCGTCTTCATCCTTGATGCCGATATCGCCGGTCAGGCACCAATTCCCAGCAAATTTGGCCGCTGTGGCTTCGGGCTGACGCCAATATTCGATGAACATCACGGGGTCCGGCCGGCGAACCGCGATGACGCCGATCTCGCCATTCGGCAGAACCTCGCCTCGCGATGAGACGATCTCGACGTCGTGACCCGGAATCGCCCTTCCCATGGATCCGGGCCGTATCGGAAACACCGAGCTGCAGTTTCCGACCAGCAGATTGGCCTCGGTCTGCCCATAAAATTCATTCACGTCGAACCCGAATGTCTCTCGACACCAGTCAAGAATGTCCTCGCCGAGCGCTTCCCCACCGCTGCCGATCGAGCGCATGGCATAATCATACCGCGCGCGCGGGTTCTCGACCTGACGCATCAGCTTGAGCGCAGTCGGCGGTATGAATGCGTTCCGCACCTTGTGCTTGGCGATGAAATGGAAAGCATGTTCAGGGTCGAACTTGCGGGCTCGGTGTGCGACCACGGGAATGCCGAAGTACAGGCTCGGCAGCAGCACATCGAGCAACCCGCCGGCCCAGGCCCAATCGGCGGGCGTCCAGAATTTGTCACCGGGCTGCGGGAAGAATTCATGGGGAAATTGTACGCCAGGGACGTGTCCGAGGAGAACGCGGTGGGCATGGAGCGCGCCCTTGGGCTTCCCGGTCGTGCCGGAGGTGTAGATGATGAGGGCGGGATCCTCGCTCGCGGTGTCAACCGCGGTGAAATTCGAGGAGGCCCGTTCGAGCGCTGCCCAGAAGTCCGTGTGGGCGCCGTTTTCGCCGTCCACGATGAGGACGTATCGAAGCTCCGGGAGGAAGGAGCGGATCGCCTCGATCTTTGGCAGATTTTCTCCGTCGGTGACAACGGCTCTTGCCGCACTATGCTGCAGCCGATGTTCGAGCGCCTCCGGTCCGAATTGCGTGAACAGCGGCAGGGCCACCGCGCCCATCTTGTAGACGGCGATGTGGGAAAGAGCGGTTTCCGGACGTTGCGGTAGCAGAATGCCGACACGATCGCCGCGCTCGATCCCGTGCGCGGCCAACACATTGGCGAGGCAATCGGTCAGGATCTTTAGCTCGTCGAACGAGAACGTTCGCACGTTTCCGGCCGGGTCTTCATATATCAGCGCGGGCCTGCTCTCACCCGTGGCCCAGCAGTCACACACCGCCACCCCGATGTTAAATTGGGCCGGGACTTGCCAAACAAACCGGCTACAGATCTCGGCATAGCTACCTGCTGCAAGCATCAGCTTTCTCGAGGTAACGCGCTAAGCAGTTTTCATTTTCATCAGCAGTATCGCAGTC
This sequence comes from uncultured Alphaproteobacteria bacterium, assembly GCA_963833665.1. GTDB lineage: Bacteria > Pseudomonadota > Alphaproteobacteria > Rhizobiales > Xanthobacteraceae > BOG-931. The sequence continues at coordinate 16,553 of CAWHZA010000050.1, read as the reverse complement.
CCCACCTGGATTACCGCACCATGCTGGTTCTTCACCTCGAATCGCAAGGAGACAACCCCCGCCCCGGCATCTGCGTCGGTCGCTTCTGCACCGGCGTCACCACGGCGTGAATGGTGTCGCCTATGCGCACCGGGCCCTTGAAGTCCCACTGCAAACCGAGAAGCGCGAGTGCAGTACCGTCAATGAGATTTTGCTGGGCCATGAGTCCGATGGCCATAGACATGCTCATCGGGCCGTGCGCGATGCGTCCACCGTAGCCGGCGTTCTTGCTGAATTCCTCGTCGATATGCAACGGGTTCCAGTCACCCGAAATCCCCGCGAAAGTGACGATGTCGGCCTCGCTCACGGTGCGCCCGCGCGTCGTCACCGGCCGATCCAACGTGAACTCCTCAAAATACAGTCCCATGCTCGTATCCTCGGCCGAGGCGGACGCCCCCCGGTGACCAAGGCCGATGCCAAGCCGGCAACGGGATTTCGGTCCGGAAATATAGAGGCATCTGTATCCCCGATATCGACGTGCTTTCACAAGTTCAGCGTGCCCGAGCCATAGGCCCGGCAGTGCATTCGACACCTTCCCCGTCCAAAATGGGCCGCTTGCCGGCAGGGCCACCAGCGCGCGTCCTCGCAAAGCTCGTTAGCTACCTGCAGAACCCGTCCGCGTTGGCGCTTGGTGACGTACTGATCGTGGAGGGCTTGCAGCAGCCAATCGGCGGGGCCGTTCACATCAGTGAGTGAGTGCTGTGCCGCTCATGGCCGCACCGCCGGTGTCTCGATCGTCATCCCGCGCGCGCGCTGAATGAGGAAAAGCTCCAGGGATACGAGTTCATTCGAGCCGAGGGCATAGAGTTCAGCGCGCAGACCGAAGAGGCAGTTGCGCAGCCGGCGCTGCAGCGAGCCGAGGCCTTGCCATTCCAGGCGGTAGATCGGGTAACCGTTTGGATGACCTTGCGGCAACAATGCGCCGGCGATCCGCCTACCCCAGTTATCGTCATGGCATTGCGCGCAGCTCAGATTGATTTGGCCTTGCCGCCGCGAAAACAGCTCGCGCCCGCGCTCAATGAAAGGCTTGAGCCGCTCATCCTTCGATTCCGCGATCGCTATGCCGCGCGACTGGCGCCCGACGTATGCGGTGAGCGCCAACAGGTCGTGACTTTCGAACGGCAACGGCGCAGCCTGTTGATGCTCGGTCCGGCACAGGTTGATGCGCTGCTCGAGATCGATCGGGCTGTTGTGTGCCGGGCTGAAGGCCGGATAGCGCGCGGCGACGCCCTTCATGCTGACTGTTGCGTCGCCGTGGCAGTCGGCGCAGCTGCGGTCGGCGGCGCTGGCCTTCTGGTTCCAAAGTGCCTCGCCGTCGAGCACCCACAGCGTCGCCGGATTGACGGTGTCGTCGTCCTGCATGGCCTTGCTGTCGCGGGCCAGATCGGCGTAGCCGGAGCGGCGCTGGTCGAGCGGAATGTCAGCCGAGCGGGCGGGTCCCGCGGCCGCAAGCAACTCCAGCGCCATCATTGCAGCCGCGATCGCGTGGCGGCCTGAGCTCCACGGCGATCGCGCTGTCGAGTTCATTCCACTGTAATCGTGGCCGCGGCCGTCTCGGAAAAACCGTTGTCGCCGGTCCATTTGAATTCCAGCGTGCCGCTTTCCGTCGCCACGGTGAAGAAGGTGATGAATGGATTGGCGGCGATGGCGGGCGAGAGGTCGGCGCGGAAGATTTCAACGCCATTGTAGCTGCAGCAGAACGACGTCACGATATCGCGCGGGAGACGCGCGCCGGTAGTGGTAAAGCGGTAACCCGGCTCCATAACGTGGGAGATCAGTGTCTTGATCTCGAAGGTCTCGCCGCGCTTGACCTTGACGGGCACGTTGATCAGCGGGCGAGCCATCTAGATTCCCTCCACGCAGGCGGCGAGCGTGACTACCACGTCGGCAGAGGTCGACCAGAAAGTGCCGTCACTCATCTCGGCTATAGCCGTCAGCGTCTGGCTGTCGGCGAGGCGGATGCGGGTTGCGATTCTCGCCGTGCCGGCGCGCGGGCCGAGATGGACGGCGATGACATAGGGCTGCGGGTTTCTTTCGTTGAAGACATGGATCGTCTTGACGTAATCGGTCGCGGTCATCGCGCTATCGACCGCGACGACGAGCGACACCGTATTTCCGTTTTCGACGAGCGGCGGCACATCGAGTTGGACCCGGCCCTTCCTGATCGATGCACTGCCGACCACGTTGCGGATCGCGGCGCGCATCTGCTCGGGTGTCGCTTGCGCCGGCTCGGTTACGATCGTCGCCGCGAAGAAACCGCCGATCACCACCGCCCGCCGGGTCGCGCCAGGTTTTCGCTCGCTCATGGAAGTTTCCGACCGGTCTCTCAGTATCAGTCGCGCAGGGTGGCGAGGAAGGCCACCACATCCTCGATCTCCTCAGCAGTCAGTATGGGCTTGCCGCGGTAGACCGGCGCCACCCGGTCGAGGCCGTCGACAGCGTAGTAGGCCGGCATGATCGTGCCCGCGTCAAGCTTGCGGCTGTCGACCACGCGCAACCGCAATTGTCCGGCGGACCAGCGCGTGCCGGCGCCCTTGAGATCGGGAGCGAGATTACCCTGGAACCGCTCCTCGGGGAACGGGCCGGAATGACACAACAGGCAGAGACCGCTCTGCCGGCTGACGACGATCGCGCGGCCGCGCGCGGCGTCTCCGTTGCTGCCGGTCAGTGACGCAGGGATCGTGTCGCCGACGATCTCGTAGGGTAGCAGCCGCTCTTGTGCCTCGGCTACGTGCTCACCGCTGCCGACCAGCACGAGCGAGGCGACAAGCGCACACCAGGCGCGCTCAGCCAAACGCTTCGCTCGTGATCGTATTGAACCAGCCATTGCCAAGACTTGCCTCGAGCGCGCGCGTCGAGTGAGGCGCATCGATCAAGCTGACACCGCCCGACCCGGCGACCTCCGTGAGCTGTCCGTTCGCCGGTTGATAGACACCGGCGATGGATATGCCGTAGTCCGGCGCCACCAAGCTGTAGCAGGTGTTGATCAGCTTCGGCGTCGGTGGAGCTTCGCCACGCAGCAGCCGCATGAGGCCCGCGGCGCACACTTTGGCTTGGGCGTTGGCCGCGAAGGCCGATTTCGGCATTGCGCCAGCAATCGCGGCGTCGCCCACGACATGAATATTCGGCACCAGCTTCGATTCGAACGTGACCGGATCGATCGGACACCAGCCGGTGCGGTCAGCGACGCCGGCGATCTCGGCGATGCGGCCCGCCTTCTGCGGCGGGATGACATTGCCGACACTCGCTTGGTGTTTGCCGAAGTCCGTAGTGAATATCTTGGTGGCCGGATCGACCTCCGTTATCGCGCCGCCCTTCGACAACGGCACCCATTCAAGCATGTCCGAATAAAGCTCCTTCCACGCATTAAGGAAAAGTCGCTGCTTGGAGAAGGCATCTTTGGCGTCGAGAATGATGACTTTGGAGCGTGGCTTGCGGGTCTTTAGGTAGTAGGCGATCAGACTCGCCCGTTCGTAGGGCCCCGGCGGACAGCGGAACGGATTGGCCGGCGCCGAAATAACCACCGTGCCGCCATCGTCCATTGCCTCGAGCTGACGGCGCAAAAGAAGCGTTTGCTCTCCGGCCTTCCAGGCATGCGGCATCACTTCGGTTGCCGCTTCGGTGTAGCCTTGCAGTGCGCCCCAGCGGATATCGATTCCCGGGGCCAGTACCAGGCGATCGTAGTTGAGCCGCGTTCCCGTGGCGAGGATTACCGCACGCGCCTGTGCATCGACAGCCGTCGCACTCGCCGACACGACCGTTATGCCGTCGGGCGCAAGCTTGTCGTAGCCGAATTGCTGGGTTGCAATCTCGCGCATGCCGGCAATGACGCTGTTGCTGAACGGGCAGGCCGTGAAGGTGTGATTCTCCTCGACGAGATGAACGGACACGGCCGGGTCCGCACGCCTGAGCGCGCGCGCGAGGCTCGCCCCGGCGAAGCCGCCGCCGACAACGACGACGCGCGGCGACGCCTCTTGCGCGAGCATCGGAGTTGGCAGCAGCGCGGCGCCGCTCCCTGCGGTTACGGCCTTGAGAAAGTCGCGGCGGCTGCAGCGCCTGGGCATGATTGTTTCAACCGGTTAGCGTTGCGCAGCATACCAGGCGGCAATCGCCTGGATTTCTTCGACGGCAAAGCCTTTGGCGATGCGGTCCATCACAGTTGCCGGCTTCTGACCGCTGCGGAAGGCCTCCATCGCGGCGACTATGTCCGCTGCGTTGCGCCCGGCGAGTGGCGGTACCGGTGTCTCGACGCCTGCATTGGCCGGATGACAGCCGGTGCACGAGGACGCCCCGGCGGGAGGTTCCAGCGAAGCGGCCTGCGCCGCGGCAAGCGATACAGCAACTAGCCCTGACGCAAGTGACATCCGCATCGTGTCAATCCGCAAACGTCCTAAGAACGTCAATGGGCCGGCGATCGCCGCCGGGCTACGTTGCCTCACGCGATGCTAAGACCGTGGTTTTTCAGCGGCACCGAGCGATAGCGCTTGCCGGTCGCCGCGGCGATCGCGTTGAGGACGGCCGGAGGCGCCACGCAGATAGTCGGCTCGCCAACGCCGCCCCAGAACCCGCCGGTCGGCATGATAATGCACTCCACCTTCGGCATTTCGGCGATCACCATCGAGTTGTAGCTGTCGAAATTGGTCTGCTCCATGTGACCGTCCTTGACCGTGCATTCGCCATAGAACAGCGCCGACAAACCGTAGACGAATGAGCCGGTGATCTGTCGTTCGATCTGAGCCGGATTGACGGCGTAGCCCGGATCGGTCGCGGCGACGATGCGGTGTATCTTCACTTTGCCCCCGTCGACGGAGACTTCCGCGGCGGCCGCCACATAGCTGCCGTAGCCCATGTGCTGGGCTAGTCCACGAAAGACTCCGGGCGGCGCCTGCTTGCTCCACCCGATCCCGTCCGCCACCGCGTTGAGTACGCCGAGGTGCTTGGGATGGTTGGCCATCAGTCGGCGACGAAATTCCAATGGATCGACGCCTGCTTCCTTGGCGACCTCGTCCATAAAGCACTCGAGATAGATGGCGTTCTGGTTGACGTTGACGCCGCGCCAGAAACCTGGCGGCACATGCGGATTGCGCATGGAGTGATCAATCAAAATGTTGGGGACGCTGTAACCAATCATCGCATCACCGGATGGAGCGAAGCCCTGGAACGTGACAGGGTCCATTCCGTTCTGCAGGGCTTCCGGGCGTAATGCCGTAAGGATCGACTGACCAGAAATGCGGGCGTGCAGCGTGGTGAGATTGCCTTTGTCATCGAGGCCCGCTGTCAGTCGGCATTGCGTCACAGGGTGATAGCTACCGTGCAGCATGTCCTCTTCGCGCGACCACAACAGCTTGATGGGCGTGCCCGGCATCTGCTTGGCGATGAGGACGGCTTGGGTAACATAGTCCGTGCGCCCGCGCCGGCCGAAACCGCCTCCAAGCATGATCTTGTAGACCTCGACTTTGCTGGCCGGCAGGCCCGACGCTTCAAGGGCCGCCGCGAAAGCGGCCTGGCCATTCTGAGTGCCGCACCACACCTCGCATTTGTCCGGCGTGTAGAGCGCCGTGGCGTTCAGCGGCTCCATGCAGGCGTGGTTCTGATACGGATAGGCGTATTCCGCCACGACCGTCTTGGCCGCGGCGGCGAGCCCCGCCTTCACATCGCCGCTCTGATTGCCGATGAAGGCCTGCTCGGCGTCAAGGCCTTCCTTCAGCCATTGGGCGATCGATTCGCTGGATACCTTGGCATTCTCGCCGTTGTCCCAGACGATCGGCAGGGCTTCGAGAGCGGTCTTGGCGTGCCACCAGGTGTCAGCGACGACAGCAACGGCTTTGTCACCGACAGGCAGCAACTTCACGACCCCCCTCATCGAAGCGATCTTGTCGGCGTCGAAGCTCTTGAGCTTGCCGCCGAACACCGGGCAGGCTTTGATCGTGGCATTGAGCATGCCGGGTAGCTTGACGTCGATGCCGTAGACCATCTTGCCGGTCGTCTTGTCGCGGGTATCGAGGCGCTTGACACTCTTGCCGATGATCCTCCAGTCCTTCGGGTCCTTGAGCTGCACGTCCTTGGGCGGCTCAATCAGGGCCGCCGCAGCAGCCACCTTGCCGTAGGTCGTCGAACGGTTCGACGGCTTGTGGGTGATCACGCTGTTGGCCGCCGTGCACTCAGAAGCCGGCACTTTCCATTCGTTGGCGGCGGCCGCGATGAGCATCATGCGCGCCGCCGCGCCGCCCTTGCGCACGTACTCCTGCGAGGAGCGGATTCCGCGGCTGCCGCCGGTGCTGAAATCACCCCACGGGTTTTTGCGCGCGATGCTCTGGCCCGGCGTCGGGTATTCGGTGGTGACTTTCGACCAGTCGCATTCCAGTTCCTCGGCGACCATCTGCGCGAGGCCAGTGAGCGTGCCCTGCCCCATTTCCGAGCGCGCGATCCGGATGATGACGGTGTCGTCCGGCTCGATCACGACCCAGGCGTTGATCTCGGGCGCGTCCTGAGCGCCAGCCAAGGGCGCAAACGGGACATGGAAACCAAGTGACAAGCCTGCGACAGCCGATCCGACCAGAAAGGAGCGACGGTCAATTCTGGGCATCTGGTTCATGGCTTTGCCCCTCATGCGCCTGCCGCGGCGTGGATCGCCGCGCGCACCTGTTGGAAGGTGCCGCACCGGCAGATATTGGTGATCGCGCTGTCGATGTCGGCGTCGGTCGGCTTCGGCTTTTCACGCAACAGCGCCGAGACCGCCATGATCATGCCGCTCTGGCAGTAGCCGCATTGCGGCACATCGAGATCGACCCATGCCGCACCTTGGTGAGAACGCCGTTCTCGGCGAGGCCCTCAATCGTGGTGACTTTCTTGGCAGCGGCGTCGCCTACCGATACTGCGCACGAGCGCGTCGGCACGCCGTCGATGTCCACGGTGCAGGCGCCGCACTGCGCAATGCCGCAGCCGTATTTGGTGCCGGTCATGCCGATCGTGTCGCGAATAACCCACAGCAACGGAGTATCTGGCTCGACATCGACGTCATGAGTTTTGCCATTGATGGTGAGACGGAGCATTCTGCGTTCCTCCGCGATCGAGTTTTCCAACGCCAGCATAGACGCCGGAAGTCCAATGCTCAAATCGTGATTGGGCTCAGCCAGTCCAAATCAACATTGGTCCGGGCGTGCACCTTGTCCGCGACGGCCGTCACCGAGGCCGACGCCAAGGACCTTGGCAGATACTGTTTCCACAGGCCGCTAGACCGGGGGGGTTGCTTGGCCGCAGCTTTAGCGATCTTGAACGGATCGAGGGGTCACACTCGCGGCTGACGCACCCTTTATAGCCGCGTTTTCAAGCTCGTCTTACCGAAGTTGCGACTAGGTGGCGTGGACAAACCTATTGACGCAAGAATTGCGAATTGATTCAAGGCTGCTCTTTGCGGAGGGCAGCCTTGATTCGCGGACCGATGACCGACGATGAGTGGGCGTACTTCGAACCGTTCCTGATCCATCGCGGCGGCGGCCGGCCGCCACGCAATCATCGCCGCGTGCTCGACGCGGTGTTTTGGTTGATGCGAACCGGCGCACCGTGGCGCGACCTGCCGGAGGGCTTCGGCAACTGGAACTCGATCTTTAGGCAGTTTCGGCGGTGGGCCGACAGTGGCGTCTGGGACGTGATCCTGGAAGGGCTCGCGGGAAGCGGAGTGTCGGACGCCGCGCTGCAGATGATCGATGCGACCATCATCCGTGCGCATCATTGCGCAGCCGGTGGAAAAGGGGGGCCGAGCGTAACGCGCTCGGTCGTTCGCGTGGCGGCTTCTCAACCAAAATCAACGCCCGCACCAATGCCGAGGGTCTGCCGATCGGCGTTGTGATTACGCCCGGGCAGGCACACGATGTCACCGCGTTTCCGGCCTTGATGCAGGAGATCGACTGCGATCCGGAACAGATGCTCGGTGACAAGGGCTACGACAGCGAAGCCGTCCGCAACGACATTGAGGAACGCGGTGGTGAAGCCGCAATCCCCAGCACTGCAACCCGGAAAATACAGCATGCCGTCGACAAGGCTCTCTATGCCCTGCGCAATCGCATCGAGCGCTTCTTCAATCGTGCGAAGAACTCACGCCGTGTCGCCACCCGCTACGACAAGCTGATCGAGAGCTTCGCCGCCTTCGTGCTGCTTGCCGGCATCCGAATCTGGATTAAGTTTGTCCACACGACCTAGTTGTACGGACGCGGTCCATGGTGTCCTACTTCCCAGCCCTCTGCCCTAATTTGCCAGACCCTCCTCTCTGAATTTGCGATTCGGCTGGGTGTTCGTCTCTGCCGGTGCGGCACCTTCCAACAGGTGCGCGCGGCGTGCCCTATTCATTATCTTCAGACAGCTAGGCACAAGTTCGCCGGAGTTTGTAGCGGTCGCGGTGTCGAACGCTACGCATAGCATGACCTCCTGTTTGAGCGACATGCGAACGGTCTGCCCTCGGGGCCTCCGATCACGCAGCCTCATGGCCTACGCTTACAGCATTTGAGAATGTATCCGCGCCTTCGCAAGGAACTAAGCCGAATAGTTAGCGGGTATCAGGAACATTCTTCGGAGTTGATAGGTTATCCCTCCCCAATTGAATCATCGCTAGGCTCGGATATGATTTTCGAGACGGACAGCGTGTGGCTTAGGCTTTCAGGTCAACCGGAGGTAACAGATATGCGGAACATCCTGTTGCTCGGCATCGCGGGGGCTTTTACCGTGGCGATGGCGACTTGGATGGCGGCCACAGTGTTGATCGTCTTGCCTCGAAAAGTTGCCGCGACACCTGTATTCGCCGAGCAGACGGGTTTGCCTTGCGGACAATGCCACGAAAATCCCGCTGGCGGCGGCAAACTCAAGGAATTCGGCCAAAAGTTTCAGGCAAATGGCCACAAGTTACCCGACAAATGAGATCGCAGAGCGGGTAATAAATCGCGCTTCGGCAGGCGCAAGCCGCCTCCATGCCCACCTCGATCTGTGCGTGGTTCCAACTATGACGTTATGAGCGAGAGCCGTAGCGGCGAATTCCGGCAGATGTTCATGCTCGGCAATAGCCTCTTCGGTCAAGCCACACATGCCAATGCAGTCTTCGAGCGTGCTCATATGCATCTAGTCTCGGCGAGTAAGCGGCTTTCCCGAAATGCGCGCCGCTAGCGTCGGCGAGGTGTGTTCAACGAACCATCTGGCGGCGGCATCCCGTGTCAATCCTGCCGCTTGTTGTCTGTGCATTACGGCGGCGAGCATCCCTTTTGCTGCCATCACTGTCGGCACATCAGGGCGTCGACCATTGGTGCGTTCAAGAGGAAGAAACATCGCAGCAGGGGATCCGCCCTAGGCTAGATCACGAAGACCGTTCAGCAATAGGTTTAAGGTCTCATAGGGAGCGCGCAAGCGGAGAAATCGGCATATCGCGTCCAACGCCAAGATGCTCCCGGCTAGGTCGACCAGGCCCACAACATCGGGACGATTAGTGTACACGGCGCTAACTTGGCCGCCTTCGTGGCGGATGAGCCCCTTAGCCGCCGCGCGAACGGAGTGGCACGAGCACTAAGCCTGAGGGGAGTCGATCATGAATAGCGGCAGGAACGATCGCCAACGCATCTCACGCCGCGTAGTGCTTACAGGCACAGCGCTTGCGCTCGGCGCGACCGCTACCGTGGTCTCGCAAACGGCGGCGCAGGTGAAGATCAGCGCGGCGACCGCCAACTATCAGGACACGCCGAAGGGCGACCAGCGCTGCGCGGGCTGCGCCAACTTTCAACCGCCGAATGCGTGCAAATTCGTCGAAGGCCACATCAGTCCGAACGGCTGGTGCCAGCTGTTTGTCAAGAAGACGTAGGCCCTCCCGGGGGCGTTGGTTAGGCAAGCCGACTAAGGGCTCACTTTAGCCGGACTGCCGCAAACGCGTAACGGAGCACGGGGTTGTCATGAGTGCTTCCGCTTTTCCTCGATCAATGTCCGCTTGTGAGTAAAACCGGACATGCAGGCGACGTCGCCCAATGACCGAGTCTGACCCACTTCGGACCTGAGCGTGGGAAGCTATCGCGGTCCTTCGCTCGCGTCGCGCTTCCTGATCTCAGGCTTGTCGTACAAGACCACGTTCAATAGCGAGTTGCGGATTTCCAGTTTACCGTTGTATTCGATATAACCCAATTTGCGAAATTTATTCATGAAAAAGCTCACGCGCGACCGGGTGGTGCCAATCATTTCCGCTAGGGTTTCCTGACTGAACTTCCCGATGATCGGCTCAATCGTGGCTTCTTTGCCGAAATTCGCCAGAAGCAGAAGGACCCGCGCCAGCCGTTTCTCGCTTGAATTGAATAGTTGATCGATGAGGTCCTCTTCAATTCGACTGTTCCGGCTCAACAGATCAGCCATGAACAATTCAGAAAATTCCGGCTGATTGTGCAAAGTAGCAATCATTTCTGCTTTGGGGATACGTGTAATCAGGGATTGCTCGATTGCCGTAGCCGTTGTGACACGCAGCGGATGGCCATTCAGACATCCTTCGCCGAAAAAGTGACGAGGTTCCAGAATTCCTACGACTGCTTCCTTGCCCCGCTCGGAAACGACGGTGAGCTTGATCTTGCCCTTCTGGATGTAAAAAACGGCGTCCGCAGGATCGCCCTGCCTGAAGACAATTTTATCCTTTCGATAATCGTGAATGGCTCGCCCGCCATTTACCTTCGAGAGAAACACTTTGGGATCGAACGGAAGCTTTCCTTTGCGTTCCATTGCAGGCCCTCCTTATCGTGAGGGATACCCCTCACGCGCGTAGATCTTACGAGGTTTCACGCGAAGGCAATGTCAGACACACGATGGTTCCCGTGTTGCCGCTCTCCCGCGCCACCTGGCCGCCGAGCTGTCGCGCAAAGGTATCGACCAACCGGCCGCCGAGCCCGGAATCCGAGCGTCGACGATCGACCCCCTTGCCGTCATCGGAGACCGTCAGGCGAAGCTCTCCCGGAGTGCGCTTTAGCGTCACCGCGACCGTGCCCCTGGTCTCGCTCGGGAATGCATATTTGACGGCATTCGTGACGAGCTCGTTCACAATGAGCCCGAGCGGAATCGCGCGATCGACCGGCAGGGGCTCGCTCTCGATGTCGGTTGTGAGCGCGATGGAGGTGCCATTTTCTTTTTGCACTGACTCGATCAGATCGCGACACAATGCCTCCAGATAGCTCGCCGCATCGACCTGCTCAACCGAATTGGTTTCCCCTAGCATGGAATAGAGGCGCCCGAGGGCGGCGATGCGATGCGACACCCTCTCAAGCGCCGCCTTGCCCTCGCCGCTCTTGTGGTTCCGCGCTTCTAGGCTGACCATGGCAACAATAATCTGCAGGCTGTTTTTGATACGGTGGCCGAGCTCTTGCAGCAGCGCCGCGATACGCTCGTGCGCCGCCGCGTGCTCGTGTTCGAGTCTCCTTTGCTCGGTCACGTCTTGGATCGCCACCAAGACCTGGTTTGTGTGGCTGCCGGCCCGATAGACCTTCCGCGCATTGAGCAGCATCACCCGTCGTCCAATCGACGGGAAGACGCGGTCCACTTCGAAGGCCTCGATCGTGTCACGTTCAGGAAGGATGGTTTCGATCAAGGAGCGCAACTCGGGAATGTCCCACTGTCCGTTGCTGAGCTCATAGAGCTTGCGGCCGACCGTGTCCTCTGGAGTGACTGCGAATGTGTCGCCAAAGGAACGGTTCACAAACCGGACGGTCAGGTCGGGATCGAGCACGAGCAGGCCTTCACGGATCGTCTCTACGAGATCCAGGGGTCGACTTCGCTCACGGCCGGTTCCTGCGCACCTTGTGATGACGGGGCTCATCCTCGACAGCAGCTGCCGGAGAGGGCACTCCGCCCACCCTGCCTGGGCGCCCTGAATTCTAACTCAGTTTAGGGGGGTGCTGTCGGTAATGTACATGACCGATACGGGGTAGCGACAATATCACTCGTATGTCTTGGGAAGGTGAAAAGCGAGGCGCGCCCGGACCAATTGATAACATTCGCAAGATGCCTCCGCGAGGCCCTGCCGATCAAGTATCGTGACTTGCCGCCGGCCGCGTTCGATCAAACCGGCACGTTCGAACTCCCGGGCAGCATGGCTGATGCTTGGCCTTTGGACCCCCAACATTTCGGCGAGCAGGCTCTGAGTGATAGGGAGCGCGTCACCGTCACTGCGGTCACGCATCATCAGCAGCCAGCGCGCCAGCCGCTGCTTGAGGCTGTGCGCACCGTTGCACGCGACCGACACCATGACCTGTTCGAGAAAGGCTTGGACGTAAGCGTCCATGACACTTCGGAAGGACGGCATCGACTGCATGGCCCGCGTAAACGCCGCGCGCGACATCTTTGCGGCGCTCCCCGGGATTTGGACGAGAAGCTGGACCGAGGAGCGCTTGGCTCCCAAGATGGCTTGCACGCCGCTGCAGCCCTCCCTTCCGATCGTTGCCATCTCGATGATGCTGCCGTCCGCATAAACCGCCACCACCGAGACGACACCGCTATCGGGGAAGAACACATGGTTGAGCGCACTATCGGCGTCCATCAGGACCTGCGCGCGTTGGCAGCGAATCTGTTCAAGCTCGGGCTTGAGCCGCTTGAGATTGCGGGAGGGCAACGCCAGCAACAGCCGATTGCGGGGCCAATTCGCTGGAGCGTTCATACTCTTCAACCGCGCACGGTTCGCATTGGCGTCATCGTTTAGACAGCTACGCCTATGTCCGTCCGGACTCTGAGCAAAATCGCTCACGTCCGACCGGCGTCGTGCGCTGAATTTGTTGTTGAACGCGCGAGAGCGCGATCCGCCGAAGTGAGATCCGATTGGCATTTAGCGTTAGGTGCGCTCTACGGGAGCACCATAGAGCGAAGCGGCTGCGGACCGAACCCAAAAACAAGGCCTCCGGTCCGTGGCCGTTCTTATGGCGTCAGTGCCTGCGATAGACTCCTGAAGTGACACGCCCACACCTGCCGGCGAATTTTGGCAAGGAAGGCCGGCCGGAACCGATCATAGCAAAAGTCAGCCCGGAGACGCTTGCGGAGATGATCGAAACGACCCGGTCGCCCGTGAGCTTCTTCATGAATAAATTTCGCAAGCTGGGCTTGATCGACTATAACGGCAGCATCGAAATCCACAGTTCATTGCTGAATGTCGTTCTGCGCGACCAGCCGCAGATTAAGGGCGGAGACGGTTGACGATCTTGAGACCGGCGACTGCCGCCACGCCCGCAGTCTGGGCGATTTTGCGGAATTATGCAGAAGTCCGTCCCTGAGCGCAGGCCGCGTTCAATCACCAATACCCTCGTCTGCGACCAAAGTATCCGCCGCCGCCGCCAAACAGCAGCACCAGTACAACGATAATCAGGATCAATTCCATGGGAGGTCTCATTTGACGGTGCTGAGGTTATTTACCGCGCACCGCATCTTTTAATCCACCGATCGCGTTTTGCACTTTGCCGGCAGCCTTGTCGGTCTTGCCATCGGTTTCCAGCTTCTTATCGCCAAAAATCTTCCCGGCGGTCTCTTTCACCGCACCCTTGGCCTGCTCGGCCGAGCCTTTGATTCGATCTTTGTCCATTGCCGCATCCTCGTTATTTTGTTTTGTGTCTAAAGGTAACGGCCTCAGCGAGGTATCGTTCCAGATAGCGTGCTGGTCAATTCTATACAGACTACAGGAACACCAAACGCGCATTCTGATGAGCGTCGGGACGGCGAGCGTCCCAGCCCAGGAGAATGTCATGAAGAATGCTTTACTCGCCTTTTTTGTCGTTCCGCTCCTAACGGTGCCGGCATTTGCCGGCTCTTTGAGCGCCGGCGACAAACCAATGATCGTCGCGGAAGACGTCGGAGTTGAGGTCGGCAACGTTGGCGTTGGCGTTGGCGTGCGACACCGGCATCGGGACCATGGTGACCTCTACATGTACACGCGACACCGCCATCACCATGACGATCGCCATGACGATCGCTATGACGATCGCCGCTAAGATATCCACAGCCCGCCGCCGACCCATCGAAGTGAGCAATTCGATACAGATTTGGGAAGCGCCGGGCGCAAAGTTGTAAGCGCAGCACAGGCGCTCCCCCTCGCCCCCGAGCCCTCGCGCCTGCGCTGTAAAGCGTCTGAAGACCCCGGCAAGGTCCCCCTTGCTGGGGTCTTTGGTTTTGTCAGGCGAGGGCAGGCGATGTCTGTTCGCGGCCCTTCACGGACCTCGGGAGATGTCCGACTTCAGTCCGGAAAGTGCCCCAAAGCAGACCTTGATCGCCTGCCAAACATATGGGGAAGGGAAAAGCGGGACCTCGCTGTCGCAAAGCCGAAAGGGAGCACTCTCCGCTTCGCGCTGCCTTAGCTCGGGTCCGCCCGCGACCAACGAACAAATACTTGAGAATGAATTGCCTTCACGGCATTACCGGGTGCTGTTGTCCAACCATTGCTGTTCGACGCCACAGCTGGCCACTGTCGCCTGGGTTCGACAGCCCGCAAGATGACTTTCGAGCGAGTAGAAGACGCATAGTGCGAGGCTTGCCCAGACCGCGACACTGAAATAAAGCGACATCCAGGCAATCTCGTTCTTCCACTGAGCAAGATCGTGCGTCACGACCCAACGCGTGCTCACGTCACGGAGGCCCTCGAGTGGTCGCAGAAGCTTGCCGCCATGGCCCGCCGCGGCCCGCCATCGCCGCAGATACATCGGAACGTCGACGGTCACGAGAAAGGTTAGATAGCCTGCAATCCCGACAATGGCGACGGCAAGGACCACACGAACCAGGCCATCAAAGTCCGGCAGCGACCGGCAGAGGCCAATCGCAACTGCAAAGAAGGCGACGGCCCATATCGAATTTTCGATGGCGCTGCCCAAATAGTTGGTGGTGAGCACCGCATACCATGAAAAGCATTGCGCGATGAGAATCAGTGACGTGACCAGGCATGCGGCATTCAGGGTCGTATCAGCTTCCGTCATCACGCCAAGTTGGTGCAGGACGATAGCCCACTGCGCCGCGAAGCAGAGCTCGGCCACGGTCGCCACCGAGCGTCCGACGACAACGCTCGACAGCCACGTATCGAACAAACATATCCGCTGAACATCCGCACGCGGAAGAATTGATCTGAATGCGCAACCAAAAACATAGGCCGCACTGAGGAGCAGCATTGGCTCGATGCCGGACGCGCTGTCGAGACCGCGGGCTGGATGGTCGTGGAGCTGGTGGTACAGCCAGAGCCAAACCGTGATGTTTGCGCCGCTGACGAGGGTCAACAGACCCCACCACCAGCCCAACGGGTTCGACCACGCTAGGGAGCTTGACCGGGCTTGCCGTTCCATCCGCATGGGTGCCCCGCTTTTCGCCGAACTGACATTTCATTGTAGTAATTGTGTCACAAATATGTGGCCCGCCTGGGCTCATGCCGACAGGCGGGGGAGCGGAATTCACGCGGACAGCCGTGGGCTGGCCCGCTAGCGGACGGGTGATGGTTTTCCTCCAAGCTTCACGCGTGAACGGTCGAGATTTCGGGGATTGCTTGCGTAGTTCGTAGCGCTCGGGCATGGCAAGAAGAGCCAATGCCGGCAACGGAGAGTTGAGGCGATGCCTAAGATCAACGATATCGTTCTTGTCCACGGCGGCTTCGTGGACGGCGCCGGCTGGAGGGGTGTCTATGACATCCTGAAGAAGGACGGCTTCAACGTCAGCGTCGTGCAAAATCCGACCATCTCGCTGATGGGAGATGTGGCCGCAACGAAGTTGGTGATCCACTCCCAACCCGGCCCTGTAGTCCTGGTCGGGCACTCCTACGGCGGGGTCGTGATCACCGAAGCAGGGACCGACCCGAACGTTGCGGGGTTGGTTTACATCACCGCCTTCGCCCCGGACGCGGGCGAGTCGGTCAATACGCTGATCGCCAATCCGCCGCCCGGCGCGCCGGTGCCGCCGATTTTGCCGCCCAACGGCGGTTATCTATTTCTTGACAAGATCAAATTCGCGGCTTCCTTCGCCGGCGACGTCGATCCGAAGACCGCCGCTTTCATGGCCGACTCCCAGGTGCCGTGGGGCGTCGACGCCCTTGGCGGCGCGGTCACGCAGCCGGCGTGGAAGTCGAAACCCAGTTGGTATCTCCAAGTCCGCGACGACAAGATGATTCCTTATCCCGCCCAGCAGTTCATGGCGAAACGGGCCGGCGCCACAGTTGTTGAGGTGCCTGGCAGCCACGCGATCTATGTCTCCAATCCCAAGGCCGTCGCCGACCTGATCGAACAAGCCGCGAGCGGCATCAAATAGCTCATGTTGATGATGGCGTCGGTTGCCCGGTGCGAGGTCCGCTTCTGGCCCTGAAGGTCGGGTTCCGCGGCTCACCACTTCGGTAGCGATCGGCGAAGATCGGACACGGGCTCGATCTGCTGCTGGTTGGACCCGGTCGCGAATGCGTCGCGGCCATGCCGCTTACGTCGCTGAAGGACGACGTAGCAACTGTAAAGCGGGCACTAGCGTGAAGAACGACTTCGCTCAAGACCTCAGCCCGACGGAAAAGG
>CAWHZA010000049.1:0-110561 GCA_963833665.1 uncultured Alphaproteobacteria bacterium | reverse complement strand
ACGGCGCCGGACAGCGACGTATGTGCATCCTTATGGCGCGCGGTTTATCGTGCACCAGGTGCGAACTGTCGGCGTCAGTCGGGTTGGCGATTTTCCATGGTGCTAAGGCTTTGCCTTGGCGGCCGTTCGAACGCGGCCAGCGCACCTCTCGCCAAATGCCGCTGACATCTTGCTAATAGCGCGTATGTCGCTTCGATACGGCGCGACATTCCGCAGGATTCTCTCTGGCGCTGCGCTACTCCTTCAGAGCGTCTACCTGGACGGACTGTGCCATCCAATAATTAAGAACGCGTTGCCCGTCTTGAGCAGCCCAATCACGTCGTGAATTGGCAAAGTATGGCGCGCGGTGAGCGCCCCAGTTTCTTTCACGGAACTCAAACTCCAATCGTATTGTATACGTTTCGAATGGGCAGGCATTCCAGAATCCTCCTTGACCCAATCACTCCCCGGAACCGGCGTTGCCGGAGCACCCGTCGCCCACACGCATATTTGATACTCAACTCATCGTGAGGTCAACGAAGATTCCCGCCAAAAAAGCGTGAATATCACTGCATGTCAGTAATATTATTTGTTACGCAACGTAATGTGCGTCGGGGGTGACTGCCGCAGCGTGATGCTGACGCTCGCGGTTGATCGGTGAGAGATATCCGATCGAGAGGCCGGCGGATTGTAGAAGTCCTCTCGACGATGCCTATCTCGGCGGCGAACGTTCCGGCGGAAAGCGAGGCCGAGGGGCGTCTGGCAAGACGCCGTTCGCGTCGCGGCTGTCGAGACGACCACCGAGGGAAAGCCGGTTCGCCTGGAATTCAGGTAGAACTTTGCGCGGCGGCAATTACGAACTGCCCATCAACCGGACGATTTGCAGCCAAACCAAAAGTTAATCCGGACGACAACTCCCTCACTGCGACACATATCTGCAGGCAGAAACCGGCAGCTGAAGGTATCCGCCTCAGCCTGGGCGACTATCACCGCCCCTGCACAGTGGGATCGACTGTTAGGACGCATCTCCGAGGTCGACAGATCCCATCCCTTGAGGAACACGATATCGCCAAGCGACTTTCACGTTAACCCTTGAAAACCGCCTCGCGGTGAAAGCGCAAGAACTGTGGGTGCGGCCTAAATTCAGCGCGTCCCGGGAACAGTACGCTTGCGCTCTGGGTTGATTAATCGCTTGACGGTTTCTGGCACGCGGCTCTCTGCCATGAGAATTGTAAGATCGTCCGCAAGCGACAACAGTCCACGGTCGAACATCCAGTGAATCTACCACATAAAGCAAGACCATTGCGGACCGAATCTCGGTCCCGCATCGAAAACTGGTCGAATGTGAGCAGCCTCCACCTCTGGCAGGCCACCGCCGTTGATAATCTTGAGGCCCGTCATTGCGCATGTGTTATCGTAGGCTGCTCGCACTGCCGACGAAAAGGCCGCATCGCGAAACGGCCGACTGGTAACGCGTTCCACAACGGGACGCTCGAATATGGCAGGTTCTTCGGCGAACCCCTGCAAAGCGTACCGGGTACTCGGTTCTCTCGGTGCGAGGAGCTCCGCAGACGCGGCGCCTAAAATCGACCCATACTCATTTTCAAAAGAAGAACGATCTGATCTTCGACGTGCATCTGCTCAAATTTTAGTTTGCTCATTTTGCTACCCCGATAAAAGCGCCGGGCGGAGCGGGTGCCGGCCCGGCGCCGTAAGTGTCAGGCCGTTTTGGTTTCCTCGATGCAAGTGACTATCGCGTTTTTGAGAACTCGGGTGCATGGCATACACATCCGGTAACTCACGGCTGCGGCCGCGGGAAGTCGTGCGGATTCGTGCTATCGGAGGAATCGCCATCGACGGTCCCGTTGACAGACTGTCGGTGGCAAGTCCCGGCGCGGTCTAGTCCACTGCGTCGGGGCGCTATAATCCAGTAGCCGCAGCCGGTTCGTCGTCAAGGGGAGTTGCACAGTGGCAGATTTGAAATGGACTAACGCGGCTCACCCCCCGCCAATCAAGGAGCGGTTGCTGCTCATCGTTTCCGCGGCGGGGAAACCGCCGGATGCACAGTTGATGGGAACAAGCGAGATAGTCGTTGGATACTGGACGGGCAGCACTTTTCGCCCGATGACCGTCGATCACAACGACCTAGGAACGGCAGTAGACGCGACGCACTGGGCAACAATCGGTCCCGCTTTACCGAAGGGGATTCGCCTTCGGCCTCAACCCATATTTGGTGAGAATGTCCGCGAGTGAGCGAACTCCTAAAACGACGTTCCTAAAAGGAAAAGCCCCGCAGAGACGGAGCATCTGGCGGGGCTTCTCGGACGGGGAACCTTTGCTTGCAAAGGTTTGGAAACCGCTCCCCGTCCACTTGACCCGATAACGCGAGCGGGTCTGCGCAGTTCCGATCTACTGCTCTGGTCGCAGAACGCGTTCCGCAAATTGCCTCCCACATTTGCACCAGTTCCCGCCACATCAAAACGGCTATGCTTGCCGGCAGCCGCCCGTTCGGGTTGGTTCCTTTCGCGGGCGGCTAGGGCCGTCCTGCGGGCGGGCGCATGCCGTGGGGCGGCCCGCTTTGGCGAGCGTCAATTGCAATCCTGCGAAGGCACGGAACTAAGGATCGCGATCGGCATTAACGGCCCGGACGGGGAGACTTTCCCAATGCCCCCCAGTAACCCCTCGGTTTCCCCGTCCATTGGCCCTGCCGGTGCTCAAGATGAGTGGTCGCATGGCAAAAGCAGACACAAAGCCAATAAAGTGGCCGAATAGGACTGATCCAGAACAGTTCGAGCGGTTTATTGCAGCCGCTCGAAAGCGTCGCTTTGACGAAAGCCTTGAGGATTTTGCGGCGAAGTTTTTCCAAGATCGTGCCGCCAAAGCCGGCGATCAGGCGACCTGATTAAGACCGACCGCGGCCCTTCGGGGCCGTTCGCTTTTGCCACCGCCTTCAGCTCGAGCCGCGTGGGCGATGCGTCTCAGTTCGCGAATTTCTACCACGAGCGCACGCCCGCGAAGCCATCGCCGCCGTCGCCGCCGGCGCCCGGCCGTGAAGGTGTTGCGGGTGCTCCCCCCGCCACTACCGCCGCCGCCGTTCGTACCTTGCCGCCGGCGCCAGCGCCGGTAAGGCTCGCGCCACCACCACCGCCGCCGCAGCCTGGCAAATAGAGCATGGCTGGCGTCGCGTTGCCGCCAGCACCGCTAGAACCCGCAAGCTGCCCATTGCCGGAGAGACAGCCGGCGCCGGCGTTGCCGCTGCCACGTTACCGGACCCTTGCGGGGTGTTTGTGCTGATGCCGCCGCCGGCGCCACCGCCGCCCGGCCCGTCCATGGCGTTCGCACCGTTCACAGGCGTCTTGGCCGAAGTGGAGGATGGCGCAAACCTTCTGTGAGTCAAAAACGAGCCGACGTCGCGACGGGCGGCGAAGCGAGCTGGTGCAGGATGTCGACCAGCTCAGCGTGCGCCGGCGAGCCCCGTTCGCTGAAGGCCTCGATCGGGTTGGTTTCGGTCAAGCGGTTGAGCCGGGTGAGCAGGCGAATGCGCTGACGGCGGGTAAGCTTGGCCTCGGACGAGCGCCAGCGGAAGAATAGGCGAAAGAGTTCGCCGTCGCCGAAGAGCATGTTGAGTTCATGTATCGTGACGTAGATAAGGAATAGCACCGTCAGCCATATCTGAATCGACAAGAAGCGTGGCCAAGAAAAATGCTGGACAAGGTGCTCCGGGAAATCGGCGATCACGCCGCCGGCAGCGAGGAAATGGACGAGCCCCTCGGCGAGCCGCACGATCAGTACGCACAGCCAGTAGATGGTACTCTTGAACAAAATGGGCTGGATCATTGGCGCGCCGTCAAAGCGGCGCATAAAGGGTAGGTTGTCGGTTACCAGGACCGCTTTTCCGACCAGCAACGCAGCTACCGTCGCAGTGAAAAAGCCACTGAACTCAATGCCCTGCTCTTCCAGAATCAGGCGCTTGGTCCACAAGATCAGGTTGAAGCCAACGAAGAAGAAGATCGTTGGCGGTAGCACATGCTTCACCTGTTCGAGCCACCAATCGAAGGCCCGGTGTAGGAATGGCGCCGGCGCAGGCGGAGCAAAAGCGGGCTGGCTCATGCGGAACTCTCGTCCTAGGTGAAAGTGAAGGCGCGGAACGATAAGCGGCTCGTCGGCCTATTCCCGATCTGGCTAAAGTTTGAACATTCCAAGGCGAAGGCCCACAGGGGCGCATCACGTCTTGTTATTGAACGGCCAAGAATTTGCGATTTCAGGCCACGCTGGCGCTGGCCGCCCCCCTCAATTCTGAGGCAGCCGCCGTGCCGAGTTTCAGATGCGCCCGCCGCGGGTTTTCTTGGCAGCGGCAATGAAAAACCCCCGCCCTGGGACCGCGTATTCCTGTAAAAACGCTCTCACGTCACAGCGCTCATCCTCAATCGGCGCCGCCCCTTGGACGGAGCTGCTAAATCCCGAGATGGCGGTGCAGCACTTCGGGCTGCTCGCGCACGGCCTCGGCGCTGAGCGATTCCACGATGTGGCCGTTGTTGATGATGTAGACGCGGTCGGCGAGCGTCATGGCGGCGGAGATGTTCTGCTCGACCACCAGGATGGTCTGGCCGGCCTGGGCGAGCGCGCGGCAGGTGGCGAGGAGATCGCGCACGATGATCGGTGCGAGGCCCTCGAACGGCTCGTCGAGCAGCAGGATTTTTGGTTCGCGCACGAGCGCGCGCGCGATCGCGAGCATCTGCTGCTCGCCGCCCGAGAGGTCGGTGCCGCGGCTCGTGCGCCGCTCCTTGAGCCGCGGGAACATGGTGTAGATGCGCTCGAGCGGCCAGCGGTTCGGCGCCGTCAGCCCGGCCAGGATGATGTTCTCCTCGACGTTGAGGCTGCCGAAGATGCGGCGGTCCTCGTGCACGAGCTGCATGCCGGCCTGGGCGATGGCGTGGCTCTTTCGGCCGGCGATCTCGGCGCCGTCGAAGACGATGGAGCCGGCGCGCGGCGTGACCACGCCCATCAGGCTCTTCAAGGTCGTGCTCTTGCCGGCGCCGTTGCGGCCGAGGAGCGCCACCACCTCGTTGCGCTCGACGGTCAGCGCGACGTCGAAGAGGATGTGCGAATCCCCGTAATAGGTGTTCAGTCCGTTGACCACGAGCAGGCTCATGCCGCCAGCACTCCGCCGAGATAGGCTTCCTGCACCGCGGCGTTGCCCTTGATCTCCGCCGGCGTGCCTTCGACCAGCACGCGCCCTTCCTGCAGCACGGTGACGCGCTCGACGAGCTCGAACAGCGAGTCCATGTCGTGATCGATGATGATCATGGTGCGGCCGCGGGCGATCGATTTCAAAAGCTTGACCATCTCGACGCGTTCGTGCGGGCTCATGCCGGCGAGCGGCTCGTCGAGCAGAAGGAGCGACGGCGAGCTAGCCAGCGCCAGCCCGACCTCGAGGCGCCGCTTCTCGCCATAGGCGAGCGCCGCGACCGGGCGGTCGGCACGCGCTTCAAGATCGACGAGCGCGAGCGTGTGCTCGACCTGCTCGGCCAGGCCGGGGACTTTGGCGACGCGGCGAAACATGTCGAGCTGGAACTTGCCGCGCAGCTCCGCCAGCGCCGAGATGGTCAGGTTCTCGCGCACGCTGAGCCGGGTGAACAGCTGGTTGACCTGATAGCTCTTGGTCAGGCCGAGCTGGCACACGTCGGTGACTTTGCGCCCCGTGATGTCGCGGCCCTCGAATACGATCCGGCCGGAGGTGGGCGGCACCTCGCAGGTCAACATCTTGAAGAAGGTCGTCTTGCCCGCGCCATTGGGCCCGATGATGCCGCGCAGCTCGCCGTGGTTCACGATGAAGTTGATGTCGCTGTTGGCTACAAGGCCGCCGTAACGCTTGGTCAGGCGGGTCGCCTCCAGGATCGGGCCGGAAAACGTCCCGGTCTTCCGCCCGCGCGGCGGCAATGGCGTCGCCGGCGGCTGCCCGGCGATTTCCGCGCGCGCCGTCTTCTGCTCGTCCGCCGCCGTCATGCCGGGGATCGGGGCGGCTTCTTCGGGTTCAAGGCCGCCCACCCGCTTCCGGGTCGTCATCTCATAGAGATCCCTGATGCCGCCGATCAGCCCGCCGCGCAGGAAGCAGACCAGCAGCACGAACACAAGGCCCAGGATCAGCTTCCAGGCGGCGCCGAGGTGAAGCGTGGTCTGCAGGAAGTCGCTCAGATAGAGCCAGATAGCCGCGCCGATCAGGGGGCCGAACAGCGTGCCGGCGCCGCCAATCGCGGTCTGCATCACCAGTTGGCCCGAGGTGTCGAAGGTAAAGGCGTCCGGCGGCATGAAGCCCTGCATCACGCCGAGCATCGCGCCGGCAAAGCCGGCATAGGCGGCGGCGATCACGAAGGCGGTCAGCTTGTAGCCGTGGATGGTGTGGCCGACGGCGGCGGCGCGAACCGGGTTGTCCCGGATGGCGCTGAGCACGGCGCCGACCGGCGAGCGGACGATGCGCAGCGCAATGACGATGCCGATGAAATACCAGAACGCCAGGAACGCATAGAGCGTCAGGTCGGTGTTGAAGCGGATGGTGGTGAAACCGAGCGCAAGCACCGGCGTCGGCACGCCGGGCAGCCCGTTTTCGCCGCCGGTATAGTCCGACAGCGGGTTGAACTCGACGAAATAGAAGACTTCGGCAATCGCCACGGTGATCATGGCGAAGTAGATGCCGGTGCGGCGCAGCGCGATCAGCCCGACCAGATAGCCGACGACCGCGGCCGTGGCCATGCCGATGAACAGCGACAGCACGACATGGGGAAAGCCGGTGACGGTGAGCAGATAGGCTGCGACCATGCCGCCGGTGCCGAAGAAGGCCGACTGGCCGAACGAAAGCAGGCCGGTGAAGCCGAACAGGATGTCGAAACCGATGCCGAAAAACCCCCACACCACGATGCGGCTCATGGTCGTCGGGGCGAAGCCCAGGTGCGGCAGGATGAACGGCGCGGCGATCAGCCCGATCGCCGTCAGGATTTCGATCACAAAGGGACGCTGCCGCGACATCAAACAATCACGCTCATTCGCGGTCGGCCGTTCCGAGCAGTCCGTAGGGACGAATGACCAGCACCAATGTCATCGCCACGAACAGCATCACGTAGGCATAGCCGGGGTTGAACATCGAGGTGATGCTGATGATCTCGCCGGCGATCAGGCCGCCGAGCACGGCGCCGGGAAACGAGCCGACGCCGCCGATGACGATCACCACGAAAGTCTGCACCAGGACCGATTCGCCCACGTCCGGCGCGATCGACACCACCGGCGCGTTGATAATGCCGGCAAACCCCGCCGCCATGGCGCCGATGCCGAACACCAGCATGAACACCTTGTAGACGTCGATGCCGAGCGCATCGACCATGATCGAAATCCTCGATCCCGGCGCGCACGATCATGCCGATGCGGGTGCGGTAGAGCACGACGTAGAGCGCAATCAGCGCCACCGCGACGATGCCGAGCAGCGCCAGGCGGTAGGTCGGATAGAACATGAAGCCGAGCGGGGTGATCCCGACCAGGGCGGGCGGGGGCGGAATGGTCTGCGTCAGGCTGCCGAAGAAAAAGCGCACGGTCTCCACGAACACGATGCCAAGGCCGAAGGTCACCAGCAGCTGGTCCTCGTGCGGCCGGGAATAGAAGTAGCGGATGACCACGCGCTCCATCACCACGCCGACCAGCATGACGAACAGCGAACCGGCGATGACGGCGACGATAAAGGAGCCCGTATAGGTATAGGCGACCCAGCCGGCGTAGCCGCCGAGCATGAACATCGCGCCGTGGGCAAGGTTGAGGACGCCGAGCGTGCCGTAGATGATGGTCAGGCCGGAGGAGATCAGCGCCAGAAGCGCCCCGAGCACCACTCCGTTGAAGACCTGCGAGATAAAATTGGCCCAGTTGATCACGCTTATGTCCGCGGTTTCGCAGGTCAGCCGTTCGTTGCGTTGCTTTTCGGCGTCACCGCCGTTCTCGTCCCCAGCTTCGTGCCGGGCACCCCAGTCGTCTTCCTCCTAAAAAGCGGCCGGGCCGCAAGAGGCGAAGACGGCGCTTCGCGCCTTGGGCCCGGCAATGACGGGCCTTCTCCGCCTGGTCCATGCGGAGAAGGCGTCTACGGCCGTCAGGTGTAATCGCCGAGGTGGCAACCGAACGCATCCGGCTTCTGCATCAGCGGCGCGCCGGGGACGACTTCGAGGACTTCCCAGTAGTCCTCGTTGTTCTTCATGTCCTTCGGCGCCTTGCCGCGGACGATGACGACCGGCCGGACCAGTTGATGGTCTTCGGCGCGGAACTGCACGTCGCCCACCATGGAGGGGAACGTCTCGCCCTTCTCGTAGCTCTTGATAACGTCCGGCGGGTAGAAGGTGCCGGCCTCCGACACCATGCGCGCCCAGATGGCGAACTGCATGTAGGCGTTCTCGGCGCCCCATTCGGGCCGGTAGCCGTACTTCTTGTTGAAGGCGTCGACGAACATCTTGGCCAGTGGATACTGGTCCTCGAGCGTCCACCAGAAGTCGGTCGCGGCGTAGACGCCCGCCATAAGCTCCGGCCCCGCTTCCTTGGCGAGGAAGGGGATCTGGTAGGGGATCACCAGCGTCATCTTCGGCAGGATGCCAAACTGCTTGGCCTGCTGGACCGACAGCACTGCATCGCGGCCCCAGTTCACGTTCACCAGGAACTCGGCGCCGGAATTGGCGATGTTGGTCAGGTACTGGCTGAAGTCCTGCGTGCCCAGCGGCGAGACTTGGTTGGTCACCATGGTCCAGTTGCCGTTCTTGGTCAGATAGTCGTTCATCGACTTGGTGACGGTGTGACCGTAGGTGTAGTCCGGCGTCATGAACGCCGCCTTGCGGTCCTTGCCGAAGTGTTTCACCAGTATCGGGCCGATGGCGTTGGCCGCGGTCTCGCCGTAGAAATTCTGACGGAAGCCGTAGCGCACGCAGTCCTTGCCGGTGGTGTCGTTGGAGCCGGAGATGCCGGTGACGTAGAGCACCTTCTCGCGCTCGGCGAACTTGTTGAGCGCGACCGCGACCGCGGAAGAAGTGGACCCGGTCATCAGCGCGATCTTGTTGTCATTGATGAAGGTCTGCTGCTCCTGCACCGCCTGGTTCGGCTTGGCGCCGCTGTCGGCGACGACGAGCTTCACCTGTTTGCCGAGCACGCCCTTGGCGACCTTGGGCGCGATCTTCTTGATCAGCTCATGGCCCTCGTTGATGTGCTCGACCGCAAGCTCCATGCCCTTGAGCTCGTCCTCGCCTTGCACGGCATAGGCGCCGGTGCGCGGCACCGTGGCGCCGATGGTTACGGTGGAGCCGGAGCAGCAGTCCGGGTAGGTCCCGATCGGCGGTTGATCGGCGGCAAGCGCGCGGCCCATGAAGGCGAGCCGGCCGGCGCCGCCGGCGGAGAGCGCGCCGAGCCCGGCGCCGGTTGCGACCGCTTGCCGCAGCAGACGGCGCCGCGAGAGTGCAGGGAACGCGGATTTTTTGTCAGTGGCCATGGCGGCCTCCCATTTTGCGTTAGTTTTTCCGACGGTAGTCGATTTCCGGCGCGGAGTGTGACCGTCTTTAGTAGGGGTAGCTTTAACTGTCGTTATTGATCCAGATTAATCAAATGAGCGACGTTTCCCTGCGGACCGTGGCGCGAGGCTCCGCCCGCGCCGCCAAGGATATCTGGCGCGGCGATCCGTTCGTCGCGCGCTTGCGCAGTTTCGTCGATCTCAGCCTGCCGGAGCTGCAGGCGCTGCGCGCCGTCATCGAGGCCGAGCAATCGGTGAAGAAACGACGTGACCTCGTCCACGACGGCTATGAATTCAACAAGCTGTGCTTCGTCAAGGACGGCTTCGCCGCGCGTTACAAGCTCATGCGCAACGGCAAGCGCCAGATCGTCAATTTCGTCCTGCCGGGAGACGTGGTCGGACTACCGGGCAGCTTCCTCGACCGTGCCGCCAACGCGGTGATCGCGGTCAGCGACATGAAACTGCAGGTCTGCTCGCTCGAGGCGTTCGTCGGGCTCTGCTGCCGGCGGCCGAAATTCGGGCTGGCGCTGACCTGGCTCGCGGTGCAGGAAGGGGTCAACTGCGCCGAGCGCATCATCGACATCGGCCGCCGCACGCCGATCGAGCGGCTCGCCCATCTGCTCCTCGAAATCCACTCGCGCCTGGCCATGGTCGGCTGCGCCGAAGAGGCGGTGCTCAACCTGCCGTTCACGCAGGAGATGATGAGCGACGCGCTGGGGCTGAGCGTGCCGCACCTCAACCGCATGCTCACCCGGCTGCGCAGCGAAGGCATGATCGCCCTGAATGATCGGCGCGTTCAGTTCCTCGATCTCAAGGCGATGCAACTGCTGGCGCAGTTTCAGCCGGTCCGCCCGGCGCGGATTCCACTCCCCAATCACGCAGAATTGGTCTGATCGGTTTCGTGACTTCGCGCCTGTTGGCGGGCTATTGACGTCACCGGCCTCCGGCACCACTTCCGGTCCCCAATTGCCCAGAAATCGCCGTGCAGCATCTTCGGCAGCGGCATCGCGCTTGGGTGGCGGATCCGGTATCCAGAGATTGAGTTGAAATCCGCCGTTTGTGCCTGCGCGCACTTCTGCCACCCACTTCTGGATCGCGTCTGGTTGCATCAGGAGTGCGCCGCAGCCGCCCAGCCCGCCGGCATTGGCAACGGTGATAGCCAGCGAAGCGGGGCAGGCGCCGACCATAGGCGCCATCAGAATTGGCACGCGCAGATTGAACGCCTCGCAAAATGCGGCGGCCCGCGCCAGCGCTGGATGCTGGCCATATAAGACCAACGAGGTGTGCGCCAGGGAGAGTCTGGTAACGGAGGAGCGTTTGGAGCCGCACGTCTGAGAGGAGATGCCGCGTAATCCTTGGCTCCGAGGCGGCGCAGTCGGGCGAAGAGCTTCGCCGCTTGTTCCCCCAGGATCTGAGACGAATTGGCGCAGATCGACGATCATCATTGCGCCGAACTGGAGAGGGGAGACGCGCATCAGCCGATTGAGGAGACGGCTGCAGTGCTTCAGAATCAGCCTCTACCTGAACGGTGAAATTGCCGCACGATGCCAGGCCGACCTTTCCCATGGAGTTGACCGGTGCGATCATGGTCGTATCCGCCTGCGGCGAGGACACAATGGCCGACCAGGACCTTCCGGTGATTGCGAAATTCGAGGTGCGCCGGCGAGCCCTATTTGGCGCCCGACGGCAGTGTTCTGCGCGATCTTCCAGATTTTGCCGGCGACCATGACCTGGTTGTTTCCTTGTACCGCGCTATGGTGCTGGCGCGCACCTTCGACTTGCGGGCCGTGTCGCTGCAGCGCACGGGCCGGGTCGGCACCTATGCCACGTCGCAGTCAAGAGGCAGTCACGGTCGGTCTTGCCAGCGCCATGAGGCCGGAAGACGCGCTCCTTCCGAGCTATCGCGACAACGCTGCGCTGTTGTGGCGCGGGGTGAAAATGGAGGAAATCCTTCTGTTTTGGGGTGGCGACGAGCGAGGTAGCTGCTGGTCCGGCCCAACCCACGATTTTCCGTTTTGCATTCCGGTCGGTTCGCAGGCCCCGCACGCGGCTGGAGTCGCCTATGCATTCAAATATCGCAAGGAACCTCGCGTCGCCGTCTGCATCCTCGGCGACGGCGCCACCTCAAAGGGTGACGTGTGGGAGGCGATCAATTTCGCCGGTGTGTGGAAGTTGCCCCTGATATTTTTGATCAACAACAATCAGTGGGCGATCTCGGTGCCGCTCAAGCTGCAGACGGCGTCGCAGACGCTGGCTCAGAAGGCCATCGCGGCGGGTTTTTCCGGAGAGCAGGTCGACGGCAACGACGTCATCGCGGTGCGCGCCGCCGCCGCCGCGGCAATCGCTTCCGCCAGGGCGGGAGAAGGGCCATGCCTCATCGAGGCTGTCACCTATCGGCTCGGCGATCACACGACAGCTGACGATGCAGCGCGTTATCGCCCGGCGGAGGAAGTCAAGGAGCGCTGGAAGGAGGAGCCGATCGTCCGCTTGCGGACCTATCTCGTCAGCCGGATGAACTGGGGCAAGGCGGAGGAGGAGAAAGTCGCCGGCGAATGCGAAGAGCGCGTGGAAGCAGCGATCAAGCGCTACCTGGCAACCCCGCCGCGTCCGCCCGAATCCATGTTCGACCATCTCTACGCGAGACTGCCGAGCGCCTATGCCGGCCAGCGTAAGGAAGTTGAGGACCAGAATGCCTGAGGTCACGCTGGTCGATGCGATCAATTTGGCGCTCGCCCGCGCTCTGGCGGATGATCCCAA
Source organism: uncultured Alphaproteobacteria bacterium (assembly GCA_963833665.1). GTDB lineage: Bacteria > Pseudomonadota > Alphaproteobacteria > Rhizobiales > Xanthobacteraceae > BOG-931. The sequence goes on along the minus strand of CAWHZA010000049.1, from coordinate 98,305 downwards.
TGTCGTCGTTTTCGGGGAAGATGTCGGCGTCAATGGCGGGGTCTTCCGGGCGACCGCCGGGTTGCAGCAGCGCTTCGGCGTCGAGCGCGTCTTCGACACGCCTCTATCGGAAGCTCTGATCGCTGGACTTTGCGTCGGTATGGCGGCGCAGGGGCTCAGGCCGGTCGGAGAGATCCAGTTCATGGGTTTCCTCTATCCCTGCATCGATCAGTTGGCGAACCACGCGTCCAGGCTCCGCAACCGAACGCAGGGGCGGCTGAGCTCCCCGATGGTGCTGCGCACGCCGCATGGCGCCGGCATTCGTGCCCCCGAGCGTCATTCGGAGGCGACCGAGGCTATGCTCGCACACATTCCCGGCTTGCGCGTCGTGATCCCCTCGGCACCGGAACGCGCCTACGGCCTCCTGCTTGCCGCGATCCGTGACCCGGATCCAGTCGTGTTCCTTGAGCCGACACGCATCTACCGAGCGGTCAAAGGCCAGGTGGAGGACACCGGCGAGGCTTTGCCGCTGGACGTTGCTTTCGTTGTTCGAGAGGGGCGCGACGTAACGCTCGTCAGCTGGGGAGCAATGGTCAAGGACGGCTTGGAAGCCGCTGATGAACTGGCCGCCGAAGGTATCGATGCCGAAGTGATCGATCTCGCCACGCTCAAGCCGTACGACGAGCAGACGATTCTCGATTCCGTCGCCAAGACCGGACGCTGTGTGCTCGTGCACGAGGCCGCGCGTACCGGCGGATTCGGCGCAGAGATTGCTGCCCTGATTGCCGAACGCGGGCTGTTGTCGCTGCTCGCCCCTGTGATCCGCGTCACCGGATACGATACAGTCATACCGCTGCCGCGCCTTGAGCGGCAATACATGCCGTCAGTAGCGCGCATCGTCGCCGCTGCCCGCAAGACCTGCAAGTTCGCTGAATCAGGCTGAAGCTCATGACGCGCCCGTTCACCCTACCGGATCTCCGCGAGGGCCTCGAAGAGGCCGAAATTGTGGCCTGGTTGGTGAATGAAGGCGATCACGTCGTGGCCAATCAGCCGCTGGTTTCGGTGGAGACGGACAAGGCCGTCGTCGAGATACCCTCGCCTTGGAGCGGAACAATCGCGAGACGGTTCGGCGCAAAGGGCGATCTGGTCAAGGTCGGTGCCGCGCTGGTCGAATTCAGCGAGGGAACCGAAGCTGACACCGGCACAATCGTCGGCGAGGTCCAGCGGAGCGAGCCGGCGCCACGCGAGGCAGGGGCCCCAGCGTCCGCGCGCGGCTTGCAGATGCTCCCCGCTATTCGCGCGCTGGCGCGCAAGCTCGATGTGGACCTCAACCTGATGCAGGGCAGCGGTCCTGGTGGAATGATCACACGAGCCGATGTTGAGCGCGCAGCGCGCAGCCTGACAGAGCTCGGGCCGGCGCAACCGCTCAAAGGCATGCGCCGCGCAATGGCCCAACGCATGGCGGTGGCGCACACCCAAGTCGTTCCGACGACGGTGACGGAAGAGGTCGATATCGACGCATGGTCGAAGGATGCCGACCTTACCATCCGGCTCGTTCAAGCCATCGCGGCGGCCTGCAAAGCGGAGCCGTCGCTCAATGTCTGGTACAATTCGGAGGCTGGGCAACGGCGCCTGCTGAGCCGCGTCGACGTCGGCATCGCCGTCGACCTTGAAGGCGGGCTCATCGTGCCGGTGCTGCGCAATGTCGGCGAGCGCGATAGCGCGGATTTGCGCGCCGGTCTCGATCGCATGCGCGCGGACGCCGCGGCACGTTCAATTCCACCGGAGGAGTTGCGCGGCGCCACGATAACGCTGTCGAATTTCGGCATGATAGGTGGCCGCTTTGCCAGCCTAGTCGTTGTGCCGCCACAAGTCGCTATCGTCGGCGCCGGGCGTGCCGAGCCGCGCGTGGTCGTCGACCAGGATCAGCAAGTCATCCGCCGGGTGCTGCCTTTGTCGCCGACCTTCGATCATCGCGTCGTTACCGGAGGCGAAGCAGCTCGATTCCTTGCGGTGCTCAAATTGACTCTGGCTAACCCGTAAGCGAAATGGCCCGCAGTCTAATTCGGGGGGAGCCTGAGTTCTAAGCCGAAGTGCAACGCGAGCCAGGCTCAATCAAATGTCGGCGCGCCTGGCGGACCCAGCTGAGGTCGATTTGCGCCTCAGCGACTTGGCCTGCGAGTTTCAGAATTTCAGGCGTAGCCTGCTCGCCCGCGATCCTGCGCGCTAGTGCTTCGGCCTCACCAGCAAGTTCTGCATCGGACCAGATCGGAATCGCCAAGCCATGCCGGTGCGCGTTGCGCGCCGACCTTGTCTTGCCCGCCTGTGATTTTGGACCAGTGCCTCGGTCTGGCAGTCATCGACGGCAATCGCCAAGGCAATCCGGGGAAAAACGCGACCGACGAGGACTGGATCAAACACGGTTACAATCGGCAGCGACGATCGCTGATCTGGCAGATCGGCGAGACGATGATCAAAGCCCAGGTCCGCAAGGTCAAGGATGACGCCGACGAGGATACCAGCGAGCGTCGCGCCATCGACCGCTACGGCGAAATCTATCTGTGGCGCAAGCGCATAGAGATCGATCGCGTTGGCCTGACCAAGGCTGAAGAACCAAACAAGAAGCATGCCCACGATCGCGCGCAGCGATACATGGCACGCTCGCCAAACCTGCCACAAATCTCTGACGAGCTTCTTTTCCTATGATCCTCGTATGGCCGCTTTGGCCGCGGACCACATAGACCATGGTCATGCCGCCTCCATTTTCATGCGCCGACGACTGATTGCGATTCTCGTCCGGAGATTACCGCGATGTCCATGCTGCGCGGCTTCAACCGCAAAACACATGCGCCCACAAACTTTATGATGCAGTAAGACCAATTGGGCTCACGGAATCTCTAGCAACGGCGGGTAAACGCTTTGCAATTCAAGGATTAGCACACGGTTACAGCGTTGGAATCGATACCGCAATCCTGCATCCGGCGGCGGCAATATCGACATGGGCTTAGCCGTGCCGATCAACATAACGCGGCGTGCGATTGAGCAGTTCGTCCAAAACGGCGAGCTAGGGCACGGGCGGATTGGCGTAGTCGTTCAGGAACTTAGTGCCCCACGCAGGCTAGCTCTGAGGCAGCCGCATTGACGAAAAGCGCCGCCTTCGCGGAGGTCGTGCCGTACCCATACCTACATTCCTTGGACTTGTCTGCCGGGTAAGCATATAACGCCAAGGGGGCTGACCGGTAGCGGGTCGGTGGAATGTCTAGGGAGTTTGAGAAGGAAGAAATTTGGCTGCGTCATCGACTGCGACGGCTGCGCACACTGTTTCGCTATGCGAAAGAAACGCGCGTCGAAGGCGGCCTACGGGAGCTTATCGCCGACGCTGAAGACCGTCTCGAAGTACTGGAGCGAATGCAAGATCAAGAGATCGCCACATCAAACAGGCTGACTCTCCGGAACGAAAAATAGCTTGATGAACAATCGTGAAGCCGTTGCTTGATCTGGCGCCGTCGCGCATGGAATCAAGCTTTTCCTCCCAAGTCGTTCGAACCAACAGTTGACCCGCTCATTCGTGGACGAGCCGCGGTGGCCGCGACTGAGGCATGCCGGGAGCTTGACCAGTTTGCATACATCGCTTCACATGATTTGAAGGCGCCGCTTCACGGCATCGTCAATCCGGCGCAGTGGTTGCATTGGCATATTTTGCGGGTGGAATTCTCCGGCAGTGCCGTCGAGGTCCGCCTGGGTGGCGCCCAATATATAGAGACTCAATGACAACCACATTTCGGGCGCCGGTGCCATCGGCGTCTAGACAAAACCGGACCGCATCACCGAGTTCGACAATTTCTCGTACGCGGGCCCAATGAGAGCAGTGCAAATGCGTGTCTGTGAAAGAAAGTCCTCATGCCGAAATGGCCTGTGCTCGCACGAGCGGGCCTTGATCGTCATTGCGTTTACTTGGAGCGTTTTTTTCGGGACCGGAGAGCCCAGCCGTGGTCGTCTATGTGGGTCACGATCAAGTCTTCTCGGAGCCCAGTACTGTCCGGTTAACTTGAGAGGCCTTGGTCAGAAAGCCAATAGCGGCGGGGCTTTTCGGGTGACATGAGGTGTCTCCGACTTGAATCGGAAATGGTCGTTTGCGCTAGCGTTCCGGGTTTTCGCCAGCCCGGAGTCGCCATGTATTTCGGCAAAACCCTGTTCGCACAGGCCATGGACTTTCTGCCGTGGAAGACCTTCCACCGCATCGTCAATCGATACGGCGGCGACCACCGGACGCGTAGCCTCAGTTGCGCCGAGCAGTTTCGCGTCATGGCCTTCGCGCAGCTGCCCTACCGCGAGAGCTTGCGCGATATCGAAGTGTGTTTGGCAGCTCAAGCCGGCAAGCTTTACCACATGGGGATCGGTGCGGCGGTCGCTCGCTCGACGCTGGCCGATGCTAACGAGTCGCGCGACTGGCGCATTTACTTTGAGTTGGCTCAACGGCTGATCAGCAAGGCTCGCGCGCTCTACGTCGACGTTCGGCGTAGAACTGGCCAATACCGTGCATGCCCTCGATGCCACGACCATCGATCTGTGCCTGTCGATGTTCCCGTGGGCGCCGTTTTGCTCCACCAAGGCGGCCGTAAAATTGCACACGCTGCTCGATCTGCGGGAATCGCTCCCCACCTTCATCCACATCTGCGACGGCAAAATGCACGACGTCAATGTGCTGGACCTGCTGCTTATCGAGGCCGGCGCCTTCTACATCATGGATCGAGGTTACCTGGACTTCGAGCGGCTCTACGCGCTCGATCAAGCGGGTGGCTTCTTCATCACGCGCGCCAAGCGGGGCGTACTATGATTCTATTGAATGTAGGCCACCTCCCGATCAGCTTGCCGAGCTTATCGAGCGCCTAACCCAACGCTTGGAAGAGCAAAATAGCAAAGCAGAACCGGTAGGGTCTAGACGGCCGCCCCTCCGCTTCGTCGCGCAAAACAACGCCGATCCAAAACCATTCACCTGGACCGCCGATCCACGCCGCGTCCTCGTCGCTGTCACACGCGGGAAACAAAGCGTTAAAGTCGGCCCACAAGCCGCTGCGCTCGCCTCGCCGCCACGCAGGTGCCCTGCTTGCCGGACATCGCGAGCGCTTCCTTTTCTCGCCGGGTTGGGATTTCGGTGGCTACGCGTCGGCAGCAATTACGTCTTCGATTGCGCGCCGACCTTGCGCGCAACTCGCGAAGGTCGCGGGTGACTCTGGGGTCCCCGCCTGACCGCGAGCCTTTCAGCACGAATCTGCTCACGAATACGACGGCGATCACTCGGGATTTTGCTATCTTACAATGACGTCGAACGGATCGCCGGACATTGAGGGCAGCGGAAAGTGGACCGAATCTATCGGGAGGATGTGCCTGCGGCGCTCATGGGCGTGAGCCGATCGCGATCGACTTCAGCGCGCGATTATGAGCCGAACCCTGAACCAGGGTACTTGCTGATCCCACACGACGCAATTGCCGAGAACATGACCATCGAGAGCCTGGCGCAGCACTATGCCGTCGATAGTTCATCAGATCACTGTTTATCTCTCTCGCTGGCGTTCTGAATTTCGAACTCTACCGGCGGACAACGCCCGTAACACATTGCAATCACGACCATATTGTCCCGTACCCGGGATAACGTAGATATTGCGACGGCAGCGTCAGAGGAACGCGCGCAGAGAGCGCTATCCGGCGTCGACATCCATTTGCTAGCCAAACTCGTCTGAATTTCATCGCTTCGATATCGTTTGCGCCTATACTTTCTCTTGACGCGCAAGCTTTGGGGACAACCGCAGAATGATTATCGAATCCTCAAATCAAGTGCCTCGTGCTACTCTGCTCAAGCGGTTTCCGATTCCGAGGAATTTTGGCGTCACCCCGGAGTCGCGCATCGTGCGAGGGAAGGCATGGCCAGCGCCGGCTGGTGCGGTCCGCGTCAAGAAATTCGAGATTTATCGCTACGACCCGGATTCCCGCGAGAACCCGCGCCTTGATACCTTTGAAGTCGATCTCGATGAGTGCGGACCAATGGTTCTCGACGCTCTCTTCTGGATCAAGAACAAGGTCGACTCGACGCTTACCTTCCGCCGCTCGTGCCGCGAAGGCATCTGCGGCTCTTGCTCGATGAATATAGATGGCACGAACTGGCTCGCTTGCACCAGGTTCATTTCCGACGTAGCCAACCCAGCGACGATCTATCCTCTGGCAAACATGCAGATCATAAAGGATCTGGTCCCCGATCTCACGCATCTCTTTGCGCAATATGCGGCGGTCGAGCCTTGGCTCAAATCCAAGACACATGATCCCCCGACGGAACGGTTCCAATCCTCGGTGGAGCGCAGCAAAATCGATGGCTACTACGAATGTATTCTCTGCTTCTGCTGCACATCCGGCTGCCCGAGCCATTGGTGGAATGGCGACCGTTTCCTGGGTCCCGCGGTGCTCCTTCAGGCTTGGCGCTGGTTAGCTGATAGTCGGGACGAGGGGACCGGCGAGCGGCTCGACAACCTCGAAGATCCGTTCCGGCTGTACCGATGCCACACCATTCTCAATTGCACCCGGACCTGTCCGAAGGGCCTCAATCCCGGAAAGGCGATCGCCGAGATCAAGAAGATGCTGATCGAACGCCGAAGCTAATCGCCGCAAAGACAAAGAAGAGGTCGATTATGTCCAATTCCACTGCGAAACGGCCAAGGCCACTTTCTCCAAACGTTCAAATTTATCGACCGCAGCTTACGTCGGTTCTGTCCATTATCAATCGGGTCACTGGCATCTTTTTGAGTGTTTGCGCCGTTGTGTTGGTCATTTGGCTCGTGGCAGCTGCGACTGGACCGCAGGCCTACGCTGCCGTCGAGGTCGCCATCGCGTCCTGGATCGGCCAGATCGTGTTATTCGGAGTGACTTTTGCTTTTTTCCTGCACTTCTGCGGCGGCATCCGCCATCTGGTCTGGGATACCGTGCACGGTTTCGATCTCCGATCGATCTACATTTCTGGATGGGCGGTCGTGGCGACGAGCGTCGCGCTCACCGCTGCGGTCTGGGTCGTCCGCTTATCGATGGCAGAGTAGCGTCGTGGACCGCGAAAACATGCGCTCGCCCCTGGCTCGTGCGATTGGGCTCGGCTCGGCTAGGGAGGGAGTCGGATCGTGGTTGGCGGAGCGCGTTTCAGCAGTCGCCCTCGTGCCGCTGACACTGTGGTTCGTCGCCTCGATCATCCCCCATACCAGCAGCGATTACGCCACCTTTATCGCTTGGCTGAGGACACCCGTCGTCGCCATCGTGATGATCCTGCTTCTGTCCGCACTATTCCATCACACCGCGCTTGGATTGCAGGTCGTGATCGAGGATTATGTACACTCCGGGGTCAAGTTCGCAGCGGTGATCGGGGTGCGTCTTGCCTGCTTCGCACTTGCGGCCGCGGGTATCGTGGCTACGCTCCGTATCGCCTTCAGCGGTTGAAAGGAACGGTGCGCGCCTAAGAGCGTGTAACGAAGGTGGCCCGGCGGATGCGGACGCGTCGATCGGCTGCTGGACTGGTCCGTCGAACGAAAAATCTAGGTGTCAAAGCGAATGTTCGTCGAAAGACTGCTGGCCAGGCGCGTGAAAGACTCGTCACGATTGCGGATGATGTCTGGTTGATCCAACCAGCAATTTTTCTGGCGTCAGGAAGCGATCTCGTGATCGTATGCATTCTGCAGGCATTCTGGCGGAGGTCGTCACAAAGACGGACGTCGTCAGCCAGATTTGTCGCTATCACGGGGCGGGCTGCATAACAGCAGCTTCATTGGCAATGACACGCGACGTTGCGTTTTGCCGGCCGAAGGGACTTGCTGCACGATGTCTGGGGCACGCACGAAGGAGCGGGGCCTAAAAAACATTTCTGTCGTCGACCAGGATTCCCGCCCCCTTGGACTTCTTTACGCACGAGACATTCTGCGAGTTCGTCTCAAAAATCCGAAGACGAGGAGTCAATGTTGCGAGATTATGTGATGGGCGTCGGCTACTAAGCGCCTTCCCGTCAAACTTCTGGACAAAATGAGGTTGTCGGACAATCGAGCGAAACACAGCTTCCCATATTTGATCGGAATGTCGGGTCGGCGAGGATCCCGTCATTTAGTCGGGAAGCGCGGCATATATGGTAGACGGAGTGATCAAGGCATTTAATTGCGCGATCGCACTGGAGAATTTGGTGTGCGACAGTCCCAAGCGATGCCGACAATCTTCACGATAGGCCATTCGACGCGCACGATCGAAGAATTTGTCGCGTTGCTCCGGCAGGTGGTCGTGGATCTACTCGTTGATGTGCGCTCGATCCCGCGCTCGCGGACGAACCCGCAGTTCAACGCTGACGCTCTTCCGGAAGCGCTTGTGGACGCAGGCATCTCCTACCGTCATCTGGCGGCCCTTGGCGGACTACGGCACCGGAACAAGGGAGCGATGCCATCGCCCAATACGTTCTGGCGGGTCGCCGCCTTCCGGAACTATGCCGATTACGCGGCAACTGAGGCGTTTCGAAAGGGATTGGCCGAACTGCGAGCGCTCGCCCGTGACAATTGCTGCGCTATTATGTGCGCCGAAGCTGTGTGGTGGCGCTGCCACCGCCGCATCATCGCCGACTATCTGTTGGCGGAAGGAGTTCCGGTGTCGCACATTATGGGGCTCAACAAGATCGACCCCGCGAAGCTCACGCCTGGCGTGCGATCGCTGCCGGGTGGGACCCTCCTATATCCAGCCGCGGAGGAAGCGCAGATCAAAGCATAGCTCGCCGCGAAGAAGGGCGCAATCTAGCGCGTCCGTTAACGCCGGTTGAGCGACAGGTTGGCGCGGTCTATCTTGGAAAAGCATGTGCCGCTCCGGCACAGATTAGGGCCGAGATGCCGGCGTGAGCGGGGACCAACCGAGCCGGTCGACCAATAGGCGGCGAAAAGCTCCCTCTCGTGTTCAGGACCTCTCCTCATGCCTGACAAAAAACCAAATCTCTTGAGCCAGGCGCAGGAGCGCCAAAACGCGCTTTCGCACTGGGACAACGAGGGAGGTGCAGGACCCCAAGGTTCTCAAAAAGGCTCAACTTTCGTTGACCTATCCGAGGTTCCTCCGCTGACGAACGCCGAGCTTGTTCAGCTGCGTGTCCGCGTGATCGCGCTGGAGAACTTGATGATCATGTTGCTCGCAGAAGGGCCCAGTCGGCAGCTGGACCTTGCTCGTGAAATGGCAGCCTACATCTCTCCGAGGCCGGGCTTCACCCATCATCCCCTGACCATTCAAGCGGCAGGACATATGGTCGATCTTGTCGATCGAGCCATTCATTACCGAAGCGTGACGTCTTCGTGAGGACGCCGGCTGCTTCCTCGTCGGAGATGCCCTATCAGTGCACCGCAGTGTTCGACGAGAACACTCTGCCGGTCGGGCTGCGCCGGGAACACCGTACCAAACCCGGAGGCGTCATCCGTGTGCTTGAGGGCCAACTGCGCTATCGGGTGCTCGATCCCGCTTCGGAGGTGATCCTTGAATTTGGCCGTCCCGGCCTCGTGCTGCCTGGCGTGCCTCACTTCGTCGAGCCGCTTGGACCGATGCGGATGCAGATCGAATTCTACAATCAGTTGCCCGATCTTTAGCGCCATGCCAAGCAATGTTGCCGTCCGACGGATCGGAACAGGCGGACTCAAGATCGATACGCGGCGCTGTCGTCAATGAGTACCTCGAGAACAGCATCCAAGGCATCTCCGCTGCCGGCGACATCGCGCGCTGGCCGGACCGGCTTGCCGGTGAGCGAATCCGCGTCGAACATTGGGTCGTCGCCGAGCGCCAGGGCCAGACAGTGGCGCACAACATCCTCGCCGGCGCGAACGCTTGGACTACGTGCCATGTCGAATTCGAACGGCCATGACCAGGAATAGTAGCTCAGTCGCCCCCCAGCCGTTGCAAGGCTCAGCGTCACAGGCGCACCAAAATCAAGCCGCGATCGGAGGTTCATGATGATAAAACGATTCACAGTCGGCGATCACGTGACCTGGAACTCGGAAGCCGGGCACGTCAGTGGCACCATCATCAAGGTACACACCAAGGATTTCGACTACAAAGGACATACCCACCACGCCAGCGAGGACGATCCGCAGTACGAAATCAAGAGCGCGAAGACGGATCACATCGCGGCGCATAAAGGTCATGCATTGAAAAAAGCGAGCGCCTGAGGCTGCTTACATCATTCGGAGCGACGCTGATGAGCAAGAGAATTACGGCGGATAGCGTCAAGCTCAAGCGAGCCTACGAGCCCTCGGCTTCTGATGATCGCACCCGCATATTGATCGACCGACTATGGCCCCGCGGGGTGAAGAAGGTCGAAGCGGCCATTGATGAATGGATCAAATACATCGCGCCCAGCCCCGCGTTGCGGAAATGGTTCGGCCACGATCCTGCCCGCTGGCAGGAATGTCGCAGTCGCTACGCTGTGGAAGTTCACAAGCATCCTGAACAGCTCAACAGGTTACGTGCGCTGGCAAAACAAGGCTCGATCACGTTCGTGTTCTCGGCTCACGACGAGGTTCATAACGACGCCGCCGCGCTGAGGGACTTTCTTTTGGGACGACCGGCGACACGAAAGGCCGAGACGGCTCATCGCTAAGTTAGCGCGTTGCTACACATGGCAGGATCAGGGTTCAGAGGAAGGCCAAGCTTGTGACGGACTCGGTCGAGATCAGACTGCCGCCGCACGGTCCCATCACGCCGGCGCTGAGTGCGGCGGACGACCGCATTACCGTGAGCAACTGGCTGCCCCCGCAAGACGGCATCGTCCCGCGCGTCCGCATAGGCCGGCGCTGGATCAGCACCTTGTGGGCGATACCAATCGGAGCCGCAGCGCTCATTCTCCTGATCGCCCTTGCACAGAGCCTGCGCGGCCTTCCGAGCGTCCAGGCATTCATCAAGGACTACCCGGGTATCGCGCAGTCCGCGCCCTCGGTTGATACTGGCTTCCCGTGGTGGCTGCAGCTACAGCATTTCCTGAACATGCTCTTCATGATGTTCATCATCCGCGCCGGGATCCAGATCCTGGCCGATCACCCGCGGCTTTATTGGACCCGAGACTGCACGCCCGGCACGGAATGGTTCCGTTTCCAGCATCCGGTCCCTGAGGACCGGGTTTGGACCTCGAAGGATGATTCGGTGACCGTGCCGGGTTGGCTCGGAATCCCCGGCGTTCGGCACTCCATCGGGCTTGCCCGTTGGTGGCATTTCTCGATCGTGATGCTGTGGACGCTCAACGGCGTCGCCTTTTACGTGCTGATTTTCGCCACCGGTCAGTGGCTCCGTTTGGTCCCCGTGACCTGGGGCGTGTTCCCTGCCGCGCTCTCGACGGCCCTTCAATATGCGTCGTTGAATTTTCCGGTCGATGAAAGCTGGACCCGCTACAACGGATTGCAGCAGCTTACGTACTTCATCACGGTTTTCATCGCCGCCCCGGTTTCGATTGCGACCGGCCTCATGCAGAGCCCGGCCGTCTCCAACAGGCTGGGCTTGCTCGGGACCGTGCTGAACCGGCAGGCTGCCCGCTCCATCCACTTCATTTTGTTCTGCTGGTTCGTGCTGTTCATCCTGGCGCACGGGATCATGGTGTTCGTTACCGGCCTACGGCAGAATACGAACCACATGTTCGCCGGGGTGGAGAGCCACGCCTGGGTCGGGTTCCCGCTGTTCGTCTTAGCGATGACGCTCGTGGGCCTAGCCTGGTGGGTCGCCTCACCGTTCACCATCCGGCACGCCCGCCTGGTGCAACGGACCGGACGATTCATGGTCGGCTGGATCAAGGGTCTGTCCGAGTGGTGGGAGCCGAACGCCCAGCTCACGGAGAAGGACATCTCGCCGCATTTTTGGCTCAACGGCACCATGCCAAACTCCGCCGAGTTCGAGGCGCTGGTGGCAGATGAGTTTGCTCACTATCGCCTCCGTGTTGGCGGACTGGTGGAGGCGCCGCGCGAGTTTTCCTTCGCCGATCTCAAAGCCTTGCCGAAGCAAGAACAAATCACCACCCATTTTTGCATCCAGGGATGGTCAGGCGTCGCCAAGTGGGGCGGCGTTCCGATGCGCGATATCCTGGACATCGTGAAGCCGAAACCCGAGGCGCGTTACGCTGTGTTTTACTCATTCTCAGAGGGCGCTGCGGGCGGCGGCTATTACGACGTCCACGAGATTCATAATATGCGGCACCGATTGACCATCCTCGCCTATGAGATGAACGGGGTGCCCGTCAGCGTCCTGCATGGCGCGCCGCTGCGGCTGCGTTGCGAGAACGAACTGGGCTTCAAGATGGTCAAGTGGATCGCGGCGATCGAGTTCATCCGCGATTTCGCTCACTTGGGGTCCGGCCAAGGTGGCTATAACGAAGATCACGAGTTCTATGGATACCGTATGCCGATTTGAGGCGGGATGAGACCGCAGCATCCGTCACGCCAATCGAGGAGCGCACCGGCGGTCCTCACGCGCGCATGTGCTCGCTGAAGCAAAGGTCAAAGCGGAGAATTCAGATGAATGTAGCTCCTTCTGGAATGCCTGCCGATCCTGCATCGGACAAGGAGTGCATCAACACTTTGCGCTTCCTTTCCGTGGACGCTGTGCAAAAGGCTGACAGCGGGCACCCTGGAATGCCAATGGGCGCTGCGTCAATGGCATATGTGCTGTGGACCCGGTTCCTCAAACATAACCCGGCCAATCCCGGATGGTTCGACCGCGATCGTTTCGTGCTCTCTCCCGGGCACGGATCGATGCTGCTGTACAGTTTGCTTCACCTCACCGGTTATGATCTGCCGCTCGAACAAATCAAACACTTTCGCGAATGGGGTAGCACGACGCCGGGCCACCCCGAGCGCGGCATTACGCCGGGCGTCGAGACGACCACGGGGCCGCTCGGTCAAGGCTTCGGCAACGGAGTGGGTCTTGCGATGGCCGAAGCGCACTTGGCCGCATGTCACAACCGCCCCGGTGCCGAGATCGTCAATCATTTCACATATGGAATTGTCAGCGACGGCGACCTGATGGAGGGCGTCTCATCGGAGGCCGCATCCCTCGCCGGCCATTTGAAGCTCGGCAAGTTGATCTACCTCTATGACGACAACCATGTGACGCTGTCAGCGGGAACCGATCTCACCTTCACCGAGGATCGTGCGCGACACTTCGAGGCGTGTGGCTGGCATATCCAGTCGGTCGCAGACGGCAACGACCTAGTGGCTATCGAGAGGGCGCTGCGCACCGCTCGTGGCGAAGCGGAGCGGCCATCGTTAATTCTGGTGCGCACCCACATAGGCTATGGTTCGCCTCACAAGCAGGACAGTTTTGAATCGCACGGGTCGCCGCTGGGCGTCGACGAAGTGCGGCTGACGAAGCAGGAGCTTGGTTGGCCGACAGAGCCGCCATTTTATATCCCCGAGCAGGCTCGCCAACATTTTCGCAAAGCGATCGAGCGAGGAAACTTGGCCGAGACGGAGTGGAGAGACAAATTTTCAGCGTATGCCCGAGCGTTTCCAGATCTGGCCAAAGACTTTCAACAGGCCATACGCGGCGAACTACCGGATGGATGGGATAGGGATATTCCTGTTTTCGCCGCAGATGCAAAGGGTCTGGCGACCCGCGTTGCCGCAGGAAAGGTAATGAATGCCGTTGCACCTCGATTGCCGGCATTGATCGGCGGCTCGGCGGATTTGAATCCATCGACCCATACTGCACTTTCGGGCTTGGGAGATTTTGAGCCCGTCGGAATGAGCGCATGCGATAAGCAAGGCGCAGTAGAGGGTGTCTGGGGCTACGCTGGTCGCAATCTTTATTTTGGCGTACGCGAGCACGGCATGGGGGCGATCCTGAACGGTTTGGCGGCCCACGGCGGTGCGTTGCCGTTTGGGGCGACATTTCTGATTTTCTCCGATTATATGCGGCCGCCAATCCGCCTCGCCGCGCTGATGGGGCTGCACGTAATCTATGTTTTCACCCACGACAGCATTGCCTTGGGACAGGACGGACCCACCCATCAGCCGGTCGAGCAACTCGCCGGCCTGCGTGCGGTCCCGGGCCTCACGGTCATTCGTCCAGGCGATGCCAATGAGACGGCCGTCGCTTGGCGCGTCGCGCTGGAGGCGGAAAACCATCCGGTTGCATTGATTCTGACGCGTCAGAATGTGCCCACGCTCGATCGCACCCAATTTGCCCCGGCGGATGGTTTGCGTCACGGTGCATACGTCGTGGCCGATGCGCCGAACGGCAAGCCGGATGTCATCCTGATTGCCAGCGGTTCGGAGGTCGGCTTGATCATGGCGGCGCGACAAAAGCTGCAAGATCAAAAGGTCCTGGCGCGCGTCGTTTCAATGCCGAGCTGGGAATTGTTCGACGCTCAGCCGCAGAGTTATCGCGACCAGGTGCTATTGCCGCCAATCTATGCGCGACTTGCCGTCGAGGCGGGTGCATCGCAGGGCTGGCATCGCTTTGTCGGTGACCATGGTGACGTGCTGGGTGTAGATCGCTTCGGTGCGTCGGCTCCGGGCGAGGCCGTAATGCGTGAATATGGATTTACCGTCGAAAACGTTTGTAAAAGAGCTTTAGCCCTGGTGCGTTAGGAAGATGCGGCTGCGAGGTCATCACTCATAAAAAAGGGATCGCGTGGTATCGTAGTGGCACATGCTTACATTAAATACATTACGGACCGCTACGAAGAATGTCCTGAATGTCCTTAAAACATCTATTGCGCGAAGTTCGTGCTTGCCAAATCTGTGAGGCCGCTTCATTAGCGGGTGGGTCGCCATGTGGCGTCCTCTGGAGATTTTTCTTTACGAATGGGTCCCGATCCGCCGCCGCTGCCGAATACTTGCCAAGCTGGCCAAAACCCCCGTGAACGTCCAGCCGACGCCGTAACCCTTTCGGCCTCTACGTTGCGGCAGCAAAATAGACGGTTAGTCTTTGTGTGGCCTCCTCGCGTGCGCTGTTGCGGTACTCCAGCGAAGGCACAACCGTGGAAATTGGTCCCTTGACTTATATCAACGCCTTGCTCCGAACTCGGCCTACTTTGCTCCGGGTACGTCGCAAGCGGAGTTTGCCATGACGGATACAGTGACCAATGTCGCCGAGCGGGCGCCGCAAGCCGCTTGGGCGGCTGCTCCCGCCATCATCATGGTTTATGTCGATTTTGACGCCGGCTGTGACAAGAGGATCAAGGTCGCGGCTGATTGGGCGGCTAAATTCAACGCCGCTCTCATCGGTGTCGCGGGGTGGCTTCCCCGGGCGGGAAGCCGACGGTTGGTTTGGTGCTGAATTGGAACGGGCCGCTTTGACGTGCGTGGAATTGGTCATCTGCGTATCCGCCGATCGTCCACACCCGGCCAGTTCCCGGAACAGATTTTCCCAGATGCCGCGCCGAGCACAACGCACAAAGCGGTTATAGATCGCGGTTGGCGGACCGTACTCGGGCGGGCAATCGCACCAGCGACAACCGCTTTTCAGCACATGGAGAATGCCGCTGATCACACGGCGATCTTCCGCCCGCTCGACGCCCCGGACATCCGTCGGCAGGTGCGGTTCAATCCGCTCCATTGCTCATCGCTCAGCCAAAACAGATTCTTGCGCATATCCCGATCCCCTTCCAATTTCGAATCAGGATCGAATTCTCAACGCGTAAGAATTAATGAGTTCTGACCCTAGTGGGGTCAAACTTCGACGCTTAGGCACAATCGTCGCTTCAACGCCCGCACGACGGTCGCTCGGGCGTCCCGCTACAACGGCCAGCACCACCAAACGTGAGTGCAGTTACCCCAGGTCATCGCCCAACCTTCGTCGGCGATTGCAGCAGCTTCAAGCGCATCATCTGGGATAACGTAAGTAGTGATGTCTTCGTCAGTATGGTCAAGGTCCGTCGGGTCATTCATGGCGCTTACTCATTTCTTCGGGCTTTGCCGTTGAGGGATTCACATGATGGACTTTCTATAGAAACAAGACTAGCAGTCCGCTGAAAGCTCGCCATGACGATGGCGTCATGATTTAATTTTTGTAACGAATCAATTTTTGTAACGAATCGGCGGAGGCTGGCATGCGGGGCGCATTTGTGGATCAAGGTGGGCTGTTTTCGGCCGCGAGCAAGATGATAGGGACGTGCACGAGCAGGAATGCCCTGATGCCGATGAGCCAGACAAGTACCGCGACCACTAGCGCGACCGCCAGATTGGTCGCCATGGTACTGGCCCAAGGTTGCCAGCCATTTCGCATCATCCCCACCGGCAGGCGGTGTTGCAGCAGGAACAGATAGGCCGGTCCGATGCCGAACATCACCAGTGGGTGCCGGTAGAGGCGGTATTTCAACACCGATGACGCGGCCGACCCAATCATTGGCCAGACGACGAGAAAAGAACGTGCCGTGACCGCAGTCGTGCTGGATCATGAACAGGCGCAAGAGAAAGCCAGCGGCTGGAACTGCGATGAAGGGCGTCGCCCAGGCGTAGCCGAGCCAGAAGGCGAACCACGCCGCGGCCCACAACGTCACCAGCGGCGCTGCCGTGATCGTCAGCTCGGCAACGCTGCGCGCGTGGCTCGGCGTACGATAAATGGCGAGCGCTAGTGGCAAACGCCGCGCGTCGAGTGGCGCCCGACCCGAGTTATATCCGATGTTCAAGTGGCCCGCGCCCGGCTTTCGTTGCACCTTTTTTCTTCTTAGCCGATCGCGGCGCCGCCGCTGTCGATTCAGCGCGTACATTCTCCAGACGTAAAGCCCGCAGCCGCGCCATATTTGCTAGACGAGCCCACTGCTCGTTTTCGTAGTCCTGCATCGCCTGCGCCATGTCCCGATCGCGTTCGGCCTTCAAGGCGGCTGCCGTCGAAGTCTGCTTGACAGGTTTCAATATCATCAACGGCTTTTCGTAGTGTCGGACAAACAAGAGCCCGCGAACCGAGTTTCGGCCGCGGACTCCCGAACGACCGCTCCATCAGTACATCCGTGGTCAGAGCGGCGTGGCCTCTTTGCGCAACCGGTTAGGCGGCGCGCAGATTCTCAGCTGCCGACTTGCCGCTACGGCCGTCGGCGACGACGTCGAAAGACACTTTTTGTCCCTCGTTGAGGGTGCTCATGCCCGCGCGTTCGACCGCGCTGATATGAACAAAAACATCCTTGCCGCCGCTTTCCGGCTGAATGAAGCCGAAGCCCTTTTGGTTGTTAAACCACTTCACAATACCCGTGTTCATCGAGATATTCCTTTCTCTGCAGATGTGCACATGGAACGTGGCGCGCGAGTTTCGCGGCCAAGTACCGGTTCGTCGATTTTGGAGAAGTGTCTGAAGCGTGCGCACCCGCCAGAACGGAAGGCGAAGCGACCCAGTTATTCGGCCAAAGTATCGATAACACCCATGTAGGGGTGGAGAGGCCGACTTTCAAGGCAAATCGGCTGGTCGGCGGAGTTGACTCTCCTCCGCGGTGCGCTCGAAAGCCTCGGCCCGGCTCTTAATGAGGTAGGCAATCCTCTCGTCCCGCTCGACGGGTAATTGCTTCGTGATCGTGTAGACGCCGCGCACAGCATCACTGAGGAATCCACTGTCGTAATAGACGGCGGTGCCGATCGCGAATTTATGTGGCATCGTCTTTCCTCGTTGCGTCGGTCCTAGACAAAAGAAAGCCGGTGTGGACGAACTACGTGGCCTTCAACGGCGATGTGATGCGCGAGCTTCCTGGCGTTCGCGGAGAAGCAAGGGTCCACAGTCCCGCTCATGATCGGGCACCGCCTTGTAGGCATGTCCTGCGGTGACATTGCTGGAGGGCGAGCCCATCACGATCGCGCTATCGCGCTCTGCGACCCCGTCGAACATCGTGCACTGGCGACCCGTTTTGGCCAGGACGTCTAATGGCACTGTTGTCTTTTCGGTCGATAGCCTTGTGGATACTTGGGTATCCAGATCGCGCATTGGCGGCCGCCAACCACGCGATCACGGATGCACGCGAGATTGGCCAAGCTGCTACACTGATGTATGCGCTGAACGTCACCGCGATTACTCTTATTCTTTGCGGACACTACGATGCGGCAAATGCACAATGCGATGAAGCAGTCCGTTTGGCGGAGGATCTCCGGATAGGAAATCAATATCGGTTCATCCTACCGGGTCCCGAAATCAGCAGCGGATCAGGAACGCTGCCTCGACCAACTTTCGCGGGCGGCGGCGCAGGCGGATTATATCGTCGCCAGCGGCAGCCTGCCGATTGGCGTTCCCGAGGATTTCTATGCGCGTGTCGCAGCGCTGGCGAAGCGGCAGGCAAAGCGCCTCGTGCTGGACACCTCTGGTGCGGCGCTCAAACAGGCCGGCCATGGCATCTATCTGCTGAAGCCGAGCCTTCGCGAGCTCGAGGATCTTACGGGGCGGCAGATCCGTAGCGAACGCGAAGAAGAGCAAGCGGCGCGAGAGGTGGTCGCGCAAGGCCGCAGCGAGGTCGTCGTCGTTTCTCTCGGTCCGAGAGGTGCTTTGTTGGCGAGCGCGGAGGGGAGCGAGCGCTTTCCGGCGATGCCGATGCAGGCGAAAAGCACGGTCGGCGCGGGCGACAGC
The DNA here is from genome assembly GCA_963833665.1 of uncultured Alphaproteobacteria bacterium. Lineage (GTDB taxonomy): Bacteria > Pseudomonadota > Alphaproteobacteria > Rhizobiales > Xanthobacteraceae > BOG-931. Next base: position 79,762 of record CAWHZA010000049.1, on the reverse strand, counting down.
ATGCTGGCGGGCATCGTTCTGGACCTCTACCGCGGCCTCCAACAGCGGGTCGCGATCGCGCGCGCCATCGTGGCGGAGCCTTCCGCTATTCTCGCCGACGAGCCGACCGCCTCGCTCGATGCCGCCAATGGCCAGGCAATCATGACGATTCTCCATGCGATCGCCAAGGAGCGAGGCCGCGCCGTTCTGGTGGTAACCCATGATCCGCGGCTGTTCGGATTTGCCGACAGAATCGTACACATCGAGGACGGCTCGCTCACGCGGGAAGAGTTCACCGATCCCCAGGTCCATCTGGTGCGCAGCAGCGTTAACCGCGCTCAATGAATGCGTTGCTCGTAGTACCATTGACCCGCGTGAGATTGCACTCAACAACTGCGCCGCTCGCGAAAAGTGGGGCAATAGCGTTGCGCCGAAGCAAACCCACTGTGACGACTTTCTTGCCCAGCAGCACAGACCGATTACAGGCGTGCTGGACGGCGTAACCCAAAACTACAATATCGGCGCCATCTTCCGACTCCGCGACGCATTCCGCATCCAGGCGTTGATCCCGCGGGATGCCCCGAACACATCAGCGGCGATCTGTAGGCCGCTGCGGACCAGTCGGCTTCTGAGGGAAATATCCCAAGACAAGAATGGCGAGGACAATCGCATTGAGCCCGACCCACAGGCCGCGCAGGCCGGCGATCTCGGCGAGCCACGACACACTGGCGTCGATGCTGGCGGTGGCGAGGACGATCATCGCTCGCCGGGAATAGCGACGTGCGGAGCGCACTAGCATTTAGCGCCCCCCGCACGGGCGGATGCACACCATGCCAGCGCCGCGCTGTTCGACGAACTTCGACCACGTTGGGATGACGTACGGGATCTTTCGCACAAATGGGTAGGGGCTGGCGGCCCCGAATCTGGCTGACTGGAGGTGGCTAAACGCAACCAGGACAGCAAGAAGGAAGCCGCCATGGCCGAGACTACACCGAGTCGCGCTCGAGCCCTGACTTATCGAGCCGTGCAAGCGGAACGACGCTTGCTACTAATGTTTGTTGGCCTTTCCGCCGCTGCGAGGCTGATTAGGGCTGCAAGCTCCCCGGACAACTCTATCCTCAGCCTGCCTTCTTCCGGCACAAGCCGGACCTCCTCGATGAGCCCACGGATCATTTCCGCAGCCTCTGTGCGGGTATCTTCGGCATTAAGGGCCTCGCGCAGTTTGGCGATTTTTTCTCGGTATACCGCAGCAACGTTGGGGTGCAGTCGGGGTACCGCAGGGGGCGCTCCTTTCAATTGATCGACGAGATCGCTGCGCCGGGCTTCGAGAGCCTTCATCTCATCCTTAACGGCGGCACCAGGAACCCCTGCTTTGATAGCCTCGATTACCCTGCCAATCTCGCGTTTAGTCTTCGCCAAATCCCGTGTGACGCAGTCGCGGTGCGCATCTTGCTCGGATGCCAGTCGGTTCAGTTCGCGGTGAAATTCGTCAGCGAATGTCCTGACCATTTCTGGCCGCATCAGTTGATGCTTGAGTCCATCCAGGACCTTGGCTTCCAGCGCATCTCTCCGCATCGTCAGCAGATTGTCACACGTTCCCTTGTTTCGGGCGGTAGAGCATCCATAGTGGGATTGGCTGATTTTCGAGAACCCACCACCACAGGTCCCGCACTTGAGTAGACCAGAGAGAAGGTAGCGCGGCCGACGTGCACGCTCAGATCGTACGCCGTTGTCCGGGGTCATGACGTTAGACCGGGATGCCTGCTGACGCTCCTTCACCAAATTCCACAGTTGGTCATCGATAATGCGAAGGTGCGGGACATTCTCGACGATCCATTTAGTTTCCGGGTTCAACCGCGCTTGGCGCCGACCGGTATGAGGATCTTTGACGAATTGTTGACGGTTCCAGACCAGCCGACCAATGTATAGCTCGTTGTTGAGAATCCCTGTGCTGCGCCGCCAATTGCCATGGATCGTTGACGGGCCCCAGGTCTTGCCGGCGGCACCGAAAATGGTCTCCTTGTTGAGGGCACCAGCGATCGCTCTTGGAGAGCGGCCTTTTGCGAACTCTTCAAAGATCCGGTGGACTATCGCGGCCTCAATCTGATTGATGCGGCGTTCGCCGTGGACGGGCTTGCAGGAATGATCGACACTTTGGACAATGTCATATCCGAAGCATCGTCCGCCTCCAGATTTGCCCTGGCGAATTCGCCTTTCCAGGCCGCGCCGCGTTTTATGAGCGAGGTCTTTCAGGAACAGAGCGTTCATGGTGCCTTTGAGACCGACATGCAGTTCGCCGATCTCGCCTTCCGATAAAGTGATCAACGTCACACCGGCAAACGAAAGCTGTTTGAATAGGCCTGCTATATTCTCCTGGTCGCGCGAGAGGCGATCGAGAGCTTCGGCGACAAGAATCTCAAAGCGGCCCGCGCGAGCATCCTCAAGCATCTTTTGGTAGCCAGGTCGCAAGGTGGTGGCACCGCTGATGGCATGGTCCGAATAGACCTCCCCGATTTGCCATCCCTCCTGGTCAATGCGGGCGCGGCACTGCCGGACCTGGTCCTCGATCGAGGCGTCTCTCTGATTGTCTGATGAATATCGAGCGTAGATGGCGGCCCGGGTCATTGCTCATTTCCTCCTCACCCCTGCTAATCGCAAGCGCTGATTTCCTCGTAAGTCTTGTCCACCTCAATCATGATCCCACTCATTCGGGGAACTCAGTCAATCTCCCGCCCGAGTTATGACAACGTCGGCAGAATCTTAGCCCAACCCCCACCCCGTCCGCTGCATCACCACCTCGGTCAAGTCATGATCATTTTGTGCAATTGGGCTCCCGTTGGCGGCCCCTGCCGATCGACGCATCAAAATCCCGATTTAGTTACGTTCCTTCCTCATTCGGCTTATCGGCAAGCAGGAGTTCCTGGTAGGCCCGCACGGCATCGATCATCTTGGCTTGGTTGTAGTAACGCCCGGTGACCTCGATGCTCGTATGATCAAGCACAGTCATCGCCAATCCTATGTGCGCACCATGATGGACGGCAGTGCTGGTTGCTAGGCAGGAGCGAAACAGATGCGGATTGACGCGCTTGCCAAGGGCATCAAGCGTGCGCTTACAGACCAGGCGATAGAGTCCGTCGGCCGTGAGGGGTAGACCATCTTGGCTCAGCCAGAGTCGGTTTGTAGATTCGGCGTTAGAAAAGAAGGTACGGTAGTGTTGAACATACCGATCGATACAACGCGCGCTCCAGTCTGGGAGGATGGCCAGATGCAGACGACGGGCCTTTGTCTCCTCCGCCGGGATGTGGATGCTCCAGGTCGTGCCATCCTTGATAAAGGTTCTACCAATCTCCTGAGCTGTGCTATTGGCGAGGCGGAGCGGGTCAGCAGCGAGGAGAGCGATGATTAAGCCATCACGAAATAAGATGGCTCGGAAGGAATTCGTCGCGCTGGCATTTTTCTCGGCCTGATCTATTAGCCGGCGCCCGAGTTGAAAAAGTTCCTTGATCGAAACAACGTCATTGCGTTTGTCGCGGGGCCTAGCCCGCATTTCGAGCCGGCGGGCGACGCGTTGGAGCCAACGCCAGTTGCATCCGGGCGCCAGATAATGGGCCACCCGCGAGATCTTGTAGATACTTTGCGCCAAGGTCACCGAACTGACGTGCTCTTCCAAGTAGCGCAAATAATGCAGGATGTTCTGCTCGGTCACCGCGGCGCCCGCAGGTCCCTCGCGATCGAGCTTTCCCTGACGCTCGAGGAAGGAAAGGAAATAGGCATAACGCCTCGTCAGATCCTGACGCGTGAGTGCGTTTAGATGGCTGGCTGCGCCACCGTCGTCTAGCACGCCTGCGGTTTCCTGTACTGCCTGCCAAGTTTCGCGATCAGCCTTTGGCCGGTCCGGGAGAGGGAGCGCCTTTTGGCATGGTGAGCGTCTGCGGTGCGTGCTCACGGTGCGGGATTCCAGGTGTTGTCCTCAGTACCATGGCGGAAAACTTGCGGACGGCCTCGACAGTCTCCAGCCCGACATAAAAATTGATCGTGGTCTGCAGGTTTTTATGACCAAGAACGCGACGCACGAATTCGTAGTTGGCGGGGTCTTTCTCAAGGATGAAAGCCGCCGCCAGGTGGCGAAACTGATGCGGCGTTACCCGGATGCCGATCTCTTTGGTAATGCGGTCGATGATCTGGTCGCTCAACGTGGTTTTGGTCTTATGGTCATCAGACTCGCCGGGGAAGAGCCAGTGGCTCGCAGTGGAAACAAGACGCGGTCTGAATACCGCAAGGTATGTACGGAGCATCTCGTTCACTACCTTGGGCACGGGATATTCGAGTGGCTCGTCATTCTTAACTTCCTCAGGAGGGATGACGCTCAGTTCCGCCCACGCGAACGACGTTCTGTTCCAGGTTCAGCGCGGCCAGGTTTGCAAGTCGCATCGGAGCAATTAGCAGGATCTGAATGGCCATGGCGATTTGGGCCTTCACGGCCGCCTGGATTGGCGCGTCACGCTCAGCCAACGCCTCGTCGAAGAGTCGACCGGGCAAGGCCTTAAGGCGAGCCCGGTTACCCGGATTTTTGAAAGTTCGGATGACGGCCATGTTCTTTTCCGTCAAACCGACATGGCGCTTCCTACGCAGTTTGGCACAATATCGTTCCAGCGCCTGGATCTGTGTCTCGGGCGCCTTCACGTAGACCCGGGCGATGGCACAAAGTCTCTCCGCCATGTCGATGGTGAAAGTGACGATCTTGCCGTCTTTTTTTGCCAGATAGTGCTCGAGAATGAGCCGCACGGTCGATGGTGAAACGAGATCTGCCAGCGAGCGCAGCGCTTCGGCCGGAACACCGCGCTCTACTGCGGCCGAGGCGGCGAGCCTGAGATAATTGCGTCGTGTCGTGATGGTGCTCGGCTTGCAGGCCCGATCGGGCGCGTCCTCGTCGAGGATGCTATCGCCGCTTAGTAGCGCCAGATAGCGTTCGACATCCTCAACCAGACTGCGCGGAAAGGCATCCCAGGGCATTGAGGTGGCCTTCGGGCGGAAATCTGGAACGGTCAGGGGGATCTGCGGCCATTCCGGGACACTCTCCTGGGCGCGGCCCCAGCAGCGGGTGACCTGCTTTTGAAGATCGCGGGGCTTAATTGTGAACTGCACTTCACTGGCGTAGTGAACGAAAGTTTCGACGGTTGCGTCGGATACCGACGAGAGCTCGACGCCGTTGGCTGAGCAAAACCTGAAAAAGCCCGCAAGGCCGAGGCGCAAGCGCGGCACGGAGAGTTTCTCGTAGATAGCCTGCCAAGCCGCATTCAAAGCGACCCCGCGGCCACTCAAACGCTCAACTGAACTAAATTGGCGAATCGCAGCCTTGAGGTTCGCGAGATGATTCTGAAGGGTCTTTCGGCTGACCCCGAGTTGAGCATGATGCAAGCGCGCGATCCCGAACCGCAAAGCCAGGAGCCGGGCCGGCAACTGCGCAGGCTCTCTTTCGAGGAAATTTGCATGCGCCGAATGCTGCAGCACCAAGCTTCGCGCTTGGGCTCGGGCAGGGATGCATCGCGCTCTATCGCCGTGAGCACGTCCGCCAAGGTCGGTTCGATGGGTTTTATCGGCGCATCGATCTGGGGGTGAGGCAGGAGGACATTTTCTTGCATTAGGATTCTCCAGGGTTGGTCCTGCATGGACTAGGTCGTGTGGACAAACTTAATCCAGATTCGGATGCAGGCAAGCAGCACGAAGGCGGCGAAGCTCTCGATCAGCTTGTCGTAGCGGGTGGCGACACGGCGTGAGTTCTTCGCACGATTGAAGAAGCGCTCGATGCGATTGCGCAGGGCATAGAGAGCCTTGTCGACGGCATGCTGTATTTTCCGGGTTGCAGTGCTGGGGATTGCGGCTTCACCACCACGTTCCTCAATGTCGTTGCGGACGGCTTCGCTGTCGTAGCCCTTGTCACCGAGCATCTGTTCCGGATCGCAGTCGATCTCCTGCATCAAGGCCGGAAACGCGGTGACATCGTGTGCCTGCCCGGGCGTAATCACAACGCCGATCGGCAGACCCTCGGCATTGGTGCGGGCGTTGATTTTGGTTGAGAAGCCGCCACGCGAGCGACCGAGCGCGTTACGCTCGGCCCCCCTTTTCCACCGGCTGCGCAATGATGCGCACGGATGATGGTCGCATCGATCATCTGCAGCGCGGCGTCCGACACTCCGCTTCCCGCGAGCCCTTCCAGGATCACGTCCCAGACGCCACTGTCGGCCCACCGCCGAAACTGCCTAAAGATCGAATTCCAGTTGCCGAAGCCCTCCGGCAGGTCGCGCCATGGTGCGCCGGTTCGCATCAACCAAAACACCGCGTCGAGCACGCGGCGATGATTGCGTGGCGGCCGGCCGCCGCCGCGATGGATCAGGAACGGTTCGAAGTACGCCCACTCATCGTCGGTCATCAGTCCGCGAATCAAGGCTGCCCTCCGCAAAGAGCAGCCTTGAATCAATTCGCGATTCTTGCGTCAATAGGTTTGTCCACCCGACCTAGGATGGACTAGAGTGTAGTATTGGTCAAGATTAGGAAACCTCTATACCTGTACTGGCTACATGTACATCTATGTAAATTCCTAAATCACGAGGTATAAGTACCGGGAATTACATGATGTTTACTCATGATTATTTTCCATAGAAGGATGAACTCGCCGCGTTTCGGCATATTCATCAATGGCTTGCTTCTTGATCCTGAGAGCCGTTCCAAAGCGATGGGCGGGTAGTTCGCCACGGTCGATGAGCCTCCGGATCTGCTTCTGGCAGAGGCGCAAATGCCGGGCGGTCTCCTTGACGGTGTAGAAGCAGGGCTGATCCGGCTTGTCGTTGTTGGATTGGCTGGCGTTTTTCGGCATCGGATCAATCCTATCTCTCTGCCGAGAGCCCGACGGCCCTTGGGTTCATCTCCGACCGCGCTTCGTCGAGCCCAGCCGCGATGGCCTCCCGGGCTGCCTGCCGCGCCAGGAGACGCACCAAGCTTCCAAGGGGAGAGGCGGCGCCTCGTGCCTTCGGCAGCTGGTGATTGCCCTCGGATCTGAGCGGATTTTCGGAAGAGCCGGTGGCCATGGACGCTCTCGAATTGCCGCGTCTTGCGGCATCGGAGCGTTTTAGGTCTTGGTGCAGGCCACTCGCTGCGTCATCACTTCTGGGAACTCGCGATCATTTTGACGTTCGCTGCCGCTCACGGCGGCTGAACCGTGCCCATGCCCGCCTGATCGTGACGTCGCTTTTGCCAAACTTGTCGGCAGCCTCGTGGACGAGATCCTCAATCCGAATCTTCTTTTTTGCCTTCCGAGCTGCCTCTAGCTGCGATCCAATCCAGCGGGCAATAGCACGCTGATCAAGCATCTGCGCCAGTTTATCGATGGTTGGCGATTTGCCCTGGCGGCCGCCTTCAAGGCCGAAGGCAAGGCCAAGCGGTCCGCCCTCGGTCTTGTATCGTTCCCAGGCGGCACTAAGGACGCGTATCCACATCCAGGATACAGGCAAACCAGTGTTGGGGCAAATAATCCAGTCCGCATCCAGCTGATCCGGATCCACCTTGCCGGCGTTGGCGCGGACCGCCACCTCGCGCGCGATTCCCCATAGAGCTTCCAGTGCGAAATATACGGCCGCGCCGTAGCTAGGGTCAGTTTGATATCCGCGGAGGCAGCCGCTCAGGTGCTTATCTAAATCCCAGGGTGCATGGTCTCCTACAAGCTCGTCCATGATGACGTCGGACAGGCGTGGTGCGCGTGGCTCTCGTGGCATCGGTGTTGACCTTGACGCGTATTGCCGGAACCGAGGCCCGGCGTTCACTTTTGAATTTCGTTCGCATGTCGCTCCCGGCGCGAGAGCACGAAGGTAATTTGAGTCCGCTGCTGCGAATCACCAAAGTTTCGCAACCATGATACCCTCGCTGATGGTTGACCTGAGCAGCTGCCTCTTAAGCCGGGGAGGCCGATCGTGGGTCTGTCGAGCGCCGCTATCTCTGATCAGGAGGGATTGGGACAGGCTTGCGTTGCCTATCCGCGGTTCGCCAGAAGCAGGACGGCCCCTGTGAAATTCGAGGAAGGTCCTTTGCCCACCGGTAAAGCCACCCACCTTCACAGAGTTGGCGTATCAATCCCCATCCGTTCGAGGGATGGACGATGGGCTACAGGCGAAATGATGGAGCCTCCCATTATTCTCGAAGCCGATAAATCCTCGGTCAAAGAGGTGGTCGACACTGGGCGTCAGCAGCTGGCCGTTCTCGCCGTTCAACCGCTCTTCGTTCGTTGAATCCAGCCAGGGCTTGCAATGGCTCGCGACGAGATGAACCGGGCTCTGAACGCCGGTTATTCGGCACCTTGATTCAGTCTGGCTCACGCGATCCTTGAAGAGTCCCTGGCCTCTCCGCGCAACTGGGCATCCAACCGCAGAATGGATTGCGGTAGTTCACTGACGCGTTTGCCTGGCGAAATGCGCCGCAATACGTGGTCCGTAATCGGGACCGCATTTACGGCGCCCGGTTCATTCAGCGCGTGCGGGCCATGGGCATTCGGGTCCGGCCGATCTCGCTACGCTCGCCATGGCAAAATGGACGTGCGGAGAGGCTCATCGGCTCGATCCGACGTGATTGCCTCGACAATGTGGTTGTCTTCGGCGAGCCGCATCTTCGGAATCTGCTGCGCTCGTATCAAAGGTATTACAACGAGGGGGCGAACTCACCTATCCCTATGCAAAGACGCGCCGATCCCGCGCGCCGTCCGACAGGCACAATGTGCGAAGCGCAACGACGCGGCGGTGCGCCAAACCATTCTGGCCAGTACGGGGCTGCACGCTCCGAGTTTCGCCGCGCTTTTTGAACTGCCGAATCTTCGGCGAAGCCGTCAAACCGAAAGCGGCTGCATCCGCCTTCCGAGGCGGAAGCCTACGACTTTAATTTTCTGGGTGTTCAAAAACACAAAGCCCGGCGGCCGATAGCCCCGAGCACACCAACCCACACTCACAATTCCAAAATCATTTCCACCAAAATCAATGACTTGTCAAGCGCTGCGACAAGGTTCCTGGGCTGACGACGTGCATTCGAGCAACATGGTTGATGAATTCTTAACCTTGAATGAGTACCGCGAGACGCCGAACACCACTGCGCGTGGCTTTGTTCCCGTCGCGGCGATTCATTAGGCGCCGGGTGGGTGGCGCCGGCAAGGGCGCAGCTCGGCGGTGTAGACGGTGGTGTTAGCCGGATTCAGTAGCAGCGTAGGGCTCTCTCATGCGAAATAAGTCCGGTCCTCGGAAAAAACCTGGTGAGCGTTATCCGTCGGGAGATCTAAAACCTCTCATTGCGCCCGCGCTTTGGGGAAGGGCCCGACGCGGTGGCGATCCGCAGCTCAGTTCAGAACTGGCCAGACTGTGCTTCAACCGGGAGTTAACGGAGACCCAGGCTGCGGCAGGCTTTTGCATCGCCGATATTTATCGTAGCGGCGACTCGGAAGATTCGCTCGACGACCGCAGGGGTGTTGCTGCGGCTTCCGAGCCGATAAACCCCCGGACTGCCCCAGATCGGATAGTGCTTGACCGCCTCTTGTCGGAATACCCGCCGAAGGTGCGCGAAGCCGCCATCGAACTCTGCGTTTTTAACCGCACCGTCGACTGGAGGCTCCGCTCTGAGATCCGCCAGCTACTCGATCACGTTGCTCGCGCTTTCGCGATTAGGGTCGGAAAGCGATCAAAACGGAGCCGGTGACCCACCCCTCTCATCTGGGCAAGGAGTTGGAAGAACCAGTTTTAGCGCATGATCACCGTCCGTTTGCCTCCGCCAGACTTGCCGGGCGGGATCAGTGGTACCATCAGCTCCCATTCCTCATCGGTCACATCGCTCGGATAGCGCAACTTGCTGCGGTCATAGCGCGCGCGATTCCTGCTCGTCCACATCGGTGCCCCCTCGAATCAAGGTCACCACACTTGAATCACAACTGATTCACTTGATTCAAGAACTCTCCGGACGGACACTCATGCGGCTTCGGGCCGAAGCAAGTTGTCAGCGATCTAGCGCTCGAGCCCGGAAAATCGCTACGATGTGCCTCACATTCGGTGTTCATCCGGAGAATCCCGGGTAGAAAGAGCCTTCCCGGCACGATAGCGCTCGGCGTTATCTTGGCACGGTTCCTGTCCCATTCGGCTAGGCTGCCGTCCCACCGCCAGTGGCGACGTGATCGAAAAATGCGATCAACGGTCAAAGGGTGAGATCGGGCGACGAACTCTTTCGGATCGCACGAATGCACAACACCGAGTTTTGGCGCGTAAAAGCAAAACATTAGCGTATCGTAGCAAGTTCACGCTTGCAATATCGCTTATCTGGGCATCTGAACCTCAACGGTTTCGTCTCCGCCATTGAGTGGAGCGGTCCAGCTTCTCCATGAACAGCGGCACCCCGTCGGTGCGGTCGATGATCTGATCTGCGATCTCCTTGGCCAACGCTTTGCCGCCGGTGACGTGGACGATCATCTCGGCGCGTTGCCGCGGCGGGCGGCGAACGTCGGTGCAAACCCTGCTGCTTGCAGCCAGAAGGCGAGCTTCGGTCCGCCGACTCCCGCGCCGAGATGAGAACTTTTTTGGCGGTCATATGGGCTTGTTGCTGCGCGGACAGTCAAAAGTAAAGGTCGGCTATGGGGGTCCGCATCTGACTTTGATTGTGGCATCTTTTGTCGCTCCAGTAGATCGAGGCGTTCTTCCGCGTCGGCAATCAATTCACGCAATCCGCTTTCAACGCGCGGTTCCTTAGCATAGCGGAGAATGGTGCGCAGTCGCCGCAATCGATGGCGCAACCAGTTTTCTTCGGGTTCGAGGTCCAACATAGGTAACGCTTCCGCGCCTGCCGTTGAAAGCGAATCCGAGGCTAATCTTCGACGGGCGGCGCGGCTAGTCCGACTTATTGGCCGACGCTGCGATCCCTGCTATGTTTTCCACCGGGTGTTGGACGACTGCGGCGGGCTATCAACTGACAACGGCTGGGTCGATGGCAACGACTGACTACCACCGGAAGCAAGTAGAGCTTCTGCTCGTATGGGCTATGGCCACCACGAACCCCGATCTGAAAGCGAAGCTATTAGCACGGGCGCTGGAATTTTCGACGCTCGTAGACTGCATCGACGACGGAATGCTACGCACCTTTCAGGAACTGTTCGCCGAGTTCAATGCACAGCTATTGCACAAGCCGTAGGATCGCGACGGTTTCCTGTGACCAACCCCCCGTCACGGCTCAGCAGCTAGCGGGAAGCGGCGGGACAGGGCGGCCATGGCATGCTGTCCCTTGCGATTAACGACATAGGCGAGCCACGCGAAGCTGAGGGCATCTAGGAGGACGACCACAACAGCGAACATGGTGCGGGACGGCTGAGTTCAATGCTCCTGCCGGTCGAGGACGCTGAGCACCAGCTTCAAGTGCACTCCAATGCGCATTCCCCTGCGGCGCCGCAACTCCTCGGCTACGCGAGCGCGGCACAGCGCGCGGCAGGCGTGATCCGCCTTGTCCTTCATGCGCTTGTTCGCGCCAGCTGATCGAATACTGAGCGCCGCGCCGTATCGGTGAAAACCAACATCGACGGCAAAACGGCTAATGCTCAGCCGTCGCAAAGCGTGATCTTGCTACGATCCGCCAATGTTTTGCTTTTGCGCGCCAAAAAACGGACGATGGGCGGGGCCCTAACATGACAGGGCGGCCTCCGTCGGATCGGCTGCCACCAAAAAATAGCCCCGGCTAGGATGGCGGTGCCGGGGCTAGGAAGCCGCTTTGCCCAAGGCTGACGTTGTAGATGCACAAGGAGGGAAGATGCGTCAGCAGCGGCACACAACAGCCTACGCCCCTTCGTGGCAGGCTTCCGGCAACAGAACGGCGCCACATCGGCATTCCAGTGAAATAAACGCGTCCGAGAAAAAGCCCCGACCTTTCAGCCGGGGCTAAGTTCTTCCTGCCATGAAACCGCCGACGCTGGCCAGTGGAGGATTGCCGCTGAGAGGGCGTCGACGCAGACAGAATAACCTGATTCGCGCTTCCGTGCTGCCGCGGGCCAACTTTTCTGCCTGCGGCCCTCTTCGATCCCACCTCCGGCTGGGCCGCGATGCCGGCGCGGGGACGATCATGCGGACACGATAGTTCCATCTCGGTTCCATCTTGGTTCCCTCGAACAGGGAGGGTTGTGTCGGCGTTAAGTGTTCGTCGGGGCAGTGGGGCGGGGCGGCCGCAAAGGGAGGCCGTGACCATGAAGACAAACATTCCAGAGACGGCCATTCACGCCTCATACCTGCCATGGCTGGCAAGGGTCGATGCGCTGATCGGCGAGCCAGCACGCTTGGATCTCGCCAGACAGACGAGTTTTCTGGCAGCGTGGCGCGAGGGCCTCAGCCCGCACGAGGCGGTTGCCGATGCCAAGAGCCGTTCGATGCCACACTCGCCACGCTGGCGGATGCGCTGGAAGCAATCGGCGTGAACGGGTGCCGCCCCCGGCTGGGCGGCTGATTGCCGGCGTCTCTTGCTTCAGCCATCAAGTTCCGCTGGTGCCGGTCTGACCGGGCTCACATCATCGCGGTCATCGGGCTTCGCTTGAGTAAATCCCTGGCCTGGTATCACGCCCATAGCTTTTCGTTTTCTGGTCCGCCCTCGGAATCGAGCCAGTATCGGAAGCTTCAAATCGTGGCTTAGGACTGGTGCTTGGCAGTGTCGGTGTCGATAGCCAGGACATTCAAGGTTACTGCCGCACCTGAAGTCGAGTCCCGGTCCGCTAGGAGTAAAACGCTAATCTGAAGCTCAGAGGCAGAGCCGACTTTGTAGTTGAGTTGTTGGACGAAATCGTTGTCCGAGTTTTGGTGGAAAATCGACGGCCATGCTCTGATCGTTGACGCTGAACAGCAAATGGCCGTTCGCACCAACAAAGCCTGAAACGAAAAAGGGTATCTCCATACCCGTGTCGGCGCCCGACAGCGGGAGAGCAAAAGAAAATACGCGAGTGACGATTGGCGCTGACCCCGTAGCATCGAGGCTGACGACGAGACCGCTAAACGTGGCTGTGAAGGCCTCCTTATCGTCACTAAAAGCCAATATCAAGGCCCACAACACTATTAAACGTCGGGCCGCCGAATGTGGTGTTATTAGCCATTTTTCAGCCTCCATAGCTGCATAGGCGCCAAATGGGGACCCCCGGGCTCTGGTAGCGAGCCAGCAAGCGGCCAGGACCGGCACCGTTCGGTTCGGTTACGGCCGCCCCGGCCTGGAGTTTGGCCGACTTGAATCTTGCGCAGTAGCGCATGGGTCGCGTTGATCTGTGTCAATGGCACTGACGGCCGCCGCTCGCCACGGCAACTGCGCCGCCGCCAAAAAAAAGCCCCGGCAAGAGCCGAGCCGGGGCTAGGAAGCCGCTTCGAGGCACAACGGCTGACGCTGTGGACGTATGGGAGCGAAGATGCGTCAGCAGCGGCACACAACAGCCTACCTTCGTGGCAGACTTCCGGCGACACAGCGGCACCACATCGGCATTCCAGGAAAAAAAACCCCGACCTTTCAGCGGGGCGCCCCAATCTCACGCTATCAGCATCAGTCGGGTAAGTCTTAAAAGGCCGCCGCGACAAACACTCACACTGCGGACGGCCCGGCAGAGCAGTCACGCCTTCGCCGCCGCGTGTTTGACAAAAAAGCTGCGCCAGTCTTGTTATCAGCCGCCAAACAATTGCGATTTTCACGAAATAAATGAGGACGCCGTCGCCCAGGCATTTCCTCTGCGCGGCGGACATCACAGAACCGATTGCAAAGCGGCTCTATCTATATGCCCACTCTTCGGTGCTTGGTCACGCAGGCGCGCGTGCAACTAGCGACTAGCTAAGATTTTCACAAGGCTTGAGCAGGTTATCATCGTTTTTGCCGAACCATTTGCCGAGCAGGCGACTTTTACCTTTTATACTAATCACCGCCGCTCCGTCTCTCAGTTTCTTGGCCGCGGCGACATAAGCTCGTGCCGGCGCGCTTCTCTTATTGCTCAGCGTGACAGGTGATCCGACGTTAGAAGCTCGCGGCACCTCCTGGCTTTCCGGGATGACGCCTAAAAGGGGGACAGCCAAGATCTCGAGTACATCCTCAATCGTCAGCGTCTCGTCGCGCGTGGCCCGCGCGGCGTCATAACGGGTAATAAGGAGGTGCTTTTCTAACCGGCCCTCAGTCGCGGCCTTCTGAGTCTGCGAATCGAGCATGGCGATGATCCGGTTGGAATCGTGGATAGATGCGATCTCGGGATTTGTCACAATTACCGCGGCATCGGCAAAGCGCATGGCTAATAAAGCGCCCTTTTCGATGCCCGCCGGGCTATCGCAAATCACCCAATCGAAGGAGTCGCGCAATTTTGCGATCGCACATCCCACTCCTTCTTCTGTCAGGGCTTCTTTATCCCGCGTCTGTGATGCGGGAAGCAATGATAGCGTGCTGATGCGCCTATCACGTATCAATGACTGCGGGAGTTTGGTGATATCCTGCACAACGTCGGTGAGGTCGTATACGACTCGACGTTCTGCGCCGAGCACCAGATCGAGATTGCGGAGGCCAACGTCGAAATCGACAACGACGACATTCTGCCCCGCCTGAGCCAGCGCAGCGCCCAAAGCGGCCGTGGACGTAGTCTTGCCAACGCCGCCCTTCCCGGATGTTACGACTAGGACTTTTGCCTTCGACATGATGATCCTCTACCAATCCCATTTCGAACCCATATGGTTAACAATCTGTAAACCAAGTTTGTGTGAGGGTTCGGGCCTTTGGGCGCCTAACGCCTCGCGCAGGAGCTGAAGAAGTCGGCCGCGCGAGCGAACACTCGACGTTTCTCAGATCGGTCGCAATTCGCGCGTCGTCCGGTCCGGGTAAAGGGCCCGTAACCTTGCCACCGCCCTCTTACGTGTTCGTGCAGCCGGTTCGCGCTCTTCTCCAATGGGGTCCAGTGCTCGCCGCCACCATGGCCGACGCGCTCGATCTTCCAGTTCTGTAACGCGTTCGGCAAGCTGGTTTAGCTCATCGGTCAGGCTCTCCACCAGCCGCTGGTTCTCTGCTTTCAAAGAGGCCACATTCGCGCGTAGCTCCGCGAGCTCAGTAGAATCCACACTCGAGATCCGGTCGAGCTTAAATTTGCCCGGCAGTACCGTCGCGTGTTTATCAAGGTTGGTCAGCACACTTGCTAAGCTGTCATAGCGAAGCGCGCGTGTGTTCTTGTTTGCAAGCTCCAAAAAAGATTCGGGTTCTGCAAACCTTGCTCGGGTCTTCGTTGCCATTGGTTCGCGCTCCGTCTAGGGCTAGTGGCTTTCATCAAGAGGTTCGATAAACATCACGTCGTCCTGCAGCCAAGCTTGTATTGCCCGGCTTCGCAGCGTTGGTTCCAAGTCCTCAGTGGTGCGATAGATCCCATCGATTGCCAGCAATTCGGCTTCTATCTTTCTGCAGAAGATCCGGGCGCGGGGATTGCCGGTCGAGCCGGCAAGGGCGCGACCGCGCAGTGTGCCATACACATGGATGGAGCCGCCGGCCACAATTTCGGCCCCGGACGCGACGGAGCCCAGGACCGTGACATCGCCGGCCCGGAACACGACTGATTGACCCGAACGCACCGGACTGTCGAGCAACAACGATGCCGGTCCCAGCTGAGCGGGTGGCGCGACCGGCGTCCTTTCGAGGCCCCGAGTATCAAAGGGCTCCATCGGTTCCGCGGCACGGCCGCCTCGCAAGACGGGGGGCAGCGCGGGTCCAAGCTCGCCAACGCCTTCGAGGCCCATGATGTGGATTCTACGCGTTTGTAGCTCGGCAATTAGATGTGCAACACCACTCTGGCTCGGGGTCACCTTCGATAGGTCGAGTACTATCGATTTGCTAACAAGGAAGTCCGCGAAGCAGTCAATCAATTCATCTAGCTGGCCTAGCCATTGAGTGATCGGCCACTCCGGCGTAAGCGCGTACGCGATATAAGAATGCCCGCGAAGGCGCACAGACGGGGGGCGGCCCGTATCAGACATGTGATTCTCAAATTTGATCAGCGGCGTCATTACAAGATGGCGCATGGTTACCACTGGGTTAACGGCGGCGCCTCTCAACTCGCCGCGCGCTCAAAATATCCTTGCACCGGCGCATGCGAACGTGCGGCATGCCTCGTTTCCGGTCATCGCCATTCATCACAGAGCTGCGTGCGGCCGGCCCCAATGTGGCGAGTGCTTCCGAAACCCTTCGTAATGATGGACCGGCCTGGTTACCGTCGCGGAGTAAATCAGCGTGACACTTGCGCAGTAGAGCCAAAGGCTTATGACTGGGCAGCAGCAAGAGCAGTTTAGCGATGGGCGCGCGCAGTCCCTTTAAGGGCATTGGCGGCGGTCCTACTCGGTCGGAGGGCTCGCACGAAAAACTCGGCGAGGCTTTCCTCGCCGATCTTGATCGCTCGTGGCGGCGTCATGGAGGCGGCTCGGCGACCTCATCCCGCTTGCCCTGATCGGCGTCCCAACAGGAATGCCTTCCAGAGCCTCCAAAACTGTGTCGGCTGGCTTCTTGTCAGGTAGAACTTCGGCGTAGGCGTAATGCGCTTTCTCGGCGCCGCAGCGGGAGAGTGCTCGTGAAGCTCCAATTTTGCGTCACGAGTGGGAAAATCAGGTTTTTGTTCTTGGGTATCGAAATCAACTTTCTGGTCATGCAGCAGCAATAAGTCGCGCTTTACGAACGGCATCCTGAATTGCAGAGGACGTCACAGAAAGTGGCAACCGTTCGTCGATATTCGCCACGGCGGCCGTATTCGGCGCGCCCTCTTGGGACAGCCGACAAGGCCAGGAAAGTCAATAAATATCGAGCGAAATGCCCCCGCCAGTCTCATTCGTCGCCATCAGGCTGTGTGTAGCGACCATTGGCTCTTCGATCGGGCTGGATGCCGGCATCTTTCGCGATGTTTGCAAGAGGCGGCCGCGGCGCACCTGACCATCCGGCAGAGTAACCAGGTGCTGGAGGAGTGGTCCAAATTGGAGGGCTGAGATCGCTCTTCAGAAAGCAAGTTACACTTTGGTGTATGCGGCGATCTGAAGCGCCGTTCGGTCAAATGGTGCGCTGTTCCCCTCTAAGGAGCCTCGGCCAGATTGCCCGTGCCGGGGCTTCTCTCTTCCAGCAATGGCCCTGCGTCTCCACGTTACGAGTTCAGTGGCCGACTGGGCGGCATCCCCCATCCCCCGACACTCATGCCGCCCAGCCAGAAGCCTAGTTGAGGCAACAACTACCCGAACCCCAGGCATGCGTAGACTGCCTGGGGTTCTTTTTTGAGACAATGCTTTGATCACCTGCTCAGAACAATATTGAGTAGCGTGATCTTTCGGCCACAGCAGGCGCTTCTCGAGGTTTAAAGTCCAAACAGTCCCAAGAGTAGTTCTACTAGGTATTTCGACGTGTCGTACCACATAGAAATACCTTCCTCTTCCCGTTCAATAGTTCGCAAGGCCGCTAGGTCTCGCTCATGGGCTGTGGCTTTCGGCCCGTACCCCCGCACACCCGACAGAGTGGCGGATTGAGCAAAAATGGACCGGTCTTTACCGGCCGCGCGCCGGCAACCGAGCCCGTGCCGTGGCAAGCTTGGCACTTGTCACCGGCCACATTTTCTTTGCTGCTCATCGGACCCGGGTCGCCACGGCTTCACATTACACGAGCCGAGGTCGCTTCGGCAGCAAAAAGAAAGGGACCCCGCTCAACGCCGATCAACGCGCGATGGCGCGCCCCTGCGGCTTGTCGCCAAGCCGCAGCAGCGGGGTAAGGATCCACGCGAAAGCGGTGAACGCCGCCGACACGAGGATGAGCGGCGCGAGCCGGTTGCTGAACACGTGCTGATAGAGGAGCGCGCCTACATTGTCCGCGAGCGCCGAGGCGAGGTTGGTGATCGACATCAACGCTGCGAACGTAAAGCCTTCTGAGCGTTTGGGGCAGTAGTCGGCGGCTAGCGTGAGGCTCGCGACCAGCGCGATCATCTCCGACACGCCGGCGCAGAAATTGAGCACTGCTGCGGTCGCTTCGTTGAAGAGCAGCACGAACGAGGCGGTGGTCGCGGTGCCGAGCACGATGCTCAATTGCAGCAGGCGTTTCGATGTGAGCTCGGCAAGGCTGCGCCGATAGATCAGCGCGCCGCAGATCGAGCCGGCCGACGAGATCGCGCCGAGGATGCCGATATAGCCCTGGGAGAAATGCAGGGTGTCGGTCATGTGGTAGTAGAGCGGCGTGTGGAACGCGGGACTGAACCAATAAAGAAAGAGAAACAGCGCGACGATCCAGAGCGAGCGGATGCGAAAGGCGGCGAGCAGGCTGCGTGCCGCGAGCTTGAGTTCGGGAAGGTCGATCGGCCGGTTCTCCTCGTCGACCAGAAACCATGTGCCGAACAAGATCATCAGCGGCGCGATCCCCGCGATCAGCGCTGCGCCATGCAGGGCGCCGGCCGGTGACAGTTTCTGTACCAGCAGGCCGCCGATCAGCGACGAGCTCATCGCCGCGATGTGGAACCAGAGCCACTGCTGGTTCACGAACGCTCCGCTGGTGGCGTAGCGCTGGCCGTTCTCGACCAAGAGCGCGCCGCACAGCGTGCTAGCGATCGCCATCGCGTAGGCGGTCAGCAGCAGCACGAACAATAGCTGGCTCGGCGCCTCCGTGTGCGCAGCGAGAAGATAGGCGCCGGTCGCGACCAGGCTTGCAAGAATGAGATAGCTCTTGCGGCGATAGCCGAACAACGGCACGAAATCGGAGACGAGGCCGTAGATCGGCTTGATGATCCAGGGGAAGTTGAACGCCGTGAGCGCGGCGGTGACCTGCACCGGCGTCCAGGAATGGACCTCCTTGAAGTAGTAGATGAGCGGTTGCGCGATGATGCCGTCAGTCTGGCCGATGCCTTCGACCACGAACACCATGCCGAAATAGAACATCAAGTGGCGGATTCGCCGCGCGTCGTCGAGCGACGGGGTGACGGGCGGCGGCTGAGTTTGTGCCCCGGTGGTCAAGAGCGATCCTTGGGTCAGCGGTCGAACGGCCGCGCCCCGCTGATAGCAAGCCCCGCGCCGGCTGCGAAGAGGAAACGCTTCGCCGCTGCGGCCGGGGTGGACTGTCGGTTCAAGGCAATGCGGTGTCCTGCCGAGCTGGCTAACCGCGCGATTTTGAGGCAAGGTGTAGAGGCCCGAGCGAGACGCCGGCCGAAAACCAGGCGGCGGGGCGTCCTATGTCGAACCGCGTCTTGCGCGGCGACAAACCAGCCGACTTTCAGTTCAGGCACCCACCAAGTACGAAACAGTCATCAATCTGAAGACCGCGATGGCTCTCTGCCATCGCCGTCCCGGCCGCCATGCTTAGTGGCAGCCGACAAGGCGATTCGAATAACGACAATGCACTGCGTATGGCAGCAGGTAACCTGATCCTGCCGACCTTTGCATCGCAGCAATCCGGCCGCTTCTGGCCGAGATATGCTCACCGCGAGACTTTCTCAGGATAGACGCGAAGCAGATTTTGGTCGCCAGCCGCCGGTTATGAAGCGCGGCTGCAACACCGCCTGACTGACTAACGCCAATTCGATATCCTGCCGGCCCTGGTTGATAGGGGGACCGAATGCAATTCGATCAACTGAAACGCCGCCGCGAGCTCATCATGATGCTCGGCGGCATGGCAGCGTCCTCGGTAGCCTGCGGCTGCTATCTGAGCACGGTGAACCGCGCGCACACGGCCTATGATCACGGCGGCATCGAGGCACTCAAACCTAAGCCGAATGGCGGACGCATACATCAGAACATGACGTTGGCGGAGGAAAAGGCGTTGCTCGCGCGCTTTGCCAGAGCAGCCGGCGCCGGCGAGATGCTGAACATTCATGATCTCAAGGCCCACAACGCGAGAACCCTGCAGAAAGTATATTGGGGATAACGCCACCAAGTCGCCCCTTGCGCATGCGCAACGTTGCTATCGATTGTAGCCTGTATGACTGATGCGTCGGGTGCGGCGGCGCTGGTCGCGCGATTGGAACCGCTTCATCATCCTAAACGGACATGAGCGTTTCACGCCCGGTGCCTTAGAGCATCCAGCGATCGGCATTCCAGGCAGCTTGGTCAAGGACGATTTGTCAATTGCGGACCAAGACAATGGGAGAGCACAGACTACAGCGGGAAGGCAAAAATGAACCCGCGATTACATCTATTGTTATGCTGCCGTCACTGGTCATCGAGAAACCGTGCGCGGCCGTTGCGGATCTCTCGCCAGCCAAACGAGCCGCCGTGATCGAGTGTTTCAACAACCGCGGCCTTCATAAATGCAATGGCTACTGGTGTGGACCGCCTGAAGGTAAGCACATTTCAGGTGTTACTGTTGCAGACCTCGCTCGCGATGGCGTCCTTACTGTAATCAAAAACCTCCGACACGGTTCAGCGCAATTGACCGAACGAGGCCAATGGTTTGCAAGGACGCTGATCGCAGCAGCAAACTGAAGCGTATGTGCCAGAATAGTCGCCGCGATTTTTTATTAGGGGTTTCGCATTTGGGTGTGTCGGCATTACCCCCAAGGGCGGCGCGGGGGAAACTGTTGAGGCAGACGAAACGTTGATGGGGCGCATCGAGGGCGAAAAGAAGCGGCCGGCGACGCCGTCCTGACCGCGGCCATGCTCGACCGTTAGCATGCTCGAACGAGCGAAGGTCAATAACAACATCAAAAATGGCGAGGAGCCATCCACCAGGTGGGCTATCCGACGCATATCCACGACGTGCTCGCACAGTGGTCCACCGATCCGTCGCCGCGTCCGGCCTAAAAGGATTGAGTAACCGTTGAGTGGCAGGGTAGTCGCCTTGGCCCAAAAGGGGAAAGTCCAATGAGCTTAGCAGTGGTGATGGCTTTCGAAATCTTGGCCGCGCTCGCGCTCGGCTTCGCAATTGGCCGCATCTGGCAACTTCGGCGTGATGAGTTGGATCGCCGGAATTTCAAGGTGCCACCCGTCGCGCGCATTCCGCACCTTCAAAGCCCACTTAGCGCCAGGTAGGCGTCCGCAGCACGTCGTCGCGCGGCGCATTGAGAACGCTGTCGACCAGAGCGGTCAAGCAACCCCGACAGCCTGCGGCGACAGTCGCAGCAGGTGGGCGATTGAGGAGCGAGGCTCAGGATTCCGGAAAGCCAGCCGGTGCAGCGCGAAGTCGGACACACTGGGGGCGCGGGTCATTATACTTCCCTTATCACGGGAGGCGGCCTTGTCGGCACCCGCTGAATCTCGCGCATGTCTCCATGGTGCACGCTGGCGACCTGTCCATTGTTCCAAGCGATTGTGACCGCATCCCAGCTTGTTTCGGTGACAATGCCACTATCAGCGGCATCGCCTCGCCAATAAACGCGAGTGCCCTTCTTGAGTTTCTTAGATTCGTCGACTGTCATTATTGCTTCTCCGGTGCATCAGTCTCACTGAGCGAAGCTGTGAAGCGACAACTCCGTCCCTGGCAGAACGTAGACCGCCTGGTTTGCCTGTTCCGATGCTGCAACCCCCCCCGCGTGTCCGTGCCAAAGTCGCGGGTGGTGAGCTTGTCGCCGACCTTCGCCGGCCGCGATCTGACATTGTGAAGGCTGAAGTCACACATATCGGAACCTCCCGATTGGGAAAGCCCCACAGCCAAGTCCAGCTTACCCTTTCTCCGTCGTGGAGCATCAGGCAAATCTGCTGATCAATGATGGCCGTTAGGAGTTGATCACCGTCCGTGCTGCGCGCAAAACTGTTAGTGGGTTTGCGCATAGGAAGCTCCGGTCCAGGCATTGTCGATGAATGAGGGAAGAACTCGGCCGCGGTTCGACTGAGCGGTAGACCGGAGCGAGAAGCTCGCGAGCCTCATCGTGTTTGCTCGCATCACGCGAGAGCCGCACCATTCTCATTGCCGCGCCGCTTGGCCGTCTCGACCTCGAATGGACGTAAGTGAGCACCTGACGCGCCTTATGCTCAGCCAAACGCACAATGGTCTTACCTTGTCAGCTTGTCTGTGCACCGTTAGCCTTTTTTCAGGCATGGAGGCCGAACCCGCCTCCGTCAAGCGGAGGACCGTCCCCATGAGCCAACGACTGCGCTTCGGTATTTTTCTCGCCCCATTCCATAAGCCTGGTATCAATCCGACGCTTGCGCTTCAGAGCGATCTCGAACTTATCCAATGGCTCGACCGCTGCGGCTATGACGAAGCATGGCTTGGCGAGCATCACTCCGCAGGCACTGAGCTGTCCGCCTCGCCGGAAATCATGATCGCGACCGCTGCCGAGCGCACCCGTAATATCAAGCTTGGCACTGGCGTGGTCAGCGTCTCCTATCACAATCCGCTCTGGGTGGCGGAGCGGATCGTACTACTCGATCATCTGACGCGCGGCCGCGTCATGCTGGGCCTCGGCCCGGGCTCGCTGCCCACCGATGGCATGATGATCGGGCTACAACAAAGCCAGACACGCGGTCTGCTAGAAGATGGGATCGGCATCATCACCAAGCTACTTACCAGCGACGAGCCCGTCACTTTCAACAACGAGCGGTGGGACTTGCGCGAGGCGCGGCTTCATCTGCGGCCGTATTCAAACCCGCTGTTCGACGTTGCCGTCGCCGCCGTCGCCTCGCCCACGGGCGCCAGGCTTGCCGGTCAGTACGGTGTGGGCATGCTGTCGGTGGGCGCCACTACTGCCGCAGGCTTCGACGCGCTGGCGCTGCACTGGGATGTGCTGACAGCCGAGGCGAAGGCGCATGGTAAAGCCGCTGATCGTGGCAAGTGGCGGCTTGTGGGTCTGTGCCATATCGCTGAGACAAAGGAGCAGGCGTATCGTGACGTAGAATACGGCATCGAACACTGGTTCCGATATTTCCAGCAGGTAGCCGCGTTTCCGCAAATGGCTGTTATTGGTAACTCAGCGGGCGAGATGATCGAGTTCATCAACGGCTCTGGGCTGGGTGCCATCGGCACGCCTGACGCGTGCGCGACGCAGATTGAGCGTTTGTGGCAACAATCCAGTGGGGGGTTCGGCGCCTACCTCCTATTGGCACACAACTGGGCTAATCCATCGGCCACATTACGCAGTTACGAACTGATCGCGCGCGAGGTGATGCCGCGGTTCCAGGGCCACGCCCAGGCCACGCTTGATGCCGCGCGCCGCGCCCAAGGGCTCCGCGAGGGCCTCGCCGCGGCCCAGTCGCAAGCGGTCGAAGACGCTCGGACGCGCTATCAGGCCGAGCTGACCAAGCGCAGCGAAGTCGCGTAGGGCGTCTGACGGGGTGCTTACAGCTCCGGAACCTTTTCGAACCACGGCTGCGGCGACTCGAGCTGGCCCAGAAGTCGCAACAAGATCGCCTCCTCGGCGTAGCGTCCGGCGAAGTGACACCGGCGTTGAGCCTCCAATGCAGCGGCACCGTGACGGCGAGTGTCCCACTGGCGTTGTGCAGCGTCACGGATAAATACTCGGTCACACGCTGGGTAAAAACTTCCACGTCGCCGTTCATGTCGAAATAGCCGAGCTTCGGTGGCGGCGCCGGGAAAGGACGGCAGACGGCGGGAAAATGCGAGGCTGTGGCAGTTTGGCTACAAATGTCGCTCCGCAAGGCCGAACACGTCCCCAGCCTGACTGTTTCGCTTCTGCGTCTCACCTGTAAGGTGCAATGGTGTGGCGCGTGCGTTGCTCTGACGAGTGGAACCCTCTCAGATGACCGAGTTCCGACGATTGAGCGACGATCCGCTCTAATCCGTACGGTCGCCCGTGTTGGATCGTCACATTCCCAACTTAGTAAGGCCCTAATCCGGCAGATCATTCGCCGAGCACATGCTGTAGAGCAGGCGCAACGCCATGCAGAAATGGGGGATCGATGTTAGAGTCCAAGATCCTGCCGACTATTCTGATCATATTGCCTTCAAGTGTGTTTTTGCTGCTCGCACACCCAGGTGTTGGCAAAGCCGCGGCCGAGAAATGCAACACCAGGCCCAGCTCTTCGGCGCCGCAGGGCGCCCATTGGTACTACCGAGTGAATCACACGGACAACCGGCGCTGTTGGTTTCTGAGCTCCGAGGGAATGAAGGTGCGGTCCAATGCACGCGGAGCGATGTCGGATGTGGCATCGGACAGTCCAACACCGAAGCGCGACAACAGTTCCGAAACAGCTCGCGCAACACCACCGCGAACGACATCCACACAAGTGGCGTCTGTTCCAATGGTACCCGAACAGGCAACAACCGCCGACCCTGCATTCTCCGAAACACCGGTCCGTGAGCATGCAGCCGCGATGGATTTTGCTGCGCGTTGGCCAGATCTCTCAGAATCCCCGGATTTATATGCGAGCGAGCTTGCGGCGATCAGCAACAGTTATGCCGATACGCAGACAGCGGCGGACGTGGAGGAGCGAATGCCGTTGACATGGCCCGTCACTGAAGCCGGGCGCGCTGGACAACAACAGGACCCTGCGAGTCAGGCGGCCTTCGGATCGGTATTTCTCGCCGGAGCGCTAGCACTGGGATCGCTGTCCCTCGTCGGCGGAGTTTTCAAGTTAGCTCGCCGCTCCCGTCAACAGTATCCCCGCGATCTCTGGCGCGCGGCAGCGGGCCGGCCGGGCCCCCGGCGGCATATGCGCGCTGATTTCAGAGAGTTGACTGGTAGCAGTTCACCGCGACACGGCGCCTCCGTTTGGCGAGTGCCACAGCCAACCGATCCGGCTCACGACATCAAAACAAGCCTCGCAGAACTCATGCAAGATTTGCAGCGGGCCAGAGCGGCGAACTTCTCGCCGCGATCATTCGCGCCACCTGCGCATCATTCGGAGCGCGTTGCCACCGAAGCGTTTAGGCTCAAGCAACAGCGCAAAGCGCCCACGGCCCCGTTCAAGCTATCTGAGCGCGTCGCGAGCATTCTTGGTGTAGAGCCTTCCCTGGCCGTAGCGCAGGCCGCCGATGAAGGCGCGGCGCGGTAATCGGAGGAAACTTCTCCTGCGGCGCGCCGCTGTGTTTCGACAGTCGCGCAACAAAACCTTGCTTTTTTTGCCCCCGCACCCGATAACGGATTCGGATTTCCGGGTAGCGCGGCGTGTACACAAAAATGGCTCGCCTTCAGACCGAGCGTATCGAACTCCTCGGTGACAAGCCCTAGGCCGGCGCAAGAACTCGCTCCCTGATCGCGCCAGAGCCGGGCACGCTCATGATCACGGAGCGGTTGCCCAGTCATGTGAGAATCCCGTAAATCGACTGGGAATGGCTTGAAGCTTCTGAACGAGCGCACTCACTGCTGCGGCATTTGACTGTAGTGAGAACCCCACGCTAATCGTGTCAGAAATACCGCCAAAGCGAGCCGCTACCTTCTCGGGTAACTCATCGAATGTTCCCGCAGCGGCAAAAAGATCGAGCACATCATCGGGTATTTGGGCGGCGAGCTTCTCCCAGTCGCCGTTGCGCACCAGCTCATTGAGCTTCTTCGCGAGGTCGCCGAGTCCATGCAGTTCCAAGACTGGCTGATAAGCGGGGGTCGAGCCGTAGAAGCCGATGTCGCGCCGAACCCGCTCACGGCCTTTCGTCAGAGCCGCCTCATCCGGTCCGGTGACGATGAACCCGCCGCCTGTGACCTCGAAGTTCTCGCGCTTACGCCCAGATTGGGAGAGGCCTTTCTCGATCTCCGGCACAACAACTTGTTCAGCGTAGGCGCGGGTGCAGAACGCATGAAGGCGGACACCATCGCAATGACGACCCGCAAGTCGCAGCATGGCCGGACCGACTGCGGCGATTGTGATCGGCACCATGGGTAGACCAGTCGGCGGCGGCGAGAATGCCCGAGTCATCAGCGTGAAGTTGTAGTGCTGGCCCTTGAAATTGAGTGGCGCAGCCTTTTCCCAGCAACGCCAGATCGCGCGTAGCGCCTGGACATACTCACCCATTCGCGGTGCCGGTGGAGTCCATGGGGTGCTGAAACGCCGCTCATTGTGTTGCTTTACTTGACTGCCAAGGCCGAGCACAAATCTTCCGTTGGAGTTCACGTTTAAGTCCTGAGCGAGGATTGCCACGATCATGGGACTACGCGGAAAAGCAATCGCAACAGAGGTTGTTAGTCCGATCTTGTGCGTCGATAGGGTCGCCGGCACTACAGTCGCAAATGAATCGTGTTGGACCTCATGGGCGGCAGCTTCGTCAAACCCCAGTTCCTCAAACGCGCGGGCAGCGTCGGCGACCTCGCGCCATTTGCCGTCTGGAAGGCTAGTCGAGATGCGCATGAGTACCAACACCTCCGGTGAACATCGCATCAGCGATTTGGATTTCCGTACTCCAGCCTGATGGGGGTGGGGCCGTCGCGTTTACCTGGGCCAGCCGCCCGAACGTTGCGCGCCACCTAGCTGGCAAAGCGCAAACCAAGCCCCCTTTCTGAAGGTAATCACACCGAACGCGACGACTACTTTCGCACGAGTGCTTCGTTTGCGACTTCGATCAGCGTCCGTGCAAACCATTGGCCGCGTTCGGTCAGTCGTGCCGAACCATGTCGGAGATTTATGACTACAGAGAATATCCCGTCGCGTGCGAGGTCTGCAACAGTGACACCTGAGATGTGCTTACCTTCTGGCGTTCCCCACCAATAGCCCCTGCGTTTATGAAGACCGTTGTTGTTGAAACACTCAATCACGGCGGTTCGTTTGGTAGGCGACAGAACGGCGACCGGGGCGCGCCGCTTGTTCGCAATGACCAATGGCGTCCGGGTAAGAGCGGATGCAACCGTGGCCTCGTTATTGCCATATCGTTGTAGTCCCGACTCTCTCATTTGTCTTGTCCCTTGATTAACAAATCATCAGTGTACTGCTGCGACGTGGAGCGACGTGTTGGAGGCTCTAAAAGCGGGCGTTCGCACGCGCATGCGTAGGTTGAGGCGGCGCCAATCGCGCCTAACCCAGTGCCGCCAACACCGCACGAAATCCGATGCATCAGGGAAAAGGCTACAATCGATAGCCACCTTCCGCATCAATGAGGGTCTCACTTCGTGGCCTTTATCCCCAATATACCTTCTTCTCTGGCGCGATATCGGAGCTCGACAAAGCGATGACGGTTGCAAAGCACAAGGGCGCTTCGGTCGCGGGCGGTCGGCGGCAAGTCAATGTGGCGGTCGGACGAGATCGACGCATGGTAGCCGCCTTGCCAGTGCGCGCCCTCAACGGCGACGATGTCGAGGCGGTGACGTGAATGCCGCCCCGCAAAGCGCGAAGGTCGCGAGAGCAAATAGCGCTCTTCGCGACCTTCGACGTGCTGATCAGAGCCGGGAGGGCGCTTCGCCCTCTTGGCACATCCCGTACACCGCCTGATGCTGGCGAAACCCGCGCAACTCGAAATGGCCGATCTCAAAGACCGGTTCGGCAACTTCGACGGCGAAAGACGACGTTGCGCTCATTGGGCCAACGGGTGACGCAGTTATCGCTGGCACGGCTGCGCCAGGCGCCGCTGTGGAATTGTTGCGCAACGGCGAGTCTTATGATCGAGCGATCGCAGATCAATTCGGACGGTTGACGAATTGGCGCGGCGGATCAGTCGCGCCGACGTACAGGCGAGCGTTGACACCTATCGAGCCGCGCGGACGCGCCTACCTGTTCCGCGGCATAGCGGGATTGATCTATTCGCGCGGCATGGCGGCGTGCTGGTTGAGGGCGATTCCATCGTGTGGGTGGCTCAGAAGCTTCGCCAGGGTGTTTTCGCCGTCTACTTCGAGCAGGTCGAAGGGGGCTACTCGCCGTCCGGCCAGCGGAGCAACTCTGGTTCCCGACTAAATAGCTAACGCTTCACCTTCGAAGCCAAGGCGGCGCAATAGGTCCTCCGTCGTCATGATCTGGCGGCACGCTCATGGGTCTCCGCGACCGACCAGGGCGGCGGGAGGCGGCGGGGTGGACTAGCGCGGCCTTTGCCCCTCCGGTGTTGTCGCCACACCTCGCCGGCATCAGTGAGGCGGCCCGCAAAAAGCGAGCCATGCGTTCTGGCAAGCTTTGTAGAGATGATCGCATTGCGACCGTGCTCGGACTTTCGACGTTGCATTGGACGGTTGCCGCGCCGTCCCTTGTCTCAGACCAAGTAAGCAGAGGCCCATCGCAATACACGGTCGAGGGGACATCCTATGACCGTGTCCTTGGCTCACGCGGCTCACGCTCAGCATTGTTGCGGCGCACCTGGTAGCCTACTGGCACATCTCGTCGTTTCGCCGTGTCGCACAAATCTGGGTGCCATGACCTCATCGCATTTAACCTTCTATTTGATGGTGATTTATTTACGAGCCAATCACGGAACCGGGCACCTAGCCTGGGGCGTTATATGCCTTACAAGCATCTCTCACGGTACAGACGAGAGGAACGCCTCATGCGCATCATAACGAAAATCGTCCTCGCGGCGGCGGCAGTTCTATCAATTGGAATGGCTGGGAAATCGGCTACGGCCCTGACCGTCGCCACGCCGGCAGCGATCAGCGTCGTGGCCACGGATGCAGCCCTGGTTCAGAAGGCGAGGTACCGCGGACATCACTATGGTTGGCACCGCGGCCATCACTATGGTTGGTATCATCATCATGGGTACTAACATTCGGGCTTGGACGCCCGTGAACGTGGCAGCGGCCACAGCTGGATCCAACCCCCTGATGGTTGGGTAGTCGACGCTACGAACGGTTGCCGCCGCCCAGCGCGGGTAGTTTGCGCGCGGCTTACCGTGCTTATCTCGGGGCCCCGGCGTTAGTGACAGAAAGGCGTGCCCGCGGTTGACCGCGCGCCACGCGCTTTTGGTACCACCAAATCCAGGCCTCGACCCGGTATATATTGATGGCATGATCGACATCATGGTTATCGGGAACGCCATCGAAGTCGCGCGTGACATGCGCTCCACGTGCTGCTGCAGGGCGCTGCGTGGGATGTTCAGTCAGACTATCAACTTTGGCCAGGACTTCCTGCAGCACAAAAATCCGGATGGGCGGCCCGGAAGCGGGCGCTGATAGGCTCAACGCTCCTGCCGGTCGATGATGCTGGGCACCAGCTTCAAGTGTCGTGCCTGATCAAAGCCTGTCGGATATGAATGATGCGCTTTTGCAGGGCGCTGGGTGGCATCCGTCAATCTGGTCCGGTATAGGTTTTTGGCCACAGGCGCACGCCTCGCTTCGTCCAGCTTGATCGCATGCCTTAATTCCTTGGGCTCCGCTTTGACGCGAACAAGGCCTCTGCAATATCACGGGGCCGCTGATTTGCCCGGTCGTCGTTTTCCACCGCGCTGGTCCGTCGAAGAACAACCGGCCTGCTTTGTTGTGAGAGATCACAACGGTCAAGCGCTCGTGGTATGTCTATTACCAGGATGAGCTGGGGCGGCGATCGGTGGCCAAGCTGCTCACGCGCGGTGGGGGACACGCGACGGACAGCCCGCGCAATTCCTTGAGGCAGGAGCGTAAGGCCAAGCGAATTTGTAGATCCGAGAGCGTTTTTCTCGCGACCGACTGCTCTATGTTCTGTAGTTCCGTTATGGCTTGCTCAAGCATGAGAACCGGCTCTCCTTGCCTCGTCAAGGAAAGCAAGAGTGTTCTTGCACGGTTAACAAATCGTTAACACCTGACGTGTGAAGCGTTTCAGCAGCCGACCACGTGGCCTAGTGTTATGCCACTCTCTCTGTATCAGCGTCGGGCACACCCGCTAACGCCTCGCCGTCCAACACAGCTTTCGCAGCGGCTGGAGCGGTT
Source organism: uncultured Alphaproteobacteria bacterium (assembly GCA_963833665.1). GTDB lineage: Bacteria > Pseudomonadota > Alphaproteobacteria > Rhizobiales > Xanthobacteraceae > BOG-931. The sequence continues at coordinate 50,091 of CAWHZA010000049.1, read as the reverse complement.
TCAATAGAGGTGGACTCTGCAGCCAGCGGCTGAACTGCGGAGGGTGCCTCAGCAAGAATATTGTGGACCTCCACGATCGTTTCCTCAATCGCGCGCAATGCTCGGTAGTCGCGAACTTCTTGCAAGCACTCTTTCAGTTTTTCTTTTACGCGCTCTAGAGTGGTCATGGTATCATTACTGATATCGGGAATTTGTGAGATGCATTTCTCGAGTGCTACCAATAGTCGGTATTCCTGAACAGTAGATAACTGCTCCTTGAATTTGTTCCGCGTTGTCTCGAGCGACTGGATGACTTCTGACTGCAACATATCTTACTCCCCCCAATGATGATTAACCGACCAAAGCTTACAAGGGGGAGTAGGGCTGCGCAACTGTGGAAATGACGGACTGCAGATCGCCACACTGGCGCGGCGAGGCGGAGCACCGAGGCAAGCGCCTGGCGGCAAATTGGCCGCTTGAGTTCGCCGCAAGTATTAGAAGCAGCCTTTACCAATGACGAAGCAACTTAGAAAGCGCCCTCAGGCTCCCACTCGCTCAAAGGCTGCCGCGCAAATACCATCCGGCCCAATACGATCTGAACTGAACATTGTCGCTCAATTCATCGACCGTTTGACGCTTTCTCGACGCCCCCCGAAGCGCGCAGGCTCGGCGCCATGCAATTGATCTACGAACGCTGGGCGAGCTCAAAACCGGACACAAATCCCGACAAGACGGCGGGCAAAACGGGAATGCTAAAGAACCGCTTGTTGGGCCTGGTGACACCAAGGTCACTGGACGCCTCAGAAATCTTCCCGCGCATGTGGCGGTAGGCATCTTCCGAAAGACAAATTCCGCCCGGTTCGCGATACTTTCGAGTCGCGCAACGATGTTGACGCCATCGGGCTCCCAAGGCCCACGCCGGGGCCAGGCCCAGCTGGCAGTACGACCCCGCGCTGACTCAGCCATCGCCGCTGATGCGTCTCGTAGTCGGCAAACGACCAAGCACCTTTTCTTCGGATGCTCTACTTCTTTTCCCAGGCGGCAAAGGCCTCGTCGAACGCGCGGTCGCCGGGAGGTCCCTTTTCCATCGCCAGGATGGCACGGTCGCCGTTGGTGTAGACGATCGGGACGTCGAACCACGAGCGATCCTTGAGGAGTTGCACGTTGCGCTGGACGTCGGTGTCGACCGCGGAAAGCCCGATGAGGAAGAACCCGTTCGTCACCTTGACGGCAAGTCCCCCGAGCGGTGTGCCACGCGCCTGTTCGTCCTGTTTCATCAGGATTCCGGGCACGTTGGCGATGCCGCCGCCGGGAAAATCGGCAGGCAGGTTGAACGTGAACTCGATCGTATGGCTAGCCGGCAGAGCCTTGTCGGTATTGCGGCGCAGCAACCAGGTTACGGTCATTCTCCGTTCGGGAATTTCCACGTCTGCGCGAACGGCGAGTTCAGGGGTGAGTCCAGGACTCTGCAAGACCGTTTCCGTACGCCAGATAGCGGAGCCGATGTAGCGTCTGCCCTGCTCGTCGTTCGGGTCCTCCTCGTAGAGCACGACGCGCTGCGCCACGGCCGGTGCCGTCTGCCCGCCCGGCACCGGCGTACCCGGCGCCTGTCCAGTGCCTTGCTCCTGCGGGACGCGTCCTGAGAATTTCGGTTGCGCTGACGGGGTTTCGCTGACCTGGGTTTGCGGCTTGGATCCAATATGGCTGAGGAATTGGTAGACCCCTGTGACCGCGGACCACTGCCAGGATATCGTCGCTGCCACCCCGGCAAGGATGATCAGCACAACGAGAAGTCTCGCCGATCCGCCATAGGAAAGCGGGGGACGCTTGCCTTCGTATTCCTCTTCCGGCGCCGCGCTGCACGGCGATGGTGGGCGACCGGCTGCTCGTCATCGAGCTCGTAGGCGGACTCCAAGTTGCGTTCCTGCCGCGTATCGTAGTCGACAGAATTGACATCTTCCGCGTCGAGATGCGGCGCGAACCTTTGCGAGGGTGCCGCGGGCTCTTGCGCTGGGGGGTATTGCAGTGCCTCTGCCTCGTATGCTTCGCGTGCATGGCGCGCGGTTTGCGCCGCCTCTACCCCTTGTTTTTTCAGGGAAGACCGGCCGCTCAACAACCGGTCGCGGGCACTGGGGAGCACAGCGGTCCATTCCGCCCGCGGCAGATCGGCCGGGGACGGATTGGCGCGCTCCCGCCGCGGCGCCCCCGACGCGCGGCGAACTTGCGCACCCCCGTCGGGCGTGGTCGCCGGGGGGGTCGTTGCGCGCGGATCGGAGCGCGATTCCCAGCGCGACTTGCGCGCCGCTTCCGCCTCTACCTTTCGGATTGCCTTTTCAAGGGCGAGCCGTTCCTTGTTGATGTCCGCTTCCGAGACCTGGTTTGAGCGCAATTGCGCGACCAGCGCGTTACGCGCTCGCTCGTAAAGCGCCCGGCGGGCTTCCCCGGTGCTCCTGTCAAGCCCCTCCACGGCGCGGGCGATAAGCTGATGATAGTCGGTCATTGGTTAAGCTTACGCTCGCTTGCTTCGATTATCACTCGGTTCTTTGTCTCGAATGTGGTTCTGCATCAAGATGGTGTCTTCGCGTTTCAGGGTCGTTGACACCACTGCGGCGAGTTGAATGCTAGCGGTTTGGAGTGCGGAAAGATGCCAATGGCAAGCCTGACATCCGAAAAGCAGAAATGGGACCGCAACGAGATAATCTCAAACCCGTGTCACTGGCACGCTTTTCCGCCTTCGCCCCGGACGCTTTGCGGGGAACCGCCATGTAATTGGCCTGGCCGAAATTGCCGACGCCGAGATAGACGACGAGCGGAGCGACCTTCTCCGGCGTCACTTGGGCAGCGCGGGGGTAGGAATTGCGTCGATGAGATTGGTAACAGCTCGGGGAATTTGCCAGACCGCCGCCTTATCGATGCAACTGGTTCGTTAGCAGCGGTCGCTGTTCGGACTGCACCACTTCTGAAAGCGGTGTTTCGCTTTGGCCATTCGGCACTGTTGGGAGTCCCGCGGCTATATAGTTGCAGAGTAGGGCGATCTTGCCTGTCAGGATGTCACCAACAACGGTTTCAACAACTTTTTCGACGTAGCCAAGTGTATCAGGCAGTCCAATAGTGGATTGCTGAGCGATTAGCGGCGGATCGAAGATTTCTGCACTTCCCCCAACGCCGGAGGTGATGTGGAAGCTTGCCTGCGTATAGTGGCCTGAGAGGTCAATGCTTGCCAACGTGCCGCCACTCGTCACGGTCAGCACGCCACTGCTCGATGTGGTTGACGTATAGCTGAACGTCGCGCCCCGCAGCGACGCCCATACCGCGACGTGACCTGTTGCCCATCCTGTGCGCGCACGCACGTCGAGATTGTCAGATTGTCGAGGTGTACGGCGCCATTTCTTTGTCGATGTCCCTGCCGCGCGGAGCCAACGGCTCGCCGAAATGGCATGCCCGGACAGAGTTCGTGACCAGTTCGATCGTCTGTTCGACGTCGGGAAGGAGCCGCCCCGGCATCAGGGCGCGAGCCGTTCCCTCTCTAATGCAAGGTCGCGCCGTGGCGAAACTCGCAATGAAAGCCACCTGCCGACATTATCTCCATGAGCCGCGCCGCCGTCCGCAATCTACGTTCATAGTTGTCCGCCACTTGCACTTCCTCGGGAACCGTGGGTTTGGCGCCCGCAATGAGCTTTGTAGCCATATCGATTACAGCCCTCTGTTCTCGCGTCTAAACGGCGAAGGTGCGTTAGTCGCGGGATTGCGCAGCAACTGCAAGCCTCGATAAGGCGAGCGGGCGGTAGGAAACCGCATCCCTTGCTTATCCAAGGGGCGAACGGCGGTTTTTCCGCCTTTTCGCGGGTTCGAGGTTGCCTTCCGCCGGACACCCTTTCCTGTCGCCTGCCCTGCCCGCCCGTCCTTGGGGGTGGGGGCCCTACTCCGCCCGAAGTGCGGGCGGGGCGAACCCCGCCCACGGGCGTTTTATGCGGGTTGCTCTCTCCTCAGTGCCAGCGGGCGCGATGGATCGCCACCCGGCGGGCGGCCGGATAGCCCGGCCGGTAGACGCCCCCATGGCCATAGCCTGGAGTGACGGTGTTGTAATACGAGCCGTAGCTGCGGTAGGCAGCAGCTGTTCCGTAAGCTGCATGGCGATATGCCCTTCGGTGGACGCCTGCAACGCTCATGGGTGTTAGCGGTCGTCCTACTCGGGCATCAGCACTGTCAAGGGATAGCGCCACAGTCTTTTGCGACCATTGAAGCGAGAAGGGCGCCGCAGTCAGTAGCGCGGCTCCAACGATAGTGCCAAGGATGGTGCCCTTTTTTATGATAGACCTCATGCATAGACCTCATGCACAGAAACGCACCTCACGCACTCAACAAGGTATATCTGGTCATTTGCTGAATGCTGTCTGGTCAAAATTGACCAGTGGAAAATTGAACACCGCCCACTTCAAGCACTCGATGCACGTACTCGGTGAAGGCCCGTCAAGGCGGAAAGATGGATTGATTGCACAGTCCGCGGCAAAGCGCGCCGAAGCGAAGCTTGCGGTCCACCAAACAGGTGATCGAGGCCGGGATGACTGTCGGCACCCACACCTGGTCGCACAAGGACCTCGCGAGGAACCCCTATGCGACGGTTCTCGAGCAGGCCGAGCAGGAAATCGAGATGGGCAACAGCGCCGTGAATATGGCTGCTGCCGGCGCGCCGGTCGCGCCGTTCTTCCGCTTCCCGGACCTGCAACACGCACCGCAACTTCTCACCTATCTCGGCGAGCGTAACATCGCGATATTCCCGACCGACATCGATTCGCGCGACTTCAAGATGCACAAGCCGGAGCAAGTGATTAAGTCGGTGATGAGTCAATTGGAAAAGCGCGGCAAAGGTATCCTTCTGATGCACGACTTCCACAAGAACACCGCCGAAGCGCTTCCGGAGCTGCTTCACCAGCTCAAAGGGAGCGGTTACAAAGTGGTGCATATGGTGCCGCGGCAACCGCTAACGACGATTCCGAAATACGATGAGATGGTCACCCAGCGGGGCAAGCTATCGTCGAACAACACGCGGCCTGAGACCAACGTCGTTCGCGCGATCGGGGCTCACGTGTTAGAGCCTTGGTCATTCGAGCCCCCCTCGTCTGCGGGCACCTCAAAATCATCCTCGCCTGGATCGGGGGGTGCCGGCGGATGAGGTCCAGGATTTGTCAGGTCCTGTCAAGGGCTGGGGCGTTCCAGTCGCCAACGGCATGAAGTTGGCGGCTGAGGAGATCAATGCAGCCGGGGGCATCAACGGTCGCAAGATCAAATTGGTTATCGACGACAGCGGCTATGACCCCAAGCGTGCGGTGCTGGCCAAGCAGAAGCTGATTGACCGGGACCAGATATTTTCTATGGTCGGCCCTATGGGGTCGCCGACGGTGCTCGCCGCTCAGGATTTTGTGCTTGATGCCGGTGTGACCCAACTCTTTCCGCTCACCGCTGCGGAGTTCATGGAAGCGCTCGACTAGTTCGCACTAGATGGTCCCGGAAAAGCTGCATCGAGTGTCTGAAGTTCCTGCGGTGTGAGCGTGAGTGAAAGCGCCACAGCGTTCTCCTTAACGTGTGCTGGAGAGCCGGCTTCGGGAATTGCGATAACGTTACCGCTGCGAACAGCCCAGGCCAGCGCGACCGCGGCCGGCGAGCAACCGTGTGCGGCACCGATCTGCGCGAGCGTGCGGTCGGTTATCAAGAGGCTATTCTCGCCGCCGAGTGGAGAATACGCCATGACCGGTAGATCGTGCTGCGTTCACCAAGTCAGAAGGTCACGCTCAATACCTCGGTTGTTGAGGCTGTACGGAACCTGATTGGTCGCACAGCGATTGCCGTCGGGGATACGGAAGAGATCTTCCATCTGGTCAACGTTAAAGTTGGACACGCCCCAGGTTTTGATTTTCCCCGCCGCGCGTAGTTGCTCGAAACCCTCTACGACGTCGGAGAATTGGGAATTTGGCACTGGCCAGTGCAGCAAATAGAGATCGAGAAAGTTGGTGCCTAGGCGAGACAGACTGGCCTGGCAAGCACGCGCCATCCCGTCTCCGGACACTTCGTTGGCTTCCACTTTGGAGACCAGGAATACACGGTCACGTTGGCCAGCAATCGCGCGACCAATCAGTTTCTCGGAGCGCGCGTTGCCGTAATTCCCCGATGTATCAATCAAACTCATCCCGAGCGATATGCCGGTGCGCAGCGCTTCTTCCTCGGCCGTTTCCGGATGCCGCCCTTGGCCCAGACGGGCAGAACCCTGACCGATCGCCGGGACAATGGCGCCGTTCCGCAACTTCGCTGTGCGCGCTGGAGCGTCCGCGGCAAGAACCGACGTACTTGACAGCGCCATTGTTCCAGCAGGAACTGCCGACAAACCGAATGCCGCGCAAAGTGCATTAAACTGGCGCCGGCTGAGGAAATGCTTGTTCATGTCTCGATCTCCGGGCGCGGGACGATGAATTTTATGCGTCGGAAATGCCCTCTGCAAAGCTCGGCATTTAGCGTCGATTTACCATGCGTGGTAACCGGCGGAGTTTCGCGGCGGTCGGTGAGTTTGGCACGGTACTATGCCGTACTATGGTATAGTGCTTCAGTAGCCAGGAAATTGAGCACCCGGCTTCCCAGCTAACGCCCGAACCGGAGAATGTTTAGCATCTGCGGCATGCAAAGGGGTATGCTGAGGTGCGCCTGAGAAACGTCACGGCTGGCGTGCCGCTGAGGCCGCTCATGAGCGTTGAATTTTTCGATGATCAACGCCGACAGATGATTGCAGCGATTAGAGTGATCGCGGAACATCTCGCTGCCGAGGTCGGCAAAGCCGCCCTGGACGATCGAGTCCTCAACGCAATGGCCAAGGTCCCGCGGCACGAGTTCGTGCCGGTCGAGGTCCAACCCTATGCATACCTTAACAGGCCCTTGCCGATCGGCTTCGATAAGACAATCTCGCAACCGCTCATGGTCGCGGTGATGACGGACCTCCTCGAACTCAAGCCCGACGATCTCGTCCTCGAAATCGGCACCGGCCGGGGCTACCAAGCGGCGGTGCTAGCCGAGTTGGCCGGCCGGGTGTATAGCGTCGAACTCATCGACGAGCTGGCCCAACGGGCAGGCCAGCTGCTGAAACGACAAGGCTACACCAACATCGAAGTCCGCGTCGCGAACGGCTATTTCGGCTGGCCCGAGCGCGCCCCGTTCGACAAGGTGATGGTCACGGCGGCGCCCGATCTGATCCCAACTCCCGTGATTAACCAACTCAAGGCTGGTGGAAGGATGGTGATCCCGGTCGGTCTGCCCGACGCTCAGCAACTTGTCCTTGCGGAGAAGGACATCAACGGCAAAGTCACGACGAAGGAAATTATGCCGGTACGATTCTCGCTGCTCGAGGAACCCGATCAGCGCGCATTCCGGCCATCCTGATCAAATAGCTGTGAAATTACTAGAAGCTGAAAGCGTCTTTCTCCGCGGCCAACTAAGTCCGACGAGCTTTTCAATGTTGGACGCCTTCGACCGCAGCTTGGAGAGTTCAGCAGCCTCACTTGCTCCAATCGCGGGCTCAAATTCCCGTCAAGGCCGCTAAGGTACCTTGGTCAATCAGTCCAACCCCTTCAGGGCCGCGCGCTCGTTTTGTCCGCCAACGCGACGAGTTCGTCCGAAGCAGATGAAGTCCAACTCGTCATCAACGTGCTGACATGACCTACGCGAGCGTGTGTAAGGGCTAGGCTACGCGCTCGTGAACGGCTCGCCCGCTCCGACGTGAACACGAGCGCCGCAAAATTCTCACCGGCGGGACCAGAGGCTGAGCGAACCAAGCCCACCGCCCAGCACCTGCACCGCTGGACGCCGCCTCGCCCCCGCTATGAAAGAGAAGCGCGGCTTCGGCCGGCTTTTTTGGCACGCGTCGTGCCTATTGGACACCGTCGCAGGTGACCTACCGTTTCCCCACCTGCGGGCCTTTCCTGTGGAAACTGGGCGCCTTCTGGCGTCCTTTTTCATTTCGGGCGCGCTATGATCGTGGCGCGACGCAAAGTTGCTTGGAGCAGATAATGTCTAAAGGCACCGTGAAGTGGTTCAATCCGACCAAGGGCTATGGGTTCATTCAACCGCAGGGTGGCGGCGGCAGAGATGTGTTTGTCCACATCTCTGCGGTCGAAAGAGCCGGCCTCAGCAGTCTCAATGAGGGGCAGGTCGTCGAATGCGAGGAAGTCTCGAACAGGGGCAAAATTTCAGCTGAGAACCTCAAGGTTCAGCGCTGATTTCGTTTCGGTTCCCGCCAGCCGAGCACCGCAGCTTCGATACGTCGGCGTGTTTTCGCGTTTTGCCAAGTGCCCTCGGTCCATTGGCATAAAAACGGAATGACGTACGTACCGACGTGATCTTCGCATAGGATCTCGAGCGGTTGGTCCGCTGGCGGTGATCCTTCATGAATGAAAGCATCAATGCGCTCTTGCCGTGCAGCCATTAGATAGAACTCTCGCTCGAGCTGGCTTTCCTTGGCCACCCGGTCATGTGGTTCAGCCGCGCTCTTTAGATCCGATACTGGTAGTCATCGTCTTCGGGCGGCAAGAGGTACGTGACCTTATAGTCAGCAGCAGCTGCGTGGCTAAAGGGTGCTAAGTACATCACGGTCTGTCCAACGCTCGACGTTGTGCGCGACGACGGGTAGGAGGCGATCAGCGCGATCGCTCCTCACTGCCGCGGCTTAGTTCAATCAGGACAGCGACCCATCGGCCCGATCAGGACCCAACTTTACATGCCGGCGAAGGACGTGCCCCACGCGATGGCACGCGCCGCTGGTTTGCAGGGCGCGCCGCCGACGAGCATATGTTTGGATGTGGCGCGAATTGGGATATTGTCGGATGCACTGGGGCGCCTTTGGGGCCGTCTCCCTGGGTTCGCGCAGATTTCCGCTTGGTCCTTTACGATCTTCCTTCAACTCGCTCCCTGATGATCTGTCGCGCGGCGGCAATGAGCTTTGAGCTGCTCAGTTCGTTAAAATCCCAGCGGCCGTCAAGATAAACAATGCGCTCGGCAACTTCGAGCTGCTTGTTATCTGTGGCCTGTGCAAACTCAGCCCACAGCGCAAGCCAATCCACGTCACTCATAGGCAGCTCGTGCAGGTTAGCATGCCACGCTCCAAAGCTGCAGCAGGGAGGAGGCTTTCGGACATTCGGGACCGCGCCCTGCTGCTCCTTCCGTCACTCCGAGCTCGCCACCCTGAACGTCGAGGACCTCGAAAAGTACCGACGTGATCTTCGCCCACGATCCCGACACCTCGCACGCAAACGGGGCGCCACAGCCAAAAGTGCCTGCACCATACGGGTCAGCGGCTCTCCTAGGCGCACCCAGCCGCTCAAGAGTTCCGCCAATCCAGCCCGCGCTGTAGCCAAAAAGACGCAGGACAGGAAAATTGCTGGTTATTTCATATTCTCGGCTTGCGTCGGCCAGAGCTAGGGTAGTGGGAAACTTGCTCTGGCCTCCCCTTACCGAAGAAGAGGGGGGAAATGTTGGCTGGCATTTACACCTTCAGCATCAGCGTCGTTGCCGCCTTCTTGTTTGCGGCTGTCAACGCCATCGAACCAAATCGCCGCTACGCCTCAGTGCTCAAGCTACTCATCGTCTTTGTAAGCGTTCCGGCAATCGCAGGAAGGCTGATGCCGTAATCGCCTAGGGCGGGCAGCGAGTTGCCACCGACTTTGCTACCCAATTATTCGGGATGGGGTGACGAAGGGAGGAGATTGGGTTGGGACGACGAAATTCCGGCACCGACCCCCGCGATGGCGGTTCCCGTTTTCGATAACTGACACCTACCCCCGAGGCGTTTTTCTAGCGCTCTCATGATCGTGCGGGAACGGGATTTCTCCATAGGAATTGATTACATGAAGAGACCGGGACAGCTTACCGGATGTCAGTCGCCATCACGTTCAGACATGGATGGTGTCCAGGGTAGGGAGACATTGACAACCCAATGCCCGTCGCGGTCTCTTCCTACAGGCTCCCCCTCCCGGTGATGAACTCGACCGATTGGTCCTAACCGGCCAGCGCTGTTGACTGCTCATGGCAGAGGATTACATCCTTGCGACCCGTCGCAAGCAATAAGCAGCAGCGTGACCATGCTGAACGACCTCTGGAAAAGAGTTTTGGCGCGCTCAAGACAGCGCCACACGAGATAAGGTTTTTCGACATTTTGTCTCGCAATGCAGAACGAGTTATCTCAGCATCACGCTGTGGCTGATCGGCGGCAAATCCTGGGCCCGCGACAGCTCAGAATTTGCACATTCAGCTGCCGCTCTTTTGACTAGGCGTTCGCGACCGCGCAACGCCGTCTCCGATCTCCGAGAAGTTCCACGAGTTCCATGTTGTGCATACGTTGAGTTCCAACAAGCTAGTGGGCACACGCCAAATCGCGTCGAAATGCGGTGTTCAAAGTGGTTGACGGGAACCATCCCACAAATTCACGCGTTCCGTTCGATGCGAGTTAATAGGCATCCAGTTCGAACGCTTGCGAACACTTTTCGAGTTCAGGTGAGGGCAGCGCTCAGGTGGGGCAGCGCTCAGGTCGGGCAGCGCGGCTTAACCACGGTGCCCTCCTTAGGAGTATAGCAATGCATACCATCCGTTTGATCGCTCTTTGTGTGGGCCTCCTCGGCGCGAGCTTGATGACGGCCATTCCTCCGGCCCACGCGCAAGGCTCGGTGATGGTCACTGTAGATTTCGCCCCGCCGCCGTTGCCGATCTATGATCAGGCAGCGATCCCTGGTCCAGGGTATATTTGGGAGCCGGGATATTGGGCCTGGAGTTTTGACGTTGGCTGGTATTGGGTGCCAGGGACGTGGGTTCTCCCACCGGCGGTCGGCTTGTTATGGACGCCCGCCTACTGGGCCTACAGTGATGGCGAATACGTGCTCTACGACGGCTATTGGGCGCCGGAAGTCGGCTTCTACGGAGGTATAGATTACGGCTTCGGTTACACCGGGTACGGCTACGAAGGCGGTTACTGGAACAACGGCACGTTTTTCTACAATACGGCTGTAAACAACATCACCAACGTCATCACAAACGTCTATCACAAGCCTGTCGTTGACAGGAACCGGACGAGGATAAGCTACAACGGCGGCCCTGGGGGAGTGCGGGCGAGACCAACTCCGGCACAGCTTGCGGTCGCGCAGGGACGGCACGTTCCGGGAACGGCTGAACAAAGACGTCATGTGCAGGCCGCGGCAAGAAACCCAGCGATGGCATTGGCACAGAACCACGGCCATCCGACGGTCGCAGCCACCACTCACGCCGGCCAGTTTAGAGGGCAGGGAGTAGTCGCCGCCCGTCCAGGCAGGCCGATACCCGCAGTGCCGCCCGCCGCGGCACGCGCAGCACATCAGGGTGTGGCCAACATAGGCCCGGGGCGCGGACGTGGGCCTGTGGCATCTGCGCGGCAGGAAGCCGGGCCTGCGCCACGCGGGGCACCGCATCTCGCGGGGCCAGTGGCACCGGGGCGGCACTTTGTTGGAGTGGGCCCACACGAAGCGGCCCCGCCGCGCGTTGCACAACCGACGACACGACGTTTAGCAGAGCCCACGGTCGCCGGGCCACGAACCGCCACAACGGCGGCGCCCAAGCCGCATTTGCTCATGATGGCGCCTCATCAGGCCTTCAGACCACAGCCGCATTTTGCCGCTGCACCACATATTGCAGCCCCACCTCATGTTGTAGCACCACCGCATTTTGCAGCGCCACCGCATATTGCCGCGCCACCACATGTTGCCGCCGCAGCACCGCATATTGCCGCGCCACCGCACGTTGCTGCCGCACCGGCAGGAGGCGCGCGGGGCGGCCCGCCCAGGCACAGATAAGTCCTGCATTATAATAACCAGGCAAGCGATCCCCATCTTTTCCAGCCGCTTTGCCAATTCGGAAGCCCCGCTGACCGGCGGGGCTTTTCAGAGGTCGGCGGGATCTTTTTCGTGGTCAGCCGGAACAACGTCATTAAACAGGCAGAGCATTTGGGGCACATCACCGGCTTGCCACCTGCTCATCGCATGTCTCAAATTTTCTTCGTCAAAGTTCATCAGGGAATCCCGCGGGCAACGCTAAACACGCGCGTACCACCTGCGGGGTCCTGTTGCGGGGCCTGTTACTGGCAACATTTTCTAAACCATCAACAAACTTCACAATTCCGGTTAGTCGCGAAACGCCAGTTCGCACCTCCGCCCACGGAATACGCCCCGTATCACCCGTCAATAGGCCACGCAGGAAAGCGAACGCGCAGGCAAGCGCGCCGCCAATAATCATCATCTGCTCGTGATGAGTCACGACAAGCGTCACTGACGCGATGATCCAGAACTATCCGGGCTTCTCGCGCCGCCGCTCAACTCTTCGAAAAAGTATTGCACCGGTACCTCTAGCTTTATCGCCAGCTGATATAGCGCGCCTGCCGTTACGCGGTCAGTGCCCTCTTCGTATTTCTGCACCTGCTGGAACGAAACCCGACCGCGTCGGCAAGCATGTCCTGGGTTACGCCCGCTTCCCGTCGCCGTAACCTCAGTTGCGAGGCGACGTGGCGATCAATGGAGTTGGGAAGGCGGTTTGACCTTTGCGGCACCGCGCTGCCGGGTCGAAGTCAGCATGTTGCCTATGCGCCCGTAGGTTCCGTGCCTGCCAGTTCCCGATAGTACTGCGCGATCCTAAGATACGATTGCGCACCTCCGGCATCGTGTTCGGTTCCTTCGCGAGCCGCGAATATTCAGCTTCGCAGTGCTGATATTTGCGCATTTTCACGACACGCTCCAGGTCTTCCACGCGCGTCTTGTGTCGGACCTTATTCTTTCCGTCCCCACCGTCCATGACCAACCCACTCTAACATTAAATGCTCGACGTGTTGTTTTCGCACAAAAGCAAGATGCCCGAGACCGGACTACTCATCGCCAGCCCCAACTCGATCCTTGTGCGGTAGCAAAGTATTCCAGCATTGCCTCCGGCATGAGATACCCTCAGCTGCCTTCGCTCGAGTATGCCGCCGGCCGGCCAAGACCGGCCCCAGGATTCGTTCGAGTGTCCGGGGCTGTCTCGCGAAAACTCGCACCTGCGATTTTCTGCGGCCCATTGCAGGGCATTTGGCGGCCAAGCATCGGCACCTCGTGTGCCAACGGCCACTGCACCGGCCATGGGTTCCGCCGCGTTTGGCGCAGGGGCCAGGTAAGTCGGAAGAACCCTTAGGCACGATGCCCTTCACCCTGATCGCCGATTTGGCTGGGTTGTCCGCTCGGCCATAACGCTGCCGGCCGGACGCTTGGATCAATTTCACCTCTTGCCGAGTTCAATCTCTGCGACATGTCCCATGGCCGCGAAGGAGATACCCATGAAAAAGCATTTTCCCATGCTTACGACCGCCGCATCCATTCCGGCCTGTGGCACTGCAGGGGCGAGCGCTCAAGAAGATACCGACAACCCGGCCATGCAGCAGTTGGAGCAAGCGCAACAGGACCCGACCGACGAGGTTAACCCCGATGCATCAGGCCACAGCATGATGCGGCGCTGCATGCGGCAATGCTTGGGCGGGGACAGTATGATGGGCCGGCACACGATGAAGCCCGGAGGTATGAGGGGCGGCTTTGCCATGCGCATTATTTTCGCGTTGATGGACCCCGACGGTGACGGAACAATCTCGTTGGAGGAGTTTCAGGCAGCTCATGAGCGAATCTTTAAAGCGATGGACGCTGACAAAGATGGCACCGTCAGCATGGAGGAAATGCGGGACTTCTTCCACGGAGCAGGTAAGGCTACTTTGCCCCAACGGTCAGCACCGAAAGATTAAAACCACCCGACGCCCGATAGGGGCCTAGTACGTGGCCGAGGTGCTGGTCGGGCACTTAGGTAGGTCAAACTGCCGCGCCGGCCCGTATTCGGTGTGCGGAGGCCGGGCGTCTCCGCGCGCACCGCCCCTGTCCGGCCCTCGACAGGTCAATAGCGCCGCGCGCTGTTCACGCCGCTAGACGTAGGCCGCTCGTTGCGGAGCTTTAGAACTTGTCGCTGGCAACTGGAGGACCACCGCCTCCTGGCCTTCCATCAGGTACGTCAGCAGCAGCATGTCGCCATCAGGAAACTCTAGGGCATCGTGATGGGCGTGCAGGCAGTCTACATTGACTTGCCGGAAGATCGCCGTTTTGTGGTGGATAGTATTTTTGCTCCAAGGCCACAGACGGGAGCGCCTAACCTCGTACGCAAATGACAGCTCTGTCCCCGGAAGTAAGCAAACCGCGACGTTGATGTCTTCCGGTGCTGAAAAGCCTCCTGTTCCAGAGCTAAAGCGACGGGAGAATAGCTTGTCGCCAATTTTGGCTGGCCGCGTTTTGACGTTTTGAAGGCTGTAGTCACACATCGGGCTACTCCAGCTGCCCCCCGCCGTCGACTTAATCTTAGCCGTTCCGCACCGTTCGTGTCATCGGGTAACGTCGGCGATCCCCTCAGACCGCTAGAGCCGCCGGACATTGGCGGCGGCTCCTGAGGATTAGAACTTGCCGCTCCGGCCCTGACCGTCTGCGCTACATCGGCGGCGTTATCCCGTCGCGACCGACTACGACGACCGTTGCAAGCCACGTGCCATCACCCTGCTTCTCCCAGCGGGGAACGAACACATGCGCCCCGGTCTTGAGATCGTCCTTGCCACCGGCGACAAGGTTCACGACTTCGGCGTCGCTCGGGACGACAATGGTCTTCTCGCCATCCTTGTATTTGACCTGCAGCGTGTTTCCCTCGACTTTCTGCACCTGCTGCGCGACGGCTCCGTTGGTCATGGTGCTATTCGGCATTAGGTCCCACGGATAGTGTCCTTCACCGGTCCCACGGAGCGACTCTTCAAAAACGTGAACTTCAACGGCCTTCTGAGTACCATCCGGTTGCGGCATGGCGGTGATGCCGACGAACGTATTGCTCTTTATGTCCGACATCGCTCCCTTGGTGACCGCGATGATTGGAGCGCCATCCTTTAGAGGAACGTTGGCTTCCTTGCCGCCCTTGTTCGTAATTGTCAGGTTGCTACCGTCCATTTTTTGAAGCGTACCGCGCACGCGAGCAGGTGTGTCTTCCGCAAACGCGCTGATGCTGGTGGCAACGCACGCAGCTAATACGAGAGCCACTGTCCAAAGTTTTGTCTTGGGCGACATGTATCTTCTCCCTTTCCTGGCACATAGTGCTGACGCGCTATGGAACACCAGACGCTGCCCTCAGTCCGTTCACAACCCCTTGATCAGGTCGCCTGAGCAACGTCCGCTGCTTGGAGTCGGAGACCGCCGACGAACTGCCAGCTGAGCCTTGAGTGACCGGATGGTGCATCCAAGGTGAACGAGCCGGAGGGACTGCCGTCTAAGGGGCATCTTTACGGCTCGCGGGACACGTCAATGGTGAGCGATGTACGCGTCGCGCAATATATTGGCTTCAAGTTCCAGGTCATCCAGCCGGTGCTTAACGACATCGCCAATGGTCGAACACCTGGGCGCGCCGACGGAGTTGAGCCCGAACCTCTCTGCGTCTACGATCCCAACTATCACGTCGTGCGGTCCCGTTTCTTGCCGGGGGCATCGGGTAACCGACGGGGCTGCCCGATGTCCCATCTTCCCGCCAGCCGTTGAACACCCGCGAACCCCCCGGTCCCGCCGTCAACCGCCGCCGAACCTCGCGGCGCAAGCGCGAGCCCCCGGAGCGAAGACCGCCATGACGTACTTCAAGCCGAAGAACCTGGGCGACGTGCGCTTATTGCTCGGCGGCATTGACGACAATGTGCCGGTCACGCTGACCTCAGGGGTACAACTGCCGTCAACGGTGCGGACTGTAGGCGACCTGCGGCGCCTCACGGCATGGCCCACAAAGCACCGGCTCGTGGTCGAGCGAGGAGCCCCCTTCCTCGAGGTGAGGGTCGAGCTAGGTCGTGCGGTACACCATGCGTGACCGTCGCGCCGAAGACATGGTTGCGCTGAGCGAGTGCGGCCTGAGGTGCCCGAAGGAGGGAAACGCGGCGTGCGGGGTTCGTCATAGCCTTCGTGGCCGCGGGTGGTGGGACGGCATCGTCTACTTCAAGCTGTGACGCGGCGCGTCCGTTCGCTGCGCTGGCGCAGGAACCGGGGCGGACCTACCGCCTCGTGACTCTGCCGCGTCCTCATCAAGAATGGTTTCGTCCGCCATCACGCTGATCAGGTCGAGCATGCGCTCAGCCTCGGCGAGCGTCTTCGGCTTCTTAGCCTCGATATATCGGGCGATCGTTTTCAGGGCGTCGATCGGTTGAGTCATCGTGAGGTCCTCCCTTAGATACGTCGTTTTGACGTATCTGCGGCAGCATTTGGTAATGATCGTCTAGCTTTGGCTTCGCTGGTTTGATCAAGATCAATACCAAAGTACGGCGGGCGATTATTGGCCCATACTTGTAGGGGGCGTCGAGGTGGCGGTCCTGGCCGAGCCTCACAACGCGGTTAAGGTCTCGCCTCGTCTCTGGGCTATTCCCGCATGCCGCTCTTTATATACCGGTGCCCAAACACCGGACACCGCGTTCAGGGCTTTGTTGCCGAAGATACCTCGGAAGACGGCCACGTCTATGAGCCGGTGACTTGTCCGGTATGTCATCAGATACATCACGTGAACCCGCATACCGGCGTCGTCTTGAGCGAAAAGACCAAATAAGGCCGCCACTCGGCCGTCCCGGTTCATCCTCGCAATAGACGCAGGCGAGCGCCTGACCGTAGGCTTCGGTGCGACAAAGATGCAGCTAGGCCTACCGGCACGAGCGGCGTTCTACTGATTTTGGGCCCGGAGGTTGGTCCGGCTTACCTCCGGGATTTCCCTGGCCCCGGCCGTTAGTGGCATGCGGTTGGGGCTGGATGGAAGGGCGGCCTCGTCGACCGACCAGGGCGGCGGCACCGCCGGGCTTGGATTGCTGGCCTTTGCTGCCATAGCCGTGCAGCCCGCGCCACAGTGTGCCGATGCAGCTCCGAACGCTCGGCGGCCGACACGGCGGAAGTGTCCTTGGCGCTGGGCATGGCGCTTTCGATGGAGGGTGTCGAATGCCAGTCGAAATGACGGACCGCCGCTTCCCGCCGCCGTGGTCGGTCGAAGAGCACGACGAATGCTTCATCGTCCGCGACGCCGACGGGCAGGCGTTGGGGTATTTCTACTTTGACGAGGAGCAACAGAGCCCAGCCATCGACAGGCGGCTCACGCGCGACGATGCGCGGCGCATGGCGGTGAATTTTGCCAAGTTGCCGGACCTTGTAGCGTCAAGGTGGCTAGCGTAGCGTTCGACGCTCGAGCGCGACTTGCAAAAAAAACAGATCGCGCGGCTACCCAATGAAGTGCGCGACGGCAGTCAGCAAGAGCAAAGCGACTGGCTTCGGCGTGGGGTCTTTTCGTCGGGCGGCGACCTAAAGGGAGCATAGCTTTGACCGGCTGCGGCCCAAGCATTTATGGTGAACGGAGGAACAGGATTTTGCTTTGATGGGGGAGTCGATCATGAATAGTGCCACGAACGATTGCCAACGCATCTCACGCCGCGTGGTGCTCACCGGCACCGCGCTTGCGGTCGGCGCGACCGCAGCCGTTAGGGTGGTCTCACCTGCGATGGCGCAGGAGAAGATGAGCCAGGCGGACGCCAAATATCAGGGTACGCCGAAGGGCGGCCAGCGTTGCGACGGCTGCATGCTCTTCCAACCGCCGAACGCATGCAAAGTCGTTCAAGGCGAAATCAGTCCAAGCGGCTGGTGCCAGCTGTTTGTTAAGAAGACGTAGGTTCGTTGCGATTCAGGCTCTCAACAGGTCCGGCAGCTTGGCAATGTTGGATACGCCGCGCCTCGTCACGCGTCATCAGTCTCGCCGCCGCCCGCCGTCCTGTCGCTGGCAAGTGAAATGCCGGTCCGGAGCCAGCCCTGCAAAGTCGCCCACACATTTATCCCGATGTTGACCGCAAGGCCTAAAGCGCTGGCTATTAAAACGCTGCGCACCGCGTACCGACCCTCGAAGTTTCGTGCAAACCAAACAATCAAGCCCCACGTCAAGATCGCTGCACCGCAGAACCGCAGATATAACACGGCACGCGGTTCCGCAAAGTCACTGAAAAATAAAGAGGCTTGTACCGGGATCAACAGAAAGGCTAGCGCGTAAAGGATCGCAATAACAGCGGCGACCGTCAGGTAGAGCTTGGTATTCATCGATCCCTCCCTCTTCGAGTATATCGTCGCCGCCCCTTTTTGCCGCTCTGATCCTAACGCAATCTCAAGCTGAGTATAGCTTGGCAAGGCTTTCCGCTCCAGCCACCGCTCGCACCAAGTGGGCCTTTTCTTCCTGGATACGTATCGATCCATTTTGCAAAATTCTTGCGAGGCACCAATGCCCCGACGCGAGAAAGACAAATTTGGGGGTGGGGCGGGGTCGAAGCCCTGCGCTGATGCGCCAGTCGCCGAGGCCGCTCAACTCAACGATCAACAACAAATAGACCGGCACGAATGTCAGAATGTAGCTGGAATGCTAAACGCAATCTGATAAGATAAAGCGGACGGCCGAGATGGGGCGAGCCACTTCGACCGTCCTAACCTCAACCATCAGGGAGTGAAGTGACCAATGGCTGAAGCTATCCTCACTCTATCGCAAGCACTGGATCGCGCCAACGCCGACCACACTGCAGACGACTTCGCAGTCGGCCAGCGCGTGAAGGCACATCCTGCCACGGATACCTTCATGCGTGGCGATGTGTACGGCAGCGTTGAGCGCATTAGTCGCGGCCCAAAGCGATTGGTGCACGTGAAGATGGATCGCAGTGGCAAGCGCATTCGGTTTGCGGCTTGCAATCTGCTTCATGCTGACGAATAGGCCGCACCCAGCAAGCGAGGCTGCATACGCGTTGGCCCGCATGCAGCCTCTCACCCCAACCACTGGGCAAATGGGAGCTCGACCAATGACTGAGGCTACCAGCAGCGTACACCTAGCCAAACTCCGCGCAAGCATGAGCATGGCCACCAGGGTCTTAGCCTTGCAAGCTGCGACCAACGCGACCAAACGCAGGCTCAGCGCTCAAGGCCAGAAGGTTGCGCATATGGCTCGCCGCGATTTACGAACCTTGGCGGAAGCCTATCTCCAAGACCATCGCGAAGCCCTTCTCGCCGAGGCTTCGGTTGTCGTTGAACGCTGGAGGTTGGAGGGGAAGTTTGGAAAAGCGTGCAACACTTAACACTGACGCACAGAAAGAGAAGGCTTGAGCCGCAAGGGGTTTCGCTGTTCATAAATCACGCTCAAAATGGAGCCTCGAAATGATCGTAGGCTATGCAAGGGTCTCAACGGACGGCCAGACCCTCGACACTCAACAAGCGGCCGGCCAGGGGCGTAAGGTTCGGCAGGAAGCTCAAGCTGACCCGCCACCAAATCCTCGAAGCCTTGACAAGGCGGGAAGCCGGGGAAGCCCTCACTGAAATCGGCAGGACCTTCGGGGTTTCCCATTCGACCATCTCCCGGTTGCGGGGTGAAGCCCTAACGGGCACCTAAGCAGACCAACTTTAGTCCTAGCTTCACTGCTTGTAGGATACGGTGCACTTGTCCATGGGATCACCAACCAATTTAAATCGCACCGGTCCCATAGTTTCCAAGCTATGCAGTTCATCCATCAACTTCAACTTTGCCGACCCGGTCAGGTCCAGAGTATGAGCTGTTGCGCCCAAGCGAGCCGCCTCCTCAACTGTTGTAACCACTATCGCGCACTTAAAATTAGGAGCGTGAGAGGGCTGAAGGAAAGCAAACGAGGTCGCAGCCGCGCCGACGCTGAGGCCTACAAACACGCCTAGAAATAACATTTTGATGGGCGCTCTTACTGGTCTCCCCCAACGCATCGCAATCTCCTGGCGGGTGACTATCTCAGCTACAGCCATCCTCGGAGCCTACCACACGGTGAGGGGGGTCAGGGACGGTTCAGGCTGAGCGATTGGCTGCTGACGAACGGCCTTGCGGAGGGTAGCCAGTGACAAAGTTCCAAGTAGCCCAGGTGGAACCGTGAGCAAGTCAAAGGGTTTTATCGCGTAAGCACTGGCTCGCCGCGAAGCGCCTGGGCTCCAATTGTACGAAGCGAGCCAGTGTGAGTGAGTGCCTGAGTGAGTTGGGGCCTTGGCGTGCTGCTTGGGAGGACTGCAATGATCCGAAAAGTTGCAATTGTTGTTCTGGCGCTTTCTATGTCGGCAGCATCGGCCAATGCGATGGCTCCGACGAAAAGCCACCACATGAAGCATTTGCACATGATGGC
This sequence comes from uncultured Alphaproteobacteria bacterium, assembly GCA_963833665.1. Taxonomy (GTDB): domain Bacteria; phylum Pseudomonadota; class Alphaproteobacteria; order Rhizobiales; family Xanthobacteraceae; genus BOG-931. The sequence goes on along the minus strand of CAWHZA010000049.1, from coordinate 29,849 downwards.
CATGTGCGCAAACGGCCAGGTCACAGCACCATGTGCATGCGCTTCTAATGCAGCAGGCCTGCCGATGTCCAAACACCAAATGTGCAAGGCAGGCCAGTGGTGCCATACCGTGACAGGCGCCTGCACCCAATAGCCATTTGCGACGGACTAGCGATCAAGGTTCTTCAGGGAGCCAGCCCCCTTGGCTCCCATCTTTATTCCCGAACTGCTTTTTTATTGGCTTATCGGCGGAAGCAGAACATACATCAGCGGCTGCGGAACCTTATTTGACTTCGTTGACCCCGAGGTCTTGCAACTCGAACAAATGGCCGAGCAGCTTTCGTGTACTCTCGGCGATTACGACCGTGTCCGGCTCAGCAAGTGCCTGCAGACGCGCTGCAAGGTTCGGCGTTCTCCCCGACGACCGCCTGCTCCTGAGCCGAACCCGTGCCGATCAGGTCGCCGACTACCACCAAACCGGTTGCAACGCCCACACGGGTTTGAAGTTGATCGGCGGCCTCAATGAGCCGACCGCAGCGATCACCTCCAAGCCCCGCCCGTACCGCTCGCTCGGCGTCGTCCTCGTGCGCCCGTGGATAGCCGAAGTAGACGAGGACGCCGTCGCCCATATACTTCGCCACGAACCCGCCAAAGCGCTGCACAGCCTCGGCGACGCACTTCTGGTACGCCGAAAGGACCTCGCGCAGGTCTTCAGGGGTCCATACGCGCCGAGAGCGCTGTCGAACCGACGAGGTCCGAGAACATCACTGTGACTTGGCGACGCTCGGCGGTGTCCCGTGGGGCAGTGGACGTTACGGTGGCAACGGCAACCCGACGCACTTCTGGTACGCCGAAATGACCTCGCGCAGGTCTTCAGGGGTCCATACGCGCCGAGAGCGCTGTCGAACCGACGAGGTCCGAGAACATCACTGTGACTTGGCGACGCTCGGCGGTGTCCCGTGGGGCAGTGGACGTTACGGTGGCAACGGCAACCTTCGGCGTATCCTTCTCGCGGCCGGTGAGTTCAGCTATCGCTCGCAGCAGTTGGAGTCGATGACCTAACGACATCCCGATCTCTTTAAGGTGTTGATCCGTGAGATCGGCCAGGACTGGAGTCGAAGTCGGACCTGCTCGCAGCTCGGAAAAGTGCTAGCCTACAAGGCAGAACAACGTCTCGGCACGGGGGAAACGATGAGGCGGTGCGAGTTTATCGCGCTTATGGGCGCGACATGCCGGATTTTCGCATCGATGAAGGCCGTGTTGTCGAGGAGCAGCGGTTAGGCCCAGGATCGCCTTCGACGGAGAACGGCTGATGGCCAGGTACGAAGACCTGCTTGACGAGGAGCCGCTGGCGCCGCGGAAGCGCGGCTGGCGGAGCTTCATTTGGCGCCACCTTCTGGCCGTGACCACCCCGCTTCTCGTGGCGTTGCTGATGATCGTCGTGCTGTGGCCCTACGTGGTGATCACGGTGCCGAGCGGCAGGGTCGGTGTTTACTGGAAGCGCATTAACAATTTTGACTTCTACTGCTGGTGCTTCAACCGCGGCACTATCCTGGATCCCCGCGAGCTGCGGGAGGAAGGCCTGCACTTCATTTGGCCGTGGGACAAGCTGTTCATTTATGATCTGCGGCTGCAATCATCTTCCCAGACGATCAACGCCATCTCCAAGGACGGCGTGAACGTTACCGCGCAGATAAACGTCAGGTATCAGCTGGCGCACCGCGCCGTCGCCGTGCTGCACAAGTTCATCGGCCCGCAATACCTGGAGACGGTCATTAACCCCGAAGTCGGCAGCGTGGCGCGCGAAGTCATTTCCAAATACACGGCCGAAGAGGTCTATACCTCGCGCGATGCGATACAGTTCCAGGTTCGCGCCCGCACGCAGAAGAGCCTGGGCGCCAATCTCGACAAGCTGGTGCAGCCCGAGGCGACGGAACAGCCTGACCCCAAGCACTACAACGATTTTCTGCAAGGTTCGATCCAGATTCTCGACATACTCGTACTCAGCATCGAGCTGCCGCCGGCGGTGGTCGATGCCATCAATTCGCAGACTGCCCAGTTCTACATGATCCAGGAATACAAATTCCGGGTCGAGAGCGAAGCCGAGGAGTTGAAACGCAAACAGATCGAGGCCAACGGCATAGCCGCCTTCCAGCAGACGGTCAGCAAGGGCATTTCGGATTCCTACCTGCGCTGGCGAGGCATCGAAGCCACTCTGCGGCTCGCGCAGTCGCCCAATACGAAGATCGTCGTCATCGGCTCCGGCAAGGACGGCCTGCCGGTCATTCTCAACGCCGACACGCTGTTGCCTGAGGCCCAATCTTCAGCTGCCGCAACAAAGCCTGCTGCCACTCTGCCCCCTACAAATTGAAAAAACGCGAGGGCCCCTGTCATCCGGGGCCCTTTGTCTTATGGCCGGCTTTTGCCGTTGCCGATGACTGGCCTCAGCGTATCGGCGCGCACGCCGGCAACCGCACGGGCCTTGATGGCGATTTGAGGACGACAGTAGAGATTTGGTCGACGAGACAACCATCCGACAAACGGAAGGGTCATTTTTCAGGCCGAGTTCACCGAAGCGCGCTGACCCCCGAGCATCGGTTGCGGTTTGGCATTCCAGCGCCCGCGAGGCACGATCACGCCGATACCGGAAGATAAATGATTAAATGTCTAGAGCCGCGATCCGTTCGGTGACGTCGCGCCAGACGGTCGTTGTAAAGGCACGATCCTCCGCGCGCCACTGACTGAATGACACGGTGAAAAAAGCGAGTTCGCCGCCCTTTTTGCGGGCGGCGACCTGAACCAGCGGGGCCGCCTTGTCCAGGCCTTTGCGGAATAACTCTTCCTGAATGGTCTCCTTTGGTCCAACAGGGCGTCGATCTATCGTCCGAGTAACTCCGCAGGGGAGTAGCCGAATGCCTGCCCGGCCGCGCTGTTTACCCAGTGGATTGCCCGATTTGAATCCGTCGTGATGATCGCGTCGCGAGCAGAGTCGACAATGGCGTGATAGCGCGCATTCTGGCGGCGCGTAGAATTCGTTCGCGTGTGACCGGGACAGTTACGTCGCTGATCTGGAGAAGGCAATTAGTATAGACCATAGATAGCTGCAACAAGCACGACCGTAACAAGCATCGTCAGTACCAGCAGGGGCAACCCGACTTTAACATAATCGCCAAAGGCGTAGCCGCCCGGTTCCATCACCAACATATTCACTGGTGACGATACCGGCGTAACGAATGCGGCGCAGCAAGCGATCGCTACCGTCATTGCAAATGCACGCGGCGAAACGTGAAGGCTCTCGGCCGTATCGATTGCAATCGGCGCAATCAACACTGCGGTTGCCGAGTTCGAGAGGAACAGCCCAACCAAAGCGGTGACGAAAAACAGGACCGCCAGCATCGTAAGTGGTCCCAGCGATCCCAAAGCCGTAACCATTCCATTCGCCATTAGCGCGGTTGCCCCGGTCTTTGTCAGCGCCGTCGCCAAGGGCAACATGCCGGCGATCAACACCACTGTTTTCCAACTGACGACGCGATAAATGGATTCGACCCCAACGCAGCCGCTGGCGATCATTGCCAGCGCAGCCAAAAGCGCTGCGGCCGAATTCGGCGCGAGTTCGAACGCCATCACTGCAACCATGACAACGACAATACCAACGGCGACGGGCGCAAGTTTGCGGGCCGGCAATCGTTCCGAATATTCCGCCGGCAGGGTCAGGACCAAAAAGTTCTCACGGTCATCCCGCAATAGGCCAATTTCGGCCCAACTGCCCGCCACTAGCAGCGTGTCACCAAAGTCCAGCTCCTGGTCGGCCAAATTCGTCGTCAGCGACTCGCCGCGATGACGAACGGCCAGCACGGCCAGGTGGTATCGCGATCGAAATTCGAGTTCGCCCAGAGTTCTTGCCGATCAATTTCGACTCCGGCGCGAGCATGACTTCGGCAGCTCCTACATCTTGCAGCGCCTCGCCGCGCTGTCGCTCGTCGAGTCGAGGCAGTTTCACGAGTTCGTTCGGTCTCGATGAGCTGCTGCAACTGGTTTGGGTCAGCGATGACGAAGATGGCGTCGTTTACCTCAAACACGGTTTCTGGAAGAGCCGCCGAGAATTCCACCTTTCCCCGCGGATGCTTCTCGAAACCTACGAGAATAACGCCGAACTGATCGTACAGATCCCGCCTCTGAGCAACTGCCCGATTGATCAGCGGCGAGTCGACCGGCACGCGCAGGCGATGCCAGTGATCAGCTAGACCGTAGTAGCCAATGAGATCATATGAGCTTGGCGACTTGGCTCCAGCGTCCTCAGCTACCGTTTGTTTGCTTAGCATACGGCGCGCCACCAGCATGAAAGCGATGCCGGCGGCCAACACAGCGAGACCAAACGGGGTAAAGCTAAAAAAACCGAGCGCAGCGAGACCTCGCGATTTCAGGGCGTCTTCGATGATCATGTTGGGTGACGATGCAATCAGCGTCATCATCCCACTGATCAGCGCAGCGACGGACAGTGGCATGAGCATGCGTTTACTATTCAACGCAGCCTTCTTAGCGATAGTCAGAACCACCGGGATGAGCATGGCAACTATCGCGGAGGAACTCATGAAGGCGCCAACGCCACCAGCGAGCAACATGATGAGCACGACGAGGCGCGTCTCGTTGCCGCCACCCAGCTTCATCACCCCTTCACCGAGACGATGCGCGACCCCGGTATTTACCAAGCCCTCACCGACAATAAAGATCGCGGCGATCAGGATCACCGCCGGGTTGCCAAAGCCCGCCAATGCTTCGTCCGGTGTAAGCACGTGGCTCAACATCAACGCCAGCACCACGAGGATGGCCACGATGTCGACGCGGATTCGCCCCCAGCCAAACAGCGCGATGGCGCCGATTAATACGCCGAACACTATGAGAATTTGGTTCGTCACGGGTAAGCACCCTCGGCGACCCGATGGAGGAGCAAAGCAGTAGGAAAGTTCGGCGCGCATTACTCTGCCAAAGTCAATTCACGGTGGCTGCGGCACTCCGAGCCCGTCGCATACCGTTTGAATTTAGATGACACAGGACGTGAGGAAGACCGCGACGGCCAAAGCCAGCGGTGGCGTGCGCCACGCATCGCCCTTAACCAGAAACTTGCGCTCCACTTTCTTGGCCATGTTCGCTCATCCCTCTGCCTTCGTATCACTCGTGGGCCGTTGGGGCGTTGCCGAGAAGACGGTACACGACACCGGTCTTAGTCGCGTTCAGCGTGATGTAGTCCTGGGCGGCGTACTGTAATGCGAGGAAGAACCGCTCAGCCCGTTTCATCGCATCGAGCGTAAGCGATTTCCTATCGCGGAAATGGATTTGGAAGGCGAACTCCCCGATGAGTGGCCTATGTTCTCCCCTGGTTCGCCAGATCGACACGTTGGTCTTTGCTGTTAGCCCCGAACCGAGGTCGAGCAATCCGATATCTTGCAATACTTCTTCGACAATGGTGCCGTTGACCAGCGCGACCTTCTCGCGCGGCGACCGCTTCAGGCGTTCCAGCACCGGGAAGACCTTCGTGAGCGTCGTGAATTTGATTACGTCGTCGGTCCCGCCGACCTGAGAGCGCGGGAACTGCACATTGTGGGAAAAGAGGATGCGGATCCCACCAAGTCGGTCCTTGAGTGGCAGTGCCTGGCACTTAAACTTCACCCGATGGTCACCAAGGATATGCGGTCGGACATCGGTCTCAGCCGCCAGCTGGATATCCGGGTGCCTGAACTTGAAAACAATCTCCGGCTCGCCTGAAGGGAAACCATCGGTGTAAGGAATACGTCGGCGGAGGATAAACGCGTTGTTGTACAGCCGGAAGTCCGCGGTATCCACGAACAAAACTTCCCGAATCTTGAGCGGTGCATTTTCGAAATTCGCGGTGGAAAAGTTAACGCCACACTGATCAGCAGGTGCGCGGAGCACCTTCGCGAATTTGAATAGACTTTGGCGTGACGTGAAGCTGTTGGGTTTCAGGATCAGCTTGCATGCCAAGTATTCGACCTCGTGAAGTGGCAAGCCGTCGGCATATGTCCCTTGTTTCAAGTGCGGGACCTGTCCCGCCCACTTTGTCTGGAGCCTCTCAACATCCTGCGGCGTGGGTTGTGGCTTACGTATGCTCGTTCTCTGGTCCATCGGTCTTGCCTCAGATAGCGGGAACGGAAGTCCCGCGCTCAACTTAGATGTGAAATCGTGAACCAATTGATTTATATCGGAATTCCCCGGATGAAACTCGGACGGTTAGGCCGACAGTAGCGATCTTCTATGCTTTCCGTAAGTCCTGCCCGGGTCGCTAGCCAGTTGCGTAGCATCCGGTCCCGAAACGGCATTCTTGGGTGGGACCGTTTTATTTTTTTCCGCATCTGGGGGCAGTCCTGTGACGTCAGGTCGGTCGGGGTCTTTCACCCTCGAGATGAGTTAGATTTGTTCGCATTATGTGCCGAGCTGGCCTTGCCCACAATGCAGTTCTGGCAGGCTCGCAACACCCGCCCAAGGGCGCGTCGGCTCTTGTTCGCGGCTACAGCCCCCTCCCCGCGGCCCAGTCGTCATCGCGCGAAGAGGAGACACTCTTCAACATCTTGGCTAACCGGCGGGAGATGGTGAGCCTCGGATCGATCACTCACGCTTTCAAGGCGATGCCGAAGGCACAAGGAGGTATTCTGCGGCACGCGGCGAACCAGCTCGCGAACCTCCGCTTGCTCGACCTGGTTCAGCCGCGGACCGTGCGCCTGATCCTCAACGACGTGTTGAACCGTTTCCGGAACGGTGGCGCCCACGAGCAGGCGATCTCCTACGCGACCTGCCAGGAGTGCGTCGACATTCTGGTGGGATCGTGTGCTCAACCTGGCCTCATCCTCCAGGTCAGCCGCTGGCGGCAACAGCAGGCCACATAGCCGGTATGTCCTCGCCAACGTGCGGGGCACGACTGTTCGCGGCGCTGCACGCGCCGGTTGTCACCGGCTGTTAGATTTGTTTAGCTGAGGCTGATCCAGGTACAAATAAATTAAGCCGCCGATCTCCACGACGCCGATTAGCCGTTTCTGTTCGGCGAGCGCGCTAAGATACCGCCGGCGGCGAAGGCCGCCCTTCTGCTCCGGCGTGCCTGGTCCGTTAGGTCGCGCCGAACATCGGCACCGATCGCGTTCTCGCGAAACGTGACCTCGTAGAAAACCCGCTTTTGATCAGGACGCCCGGCGCAGCACGGCGGTCACTTGCACTGGCGTCCAGACGCCGCCGCGAGCAGTCGCAATGCCGCGGGCGTTGAGTGCTCTGGAAACGGCACGCAGTGACGTCACACCGGTCGCCTTTATCTGCTCAATGACCGGCATGACGTTGGCCGCAAAGCGGTCGGCATTCGCCTTGTTGGAGGCGATGCCGTGCTTACGGATCTAGCCAGCGAAGATCCTCCGGCTCCTGCTCGAGCCTTAGCCTCAGGGCATCCACAGTCGCACTTGGAAGTTCGCACTGCGAAACCCAAATGTCGCCGCCGGGGGCGCGAGCGAACAACACGCGACCGATGCAATCCTCTTCGGGACTTAAATCGCGGATGCCGTAAGGATCGGCAAGCTGCGTGTGTTCCCACGTCACATCGGCAGTCGCCGGATCGATCTGCAATCCAGCTTCCTTTCGTATCGACAAAAATTCGTGCTGTTCTTGAGCGCGAATGACCATTTCCCTGAGATCCACGGAGAGAGCCTCTCGCAGGGCGGGACCGGAGTAAATTTTATTCATCCGCCGCAGCCGGCCGGTGAGGAGGTTTGGTTGGGCGGGCCAGCCCTTGCCGCGCTGCTGGGACTCGGGGACGTGAGCCGCGAGCGCGGCCAACAGTTCCGTCGCCGTCCCGGCCCAACAGGTGTCGCGGGTATCCATCAAGGCCGACAGCGCCGAGGCCACCAGATCGGCCTCGATCGTGGTAGCCGCGGGCGCGCCGGCCAGGGCGAGGTGCCGCTGATCTTGATCTTCACCGTTTGGCCGGCGGTGTTCGTAAGCGTCAAGACGCCGCCCGCATAGCTCGTCGCGTGGGCTCCGGTAGCGCCAAAGTTGGGCAAATCGATCCGGGTATTGACGCCGAAGCCCGCGACCGTGCCGCTGTACTGGGCCGGGTCGTCGAGGATCAGTTCACCGGTCGAACTCGACGCAAAGGTGGTCCCGGCTGTCGCCGCGGCATCGAACTCGACCACGCCGGTTCCGCTGATGACGGCGCTGCCGCCGGTTTCCGTACCTTCGACGACGATTGTGCCGCCGTTCGCGTTGAGCTTTCCGGTATTGCTGAGATTGCTGCCGATGACGAGCGTGCTGCCGCTTGTTGCCATCATCGATCCAGCATTGACTACCGTACTCGCGCCGGTGTCGATGACGAGGGGCGTGACCCCGGTCGCGTTGATGATCCCGCCGGCTTCATTGTTGAGCTTGAGCCCTCCGCCGCCGATGGTGCCGCCGCCCATGATGGTTTCGTTAAAATCGGCGAGCGTGACCGGCGCGCCGCCCAAATGATTACCAGCGGGATAGACGCAGAGAAGGCTACCGGAGCGACTTTCTTTATACCCTGGTTCGCATCATCCTTGGCTTCAGCGTATGCCGAACTTGGCAAAATCGAAGACGCCGGGCGCTGCATTGGCGAAGCAATGACGGCAGCGGAAAGCACCAAGGAAAAATGGTATGAGGCCGAAATCAATCGCATTGCGGGCGAAATCGCGCTCAAGCCGCCAGAGAGGGATACAGCGAAAGCAGAAAGCTATTTCGAGCGCGCGCTAACAGTCGCTCGTCAGCAGCAAGCAAAGTCCTGGGAACTGCGCGCCGCGATGAGCCTGGCGCGGCTCTGGCGCGATCAGGGCAAGCGGGATGAGGCTCGCGAGCTTCTCGCTCCGGTCTATGGCTGGTTCACTGAAGGGTTTGAGACGCGCGATCTGAAGGAAGCGAAGGCCCTGCTAGACGAGCTTGGAGCTTAAATTAGATCATACGGTGCCGCGCGCTCGGGCAACTAGGGATGCGGCCCTAGTTGACGTCGGCATGAGGTGAGTTTGGCAATGTGTGGGCGGTTCACCAATAGGCTAACGTGGGAAGAGATCGTGCGGCTCTATCGACTCGCGATCCAAGCGCCGCCGCACAATCTGCCGCCTCGCTACAATATCTGCCCCACTGATCCCGTGGATGTAATGACCGAGCGCGAAGGCAGTCGCGACTTCGTCCGCATGCGGTGGGGACTCGTGCCGTCGTGGTGGCCGAAGCCCCTCAAGGATTTGAAGGCGGCCACGTTCAACGCCCGCGCTGAAACGGTTGCGGAAAAGCCGTTCTTTCGGGATGCCTTCCGACGAACCCGCTGCCTGATCCCTGCATCGGGATACTACGAGTGGCAGAATACCGCGACCGGCAAACTGCCCTGGTACTTCACCCGCGCCGATGGCGAGCCGATGACCTTTGCCGGGCTGTGGGACGAATGGAAGGACAAGGCAACGGGCGAGGTGCTGAAGTCATGCACGATGCTCATCACCGAGCCGAACGACTTTGTTGCGGAAGTGCACGACCGTATGCCAGTCGTCCTTGAGGCGAAGGACTTTAGGCCGTGGCTCAACGACGGCGGCCCGGGATTGCTCAAGCCCGCGGCGAACGATGTGCTGCAACGCTGGCCGGTGTCAAGACGCGTGAATAGCTCGCGAGCGCCCGCCGATGATCCAAACCTAATCGAACGGGTCGAGGTGATATAGCAGACCTATTTTTGCGGACTGCCCGCTTCTCTCGATACTTTTGAAATTCTTGTTTGCTTTGCCATCGGCATCAGTTAAAAGCGCTCCCTTCTTCCCAAACTTGGAGTTTCTTATATGGCCAAGAAATCAAAGCGTCGCGCCTGGACGACAGCCGACGTTCGTATGCTGAAGACCGCTGCCAGAAAGAAGACACGGGCGTCGAGCATTGCCAGAACATTGAAACGGACCGAAGGGGCCATCCGCCAAAAAGCATTCAGTCTCGGCCTGTCCCTCGATTCGCGAGCCTAATACAGTTCAATCAATTCAACGGCCCGCCAGAGGCGCGCTCGACCACCGTTGGGTCCTAGCTGAGATCGCCATCACCTCCTCCTGCTCGCCTAAAAGTCAAAGTCGGGTAACTAGTCGAGCGCTTCCAAAGTTCGAATTATAAGGGATGGCCGAAACGGCCGCATTCCGTGGATGGAAAGCCCAAGATGTGATTGAGTAATTTCATGGAATTGGTCGTCTAGGTCGGGTGGACAAACCTATTGACGCAAGAATCGCGAATTGATTCAAGGCTGCTCTTTGCGGAGGGCAGCCTTGATTCGCGGACTGATGACCGACGATGAGTGGGCGTACTTCGAACCGTTCCTGATCCATCGCGGCGGCGGCCGGCCGCCACGCAATCATCGCCGCGTGCTCGACGCGGTGTTTTGGTTGATGCGAACCGGCGCACCATGGCGCGACCTGCCGGAGGGCTTCGGCAACTGGAATTCGATCTTTAGGCAGTTTCGGCGGTGGGCCGACAGTGGCGTCTGGGACGTGATCCTGGAAGGGCTCGCGGGAAGCGGAGTGTCGGACGCCGCGCTGCAGATGATCGATGCGACCATCATCCGTGCGCATCATTGCGCAGCCGGTGGAAAAGGGGGGCCGAGCGTAACGCGCTCGGTCGCTCGCGTGGCGGCTTCTCAACCAAAATCAACGCCCGCACCAATGCCGAGGGTCTGCCGATCGGCGTTGTGATTACGCCCGGGCAGGCACACGATGTCACCGCGTTTCCGGCCTTGATGCAGGAGATCGACTGCGATCCGGAACAGATGCTCGGTGACAAGGGCTACGACAGCGAAGCCGTCCGCAACGACATTGAGGAACGTGGTGGTGAAGCCGCAATCCCCAGCACTGCAACCCGGAAAATACAGCATGCCGTCGACAAGGCTCTCTATGCCCTGCGCAATCGCATCGAGCGCTTCTTCAATCGTGCGAAGAACTCACGCCGTGTCGCCACCCGCTACGACAAGCTGATCGAGAGCTTCGCCGCCTTCGTGCTGCTTGCCTGCATCCGAATCTGGATTAAGTTTGTCCACACGACCTAGTCGCGGCGCGCAGTTCCCAGGATTTTCCATGCTGCTGTCGGGCGACCGCCAGTGCGCACTCGAAATACGCTGTCGCGTTTGCCGCGTCCGGCTCTCGGCTCGGGAAACGACGAAGGGCCACGGCTGCCGGTTGTGAGCCAACGGCGGCATGACCGCCATGCTGATCAGGCGCCGGACCGTGTCCGGCGATACGTCGTCGCTGCTGTATTGCCGGATAGAACGTCGGCGGGAAATCGCGTCATAGATCTTTTGCGCGCGTTGAAAGCTCGACATGAGTGTGCCTCGCCGAAAGAACCGACGATGGTATTTTGCGAAGCGCAATCGGCCACTCGGTTGAGGCGCTAGCGGCCTGTCACGGTTCGCCGAACGTGGCGATCCGATCGATACCGCACACAAACAGCACGCGCTTCTCGTCGATCTTCGGATCGCGCAGGCCGTAATGGCCGGATTGGCCGGTATACTTGTGCCAAATGCGGTCGAGCTGTTTCGTCACGTATTCGCCCCCGGGCTCCCACTCGCGCAGTTCTTTTTCCACCGTGCATTTGATCTGCACCCAGTGGTAGGGGTTCTTGGGATTGACCAGCAGAATCGTCAGACGCGGATTCTTACGAATCCATTCGCACTTCGGCCGGTGCGACGCGGTGTTCACCAACACCTTCTCACCCTCATAATCGAACCACATGGGTGTGAGAGCGACCCTACCGCCCGGACCAATCAGGCCAAGCGTCATAGTGACCGGCTCGTCGAGCAAACGTCTGTATTTCGGATCGAGATCGCTGAGACCCAACGCCTTCTTGCGTTCGCCGACTGCGAACTGGCCCTCCTGCGGTCCGTGAGCGACAGTGCGAAAATTGGCTATGGTGAAACCTTCTGACATCGTTTCCTCCGTCGTCGACCGGCGCTTATTCCGCGCGCGACGATTATGGTAGATCGCAACGGCTCATAAAAATAGACATACATATGGGCGCTATAATTTCATCTAATGCCGCCTCGCCAACAGCTTAATGCTCTTGCGATCGCCTTCCTGCTAGGCAGCGACACTACCCGCGGGACCAGGCGGCAAAGGCCTCGGTGAAGGCGTGGTCGCCGGGCGGGCCCTTCTCCATCGCCAGGATGGCACGGCCGCCGTTGGTGTAGACGATCGGGATGTCGAACCACGAACGGTCCTTGAGCAGTTGCACGTTGCGCTGCACGTCGGTGTCGACGGCGGAAAGCCCGATGAGGAAGAATCCACTGATCACCTTCACGGCGAGCCCGGAAAGCGAGGTACCACGCGCTTGCTCGGCCTGTTTCATCAGGATGCCGGTTACGTTGGCGATGCCGCCGCCGGGAAAGTCGGCGGGTAGGTTGAACATGATCTCGATCGTGTGGCTGGCCGGCAGAGCCTTGTCGGTATTGCGGCGCAGCGACCAGGTCACGGTCATTCTGCGTTCCGGGATTTCCACGTCCGCACGCACCGCAAGCTCAGGAGCGAGTCCGGGTCCCGGCGACACTGTTTCCGTGCGCCAAATGGCGGAGCCGACGTAGCGTCGGCCCCGCTGATCGTTCGGGGCCTCCTCGTAGAGGACGATGCGCTGTGCCACGGCCGGCGCCGTCTGCGCACCCGGCGCCGCCGCGCCTGGCGGCTGTCCAGCGCTTTGCTCTTCCGGAGCACGGCCCGAGAATTTGGGCTGCGCTGACGGCGTCTCGTGGCCGGCCTGCTGGGTCTGCGGCTTCGAACCGATATGGCTGAGGTACTGGTACAGTCCCGTAGTCGCGGACCATTGCCAGGATATCGCCCCCACCACGCCGGCTAGGATGATCGGCACGACGACAAGTCTCGCCAAGCCGCCATAGGAGAACGGCGAGGCCGCCGCACTGCGCGACGTGTAGCGGGTCGGTGGTGCCTGGACCGACGATGGCTCGTCTTCCGGCTCGTAGGCCGGCTCGAGATCGCGCTGCCGCGTATCGTAGTCGACCGAGTTCAAATCCTCCGCCTCGAGATGAGGCTGGAACCGATGCGCGCCTGAGGCTCGTTCTTCCGTCGCCGGAGGGTATTGCGGCGCTTCCGGCTCATAGGCTTCGCGGGTTTGGCGCGCGGTCTGCGCCGTCTTGGCTGTTGCCGCGCCAAGATCGTGCACTTCGCCGACGACGTTGCGAAAGCCTTTGACTCCCTGTTTCTTCAGCGAGGACCACCCGCGCAATAACCGTTCGCGCGCACTGGGCAGCACCGCCGTCCATCTGGCGCGCGGCAGATCGGCCGGGGGCGGACTAGAACGGTCCCGCCGCGGCGCCCCAGAAGCATAAACCCCTTCGGGCGTGCCTGCGGGCGGGGTCGCCGAACGCGGGTCTGTTTGCTGTTCCGCGCGCGGGTCGCTCCGCGACTTGCGAGCCGCTTCCGCCTCGACCTTGCGGATCGCCTCCTCGAGCGCAAGGCGCTCCTTGGTGATATCCGCCTCCAAGAGCGCTGGCTGGTTGGAGCGCAATTGCGCGACCAGCGCGTTGCGCGCTCGTTCGTAAAGCGCCCGGCGAGCCTCCCCGGCGCTCCTGTCCAGCCCCTCCACGGCGCGGGCGATGAGCGGATGGTAATCGGTCATCGGCTGAGTACTCACGCAGCTGCTCGTTGCAAATCCATTTTCTGCACTGTATCCACACAAACTACCCCTCTCACGACCCGATCAGCACGTAGCTTGGCGTGGCGACAAGCCGTCGGACGCGCTTATTCGATTACCTTTTCGGCGTGTGCCACTAGTGGCGCGCGTCCGGCCCTCTTGGCGCTGATCGCGCCGGTTGCTGGTGCCGTAGCCGCCGCGCCGCTCTTCTTCTCCAGCCGGTCGATCGCTTTGGCAATACGCGCGAGCTTCGTCGCCGGCTCGTTGCTTGTGCGCTCGACGCGCTCCAGCTGGTCAGCGATTTTGGCGAGCTGACTATTGTCGTTGCGCGTGGCGACATCGAGGCTCGCTTTCAGGGCAGCAAGCTCAGCCTTCACCGCCTGCAGCGCGCCGCCATCCGTCATGGCGGATTTCGCCGGCGCCTCAGGCCAAAGCTGTACAAAACCAACTGGCGACAGCGATCCCACAAAGGAGCCGAGCACCGCCGCAAGGGCAAGTCCGGCCGTGGGCAGAGCGTAACGTGACGGCCGCGGCGCGGCAGCGCCAACCGGCTTGGTGCCTTCTTCACTCGCCATCTCATTGGACATCGGCGCGAGCGCTTCGACGGCCTGCGGTATTACCCCCGCGCTGCCGTCGACCTTCGGCGCCTCGACCTTTGGCAACGTCCTTCGAGCGAACCGGCCAAGAACGGCATCGACAAGAATTTGACCGTCGGTTTCAACGTGAGGCGGAGCGGAGGGATCGGCGTTTGCTCTTGCGGTTTGGCCCACTTCGGGGTTCTCCGGTGCACTCGATCCGTCGACGCTGACGGTGGCGCTCGCGCCCCCCCGTGGCCGCTGAGGAAGCCACCCGCGGCGCTCCATGGCCCGCAGTGTGCGCCCGCAAGCTTTAACCAAAAGTTAACCGCGAGACGCCTGCTTCATTGTCCGCGATCACAACGGGCAGGCGCTCGCCTACGCCTATTTCGAGGGGAGCCGTGTCTGACGCGCCGGGCCGCTCACCCGCGACGAGGCGCGGCGCATCGCCGCTACATCGCCAAGCTGCCCGACTTGCTCGGCAGGCGGGCACCGGGCGCGAGAGCAGGTGCCCACCCGCGGCTGCCCCCGGTCGAGCGGTTCGTCACAGATGTGCCATCCGCGAGTAGTCTCTCAGGGATCAATCGCCGCGAAAAACGGCCTCGATGTTGTTCCCATCGGGATCAAGAACGAAGGCGGCGTAGTAACGTTGCTGACGCAAGCCGGGCGCGCCGTTGTCAGTGGCGCCAGCTTCACGAGCCGCAGCGTAGAAGGCATCAACTTCCGCACGACTTCTTGCCGCAAAAGCAATGTGCCGGACGGAATGCGGATGAAAACGGTCAATCCAGAAAACAGGAAAATCCGAACCGTAGCCTATGCCGTCTAATCGCTGACCTGAAAGTAGCTGTTTGACACGCTGCAGGCCGAGCGCGCCCAAGACTGCATCATAAAAGGCCGCGGAGTGCTCGACATTTGCGACGCCAATGCCGGTATGATCGATCATCTTAACCTCCCAGACCTGGAGAAAAGGTCGTGGTGCCGCGACTCAGGTTGATTGCTCCAGCGAGCCATCGCGCGGGCAAAAGCCGCGGCTGGGCACGCTTTATTGGTTATGACCGTAGACTGCTACGGTGCCGCCGTCCGCCGAGTTACCGCACACGATGATGGACGTAGCGATGATGACGCTGCCAGTATCCGTCATGATTCGGCGTGATGACCTGTGCAAAAAGTTTCCTCGCCCTCCAGCCCTCGACCGTGAGCGGCAAAGTGCCGTCGGCACAGGGCGCGTAAGTGCTCCCTCGCGACGGACACATTAGCGCGGTAGCCAACGCATCAACATTGGCTTGCGCAGTGCCAGACGCGTCAGCATTGGCTTCCTGCGTCTCGCGATGCCGGGGCAGAAAAAGATTCAGCGCGCCCCCAAACTCCACTGGAAGCGGCAAACTGCCGGTGTCGCGACAGGGGGCGTAAATGTTCGATTTCGGGCACATCAGTACAGTACCTGACGCATCGACATCATTTTCCGATATGGGGAAAACAGTCTGCGCGTGCCCCGACACTGTCCACATGGCGGCAAGTGCCGCGAGAAGGCGCGCAATACATTTCGTATCACGTGAAAATGCGCTCACGGATGATGGGTTCCAGCGGTTTGCATCAAATACTGGGCAAGGCGCTCGGGCTCAGGCACTCGCGCCGAAATAGCCTTAACGCCAGTATCCCTCATCCTCTACCTAACGCACTTCGGAGGATTGCTCCTTTCCGCCTGAACCGTGAATGATACGAACAAATAGTCTGTGCTATACAAAGGCGTAATTGTCTCTGGAGAGGCGTGCGCTGTTGAGTAATGGAGTTTAGGCGGACCGGGCGGCTCCCCATCCCCCCACACCCCCGCTGCTCGGCCCAAAGCCTAAATTGGCGGACCTCCGGACCCCAAGCGGTTTCGCCGCTTGGGGTTCTTTTTGCGGCGCTCACTCGATGACGAGGCGCGGCGCATCGCCGCCAACATCGCCAAGCTGCCGGAGATGGTGTGGGGGAAGGCCGACGGCCTATAGAAGGTCCGGCCGCCTGCTTCATCGTCAGGGATCACGCCTTGGCAGGCGCTCCCGTCGAAAACTGGCCACAGGTCGCACCATCACCTCGCCCATTTCATCGGACCCTGAATGGTACGAGCCTAATGCCAGCGGCCTTCTATGGCCTACTGGGCCTAGACTCCATGGCGCGATAAGGCGCAAGGTGCCTGCCATCACTGGCAGAGAACAAGACGACGAACCTTCGGGCACCGGTGGCTGAGAGACGGATCGTGCTCCCGCCTATGCTGCAGCAGCGGGAGAACATCATGACACCTGCAGAGATTGAGTATCGAAACATCGTCGCTCGGCGTTGTTCGATGCGTTGTGCGCGCACTATCCCGACAAATACGTTGCTTCGATTATTCCACCACTGCGGCAAAAGCGACTAAAACAACCTGCCGGGGACATTGGGGGGTGTCGCATGGGCGGCGTTGTTGTCCGCTTCGAGCGGCGTGTTGCGTCTTTGGCAGTCATCACAAAGCTGGTCGAACTCGGGTACCTACAGCCCGGTGCGCGCCACCGCGCCACCGCCGTCGAAAGAGCAATCAGGTGCCGACAATGGCGGACCACCGATGGCCAGTGAAGATGCCGATCAGATAGCGGCTCGTATCGCGCAGAAGCTTCGGGATGCCGGGGGTAGCGCGATTCTCTATCCGCGCACCGCGACAACCTTGGGATCGCTCCGGCGCGACCGCGTCGTCCTCGTCGTCTCCCTCACCTTGCTGGCCGCGTTCGCGTGGAGTTACTTGCTGTGGCTCTCGGTCGATATGGGCACGGGTGGCATGGACATGACTGGCTTACGGATGATTCCGTCCGGCAAGGGGCTCATGAAGCCGGCACACACGCCATGGCGGGCCATGGAGTTCGCATTCGTATTCGCCATGTGGACCGTGATGATGGTCGGCATGATGACGCCCTCAGCGATGCCAATGATTCTCATGTACGCCCGGGTGGGCCGACACGCCGAGGTGCCGGGTACACCGCTCGTTGCAACTGCTTGGTTTGTTGCCGGCTATTTCCTTGTATGGGTCGCTTTTGCGGTGCTCGCCACCCTTGTGCAATGGGCACTCGAGCGTACCGCTTTGCTCGATTCCGCGATGGCAAGCACGAGCAACATCCTCGGAGGGCTCGTGTTCGTGGCGGCGGGCAGCTACCAGTGGACCCGCCTCAAGGACGTATGTCTTACCCAATGCCAGATGCCGTTTGCGTTCCTGATGCGTCGTGGCGGCTTTCGCCGCGACGTGCCGGGTTGCCTTCTACTCGGGCTACGCCATGGTGCATATTGCGTCGGCTGCTGCTGGGCACTAATGGTCCTGTTGTTCGTGGGCGGCCTGATGAACCTGCTTTGGATCGCCCTGCTCTCGTTACTCGTTTTCTTGGAGCAGGTCACTTTCTTGGGCCGCCAGATCGCTCCCCTTGCCGGCATAGTCCTCGTCGCGGCAGGTGCATGGTTGTTGTTAATGGGAATGTCTTGACGGCATGGACCGCCGCAACGGGCACGCCGCAGTTCCTTGATGTGCCCAGCCTGCAGAACCGGCCGCCCGTACCATATCCGATAGACTATACGCTCGTATGGTTCCTATCCCACATAGGCCAGCGTATCATCCCTGGCTGAGAGACACGCCCGCGCTCGGCAGGCCCCGGAGAACGCGCTATGTCTCAGGTATTGATTGCGATTGTCGATGACGAAGAACCCGTGCGCGATGCGACGAAATCGCTCGTGCGATCTCTGGGGTACCACGCTTCCACGTTTGGCTCGGCCGATGATTTTCTTAAATCCGAGCAGATTCACGACACATCGTGCCTTATCACCGATGTGCAAATGCCGGGGCTAAGCGGCCTTGACCTGCAAGACCGCCTTATCGCCCGAGGTCATTGCATCCCCATTATTTTCATGACTGGCTACCCTAATGATAACGTGCGGGCACGCGCCATGAAGGCCGGAGCGGTTTGCTTCCTAAACAAGCCATTCAGTCTGGACCACTTTATCGGATGTATCGAGAAAGCTTTGAAGGCTGCCTGACGCCAAAGCTTGGTTCGACCCGACGGTGATCGGAGCCCTTCAATGTCTGCTGGGGGTCGATTCTGTTGAAGAAGTCGGCCAGTAAATCGAAGTAGAGCGAGGCGGACGCCCTGCCGTCCGTTGATTGCTGACTTGGTCCGTGTTTCATGCCGGCTTTAGGTTCGGTGCCGGTATCAGCTTCGCTAGCTTCCTGAGGTTCTGGGCGGTGGCTGCTAGGAGGAACTCGTCGCGTGCACCGTTCGGTCCTCGTAGTCGGAGCCGGTCGAGCTTGAGGATGCGTTTGAGGTGCGCGAACAGCATCCGATTTTCTTGCGCAGCCGCCCACCGCCGGTCGCGTGCCTGCGGGCAGGTGCGTGAGCAACCCCAACGCCCGTTCTTGACCGCGACCTCGAGCTTGTCGCCCTCGAGGAAAAATCGGTTTTCGTCCCAGCCGCTTGATTTGGCTGCGAATTTACCCGCAAGCCCGAGTTCGAGCACCACCTTGCGCTCATCGGTCTTGAGGATGATCTGCGGCTCGCGCTTGCCCATAGTCCCCCAGGGGGGTGGTCTCGAAGACCGCCAATAGCTATGGGTGCTTGTTATGCGTGATAGGTTCGTCCGAGCGGCCCTCTCGCCCCCCAGCGACCCCCAGCCGCCCGATCAGAAAAAGCCTAAAGTAGAGGCAACCTGTATACGACCCCGAGTGCGTCCAGACTGCTCGGGGTTTATTTTTGCCGGCGGCTGTTTTGTGCGAGTTCATCGCCGAGCAAGTTTAATCGGGGGCGGTTTTGGCCTAGCCGTGCCCGCCGGTGCGGTCGCTGCCCGCAATCGACGAGTTGGCGGCTCTTGCCGCCGCAGCGGGTAAGTAAACATGCCTGGCCCATCTGCAGACGAGAGGATTAAGCGGTTTCTAAAGAGACGCGCTCAAGAGAGCGCACTGGCGACGGTAGCTAGGCAGGAACATCGTGAGCGCGAGAGGCAGGAACATGATGCGCGCGAGCAGCAGCACGAACGGATAATTGAACGTATTAAAGCGAAATGGACGGGTGACGTTGATTTAATCGCCGCCATTCTTGCCGAACTTCAGGCCAAGCTGGCGGATGAAGACTTGGAGGTTAGATTCCAGGACATAGGCCCGAGTGGGGATGCGATTGTCCGTGGACTAATTACGGGCCGCTTCTTGGGGCAGCCGATTAACGTGACGCTCAACGTTTACGCTGATGGAATTGAGCTACACAAAGCAGGACCGACAGGAGGGTATTTCACTGAAGAGTTTGCTTCTACGTCGAAGCTTTCTATTTTGAACGCGGGCAAAGGCGAATACGAGGCGCTGATCCTCGACTTGCTTGGTATCGACTAGGGCACGTTGCGGCGAGTTCTGAGGCTGTTGCCAATTTGCGCTGCCGTACTAGACTGCGGGGTTCGTGGTCTCCTAAGCCCCGGCCCCAGGATTCTGGCCGGGGCTTTTTTCTGTCTCTAGTGGGGAGCTTGTCATTCAAAAGATTCTGTTAGCCCGTACCGAGGTTTCAATGAGCG
Source organism: uncultured Alphaproteobacteria bacterium (assembly GCA_963833665.1). Classification (GTDB taxonomy): domain Bacteria; phylum Pseudomonadota; class Alphaproteobacteria; order Rhizobiales; family Xanthobacteraceae; genus BOG-931. The sequence continues at coordinate 10,095 of CAWHZA010000049.1, read as the reverse complement.
GCCACATGGCTTGCAAAAATGAAAACAAAAACAAACCCCGAGCAGTCTTAACGCACTCGGGGTCTACCCTTCCCCCTCCAAACGACTAGCCCAGGGGGGCGGAAGACCTGCGCGGTTACCGTTTCCCACAGTCCCCTGAAACTCGTGGGATGACGCGCCGCGCCGTTCAGCGATTTTAAACGGATAGAGCAGATCGTGGCCGCCTTGATGACTTCAGTGAATTTGCCATCGGAGGAACCACGATGGCGACGACCTCGGCTCAGCGAACGCGGGCGCATCGCGTCCGCCGCCGCCGGCGCGAAGTGCAGTTGACCATCACGATTACGAGGACCGATCTACGGTCGATCGCGCTGGCTGGTTACGCCGATGCAGCCTCCACCGACCGGAAGCGCCAGGAGGACGCCGTCGCACTCTTTGTCAGCGACCAATGCGTCGACCTCGCAAAGTAGCTGGTTGCGGCGCAACGCCGTTCGAGGTTGCAGCGCAACGCCGGTTGCGGCGCAACGGTTGCGGTGCGACACCCCCTGTGACGACGTTACAAAACGTCGTCAGCCTCGGGCGCCGGAGCCTCCGCCTTCGCCGGCGTGCCGGCCCCAATCATCGCGCCCTGCGCCGGCCGCTTGACGCTGAACCAGCGGCCGCCGTCGACCCGGATCACGATCTCGTCGCCCGGCAGGATGACCTTGTTCTCTTCCCAAGACGCTGATTTCGCGGAGAACTTTCCGTCGTGCCCCATATCGAGGAGCACGGTCTTGTCGTCCGTGATAAGCAGGATCTCGGAACGCTGCTCTTTCGCCGCTTCCGCCATTTGGTCTGGTGCTCGCAAAGGCCGGCCCTGGCATCGACGAGATTGATCTGTTCGAGATCATTGCGTGCCGTACTTTCTGGGCGTCATCCGGGCCGCGATCCACCTGAGGGCTTTGATCTGGAGGCGCTGCCGGTCGCAGATCGCTTCAGCGATCTCGGCACTATAACCGGGAGAACGGCCCCGCTTGAACTGGTCGTTGGTCTGCATGGTGGCTTGTCAACGATCCTTATCCGCCGGAGCTATCACTCCGCCGGCGCTGTGCTCGGGCGATCCGGCCGCGCCCGGGCCGCCGTCTTCACATTTCCGATTATGGCCGCCCACCATAGTTGACGTGGACGTGCTCGACCCGGAAATAGCGTATGGCTGGGCATTGGCGCTGGGTGTCAGCCCGGGTCCTCGCGCCGCGTTGCCCGGCCCAGCCGTCTTTACATTGCCGATTACGGCCTGCCCGCCATCATTGACGTGGACGTGCTCGACACGGACATATTGGTCTCCGCCGTGGCGGAGGCGGCGCAGGGTCTCGACCTGCACCGAATAGGCCCGCATCAGCCGAGCCGCCGCCGTTGCGAGCGCCACTACCCGGTGCTCTGAGCCACCGCCACCCCGGAACCTCGCCAGTATTGACATAGCCGCCGCGTGCGTGCAGGCCATTTGAACGGTAAGAGCCCCTTCGATTTCATTCGTCGGTGCCGCTGCCTCGATTAAAGCGAGGGCGGCGTTCATGGCGACTTCCGAAATCCCACTAAAGGGCAACTGCGAGGCTTCCTGCAACTGCAACAGTGAGGCATTGACGAAATCACTCGATGCGGTGCCCAGGGCCTTCTTCAGCCGCTTCCACCACGCCTTGCTCTCCCCGTCCGGGGGATAGACCTTCGCGAAGTTCGCGCGGACGCGCCGCAGCTTCACGCGGACTGGCGGGCGTCGAGGCTGGTTCACCACCGGCGGCAGCGCGTTCTTCGTCTCATCCGTCATTTGGTTGTCCCCCTCTTGGCAAACGATTGCACGAGAGACCGCAGCCATTTGCGCTCCGCGATCGCCTCGGCCGTCCAATCGCCATTCCTGAAGTTTCCGTTCTTAGCACCGCGTGGCGCGCCGGGACTCAACCCACCGTGTAGGCGGCAGCGCGCACGGCCGCTTATGGGCGGGCGTTGGCACGGTGTGCCGGCGCGGGTCCTCGCGATGCACTTTGGTGCTCGCCTGGGGTATCCAGCGGCGATTGGAGTCTGGCGTTCGACGTTACCCTCTTGGGCGGTGATGGCGGCGGTCCGCGGAGCGGAGCCGTCCGTGTAGCGAAGCGCAGCGGACCGCCGGTCCGCAGCGTAGATCGCTGGGCTCATCCAACCGAGCCGCGAGTGCGGCCGGTTGGTGTTGTAGTCCGCGCGCCAGGCTTCGAGCGCAGTGCGCGCATGGGCCAGCGATCGGAACAAGGTCTCATTGAGCAACTCGTCCCGCAAGCGGCCGATGAAGGACTCGGCAAAGGCATTCTGCACGGGCTTTCCCGGCGCGATGTAATGCCAAGCCACCTTGTGATCGTCCGCCCATTGCAGGATGACGTTCGAGGTCAGTTCGGTGCCGTTGTCGGAGACAATTATCTTCGGCGTGCCGCGATCGGTCAGCAGCCGATCGAGTTCTCGGGCGACCCGCATACCTGAGATCGAGGTGTCGGAAACGAGCGCCAAGCATTCGCGGCTGCAGTCGTCGACCACGACCAGGATGCGCAGGCGACGGCCGTCGTTGAACTGGTCGGCGACGAAGTCGAGCGACCAGCGCTCGTTCGGCAGTTGCGGCACCAGCATCGGTGCCCGCGTTCCCATGGCCCGCTTGCGGCCACCGCGCCGCCGCACCATGAGCCGTTCCTCGCGATAGAGCCGAAACAGCCGCTTATGGTTCACCGTAAAACCCTCCCGCCGCAGCAGCACATGCAGGCGCCGATAGCCAAAGCGGCGGCGTTCATGGGCCAGAGCCCGTAGCCGCTGCCGCAGCTCGGTATCGTCCGGCGGCGCGAGTGATACCGCACTGTCATCCGCATACAATCGATCGTCCTGCACGCCCGCCGCTCGCTCATGCCGAACGCAGTACGCAGGTGAGCGACAGCCTCTCGCTTGGCAGCGGGCGTCACCATTTTTTGCTAGCAGGTCCTTCAGGGCCGCGTTGTCCAGCATCGCGTCCGCCAACAACTTCTTCAGCCTGGCGTTCTCGCTTTCCAGCCCCCGCAGCCGCTTGGCTTCGGAGACCTCCAGCCCGCTGTACTTGGCCTTCCAGTTGTAGAAGCTTGCTTCACTGATCCCGTGCTTGCGGCACAGATCGGCCGTCTTCATCCCGGCCTCGTGCTCCTTCAAGATCGCAATGATCTGCTCTTCCGTATGCCGCTTCCGCTTCATCGTCTGGTCCTTTCCCCGTGGACCAGACTCCAGATCGTCTCGGATCAATTCAAGGGGGCAACGTCAGACGCACAACGGATGCGGGCCACGAATGAGGAGAAGCCAAAAATGGCAGGCGTCTCATCATCGGCGTTATTCCTGAATAGCCCTGTTTCCACGGAACCGTGCAGTCTGTCGGCCGTTGAGCCGTAGGGTTACGTCCGCTCTAGGTCGGGTGGACAAACCTATTGACGCAAGAATTGCGAATTGATTCAAGGCTGCTCTTTGCGGAGGGCAGCCTTGATTCGCGGACTGATGACCGACGATGAGTGGGCGTACTTCGAACCGTTCCTGATCCATCGCGGCGGCGGCCGGCCGCCACGCAATCATCGCCGCGTGCTCGACGCGGTGTTTTGGTTGATGCGAACCGGCGCACCATGGCGCGACCTGCCGGAGGGCTTCGGCAACTGGAATTCGATCTTTAGGCAGTTTCGGCGGTGGGCCGACAGTGGCGTCTGGGACGTGATCCTGGAAGGGCTCGCGGGAAGCGGAGTGTCGGACGCCGCGCTGCAGATGATCGATGCGACCATCATCCGTGCGCATCATTGCGCAGCCGGTGGAAAAGGGGGGCCGAGCGTAACGCGCTCGGTCGCTCGCGTGGCGGCTTCTCAACCAAAATCAACGCCCGCACCAATGCCGAGGGTCTGCCGATCGGCGTTGTGATTACGCCCGGGCAGGCACACGATGTCACCGCGTTTCCGGCCTTGATGCAGGAGATCGACTGCGATCCGGAACAGATGCTCGGTGACAAGGGCTACGACAGCGAAGCCGTCCGCAACGACATTGAGGAACGTGGTGGTGAAGCCGCAATCCCCAGCACTGCAACCCGGAAAATACAGCATGCCGTCGACAAGGCTCTCTATGCCCTGCGCAATCGCATCGAGCGCTTCTTCAATCGTGCGAAGAACTCACGCCGTGTCGCCACCCGCTACGACAAGCTGATCGAGAGCTTCGCCGCCTTCGTGCTGCTTGCCTGCATCCGAATCTGGATTAAGTTTGTCCACACGACCTAGCCCCCGGACCAGCCAAATTGTGATGGCCATCACTGTGCGATTGCTTGGCCTCGGGGAGCCTCGCCGAAAGCGTGGAAAAAAGGGATAAGGTGTCATGCTTGCAGCATTTCATCGCGTTTGGCCATTCGCCGGTCTAACTCTCGCATTGGTCGCCACGGTTAGCTGGATAGGCCTCCTCGGCTACGTGGCCATTAAATTACTTTGAGGACGTTGGTCCTAGTGACACTCGTCTCCGCACGCGATTGAAGAACACGTCACTGAGTTTTATCGCGGCAGGCGCTCGCAGCATAAGTGAGCCTCGCTTTGGACGATAGAGCCAGTTTTTGAAAGTGAGGTTGTTGCGTCTTCTCGTTCCCTTCCAAGGTCATGCCGGATCACAGGAATTGCCTTGACTTTGCCTTGTCTCGTCACACTTCCGCCTCTGCTTGGGAATTCAAAGGCCTATGGGGCCGGGGGTGGTGATGCTGCGGCCCGACTCACATTGGAGGGCCGCCATGCTAACCATCGCTCTCGTCGATGATGACCGCAATATCCTGACCTCGGTGTCCCTTGCGCTCGAGGCCGAAGGCTATCGCATCAACACCTACACCGACGGCGTTTCCGCCCTCGACGGTTTCAAGACCGCGCCGCCCGATCTCGCCATTCTCGATATCAAGATGCCGCGCATGGACGGCATGGAGATGTTGCGTCGGCTGCGGCAGAAATCCGACCTGCCGGTGATCTTTCTCACCTCGAAGGAGGAGCAGATCGATGAATTGTTCGGTCTGAAAATGGGGGCCGACGATTTCATCCGTAAACCCTTTTCGCAGCGCCTCCTGGCGGAACGGGTCAAGGTCGTTCTGCGCCGCGCCTCGCCCAAAGATGGCATCGTCCCGAAGGAAGCCGACAGCAAGGTTTTGGAACGTGGCCAACTACGTATGGATCCGGAGCGGCATACCTGCACCTGGAAAAACGAACTTGTTACGCTCACCGTCACCGAGTTTCTCATCTTGCAGGCGCTCGCGAGCAGGCCTGGAGTGGTGAAAAGCCGCAACGCCTTGATGGATGCAGCCTACGACGATCAAGTGTATGTCGACGACCGGACCATCGACAGCCACATCAAGCGGCTGCGCATAAAGTTCAGGGCAAGCGACGTCGAGTTCGATATGATCGAGACGCTCTATGGTGTTGGCTATCGCTTCAAGGAAGTATGAGCCTGCTGCTCTTTCGCGCCTCTTCCGGTTTACTCTCGCGACGGTGCAGGCCGAACACAGAAGTGACCGCGAGGTCACCATGTGGCCGACGCCCCTGGGCGTTTTCCCTAACGGGCAATTTAACGCCCCCCACCATTGCTCCTTGAGCAAACAACCCACGCAAGATTATCTAAGCCTCGTAAATGATTAAATCATTTTTTCTTGGAAACAGTTAATGAAGTTCTCGACCTTCTGTTCTACGATCTCCGGTGAGAAAAAACACGCAAGCTCACGGCGGGTTTCGGCCCGGCATCGAGTGCAGCAGAGTCTGGCGCTGCTATCGTTTGCGAAATATGCGAGGAAGAGAATCCGGCCCAGGGAGGCGGCTAGTACCTCACTAAGGAATGGCCTCCACCAGCACCGGATTGGCATGCGACCCGACCGGCGCAGCACGATGCAGGTTGGGCTCCACAGTCGCGGTGCTGGCGCCGAAGCGCGCGCAGTAGACCTGCAGGTTCTCCATGACACGCTGCACATAGTTGCGCGTCTCAGCGAATGGGATGCGTTCTATCCAATCGACCGCATCGACTTTGGGATCGCGCGGATCGCCGTGCTTGGCTACCCATTCCGCGACTCTGCCACGGCCAGCATTGTAACCGGCGAACGCCATCAGGTAAGAGCCACGATACTCCTTGAGCAAGGCGGCAACCTCGGCCGCTCCCATTTGGGTGTTGTATACCGGGTCCGACATAAGTCGGTTCCAGTCGTAGGCGATGCCGAACCGCTTGGCGGTATCACGACCGGCTTCCGGCGTGACCTGCATTAGCCCAACCGCATTGGCCGGTGACCTGTCGCGCTGGTCGAAGCCGCTCTCGGTGCGCACTATTGAATAGACCACGCAGCGATCGAGCTGTGGACCGATCTGACTATAACGCGGCACACCAATGTCGGGAAAAGCGAATTGGTCCATGGCCATGCCGCGCGCCAGGGCCGTCTTGCCTATCAGCAGCATTGTTTGGGCGTCATTGTAGCGCGCCGTGACCTGACCGACGGCCGCGACAGAGGCAACGTCATTGCTCTCCTTGGCGAGGTCGGTCATGAATGAGATCGCGAGATCGCGCTCGCCGATTGAATAGAGAATATCTGCAGCATGCACTAGTTCACGTGCGGTGCCGGGTGCCGGTTCTGGCGACGGGGGGCGCCATGCGATCTCGCCCAGGCCGAGCCGAGCGTTCGCCAACTGGCCGTAATAGGCGGTGGGATTGCTGGCAGCAGCCTCGTACTGAGCGCGCATCTCCTCGAACCGCCCGGCCGCTTCGGCGGCGCGGCCCCGCCAATAGGCAGCACGCGCGCGAACAACCGGATCGGCAGAGCCTTCATCGATGCGGTCGAAATGCTCCAGCGCGGTGGATGGGTCGTTGAGAAAGCGCAGCGCGATCCAGCCGGCCATGAAGTGGTATTCGGCACGGTAGTAGGGATTGGCCGGAGGCGCAGCTTCGCGCACAATCCGATAGGCGGTTGCTGTGTCGCCGAGATCGATTAGCTTTCGTGCCAGCCCGCGACGCTCGCGCCACAGCTCGTCGCGATCTTGAGCCGCGCGAATCTCACGCTTGACGTCAGGGCGATCCTCGGAGCTGGTCGGTTCTCCGCCGCGGTAGCGGCGCACGGAAGCGGCGTGATGCGGCTCCTGCCACAGCCTCACCTCAGCGCGCCGGCGCAGCATCGGAATGCTCGGCCAGTCGGGATTTGCACGGATGAAGGTCGCGTAACGCTCGAATCGAGCCTCGCTTCCTGCGTGACGCAACAGCGCCCATTCAACGAGCTTCTGCGCTACTGGATCGCTGAACGATGTCACAAGCGCGGTCGCTTCGCGCGCTTTATGCAGGCGCACCAGCTCGAGTGCTTGCTTCACCGCGGCGAGACCGGGCGGTAGCGAAGTCGCCGGTCGCTCGACCGGCGAGGAGGCGCTCAGTACGGTCGCACGCGCGACGTGGTGCCGCTTACTCAGGCGCAGTCGTGCGTACCTCTTCGAGTGCTTCGAGCCGTGCTTGTGGTGCCGTGCCTCGGCCGCTTTGCTCCGGTGCACCTGCGCATGCTTCAGGTGAGTCGGCACGTGGTGGTGACGCGCAGCGGGCCACGCCTCATCTGTGCCGAGCGCGGCTACCGCCGAAGCGAGCAACCATACTAACGCTCGCCGACGGGTTTGCGCCAGCCGTTGCTGAACGGCGCAACGCCAGGGCTTACCGCGATCACATGCGGCAACTCTGCCTTGAGCTCCTATTGCCCCCGAAACGCGAATGGTCTCGGCCCCCCGCAGACGTTAACGACAATAAGAGTTCGCTAATTCCGGCATTGTAGTGGCGCGTTGCTGGTAACATTGTGCAGCCCAACACCAATTTTAAGCTGCCATCCTTGTGCATCAGCGGGGTCGTTCCCGAAAAATCAGTTTCCTAAAAAGCTGCGCGTGACGGATGCGGCCCGGGTTTGTGCCACCAAACAGTGATCGTGGCTCAGAATTGATCAATTGGTGCGGCGAAAGGTGTTGCAACCAGGACACATGGTAAGTTTTTTTGGATCAACGTCGTTAGTTACCTAATTCCTTCATTTTGCAATGGCATGAGCATGCCGTGTTTGCATTTATCCTCGATCGACGGCTCAATGCGGTATCCATCCGCGCGGCCTTGTCGGCAGCACTTGCTCTTTCCGTAGTCTCGACAGGGACTGCGCAGGCCGAGCTGTTTTGGCCTCACTACCGGTCCGGGGGGTGGGACGACTACGGGCCGTTCAGGTCCCGTCATTACAGGTCGTGGGGACGGGACGATTACGAGCCGTTCAGGCAAAAACGTCACCGCACGAACAAAGGCTATGAATTGGAGCAGAAGCCTAAGTCCTTGGAGGTAGTGAAGGGACCGTTGCAGATCATCATCTCCATCGCAGATCAAAAAATCTCAGTCTACGACGACGGCACATTGATCGCCCGCTCTTCAGTATCAACGGGAGTGCAGGGTCATCCCACCCCCCTCGGCGTATTCAGCGTCATTGGCAAGGAACTCTGGCATCGCTCCAATATCTACAGCGCTGCCCCCATGCCCTATATGCAGCGAATCACCTGGTCAGGGATCGCACTCCATGCCGGCGTCTTGCCTGGCCATCCGGCTTCTCACGGCTGCATTCGCTTGGCAAAGGACTTTGCCGTTCGACTGTGGCATCTCACGAAACGGGGCACTCGCGTAATCATTGCACCCAACAATGTCGATCCGGTCCAAATAGCTAGCCCACGCCTTTTTTCGGAACCGAAAACAGCATCCAGTTCACAGGACACTACTAACGCCCTCGCGGGGAAAGACGTCCTTACAATCCCGTCCACTCCTCCCGCGTTAGTGCCAAATGCTCAATCGCAAAAGGACACTAACCTCTTACCTGCCACCGGAGTGGTGTTGCAAAAAAAGGCCGCCCCGATCTCGGTTTTTGTGAGCCGTAAATTGAGCTGGCTTTTTGTTCGTCAGCGCTCTACGCCGCTGTTTGATGTCCCCATAAAGGTTGAAACTCCAGAGCGCCCGTTGGGAACGCACTTGTTTACGCTATTGGAACTGCAGAACGAAGGAGCCAAATTTCGCTGGAACGTGGTGTCGATACCGGAGACATTGTCTAATATCTCGCCGAGCTCGAACAAAACTCCCAATGCACCGGTACAAGGAACAAGTGAAACCGTCCGATCAAACCCCTCGTCTGAAGACGCCAACACCGCCCTAGATCGTATCGAAATACCACCGGATGTGGTGGCGCGGATCTCGCAAATACTGACACCGGGCTCTTCACTCATTGTATCCGATTACGGTCTGAGCCGAGAGACGGGGAACGACACAGATTTCATTGTGGTAATGCCTTGATCGTAGGTGCTCGCCTAGCGCCCTGGGGGCACCCTTAGCCTTCTTCTTCGACGCCGGCTGCTTTAACATTTGACACCGCTCTTGTGCCGGATCTCAAATCTCACTTCGCCAGCTTCCGGAATGCTACCGGTCGGCTTTGTCGTCGCAATCGATGGCATCTGTACCGATGTCTAGCTGCGGTTGAGCCGCAGCTTTAGGCCCGCAATCGCATTTTAAGAGTCGCTGGTGCGTTTTGACCGGCAGGCGGTCCTGGCGGGTCATGCGAGGCATTCCCAGGAAAGCCGCTCCAGCCTCTGAAACCTTTCCCGTGTCAGTCGCGTTGGAGTCAAGTTCCGAAGCGTAGGAGAAAGCCGATGTTGCGCAAATCACTGATCGCGTTTACGGCGGCGACAGTGGTCTGTGCTGGATCGCAGGCTGTGGCTGCGGGATTTAGGCACGCTATGAGCACGCCTAGAACTCCCTTTCCACGATCAGAAGAGAAGGTCTCGCCAATATCCCCACATGCCGAAATTCCGATCGCCAAGCTTGATCGGAAGGACCTGCTTGGAAAGAAGATGTATGATCACCAAGGGAATTTTCTTGGCAAGGTTGTTAGTGTTATCAAAGACGACGCCGGCGAGATTGTATCCGTTCAATTACGCGCTACGGTAACCAGGGAAGCTCGCGTTCCAGCCAACCAAGTGAACATCAAGCCTGATGGCGGTACTCTTACGTTGGCAGAGTCCAACAAGGGGCTGCAATGGAACTATATTGGGCCGCGGAACCCATAACCGGTCCACCACCGTCGCCAAC
>CAWHZA010000048.1:0-73398 GCA_963833665.1 uncultured Alphaproteobacteria bacterium | reverse complement strand
TGAGGTGGTATACTTTAGCGATGGTCGGCGGCGCCTCGGTTTCGGTTTCGATCAACGGGCGCACGCCGCCCCCGCTCGTTCATTGTCCGCGATATTCATCGGTTGTTCATCTCTGTGGCATCGAGGCGGGCGAAGAGGATTGATCGCTTGAAATGCGAATGGTGCATTGATTCAAATCAATGTCAATGCTGGGCGTCCATCCCTCCCTTTACCTCATTCACGGACGCGGAAGATGCCACCGCTGGCACATAACGCCGGTCATCACACAGTCTCCGCTGCTCACTCCGAGCCGACAAATTGTCACTATCGCGCTGCGATAGCCGCTCAAAACTGATGTCGCCCACCTGCGCTGGCCTGCTGGTCGGGCCGGGAGTTCGGGCGACCGGATACCGTCCCCATCCCGTGGCAGGATCATTGCCGTCGCCACCTGCTCGCCCACGATGAGGTAGCGCCCGATGAATTCTCGTCCCATGGTAAAAGGACCTGCCGGCCGGAGTAACCGGCCGTAGAAGAGATCCGAACCATCGACGAACTCGATTCCGACATCGCCGAAATCGAACTGAGCCTGCTTGCAGACCGTTCAGGCACTTGTAAAGGGTCTCCTTGGCACTGAACAGCGCAGCACCGAGGCAGTTGTCCACGCCCGACCTCAAGCCACGAGAATTCCTGGTGGTGTCACCGGGCGACAACACGTAGCGCAGCAACTCGGGCTGGAAACGCGACAGGTCTTCGACGTCGATTCCGATGCCCGCGATGTCGTCCGCGCGCGCGACCGCCGCCGCGCAATATGTATCGGTGTGGGTGATCGAACCGATGAGGCCGTCTGGCCATCGTGGCGAGCGGTCAGGGTTTGCCGGCAGCGGTCCATCAGGTCTGCCGAGAGCACGAAAGCAGCGACGGTCGAAGTGTCGGCCACACGCGAATTCCGCCTGCGCTTCTCGACGGCATTGGCGACATAGGCAGCCTCCTCCGGCCAGAGGTCTGCCTGCCAATCTGCAATCACTCCTTCTGCAACCGCGACATAGGGCGGCAAAAGGTTTGCAATCACTTCGTTAGCACCGTGCAACGTACTGTCCCGGCGGCATTTGATTTTCGCGGTCGGGCGCTGTCATGGCTGATGGGCTCACTTGGGGGCCGTGCCTTTTGCGATCCGCTAGCCACGACTGCGCCGCTAACACAACCACAGCTGGGCTCCGCGGCCATGACGGTTCGGGGTGGCTTTGGCGAGTGTACGCCATCCGCACCTCAAACCGCTTGCGCATACGATCTCAAGGTGCAGCTCGCGATGAGCGGCTAGTTGGCCTGCATGTCAACGATTGCACCATGTTCACTCTCGATGTCGCGCATATCGGCGGCGATTTCCGCTTGAACGCAGATCGATCTCTATCCGTCATGGGTTCGTGAAAGAACGTGAGAGACACAAGCTGCTCAACATAGGAGCATTTCACGCGGCCTGCTTCCCGGATACGCGCCGCTGCGCGAAATAATACTGCAGCATCCCGGATGCCACCGTCGCAAAGGCCGAGAAAATAGCGGCCAGATAACGAGTAAGCTCAGTTCCGAATGGCGAAAGAGCTTTCGCAACTGTATCCGGGCAAGCCGCAAAAACGGTCGCAAGGACGCCTGTTGTGATTGCGATACTCCTGGTCCAACTGAGATATCGGTAATTTCTCTTCGCAGTTCGCTCGTACCAAATTCGATAGGGTCGCACATAGCCATTCAGGTACTCGGTCACAGCCTCGGGGCTCGACACGGTTCGTTCCACCTGCTCCTCATGTGACTGATGTAGATCGGCCATTCTTCGCTCCGAATCTTGTTAAGCTCCTGCAGAAGCGGCTTGCTCGCCTGCCGGCGACCTATTCGCTACCACCTCTAAAAGTCGGTCGGCGCGGGTGCACATATTCCTTGCGGTCCGCGAACTCCTTCCAAGCCGGTTCTGGGCGTCACAGCCAGGTCGCGGCGCATCGATCGGCGGCTGTACCGTTCTGCATCGTCGGGATGGTGCAGCGGGCAGCAGGACAATTCGGGAAAAATTGCCTGCGCGACGACGCGGACGACGAGTTTGCGGCGCCGACAATCTCCGCCATTTGCAAATCTTCGTCCCTCACGGTGGCCTCGCCGCTAACCCGCAGGCGCCGCAGCTTGTCATGTATCGCGATGAATAGCATTCTAGCCCGGGGGTTTACTATTTGAACAGAGACCACTGCCGAGTAGCGCGATCATACATGCAGACTTGCTCGCGTAAGCCGGTGTGAGTGATCCAGCGCCGGGCAGCATCGAAATTGTCGACAGCGCCGATGAAGTCCCATCCCGGAGGAAACCAGCCCGCCAGGCCATTCAAGGTCGGCAGCCCGGCTCGCAGCGAAATCCACATCGCATCGGTTTGATCGAGATAATCGGGTGGCCGCGGCGCATCGATGAAAAAAGCATGGCATTCCGCCGGTGGTATCGGCACTGCCGCCAGAAAGGCGAGTTCGCGGGTGCGCGGCAAGCGGCTGTTGTTCATCAAATTCACTTGCTCGATCAGGCAGAACAGCAGAACGCCGCCGGCTATCACGTTTCGGCGTCCCAGCTGTCCGGTCGAGGCCGTGCGAAGCCAGTATTCGAGTGAGACAGCAAGACCGAGCGCGATCCAGAGATTGGCAATGAGCTGCAGGCGCATGCCGGCGCGAATGCCCGTCGCGCCGGGCACCAAGTAACGGACCAGCCAGAAACCGCTAACCGTTCCTATTCGCAAGGTGAGTAACCAGCCCAGCGCCCAGACCGCCACACCACAGGCGATGAATACGATCTGCCAGGGTCCTGATCCTAGTACGCCTTTACGCAGCACAAAAGCGAACACGAGAAATAGCACCGTCATCCCTGGAGTAACGGCAAGCATGGTCTCGCTGCCCTGGCGCAACCGCATCAACCCGGCGAGCCATCCCCAGAGCAGATTCCAACTGCTGACATTGACAATATCGCCCGGCAGTGGTGCGAATAAAAGATATTCTTGATAAGATCGCAGTGGTGCAATCGATCGCACCGGAACGTAGATCAGCACAAACGGAACAAAGGCGACAGCGAAGGCGATGGCGCCCACCGCGAGGATCACGGTCAGAGGCCGCCAATGCTGCTGCACGACGGCCGCCACGCTGCGGCCGCGCAGAGCCGTCACCGCGCCCGCGGCGATGAGCAGGGTTAGGGTGAACATCCAGGCCGTATAGACGTCAGTCGAAAACAAGAGCGCCAGCAGTGCCGCGGCGACCGCAACCCCGGCAATCGTACGAGGAGCAATCCGGGGAAAATCCTCGATACCCCACAACGCGATGACGACGATGCACGGAACGTAATAAAGCAGCAGAAAGTTCGTGTGGCCGACGCCGGCTTTGATGAAGAGATTATTGGCAAACGTCACAAGTCCGGCAGCGCACAATGCAATCCAGGCGCGCACCTGCAGGTAGCGGGTAGCGATAACGAGGCTGGCCACAAAACACACCAATGACAGCACGACGAGGAGGAGCTGAAAGGCCAGGAACGGATCGCATCCAATGTCCCGCAAAATCGCATAGGGTACGATGTTGAGCAGAAAGGCCGGGGCCATTCCTAGCGCATGCGGAACCGGGTAAAAGAACCCAGGCGATACGAATTGCGCCTTTCCGCGCAGAGCATTGAAGAGGTGCTCGTGGAAATAGACGATCATTCGTCCGTCGCCGCGTTCCCCGAAAATCACGGCGAACGAAGAGAAAAGCGGGTAGCGAAAGAAGACAGTTGCGCCACCCGCCCAGGCCAAGACGCCGACGGCGAGCAAACTGCAGCTGACCGGTTGGGCCCGATCGCGCAACGGAACCCAAAGCACTACGTCCACTCCTGCCTGGTTCAGGCCTTCCCCGGCATCCGCCATTGTCTTGCGCTGAGCGCCAAGCGCGGGAAACATCCTCTACCCATCACACTCCGGTATTTGCCTGCGCGGGTAATCTCGCGAGCTAGCCGTTTTCACACGAGGGCTGGCGCGATCGCAATATTACACGCCCTTAGGTTATGAAAGGCGCCGAGCCGACCCGCACTCCATAATTTCAGCTTCGAGCGCGAGCGCCCGCACTGCCGTCTCGGTTGCTGCAAATTGTGCCGCTAGGCCGGTGATGCCAAAGATTGCTATGCGCGAGAGCCGGGGAACGATCTCTTTGAGCAGCCCACCTGTTTCCCGCTCAACTCCGGGAGATCCAGGCGGGACGCGACAACATGCGGTCTGGATAGCGCTGCTGGCGCCAGAATCCAAGTGCGGGACCGGAATTGTCTGGCAAGGGCTGCGGGCAAGCGCGGCCGGCGCGGCCTCTCGCAAAAAATGCCCGGACCGGTGATGTCGTTTCCCGGCCCGAGCAGATTGAACTAGACCGCGCTAGCGCCGCCGGTGCGGCAGTTCTCGCCTTCGCCAGTTCTCGCCCTTGAGGATGTGGTTCACGTACCTCAAGCTGGCCGGCGAGATCCCTGTACCAATCGGACAATCCAGATCAGCAAGCACGCGCCAATGAAGCCAGCAATGAGGTAGCCGATCCATCCCCCTAGGGCGATCCCGAAGAAGTTGCAAAATGGCGCTGGCGACCGCCGCCCCGACGATGCCAAGCACGATATTCATTATCAACCCCATGTCACTCTTCATGAATTGCTCTGCCAGCCAGCCTGCAATCCCGCCGATAATGATGGCGGCGATCCAGCCTATCGTAGGATCTGTCATGGCTCGTCTCCTCCAAAGGGGTATGTGCGGAAAGATCTGGCCGCGCTGGTGAACGGGTCCGGCGCCGGTCGGCGGACGATAGAAAAGATGGACGTACTGCTTGTTGATCTAGATCAAGAGCGATCTTCGGCCGGTACGATTTGCTAGATGTAAGCGCTTTGGGCCTGCCGGCGGCGTCTTGGCAGGGCGGGCAAGCAAGGCTCGCGGCCCTTCAACGGGCGCTGTAGCTCACGCGACGCGGACATGGGACAAAGATTTGCGCCGCAACCGTCGGAGTTGAGTCAGCGATGGGCTACAGAGCCATGGCCCCGACAGTTATGGGCTCTACCGGATAACGGTCGCGGGCGCGGTGGTTCGGTGACGCAGGAGCGTCTGTCTTAGGTACGTTCCGTCACCCATGTCTCCGGGCCGGACAAGCCAAAAGGGAGCCAAAATGCCTCATCTCCACTTCACGGATGTCGCCATTTCTCGGCTCGAAACGCCGGGGGCGGCTACGAGCGAAAACGCAGCCAGGTTCAGACCAAATCGATGGGTCAGAAGCACGGGACCAAGCGCAGCCGGGAGACGGGCGAGTTCATGGACCAGAAGAAGACCGGGAAATTCAAATCTGTGCGCCGGGAAAAGGGCTAAGCGGCGCGCCGAATGAGCAGGCGTTTTTGGAGGTGCGGATTGGTGATCCCGAGATCCTCGACTGCCTTGTTAAACGCTCCAGCGCGTACACAATCCCGAGAAGCTTAGCCGCCTCGCCCCCGATGCGGCTCACCTCCCACTGGTACTCTTTTCTGCGCGACTGCCCGTCTCTGAACCTGACTCACTTCCGGGAAACTCGCTGTACACGGGGACGCCCCCAAGCCGCTCGGTAAATTCATAGCTGCGGGCGAGGAATAGCCAACGACGCTCCATATCGAGAAATTCTTGGCGCCGTTGAGGATCGGCCTCCGCCTTCGCCTTTTCAGCGCACCCGCGCGCCAGTTCGTAGCACTCTTCGATTTCCGTTTTGATCGCTTTGAGCATGACACAACCCAAGAACTTCGAGGGCCGCCTCGCGCTAAAATTTATGCCCCGCTGAAGAGTGTCAACTAGCAGGCAAAGCAAAAGTACCGCTATGCACACTTAGCGACGCCGGCCGGTGAAGCAGCATCAGAAAAGCGCTTCGCCATCCGGCCTCTTAACTCTTTGGCCTGACCCAAGTTCCCTCGCACCACGCCTCGCGTTCCCTCGACGAAGTTCTCATTCTGTCGTCATGACGTGGGAGACACTTGGCGATGCGTTTTCCCAAGTCTGGGGCGTGAGTGTTCGCTGCGCCCACGGCCGGGAGGATGGTGCTCATTCCAAATCTAGCCGCAAGTGCATCGGGCGGTCGCACCTCGACATTGAGACCCTCGTGTGGACCCGTGGACCGGCCTTCCTTCTCTCGCGATTGAATAGTCGCTTGAAGTGTCCGCGCTCGCGGATCACGCTACGTCGTGGTGATGTTTCAACCCCCTTGCAAATGCAGTGTCGGGCGATGGCCCGGCCGTCGCAAACCATGCCGGACCAGGTGGAGCGCTGATCGTCGATCCAAGCGCGACAAGCCGCATTGGGCCGCGCTAAATCCGCGAACTGCTCGTTCGCAAGCTTGCCGGCGACGTCGCCTGCCGGCCAGGAGCACCGTGCATGCGGTGCTCGACCGCCACGGCCTGGTCAACCGCGCCCGAATCCGGCGCAACCCGCCAACGGCACGCCGCTGTCGGCAGGCGCCAATCCCAACGATCAAGGGCGAGTTCAAGCTCGGCAATGGCCGCAGACCATCGACAATCCGTTCGGCACGAGATTGTCACCCATGTCTTAGGTACGTTCCGTCACCCATGTCTCCGGGCCGGACAATTGATTTTGTGGTAGCGGAGGACGGATTTGAACCGCCGACACACGGATTATGATTCCGCTGCTCTAACCAACTGAGCTACTCCGCCAAAGCAGGTGACATGCGCCGGCCGGAGATTTAAGGGAATTCAGCAGGCTTTCCAAGGGGCCGCATTTTCCAGGAGCGGTACCCGGCCGCGAGCCCTCATCGCCGGGTGCGCAGGCTCATCTCACCTTGCCGCGCCCGCTGGGGCGAGATCGCCGGCGAAGCGGCTGGTGCGGGCGAAGCGGATGAGCGAGAAATGGCCGAGCGGCGGCATGGCGCGCCGTTCGACGACGCGCACGCCGCCATGCCGCGCCGCCCAGCGCGCGAGCCGCTCCCACGGGAATTCCGGCCGCCAGCCGAGCCGGCGGGCCAGCGGCGCGAGCAGCTGCTCGAACGCCGAGCGCAGCCCCGCTTCGGCGCCGAGATGATTGACCAGCACGATCTCGCCGCCGGGCCGCAGGACGCGTGCGAATTCGTCGAGCGTCGCCTCCGGGTCCGGCACGGCGGTGATGACGTATTGCGCGACGACGACATCGAAGGAGGCTTCCTCGAAGCCGAGGTTCTGCGCGTCCATCACCGCGAGCCCGTCGACATTGCTGAGCCCATGCTCGCGCACCCGCGCCTTCGCTCTGCGCAGCATCGGCATCGACAGATCGACGCCGACCACGCGGGTCGTCCAGCGGTATTCGGGCAGCGAAATGCCGGTGCCGACGCCGACTTCAAGGATGCGTCCGCCGATCCGCTCGGCCGCGGCGACCGAGGCCTTGCGGCCGCGCTCGAACACCGCGCCAAACACGAAATCGTAGATCGGCGCCCAGCGCGCATAGGCCTTGGCGACGGCGTCCTTGTCGAGTTCAGCCCCCATCGCTCCCGCCGCCGCGCCGTGATCACTATGCCGTCACTGTGCCGCCGCGAGATCGGCGCCGAGCGTGGCCTTCGCCGCGACCGCGGCGGTCGTGCCGGCGATGATGCCGCCGCCAAGCACCCGGGCTTGGCCCGCGGCCGCATCGTAGAAGGCGCAAGCCTGTCCGCGCGACACGCCGTCCTCGCCGGCAAGCAATTCGACCTCGACATCGCCGTCGGCGCGGCGGCGCAGCCACGCCGGCTGTGGCGGCCGGGTCGAGCGCACTTTCACGTAAACCTCGGGGCGGCGCTCCATTGCCTCATCGAGCGTGCCGTCGCCAAGCCAGTTGACCTCGCGGAGCTGGATCAGACTCGTGCGCAGCGCCTCGCGCGGGCCGACCACGACGCGGCGCGAGGGCGCGTCGAGCCGCACGACGTAAAGCGGCGCCCCGGTCGCAATGCCGAGCCCGCGCCGCTGGCCGACGGTGAAATGAATGATGCCGTCGTGACCGCCGAGCACGCGGCCATCGAGATCGACGATCTCGCCCGGCGCCGCCGCGCCCGGCCGTAGGCGCTCGATCACGTCGGCATAGTGGCCGCTGGGCACGAAGCAGATGTCCTGGCTGTCGTGCTTGTCGGCGACGGCAAGACCGAAGCGCCGCGCCAGCTCGCGCGTCTCCGCCTTGGTGCGGTCGCCGAGCGGGAAGCGCAGCAGCTCGAGCTGCGCACCCGTCGTGGCGAACAGGAAGTAGCTTTGGTCGCGCTCGGCCTCGCGCGCGCAATAAAGCGCGCGGCCGCCGCCCGGCAGCGCGCGCGAGGCGACGTAGTGGCCGGTCGCCAGCACCTTCGCGCCGAGCTCGCGCGCGGTGGCGAGGAGGTCGCGGAACTTGATCGACTGGTTGCACTCGACGCAGGGCACCGGCGTCTCGCCGGCGACGTAGCTTTCGGCGAAACGGTCGATCACCGCTTCCTTGAAGCGGTTTTCGTAGTCGAGCACGTAATGCGGGATGCCGAGGCGCTCGGCCACCGCGCGAGCGTCGTGGATGTCGCGGCCGGCGCAGCAGGCGCCCTTGCGATGCGTCGCCGCGCCATGGTCGTAAAGCTGCAGCGTGATGCCGACCACGTCGTAGCCGGCATCGGCGAGCAGCGCCGCCGTGACGGAGGAATCGACCCCGCCCGACATGGCGACGACAACGCGCGTGTCGGACGGCCGGCCCTCGATATCGAGCCCGTTGAGCATGGCCATACTATAAGCGCCGCGCACCGGCGGCGCCACGGTTGCCCGTTCACCGCCCCCTGTACCGGTGAGTTCCTCCGGCCGGCAAAATTTGCCGCCCGCGCGCAAGGGCTGCCGCGCTTCGCCCGCCGCGGCCGCCGCGCAAAGCCTTGAACGGACGTGGTTTGTCGCGCGTGCGCCGTTTGGCCCGCCGGTTGCACGTTTGCGCGCGTCCGATCGCGATAGCGCAGAGGTTTTTTGCCGTGCCGCGTATCCTGTCAGAAGTCAGCGCCGTTCTCGCCAGCGTTCTCGCAGGGGACGCGCAGCCGTTCTCGGCGTTGCTTGATGCCGCCGCGCCCGCGCCACCGCCGACGCCCGCACCGCCCCCGCCAACGCCAAAGACGGCTCACCCGCGCGCTTCTTCGCCAAGCCGGTAGACCGGCCGTGAGGCGGGCCGCAGCCAGGGCTCAGCCGACGCCGCAAGGCATGCGACGAACAGCCGGAGCGCCGCGAAGAGTACAAGTTCGGCCGCCAAGGCATCGACCGGCGCGCACTCCCCTGCGAAGGACGGCGCAAGCGCCGCCAAGGCCGAGCAACGGCCAGCAAGGTTCGCAGAGCGATGCCGCCGGCAGCGCGGCGAGCGATTCCCACGCCGTGGCGAAGCCGGACGCCGCCGGTCCATCCCCAACCGCGCTGTCGTCGTCGGGCAAGGCATCTGCGGACGACGCCCAGGGTGCTCCGGGCACCGACGGCGGCGCGGCCTCCGCGGCCGCCGGCCAAGCTCAGGGCGCGACCGATCCAACGCAGCCAGTGGTGGCGGCGATTGTCCTTGACGCCGCCGGCGTCGGGCAGGCCGCGGTAAAGCTTCACCTGGAACGGTCGCGGCAACAACGGCGTGACCTGGCCTGACGGCAGCTACACCATCTCGATCAGCGCGACCGGCGCCAACGGCCAGCCGGGTCGGCGTCTCGACGCAGTGCAAGGCGTTGCAAGGCGTTATCAGCGCCGTCGATGTCAGCCAGAACCCGCCTCGGCTCACCGTCGGCGGGCAAAAGGTGCCGATCAGCCAGATCCAATCGATCAGCCGCTGACTATCCCCGTACCATTCCCAGGCGCCGGCAAAACCCCTGTGATCCGCGGTTCCGCTTAGGCAAATTTTAAGCGGCGGTGCGTAAGGTCCGGGTTTGTGGTGTTCGAGTTCGTGAGAGTGCAATGACAGAGCCCCATCGCCCGAGGGTCAAATACGTCATCGGGCCGGACGGTTCTCCGCTGACGATCGCTGATTTGCCGGCGCCGGGAACGAAGCGTTGGGTCATCCGCCGCAAGGCGGAGGTGGTCGCCGCGGTCCGCGGCGGACTTCTTTCGCTTGAAGAGGCATGCAGCCGTTACACACTGACGGTCGAGGAATTTCTTTCCTGGCAATACTCGATCGACCAGCACGGCCTTGCCGGCCTGCGCACGACCCGCATTCAGCAGTACCGTCAGTAACGCGCGATTGATCGATCCGGCTGAGGCCGCAAGACGGCCAGCGCGGAAGGCGGCTACTTCCCGCGGCCGCGATCGCTCGTTGCGTGCCGCTTCCTCGATCAGCGCAGGGATCGCATAGCCGCATCGACCGGCGCGCGGCGGTGGAACCGCGCGCCCCGCCGCGCGTTTGACGTAAACGCCGAACTCTGCAGACGGGGACCGCCATGCCTGGACCTCTGAAAGCTCTCCTTTTCGTGCTCGCAGGCCTATCTGGTTTAGCATTGGGCCCGCCCGCGTGGACGCAAAGCACCAGCGAGCCGGTCGTCGCGCCGGCGCCGCGCACCATCAATCTCACCCAGGAGCAGCGTTTCATCATCAAGGAGGTCGTGTTCAAGGATCTCCACGTTCCGAAAGCGCGGGCCGACGCGCCGGAGACGATCGGTGACGCCGTGCCCAAGAATATCGACCTGCATCCCATGCCGCCGGTGCTCGCGGACAAGGTGCCGCAAGGCCGTTCGCATTCCTTCTTCGTCAAGGACGACAACGTGATCGTGCTCGTCAGTCCGAACGACCACCGCGTCGCCGACGTGATCCGCTAGCGCTCTCCGCTCATTCCCGCGCAGGCGGGAATCCAGACGACGACCCCAGAGGACGCTGAGCTGAGTGAACTCCTGGTCCCCGGTTTTCGCCGGGGCCAGGAGTTGTCGCGTCGCGCCAAGGTGCGCCCGCGAATAAGCATCTTAACCGGGCGCTAACCATAAGCCGGGCAAATCCTGCCGAGCGGGACGCGCGGCGTCGTCCGTCGGGGGAGCAGCTCGGTGCAGGGTGTGCTTGAGTTTCTAAAGACGCTCGGCGCCTCGCGCATCGCGGCGATGGGTGCCTTCACCGTCGCTCTGGTCGGGTTTTTCGCTTTTCTCATTCTGCGCGTGACCGCGCCGCGGATGACCTCGCTGTTCACCGACCTCGCCTTCGAGGACTCCGCCGCCGTCGTCCTGGTCGAGGAGAAGCTCGGCGTGACGATGACGGAAATCATCAAGGTGGAGCGGGCGTGATCTACGCCCCTGCACACGGCAACTCTTCCCTTTCTCCCCTTGCGGGAGAAGGTCTCCGGGCGCGGCGCGGGCGGATGAGGGGTCGTTCTTGTGCGGCAAAAACTTACCCTCACCCGGCTCGGGCTGCGGGCCCGAACCACCCTCTCCCGCCAGCAGGAGAGGGTAAGAATGGAGCCAAGCCATGCGCCTCTTGATCGTCGGCACGCTCGCTGGCCAGCTCACCACCGCGACCAAGCAGGCGATGGACCGCGGCGCGACCGTCACCCATGCCGCGGATATCGCGCAGGCGCTTGCCGTGCTGCGCGCCGGGTGCGGCGCCGATCTGCTCATGGTCGATGTCGCGGTCGCCATTCGCGAACTGGAAAACACCATGCACCGCGCCGTGCTCATAGCGACCGGCGCCGAGATCGGACCGGAGGCGATCCTCGCCCCGGACGGCGTGCGTCTCGATCAGCAGCGCGGCGCGCCGCCGGTCGCCCCTGCCGCGCTCGCCGCCGAGCAGGTCTCGCGTGTGCTTGTCGGCCGCACCGTCGCCGCGGTCGAGCGCGATCTCATCCTGGAGACGCTCCGGCATTGCCTGGGCAACCGCACGCAGGCCGCCAACGTGCTCGGCATCTCGATCCGCACCTTGCGCAACAAGCTCAACGAATATGCGGCCGATGGCGTGCCGGTGCCGCCGCCCGGCGGCGGCGAGCCGCGCGCCGCGGCATAGCCGCCTGCGCGTCTGGTCATCCGTTGTTTGTTTGGCGCAGTCCTAAGACGCAGGTGCTCGCGACAAGCGCGACAAGCGCGGGCATGACGATACAGTCAAATCTCATATCACTCGGCCGGCGGAATGAATTGCGGACCCGACGCTTCGCAGCGACCCGGACTGACCGCGAAGCCGGTCACTCCGCGGCGCGGCGCGCGGCGACGATCTGGTCGGCGGTGCGCCCGGTGAGCTCGGCCATATGGTCGAACTTGAAGGTGAAGGTGCCGGCGCCGGCGGTCGCCGAACGTATCTCGACGATCAGGTCGCCGACCTCCGCCTCCGGCATCTTGGCGCGCACCATGTCCCAGCCTTCCCAGCCCTCGCGCGTGTCGAAGCCGAGGATCTGGCCGCGGCGGCCGGACATCAGCGCGTTGATCTTCGCCGTGGCCTCGTTGGGGCAGACGATCTCGACCAGGTGGATCGGCTCGAGCAGCACCGGCTGGCACTGCGGCAGGCCCTCGGCGATGCCGATGCGGCCGGCCGTGCGAAACGCCATGTCCGAGGAATTGACGGTGTGATACGAGCCGTCGATCAGCGCCACGTGCAGGTCGACGACCGGAAAGCCGAGCGGGCCGTGCTTGAGCGCGTCGATGACGCCCTCCTCGACCGAGGGGATGTAGTTGCGCGGCACGACGCCCCCGGTGATCTTTTCCTCGAAGGCGAAGCCCGAGCCGCGCGGCATCGGCTTGATCTCGAGCACGACGTCGCCGTACTGCCCGTGGCCGCCGGACTGCTTCTTGTGGCGGCCGCGCTGCACGATGCCTTTGCGGATGGTCTCGCGGTAGCCGACGGTCGGCTGGCGGCGCTCGATGGCGACGCCGTAACGGTCGCTGAGGCGCTCGGTGGCGACGCGCAGGTGCATCTCGCCCTGGCCCCAGAGCACCACCTCGTGCGTCTCCGGATTGTGCACGACGGTGATCGACGGATCCTCCTCGGCAAGCTTGTTGAGCGCCTGGCCGAGCTTTACGTCGTCCTTGCGCTCCTTCGCCGAGATGGCGATGGCAAGAACCGGCGGATAAGGCTCGATCCTGGCGAGGGGTGGATGCGGCTGCTTGCCGGCAGTGAGCGTGTCGCCGGTCTTGGCCTTGTCGAGCTTGGCGAAGCCGACGGTCTCGCCGACAGCGGCCGGTCCCCGCTTCTCGGTCGCCTGGCCGACCAGCTTGAAGACGCCGGCGACGCGGCCGGCCTCGTCGTCCCCGGCAAGCAAGGTGGTGCCGTCGCCGGCCTGGCCGCCGAGCACCCGGGCGATCGACATCTTGCCGCCGTGGGTCGTGTTCAGGGTCTTGACCACATAGGCGACCGCGTCGGCGCCGCCCTTGACGCCGAGGCGTTTCGCCGTCTCGGCAGCGCCCGGCGATTCATGGCGCAGGGCCTTCAGCAGCCGCAGGATGCCGTTGGCGCGCGTCGCCGTTCCCATCAGCACCGGGCACACCAGCCCGTCGCGCAGCTCGCGGGTGAGATCGTCGAACACCTTGTCGCGCGGCGGCTGGATGTCTTCGAGCAGTTGCTCCATCAGCTCGTCGTCATGGTCGGCGAGCGTTTCCAGCATGGAGAAGCGCGCCGTCTTCTCGCGGTCGACGGCGTCGCCTTCGAGCGGAATGACCTGCGAGGGGGCGTGCTCCTTGTAGACGAAGGCGCGCTCGAGCGCGAGATCGACGAAGCCGGTGACGATCTCGCCGGAGAAGGTCGGAATCTGCCGCAGTACCAGCTTGGTGCGCGAGGCGCCCTGCAGCAGCCTGAGCACGTCGTGGACGGCAGCGTCGGCCTTGTCGATTTTGTTGAGGAACAGAATGCGGGGAGTCTTGCGGTCTTCCAGCTCGCGCAGGATGAGCTGAAGCTGCGGGACCTTCTTCTCGTCCAGTTCGCATACGATCACCGCGACGTCGATCGCCGGCAGCACCGCGCGCATGTCGTGCACGAACTCGACCGAGCCGGGACAGTCGAGGAAAGTGTAGGTGTCGCCCATGAAACTTGTCGTGGCGACCGAGAGCTCGACGCTCATGCGGTGGTGCCGCGCTTCCTTGCTGGCGTCTCCGACCGTGTTGCCGGCCTCGATGGTGCCCTGGCGCTGGATCACCCCGGTACGCGCGAGGATCGCCTCGAGCAGCGTGGTTTTGCCGCTCTGGAACGGACCGACCAGCGCGACACAGCGCGGGCCCGTCGCGCGCGTGCCGCCGTTTGCGTTGGCTGCCATGACTCTCTCCCGGGGTGGGGGAGCCATCGTTTCAGGCGTCGGCGGGGCTGGTCAAGAGGCGCGACAGCGCCGCGTCGCTTGCGCGGCCGTTCGGCTGCCGCCAAACTGGACGAGTAGCGCCCAGCGGCTCACCGCAAGGTATGCAGTTCCAAGGCGCCGATGCCGGCGGCGATGTTGAGGCCGAGCTGGCCCTGCACTGAGACCGGCTGCAGCGCCACGGTACTGCTCGATCCGCCGACCAGGACATTGGCGCCGAGGCCGGCGGCGATCGAGACCTCGCCCGAAGCGCCGCCATAGGTGCCGCTGAGCATGCCGGCGGCGTAGCGGTCGGTGTCGGCAAACACCGCCCAGATGATGGCGCCGCCGGTGGTCACGCCGATGTCGAGCCCGATCCGGGTCATCGTGCCAGTGTAGTGCTCGACCGGCACGCCCGAGGCGGTGAAATCGCAATTCACATTGCGTCGCGAGCCGACAACCAGTCCGATGCTCGACGAGAGCGAACAGGCGAGCGTACCCACCTGAACGCGCCGCGGTTGGGCGTCGGCCGGCGTGACGATCGCGACGAGCGCGGCGGCGGCGATCGACGCTGCCGCGTAAGCAATGCGAACCATAGGCACTCTCCTTCACGCGGGCCGGATGGCCCTTGCCGCCGGATTGTAGGCGAGAATGAAGCCGGCGTCTCGCCGGCTCCTCATTCAGGGGGCGGGCGCAGCGGCATCGCCATCTGCCCCGCACGGCCCGGGTAGTTATTTCAAATTGCCGCAGAAGCGCTGGATGCGGGCGCAGGCCTCTTCGACCGCGGTGGTCGCCGTCGCGTAAGAGATGCGGAACGCCGGGCCCTGGCCGAACGGCGTTCCCTGCACCACCGCGACGCCTTCCGCCTCGAGAAGCTCGGTGACGAAATCCTCGTCCGTTGCCAGCTTTTTTCCGGTCGGCGCCACCTTGCCCATCGTGCCGCTGCACGACGGGTACACATAGAACGCGCCTTCCGGCTTCGGGCAGCGGATGCCGTTCGCCTGGTTGAGCATGGAGACGCAGAGATCGCGCCGCTCCTTGAAGATCTTGTTGTGCTTGGGGATGAAATCCTTCGGCCCGTCGAGCGCCTCGACCGCGGCCCATTGCGCCACCGCGGTCGGATTCGAGGTCGATTGCGACTGGATCATCGCCATCGCCTTGATCAGCGGCTCCGGCCCGCCGGCGAAGCCGATGCGCCAGCCGGTCATGCAATAGGCCTTCGACACGCCGTTCACCGTCAAGGTGCGCTCGTAGAGCTGCGGCTCGAGCTGCGCCGGCGAGTAGAACGTGAAGTCGTCGTAGACCAGGTGCTCGTACATGTCGTCGGCCATGACGTGCACGTGCGGATGGCGCAGCAGCACGTCGGTCACCGCCTTGAGCTCGGCGCGCGCATAGGCCGCGCCGGTCGGGTTCGACGGCGAGTTGAAGATAATCCACTTGGTCTTCGGCGTGATCGCCTGTTCCAGCGCCTCGGGCTTCATCTTGAAGCCCGATTCCATCGTGGCCGTGACCGCGACCGGCTCGCCGCCGGCGAGCAGCACCATCTCGGGATAGCTCACCCAATAGGGGGCCGGGATGATCACTTCGTCGCCGGGATTGATGGTCGCGACCAGCGCATTGTAGAGCACCTGCTTGCCGCCGGTTGCAACGATGATCTGCGAGGGCTTGTAGGCGAGCCCGTTCTCGCGCTGGAACTTGCGCGCGACCGCGGCCTTGAGCTCCGGGATGCCGTCGACGGCGGTGTACTTCGACGCCTTGCCGTCGCGGATCGCCTTGATCGCCGCTTCCTTGATGTGGTCCGGCGTGTCGAAGTCCGGCTCGCCGGCGCCGAGCCCGATGACGTCGCGGCCGGCCGCCTTGAGCGCCCGCGCTTTGTCCGTGACCGCGATGGTCGCCGACGGCTTGATGCGCGACAGACGGTCCGCGAGGAAGGCCATTGCTCGTCTCCAGCTGCCTTGAGGCGCGTGCTTCCTAAAGCGCCCATCGCACACAGGCAAGGCTTAGTCCCGCCTGCTCGCCAAATCGTGTGCGCCTTCCCCAAGATCGTGGTCTGCAAGCAGCGGAGCCGATGCAATCAATCCCTGGGGCTGCGGGGCGGCTCCAGGTGCTGCACGAGAGCGGAGGCCGCTCAATGCTCCGTTAAGCGCCGGCTGGCCTAATGCCGGCGCCACTTGTCCCACCACGGAGCCAACATGGAGCGGGCGCGCGAACTTCTGCGAAGCGGTGATTGGCTCACCCGCGAACGCATGCGGCTGGTCGCGCTCGCGGTGCTCATCGCTTCCTCCGCCGGCTTCCTCTATCTGATCGTCACCGCGCACGGGCTCGTCGATTTCCAGGGCCGGCCGCTCGGAACCGACTTCTCCAACGTCTATGCCGCCGGCACCTATGTGCGCGATGGCGACCCGGAGGCGCCGTTCGACCTCTCCCGCCAGCACGCGCGCGAGCAACAAATCTTCGGCGACGCGACGCCGTTCTACGGCTGGCACTATCCGCCGTTCTTTCTGTTCGTCGCCGCGGCTTTGGCGTTGATGCCCTACGGGGTTGCGCTCGCAGTCTGGCAGGCGGTCACGTTCGGCCTTTATCTTCTCACGATCTGGGCGATCATCGGCTCGTCATTCCGGGGCGCGCGCAGCGCGATCCCGGAATCCATAGCCACCGCGCTCCCGAGATCAGCGCCAAGCAGGGTCGACGACCCCTCGCACGGAACCGGCGCCGGCGCCGATCCGCTCTGGCTCCTGCTCGCTGTCGCCTTTCCTGCCGTGCTGATCAACATCGGTCACGGCCAGAACGGGTTCCTCACCGCCGCGCTCATCGGCGGCGCGCTGGTCATGCTCGATCGCCGGCCGCTTCTTGCCGGCGTCCTGTTCGGGCTTCTGGCCTACAAACCGCAATTCGGGCTGATGGTCCCGCTCGTGCTGGCGGTAAGCGGGCGCTGGCGTTGCTTTGCCGCTGCCGCGGCGACGGTGGCGCTGCTCGCGCTCGCAACTACCGCCGCCTTCGGTCCGCAAATCTGGCACGCATTCCTCGACTCAACCCGTTTCACGCGTCTCATCGCGCTCGAACAGGGCAACACCGGCTGGTACAAGATTCAAAGCGTGTTCTCCTGGGCGCGCATGTGGGGCGCATCGATCCCGCTGGCCTACATGTTCCAGGGCGCACTGGCGGCCGCGCTCGCCGCCGCGCTGGTCGCGGTGTGGCGCGGCGCCGCGCCCTATCGGCTCAAGGCGGCGGCGCTCTGCCTCGCTGCGATCCTCGCGACGCCCTACACCTTCGACTACGACATGGTGGTGCTCGCGCCTGCCATCGCCTTCCTCGCCGCCGACGGATTCGCGCGCGGGTTCCGACCGTGGGAGAAGACGGCGCTGGCCACGCTTTGGATGGCGCCGCTCGTGGCGCGCAGTGTCACACAAGCGACACTTGTTCCTTTCGGCGTTGCGGCGATGCTCGCAATGTTTATTCTCTTGTTGCGGCGCACCACGAGCGATTTCATCTCGCCGCTGGCTTTCTCTGACTCCACCACTAGAATTGCAGACGACGCGAGTGGCACGGCGCGCGGTCATGACATCGCCGCGTTCAAGTCGTAGAGCGCAACAAGGCCATGTCATGCGAGGGATTGGCGGCTCGCCATGTTTACGCTCTATTCGATGCAGCGTTCCGGCAACAGCTACAAGGCGCGGCTCGCCTTGGCGCAGCTGCGCGTCCCTTATCGGCTGATCGAGGTCGACATCCTCAAGGGCGAGAGCCACACCCCGGAGTTCCTGACGAAAAATCCGAACGGGCAGGTGCCGCTCCTTGAAGTCGCGCCGGGCCGCTACCTCGCCGAATCAAACGCCATCCTCTGGTACATCGCGGGGGGAACACCGCTCGCACCGGAGGACCGCATCGATCGTGCCGACGCGCTGCAATGGATGTTCTTCGAACAGCACAGCCTCGAGCCCAATCTGGGCGCGGCCTATTTCTGGCTTACCCTGATCAAGGGCGGGCGCGACCTGCAACGCCACGCCTTCGAGGAATGGATGGAGGAAGGCCACCGCGCGCTCGGCGTGATGGACAAGCACCTGGCGCGGCACGACTTCTTTGCCGCCGGGCGTTACACCGTGGCTGATATCGCGCTCTACGCCTATACGCACGTCGCGCATCTGTGCGACTACGACCTCAAGCCCTTCCCCGCGGTGCGCACCTGGCTCAAGCGCGTGGCCGCGGTGCCCGGTCATGTGACCATGGACTGGCGGCCGGAACCGGCGCTTGCGATGTGATTCGCCCATCGAAGTGACGCCAAAGTCACAGTGGCGAACAATCGTCCTTTTCGGCCCTCCCGTTAACCATCCATTAACCAAAACTCACGAAATCGCCTTGCTTCTTCAATGACTTCGCCCAAGTCCAGCCGGACGCGCGCCGGCATCCGCGGCGATGATGCAAGCAACACCTGATTCGATTCGCGAGGATGACCCCCAAGGATGACCCCGATGACAGAGCTCTCCGGCAGCCCCGGTTTCGCACCACCGCTTGCCGGCAAGAAACTATCGAGGCGACGCGCGGTCGCATTCGAACTGGTCGCGACCGTCACTCTCACCATTTCACTCGTCGTCGCGGCGACCGCCGTGTCGCTCGGCAACAGGTCGCTGTTGGAGCGGCCCTCGGCCGCCGCGCCGGCGGCGCCGCAGCTCGATCACGCGCAAGGGCGGTAGCGCTTTCTGCGGTCATTCTGGAAGCCGAGCCAACGGCCCGGCCCGAAGTGGCCGGCCCGATGACAAGGCTCCGCGTGGCCGTCCGCAATCCATGACCACGGGCAGTGACTATGGATTCCGCGCACGCGGGCGAGCGCCCGCGCCCCGGAATGACGAGTCGCGCAGGGCAGACTTGGCACAACAAGCGACAGCGCCGCCGCCGCTCGATAGGATCGGCGTGAACCTAACCGGTGGCGCTGACCAGTTCACAGATTGCGCGACCGACTCCTGCGAGCTGCGATCCTATGAACGAGGCGCCTTCCTCGCTCCCGGCCGACGCTCCGGCGCATGACCGCAGCGCGATCAACCGGCTGCTGCTGTTCTTTGCGATCGTCTACGTCGTCGAGGGCCTCGGCCAGGTCGGCGGGCTGATCGCCCAGCCGCTGAGCTACTACCTGAAACAGGAGCAGGGCTGGACGCCGTCGCAGGTCAGCGCCTACCTGACGATCTTCAATTTTCCCTGGATCATCAAACCGGTCTACGGCGTCTTTTCCGACTTCGTGCCGCTGTTCGGCTATCGCCGCAAGGGCTATCTGGTCGCCGCCAATATCGTCGCGACCGGCGCCTTCCTCTGGGTGACGCAGCTCTATTCGCCGAGCCACCTGGTCTGGGCGCTCGAGGCCACGGCCTATGCCATGGCGATCTCGAGCACCGTCTGCGGCGCGGTGCTGGTGGAGAACGGGCAAAAGCTCGGCGAGAGCGGCCGCTTCGTCAACCAGCAATGGCTCTGGTTCAACGTCGCCGCCATGGCGAGCGCCATCGGCGGCGGCGCGTTGACGCAGCTGCTGCCGCCGACGTCGGCGCTGCATGTCGCCGCCGCGATCGTGGCAGTGGCGCCGCTTGCGGTCCTGTTCGGCGCGATTTTTCTCATCCCCGAGCAGCCGGCGCGCATCGACCTTCCGGCGCTGCGCCGCAGCTTCCGCGCCCTCCTCGCCGCGTTCAAAAAGCGCGAGTTGTGGATCGTGGGCCTGTTTCTCTTTCTCTACTACTTCAGCCCCGGGCTGAGCACGCCGCTCTACTACACCATGACCGACGGCTTGAAGTTCCCGCAGGGCTATATCGGCATTTTGGGATCGATCTCTTCGGCCGGCTGGATCGTGGGCGCACTGCTCTACCGGCGGCTGTTCGGCGACTTGTCGTCGAAGCGCCTCCTGCAGCTGAGCATCGCGCTCGGCACGGTCACGACGGCGGCCTACCTCCTGCTGACGAACGAACTATCCGCCGCGATCCTGAGCTTCTGCGGCGGATTCGCCGCGATGCTCGCGACCGTCGCCACGATCACGCTTGCCGCCGACTACAGCCCGCAGCGTGCGGAGGGATTCAGCTTCGCACTCATGATGTCGCTGATGAACCTGGCGTCATCTTCAGCCGACAATGTCGGCTCGTTCCTGTTCGAGCACGTCTTTCACAACGAACTCGCGCCGCTCATTCTTGTCTCGGCGGCCTGCACCGCATTCGCCCTCGTGCTCATTCCGCTCCTGCATCTGGGCGACAAGCCGCAGGGCCAGCCAGTGGGCGCGGCCGTGGAGCAGAGCGCCGTCCAGCCGGGCGGGTAGAATCCCTGCGGCACTCCGCCTGGCAATGCAGGCGGAGCAACCGGCCCTTGCGACAAGCCGCTTCTCCTGAGCCGCGCCTCATCCGGATCCGCCACGAGGCGGCGGCGGTCAACGCTCGTGCCTATGCGAAATGGACGGGCAGGCTCGGCGGTTGCTTGGCGAGATCCTTCAAGTCCTCGGCTGTGACAGTCGGCAGGATCGCGTCATTGATCTCGTTCTTGCGGAACGCCGCCTCATACCTTTCGAGGCCCAGGCTGCGCAGCCAATCCCCGAGGTCCATGGCGGCGTCTCAGTTATGAGCGGGTACCGGAGAACTGGGCGCTGCCGAAGGGTCCAAGTGTCACGGTGCCGCTGATCTCATCGCCCTCGATCGCGCCGGTAAATTCAAGCGTCATGTCCATCGGATCGTTGATGGAGACTTTCCAGGATAGTTCGTTCCCGTTGACAGTGCCGTCAAAGATGTCAGTGGAACGTCCCTCGGCTGATTGACTGCCGTTCAGTGAAGTGCCTTCGGTTTTGACCGACAGTGTGGCCCGACGCTCTCCCATCGGGGTATCTATCGCAAGGTTCCAGTTCCCATCTGCGGTCATTTTCCTGCCTTTCTGCCAACGCTCGCATGAGCTGCCGGAAGGATAGCACAGATGCTTGGAGCCACATCTTCACTTGCGTGACTCAGAAGCTGGGGGACGCGCCGGCAAGGACATTGTAGGCCGCCATGGGACGGCGGATGCCCTTGGACGGCGCGGAATTTGCATGATTATTGGAGGCCGCTATCCGGACGCTCCCTCCGCGCAACGCATCGCCATGTCCATCGTCGTCAGGCTCCATCACGCAACACGCTACGAATACGACCGGCCGGTGCAGCTCGGGCCGCAGGCCGTGCGGCTGCGCCCGGCGCCGCATTGCCGCGGCCGTATTTCGCGCTACGCGCTCACGGTGAAGCCGGCGCAGCATGAGGTGCACTGGCAGCAGGATCCCTACGCCAACTGGCTCGCGCGCTTCGTCTTCCGCGAGAAGACCGCCGCGCTGTTGCTCTCAGTCGATCTCGAGGCCGAGATCGCGCCGGTCAATCCGTTCGATTTCTTCCTCGAGCCGTACGCGGAGTCGTGGCCCTTCGCATTCCCGCCCGACCTGCGCGAGGATCTGGCGCCGTTTCTCAACGCCGAGCCGGCGGGACCCAACCTGAAGGAATTGCTGCGGTCGCTGCCGCGCGAGCCGCAGAATACGATCGACTTCCTCGTCGTGCTCAACCGGCGCCTGCGTCACCTGATCCGCTACGTCACCCGCCTCGAGGGCGGCGTGCAGACGGCGGAGGAGACGCTTGCCTCCGGCATCGGCTCCTGCCGCGATACAGCCTGGCTGCTGGTGCAGGTTCTGCGCGGCGCGGGCCTGCCGGCGCGTTTCGTCTCCGGTTATCTCATCGAGCTTGCCACAGACGCGAAGCCCCCCGCGAGCGATGCCGTCGGCGACCGCGACAGCGGCGCGCTGCACGCGTGGACTGAAGTGTATCTTCCCGGAGCCGGCTGGATCGGGCTCGACCCCACGTCCGGCCTGTTGTGCGGCGAAGGCCACCTGCCGCTCGCCGCGACGCCGCACTACCGGTCCGCTGCGCCGGTCAGCGGCACGGTCGAACCCTGCGAGGTCCGCTTCTCTCACGATATAAGTATCCGGCGGATCGCCGAGACGGCCGATTGACCGCCGAATGAGAACGCCGGGCGGCCGGCGCCATACCGGAGGAACGAATGCGTGCTTATCAACTGCCGAAGGGGGGCGCCGGCATCGACGCGCTGACGCAAGTCGAGCGGCCGGTGCCGAAGCCGCTCTACCGCCAGGTCCTGGTCAAGGTCGGGGCCTGCTCGCTCAACTACCGCGACCTCGGCATCGTGCGCGGCACCTATCGCATGCCGGTGCGCGACAATCTCGTTCCGCTTTCCGACGGCGCCGGCGAGGTGGTCGAAGCCGGTCCTGGCGTCGTCCGCGTCAAGGCCGGCGACAAGGTGGCCGGCTGCTTCTTCCAGCGCTGGCCGGGCGGCGACCTGGGGCCGCGCGTGCACGCTTCGGCGCTCGGCGGCAGCATCGACGGCATGCTTGCCGAATACGTGGTGCTGGAGGAGGAAGGCGTCGTCCCGATCCCCGCGCATTTGTCGATCGAGGAAGCGGCGGCGCTCCCTTGCGCCGCGGTCACGGCGTGGAACGCGATGATGCATCACGCCAGGCTGATCGCTGGCCAGAGCGTGCTGCTGCAGGGCACCGGGGGCGTGTCGATCTTCGGCCTGCAACTCGCGCACGCAATGGGCGTGACCGCAATCATCACCTCGTCGAGCGACGAGAAGCTTGAGCGCGCGAAGTCGCTCGGCGCCGCCTGCGGCATCAACTACAAGAGCACGCCGGAATGGGACAAGGCGGCGGTCGAATTCACCGGCGGCAGTGGCGTCGATCACGTCGTCGAGGTCGGCGGGGCGGAGACCCTCACCCGTTCATTCGGCGCCATCCGCCTCGGCGGCAAAATCTCCCTGATCGGCGGCTTGAGCGGCGGCGCGACCGAGCTCAATCCGGGCTTGATCTTCTCCAAGCGCGCCAACGTCCAGGGCATCTATGTCGGCTCGACGCAGATGTTCGAGGCGATGAACGCCGCCATCATCGCCAACAGGCTCAAGCCCGTAATCGACCGGGTGTTCGGTTTCGACGAGGTGCCGGCGGCCTTGCGGCACATGGAAGCGGGCGCGCATTTCGGCAAGATCGTCATCCGCGTCGCGTGAACGGCGCGCCATGCGCCGTCATTGCGAGGCACGAAAGTGCCGAAGCAATCCAGGCCCCACCGCGCGGTTGGATTGCTTCCTCGCCCTTTGGGCTCCTCGCAATGACGTTTCTGTATCGACCAAACAATCAAGGGCTACAGCAGCTTGAGCTGGCGATCCTCGCGCCGGCGCCGGAGCTCGGCCCGCTGCTCCTTGAGCAGCTCGCTTTCGATGTCGCCGAGGAACGGCGAAGGCCTTTGCGTGTGCACGCGGCCGCGCCACAGCCGCTTGAGCGCGCGGCTCAGCACCAGGCGATCCTTCGCGCGAGTCATGCCGACATAGAACAGCCGGCGCTCCTCGGCCAACTCCTCCGGCGCCGCATCCTCGGCCTTGCCCCAGTGCAGCGGCAGCACGCCGTCCTCCAGGCCGACGATGAAGACGCAGGCGAATTCCAGTCCCTTGGCGGCATGCAAGGTCAACAGCGCCACGCCCTCGGCGCGCTCGTCCCAGAAATCGGCGCCGCTCGCGAGTGCGACCGCATCGAGAAAGCGCGCCGGATCGCCGCCGCAGCTTTCGGCGAGCGGCAGCAGAAGCTCAAGCGCGCGTTCGGCCGCTGCCGCCTCGCCCGTGTCGGCGGCGGCGCGCGCCGCGCTCTGCCGCAGTCGTGTCGGAAGATCGATGTCGGCCGGGGCCATCGCCGCATATGCTTCGAGCACGGCGCGGACCGATGGCTCCTGCGCCAGCGCGGCGTGCGAATGCCTGCGGAACGGAATCCCGGAACGCGCGAGCGCTTCGCACAGAACGGCGGCCTGCGCGTCGGTGCGGTAGAGGACGGCGAAATCGGTGAAGGAGAGCGCCGCTTCCCGCCCACCGGTGCGGCTGCTGTCGATCGCGAAGAAGCTTGAGCCGCCGATCGCCTGCTCGATCGTGATGACGACGAACTCGGCCTCGGCCCGCTCGCTGGGCGCCGCGTGGATGGTGATGCGCTCGCGCCGCTCGCGCACGATTTCCGCGATCGGCTCGTCCGCATGCGCGGCGATGACCTGCGAGGAAGCGGCGACGATGGCGCCGCCCGAGCGGTAGTTGCGCCTGAGCGCGATCGTCGCTCCGCCCGGGTAGTCGCTGCCGAAGCGCTCGAAGCAGGCGGCATCGGCGCCGCGGAAACCGTAGATCGCCTGATGCGGATCGCCGATGACGCAGAGATTGCCGGCGGCCGGCGGCGCCAACAGCGTGAGCAGCCGATATTGCCGCGCATCGACGTCCTGGAATTCATCGACGCAGACAAAGCGGAACCGGGCGCGATAGAGCGCCGCAATCTCGGCATTGTCCGCGAGGAGCCGCACCGCCAAGCTGACCAGATCGTCGAAATCGATCCAGTGGTCGGCCGCCAGCATGGCGCGATAGGCGGTCCGCGCCGCCGCGATTTCCCCGTTCGGCTGCGCCTCGCCGCGCTCCGCCTTGGAGATGGCGCGGATGAGATTTTCCGCGCGCGGGCGCGGCAGGCCGAGCGCCGCGGCGAGCGCGGCCGCGCGCTCCGCCTCGCCGGCGACGCGGAAGCCGGATGTGAGACCGGCGGCGGCGGCGTGCTCGCGCAGGATCGCGAGCCCGAGCGAGTGGAAGGTGTGGACAGCGATGCCGCCCGCGTCCGGGCCGAGCATCGCATGCAGGCGGTCGCGCATTTCCGCCGCGGCCCGGCGTGTGAAGGTAATGGCCAGGCATTGCGCGCCGGCGACGCCGCAATCGGCGACGAGATGCGCGATGCGATGGACCAAGGTGCGGGTCTTGCCCGAGCCCGGCCCGGCGACGATCAGCAGCGGACCTTCGACCACGGCCGCCGCCGCGCGCTGATCGGGGTCGAGGGCCGAGAGGACGCCTGAGCCTGGCGCTGCGTGCGTGTCGCCTCCCCTTTGTGGGGAGGGGTTGGGGATGGGGGTCGGGAGGTCCTGCGGAGGCTTCGACGGGTGGTACTTTGCTTGCGCACCCTCCCGCACAACGGGCACGGGAACCGCCGCCGGCGACTCGAACAACATGCCGCCCGCCGTTCGGTGCCGCAGCTCGTCCGGCTCGAACAACCGGATGACGCCGTATTCGCCGTCATAGCCGGCGTCGCGGATGACCTTGCCGGCGCGCAGCCGCGCCACGGCTTCGGCAAGCACGGAAGAATCCGCCCGCGAAATATCCTCGAGCGGGACGGCCTGCAGAATGTCGAGCTCGGGGCCGAGGGCTGACAGCAGCCGGCCGTAGCCGCGCTCGACGGTCTTGCTCGAAGGTCCGCTACTTGCGATCTCGCCAAGCATTTCCGGTAAGGCAACGAGGTTCGACACGGCGCCGGCTGTCGCCGGCGGTGCCGCCTCGGCCTCGCTGCGGTCGGCGAGCGTCTCGACGCGGCTGAGGACGCCGACGGTCATGGCGCCGCCGCACACCGGGCAGCGCCCGCCCTGGGCCAGCGTTTCGCGCGGGGAAAACTTCACGCCGCATTTGCGGTGGCCGTCGAGGTGATACTTGCCCTCCTCGGGAAAGAATTCGACGGTGCCGACAAAACCTTGCCCGGTCTCCAGCGCTTTGCGCAGGGCGAAGTAGTCGAGCGCGCAATCGAACGTCGTCGCTTCGCGGCCGAGCTTTCCCGGTGAGTGCGCGTCGGAGTTGGAGACCAACCGGTAGCGGTCGAGCATCGACAGCCGCCAGTTCATCGGCGGGTCGGATGAGAGCCCGGTCTCCACGGCAAAGATTTGATCGGCCAGATCGCCGTAGCATGCGGCGATCGAATCAAAGCCGGACTGCGAGCCGAGCGCGGCGAACCACGGCGTCCAGATATGCGCCGGGATGAGATAGGCGTCGGGACTGGACGTCAGCGTGATCTCGAGAAGGTCGCGCGAGTCGAGCCCGAGGATCGGGCGGCCGTCGGAAGCGATGTTGCCGATGCGCGCCAGGCGCTCGGAAATGCTCTCGGCGGTCGCGAAGTCCGGCGCGTAGATGAGATGGTGCACCTTCCGTGTCTTCCCGGCCTTCTTGTAGATCGTGGAAATTTCCACCTCGAGCATGAAGCGCACCGGCGTCCGGCACGCCGGCGGCAGTCTCTCGGCGACCGCTTGCTCGATCTCGGGTCGCAGACGAAACAGGCCCGGCTCGGCCGGCACCAGTTTCCCCTTGTGCTCGGCGCGCCACGCCGGATGGGTGAAGTCGCCGGTCGCGATGACAGCGACGCCCTTGCGCGCCGCCCACTCCGCGAGATGTTCGAGGTCGAGATCGCGGCTGGTCGCGCGCGAATATTTCGAGTGGACGTGCAGGTCGGCGTGAAAGCGCATGGCGGCTCCGCGCGCTCCCCGTCTGCGGGAAGCGAAGGAAAGCTACGCGTGCACCTGATTCGGCGGAAAACGGCCTGTGGATGGGCGTTCCCGATGCGCGCTGCGGCCGGGTCGGCGAACGCCTAGACTAATGCGCGGTCACCCGCGGGAATGCGATCTCGACCAGCGTGCCGGCATTGGGCGCGCTCTTGATGTTGAAATGCGCGCCGTTGGCTTCGGCGAGCGCCCTGGTCAAGGGCAGGCCGAGCCCGGTCCCGCCCGAGCCCCAGCTCCCGGACGTCGCCGTCTGCCGGAACGGCTCCAGTGCCGCCTCGACATCCTTCGCGCTCATGCCAACGCCGGTGTCGCGCACGCGCAGCACGGTCTCGCCGCTGTCGGCGCACGCCGTCGATACGATCACCTGGCCGCCGGGACCGGTGAACTTGATCGAGTTGGCGAGGAGGTTGAGCACGATCTGGCGCAGCGAGCGCTCGTCGGCCTTGACCTGCGGCAGTCCCGGCGTCAGCGAGGTGCGGATGATGATGCGCGCCCGGCTCGCCTGCGGCTGCATGATGCCGACGCACTGCTGGGTCAGCTCGTTGAGGCCGACCGGCGCGAAGGTGAGGTCGAGCTGGCCGGTCTCGATCTTGGAAAGGTCGAGCAGGTCGTTGAGCAGCGAGACCAGATGCGTTCCGGCGACGTGGATGTCCTTGAGATAGTCGCGGTAGCGCTCGTTGCCGATCGGACCGAAGTGCTCGGCCATGATCACTTCGGCGAAACCGGTGATGGCGTTGAGCGGCGTGCGAATCTCGTGGCTCACCTTGGCGAGGAAATCCGCCTTTTCGGTTGCCGCCTTGTGCGCCTCGCGCTTGGCCGCCCGCAGCTCTTCCTCGGTCTTGTCCAAGGACTGAAGCCGGGCCTTGAGTTCGCCGATCTGGCCCTCGGCGGCATCGAGCGCGGCCGCGATCGCGCGGCGCTCCTGCTCCATCTCGCGGCTGGCGAGGACCAGCGCGAGTGCGGAGCCGTCGCGCCAGGGAACGGTGAACAGGCGGCCCTCGACCGGGACGCTGTCGCCGCCCCGGGCTGCGAGCAACAGCGGCCGCGCTGACCCGCCCGGCGCGAGCGCGGCGGCGCCGGGGTCGGCAAAGAGCGTAGCCAGGCCGCCGGCCGCCGCCAGCGTGGCGAGATTCTCATGGCCGGTCCATTCGAGGAAGCGGCGGTTGGCATAGAGCAGCGTGTCGTGCTGGTGCAGCAGAACGCCGACGGGCAGGCGGTCGAGCAGCACCGGCTCGAAAGCGGAAAACGCAGCCGGCGGCGCGGCCTCCGCATCGTCACCGCGCGGCGATGCGATGGCGGGAGCGTTCGCCGCGACGGGCTCCGCCGCGGCGGCAATAGTCGTCGGCGCCAAGTCCTGGTTCGTCGGCGGCGCTGCTTGATCCTCCGCGGCCTCGGCCGGTGCTCTTTGCTCTTCGGCGGCGGGCGCAGCGGAACCGTCTTCGGCCTCCGGTGTCTCGTCGCCGCGCAAGCGCGCGTTCAGCTCCTGCGCCAGCTCGCGGAACGCCTTGCGCTCGACCGGACTGAGACTCGGCGCCTTGGCGTCGGTCGGCGCCCCCGAACGGAACGGCACCACGTTTGCTGCAGCGGCATCGGCTACCGGGCGCTCGGCGCGCGGCGCGATTTCCGCCGGGGCGGGCGGTGGCGCCGCAGCGGCAGCGGACGGCGAGGGCGGCTCCGGTGTTGCGGCGACAGGCGGAGCGGGCGCGGCAGCTTGCGTGTCGGCAGGTTGCGTATGGGCAAGCGGGGTGTCGGCAGGCGGGGTGTCGGCACGCGGTGCGATTGGCGAAGCCGGCGATGCTGACGCGCCGTCGCGCTCGGTCGGCGCTTCGGGCTGGGCGCCAAATCCCATCGGTCGCTCGCGGCGGGCGCGCGCCAGCTGGTTGGTGCGGGCGATGTCGCGCAACACGCCGAAGCCGCGATAGCCGCGAAAATTGCGGTTGCGATCAAACACCGGAAGTCCCGACAGCTCGACCGCGAGCCGCTCGCGCGAACTCGTCGACCGGCCACGACAGCGTGATGCTGCTCCAGGTCTCGTGCGTGGCGACCGCGCGCGCCACCTGGTTGTCGGGATCGAGGTTCAGTTCGGCGGCGATCTCGCTCCACAACCGGCCGAACGCCGACGTCGTGCGCGGGCCCATGAGCTCGATGAACTCGTCCGAGCCGATGGCGAAGCGGCCATCCGCATCCATCTGCCAGACGAAGCGCAGCGGATGGCGGCGCTCGCTCGCCGCAATGTCGGTTGCGGGAGCTTGGGCAGGAGGCAAGACCAGCTGGATGGCGCCGGCGTTTGCCTCCGCCGGCGCCGCACCGTTCGTGAGCGCTTCCGATGGCGAGGCCGATGGCGCGGCGACAGCGGACGCCTCGCCTGCGTGCGCCTGAGGACTTGGCGGTGCTTCAACGTGCAAGGAAGCGGGCGCGGTGGCGGGCACCTCCTGGACGGACCGAGAACTTGGCGGCGCTTCAACGTCCAAGAGAGCCGGTGCAGCAGCCGGCGCCTCCGGGGCGGGCAGGGGACTCGACGGCGCTTCAGCGTCGGAGGGCGCCGGCGCGGGAGAAGGCGCTGGCGCGCCCGCTTCTGCAGGAGTTTGTTCCGCAAGAATTTCGCCTGCCCGCGCAGCAAACATCAGCACCAGGACGGTCGAAGCATCGCTGCCGAGGCGCTCGACGGTGACCGGTCCGTAGGGTGTCGCGCCGCTGGCGCTGCCGTTGACAAGGGCGGGGGCGGCGACGGCGTCGACGCCGAGTGTCGAGAGCGTCGCTGTGCCGACAAAGCGCGTGAGCGCCGGTTCGGTCGCATAAAGAAGCGTGCCCTCGCGGGCGAAGGCCGCGAGCGCACGCCTGCGATCGGCAAGCAGCCGGCGCACACGCTCGCGGAGCGGCAGCGGCGGCCCCGCCGGCTCGGTGGCGATGATCAGGACGACGGGCGTGCCGTCGGCGAGAATGAGGCGCGAGCAAACACAGGTGAGCGCGCGGCCGAAGTCGGCACCGAAACCGCGCAGGCGTTCGAGCCGCGGCTGGCCCGACGTCGGCAGGGTCGCAGCCAGACGGACGATCTGCGCGGCGGTCGCGTCCTTGACGCCGAACCGGCGCTCTTGGCATTCGCCCGCGTCCGCCGCTCCGAAGATCGCGGCGCCGACGGCGTTCGCCCAGATGATGCGCGATCCGTCCGTGCTCCAGAGCCACGCGGGGGCTGGGCCCGTGGCATGGGCCGCGAGCTTTGCGGCGAGTTGCGGATCGCGCAACGGCGCCAACACTGACTCCACCAGCGGCATGCGACGGAACTCATTTCCCTAACAAATTCTTAATAGTGCCGAGCGGGCGTGCCGTCCATGCCGCACCCCCTACTCGCGCCCGACAAGGAGAGATAACCTTAACTGCAACGCACGCTCGGCGGCGCAGTCGATCAGGGCCGGCGCTAAGAAGGAACTCTCGCGGCGATGACGCCGCGGCTATAGGAGCGAAGGATGGCCAAGGAACCTTTCGAGCAATTCGGAATGCCCAAGGAGATTCGGGCCTTCGTCGAGCAAAGCGTGACCCAGGCGAAACATGCCTTCGACGGCTTCATCCAGGCGGCCAATCAGGCCATGGGGCAGTTCGAGGGCCAGGCCCAGGCCGCACGTGGCGGCGCCAACGAGATTGCGCACAAATCCATGGCCTATGCCGAGCAGAACATGGCGGCGACGTTCGAGTTTGCCGAGAAACTGATGCAGGCCAAGGACGCGACCGAGGTCATGCGGCTGCAGTCGGACTACCTCGGGCGGCAGATGCAGGCGCTTTCAACCCAGGTCCAGGAGCTTGGACAAAGTGCTGCCAAAATGGTGGTGGATGCTGCAAAACCTCGGCCGTGATACCGGCCCAGCGCACCCCTCCCGATAAAATATAAATAATTTCAAAACCTTAGCTCTAATTTGTGCGATGCAATAATTTCTATTGCAATGCACCAAAGCCTTTGCTATATTGGTCTGAGAAGACCGGTGCTTCGACTTGTGTCCCGCGTTCGGCACCGGGAATTCGCGAATGAAGGTGACGCTTCGCGCACAGGGCGGCGAGGCTGATCAGCAAATTCCCCCAAGTCAACAGCCCATGAGCATATGAGATCAAGGACCGGTCCCATGGCGGAAGCCACAACTGCCACGAAAGTGAAATCGACCAAGCCTCCGGCGGTCGCGTTCGAAATGCCGAAATTCGAGATGCCCAAGTTCGACATTCCCAAGGTCGAGATGCCGGCCGCCTTCCGCGAATTTGCGGAGCGCGGGGTCGCGCAGGCCAAGGACACCTACGAGAAGATGAAGGCCGCCGCCGAGGAGGCGACCGACGTCCTCGAGACCACCTACTCGACCGCCACCAAGGGCGCCTCCGACTACGGCCTCAAGGTGATCGAGGCGGCGCGCGTGAACACCAACGCCGCGTTCGATTTCGCCGGCGAGCTGATGGCGGCCAAGACCCTGTCGGAAATGGTCGAACTCTCGAGCACGCATGCGCGCAAGCAGTTCGAGGCGCTCACCCAGCAGAGCAAGGAACTGAGCGCGCTGGCGCAGAAGGTCGCCACCGAGACGGCCGAGCCGATCAAGAGCGGCGTGAGCAAGGCGCTCTCCAAGGTCGCCTGACCCGCGCCGGTCGGCGCTTCGCGTTCTTCAACTCCCATCGCACGACGGGTAAAGCCCGGGCTCGCCCCGGGCTTTTGCTTGCCGGTGGGCCGATAGCGGCGGCCGCCAGCGCCGCTCGTCTATTGGCGCAACCCTTGCCAAAGTTGAGCGTTGCTCCTAGCTTTCCGCGCGCTCCGCGCAAGCGAACCCGTGCAGCTGTAGCTCAGTTGGTTAGAGCGCCTGACTGTGGATCAGGAGGTCGGTGGTTCGAGTCCACCCAGCTGTACCAGATAAACTAACAATTTCAGTCGGATACTATCAACGCATATTGGCTGATGCATCGTGGTCAATGTAGCGGACCTGATGCGGACCCCGTGGGATGAATTTACACAACGCCATACCGAATGCGCGCTGGCGTCCTTTGCGTTCGCGCCCTTTTTGCGCTGGGGCGTCGGGGGCGCGGCACGGTGCATGCGGCCGACACGAGCGGCAGGACAACGACGGGATCAGACTCGTGACCGCAGCGTCGCGGTGTCGGTCGAGCGGGCGCCGGTCAATGTCTGCGCCTGGTGCGGCAGGCCGAGCAGGAGGCCCACAGGAAATGATGCCGGCTTGCGTGCGTGGCGCCGATCGTCGGCGCAAACAGTAAGGGCATTCGCCGGGCTTGGCGCTCGTTCCAAGCGGTTATCAGGCGTTCCGCGTCCTGAAGCACCCTGGCATCGGTCGCGCGTCGGGCGGCGACCTCAGCGTCAGCCTTGGCCTTCCGCTTAGCTCCCATCTTGCGGCGGTTGAAGTTCACGGCCGGATGGTCGCCCAACGAGCGTGCGTGTTCAACGTGCTTCGCGCTGCGCTGGCTAGGCCGGCAACTCGGGAATGGGCAGGGGCAGTAGCACAGAGCGGAAAAATTCTATGAGGGCGCGTCGGAACCGCGAGCCGTCTTGAATTTGGTAGTTTCGACGCCGGGACCAGACCCATTTACGTAGCGCGTGGACTCTTAACGCGCTGGAAGTGTCTGCTTTCGGCAGGACCGGACATCACGAATTGGAGCTTGGCACGCCCGCTTTTGACCCGAACCGGACTCAGACCGCTTGGTCTTGTCCGTCGAAAATCGCTACGCTCGGGCCGTCACGTCAGAAGTCTTTGGCGAGGAGGAATTGGCAATGGCGGATAGCGATTTGTTTGAGAAGGGTCTCAAGAAGCGGCGACAGGTGCTCGGCGAGAAGTATGTAAATGCAAACCTCGCCGGTTCTGATGA
Source organism: uncultured Alphaproteobacteria bacterium (assembly GCA_963833665.1). Taxonomy (GTDB): domain Bacteria; phylum Pseudomonadota; class Alphaproteobacteria; order Rhizobiales; family Xanthobacteraceae; genus BOG-931. Next base: position 41,055 of record CAWHZA010000048.1, on the reverse strand, counting down.
TTTCATGATGACGTTTCAACGAGCCGTTACCGAATTGGCTTGGGGTTATGCGTGGAGCCGTTCCGGGCTTGACCAGAAAACCAGAAGTCTTCTGACGCTTGGAATTCTCGGGGGGCTCGGCCGCTTTCAAGAGCTTGGCATCTACACAAAGGCCGCGCTTGCCAGCGGTGCAACAGTAGATGAAATCAAAGAGGCGTTGGTTCAGATTACCGTCTACTGCGGCACGCCCGCGGGCCGCCAAGCATTCTTGGCTGCGCACGATGCTCTAAAGTCTCACACGGATTAATCGCGTACGAGACGTGCGTAGTTCCGTGAAGATTGCGCGTTGTCCGCTGCTGGGCACGAAACGGGCCTCCTGGGTCGTCTGACGATGTCCTTTGGGGGGTAGACCAGAAGTGGCTGCACCATCGTCAAACCGACGCGATTGACCCGCATCGGACGTTCAATTTCCGAGCTACCCCTCCGAAAACTTCCAGGTGCCGTTGGGGATTTCCGCGCGCGGACGATAGAGCCGCACCATGTAGTTTCAGCCGGCATGGTCGGGAGGCAGTTCGGAATCCTGCCGTCGCAGCCCCGAACTGCGGCGACACGGCGGCGATTCTCCGCCGCATCGACCCGCCGGCAAAAAAATCGTCGAGCGCGCCGCCACAAACCTTGAACGTGTTCAAACTTTAGCCAGATCAGGAATGGGCCGACGAGCCGCTTATCCTTCTGCGCCTTCACTTTAAACCAAGGACGAGGTACAGTATGAGCCAGCCCGCTTTTGCTCCGCCTGCGCCGGCACCATTCCTACACCGGGCCTTCGATTGGTCGCTCGAGCAAGTGAAGCATGTGCTGCCGCCAACGATCTTCTTCTTCGTTGGCTTCAACCTGATCTTGTGGACCAAGCGCCTGATTCTGGAAGAGCAGGGCATTGAGTTCAGCGGCTTTTTCACTGCGACGGTAGCTGCGTTGCTGGTCGGAAAAGCGGTCCTGGTAACCGACAACCTACCGTTTATGCGCCGCTTCGACGGCGCGCCAATGATCCAGCCCATTTTGTTCAAGAGTGCCATCTACTGGCTGTGCGTACTGATCGTGCGGCTCGCCGAGGGGCTCGTCCATTTCCTCGCTGCCGGCGGCGTGATCGCCGATTTCCCGGAGCACCTTGTCCAGCATTTTTCTTGGCCACGCTTCTTGTCGATTCAGATATGGCTGACGGTGCTATTCCTTATCTACGTCACGATACATGAACTCAACATGCTCTTCGGCGACGGCGAACTCTTTCGCCTATTCTTCCGCTGGCGCTCATCCGAGGCCAAGCTTAGCCGCCGTCAGCGCATTCGCCTGCTCACCCGGCTCAACCGCTTGACCGAAACCAACCCGATCGAGGCCTTCAGCGAACGGGGCTCGCCAGCGCACGCTGAGCTGGTCGACATCCTGCACCAGCTCGCTTCGCCGCCCGTCGCGACGTCGGTTCGTGTTTGACTCACAGACAGCCAAGAGCGCAGCTTCTTGGCTGCACGCAAGTCCGCTTTTGGCCCTAAACTGACATGCCAATCGCGTCAGCGCATGTCTGCTTCGAGGGGGAAGAGCGGAAGTGGCGCGGACTTGCTGCCATGTCGCTGAATGACCCGGAGCGGAAGTCGCTAACCCTTATTCGATCACCTCGTCGGCTGTCGCAAGCAGCGAAGGCGACACCGCGAGGCCGAGCGCCTTGGCAGTCTTGAGATTAATCACCAGCTCGAACCTAGCGGGTTGCTCGACAGGAGGTCGGCAGGCTTGGCGCCCTTGAGGATCTTGACCACGATGGTCGCAGTTTGCTCATACATCTCCCGAAGGTCGGGTCCGTAGGACATGAGACCCCCAGCCTCCGTGTGTTCCTTCCACTGGTAGATCGCCGGAAGCCGGTACTCGGCCGCACGATCGATGATCTCCCGGTAAAGTGAAGCGAGAATCGGCGAAGAGAAAACGTTGAGGGCTTCCGCGTGACCGTCCCGCGCAGCGCGAAACGCGCCAACAACGTCGTCCCGCTGTCGCACTTCGACGATCTGCAATTTTAGTTTCAAAGAGCGGGCTGCGTTCTCCGACATCGTCGGCTGCGATGGGCCGGTCGTGGGATCCCAGAAGGCAGCTACGCGCGACATTCCGGGAACCATCCGTTCCAGCAATTCTAGTCGCTTTGCGCTCAGTTCCGGGGAAAGGATGGTGAACCCAGTGGTATTCCCGCCGGGCCGCGAAAGACTGCCGATGAGTCCAGACCCAAGGATATCGTCGCCGATTGCGACAATGGGGATAGTCTCTGTCGCCTGCTGGGCTAGGTCGTGTGGACAAACTTAATCCAGATTCGGATGCAGGCAAGCAGCACGAAGGCGGCGAAGCTCTCGATCAGCTTGTCGTAGCGGGTGGCGACACGGCGTGAGTTCTTCGCACGATTGAAGAAGCGCTCGATGCGATTGCGCAGGGCATAGAGAGCCTTGTCGACGGCATGCTGTATTTTCCGGGTTGCAGTGCTGGGGATTGCGGCTTCACCACCACGTTCCTCAATGTCGTTGCGGACGGCTTCGCTGTCGTAGCCCTTGTCACCGAGCATCTGTTCCGGATCGCAGTCGATCTCCTGCATCAAGGCCGGAAACGCGGTGACATCGTGTGCCTGCCCGGGCGTAATCACAACGCCGATCGGCAGACCCTCGGCATTGGTGCGGGCGTTGATTTTGGTTGAGAAGCCGCCACGCGAGCGACCGAGCGCGTTACGCTCGGCCCCCCTTTTCCACCGGCTGCGCAATGATGCGCACGGATGATGGTCGCATCGATCATCTGCAGCGCGGCGTCCGACACTCCGCTTCCCGCGAGCCCTTCCAGGATCACGTCCCAGACGCCACTGTCGGCCCACCGCCGAAACTGCCTAAAGATCGAATTCCAGTTGCCGAAGCCCTCCGGCAGGTCGCGCCATGGTGCGCCGGTTCGCATCAACCAAAACACCGCGTCGAGCACGCGGCGATGATTGCGTGGCGGCCGGCCGCCGCCGCGATGGATCAGGAACGGTTCGAAGTACGCCCACTCATCGTCGGTCATCAGTCCGCAAATCAAGGCTGCCCTCCGCAAAGAGCAGCCTTGAATCAATTCGCAATTCTTGCGTCAATAGGTTTGTCCACCCGACCTAGTCTGGGCGTGAGATCGCCGAATGCGGTGATGACATCGACCTTCAGACGCACCAGCTCGGCAGCGAGGTCGGGAAGTTGTTGAGGTCCTGCCTGGGCGTAGCGAAGCTCGATCGCGACGTTCTGACCTTTAACATATCCCAACTGGCGAAGCCCCTTCCGAAACGACTCCATACGTGGCGAAGCTGGGGGCGAGGCTCCGGGCCACAGCACGCCGATTTTGGGAACGTGCTCGGATTGCTGCGCACGGGCGGCGAGCGGCCACGAGAACACTGTGCTGCTAAGACCGGTGATGAATTTCCGCCTTGCGATGTTGATCGCCATCGGACCCTCACGCGCACTGGATCATTGCGAACGATAGCACGCCGCGATTGGCAGGTCTGTGTCCGACTTCACGCGGGGCCGATTGCGAAAAGGTCGCTGTGTTTCTGCGATGCGAAGTGACCCGATTGGCCCGTAACGACGGGACGCATTTTGGTGGCTGACTGTCGCTTTCGGGGAGCAACGGACATGCGCCGCCGAAGCACACGGACTGCATTCGACGCGAATGACCCATCTGAGACATTGATCTCACCGTCGGACGTCCTCGGCAATCGTCGTTCGCAAGGACAGTGTCTTGAAACTGCACGCCAATGCTCACACTTGCCCACACTGCCGCTTTCTTATCGTTTCCAGAGTTATGGACGGCCAGATGGTTGCATCCGTGGCTCGGGATTTCCGGGTCAGCGCCAAAACGGTCCACAAGTGGGTCGCGCGGTTTCGTGCCGCAGGTTCAACTGGCCTTGAGGACCGAAGCTCTCGGCCGCATCGTATTGCACGGCGCAATCTTGAGCCCGGTAAGGAGCTGGGCGAAGCCGTTTTCGCGCTGCTGCACACACCGCCTCGTGATAGCGGCTTTAACCGTACTACATGGCGATTGGCCGATCTTCACTCCGCTTTGCGGACGCGGGGATGCTGACAACGCAGAACAACCTCAGCATCGTGATCAAACAAACGGGGTACCAATGGAAAAAAGCGCGTGTAACGTTGACCAGTTCAGACCCTCTCTATCGCGAGAAGGTGGACGCGATCAAGAAAGCGCTTTCGGACCTCAAGGACGACGAGGCATTCTTCTCCATCGATGAATTTGGGCCTTTTGCCGTAAAGATGCGTGGGGGCAAAGCCCTTCAACCGCCCGGCAAGGTTCGACAGGTACCCCAATGGCAAAGGTCAAAGGGTTCTCTGATTGTGACAGCTGCGCTTAAACTGTCGCGGAATCAAATCACCCACTTCTACTCTGATCAAAAGAACAGTACGGAGGTATGTAAACTGATCGATCATTTGAGACGTCAGTATAAGGGCTGCCGTCTTATCTACCTGTCCTGGGATGCGGCGCCCTGGCACTCGTCCGGACAACTTCTCAACCGTGTCGAATTCCTCAATGGTTGGGCTGCGCACGATCGGGCCCCTCGCATTGAGATATTGCCGTTGCCCGCGCAGGCGCAATTTCTGAACGTCATCGAGTCAGTATTCAGTGGAATGGCTCGCGCAGTCATCCATAACAGCGACTACGCCTCTGTGGCCGACGCCCAAGCTGCAATCACACGCTACCTGAATGACCGGAACAGCTCATTCGCGATTGCGCCACGGCGGGCGGGCCAAGCGATTTGGGGACAGGAGCGAGTGCCGGCCGCGTTCACGGTGACGAACAACTGCAAGGATTCTCGATATCGCTAGACGTTCTCCGCCGCACATGTCTCCTCCTGGCACTTCGCCGACAAACTCGATGTCCGCTGTCACGGCAGCTATTGGGGCAGCAGCGGACTTGCCTTTGCCGGTTTGAAGTGGCGCGATTGACCCGTTACGGAAGTGGAGCGTGCATCGCCGCGGTCGAGACAATGTTAATTTTGGGTCGGACCATCTCAGTCGGATCAAAATTACCCAAGAGCAGAGCGCACTCTTCCAAACGGTGAAGGCATTGTAGTTCCGGCGATCAATATCGAGCAACCAACCGCGTTGGATCTCATCAAAACTTATATGCGAGCCCAACCGTTGCGATGTTTGTGTTTACGGAGTTGCTGAGCCGATATGTATTGTTGCCTACCCCGGGAGCGGGGGAAGGAAACGCAAAGGAAGTGCTCCACGCCCCAAAGTCGGCATAGCGGTACTCGGCGCGCAGCAACCAATTCCCCCACAAATGCGCCTCCACACCAGCTCCGATCGTCCAACCCACGAGGGTTGTGCTTTGAGTTATCCCCGGAGAGGGAGCGGTTTGCCCTGTTGTGGTGAAGCAAAGTGCCGAACTTATGAGAGAGCCGCACTGCCCAAACGCCTCGATATTTTGAAAGGCGACACCACCAGTCCCATATATCAGAGTATCAGGGGTTACCAGATAGCCTAGCCGGCCGCGCACACTAGCATCCCAGTTCATCGTCACCCTGGTCGTATCCCCTCCAAATGGCAGTCCGTTGGGCGTAGCAAACGCACCCACAACGCAGGTTGAAGCTATTGTACAACCGGGAAAACCCGCTTGCGTTGAGCTCGCATGAGCCCACGCCGCGTCCGCCTCGATACCGGCAACCCACTTAGAATCGAACTGCCAATTGTAGCCGACATAACCACCGACGCGCGCGCCCGTGATGTCGTAGTGTCTCGGTGACGAGGCATCGATAGGCAGAGCCGGGGATCCGGTCAACGGGCCGCCTCCGTCAAATAATGAGGTCGCCGTCCACCGATCGTCCAGCCACTTCGCCCCAACCTCACCACCGACATAGAAGCCTGTCCAGCTCCATGCCGGAGCCGGCGCTCTGTAGACCGACGGCGCGCGGACGGGCATGTCCGCCGCCATCGCAGGGTCGGTAATCATCGCCGCAAGTGCCACGCTTCCAAGTATGAGTTTTTTCATGCCCCCGCTCCCAAGCAATATCTCGGTTTAAATAAATCAATCCGGGGCCTGGAAGTCCGTTGCATTCCAGTCACATCTCAAGTTTATATTTTGAGCGACCGGTCAACTGGTGAAAGGCGAAGGGTTCCGCGTCTCTCTTTTTGCAGTGCGAGAGCCCGGTTCTGGCCCATCACGATAGGCCGCCTCCTTCGGGCCGACCGTCGCTAACGGGGCATTGCGGACATGGCTTGGCCCGCAGCTTGCCCCCGCCCAGTCGCGAATGACCCTGGCTGTGTAAAAACTCTACGCGGTATAATCGCACCCGGAATTTTGGGCTCTGTGGTGATGCGGAGGGCAAAAAAACGGAAAAATTTGTCTTCCGCCCGTCATTACGACCAAATCAGATTTCGTTTTCGCACAACCAAGACCCGGAACGGACATCTGCAGCAACGCCGGCGACGGCACCGCGGTTCATCTGTCAGCCCCCGGGGCCATCCGTCATGATGTAGCCCATCAGGTCGCCCACGTTGCGCTCCAAATTTCGGATGATGTCCTTGACGACGTCTCCAATCGAGATCACGCCCACGACCTTGCCCGCGTCCAGCACTGGTAGATGGCGAAAGCCGCGCGCAGCCATCATTGCCATGCAGCCTTCCAGTTGGTCGTACGGCTTGACCGTCACCGGGTCGCCCGTCATCACTTGGCCCACCGGAGTCTGCTTCGCATCGAGCCCGGGCAGCAGCACTTTTATGGCGCAGTCACCCTGGGTCACGATACCGACCAGGACGTCGTCGTCGATGACCAGCACCGACCGGACCCGGTTGTCGCGCATCTGGCGCAAGGCTTCGACGACCATGTCGCCGGAACGAACATGGATCAGGACGCCACTCTTCTGGGCCAGAGCGTCTTTGACTGTGTTCATCGAGTCTCCTCTCGTGGGCCCTGTCCTAGCCCGCCTAAGTGGTACGCATTGAAGGTTAGAGCCGGCTTGTTCAGCATCGACCATAATCTAGCTCACTACGCGGCTATCAATCGAGGGGCTGGGCTCGTTCGCGTCGCGTCTCTGCCGACGAGGTGATCGAGTAGTGGACTTTTTTGCTGCGCCTGCTCAGGTCTGCTTGTGGCCCAGGCTGTGTGGAAAGGGGTCGGTATGAGCACCATTGTCAGTGGGACGTTGGCTTCGGCGATCGTGGAGTACCGATCTGAACAGAATCGGCTGCCTGACCGCTCCAGACGCTCCCTGGGGCGTTTGTTGGCATTGATTTGAACGCGCGGTGCCCCTCGGCTTAGGCGGCCAAGGCCTGCAGCAGCCCGGCCACGCCGATGATCGCCATCACGCGCTTCATGTTGTAGGCGAGCACATTGAGCGCCATCTCGGTTGCTACTTTCGGCAGCCGTTTCGTGAGAAAGTGCGTTGCTCCCATCCAGCACTTGATGGTGCCGAAGGGATGTTCCGCTGTCTGACGACGCATTGTCATTTTTTCCGGATGATGATCGAGACGTGCCTGCACGGTCTCGAGCACGGCCTCGTGCTCCCATCGGGAGATCAGTCTTTCGTTGCCGGTCGTGCAGCTACGTTTGATCGCGCAACTCTGACAGGCATTGGTCCGGTAGCGACGTAGCACCAAACCTCTGTCCTTGGTCGTGAAGGAATATGCAAGCCTTTGTCCGGCAGGACAAACGTAAGCGTCCTCCGCTGCCACGTAGCGGAAGTCCTGCTTGCCGAAGCGCCCTGCCGCCTTTGAGTTCGAGGTCATAGGCTTTGGTAGCGTGACGGTGATCCCCGCCTCCTCGCACGTGCGAATCTCCTCGCTCGCGTAGTAACCGCGATCAGCCACAGCATCGAGCGTCTCGACGCCCATCTCGGTTCGCGCCTGCTCCGCAATATTCGACAGTTGATGGCGGTCCGTGCCGACGTTCGTCACCTCGTGGGCCACAATGAGATGGTTCTTGGTATCGACCGCGGCTTGCACGTTGTAGCCGACGATCCCGGTGTCCTTGCCGCTCGTTGCCATCGAACGCGCATCAGGATCGGTCAGCGAGATTTGCTTGTCCTCGCTCTTCATCATCTCGGCACGGATCGCATTGAGCCGCGCGATCTCTTCCCTCAGTTTCACGATTTTGTCCTTGAACCGCACAACCTTTGCCTCTGGCACCGCATCACCACGGCGGTCGGCAGTCTCCAATTGCGCCATATAGCGCACGATGCTCTCGTCGATGCGCTCAAGACGCCGCTTCATCTTGGCCTCGGTGAAGTTCTTATCGCGCGCATTGACAGCCTTGAATTTGGAACCATCGATGGCGACGCTCGGCACACTCAGCAAATCAAGCTCGCGGCACAGCGCCACGAAGGCACGACAGACCTCACGAATGGCCTTGCCGTTGTCCTTACGGAAATCCGCAACGGTCTTGAAGTCCGGCGCCAATTGTCCGGTCAGCCAGATCAGCTCAATATTACGCTGGCACTCACGCTCAAGGCGTCGGCTCGACGGAACACGATTGAGATAGCCGTAAATGTATATCTTGAGCAGCGTCGCCGGATGATAGCTGGGCCGTCCTCTTTCAAGCGGCACAACCCGACTAAAGCCAAGCTTGCCAAGATCAAGACCTTCAACGAAAGCATCAACTGCACGAACCAGATTGTCCTCAGACACGTAGTCGTCAAGCATGGCAGGGAAAAACGTGCTTTGGCCCCGGTCAATCCCTTCCACAAAGGCTGACATCCGTCGCTCCCGCCTGCCGATTCAAAAAAAATCATAGCATCCGTGCGACTTTTCACACAGCCTGGGCCCATCGCGACCGTTTTTCTTATAATGACCTGACGTCAGCTTTCGGGGCGAAGCGGAAGTGGGCCGCACGGCAGAGTCCGCCGCCTCGGTCGAAAATGATGCTGTGGACGGGTGCGCCGGGAGACCGGCAAAAGGCAGACGGTGGAAGTCCGTCACAGTGAAGGAGTAGCGAACCGCACTGGCCCCGAGTGATGCACGGGTTGTCCGCGAGGGCAGACGTGAAGCGTTCACAGGGGAGGGCGCAGGCGAGGTATTGAGCGGCGTAAGACAAGTTCGGGGTGCTGATGTTTTCCGTCCTACAGAAGGCAACACGGCCGGTGTCGATATCGCAAGACACATGCCGACCCCGCGTCGTCGTAGACCCTGGCATGCGCAGAAGCCTTTTGCACGGGAACCGGGAGATCTCCATCGCCGTCCCCGCTAGTCGAGCCCGGGACGTTGTCGGGAAGGCCGGAGGCCGTAGCCGACGATGAGCGCGAAGGAGAAGTCGGACCTGCCCGAAGTAGCAGAGAAGCGAGCGAACAAGGCGGCCTCGGCCGCTGCGGAACTCGTGGAGCGAAGGGGCGGGGCCAAGGAGAATGCGGAACTGCAAAGCACGGTCCGGACGCAGAGCCGGGAAGCTGTGTCACGAGCGCAGGCCCGCATACGAGAAGCCGTTATCAGGAACAAACAGGACAAGCTGACGGCGCTCCTGCATCACATCAACATTGACGTCCTGCGCGCAAGCTTCTTCGGACTGAAGAAGACTGCAGCGCCAGGTGTCGACGAGATGACGTGGACCGAATACGCAGAGCACCTTGAGGCAAGCCTCGTGAGCCTGCATGCACGCGTCCATACAGGAGCGTACCGAGCGCTGCCGTCGCGCCGGAAGTACATACCGAAAGCGGATGGTAGACAGCGACCGCTCGGCATTGCGGCCATAGAGGACAAGATCGTCCAGGCCGCGGTGGTGGCAGTCCTGACGCCGATCTATGAATCGGAGTTCCTGGGATTCAGCTACGGTTTCCGACCGAAGCGCAGCCAGCATCAAGCGTTGGATGCGCTCGCGTTCGGGATCGGGAGGCGGCGGATCAACTGGGTGCTCGATTGTGACGTTCAATCCTTTTTCGACAAGGTCAGCCAGGATTGGCTGATCCGTTTCGTCGAGCGTCGGATTGGCGACCGCCGAATCATCCGGTTGATTGCCAAATGGCTGATGGCAGGCGTGCTCGAAGATGGACGCGTGATCGAGACGGAAGAAGGGACGCCGCAGGGCGCGGTCATCAGCCCGCTCTTGGCGAACATTTACCTCCATCATGTCTATGATCAGTGGGTCCACCAGTGGCGGCAGCGATGCGCCACCGGCGACATGATCGTCGTGCGCTACGCGGACGACGCTATCGTGGGCTTCGAGCATCGGCACGAAGCGGAGCAATTCCTTGCCGATCTCAAGGCGAGGCTCGCTCGTTTTGGACTAAATCTTCATTCCGATAAGACGCGGCTCATCGAGTTTGGTCGGCACGCGATTGCGAACCGCCGCGCTCGAGGCCTCGGTAAGCCGGAGACGTTCGACTTCCTAGGGTTTAAGCATTATTGCGGGACCCGGCGGGATGGCGACGGCTTCGTGCTCGGAAGGAAGCCGATAGCCAAGCGCATGCGAACTAAACTTCGGGAGATCAAGGAGCAGCTCATGGTGACCCGCCACGACGGGGTCGATGTGCAAGGCAAATGGCTTGCTCAGGTCCTGCGGGGTTGGATGGCCTACTATGCTGTGCCGATGAGCGGCTCAGCGATCTCAGCATTCCGCCATCACATGATCGAACGCTGGCACAAAGCTCTCATGCGTCGCGGCCAGCGGCACCGATTGACGTGGGCTCGAATGAAGACGATCGCGGACCGGTACCTGCCGTTTCCACGCATCCTGCATCCGTGGCCAGAGAAGCGGTTCCTCGTCACCATCCAAGGTAGGAGCCCGGTGCGTTAGCAGCGCCCGCCGGGATCTGCGCGGGGGGCGGAGAGTAATCTCCGTCCCTACCGCGACCGCCCACTCTACGGCATCGATGTGCCAAAGGGTGGTTGCGTTAAAGCGAACCACTATGAGGGGAACCGTCCATGGGCGAGGTTAGCACAATTGGTCTCGACATTGCGAAGTCGGTGTTTCAGGTTCACGGCGTGGATGCTGATGGCGCGGTGGTGATCCGCAAGCGGATCAGCCGTGCGAAGGTCTTGGAGTTCTTTGCGGCTGTTTCGCCGTGCCTGGTGGGTATTGAGGCTTGTCCGAGCGCACATCATTGGAGCCGCAAGCTTCAGGCGCTCGGCCACACGGTAAGGCTGATGCCGCCGAGCTATGTGAAGGCCTATCTCAAGCGGAGCAAAAACGACGCCAACGATGCCGCCGCGATTTGCGAGGCAGTAACGCGGCCGTCGATGCGTTTCGTGCCGACAAAATCTGAACAGCAGCAGTCGGGATTGATGTTGCATCGCGGCCGGCAGCTTTTGGTGCGTCAACGAACCATGTTGTCGAATGCGATCCGCGGGCACATGGCCGAACTCGGCATCATCTCGGCCAAGGGCCGCAATGGCACGGTCGAGCTGTTGGAGATCATTACTAATGCGGATGATGACCGCGTTCCAACGGTTGCGCGATTGAGCCTCGACGCTCTTGCTCGGCAATACGCCAATACCACGGCAGAGATCAGAGCCTTTGAGAAGCATATTCATGCCTGGCACAGATCATGTGAAGAAAGTCGGCGGCTCGAGGAAATCCCTGGCGTGGGCCCGATCGTCGCCACTGCGCTGGTTGCCGAGGTCGGCGATTGGAAAGCATTTTCGTCCGGACGCAACCTAGCGGCCTGGATTGGTCTTGTTCCAAAGCAGCATTCGACGGGTGGCAAGGAGCGTCTCGGCGGGATCTCAAAGCAGGGCAATCGATATTTACGATGGTTGCTCATCGCTGGAGCTATGGCTGTCATTCGATACGCGCGGCAGCACGGTACGAAACGGCTTTGGCTCGCGCGTATCATGGAACGTCGGCCGATCAAGGTCGCTGCTGTCGCGCTGGCCAACAAAATCGCACGTATGGCCTGGGCCATGATGGTGCATGGCGAACGTTTCAAGGAGCCGAGATTGCTCTCGCAGGCGGCATAGTCGAGAGTTGATCGAGGGTGCAACGAATTGGCGAGGGCATGACGACGTAATGCAGATACGGTCGTTCCGGGGATCGGGAGAACCCGCTTGGGTCATCGCACTTCCGAGTGCGTGTAAACGATTGGGACCCGATCCGCGCAGAGCATTAGGGCCAGCGGCCACCCGCGCCGCATCAACAGGCCGGACACGTGACCGCACCCGACCAATGCTGCACAAACGTCAGAAAGTTCTTGCCAGGGCGCCGTCCACACGTGACCCAAAGCGGAAGTTCGGTTAGGTGCCCAACCCCTTGTCGTAGCGTCGAGCTCCGCTGGCTCGAAGTCGCGGCCGTCCGGTAGCTTGCTGCCGCGGCATCCCTAGGAAGTCCGCACAGTGGCACAGTGAGGGTCCGGTCCGGAGCAGCTTGTCTTCGACGACGACGGGCACGAGAATGAGTTTGCACGACCCAACGATGGTTCGCCGCGTCCATGGATGGAGAACGCAGTGAAAAAATAGCTCTCGCGCTCGCCACGACGGCGATATTGGGCTTTGCGGCCCCGGCCTTTGCCGCCGAGTTCGACTCTGGAACCAAAGTGGCGGCTTCGCAGTCGGGGGGCGCCGGTGGTTCGGCTGGACTACTCGGCGGTGGCGCCAGACCCAAACCCAAGCCGCACCACAAGTCGGTCCACCACAGCAAGCAATGACGCACTACTGAAAGGCGTGCCGATTTTAGTTGGATCACTGACCGCCATTGCGAGCCCGCAGGGCGACGAAGCAATCCATGGGTTTTAACAACAGTTCTGGATTTGCTTCGCTTCGCTCGGGGTGACACTCCAGACAAGCAGCGGACGAAAGGCGCGGCAGTCCATTTCTGCGAGCCTACTTTGCGTACACAGCTTCACACGTCCGTTTGTGGCCCATCGCTGCACTTTGACAGACGAGGAATGACATCCGCTATTAGCCCCGAAGCGGAAATCGGCAGGTGCCACTAACGTAGTGTGCCTAACGAAGCTGCGATCAGAATCCACTTAACTCGGGCATGGACTGAGGGAGGGAGTGAGATCGAAAATTACGTGATGGCGCGTCGGAACCGCTAGCCGTTTTGGATTTAGCTTTTTTGGTCTTTAACTATCGCGATTGAACTGCGGAGGAGCCCATGTTGCCCAAATCTGTGATCACCTGCTTAGCTGCAACCGCCTTTGCCACAGGCGTACTGATGCCTACGGACGCGTCCGCTGGTCGCGGTGGTGGGCCGCAATGGGGGACCTGGAACTGGCCGCCTTATGCTGAAAGCGGTGAGGGCGGAATGCCCCGAACTACGTGCGGCTATGTGTGGGTAAATTTCTATCGTCATAAACCGCGCAAGGGACAATGGAATTACCACTGTCAGTAAAACTTAGGTCGGAGACTGTGTGTCACCAAGCAACAAGTCCGGCAACTTGGCGATGTTCACCGCGATCCACCGGGCGAAGCGACCGCCGGGACCAAAGCTCTTCGAGCGCTCAAGCCCCGCCTGACAAAGCGTGCTGAACAAGAGATAATCCAAGGATGCGCAAGTGAACACATCCGCTGCAGCGATGACGACGTTCGCGGGCGCTGCGCTTGCGACCCTGTTGACGATCGGAATGCCTTCGATGTCGGAAGCCGCGACCTTCGTCTATGTGTCCGATGCGGTCGACGCCACGATCGATGCGTACGTCATGGATGCGAAGACTGGCTCGCTGACCTCGATCGGCAAGGCCGAGGCGGGCAAGGCCGTGATGCCGATGGCAGTGGCCCCCGACAAGAGGTTTCTCTACGCCGTGGTCCGCTCGCAGCCGATGCGCGTGCTCACATACGCGATCGACGGCAAGAGCGGCGCGCTGACGCAGAAGGCGACGGCTCCGTTGCCGGACAGCATGGCCTATGTCTCGACCGATCGCGGCGGCCGCTTTCTGTTCACCGCGTCCTACGGAAGCGACAAGGTCGCCGTGAGTCCCATCGACGAGGACGGGCTCGTCACGGCCGAACCAATCCAGGTGCTGCCGACCGGCCGCAATGCGCATTCGATCCTGGTGGACCGCACCAACCGTTTCGTCTATTCCGCCATTCTCGGCGCCAACGAGGTGATGCAGTTCGCCTTTGACGCCAACAGCGGCAAGCTTGCGCCGCTTGATCCGCCGGCGGTCACGCTCGAGCCCGGACATGGGCCGCGGCATCTGGCGCTCTCCGGCGACAACAAATTCCTGTACGTGCTGAACGAGCTGTCCGGCTACGTCGCGCAATACGCGATCGACGGCGCGAACGGCACCTTGAAGCTCATCGCCTCGGTGCCGTCAGTGCCGCCTGAGCTCGGAATGAAATGGGGACAGCCGCAAGCGCCGGCCGGTGCCGCCCCGGCGGGGCCCGCGACGGCGCCCACGGCGGAAGAAAAGCCTGCGATCTGGGCCGCCGATCTGCGTTTGACGCCGAACGGAAAATTCCTCTACACGACCGAGCGCAACACCGACAAGATCGCGCTTTTTACGGTGGCGCCGGGCACGGGCACGCTCACCTACGTCGCCAATTTCGCCACCGAGCGGCAGCCGCGCGGCATCAATATCGATCCGGGCGGACACTACCTCGTCGCCGCCGGCGAGAAATCGGATCGGCTCTCGGTCTATCGGATCGATCAAGCGAGCGGAAAGCTCGGCGAGCCGTCGCGCTATCCGGTGGGAAAAGGTGCGAACTGGATCGAGATCGTCGAAGCTCCGTGAGAGAATCGGACGTGCGCAGCCCGGTCCCAGAGATGGTGGCGACGCTTTTGACCCCACCGCGGCACTGCGGCTTACCCACCACCACTCTTGAATTGGGTGATATTCGGCGCCGGTGGGTTTGGATACTTTTTGACCGTCTCCAGATACTCATCAACTGCCTTGAGCGCGGGTCCCGACACCCAGCTGAACAATCCGCCGACGACCAAATCCTCGTGCGGGTCCATCTCGATGTTGTACACCTTCGGGTAGCCGGCCAACGAAGCGCTGGCCGAGAAAATGCCCGGCTCGCGCTGCGGTCCGTTGCCGGTCGGATGAACGTCGGTAAAATATATGCGCCACTGTTTCCAGCGCGCGGCGACCAGATCGGCACCGATGAAGCTCAAGAGACTCTCGCGGTGCCCCATCGTACTGTTGCCGAGCAGAACATCGGTCTGATCAACGCCGTCGATTGGCCGGTCGGTCGGCATCTTGCCGCCGACGATGTTGGAAAAGGTCGGCAAGAAATCCATGATCGAGAACATCGCATACGACGTGGTGTCCGGCTTCACCTGCCCCGGCCAGCGGATGATCGCCGCCGTGCGTATCGCGCCCTCGGTTGCTTCGCCCAGTTCGCCACGAAACGGGCCGGAATTGCCCATGTCCGGCGTTCCCTGATTGCCGAATTCACGCGCAGCCTCGCCATATGGCCCGTTGTCAGAGGCAAAGACGACGATCGTGTTGTCGTCAATGCCGAGAGCCTTGAGGGTGTCGAGTATCCGGCCGACGTGAAAGTCTCCCTCCATCAGCTTGTCGCCGTAATTGCCGATCCGCGACTTGCCCCTGAACTGCTGCGCCGGCAGGTTCGGGACGTGACCCATCGAGAATGGCAGGTAAAGAAAGAAGGGCTTGCCGGCCGCCTTCTGCCGCCGCATGAAGTCGATCGATTTATCCACCAGCTCATAGTCAATGTTGGCGCGGACCTCCGGTGTGAACGGCTTCACAGTCTGCAGTGGTCCGCCGGCCGTTGCCTGGACAATCTGCGGCCCAAGAGCCAGAAGCACGTTAGGCGGCGCTGGAGTGGAATGCGTCAGCTCCATCGTGTCGACGTAAGTCGCCGCATCCCAGGAGAGGTTCGGCGGAATGCCGTAAAACTCGTCGAAGCCATGCGCAGTCGGAAGGCTTTGTGGCTCGCTTCCAAGGTGCCACTTGCCGAAAATTGCCGTGGCGTAACCAGCACCCTTGAACATCTCGCCCATAGTGAAGGCGTGTGCTGAAAGCGTATTGGGGCTGCCTTCGATGGCAATAAGCGAAAGTCCGCTGCGGATCGAGTACCGGCCCGTCATCAACGCGGCTCGCGACGGCGTGCAGGCCGGTTCGACCAGGAACTGGGTTAGCCGCAGTCCCTCGCGGGCCAGTTGATCGATGCTCGGCGTTGGCGCACCGCGTAGCTCTCCGCCGCCGTAGGCACCCAAATCGCCGTAGCCGACGTTGTCAGCGAGGATGAAAACGACGTTCGGCTTCTGCGTCTGCTGCGCACCGGCCGGCGTGCCAGCGACCGTCACGGCGGCTACCGAAGCCAACAAGCCGAGCCAGGTGCGTCTGGTCATACTCATCGCCGTACTCCCCGTGAGAGGCCAGAAACAAGTCACCCCGAAGGGCGCGCTATGTCCTCTTTTGGCCCGATGCGCTACTTGGTGCGATGTAGCGAATTGGTCTCTATCTGATGCAAAGCGGGCATTGCGCGGCCATCGCAAATCAGTCGGTCGTGACTCAACAGCGACATCGGCGGGTTGCTGGCGTAACCCCGCGCCCGCCCGTCCAGCATGCCAGTCTTGGGCTGGTGCGATCCAGCAACCCGGTTCAGGCAATGAGACGGCGACAGTTCCTCCTTAAACAGCGCGCAATTTGAGCATTGACACGCCGAGCGCGACGTTGAGCCCAACCGAGCCTTCAAGCGAAAGAGGCTGCAGGGCGACGGTGCGCGCGGACCCACCAACCAGAACGTTGGCGCCCGCACCCACGCCAATGCCGATGTCACCCGTTGCCCCGACATACTCGCCCGCAAGCGCACCGCCAGGCAGTCCTGTGGTGGGCGCAAATACCGTCCACGCGAGCACGCCGCCCGCTGTCACGCCAAAATCAAGACCGACCGTGTTGATTGCTCCCTCGTAGGCTTGTGGCGGATTCGGCCCGGCGGGCTGGAACCTGCATTCCATCGACTGGTGGCCGACGATAATGAAGCCGATGCTTGGATTGAGCCTGCAGGTCAGCACGCCGACCTGAGTCCACGCACCCTGAGCCCGCGTTTCCCTCGGTGCCGCCGCCAATGCGGCGAGCGCGCAGATCGCGAAAAGAAATCCCCGTAATTGCTGCCTTGGCATAACGCTACCTCCTATGATGATCTTCGCAGGCCCTTTGCACCAACACCCATCTGTCCAGGCGCGTCGTGCAGGATTGCGGGCGGTCAACCTGGTCGACGCTGCAGCCTCGGAATTCCGCTTCGCTCCCAGGCAGCGCCCCTATTCGAACGCGAAGAGGCGTTTCCAATCGTTCTTCATGCTGATCACAGTCCAGCAGTCCTTCATGGCCTGGGCATAGAGCTCCTGGGTAAAGGTGCCCACCTTGGTGTCGGGCAATCCGCGCGCTGGACCGTACTCGTATTCTCGCTGCGCGTCGTCGTGCAGCACCAGCATCATCAGCCGCGCGCCGTCGCCGGCTCCAGTATATTCCAGCATTTGCCGGTCCCCGGTCGAATTGCCGAACGCCGCGCGTGGACGGCGTCCGATTTCCAGATGAATGCCCTCGGGCTTGCCGGCATCG
The DNA here is from genome assembly GCA_963833665.1 of uncultured Alphaproteobacteria bacterium. Classification (GTDB taxonomy): domain Bacteria; phylum Pseudomonadota; class Alphaproteobacteria; order Rhizobiales; family Xanthobacteraceae; genus BOG-931. The sequence goes on along the minus strand of CAWHZA010000048.1, from coordinate 23,627 downwards.
TTGTCGTTTAGCAGCAGCTTAGGTTCCTTGGTCAGGAACGGCTTGCCGTCCTTGTCGTAGCCGTACTTTGTGCCGGCGGCGGTGCCCACCACCTGCTCGGGCGGAATGCCGTAGACCTGCTGCGAGTACACGCGCACGAAATCTTGGCCGCCGCCGGTGACAATGTAGGTCCGGTACCCGTTGGCGCGCAGGTATTGCAGAACCTCAAGCATCGGCTGGTATACGAGCTCCGTATAGAGGCGCTTCCAGCGCGGGTGCTTGGCAGTTTCAATCCATTTCTTTGCTTCGCCTTCGAACACCTGGACTGGCATGCCGGTGAGCGTCGCGACGAGAATTTCCTCAAGATCATGCAACGACAGCTTGGCCATCTCCTCGCGGTTGCCGGACAGCACAGTTTTGAAAGGCTCCCGCTCCTTGAGTTCCGGCTTTTGCGCGACCACTGCCGGAACACGCTCAAGGCAATAGAGCACTTGTGTGTACATGGGGTGCTCGACCCACAACGTGCCGTCCTGATCGAAAGTCGCGATGCGTTCTTCGGGAGGCACAAACTTTGCGCTCGCTCGCTCGGTCGTCGCGCCAACGAAGTCAATGATGGCCTGCTTGGCGGGTCCGTCGTTCCACGAAGGGAGTTGACTATTTGGGTCTTGCGCCAGGGCAGACGTGACGCGGAGCAGTGCAGGCATGGAAAGTAAGGCAGGAGCCGACAGCAGAGAGCGGCGGTTGACGCCCAAAGGGCCGGCAATTGCCTTCATCTTTGCCTCCGTTGATTACCCTGAAAGGGATTTTATCAATCACCGGCTCCACGCCCTGAGTATGCGAAGGTATAAATTCCAAATCCTTTCGTGCGTTCACTCAATACTCGTGGACAATGTAGCCGTCACTTTCAGACATTTTAGTCTCCGCCCGCTGGATGATGGTGCGGGATTCCTGGCGGGGCACGACCGCGAAATCTCGGGTCCATCGGCGCGCTGTATAATCTGACCATGGACCCCTACGAGAAGTACGACATGGTGTTCAATGGTGCCGCCCCGTCCCGCGTGCTCACGTCATCGCCTGGCAGATACACGGGCGAGGACAACGGCTGGGCGCTGTCGTTGATCTACCTGGCCATCATCGACTTCGACAAATCGATCATCAAATATCCGAACATCACGCGTTATGTCGGAGGCGCCTCGACCGATCTGGTGCCGGACCTGCAGCACCCTGACAATCCCGTCCCGTTGCTGAAGGACCAGATCGATCGGCTGCATATCGGCGGAAACGGCGGCTGATCGCGATCGCGGACGCGTCCGTATCGCGGTCGGGCAATGCGCTTGCAGATGCGGGGGGCGGCCGAAGCCGCCCCCTTCGCCGCGAAGCCGACGATGTCGGTTCATGGCCCGCCGCGTCAGATGTTGCGGTGCAAGCGAATGTCGGCTTGCTGGTTAACTGCGGATCGCATCTAACGTGAGAGTGACATGAGTAGAAGCGCGATTGCCTTTGTACTGGGGTCTTTACTTTGGCCCGTCACCGCCGCGGCACAGAGCGCGATAACCGAGCAGGAGGCGCAATCCATTGCCGTTGATGCCTACATCTACTTCTACCCACTCGTGACCATGGACGTGACCCGCAAGCAGCTTACGAATAAGCCACCCGGCTCGGGGAGCCTCGGTGGCCCAATGAACACGTTCGCTAACGCAGACGCATTCCCATCAGCGGATTTCAAAGCGGTCGTGCGACCGAACTTCGACACTCTATATTCCAGCGGCTACTTGGACCTGACGAAGGAACCGATGGTTGTTTCTGTCCCTGACACCTATTATCTCCTGCCTATTCTCGACATGTGGTCGGACGTATTCGCGTCGCCTGGTTGGCGCACCACGGGAACGCAAGCGGGCAATTTCCTGGTCACGCCGCGAGGCTGGAGCGGAGCCGTTCCGGCAGGATTTGCACAAATCGAAGCGCCTACGCCCTACGTCTGGATCATTGGCCGCACGAAGACTGACGGTCCGCCGGACTACGATGCGGTTCACAAAATTCAGGCCGGGTACAAAATCACGCCGCTCTCGGAGTGGGGCAAGCCTCCGAAGCCGGTCGAGATCAAGATCGACCCAAGCGTTGACATGAAGACGCCCCCGAAGACACAGGTCGATACCCTGTCGGGCGACAAATACTTCACCTATGCGGCCGAGCTTCTCAAGCTGCACCCGCCCCACCTCACGGATCAGCCGATTGTCGCGCGGATGAAGCGGATCAGCATCGAGCCGGGCAAGAGCTTCGATATGAGCAAGGTCGATCCAGTAATGAAGAAGGCGTTGGAGGACGCCCCTGCGGCTGCGCAGAACCTCATGGCATGGAAAGTGCCAACGATAGCCCGGGTCGTAAACTACTGGTCGATGAACACCGACACGATGGGCGTGTACGGCAATTACTACCTCAAGCGCGCCATCGTGGCGCAGCTTGGTCTCGGCGCGAACCTGCCGGAAGATGCAATCTACCCACTCAACCTCGCCGACGAAACCGGCAAGCCGCTCGACGGCGCAAGCAAGTACACGATCCACTTCGACAAGGGTGCTGCGCCGCCGGTAAATGCCTTTTGGTCGGTCACGCTGTACGACAGTGACGGCTTTCAGGTGGCTAACAGCCTCAATCGCTTTGCGGTAAGCAGTTGGATGCCGTTCAAACATAACCCGGACGGCTCGCTTGACCTTTACTTTCAAAACGAGAGTCCGGGGACGGACAAAGAGGCCAACTGGCTTCCAGCGCCGAAGGGGGCATTCAATCTGACGATGCGCCTCTATGCCCCGAAATCCGACGCGCTTACCGGCAAGTGGAACCCGCCGCTCGTGACGAAAGTCCAGGGTCTACCCGGGGTAACAGCCCAGTAAAATGGACCGGAGCGCCGACGCCTAATACTCGGCGCGAATGTCTGGTTCTGGGCCCGAAGTGGCGGTTCACCGCGATGCCGCGATATATCTCCGGAGTCCGATGAAAACCGGAAGTGCTCAGCACACGCTCGAAGCGACGCCGTTGACCCAACTCGTACTGGGCTTCAGGCAGCATCTGAGACCAAAGCTAGTCCAAGGCTGCCCAGGTGAACTGTGGGGAACACGGTTTTTGTACGGTACCGTGCTGAAACCTTGTGGCCCCTGGAATATTATTGCAGTCCAAGCGCGGACTGTGTCATGTCATCCGCACAGGAATTTCGCGAGTACGCACAGGAATGTAAGGAATGGGCTCGAACTGCTCGATCCGAGCAGGAGCGGGAGATATTCCTGGAAATGGCCGAAACCTGGCTGGTGGCCGCGATGAGACAGGAGGCCGGTTCGCCGATCCCATCGAAAACGTCGAAACCGCCGGGACCGGCCAAGCCGGACAACTCATCGAATAACAAGCTTAACCGATAAGGCGCCGATATTCGCTTTCGGGCACGCCGTAGGAGCTTCCTGCCGCCTGCTCAATGCCCCTGCGGCTGAGCACACGGATCTGATTTCGTCCGGTTTCGATCAACTTCCGTCGCTTTAGGCTTTGCAGTGCCTCGGTTACCCCTGCCCGTCTCACGCCCAGCATCAGCGCAAGAAATTCATGAGTGAGCGGCAGCGTGTCGTCGCGCGTCCGGTCATGCGCCATCAAAAGCCAACGCGCCAGACGCCGATCGATGTGAGCCCGGGCGTTGGCGATGGCGGTGTGCGCCGTCTGCACCATGAAGACCTGGGCGAACTTGAGCAGCAGCGTGTGCAACGACGCGCTTGCCTTCATGGCCTTGCGCAATTCCTCGGTGGAGATCCGTTGCCCTTTCCCAGCCATCTGCACGTAGGTGGAATGCGGCGATTGGTCGCCGCCGAGCACCACGGCGATCCCGCTCATGCCCTCGCGGCCAATCAGACCAACCTCGACCTGCGTATCGTCGGGTTGCACCGCGACGACCGACGCGATCCCGGCCTCCATGAAGTAGACAGATCGAATCCGCCGGTTGGGGCGCTCCATGTCTCTCTTGAGGTCCAGCACCACTAGCTGCAAGTGTGGCTGCAATAACGCAAAATCGCTCGGTAGGAGCACTGCCAGGAGTTGATTTTGTGGTGGCGAAGAACCGCCAGCGGCCGAGACCCGGGCCATGGCTCTTTCTCCCGCTAGAGGGGCAAGAGCACTGCACGGTCTCTCAAACACCCGCGCCCTTAGGTCGATGCAGGCGGTAAGCGACCTTATGCCTCCGGGTTTCATATTCCTATCGAAATCGCCTGGCGGAAGCTCAAAATGTACGGAACCGTACGGCCCATTGCGCAGTTAAACTCGTTGAGCGCCTTAGCACTCTGAAGAGCGGGCGCGATCTAATCAGAGAACGAAGTCCAGTGACCGGGAGCCAAGCTCCACCGCTTGGCCATAAAGGTGCGCGGGTGCCAAACTCGACGGCAAACGGAGTCAACGCTGTCGTCATCCTGGTTGTCGAGGATGAGCTCTTCCTTCGTGTCGATATCACGGGTTGTCTTCGAGAAGCAGGATACGTCGTTGTCGAGGCCGCGAGTGGCGAAGAGGCCATGGCGCTGTGCCAATCAAATTCGTCAATCGACATGGTATTCACCGACATCACCCTCATGGGATCATTGAACGGGTGGGATGTAGCTGAACGCTTTCGAATGCAGCGACCGGATGCACCGGTGCTCTACGCGTCTGCTGATGCAATCGACCGCGAACGCTGCGCTCCCGGCAGCGTCTTCATCGCCAAGCCATATCGACCCGATGACATCCTGACCGCGTGTCAGGGGTTGCGTCCCAGATGACCGGTTTGCCCGAGCTGCGTGGGTTTGGGCGCGCCAGTCACTTCCCGAGTCCCGGAGCGGACATGTTGTCGAACTCGGACGCACGACCTCCAAGTCAACTGACCAAAGGAGAGTCCGGTCCGCTCGCTCCACACTTCAGGGGCGTGACCTGCTTGAACCGGGCACCGGAAAGATGAAGGTCAGTGTGGCTTGCAAGAGCCACGTGTCATTGCCAGCGTTTGGCCGGACTGCGTTGTAGTAGGCGTCGAGCGCGAGTTTCAGCGGCTGCTCGCCGAGCCGAAAAGTCTTGCTCAAGCCGCCGCCGACCGGCACGGTCCATTTTTCCCCTTTCGCGATCCAGTTCGCCGTGATGTTCGGCGACGAGCCAATAGCCCATCCATCCCCGAAGTGATAACTCATGAATGGATTGAGCAGCAGCTGGTTCGTTCTGTCACTGCTGCCAGGTGGCCCGCCGAAGGACCAGATGTCGTTGGCCACCATGCCGAAGACAAACGGGCTGGTGTCTTTGAACAAAAATGCTGCCGACGGGCCGGAGCCCCATTTGTTGACTCCAAGCGCCGAGTTCGTTGCAGTTGGGTAATAGAGCACCGGCCCAACCCCCCAGTAGAAGTCCCTGCCGTGCTCTGGTGAAAGGAAGAACGTTGTATATCCGTTGGAGAGTCCGTCGACCCAATGATCGCCGGTGTTCTTTGGTGACAGCACTTCGGCCGGCAGCTTTGTACGAGGGATCAGCGCCCAATCGTCGTTTAACCGGAACGGCACCACCGCTTGATCGATTTCAAACGTGCTCTTCGTGGCCTTGGTGACACCATCCTGGAACTCTCCTTCATAGTGCAGCGGCAGCATAATCAGGCGAGTCACCGGGTTCTCGCTCTCCTTCGACAAATCGTTGTTGCTGATCAGCGCGCTTGACTGGGCGAGAGATTGGCTGTGCCAGTGCGCCGCGATTGCAAGAACTACAGCCATGACCACCCTTTTCTTGATCAAATCCCGAGGTCCCTTCTGAGCCAAATATCGTTTTCGCGGGCCGAAACGCCCGTGCACGCGTTCTCACCACGCGCCACTTCAGCTACGCGGCAAAGATTTGGTCAGGATCGGCGGCGGTGAAGACTCGGCGGCAGGCGCCGGCGACAGCACCAGCGTGACCCATGCGTTCCAGCCGTCTGGTCTGTTGGCGTTGTCGAATTCCTTGTAAGCCTTCAGGTTCAAGTAGCCCTGCATGCCCGCGACAGGAAATATAAACCCGATCTGAGGACCGATACCGATAACGCGCGATTCGAACGGGCACAATTGCGGGGCGCAGCCCCTGTCTGGGCTGAGCTGATCGTAGACGTATCCGACGACGCCCACTTGCAATTGCTTGGTCAAAAACTGCGATGCGGCCCAATCGAGGTGGAAATCGATGCCGTTGGTATAGTTCGTCGATGGATTCTCGAAATTCCCGGTCAATCCAGCCACGGCTGAAAATTCATGGCCGGCCTTCGGGTCAAAATAGGTGTAGCCAAGGCCGCCGTCCAGCGCGCCATGACCGATGCCGATGTTCGCCAGATTGCTGGAGCTGTATCGCCCAACCGGAATGTCACCGGTCAGATAGGCCATATAGTTGTTGACGCCGGCATTCCAGCGCTCGGCAAACATTGGAAGCAGGTCGCCAAGGCCCATTGTGTCTTGCTGGAGTGAAATGGACTTCGTGAAGGGAATTGGGCCCAACATGCCAGTCGCCGTCGCATTCAAAGAGGCGTCGTTGTTGCCATAGGCCATGAGGAGCCCGGCAGACACCTGGCCGCCAAACAACGGCGTCGCGAACACGTAACTCGGAATGACAAACCCGACGTCTGCGATTCCGTGGACATTGGCATTGACGCTAGCATCTAGCTTGGGATTGAATTGTCCAATCGTGATTTCGCGGGACACGGCGATATTGCCGCTCCCCGAAACGTCGGTGTGATAGTAGATCGACGCCAGCGACCATCCAGGCTGTTGCGGGGTCGCGGCCAAGCTGCCGAAGAAGCCCGGCACCCAGAAACTCACGCCGTTTTCGTCGGCCAGCGACGTTGTCGTTGTGCAAGTGACCGCCACCAAAGCGAGGCTGGCTGTCACAACACCAGAACGAAGATGCGACCGAGCAGCCGATCCGTGACAAGCTCTGTTTGCGAAGTCGCGCTGCGCACTGTTAGCTTGTCTCACGACGTCCCCCTGGTTTGCTGGCCGTCTCCCTCGTTGCGGCGATTAGCTTAGCCCGTCCATGACCCGAGCGACCATCGCAAAGGCCGCGAAGTTTCCCTGTCGTGTTGAATTTACGGCTGGCGTGCTCTGTAGATCACAGCGGCGCCTAAGACCCTGATCCACAGAACTGTTTCTTGGAATTATTGGATACCGGGGGCCCCGGCGCGCCGGACACTGCTGAGGCCGCGAGCCTCGGGCGCCATGTTCAATAGCGGATCGCCATACCTTTCTGCGCCGGCTGCGGAAATTCTTGTCCGGTCATGTTGTAGCAATATGTCCAGCAGCCAGTTGCCGGGCATTCGTCGTTCCCAATCGCTCACCGGAAAAGCGGCTTACGTGTACTCGCAGGCGTCACATACAAGTCAGAGGATGCACTGACTGAGCTGAGGATCGTTGGCTGCCCGTCGCGTCATTTCGCGGCAATGCAGGCGGCAAGGGCCCGCGCCGGCGTCCTGTCGGTGGTCGGCAACGCAACAGGATTCTCGCTTCACCCCGCGCGCGCGGCGGGGGTTTCAGCGCGCGGGATTGTGAACCGGAAGTCGGTGCCATACGGCGATGCGGGGGTGGCCCAAAGCTTTCCGCCGTGAGCCTCGACAATGCTTCGGCAAATTGACAGTCCCATGCCCATGCCGGTGGACTTGGTTGTGAACAAAGGCTTGAAAATGCTGTCCCGGATGGCCTCGTCGATCCCGGTTCCCGAATCCCTGACGCTCACCAACACATTGCCGGCGCTATCGATTTGCGACCCGATGTGCAGGATGCGGGGCCGGTCGGCGACGGCGCTCATCGCATCCGCGCCGTTCATGATCAGGTTCATGATGACCTGTTGCAACTGAACTCGGTCGCCCAGCGCCGGTGGCAGCGCTGCAGACAACTGCGTTTGGATGACCACGTCGCGGCTGCGCAGCGCACTCACCGTCAGTTCAAGGACGTCTCGGATGGCGTTATTGACGTCGAGTTCGACGTAGTCGGGCTCGCGATGCTTGAAAAGCGAGCGAATGCGTCCGGTCACTTCGCTGGCACGGTAGCCCTCGTTGAGGATGGCTCTGATCGCGTCTCTTGTCTCTTCCAGATTGGGCGGGACATGGGCCATCCAGCGGAGCGCCGCATTGCCGCTGGCGACTACCGCGGCGAGCGGCTGGTTGATTTCGTGGGCAATGGACGCTGCAAGCTCGCCCATGGTGGTGAGCCGCGCCACGCGCGCGAGTTCCGCCTGCGCCTCGTTCATGGCCGCGTTGGCGCGGACGCGCTCGGTCTCGTCCATCGTGACGCCGATGTACTCGACCACCGCACCTGACTCCTCGATCTGCGGCTTGCCGACGGTGTGAAGGTGCTTGATCGTCCCGTCGCGCAGCACGGCGCGAAACAGAATGTCATAGGGCTCTTTGTTCCGCACCGCCTGGAGGCTGTCCGCCTCGAGCGCGGCGCGATCTTCCGGATGAACCAGGTCGAGATAGACCTGATAGGACAGCTGCGTCGTTTCCGGGTGGAGGCCGAAGATGCGCCATTCCTCCTCGGACCAGAACAGCTCGCCGGTCTTGGTATTCATGGCCCAGCAGCCGGTGTGACTGAGCTTCTCGGCTTCGGCGAGGTAGGTGGCGAACCGCCGCAGTTCGCTTTCCGCCCTGTGCCGGTCGGTGATGTCGATGGCGGTGGCAATATAGATCGGCGGGCTGTTCTCGCCTCCGGGAATGGTCGAGACGAACGTGTTGGCCCAGATCGGCGAGCCGTCCTTTCGCCGATAGCACGTCACGACCTCGTAGCTGGCCCGCTTGCCCGCACTCAGCTCAGCGAGACGGCGGCTCGCCCCTTCGCGTTCCTCCTCGGCAATGATGTCGACCGGCGAGAGCTTCAGCAGCTCCTGCGCGGTGTAGCCGACCATGGTCTGCAGGGCCCGGTTCGTGGCCAAAAATCTGTGATCGTGGTCGGAAAGCATGATGCCGAGCGTCGAGTTCTCGAACACCAGACGCCAGCGCTCTTCGCTCGCGCGCAGGCGGGCTTCGCTTTCCTGCAGCTCGCGCTCACGACTCTTCCGCATCTCGACTTCGCCGACCAGATCGTCAAAAGACTTCTTGAGCTTGGCCGCCATATCGTTGAACATTGCAGCAAGGTCGCCCAACTCCTCCAGTTTGCTGCCCTGCACCCGTACGCTCAGGTCTCCCCGCGCTATCATCCGAGTCGCGTTTGTCATGCGCCGAAGCGGCGCGGTCACCATAGACGCCAGTGCTGCGGCCAGCACGAGCGAGAAGACAAGCGCTACAGCGAGCACCATCGCCGAACGGCTGTTAGCCACGCGCAGGCCCGCCAGATAGAACGCTTCAGGCATCGCATTGACCAGAATCCAGTCACGGCCGGCGCTGTCGTCGCGATAGGGGGTCGCGTAGGTCAGCCACGTTTCCCGGGAGAGCGGCTTCTCCGTGACATGATCGAACTGGAACTCTATCGCTGCTTTGGGCAGGCCGGACGGAGCGGTGTGTTGGGCCAGAGCTGCAACCGCACTCTGCACCACCGGGTCGCCGTCGGGCGCGGACGAGACGATCATCTTGCCGGTTCTGTCAAGAATGAAGGCGCGGCCGTTCGTGCCGACAGCCTGGTTTTGCAGCAAAGAAACGAGAGCTTCTTCGCGCTGGGGGTCTATCGGCGACGGTGAACGGGCGCGGTAGTCATCGAGCCGCAAGCCGATGTTCGCCGACATTTCATGATGGAGCCTCGTCGCCAGCCTCGCCGCATCATCGTCAGCGCTCCGCAGCGCGACAACCGCCGTGGCTCCAACCATCACGAGCACCAGGGCGATGAAAGGCGAGAAGATGAAGAGCCGGATTGGCAGGCCCTCCTGCGCCGCGTCGGCGTTGTCCCGCGTCTCGCCGTGGCCTGATTCCCAGGTCCACTCGCTGCTCCCAATCGCGCGTTCTCTGACGTGTCCGGGGATCTCCGCCCAGAACCATCCGAACCGCCTGGCCAGCGGCAGGGCGGCCAGAAAGGCCACGGGCCCCATGACCCAAGTGATCGACGTCGTGAAGAACAGCGCCGGCGTGATGGCGTGATACGAAATCCCCGAGGGGAACTGGTCCGAGCACACGTATCCCCACAGCACCGGCTCCAGCGCCATGAACAAGACGGCGGCTATGAGATATCGCCACCACGTCCTGCCCATGCGAAAGTCGGGATTCTTGCCGATGAACTGGTAGGCAATCCAGAAATATGCGGGATTGATGAAATATCCCGGCAGCCAGGCGAGCAGGAAATCCGGAGGGACGCCCTCGATCAAGTCCGACACCCCGTATGCGAACGGAATGGTGATGAGCGCCGGGTAGCCCAGAAGGACGACGCTCAGCAGCACGACCAGATCCTTCAAGGACTCGAAGGTCTGTGCGCCCGGGACCAACACGATGAATGATCCGATGTAGCCGCTGGCGATGATCAGCACGAACGTCAGGGGTACACTCAGGAACGCGTGTACATTCCAGGTCTGCCGCGCCCGGCCGAATCCCCAATGCTCTCCGATCCGGAACGTGAAGCCGCCGAAGGCGCAGAAAGCCAGGAAAAGGCCGACGATATAGGAGAACCGCCCCAACACCTCCAGTAGCGGGAGGGGGATGCTGCCAACGATCATCTCGTACCAGGTGACGATGGCCGTCATGTTCAATCACGCGGCGTCGCGACGGACGCGCTAAACCAGGGTACCAGAATCTGCCAAAATGATAACGATGTGAGCGGTAGGAATATCGGCGATAGCGGGTAGGGGCGGCGCGGGTGAGGCGAGGGCCGGCGGCGAGGCATCAAACCGCATGCAGGGCAAGCGCAATATGGGTTGATGCTCGCCGGCTCGACTGGCGGACGCTGGGCGAAACTGTCGAACCGTTCGCGGTGGACGACAGCAGATAGGTATTCTAGCACCTCGACTTGAACCCCAGCATCGCCTGGACGTCCATGTCCAGCCTTGGGGCTGCTGCAGAAGTGCAGCGACCATTCCCGTGAAACGCACCAGGGCGGTCAGTGAAATCGGAGCACGCGCCATTTTGCGAGACGCGCCGTCCGAAAGCCGGTCCAAGGGTGAGGGTGAACGTCCTCGTCAGCACCGGATATTAGGAAGGTGCCGTCACGATTGACACCGAACCGGACATGGTCATCACCGGACAGCATCCGGCTTCCTGCTGTAGATGCAGTATGCTCAGCCCTCAAACCCAAGCCGCAGCGGAGCAGCCGCATGAGGCGCCGGCTTGTCGCTTGGTTTGGCTGCGGCAGAGTTGTCGAGGCCGGGCTGGCATGATTGCGCGTTTGCGGCTTGCAGCACCGATTTGAGCGCATAGGCCTGGAGCCGCGGCGACTTGTCGATCGTGAAATGATCGATGCCGACGTCGCCGCGCAAATCGACATTGGAGAGTTTGCCGTGAAAACCGGCGCCGGCATGCATGTAAGCATAGTCTCGCTGCGTCAGGTTGAGCACGCAGGCGAGGTTCTTCGGTGCCGCGTATGAGCCGGTGCCGTCGAACGGCACGACGAGAGCGACCGGTATTTCCATCCGGTTCAGCGACTGCGCCATCAGCATCACTGCGTCAGCGCCGAGTGAATGCCCAATGAGAATGATCGCTGCGTGGTCGCCTGCGCGATAGCGCGCGGCGATCTGGCTCACAACCGCGTCAGCTTCAGCGTGATTGTGGACGCTCGCGTCGATGCCGTGCTGCGCGATCGTCGCGGCGAGCTGATCCATGCCAAGCGAAAAAATATTCATCAAGCCGCGCATCAAATAAACATGGGGGCGAGGTGCGGCCTCATGGGAATCCTTCCTCGCCTTTGCTTGCGCGGCAGTGGCGGCACCGGCGGCGCTAACAGCAGCAGTGGACGCGCCTGCGATGATGCAACTCACGATCGCGAGTGCAATTGCGCTCTTGAGAGCGCGCGCAAGTAAACTATGGGGGCTCGACGTTAAAGCACGCGTGAGGTTCGTGGACATGCCCGACTCCCTCGATCCTTGCGTCTTGTCAGGGAATCTAGGACAGTCGGTTCACGTGGCTCCATTGTATGTTGGGTAAAAGCTTGATAGCCGGAAGCACTGGCCGCCCTATACGATAGTATACGGAGCCCCCCGCCCGAGCAGCGTTTAAAGCGGGCCACGCGCCCATCAACCCCCGCGAGCTGCTCGCGCATACGGGTGAATGCAATGTGAAGCCGTGTGTGCGTACCTACATACCGATGTATCTTTCATCCCAACCATTCCATATCGAACATATACCGAGGTGCCGTAGAGCGGATCAAAGCAACATCATAGCCTCCCCGATATTGAATGGGGAGCACGCTCGTCGTGGTCACGTCCGCAAACCCGATTGCTGCCTTCGCCCGGTCGCGGAATGTGCAAGTACTCATCGCTTGCGTGGCAATTGCCATCGTGCTCTCCGAGACTGCGGTTCGTTCCCTGTCGCGGGAAGGCGAGCGTCCACCGCCGTCCTCGGCAATCGACCGGGTACCGGCACCTGCAGTAAAGACGGCTTCCCTGAGTCTTCAAGCGTCGTCACGCGACAGGACTGCGACGAGCCAGCCGCGGTCGGAGAGTTCGTGCAAGAGCTTCGAATTCTCGTTTTTTAACCCTAGTTGTTCGGGACGAAGGAATCACCAGGCGGCGCGGAGGAAGCATCGAGTCGCCACCTTCATACCGGGTGACTCTGACGCATCTCAATCGTCACGAGCTGGTCACATACCACACGCACCATTCGCAGCGAATGTCGAAGGAACTACTGCCAAGAATATCGCCGATGCAGGAGGCGCAGCAAAACCGGTGATTGATGCTCGTCGGCTTGGGGTGGGAAAAGCCCGGTACGGCGCGCTGAAAAAGATACCGCGCGCCACGACTCCAAGCCCGCCGACATTCCGGTCGAACGGCTGATAAAGTTAGAGCTATTGATCAACCTCAAGTCCGGCAAAATCGTCGGGCCTAAAATTCCCGAAAAGTTGCTGGCCCTCGGCGAGGCGATCGAATAGCGGCAGCGCTCCTTCGCGGCCGTGCCGTCCATGAGCGCGATGAACTCACGCCGGACGGCCGAACTTACGAATAGACTCTGCACCTGCTGGACCGGCCTTTTGCCATGCGTTATTGTTCATGCAACAGGTATTAGGCGGCACATATGATTACGCTGCCCGAGCTGGCCGTACAAGATTTAGGCTCGTTTCTTGCCTCCGATGCAAAAGGTCGGTTCGGCACTTCGCATGCGCGTTTGGCCGAACTCCTCCCCTTTGCAGCGCGGCTGGCACTTGATTGCATCGGCAATAGCGATGCGCTCTACCACAACGTCGAGCATACGATGCTCGTTACTCTGGTCGGCCACGAAATATTCAAGGGTCGCGCGCTATTGATGCGTTCGTCACCAACCGACTATTCGAACTACATCGTCGCCTGCTTGACGCATGATATCGGTTACGTCCGCGGCATCATCAAAGGAGACGACGCTGACGGCTACGTTGTTGATGATACCGGCCGCAAGATTTCATTGCCTCGCGGATCTTCCGACGCTGCGCTTGCGCCCTATCATGTCGAGCGGTCGAGGCTGTTCGTGCTGGATCGGCTGGCGTCCGCCGAAGAGGTGGACGCCGCCAGGATTGCGCGTGCGATCGCATTCACAAAATTCCCATACTCACCGCCCATGGATGAGAATGAGATCGATGAAGACGGAGTGCTGTTGCGAGCCGCAGACCTTATCGGCCAACTTGCCGACCCTCACTATTTGAAAAAGGCCAATGCGCTTTTCTATGAATTTGAGGAAATTGGTCTAAACAGACAGCTTGGCTACGAAACGCCCGCCGACCTTGTCGATAAATATCCGAAATTTTATTGGAATAGCGTCACTCCGCACATCCATACCGCTATCCGTTACCTCAATGTCACCTCGAGCGGGCGTCGGTGGATTGCAAGCCTTTACAGCAACGTATTTCGTGCCGAGCGTGAAGTATGGCTTTCGGGACCGGAAGCGTAGCGGCAACATACCAGCGCAAACGGTGCAATTGCTGCGGCTCCTGATGATGGCGCGGCGGCGGATCACGCGGCTGGTTCGGCAGCACCGGCTTGCTGGGCATCTCCTCATTGCCAGTGAGTTCGCAGCGCATGATTCGAGTTCTCGCTTTGCGGGAGTAAATCGACTTGTTGGCATACGCGCAAAGGTCGCTCTTGCGGCCGAGCGGACACCAAGGCGCAGGCAAAACCGCTGCGTCAGTCGAAAACGACCTCCAAATCAGACTTTGCGGGTCCGCTGTAGACACTCAAAAGACCTGACCGTACACTCGCCATGCGCGAGACAGCGCGTAATCGCATGGCAGAACAAAACGTCGAGCGCCGTCTTGCCGCCGTCCTCGCGGCCGATGTTGTCGGTTATAGCCGGATGATGGCTGCCGACGAGGAGGGAACGCTCGCGCGCCTGAATTCCTGCCGCCGTGAACTCTGGGAGCCAACGATCGCGGAACATCGTGGCCGCGTCGTCAAACGCACCGGCGACGGAATGCTGGTTGAGTTCGGCAGTGCCGTCGACGCCGCCCGTTGCGCGATCCTGACCCAGCAAGGGATGGTGAAGCGCAATGAAGGCGTGCCCCGCGAGAAGCGGATCGATATCCGCATCGGCATCCACATCGGCGACATCATTATCGAAGAAGGAGACATCTTCGGAGACGGCGTCAACATTGCAGCACGTCTCGAAGGCATCGCGCAGCCTGGGGGCATTTCGATTTCCGAGGATGCCTGGCGGCAGGTGCAGGGCAAGGTGACGGGTAACTTCGTCGATGCTGGCGAGCAGAACCTGAAGAATATTCCAAGACCGCTACGCGTGTATCGCCTAAAGCTCGAGGAAGAGCGCGCGGCACCGCCGGCCGCTTCGCCGACGCCATCGCCTGAGCAACCCTCGATCGCAGTGCTGCCGTTCCAAAACATGAGCGGCGATCCCGAGCAGGAACATTTCTGCGACGGCCTCGTCGAAGACATCATTACCACCTTGTCAAAGCTGGCGGGATTGCGGGTGATCGCGCGCAATTCGAGCTTCGTTTACAAGGGTCGTTCGGTTGACGTGCGTGAAGCGGCCAAGCAGCTGGGTGTCCGTTACATTCTTGAAGGCAGTGTTCGCAAGAGCGGCAATCGCATTCGCATCACCACTCAGTTGATCGATGCAAGAGACGGCACACACGTCTGGGCGGAGCGTTACGACCGCTCGATCGAGGATATTTTCGCCATCCAGGACGAAATCACCCTCATTTTGGCTACGGAAATGCAGGTCAGGCTTACTGACGGCGAGCAAGCGCGGCTCCGCTACACGACAACCCACAATGTCGAGGCCTGGACCTGCTGGGTGCAAGGGCTGTCTTACTACCGACAAGCGATCACCAAGGAGAACATGGCCGCTGTGCAGCTGTGGTGGGAAAAGGCGCTTGCACTTGACCCGCCGTCTGCAGTGCTTAACGCCATGCTCGGGTTCATTCACTTCGTGAAGGCTCGCTTTGGCTGGTCGGATAATCGCGAAGCGGAGTTCATCAAGTCGCAAGCATACGCCGACCGTGCGCTCGAGCTCGATCCGACCAGCGCCTACGCTCACCTTGTCCTCGGTTTCCTGTGTTGGCCGGAGGAACGCTTTGACGAGGCGGTTTCCCACGCCAGAAAAGCCGTCCAATTGGCGCCAGGCGCCGCCGATATTTTGAATAACGCGAGCTTCATTCTCGCGCCATCCGGATTTCCCGAGGAGGCGTTGATCCTGGCGCAAAAATCGATCGCGCTGAACCCGAACCATCCGGCCGTCTATCTTGGCATTCTTGGAAATGCGTGCCGTCTGTCCGGACATATCGACGAAGCGATTGCCGCCTTCGAGGCCTACAACGCCCGCGTTCCAGGTTTTGGCCTTGTCGATCTTGTGATTGCGTATCGGGAGAAAGGCCAAGCTGAAAAGGCCGAGGACGCGGCCAAGCGGCTGATGTCGGCCCGGCGGGACTTCACCATCGCGGCGTGGCTGAAAACCCAATTTCGGCGGGATGCGGCGCAGCTGGCAGCAGATGTTGCGGCGCTTCGCATGGCGGGACTCCCCGGGGGCTGAGCCCTGAGTTCTCATTGTGGCCCATCGCGTAATACGCGCAACGCAACGATTTGGTCGCCTTTGCAGCGAAGCAGACACTCAGCGAGTCGCGCTGACAAAACCGGATTTACAAGTACGTGCCCTAGTCGATGCCGGCGAAGAGGTTAGGGCCGCTGTACGACAAGTGTCGGTGGATGAGAGCGCGGCGATCCTTGACCACTCCGATCAATACCCCGAGCCGTTCGACAGTTGCCACGACTTGGCCCTCGAGGGCGCGGTCGCAATTCATGTGTGTCGGCGCAATGAAGAAATCGGCATGGGCCCAATCGCGCGTCCATTGCAGACGGGCATCGGCCTCCTTCTCGAACGAGAGCCGCTCGCCGCACACGCCGACCAGATAATGACGAGCGGACAACTTGTCAGAGGCGGGTTCGGTCCGATCGAGGAAGTGTTCGAGGTCGCCCACGGCCTCGGGCATGATGTTGACCCAGTAGTCGGTGGCATAACGCCGTGAAGCGCCTTCCAGGCCGCCGACGATCGGGTTGTAGAACAGATACTCGTCCGGGTGCAGCCGGTAGAGAATTGTCGCGTCCCAGCCGAAGCAAAAGAGAACGACGGCCAGCCCAGCCGCCGCAGCCACCCGATGCGAATCTTGCAGCCGGCGGAGAGCGCCATCGAACCCCAACCCCGCCAGCACCGCGATCGGCGGCACCGTAAACAGATAATGCCGCATCCCCGTGAAACCGGGGCCATGGATGAGCACGCAGCAGATCAGCGGCAACAACGCCGCCAACGCCACAAAAGCCGTTTCCCTTCGCCGGCCTTCCCCAATCGCGCGGGCGGCATGGCGCGGCAGCGCCCCGAGAAAGAGCGACAGGCACGCGCCGACGATCAGCGGCAACGAAAGCTTGATGCCGACATAGGCCGGAACATACCAGCGCGGAACATCCGCCATCCGGTAAACGCGGCCTGCAAGAATAGTGTCGATCGGATATTGGAAATTATCGAAAGCAGCGATGGCGCGCAGCGGGTTGAGCGGAGCCAGGCCGGCCCACGGCCACGCCCCGATCATGATCACGTAGGCAATGACCAACGCCGGGGCGAGCGCGAATGCGGAACGGCCGGCGAAAGCAAGCCGCGAACCGGGTGGGCGAATCAGCGAACAGGCGATGACGACGAGACCGGCATAACAAACAACCAATACGCCGAGCACCCGCATGCCCAGCGCACAGCCGCAGAGCACGCCAAACAGCAGCACCGGCTGCCAGTGAGGCCGCGGCAATTCGCGGCCGATGCGGATCAAGAAGTATAGCGCACCCGTCATCGCGGCGGCGAAAGGGATGTCCTTGGTGTGGTCAAACATCGCGCCATACCAGACGCCGCAAGTCGAAAGCGCCAAGGTGGCAAAGAGCCCCGCGCGCGCTCCGCCAATGGCGCGTGCGGCGGCCCAGGCGGCGACAATGCCGCCGACGCCGATCAGCCCGGAAAGCAGGTGGCGGACGGCGTAGGCATCAAGCGGCAGGATAGTCTGCAGGCCGACCGCCAGCACATCGAAGAGGCCTCCGTACAAATAGAGGTTCTTGAAATGGAACACGGACTGGTCGGCAAACCCGCTTGCATAGTAGGCGACGATGAGTTCGCCGTACTGCTGCTGCACTTCCTCATCATTGGAGATCGCATAATCGCGGAAGGTGAAAGCGACCAGAACGACAAGCATCGCAAAGAGCACGGCCGCGGCCCAATGGTCAGTGCGGCCATCAGCTCGCGCCAGCGCCGCAACAAGCCGGTGCGTTGAGCGTGCGCCGGCTTTGAGGCGCGCAACGGAAAGGCGCACAAGCCCTTCAAGGCTTGCCACGGATGCAAGCTTCACGGCTGTTCCCCCTCCACCCCGGATCTCTGTGTATGTGTGTTCCACCAACCAGCCAGCTGAACGGCAAATTTATCCGGGTAGTGGAAACCGCTGGACCGTGTCACGTAGCCGCAGGGAGACTTCAGGGCAAGATCCGCAGAACTTGTTGAGCGGGCGGGCGTCAATTTGTGCGCTTGGCGGGATGACTCCTTCTCGTTCGACCCATGTCGTAGTGATACATGCAAGAAGTTCGAAGAGGAGTACCATGACTGCGGAAGCGGCACCAACGCGGCGATCATTCGCTCGCGATACGCGATTCACGATCCTGTCCAGGAGGCAAAGATGCCGGCCGAGCGGTTCGACTTCCACAATGCCGAGGGCCTGCAGCTCGCCGCGCTGCTCGACCGCCCTGCCGCGCGGCGCGCGCGGTCGCGCTGTTTGCGCACTGCTTCTCCTGTGGCAAAGCACAACAGGGCCGCACGGCGCATCGCCAGACGGCCAGAAGCAGCACGGTATAGCCGTGCTGCGTTTCGATTTCACCGGGCTCGGCGGCAGCGAAGACGAGTTCGCCGACACCACGTTCTCCTCCAACGTCGACGATCTGGTCGCCGCCGCCGACCACTTGCGTCAAACCCTTGCCGCGCCCTCGATTCTGATCGGCCACGGCCTCGGCGGAGCCGCTGTGCTCGCCGCCGCCCATCGCGTCCCCGAAGCGCGCGCGGTGGTGACGATCAATGCCCCGTCCGATCCCGGCACGTCACCGGCCTGCTCGCCGACGGGAAAGCCGCGAGCGGCGATGAGGACACAATCGGGGCTTTCAGCCACAGCTTGAGCAACCGCAGCACGTGCCGATCCACGATGCATCGAGCTACTGAATTCAGGAATTCGTCGTGTGGGATCGAATCGAAACAGCGGGTTCGCGACTCACCACATGCAAAGTAGCTCATAGCTTGGTAGACAAAACCGCGACATTAGAGTTGCAGTTCCCTTGCAGACCGGATATCTAAACTCCTATTTCATAGCTTTGACTTTTGGACACCCGCATGGGCAAAGTTGTGCGAAATCAGTCCATCCTCATCTCAGGTGCTGGGATCGCCGGCCCCACTCTGGCTTACTGGCTTGCGTTTTATGGCTTTAAACCGACGCTTGTCGAACGAGCGCCCCAGCTACGCGAGGGCGGCTACCTGATTGATTTCTGGGGCCTTGGTTACGACATCGCAGAAAAGATGGGGCTGCTTCGCGACCTGAACCATCGCGCCTATCGGGTGGAGGAGGTGCGCTTCGTAGATGGTCGCGGGCGACGCGTCGGAGGATTTGGCGTCGATGTTTTCCGCAAGATGACCAGCAGACGCTACATCAGTTTGCCGCGCAGCAGTCTCGGAGAAGTAATTTACCGCACAATCGAATGCCGATGTGAAATTGTCTTCGGCGACAGCGTTTCTGAAGTCGAGAACACACATGATGGCGCGACCGTAGGATTTGAACGTTCTCCGCAGCGCAAGTTCGATCTCGTGGTCGGTGCTGACGGTCTGCATTCGGCTGTACGCAGAGTTGTGTTCGGGCCGGAAAGTCAGTTCGAAAGGTATCTCGGCTACGCCGTGGCCGCATTCGAGGCTAAGGGCTATCGACCGCGGGACGAGGGTGTTTTTGTCAGCTATGGCCTGCCCGGGCAAACAGGCCTCGCGATTTCCTTTGCGGGATGATCGAACCCTATTCTTGCTTGTGTTTCACGCCCCGAAACATCACCTTGGTGACTCGCGCGATATGCAGGCTCAGAAAGCCTTGCTGCACCGCGAGTTCGATGATGCCGGATGGGAGTGCGCGCAGATTTTGAGCGCTCTCGACCGCGCCGAGGAGCTTTATTTCGATACGGTCAGCCAGATTCGAATGGACTGTTGGTCGCGCGGCCGCGTGGCGCTCAGCAGGGGATTCGGCGTTTGCGCCTTCGCTTCTTGCTGGTCAAGGCTCTGCGCTGGCCATGACGGCGGCTTATGTTCTAGCGGGCGAGCTTGCGGTGGCGGAGGGGGAGTATGCGCGGGCCTTTGAGCGCTATGAATGCGTGCTTCGTGCATTTATTGACGGCAAGCAAAAGGCGGCCGAACAGTTTGCTCGATCGTTCATACCGAGGACGCGGCTCGGTCTGCTTGTCCACAATCAGTTGTCGAAAACACTTCAGTTTCCGTTTGTTGTCAATCTTTTGATCGGCCGCGGCCTCTTGGATCGCTTGACGCTGCCGGCATACCCGTTGCCTAGCGCGCCAATTAATGCGGACAAGAAGCAAGAAGCCAAATTGGTCGGTTGAATGGCGTTGACTGCGAGTCGTCCAGCACTTCTTGGTCTTGGAAGAGCGAGGATTGTGGTTACGGCGTGATGGACGCTTCCCGTCCGCGTTATCGCATGTTTCTGGCACGAGTAACATGTCTATTAAAGACCTTTCCGCTCGTTACGAATCCCTCAACGAGTATAAGCCGTTCGCGCCTCACGACGGCATCGTCGGATGGCCGCTGGAATATGTGCCGGTGCTTCGAACAAGATTGCCATGGCAATCGGATGCTTCCGCTGTCGGTGATCTAGAAGCGCGGAAATCCGGGCATTGATCGGACTCATCTATTGGAATCGGACCACTAGGTTATGGCGCCGGCGTAAGCGCCAACAACGTTGTACGAGTACATCAAGTCGCTGCGAAAACTTGGCATTCCGTTCGAGTTCGGTACGGCCAAATCGCAAGCAAGAGCGCTCGCGGAATATTCGTACAGCGACGTGATGGAGCTTGCATTGTACTTTGTCGTTACGCATTTATCACTTCGTCCCTCATACAATTCTTTGCCCAAGTTGTTCGGCATCGCACGGGCGGTGAGAGCGGAAACATAGAAACTCATCCCGATCTGGATGGGGAACGGAAGCCGAGGGGCCGCCCTGATAAATTCAATACGGTTGTGGAACCTGCCACGAAATCACCGGCATCCCCAGTACCCACTATCGCTGATGAATGAGTCATAATTTTAAGGATGCACGGAGGCATCCCTGAAGCGACGGTTATCATTCTGATGGCGGAGGAGTTCTATCGCGTTCTTGTTCCGCCGATGGAGATCGGAAGGACATGCGCAATCGCCGGCAAGTCGGCGTGAAATGTCGTGTCGAAACACGCCGCCTGCGGAAGTCCCGGAAAATGCTCTTGTGCGAAGCGGATGACCGACAGAGCTGATTATGCAGCGGTGCGAAGGCGATCGCCCCTTCGAGTTGCATTAAGACCGCATCGTCAATGAGGCAATGCTGCCGGAGCTTCGGCCCCCCATGGACAATTCGATGCCCAATTGCGGCCGGTGTCGGCATTTTGGCGTCGACGAGAAGCCTTCCGATGCGGAAGATTGCTTTGGCTGGAAATGGGGCCTGTCTCGGAGAGCAAGGTCTTTCCGCGCGAATCTTCTGCATGGAAATTGCCGCTTTTGCCGCCTATCGATTTCGGCCTCGCCCAAGAGCAGATTTTCGACCCGCGATGATCCAACGCAAACAGTCCGAATTTGAGCGAGGAAGAACCGCTGTTCAGCGCAAGTACATTCAACTGTGGTTCAGCGTCTGTCATACGCTTTGCGGCGGAAGCGCCCGCTCACGAGGTCCAGCGCCAGTCACGAACTTCCGGCATGTCTTCGCCATGCTCACTGATATAGAGCTTGTGGTGCTCCATCGACGTCCAGTACCGCGCGGTCGCCTTGTCTAGTTGATCACTGAACCGTGGAATTCGACGGACGGCGTCCAGTGCGAGTTGATAGCGGTCGAGATTGTTCAGCACAACCATGTCGAAGGGCGCCGTGGTGGTACCCTCCTCCTTGTAGCCGCGCACATGAATATTGTCGTGATTGTGCCGCCGATAGGTCAGCTTGTGAATGATTGCCGGATAGCCATGGAAGGCGAAGATCACCGGCTTGTCTGTCGTGAACAACTCGTCGAAATCCTGATCTTCCAGGCCGTGCGGATGCTCGGACTGAGGCTGCAATACCATCAAATCCACCACGTTTACGACGCGGATGCGGATATCAGGGACATACGTGCGCAAGAGGGTCACAGCGGCGAGCGTCTCAAGCGTTGGCACATCGCCGGCACAGGCCATGACCACGTCCGGATCCCCGGAATCGTTGCTGGCCCACCGCCAAATGCCCGCGCCGGCCGTGCAGTGGCGAACGGCCGAATTAATGTCGAGCCACTGCCACTCCGGCTGTTTGCCGGCGATGATCAAGTTGACGTAGTTGCGGCTGCGTAAACAGTGATCCGTTACCGACAGCAGGCAGTTAGCGTCAGGCGGCAGATAGATGCGCACGATATCGGATTTCTTGTTCGCCACGTGATCGATGAAACCCGGATCCTGGTGGGAGAAGCCGTTGTGATCCTGCCGCCAGACGTGCGACGTGAGCAGGTAATTCAGGGACGCGATCGGCTTACGCCAGGGGATATTCCTACTGACCTTGAGCCATTTTGCATGCTGATTGAACATCGAATTCGATGACGTGGATGAAGGCCTCGTAGCACGAGAACAGGCCATGGCGCCCAGTGAGGAGATATCCCTCGAGCCAGCCTTCGCACAGGTGCTCGCTCAGCACCTCCATGACACGCCCCTCGACGCTGAGATTGATATCGACATCTTCGATCTCAGCCATCCATTCTTTGCCGGAGGCTTCGATACGGCTTCCAACCTATTCGACGCCGTCTCGTCAGGACCAAAGAGTCGGAAGTTCTTTTTGTCGAGATTGAACTTCATCACGTCGCGCAGGAAATTTCCGAGAACCCGCGTCGAATTCCGCCTCGACACTGCCTGGCCTGAGTACAGTCACGGCGTAGTTATGGAAGTGGGGCATCGATAGGGGCTGCAACAATTCTCCGCCATTGGCGTGCGGATTGGAGCCCATGCGGCGATGGCCCGTCGGTGCGAGGGCCGCGAACTCGTCGCGGAACTTGCCACCTGCGTCGAACAATTCACGCGGTCTGTAGCTTTTCATCCACTCTTCGAGTTGCTTGATATGTTGGGGATTCTTGAAGTCTGCGATCGGCCCCTGGTGCGCGCGCCAGGTCCCCTCCACCGGCTTACCGTCCACGAACTCTGGCCGGTCCACCCTTTTGGCGTGCGGAACACGATCATGGGCCAACGCGGCCGCTCCACCGTGTCCGGAGACGAACGCGCCGCGTTCTGGATCTTTTGAAGCTCAGCTAGGATCGTATCAAGCGTGCCGGCCAGGTCTTGATGTACCTCGGCAGGGACGTCGCCTTCCACAAAATGCGGTTCATAGCCGTAACCGCGGATTAAGTCGGTCAATTCCCGGCGGCTGATGCGTGCGAGCACGGTCGGATTTGCGATCTTGAACCCGTTGAGATGAAGGATAGGAAGAACCGCCCCATCACGTGCGGGATTCAGAAACTTGTTTGAGTGCCAACTCGCGGCAAGTGCGCCCGTCTCCGCCTCGCCGTCCCCGATGATGCAGGCGACGATCAGGTCCGGATTGTCGAATGCCGCGCCGTATGCATGGACCAGGGAATAGCCCAATTCACCCCCTTCATGAATCGACCCGGGAGTTTCCGGTGCGACGTCATCTGGGATACCATAAGGCCAGGAGAATTGCCGAAAGAGCCGCTGCAATCCGTTTCGACTGCGCTCAATATTGGGAAAGCGTTCGGTGTACGACCCTTCGAGATAGCTATGCGCCACCAGTCCTGGACCGCCATGACCCGGACCGATAACATAAATCATGTTCAGATCGTGTTCCTTGATCA